>JAAVWC010000003.1 GCA_023910675.1 Gemmatimonas sp.
GATCTCTTTGCGGCAAGCCCCCGCGCCGCGAACCCCCGGTCCGATCCGGCGTGCGCACGGGAGCGCGTTCACTGCCATAAAGACATAGGGCCTTACCTAGTCGCCTGCATACACAAACACATCACCATCCTTAATCAGATAGTGCGAACGGCCACGTTGTAAGATGCAGCCCTGCAGCCTGCTTGATTTTCAAGACGGCTGAACATGTCTTGCGCGCCGGACCTGAGAGGATCCAGGTCCAGCTGAGAGGTTTTTTGTATGTGTTCTTGTCGAGGTGTGCTTAAACGTCGAACAGGTGGTGATGTATCTCCTACGGGCGCTGATAGTGATCCGCGCCATCTAGACAAAGCGCACGGAGGAATGATCTGTCGGCGACTTCTTGCTTATCAGTCTGGGGTGATTGACCGTGCAAATGGGACAGGTGTTTCCTTGAGTTGGAGCGTAGGTGGTAATGGCCGGGGATCATTGACAGCAACGTGTTCGTGAGGCTTAGCAACCCGCTGCTCGACCTGCTGTACCCGATCCTCGAGGGCGTGCAGCGCATCAATCACGCAATTGAGATTGTCCCTTGGCATTCGCGTATTTTGCAGGCGGTCTGCTAGCGCACGGCCGAGTGGAATAAACACGGCGCCCACCGCAAGTGGCACACATACCAACGCAAGCACGATGGCAAGATCGCGAATTCCGAGAACGGGTTCATTCGCGTACGCCGCCTCGCACCAGCGAGTCACTTGAGACGTGGGATGTCGCCCGAGTTCCATGTACGACGCCCTCAACGATCCCCCAAATGGACACAGTTCCTCCTTCGTTGACCACATCGCCTTCGACGACTCCCCACAGCTGTGCCCGGCCACCGTAAGCGATACGGACATTTCCCCTGCACACGCCGCGTAGGACAAAGTCCGCGCCACTCTGCACAGTCACCGAGCCCGCGACAGTACCTCGAACCTCCAACGCACTTGACACCAAGAGGGGCGCCTCGATCTGCCCGCTAATCACCTGCATGTTACCTCCGAAGAAAGATGCCATCCGTACGGTTCTGCGCTCGCGAGGTTTCTCCAACGTACACCATACGCGCATTGCGCTATCGAAAAGCTGGAGGGCCCCGGGTTGAGGTATGTTCTCCCATCAGCAGTTGGGAATGTCCCAAGGCTAGTTGAAAGTCGAGTGGTGCCTCAAGGATGCTGCTCACGCAGCATCGAGTGGTGATGAGAGTTTGCCACGCAGCGCCGCTTGGAGCAAGCCGAGGTGTTGATAGCCCTTCACCTTGCGGAACTGCTTTTCAATGTCGAGCAGGGTAGCGGCGCACCACCGCTGTTTCTGATCACTTGTCCGCCAGCGCGTGATCCGATGCGTCTTCGCTTCGACGCGGGCCATGACACTCTCAATCAGGTTCGTAGTTTTAAAGCTGATGCCCAGCTTCGCGAACACCTCCAAGCGATGCAGGGTGAGCGTTTCTTCGAGGCCTTCCTCAAGGCTGCGCGCGGCAGACGCGTTCTGTTGTTTGAGGTCTTTCACCAGGCGCCACAGGGCGTGCTGGGCGTCGGCGTACGTGGATTTCGCGTAGGCCGTCTGCAGCTTGCGGCGCCAGAGCGCGTGTTGGGTCTTGGGGAGGTAGCTCAGCACATTCTCGCGCTTGTGCCACTGACAGCGCTGAATCGGGACGCGCTCGCCGAACACGTCGCGGACGGCGGCGCTCAGGCCCTTGGCCCCGTCCAACACTACCAACAAGCCGGCGGGCGCTTGAAAGCCGCGCTCCACCAACTCGCGCAGGAAGGCGGCACACACGCGCTTATTCTCCGTGGCCGTCTGCACGAGGCCCAGCAGGCGCTTTTCGCCCGTCGTGGTCACGCCGAGCGCGATGACTACCTGATCGTCGGCGAACGCCTTGCCGTCCAGCAGGAGCACCAACCACTCGGCATCATCGTGCCGCCGCTCGTGCAGCGTCTGCAGCGCCTTCGCGCTGGCGCGCACGAACCGTCGCGAGACACTCGACTTTGTGAGACCGAACGCCTCGGGCACGGCTTCCGCCGCCGCTTCGTAGTCGCGACAGGAAAGTCCGCCCAACACCCGGCGAAAGAGACCGACATCCTGACCGCGAGGCGTCTGCAACTGGGCGTAGGTGGCCAACGGGACCTCGGTGTTCGTCGCGCGGTCGCGCACGCGGGGCACCTGAATCGGCAGTTTCTGATCCGCCAGAAACACCGAGCCCGCCTGCGCGCCCCAGCGGGCGATACCCGGGCGACCATCCGCATGGGCGTAGCGGGGCCCCGCCAGCGCGAGGACCTCCTGCTGCAAGGCGTCTTCGACCGCCTGTAGGCCCAGCGGGATCAGCGCTTGTATCATCGCCAACGCGAGGCTGTTGGCCTCGAGCGGCGCCGGCTCCGACCGCGGCGTGGGCGTCGGCGTCTGGTGCGCGGGTGACTTCGTTCGTACTCTTGGCATGGGGGGTGTCTCCTATTGCGGCGCGAATCCTGGCAGGGATCAACGCTTCAGTATGGAGGCACCACCCGACTTTCAACTAGACTGGGGACAGACCCAACACGCGCTGCAGGCAGGTTTGCACTTGCTCACGAATACACGTTTCCAGCGTCGACCAAGTCGGGCTTGACGCGGTCGCAGGAATGTCGATCTTCATCACGGGCGGTGGCTCCTTTTTGTTGCCGGGATTCTCCCGGGGGTGACTGGGTTACCTGAAAAGGTGCCACCGTCTGCCGTTCATTTCCACACTTTTTGATTGTACCTCATCGATGACTGCAGGAATTATAGACCTGGGTGATTTCTCCCCCCTTGGCGAAATGTTCGACCCAAGTGGGCACGGATTCCGTGGAGCGTCAGCCACGGTGTGCATCCGAAAGCATCGCCCGAAGGGAAAGGTAAGGCTTTCCTTTACTGATGGAGAGCGAAGCGAGCTGTTTGAGATGAAGATCGGGAAGGTCACCAAGTCCATGGCGAGTACTTATGCCGACCTGCAGGATGCGACGGAATTTGGAGCCGAGGCTGTCGCCCTTCTCGTTGCGGCCAAAGTGTATGGGGCGATGTTCCATGCCCGGAGCTATAAGGGGTCCGGATTCGACTTCTACCTTACGAAGTCTTCGGCATCGTCAGACCCGAATGACATTTTTTGCGATGCTTGGGCACTCGAAACGTCCGGCATCCTTGAAGGTGGACCTGACGAGATAAGGGCTAGGATCCGTGTGAAGCGAAAACAAGTAGCGCAGGCTGCGCGTGAGGGAGAAACATGGGTGGCGGTGGTTGAGTTCTCGAAACCCTGCGCCATCTTTGAACGGCAATGAGTACCGTAAGAGAACACCACGAGCGAGCCATGAAGCTCGCGGACGCTATGCTGCTGCATAAGAGGTCGGGAGACCTCGATGCAGCGATCAGCGTCGCGCGCGATGCACTGACAGCGGAGCTGGAGGCGACTGAACTTGCCTTTTCGCTTGGCGTTTCCGTGCGAACTAGGTTGGTGCTTCTGCGCAGTGCGTCGGAGCTGGCTCGGGAAGCTCACGAGTACGAGCGCGGTCTGAGACTGTGTGTTCAGGCGCTGTCGCAAGCTGACCTTTGGGATTTTCGCGAGGAGATCCTTCGTTCGCTCGACACGTTCCGGACATTCGAGCACCTTCGACTTAGCGGGATTTCTCTCTCCGATGATGCACTCCAGCTGTCGGTGTCGGGCATGGACGCCGCACCGGGGTTCGCGAAGGCCGACGAAATCAACCGCAGGGTTAAGGATGCTTCTGCCCTTGTAAAGAACGCTCGCAAGCGCCTCGTTGCTGCAAGCTCCTCAGGGAATCCAACGAACAAACTCGTTGACGTAGTTGAGCCGTATCTTTCAGTAGCTAGAGCTGCCAGCTATGCGGTCAGCGTGCGATTCGGCTATTCGTCGCAGGTCGAACTGGACCTTGAAGACAGAAAGGAGGAGGGTTCGATCCGCCAAGCGATCGACGAGGTGATCGCTCTTGCGAGAGTCTACGCCGATGGAGGACCTTCTGCCGTCAAAAGGCTGGTGAAGGACGACTCCTACGCCTCTCAAGCGGTAAATCTGCTTCGCGATATGTCACCCGATGATCACCGAATCTCGACGGTTGGCATTACAGTGTTTCGCGATGGTGCAGAGGTTCCTGTCGCTCTACCGTCACGAAGAAAGTACGACAAGCCCCTCGTTCCATTCCTTCAGAAAATCATTAAGAATGAGGCGTTACCCCCTGAAGAGTTCCAAGTAAACGGGAAGTTGCTTGAGGGCAACGCAATCAAGAGTGAGCGCGCCACGGCGACATTGGTCGACGAGGACGGAAGCAAGGTCAAGCTTGAGTACAACGAAACGGAACTTGGTGATGTTATCGGCAACTATTGGAAGCAACAGGTGGTAGCGACACTTCGACGTCGGAGCGGCAGCGCTAAGCTCTGGCTGGTCCACGTAGACCAGTACGAATAGGCGGTGAGACGCGAAACAGTGCGCCATCACCGGCTTCCTGTTTGATTTACACTGTGTCGAAAAAGGGTGCCGTCCATGCCTTCGTCTGTAGGCAGGTTTGCACCACCCCCGCAACTGCTAATCGTGCAGCGAATGTCAGGTACTGGAGAAGTGAAGTCCCAATTACCGCACGGTGCAATAGACCCACGCTTCCCAACGATACTTCCGCAGGGGCAAGCGTCAGACATAGTCGTATTTGCGGGCGTGCGAGTGGCAGAACCCGTTGAACTTCCTAGCGGAACCGTCCTAACGCCCGGTGAACTAGTAGCCGACACCCGATTCAAAGACTTCGTTGAAAGATCGCGCCGTCGTCAGGCGGAGTCCAGTGATTTCGTCGTGGCGCTCGAGCCATCCCCCGGGATACTGCACGGCATGTATGGCGACTATACCCGGCTGTCGGTCGTCCTTGCCGCGTTAAGGCTGTGTGCCCCATGCACCGCACTACAGGCGATTCTGCAAGGGCCCGCATGGCCCACCTGGAATGAAGAGGAGTGGCCGAACGCTCGATTTCCGCTGCGTCAAGCATACCCGATGGTGAGCGGAAGTAACGTGAAGGACGCATTCCTTAAGCTCATGGTTTTCGACGAAAAGCAGCGTCATCAGCTCATTCAGGCACTAGCGCACACGTCCCAAACGGCCACCGGTACGCGCGAAGACATTGCAATTCGCTGCGGACTTGCTTTGGAATGGCTGCTTACTGGAGACTCGTCGACTGAGTTGCAGTTCCGACTACAAGTTAGGTCGTCGAAGCTGATCGGAGGATCATCAGAAATGCGGCGGTCGACGGCGGAGTTGGCAAAAATTGCATACAACGCACGCTCTCGAGCTGCGCATTTCTCCACAGACAAAGCGGCCAGAACAGCGCTTTCTAACATGGAAGGTAAGATCGTCGAAATCCGTGAAATGCTTCGTGCAATCGCGATGGCCCATGCAGACCGAGGTAGGTTCCCAAAGTGGGAGACGGAAGTGGACTTTGACTTCATCTAACTACTCGGACAATCCGACGCATCTCAATCCCAAATCTCCGGTGCGGCAGTAAGCTAGGCGACGACCGCCGTCCCCCTCCCTCACTATCCGCACCTTGCCAGTCGCCAGCTCTGAGTCCGCCTCGGGCGAGTGAAGTGCCATCACTGTGCATCGCGTCGCGATACGGGGGGTATCAATGCATCAGACTTTGTAAGGCGTTTGTCGAGATCAATACCGCGGTTCCGTTTGCACGGCTGAAGCTACTTCTGCTTGAGCGATGCTTCGCGCGCCGCGCGGAACTCATTGCCGACACGCCATTCGGGGAATCGCGATGCGTTCCCCACGCGATAGCCCATCGCGAGGAACAGCTGCAGGTCCTGCACGGCGCCGGACATGTCCCAGTCAGCCTTGATCTCGTCCTGCGGTGCGTGGTAGTCGTTCGCCGTGTACTCATCACGCTTCGCGCGGCCGAACTCCGGCGGCTTGCCGATCACTTCGATGCCGGCTTCCGCGTAGAAGGCCGGCACTCCCTTCTTCGCGAAGTTGAAGTGGTCGGAGCGATAGTAGAACCCCTTCTCCGGTTCTGCATCCGGACGCAATACGCGCTGCTGTTCCGCGGCCACCGCCTGCGCATAGTCATCGAGTTCGGAGTTGCCCAAGCCGATGACCGTGAGGTCGCGCGTACGTCCCCACTGACTGAGGCCGTCCATATTGATGTTGGCCGCGGTCTTGTTGAGCGGATACAGCGGCGCCATGCCGTAGTATGCGGCGCCAAGCAGCCCTTGTTCTTCTGCCGTCACGGCGAGAAACAGGATCGAGCGCTTGGGGCGCGTGGGCATCGCAGCGAACGCCTTCGCAATCGTGAGCAGCCCCGCCGTGCCGGTCGCGTTGTCGAGCGCGCCATTGTAAATGGAGTCGCCCTTGACCTTCTCTCCAACGCCGAAGTGATCCCAGTGCGCGCTGTACACCACGTACTCGTCCTTCAACGCAGGATCACTGCCTTCGAGCTTCGCGACCATGTTGCGCGAATTGATTTCGCGCAGGGTGTTCTGCAACGTCACGCTCGCCGTCGCACCAAGTTGCACCGGTTCGAACTCCGGCGTGGCCGCCTTCGCCTTGAGTGAATCGAAGTTCTGACCGGCCATGGCGAACAGGGCCTTCGCCTGCTCGATGGTAATCCACCCTTCGACGGCGGCGCGCGACATGTTCTTGTCGGGCGCTACCAGGTCGAATTGTTCGGCGGTCTTGCCTTGTACGACGGTGAACGGATAGCCGGCGGGCCCGGTCTCGTGCACGAGCAGCACGCCCGCCGCCTTGTGCTTCATGCCTTGCTCGTACTTGTACGTCCACCGGCCGTAGTACGTCATGCGCGCGCCACCGAATCGCGACGTGTCCGCAAGCGGCGGGTCGTTCACGAGCATCACGAGCGTCTTGCCGCTCAGGTCCATGCCCTTGAAGTCGTCCCACTTGAACTCGGGCGCTTCGGTACCGTACCCGACGAACACCAGCTCCGACTTGTCCAACGACGCCGACGGTTGCACATGCTTGCTCCACGCCACGTAGTCGTCGCGCCATTTCAGCGTCTGCGTCTTGCCGTCCTTTTCGAAGGTCATCGCGGGCGCATTCGTCACCGTGATGCCCACCAACGGCACTTTCTGAACGTACGTGCCGTCGGGGTTGCCTGGCGCCAGGCCGATGGCCTTGAACTGACTTTCGAGGTAGGCGGCGGTGCGCTCTTCGCCGAGGGTGCCGGGCTGGCGGCCCAGCAGGCTGTCGTCGGCGAGGACCCGCACGTGCTGCATGATGGTCGCGGTATCAATCGCGGCCAGCGCCTCGGCCGGAACGGGGGCGGCGTTGATGGCTGCGGCGTCCCCGGAGGCGGCACGGTCGGATGGTGAGCACGCGGCGCCAAGCAGCGCGAGCAGGAAAAGTCGGGTGCGTAGCATCTGGTCCCGGTTGAGAGGGTGGCGGGTCAAATATGCATCGTCCTGCGGCCCGGCGATTATCTTCCGACATGTCATGGACGCTACGCATGAGTCGCTGTTGGGCGGGGCTGGCGCTGGTCGTGCTGGCCGTGGCGGCACCCGCTGCCCACGGACAGTTCGGTCTGGGCGGCAGGTCGGCGCCAGACACGGCGCCCACGGCGGTGTCGCCCGCCTCGCCGCGTGCGGCGGTGCAAGCGTTTCTGGAGCGCGCGAATGCCGGTGATTGGGACGGCGCTGCGGAGTACCTCAGCGTGCCTGCCGCCGAACGCGACCGCTCGCAAACACTCGCGCGGCGGCTCAAGTCGGTGCTCGATCAACGGGTCGCCATCGATGTTCAGCAACTCTCGCCGTTGATGACGGGCGACACGCTCGACGGCGATCTCGCCGGTGATCGGTTGGCGGTCATTACCCGTCGCGACGGACACGAAGATCCGGTGCGCCTGACTCGCGTGAGCGGCCCGCCGGTGCGTTGGGTATTCTCGACGGTGACCGTCTCCCAGGTCGACGCGTGGTTCAATGCCCTCGGCGCACCCTGGATTCGCGAGCGGCTCCCCCAGACGTTGCTCAGCGAAGGGCCGTTCAACGTGTACTGGTGGCAGTGGATCGGGCTCGGGATTGCCCTGCCGGTGCTGGTCTTGCTGGCGTGGGTATTCGGCGCGCTGCTGCGTTCGCTGATGGGGCGCGTGGCGCGCAGCACCGTTACCGATTGGGACGACATTCTCCTCGAGAATTTGCGCGGCCCGTTCCGCTTGTGGGCCGCCGCGCTGGCGGCAACGCCGCTCTTTGCGCTGCTGCAGCTCAACCCGCGCGTCGACGGGTTCCTCGAAGACTTGTCGCGTGGCCTCTGGCTCATTGCGCTCTTTTGGGGACTGCTGCGTCTCATTCGCATTGTGCAGACGCGTCTGCAGAACGCGGCGTGGGAAACGGGGCAGGGGGCCCAGGCGCGCACGCTGGTGCCGCTGCTGGGCAACTTTCTGCGCGTCACGCTGGCCATCATCGCCCTGCTCGTGGCGCTCGCGCAGTTCGGCTACCCGGTGGGTACGCTGCTCGCCGGTCTCGGCATTGGTGGTATCGCCGTCGCACTCGCCGCGCAGAAGACCGTGGAGCATCTGTTCGGCAGCGTGAGCCTCGCGGCCGACAAGGCATTCCGCGTGGGCGATTGGGTGCGTGCGGGCACGACGGAGGGCGAGGTGCAGCGCATCGGATTGCGCAGCACGAGCTTCCGCACGATGGACCGGACGGTGGTGCGCGTCCCCAACGGACGGCTGGCCGACGAACGCATCGAGACGTTTGGGGAGCGCGACCGCATTCTGTTGCGCACCGATCTCGACGTCACGTTCGATACGACGCCAGAACAGCTGACACAAATTCGCGATGCGCTCGAAGCGGCGCTGCGCGCGCATCCGCAAATCTGGCAGGAGACGGTGCGCGTCAACATCGTGGCGTTCACCGATTCTGCCATCCGGTTGAACGTGGTGAGCTGGTTCCAAACGACAGACTGGAACGAGTTCTTGCGCATCCGCCACGACATGTTGTTGCAGTTCGTGCAGATCATTCGCGAAAAGGGTTCGAGCTTTGCCTTCCCGTCGCGCACCGTATATCACGTGACGCAGCCCGGACAGCCGCCGGCGCCGGTCGACGGCTGATGTCCATGTTCATGGCGTGGCTCCCGCTGCTGCTGCAGGTCGACGTGCCGACCCAGGCACCGCCCATTGTGGCCACCGAGTTGGCGGCCACGCTGTTGCAGGGGGCCATTACCTCCGGCGTCGCGGTGTTGTGCGCCAACCTGTACGCGCGTTATCGGCGTCCATGGTTCGGCTGGTTCGCCGTGGCGTGGGGCGTGTATGTGGCGCGCCTGTTGTGCATTCTGAGTTTTCTGCTCAGTGGCCAACGTGTGTGGCTCTATTGGCACCAGGTCACCACAGGCTGGACTGCGCTGGCACTGCTCTGGGCGGCGCTGGTGTTTTTGCGGCAGCCACGAGCGCGCCCAGCGTATCTGGTGTTGGCGCTGTTCCCGCTGCTCTGGTCGTTCATCGCGATTTATCAGCTCGATCACTTTCTCTGGGCCGCGCTGCCGGCGGTGCTCTTTTTGAGTGGTGCCACCGCGTGGACCGGCTGGGTGTTCTGGCGGCATCATCGGATTACCGGCTCGCCGGGCGCGCGCCTGCTCGCCATTTCGTTTGCGCTCTGGGGCGTGCACCACCTCGATTATCCGTGGCTGCGCGCGCAAGGCGCATGGAATCCATGGGGCTACTACCTCGACATCTGTTTCGAGTTGCTCGTCGCGGCCGGTCTTGTGCTGCTCATCCTCGACGACCTCGGTCGAGGAGTGCGCGCCCTTTCGGCACTCTCCGGCGACCTGCAACGGCGTACGAGTGAAACGCAACCGTTCGATGTCCTGCTGTCGCGGCCGCTCGCGCTGCCCGGCGTGCGTGGTACGGCCATGTACCTCTTCGAGCCGGCACGTGCCGACCACGAGCCGTTCGACGACGAGTCGCCGGTGGACGCGCTCGATCGCGTGCTCGAAGCGGCGCGCACGCCGCCGCCTGGCAACGCCACGGCGGTCCTGTCCACGGTGCGCGGTCGCGTGCTGCGCGGCGCCGGTGTGTGTGAGTCGTGGGTGGGCGCCGAGCTGCATACGTCGGTCAATGACGCGTTGGCGCGCATGCGGCTCACGCGGCGACCGCAGGTGATTGCCGCGAGCGGCGAGCAGCCGTTCGTGGCCGCGCTGCCCGTTGGCGCCGGCGCGCAACTCGTGGGCGCGCTCATCATGGCGGGTGATATCCGCAATCCGTTCACCGCGCTCGACGACGACTTTCTGCTCGCCCTGGGGCAGCAGGTGGGGGCGGCACTCGATCAGTGGTCACTCGACCGGCAGCTGGCCACGCGCACGCGGGCGCTCGAACAGCTGTCGGCGCGCATGCTGCGCCAACATGAAGAAGAACGCCGTCGCTTTTCGCGCGAGCTGCACGATGAAACCGCGCAGGTATTCTCGGCGGTCAAGATGCAGCTCGAAGCGTTGCGGGGCTCGCTCGCCGATGGCACGGCGCCGCGGCTCGACCGATTGCTGGCGCTCGTGGACACCGGCATCGCCAGCATCCGTCAGGTTACCAGTGATCTGCGCCCCACGCTGCTCGATGATTTGGGGCTGCGTCCGGCGCTGCATTCGCTCGTGACGGACTTCACGGAACGTAGCGGCATGCGCACAACCTTCAACGCGCCAGCGTCGTTGCCGACTTTGTCGGGCGATGCCGATCTCGCGGTGTTCCGCGGACTACAGGAGAGTCTCTCCAATGTGGTTCGTCATGCGGCGGCCACGCAGGTCGATGTGACCGTGTTGGTCACGGAGGACCAGCTTGTCCTGTCCGTGGTGGACAACGGCGTGGGCTTTCCTACGGTGCGTGGTGGCCGGCTCAAGGACACCGATCACCGCATGGGACTCACCGGTATGCGCGAGCGGTTGCTCGCAGCGGGTGGCAAGTTGCACACTGGGAATCGTGAGCCGGGCGCCGAAGTGCAGATCTCGGTACCCCGCGCCCCCGTCGCGCCGCATGATGCAGGCACGTTGGTCGCTTCTTCTTCGGCAGGTCTCGCATGACCGAACCCGTCGCTCCAGTCGTCTCGTCCCGTATTCGTGTGCTGATTGCCGACGATCACGCGCTTGTCCGCGAAGGGCTGCGCTACGTGCTCGACGCCGATCCGCTCATCGAAGTCGTGGCCGAGGCGTCGAACGGCCGCCTGGCGGTGGAGCTCGCCCTCGAACACACGCCCGATGTCGTCGTGCTCGACATCACGATGCCCGAAGAGACCGGGCTCAAGGCCGCTGCCCGTTTGCGTGAGCTGTTGCCGGCGACCCGGGTGCTGCTGCTCAGCATGCACGACCAAAGCGAATACGTACGCGAAGGGATGCGCATAGGTACCCATGGCTATTTGCTCAAAGACTCGGCCGGTGAAGAACTGCGGGCGGCCATTCGGGCGGTGCATGCCGGCGGGACGTTTTTCAGCCCGGCGGTGGTGCGTCGGTTCTCAACGGCCGACGCCGTGGCGGAACGTTCGCCGGCGGCGCAGCTCGAACAGCTGACCCCGCGCGAGCGGGATGTGCTGGCTGGTGTGGCCCGTGGTCTGACCAACAAGGCGATCGCCGCCGAGTTGGGGATCAGCCGTCGGACGGTGGAAGCGCACCGCGAGAGTCTCATGCGGAAGCTGGAGATTCATTCCGTCGCGGGGCTCACGCGGTTTGCGCTCGAAGCTGGCATGGTGGCGCCCGGGTGAGCCTGCCGTGCGTGAGTCTCCGTCCAGTGTGACAAACGGCATGGCTTGCGGTGACACTTCCGACCCACGTTCGTCGATTGTTTGGTTCCGCGCCGCGTTCCCCCGTCCCGCGCATGTTACTCCCTGACTTTCCTTCCTCCGCCGTCGATGGCGAGGCCATTGAGCCTCAAAGCGAACGATCCAGGCTCCGCCTCGTGCGTTGCCAGATCGAGCGCCGCCCCGTCGCGCGGTCGCGGGTCTCGGTGGAGTTCGAAGGGCCGTGGTTCACGGGACCGCTGGTCTGCGAGCAGGAGGGGACCACCTGTCCCGGCGGCGATCTCCGGCTGGCCGCCCGGGCCACACTCGATGCCCTGACCACCGCGACGCAGGACGCGTTGCGGTTTGATCTGGTGGGGGTGAAACCTTCCCGGGCGTTCGATACGAACATGATGCTCGTGGCGGTCATGGTGCATTGCGCCGATGAATCGACCAAGGTGCTGGGCGTTGCCGTTGAAGAAGACAACGAGGTGCTCGCGACAGTCCGTGCCACCTTGCACGCGGTAAACCGGTTCGTCTCGCCCATACTCGGCCCGTTGCCGACGACCGAGTAGGCACAAAGCCCGACGCCTCGGCGAGGGAACGTCGGCGTGAGACCGGTGTCCGATCGCCCTCCTACCGCATAGGTTGTCCGCGTGAATCCTGCCGTCGAACATTTCCGCGCAGGACCGTTGCCGCGACTGATTCGTCCTGAGCTCTGGGCGCGTCGTTCCCTCCTGGCGATGCTGGTGTTGCTGCCAGCATGTCGTGGCTCCCGTCCTGCGCCTCCTGCCCGCCCCGTTGTCGCTGCTGCATCGGCGCCGGTCCGTCCCGCGCCGGCAACAACGAGCGCGCCGGCTCCCGCCGTGGGAGCCACCACCGATGACGTGGTGCGTGCGGCAGTCGCCGTGTTCGGCGACTCGGCGGTGGTCGCCGCCGCCGATTCTGCGACCGACGAGCCGACGTGGGACCTCGACGTGCGGTCGTACGAAACGCATGACCGGGTGGAGTACTACGTCGACCTGTTCAGCAACCGGGCCAAAGAGCGGTTCACCGCACGTATGTCACGTGGGACCCGCTATGAGCCGATGATTCGCGCCAAGCTCCGCGCGAGCGGCATGCCGGAGGATCTTACGTACCTGGCACTCATCGAAAGCGGCTACGACCCGCACGCCTACTCGCGCGCGGCGGCCGTGGGGGTGTGGCAGTTCATGAGCAGCACGGCCCGCGATGTGGGCATGCGCGTGGACTGGTGGGTCGACGAGCGACGTGACCCGGCACGCGCCACCGATGGCGCCATTCGCTTCCTGGGCTACCTGCAGCGCCAGTTCGGCTCCTTCTATTTGGCCGCCGCAGCGTACAACGGGGGACCCGGGCGCGTCTCTCGGGGCCTGACTCGCTTTGCCGATGAATTGGAAGGGATGGCCGGCGAGGACCGCTTCTTTGCCCTGGCCGACCAGGACTACCTGCGTGCGGAAACCAAGAACTACGTGCCGCAGCTGATCGCGGCGGCGCTGGTCGCCAAGATGCCCACCAAGTACGGGCTCACGATCGACTCGCTGCCGCCGTACGAGTACGACTCCGTCCGGGTCGCCCCGGGAACGAGCCTGTCGGCGGTGGCAACGGCCGGCGGCGTACCGGCGACCGAGCTTCGCGATCTCAACCCGGCGTTGCTCCGTGGCGTGGTGCCCCCCGATGCCGCGCTCTGGGTGCGTGTTCCGGTCGGTCGCGCCGAACGCACGGCCGCGGCGCTCGACTCGATGCCGGACGAGCAGGCGCGTGGATACCGTACCGTGAGGGTCGGCGAGAGCGTGACGCCCACCAGCTTCGCCGCGACGCACGGCGTGTCGGTCAAGCACCTCCGCTGGTTCAATCCCGTGGTGAAGACGACCAAGCGTGGACGGCTGGTGGCAGGGCAGTCGCTCCGCATACCGGAAGACGCGGCATTGACCTATGCGCGCGACATCCCTGACCCGTCGCTGGAGAAGTTCGGCGGGGCTGGCGGCCGCACCATGCTCCGGTCGCGCGGCGTCCATGTGGTGAAGCGCGGGGAGACGCTGGGCGGAATCGCCCGTCGTTACGGGCTCACCGAACGGGCGCTCAAGAGCATGAATGGGCTGCGCGGGACGCGACTCCTTGCGGGGCAGACGCTCCAGATCAAGAAATCCACAACAGCGTCTTCCAAGTCATTTCGCGTGACATCTGGCAACGCCAAGTCACGAAAGTCCACCAAGAAGTCCAGTGGGAAAGCCGCCGCCACAAAGAAGAAGGCGACCGCGAAATCACCGAAGGTCGCCTCCCGCAAGACAAAGAAAAAGAAATAGTTAGCTAGTCGAGTGTGCCGCGGCCGCGATAGCCCTTGGTCACGATTGTCTCGTAGCCGTTCGCAGGGCTCATTCCCATCGCCAGTGCACGTCCAACCGCGGCGGGGCCGCGATTGTAGACGAGGAGCGCGAGCTTGAGATCGCCCTTGTATTCGCGAATGAGCCCACGCAGGTAGCGGAAGCCGATGCGCAGATTGACTTCGGCGGTGAGCAACTCGTTGCGTGTCACGTTGGGCTCGAACTCGCGGGCGGTGCCGAGCATGAGCTGCGTGAGCCCGAGGGCGCCAGCGGAGCTGACAGCACGCTCGTCGAAGACACTTTCGACGCGCACGAGGCGGAAGCCCAGCTCCGGCTCGATCCCGGCCCGAGTGGCCGCATCGTAGATGTGCCGCGCCAGTTCCGGCTTGATCCGGTACTTGGTGCTGTACGTATAGATGCGATGCCAGCGGCTCAACGACTCACGACGCTCGGAGGAGCGGGTGTCGGGGGCAAACGCGAGCGCCGGGGTGTTGCTGGCCTTGCCGCGCTTGAGCACGTCGCCGGCCGGCCGCCACAGTGGTTGCGCAGTGAGTTGCGCGGGGCGGGCCAGGGAGAAGCGAACGGCGGCAGCAGGCGCCGGGCTGTCGGTGACGGTGGTCGACGCCCCGGCGAGCGACGCCGCATCCGCCCGTGTGGGCGCCTCAGGGCGAAGCATGACCGCCAACGTAAACACCGTGGCGGACGCCACGAACACTTTGGTCAGGCGACGCTTGGCATGCCGGCGATGCATCCGCCGGCGCCGCGCGACCGCGTCCTGCTTTACTGCTTTCTGAACGGGAACTGCTATAGGGTCAAGCATGGCACCTCTCTATCAGCTGGTCACTTACAGACCGGCAGTGAAATCTCCCTTCGTGCCGCCGCGTTTTTCGCGCAGTACGATTTCTGAAATCACCATGGTCCGGTCGACCGCCTTGGCCATGTCGTAGATCGTGAGCAAAGCCACGGACACGGCGGTCAACGCTTCCATCTCCACACCCGTTTGGGCGGTGGTCCTGACGAATCCCTCGACCCGGCAACCCGGCAGGGACTCCTCTAGGCTAACCCGGACCTCGATCCCGGACAACTGAAGCGGGTGGCAGAGCGGGACGAGCTCAGCCGTGCGCTTGGCTGCCTGAATTCCGGCCAGTCGTGCCACCGGAATGACGTCGCCTTTTTTCAACCCATTGTCCCGTATGAGGTTGAAAGTATCCCGCTGCATGGAAATCACCCCGCTCGCCGTCGCCGTTCGTACGGAAATCGGCTTATCGCCCACGTCCACCATCTGAAAATTTCCCGACCGGTCGAGGTGCGAAAACTCGCGCGCGACCGCCGGCACGGGGGCAGATGGGGGGGGCGATTCGGCGCCGTCGGCCTGGGGCGACGGGGTGGGATCGGGCGAAGTCATAAGGATTGTGAATGAAGATCGCGTTACGGGTGCATCGTGCGATGCATCGCCTGCAGCAGTGAGGCGGTGAGCAAGTTGGGGCTCACGTTGTTCTGCGCTTTGCTCTTTGCGGCTTCGACCAAGGGCAGTGCGCTCGCAGTACGGCGTGCGTCGCTTTCACGACCCGCGTGCACCAGTTGCTGCGTACGAGTGTGCAGTAAATGGGTGAGCGCATCGAGCGTATCGCTGAACGCCCCGCGTGCGCCGGCCACGCCCTGCTTGGCAGCGGCCTTGATACGCGCGGTGGTCCCATCTGGCGTACGCGGCGCGAGTGCGGCATCGAGTAGCACACGGGCATTGGCGAACGCGGCCCCCATGCTCTCGCCGGCAAACAGGTCGCCGGGGGCGCCGTTGGCCCGCGCGATGACGTCTTCACGAGGCACGCGCGAAAGCTTCCGCTCCACCACCGGGTCGGCGAGGAACGCCTCCATGTCCGGGCGCGTGAGCGCCGGCACGCGCACCGACACCACGCGCGACTTGATCGTCGGCAGTAAGGCGCCCGGTTCGCTGGTCGTCAAAATGAGCGTCGTTCCCGGCGGCGGTTCTTCCAGCAGCTTGAGAAAGGCGTTCGCGGCCTGGTCGGCTCCTTCCTGCGAGACCATGCGCTCGCAGTCGCCGACCACGAACACCGAGTGCCGCGCCATGGCCGGCCTCACCGACGCCATCTGTACGAGCGCGCGGATGACACCGATGTACAGCCCTTCGGTGCCCACCGACGGGGCCCACAGCCCTTCGGTCTCCATGCGTTCGGCAATCCCTTCACCCAGATCCGCCTTCACGTCGTCTGTCGACGGATCGCTGTCCTTGAGCCGAGGACGCGGAAAGAACCAGTGCAGGTCGGGGTGCACGGCGCGCTCGGCGTAGCGGCACTGCTGACATTCGCCGCACGGTGAGGGGAGCCGTTCGTTCGTCGCGCGGTCGCAAATGAGATACTGCCCGAGCCAGAGCGCCAGTCGCTGCTTGCCGACACCACGTCGCCCCTGCAGCAACAGGCTGGCCGGGAGCCGGCCGTCGCTGGCGGCGGCTGCGAGGCGGTGCCGGATGGCGTGATGGCCAAAAAGAGGGCGGAGGGACATGCGCGTAATATATGAGGAGATCGATCGACTCCCGTTTGTCCGCCCGTCGTTGTTTCCCCCGCCTCTCGCCGCCGCCCTATGCGCACCACTGCCGTTTCCGCTGTGCTGGCCGTTCACGTGGCACTGGCCGCGCTCCTGCCGGTTGCGCTCGAGGCCCAGGTGCGCGCCCGCGCCATCGGACTCGCGCCCGGCATCTTCGCGCCCGGTCCGCGTAATGCCATCACCGACGTGGCGGGCGTTCGCGTAGGGCACGCCACCGTCAGCGCCGGCGATTCACTGCGTACCGGCGTCACCGCCATCATCCCGCACGGCGGCGATCTCTATCGCGACCGGGTCCCCGCCGCGCTCCACGTGGGCAACGGCTTCGGCAAACTGCTCGGTGTCACGCAGCTGCGTGAACTGGGAGAGCTCGAAACACCAATCCTGCTGACGTGCACCCTGTGCATCTGGCCGGCCGGAGATGCCCTCGCCCAGTGGATGCTCAACAAGCCCGAGAACGCCAACGTGCGCTCCATCAACCCGGTGGTTGGGGAAACGAACGACGGGGGCCTCAACAGCACCCGCTCGCGCGCCGGCATTGGAGGCGCGGTGCGCGAAGCGCTCGCGGTCGCCGATAGTGGCCCCGTAGCCGAGGGGAGCGTCGGCGCCGGACATGGCACGATCATGTTCGGATGGAAGGGCGGTATGGGTACCGCCTCGCGGAAACTGCCCGCGTCGCTGGGCGGCTACACCGTAGGCGTCCTGGTGCAGGGGAACTATGGCGGCGTGCTGCAGATGGCCGGGGTGCCCATTGGTCAGCTACTCGGGCGCTACGCCTTCCAGCGCGACGTGGCTCCCGCCGATGGAACCCGCCGGCCCCCCGGCGACGCCGCCGCCGAGCATGGCGACGGGTCGTGCATGATTGTCATTGCCACCGACGCGCCGCTGCTCGCTCGGAACCTCGAACGACTGGGCGCACGTGCCATCATGGGGTTGGCACGTACCGGGTCCAGCGCGTCCAACGGGTCGGGCGACTATGTCCTGAGTTTCTCCACCAACCCTCGGGTGCGGCGGAACCCCGACGCCACGCTCTCGACCAACGACGAACTTGGCAACGACGCCATGTCGGCGCTCTTTCAGGCCGTCACCGAGGCGACCGAAGAAGCGCTGTACAACGCGCTGCTCATGGCCACGCCGGTATCGAGCAAGGCAGGGACAGTGCGGCCGCTCCCCGTCGACTCCGTGCGCATGCTGTTGCGACGTCGCTGACGGCAGCCAACGCGCGGCTATCCCACCACATCCGCCAGCACGGCGCCCGCGGTGGCCAGTCCTCCGGCACCCGCGCCCTGAAACACCAGCGCCCCCGCCGATTCGCTCTCGATGACGACGCGATTGTAGGGCCCGGTCACATGCGCCCAGGCGTCGTCGCTCGTGATGCGAGTGGGAAGAATGCGCGCCACCAGCTCGTTCCCTTCGCGGGCGATGCTGGCAATGAGCTTCACCCTGTCGCCTTCAGCGGCCACGCGCGCTGCCCACGCGGCTGTTTCTGCATCGATGCCGCGACGGGTGACTCGCAGCGATGCGGGCTCCACCCCGAACGCCAGCCACGCCAGAATACGCAGCTTGTCTTCGGCGTCCTGTCCGTTGAGATCGCGCGTGGGGTCGGCTTCCGCGTAGCCTAATCGCTGCGCCGTCGCGACCGCTTCGGCAAGCGACTGCCCCTCGGCGACTTTTTCGAGCACGAAATTGCTCGTGCCGTTCAGAATGCCGCTGACCTTGCTGATCCCCACGCCGGCCAATCCACTGCGCACACAGCGCACAATCGGGATGGCGCCACAAACGGCGCCTTCAAAATCAAGACGTACGCCAGTGGTACGTGCGAGCGCCTGCAACGCGGAGCCGCGCTCCCCAAGCAACGCCTTGTTCGCGGTGACGACGCGGATGCCCCGACGCAGCGCCGTTTCTACCAGTGTGCGCGCGGTCGTCGTCCCGCCAATCGCCTCTACCAGGACATCGATGTCATCGTCGAGGAGCTCAGTGGCATCGTTGATGATGGCGCCGGCGGGGACAATGCCGCGGGCGATCGCCTGCGCCAGCGCCGGACGTGCGCGCGAGGGATCGCGCACGAGCACGCGCGCCACGTGTATGGGGCGCGCGTTGGGAAACTGTGCCGCCCGCTCGCCGAACAGGTCGAGCAGACTACCGCCAACATGACCACAGCCGGCGAGCGCGACGCGAAGCGGCTTGACCCCACTGGACGTGACCGACGGCGCGACCGTGCGCGGTGTGTTGGACACGCTATTGCTCCGGGCGTTCATCGTTTCCTTCACCCCCGCCGCCTTCCGCGTGGGCACGGTTCGCGACTCCGCCGCCGTCACGGCCTCGGCGATGATCTTCGCCACGCGCTCGGTCTCGAGTAGAAATCCATCATGTCCGTGCAGTGACGGCAGTTCGACGTACCTCGCCGAGACGGCCTGCGCCCACTCGCGCACGCAGCTATCGGGGTAGAGGAGATCGCCGGGAATGCCGACGCCGGTCAGCCGATCGGCGACGGGGCCGAGGGCGGCCGCCAATCCGCCACGACCACGTCCGACATCGTGGACGTCCATGGCATCGATGAGCGCGCCGTAGCTTGTCGTATCGAAACGGTCGACGAGCTTTTCGCCGTGTGCGTCGAGCCACTCGTTCACCTGAAAGCCGCCGCCGCCGCTCTGCGATCGACCGAAACGGCGCTCCAGGGATTCCGGCGTCCGGTAGCTGAGCATCCCCACCATGCGCGCAAGCGCGAGTCCGTCACGATTACCGCCAAGGGCAATCGCCCGGCGCATGATGGCATTCCAAGCCAGGCCCTGTGCGGTTTGCGCGGCGGGCGCCGCAAGGCACACGGCACCGCGCACCCGCTCGGGGAAGCTGGCGGCGAACTCGAGCGTCACCATGCCGCCCAGCGAGCCACCGCACACGAGCAGCGGTGACGTCACCCCCAGCGCATCGAGCAGGCGCGCGAGCACGGCAGCCTGATCGCGCGTGCTGAACGGGGGCAGGGCATCGGGATCGGAGGTGCTGGGGCCGGTGCTGCCGTTGCACCCGCCGAGCAGATTGGCACACAGAATGGCATGCTTGGTGGGATCGAGCGCCGCTCCCTCACCAATGACTCCCTTCCACCAGTCGGCGGCGTGCACCGTCCCCGTGAGGGCATGCACCACGAGGACGACGTTGTCACGCGCGGCGTTGATGGCGCCTTCGAGGCGGTAGTGCACATCCACGCGTTCCACGTGATCGCCCGCATCGAGGATCACGTCACGAAACGTGATCGTTTCGTCGCGCACGGCCCATGCGGGTGCCGCCGGAGCGTGTGCGCCTGACGGCACCGGAGCCGCCGTGCGATGCGTAACACGTTGGGCACCAACGCGCGGCGCCAACAGGGAGGAAGGGAGCGTACTCATGCGGCGCTCTCGCCACGCTGCGGGCCGGCAGCTGTGGTGCGTGAGACGTCGGCCGCCACGGCAGCGGCCAACGCGCGATCGACATCGGCGATGAGATCAGCCGCATCTTCGAGCCCGATGGAGAGGCGCACGAGATCGGGGGTGACGCCTGCGGCGCGGCGTTCGGTCTCGCTGAGCTGTTCGTGTGTCGTGGTCCACGGGTGGATCACGAGGCTCTTGGCATCGCCGACATTGGCGAGCAGCGAGAAGAGTTTGGTTTCCTTGATGAACCGTCGTGCCGCGGCTTCACCACCGCGCACACCGAAGGTGAGTACGCCACCAAAGCCGCCCTTGAGCTGCTTGCTGGCGTTGGCGTGCGTTGCATGCGACGCGAGACCCGGGTACTTCACCCACGCGACCGATGGATGCGCTTCGAGATACTGCGCAACGTGCAGGGCGTTGGCGCTGTGCTGGCGAATGCGCAACGGAAGCGTCTCGAGTCCCTGCAGGAAGAGGAACGAATTGAACGGCGACAATGCCGCGCCGATGTCGCGCAACAGCAGCACGCGCAAGCGAATGGCATAGGCGATGTTTGCCCCGCCGATGTTGCCGAATGCTTCGGCAAAGCGCAGTCCGTGATACGCCGGTTCCGGCTCACTGTAGAACTTGCGGAAACGCGCGGTGCCGCCCCAGTCGAAGCGACCACCATCGACGATAACCCCGCCGATGCTCGTGCCATGCCCGCCAATCCACTTGGTGGCACTGTGCAGCACGATGTCGGCGCCGTGCTCAATAGGCTTGACGAGCACCGGCGCGAATGTGTTGTCCACGACGAGCGGCAGGTTGAACTCATGCGCCAGCTTTGCCAGTGCTTCGAGATCGGGGACGTCGAGCGCGGGATTGCCCACCGTTTCCACGTACAGCGCGCGCGTGTTTTCGTCGATGGCGGCCGCCACGGCCTTGTGATCGTGAATGTTCACGAAGCGCGTACGAATGCCGAGGCGGGGCAGCGTGTGTGAGAAGAGCGATACCGTGCCGCCGTACAGCGACTGCGAGGCGACGATGTTGTCGCCCGCTTCGGCCAGGTTGAGAATGGCAAGCGTTTGTGCGGCCTGACCACTCGCGACACCCACCGCCGCCACCCCACCTTCGAGCGCGGCAATGCGCTTTTCGAAGACATCGGTGGTGGGGTTCATGATGCGCGTGTAGATGTTGCCGAACGCCTTGAGGCCGAAGAGATCGGCCGCGTGTTCGGGGCTTTCGAACACGAACGAGCTGGTGGCGTAGATGGGCACCGCACGGGCGCCGGTAGCACTGTCGGGGGACTCCTGGCCGGCGTGCAACGCGATGGTGTCGGCGGCGAACGGGCGGGACTCGGTATGGCTGGACATCGAGGCACTCTCCAAACGGGGTGAGTGCCGCCGTACAACACGAAGCGCCCGGACGGAGGGCCGCCGGGCGCACTCGCTGTTTAGCTCCTTGTTTTGCGTGGCGGCAATCGGCGGCAAATCACCACGGCACCGGACGGTGCGTCGAACGTTGCAAATCAGTTGTCGTGTACGGCGGTTCTCGAAGGCGAAAAAAGCTGACGGCCCTCGCCGATTGTGTCGTCGAGGGCCGTCAGGACCGCGACTTAGACGGATAGTCAGAGCCGTTGGCGCTGAGTGCGCGGCCCGTCAAATCGGGGAAACCGCCGCGCACACCAAAGTATCGGCAGCGCTGTCCATAAAATCAAGCCCCGGATTCCCTGACAGCCCGGCGGTATGGCTGTTGGCCCCTCACTGGCGGCCGTCTACCCCGGTAGCGCCATCCCGCTCACCACGCGGTAGGTATCACGCGCGATAAGCAGTTCTTCATCGGTGGGGACGACCCACGCCTCCAGCGAGGAGCCGTGAGCAGAGAACCGTCCTTCGCGCCCACCCACCAGCGCGGCGTTAGCCTCGTGGTCGACTCGCAGCCCGGTCCACTCCAGCCCCTCGCAAATTCGCGCGCGGATTTCTGCGCTATTCTCCCCCACTCCACCGGCAAACACCACCGCGTCGGCGCCGCCCAGTGCCGCCAGATACGCACCGACATATTTGCGCGCGCGATAACAGAAAATGTCAATGGCGAGACGCGCGCGACGATCCTGCAACTCGTTCGCTTCGGCGAGCAGATCGCGCATGTCGTTGGTGAGTCCGGATATGCCGAGCAGCCCCGACGGACTGTTGAGCATCGACTCGACCTGCGACATCGAAAGCCCTTCCTTGGCCGCGATATAATCGAGTAACGCCGCGTCAATGTCGCCCGCGCGTGTGCCCATGACCAAGCCTTCGAGCGGCGTGAAGCCCATGCTCGTATCAATGGACACGCCACCGCGAATGGCACATGCCGAGCAGCCGTTGCCCAGATGCAACGTCACGATACGCACATCGCTGCGCGCGCGACCAGTGATCTTGCGAAACCGGTACGCAATGGAACGATGCGAGGTGCCATGAAATCCGTACCGGCGGATTTTGTGGCGACGATACAGCGGGTACGGAATGGCGTACAGATACGCGTGTTCCGGGAGCGTGTGATGGAATGCCGTGTCGAACACCGCGACTTGCGGCACGCCGGCACCCAAGGCGCGTTGCGTGGCCTCGATGCCGCGCAGGTTGTGCGGGTTGTGCAGCGGCGCGAGTTCGACGTTCTCCTCGATGCCACGCAACACCGCGTCGTCCACGCGCACACTGCTGCGAAATTGCTCGCCGCCGTGCACCACACGATGACCGACCGCGTGTATGTCACCGCGGGCCGTGAGCCCGGTGCCGCTCTCCGGATCGGTCACGTAGCCCACCAGCCAATCCACCGCCGCGCGCATGTCTCGCAACGCGGCGGTGGTCCTTCGGGTGCTGCCGTCGAGGTTGCGAATGGTGATGACCGCCTCACCACCAATGCGCTCGATCTGGCCGCGCAGCAGCTTCACGTCCTGATCGCCAGCAATCCGATCCGCGTCAGTGACCACGACCTGAAACTTGACCGTCGCGGAGCCGGCGTTGAGGACAAGAATGTTCATGCGGCTAGTCTTCGCAAAAGCAGCGTCGGGTCAGAACGGCTTGTACAGCGCCATGTACACGGCCACGCCGGCGAGGAACGGCAGCAGAAAAATGAACGGCTTGGCGAGCGCCGGCTTGCGATACGGCAGCAGCACAATCGCGCTCAGAATCACCCACACGATGAGCTTCACCCACAGCCAGCCCGGGAAGTTCGTGCC
The DNA here is from genome assembly GCA_023910675.1 of Gemmatimonas sp. Lineage (GTDB taxonomy): Bacteria > Gemmatimonadota > Gemmatimonadetes > Gemmatimonadales > Gemmatimonadaceae > Gemmatimonas. The sequence continues at coordinate 23,214 of JAAVWC010000003.1, forward strand.
GTGCGCAAATCCAATCCGTGCCAACATGCCGAAGCCGCCCACCAGAATGAGCAGCGCGCCAAGTCCGTGCACCGTGCCCATCAACCCACGCGTCTGACTCGTGGCCTTGTTCCCGCCATTCGCCGCGTGCGTGGCGACACCACCAATGGCGAGGAAGAGCATCGCGATACCAATGACGTGCAAGATTTCGTAGAAGTCGCGCGGAAACATGTGATGATGTTGGAGTGGCGTGGAAGCGCTTCAGGAAGAAATGTGCGACAGCACGGGTTCGTGCACGTCGAAGCTGGCGATCGTGCCTGGCGACAGGCGGCGATAGCAGTCGAGGACGCGTCCGAGGGCGTCCTGCGCCGTATCACCGACGGCAGACAGATGCCCCATTTTGCGACCGGCGCGCGCACCGGCCTTGCCGTACAGATGCACGCGTGAGCCGGGGACCTGCAACGCATAGGACATATCCGGCGCGGTGTCCTGCAGCCATACATCGCCCAGCAGGTTGGCAATCGCCGACGGGGCGAACAGCTCCGTCGAGCCCAACGGCAGGTCGCAAATGGCGCGCACGAGCTGCTCGAATTGGCTCGTGGCCAAGCCGCGCTCGCTGTGGTGATACGTGTTGTGCGGTCGCGGGGCGAGTTCGTTCACCAGCAGCTCGCCACCCGTCGTCACGAAACACTCCACGGCCAGCAGCCCCACAATGCCAATACGCTCGGCCACGTTGCGCGCCAACGTCTGCGCCCGGGAGGTCATGTCATCGCTGATGACGGCGGGCACCACGGCCCACGTGAGCACGCCACTCGTGTGGTGATTCCGCGACGGCGGATACACCGCCACCGCACCGCTTGGCGACCGCGCCACCAGCACCGACAGCTCGTAGTGAATGTCGACTTTCTGTTCGACCAGGCATTCGCGCGATCCGAGTGCGCTCCAGGCACCGTCGCCCTGCTCGGGCTCGGAGAGGCGCACTTGCCCACGCCCGTCGTATCCGCCATGCGTGCTCTTGGCAATACACGGGCCGAACGACCGCACGGCGTCGGCAACATCACTCGCCTGCTGCGCGGCCACGAAGTTGCCGAGCGGAAATCCTTGCGCCTTGAGCCACTGTTTCTGCCGGATGCGGTCCTGAATGATGTATACCGGATCGCGGCCCGGTCGCAGCGCCGTGCGTGACGCGACCGCATCGAGCACGTCAGGGTGGATCTGCTCGATTTCGAGGGTGACCACGTCGCACTGCGACGCCAACTCGATCGCCGCGGCGACATCATTGAACGGCGCGGTGATGGTGCGTGACGCGACCGGACGCGTCGCACACGAGGCCTCGGGGTCGAGCACGTGGATGTCGTACCCCATACTGCGCGCCGCAAACGCGGTCATGCGACCGAGCTGCCCACCACCCAGAAAGCCAATGGTCGCCCCGGGAAGAATGGGCGACGGAGGTGAAGTCACAGTCACGGCGTAACGGGCGGAATGGCGTTGGGGGCGTTGAGTGGACGCGCGAGCGCTTCGGCGGCCTTGGCGGTGCGTCGCGCTTCGAGCGCCGCAAAGAGGGCGTCGTCGTGTGCCGCGAGCAACTGCGCCGCATAGAGTGCGGCATTGGCGGCGCCGGGCTTGCCCACCGCGAAGGTGGCCACCGGCACACCGGCGGGCATCTGCACGATGCTGAGCAGTGCGTCCATGCCGTTGAGCGGCGTCGCCACCACTGGCACCCCCAATACGGGGACCAGCGTCTTGGCCGCCAGCATGCCCGGCAGGTGCGCCGCACCGCCAGCACCGGCGATGATCGCGCGCAAGCCGCGCGGCTTCGCCTGCTCGGCATACTCGAAGAGCCAATCCGGGGTACGGTGCGCGGAAACCACGCGCGCTTCGTACGGGATGCCAAGTTCAGCGAGAATGTCGCAGGCCGGTGCGAGCGTATCAAAGTCGCTCGCACTGCCCATGACCACGCCGACCAGTGGCGTGGGAGCAGCAGGGGTCACGTGGACTCCAGGATGAGGGGACCCGCGAAAGGTACCTTCACCCGGAAGGGTTTTTACACCGCCCCGAAGAGGGCGCCGAGGAACTCCACGTCGGTGAACCGCCGGCCGCCCAGGAGAGAGCCAAGGCGCACGATGACCAGTTCCCGCGACGGGATCACATACAGGCGCTGCTTGCCGGCGCCGGCGGCCATGACCAGGTCGGTGGGCATCCACGGAGGCATCTGCGCCGAGCGATTGGCTGGCTCGGCGGCGCCACCGCGCCCAAGCCGCCCACGGCGGTTGCCCAGTATTCTGCCGCGGCGGCTCTGGTTCCCCTGCTCGAGCCCCGCCGCTGGCTGCGACAGGAGCGTCGCGCCCACGAGCCACCACGACAGGCCGTAGGTGGGGTTACTTCCTGATGGACGGAACAGCTCACGCACCAGTCGCTCGTCGAGAATGCGTCGGCCCTGATGCACCCCTCCCAACCGGATCATCTCGCCAAAGGTGCCCCAATCGCGTGCCGTCATGGCCGCCCCACCCGCCAGTTGTGGCTTGCCATCGCCGCACTTGGCCCGCCACTCCACCTGTACGCCGAGTGGCTCCAGCACGCGCCGGTTGAGATAGGCCTCGAAGCTGGCTGACTGCACCCGCTCCAACGCCGCGCCCATGGTGATGAAAGGGAAGGGGCCGTACCTGAAGACCGTACCCGGTTCGGCGAACGTGCCGGCATTGAGCACGTCGGTCCAGGTGCCGCCGCGCCCACCGCAGCCGGTGCCCGGATTGCCACTTTCCACGCCGCCTTCCAGCGACAGCAGCTGGCGGACGGTCACGCGCGACTTGCGCACGTCCCCCTGCCATTCGGGCACGTAACGAGCCACGGGGGCGTCCAGCTGCATGAGGCCATCCTGCACGGCCGCAATGGTGGCAACGCCCACGAAGCTCTTGCTCCCACTGGCGAGCATCTGCCGTTTGCCGACGGCGCCGCCATCGAAGTACGCTTCGTGTATGACGCGGCCACGGTGCATCACGAGCATGGCCTGTCCGTCCGTTTGCGCCACATACGATTCTGCGCGGCGCAGGGCAGCCACGTCCGGCTGCACGAGATTGAGAGCCAGCAAAAGGGTCAGCATGCCCGTTGGACGCGGCGTGCTGACCCTGTGTTAATGCCGCGGCGGCCAGCCGCGAGCAATGGCGCCGTTACTTGGCGGGCGGCCCGACAATGGGGCGCGTGCTGCCGCTCCATTCCTGGAATGAGCCGTCGTACATGCGGGCATCGCGGCCAATGAGCGTGGCCACGAACCAGAGCAACGTGGCCTGCTGCCCAATATGACAGTACGTGATGACCGGCTTACTGCTGTCGACCTTCTGCGCCTCGAACAGCGCCTGCAGCTCGGCCGGCGACCGGAGATAGCCGTTGAGGCTTACGCTCGAGATGGGGATGTTCACCGCGCTGGGAATATGCCCCGGGCGCGGATACCCGCCGCCATCGCCGTTGAAAAAGCGCGTGAGTCGGGCGTCGATGATATGGCGCGACTGATCCTGCGTGGCCGTTTCCACCTGACCGACCTGCGCAATGAGCTCGAGGCGAACGCGCGGCGTAAACGGCACGGCAGCGGCCGCCGATGGCGTCGTCGTGCTCACGGCGCGCGCCTCGCGCTTCCACGCCTGATAGCCGCCGTCCATGAGCGACGCGTTGTCGCCGATGCCGAGGTACGCCAACGTGAAGAACACGCGCGTGGCACTTTGCAGGTTGGCATCGTGCGGAATGACGATGACGCGACCGCTGTCGCCAAGGCCGTTCCGCGCAGCCCACGCCGTGAGTTGCGCGACACTCGCCATTTGCAACGAGAGGGCGCCCGGCTGAATGGGAATGGCAATCTCTTCGAGCGACACGAAGCGGCTGCCTGCCACGTGTCCGCTGTCGTACTGCGCCTTGGTACCCACATGAAGCAACACGAGGCCACGATCGTTGGCATGTTGGGCCGCCCATTCCGTCGTGACGAGCATGGGGGCCGCGTTCGCAGCGCGAGCATTCGGTGCCGCGGACACTCCCACTGGTTTCGCCGCGGTGGAGGTGCCAGCGCTGCGGCACGCGCTCAGGGCCACCGCACCGGCGGTGAGGGCGAGCGCGATCGTACGTCGGGAGAACATCATCGCAGCAACGGTGTTGAGGGTCACGGGACAATTACCGGGCGGCCGTACATGTCGCGCACATCGACAGGGGCGATCTTGGTGGCCTTGAGCGCGGGTTCGATCGACGCGCGATCACCCGCGATCACGATCGTCAGTGCGCCGGGCGTGACGTACCGCGCGGCCACTCGCTGCACATCAGCACTGGTCACGCGACCGATACCCGCGTTGAACGCACCGAGCGTGCTCAACGGCAGGTTGTAAGGCACGAGATTGGCAATCTGTGACGCGATGTCGCTGGTGCTCTCGAACCCGTCAGCGTAGCCGAGCTGCAGATAGCGCTTCACCTTGGCGAGTTCGCTGGGCGGGAGCGGCTTGCGAATGCCGTTCAGCTCCTTCATGAACTCGATCAGCGCCGAATCGGTTTTGGCCGAGACGACCTCGGCGCGCGCCGTAAACGGACCGGCGTTACGCCGCAGGGAGAAGCTCGAGCCCGCGCCGTAGGTGTATGCCTTCACTTCGCGCAGCGTGTTGTTGAGCCGCGACGTGAAGGACCCGCCGAGCGCCGTGTTCATGACCATGAGCGGGTAGTAGTCGGCGGTGCTGCGCGCCGCGCCAATTCCGCCCAGACGGAAGCTCGACTGCGCCGCCTTCGGTTTGTCGACGATGTGAATGGCCGTCGTCGCGTTCTTCGCCGCCACTCGCGCCGCCGGGACTGCGGGGAGTACCGCGCGCTCCCAACCACCAAAGGCACGGGTCGCGAGCGTTACGGCTTCGGCCACGGTGACATCTCCCACGAGCACCAGCGTGGCGTTGTTGGGGCGGTACCACGACTTCCAGAACGACTGCACGTCGGCACGCGACATCGTTTCGACCGACGAGCGCACCCCGGCGCTGCTACGGCCGTACGGATGCGACTCGCCATACACGATGGCGGCAAAGGCGCGGTCGGCCATGGCCGGCCCACGATCCTGTTCCTGCAACAACGCCGTGAGGCGTTCACTGCGCAGGCGCGTGAACTCCTTCTCGGGGAAGGTGGGGCGAAGCACGACGTCCGCCATGAGCTGCATGGCGCCGTCGAGGGTACTGCGCGTACTGTGGAGGGCCACCGTGCTCTGTTCGAGCGATGCCCCCGTCGACAGGCGAATGGCGAGATACGCGATTTCCTCGGCCAGAGCCAATGCTTCGCGTGAGCCCGCGCCTTCATCGAGCATGTTGGCGGTGAGTGTCGCGAGCCCGTCCTTGCCGGTCGGATCAGCCACGCTCCCCGTATTGATCACCAACTGCGCGTCGACGACTGGCAGTTCGCGCTGTTCCACCACCACCAGACGAAGCCCGTTCGGTAGACGGCGTTCGATCATGGTGGGGAGTGTCAGCGGCTTGGGTGCCGATAGCGTGGGCGGCGTCGAGCTGGCGGCCTTCGGTGTGGCCGGCTGCGCGGCAAGCACCAGCGGCGACGCCGCGAGTGCCAGGAGAGAAACGACTGGGGCGCGCATTACTTGATACCTCCAAGCGTCGCGCTCGTGAGCGCGAGCGACGTCTTGCCTTCGGGAACGATCGTCAGCACCAGTCGCGGTGTGCCGGCGAGATACGTGCGCGCGGCACGCTGAACGGCGGCCGGCGTAAGCGCGTCGTAGCGCGCGAGATCCTGTGCGAGATAGTCAGGATTGCCGGTGAAGTAGTTGTAGTAGCTCAGGCGGAACGCCTTGCTCGACACGTTGGCCAAGCCGTCGAGCATGCTGGCGCGCATACCGTTCTTCACTCGGGTGAGCTCGCGATCTGTCACCCCCGACGCGATGACCGTCGCCAGCGCACGCGTGATCTCGGCGTCGATATCGCTCGGCAGCACGCCCGGCTTGGCCGTCACGACCAACTGAATCATGCCGTCGAGCTTCTGCGACTGATTGCTCATGCGCACGTCCTGCGCCAGCTGCTTCTCGTACACGAGCGTGCGGTACAGGCGCGAGCTCTTGCCGCCGGCAATGATGTCGGCGAGCGCGTTGAGCGCCGCGTCATCGGGGGAGAACGACTTCACGCCGTGCCACGTGTAGTACACGCGCGGCAGCTGCACGCGGTCTTCCACCACCAGTACGCTGTCCTTTGAGAGCGTGATGGCAGGGACCACCGGGCGTGTGATGGCCGCGGGGCTGCGCGGAATGTTGCCGAAGTACTTCTGCACCCAGGCCTTGGCCGAGTCCGCGTTGAAGTCACCCGCAATGGTGATCGTCGCGTTGTTCGGCGCGTAGTACTGACGGAAGAATCCCTTGACGTCGTCGACAGCGGCGGCGCTCAGGTCGTCCATCGATCCGATGACGCCCCACGAGTATGGATGCCCCTTGGGGAAGAGCACCGGCAGAATCGTCTCGTCGGCCTTGCCGTACGGCGCGTTATCCACGCCTTGACGCCGCTCATTCTTCACGACGTCGCGCTGCAGGTCGAGTTTGCCCTGATCCATGGTGGGCAGGAGCCACCCCATGCGATCGGCGTCGAGCCAGAGCATGAGGGGCAGCGCATTCGACGGACCCGTCTCGTAGTAGTTGGTGCGGTCGAAGTTCGTTGAGCCGTTGTTGCTGGCGCCCGCGGCCTCCAGCCACTCGTCGAACTTGCCAACGGGGACGTTCTCCGAGCCCATGAACATCACGTGTTCGAAGAGGTGCGCAAACCCGGTGCGCCCGACCTTTTCGTCGCCCGAGCCGACCTTGTAGAAGTTTTCGACGGCCACGATGGGCACTGAGCGGTCGACGTGCAGAATGACTTCGAGGCCATTGGGCAGCGTGTACTTCTCATGCGGAATGGACGGAGCCTTTTGTGCACTGAGTGGCGCAAGCGGCACGGCCAGCGCGAGGCCGAGGCACGCTCGGCGCAAGATCGAGGCGGACATGGTCTGGGTCAGTTGGGAGAATTGGGTAGAGAAAGAATTGTATTGGGTAGCGAAAGAAATGTATACGGGGCAGTTTGGCCCGATGACACAGGTGAGATACGCCGCCAGGCTCGGTACGTTCTCCGGCACCATGCTGGTGGTTGGGGGGATCATCGGGTCCGGCATCTTCCTGTCCCCGTCGGTGGTGGCGCAGCGGGTCGGCACCGCGCCGCTCACGCTGGCCGCGTGGGGGCTGGGCGCGGTGGTGGCCATTCTGGGGGGCTTTGTGTACGCCGAGCTGGGGCGGCGCCGTCCGCAGGCGGGGGGAACGTACGTGTATCTGCGGGACGCCTTCGGGACCTTTCCGGCGTTCCTGTATGGGTGGGCGCTCTTCCTCATCATGGCGACGGGGGCCATGGCGGCGGTGGCCATGACCGGAGCCAACTATCTCGCGGAGCTGCTGCAGCTCGGAGATGGGGCAGGGCGCCCCATCGCAATCGCGCTCATTGTCGTGCTGACCGTGCTGAACGTCCTCGGCGTAGGTATCGGCGCGACCACCGGGAACGTGCTCACGCTGCTCAAGTTGGCCGCCATCGCGGTACTGGTCGTGGCGGCGCTCGTACTCTCGCCGCAACACGCGCTCCCGGTGGCTCCGCTGGCCGCCCCGATCGAGGCGCCGCACGACGTTTGGAGCGTGGTCGTTGCCATGGGTGGCGCACTGGTACCGGTGCTCTTTTCGTTCGGCGGATGGCAGCAGACCAACGCCGTGGCCGAGGAATTGGTCGACCCGGCGCGAACACTCCCGCGTGCGCTGATCTTCGGCGTACTGATCGTGGCGGCAACGTATCTGCTGGTCAACGTGGCCTATCTTCGGGCCCTGGGCGTCGAGGGGCTCGCTGCCAGTCGTGCACCCGCGGCCGACACAATGTTCGTCTATCTGGGGCCGGTCGGCCGGACGCTCATCACGTGCGGCATCGTCACGTCGACGATTGGCTTTCTGAGTATGGTGATTCTCATGTCGGCGCGCGTGTATCAGGCCATGGCTGCAGACGGGTTGTTCTTCCGCCGCATGGCGCGACTGCACCCAAGCTGGCAGACGCCGGTGGATGCGCTCGTGGCGCAAGGTGTGGTTGCGCTTCTGTTGCTGCTCTCGGGAACGTACGGGCAGCTGCTCGATTACGTGGTGTTCGCCGATTGGATCTTCTTTGGCTCCACCGCGGCATCGCTCTTCGTGCTGCGGGCCCGCGACCGCAGCCCCGATGGCCGGGCACAGCTGCATCCGCTTGGCATTCTGACGTTCATCGCAGCCGCCGTGTACGTGTTGGTCGGGTCGGTGCAGTCGAACCCGTGCAACGCCGCCCGTGGTGCCGGCCTGCTGGTGCTGGGGATTCCGGTGTATCTCTATTGGAATCGTCGTCGGTCACGTTCAGGAGACGTTGCCACATGAGCCAGTCATGATCACAAGCGCTGCCCGCGTTGCCGGGCTTACGGTGTATCCGCTCAAGTCGGCGGCCGGTATCAATGTGAACGAACTGCCGCTCGATGATCGCGGCGCCATCGGCGACCGTCGCTGGTTGCTCGTCGATGGCGGAGGGCATGCGATCACCGCGCGCACCGATCACCGGTTGCTGCACATTACGCCGCGCTTCGCGACGGCCAACCGCGATGGGGCGCTCCAGTTGGATGCGCCGCGACTCTCCACCTTCACGGCGGTGGTGCCGGGGGCCGACGCGCTGGCGCGCCCAGTGTTCGTGTGGGACGATGCGGTGCTCGCACTCGACGCCGGGGACGAGGCGGCGGCGTGGTGCAGCGATGCTATCGGACGCGCCTGTCGACTCGTACACCTGGACGACGAGGCCTCGCGACCGCTGCGTCCCAAGTATGCTGGCCCACTTCCGTATCGCGAGCGTCGCGTGGCGTTTACCGATGGCGCACCGTTGCTGGTGCTTGGCCTCGCGAGTGTCGCGGCGTTGAACGCGAAACTTCTCGAGCGTGGAGAAGAGGGGGCCCTCGCGCTGCGACGCTTTCGTGCCAACGTGTGGCTCGACGGCGTTGCGCCGCACGAAGAAGATTCGTGGGGCGCCATTCAAGTGGGGAATGTCACGCTGGGCATGGGCTCGCTGTGCACTCGCTGCGTGCTCACCACCGTAGACCCCGACACCCTCGACACCGGGACACAGCCACTGCGGATCTTCGCCGAGTACCGTCGCGGGCCCGACGGCGTGGTGTTTGGGGTGAACGCCACGCACGCTCGTGAAGGGACCATTGTCGTGGGTGACGGCGTGACGGTGTTGGCGGCGCGTTAGCCGTCCAGCAAAAAACGCACGGCGGCGTCGACGACCTGCGGCGCGCGCAGAATGCGTCGGTGTCCGAGGCCGTCTACCGGAAGCAACGTGGCATGTGGCCAGGCGGACGCGATGCGTTCGCCGTCGTTGAACGGGACCTCTTTGTCGTCGCGCGCGTGGATGACGAGGGCACGCGTCGGGACGGTCGCGACGAGTTCGAGCACATCGACTTCCGGATGACCACGCGAGGCCACTTGTTGGCGCAGTGCCGCCACGAAGTGCTGCGTGGCGGCCTTCGGCATATGCATGGCGCTCGCGAAGCGGTGAAGGACATCGTGTAGCGAGGCCGGGCTCGCAATGAGCACCGCGCGCGACGCGGGCAGGCCGGCGGCCAGCGCAATCCCAATGGCGCCGCCACCCATGGAGTGGCCAACCATGCCATGAAACGGCCCGTGGCGTTCAGCCGCCTCGTGAAGCGTTTCCGCAAAGGAGTACGGGTCGGAGCGCGTCCCGCGTGAATGGCCGTGCGCCGGCCCGTCAATGGCGACAATGCGGAAGCCTGCGGCCAGCAGCGACGGCGCGAACAGCGCGAACTGCGTGGCGCGTCCCTCCCAGCCGTGGATGAGGGCAACGGTGCGCGGTCCGGCGCCCGCCGTGAGCATCGAGGCCCCGTTGGGGAGGCGCTCGCGGGTGCCGAGGACTGCGAGCGCAAGCTCCCACTCGCGCGGCGCAAACCGGCGTGGGGTGGAGAAGAGGCGGCGGTTCAAGCGGGCCACCGTGCGCGGCGCGATGCCGCCCAACGTGCGGTTGGCGCGCTGGATGATTCGAAGCGACGTGGGCATGGAGTTTGGCACACCGAAGTATGCGCTCCCTGCTCACGATAACGGCACTACCGGCATTTCGCCGAAGAGATCAGTATAACTGCGCCCAGCTCCGTTCCTTGGTGCGCGTGAGAATGGCCGAACCGCGCAATGCTGACTCCACGGCGCACTTGGACCACCGGAATGCCGACGTCCCCACGATGCTGTTGTCGTCGTTCACGTTGGCGTTGCGGCTCATGGCGCTGCCCCACAGGTCGAAGGTGCCGGCACCTTTCACGATATCGTCTCGGGCTATGATCAGCCCGTACCACTGGAAGTTGCCCACGCTACGCAGGTCGCCGTTCACCAGCAGAATGCCCTGTCCGCGCCCACGGGAGAGCGTCGCACTACCGCTGAAGTAGATGATGGGGAAGTAGTCTTCGCAGCCTCGTACCCAGCCGTTGCCGGAGCGGAGTGGTTCCCCCCAGTTGAGCTGTTGAGAGACATCGCACGTGCTCGAGGAGCCCACAGGGTCCGGCCCGTACGACCCGCCCGGCAAGCTGATGTCAGCCGCCGCCACCAGCGAATTCCATGACTCCGTACCGTACCGCACATATGTGTTGGAATCGCCGGCCATGGGATCGGCGTTGGTCCCGCCGATGATGTTGGATGATCCGCCGGTATTGACGGTCCGGCCGGGCGCATAGGCGATAGCGAAGGTGTCGCGTCCCGCAATCTGTGAACACTGCGTCCAGTTGGCCGGGTTGGTATTCTGGCCCGTAACGGTCGCGTTGCCCGAGATAAGCGTATTGCCGGCCGTGGTAATGGCGCCACCGGGGTTGATGGTCGGATACGCGATGCGCACCACCATGTTCGTCATTCGCTGCGCTTCGAGCTGCGCATTGCCGATGCTCGCGCGTCCCACTGAGCGCACCCAAAAGGTGTTGTCGGTCAACCGCTGAATGAACACCTTGGCCGTATCGCCCTGCGCGACGAACACGTTGGCAGAGTCGATCGCGCCGATGGCCATGCCACGCGGAGGCGGCAGATTGCGCCCGCGATCCCAGTTGGAGATCTCGGAATTGAGGCCGAACTCGGCCACGGCAAAGGCGCGTTGTTCCACCAGCGCGTTCCGGCCACCGCGGAATTCCTGCATCGAACTGATCACGGCACCGGTGGAGAGAATGGCCAGGACAACGACCACCACAAGGGTGAGCACCAGCGCCATACCCCGCCGGGCGCGGGAAACGCGCGGTGTCGCTGGCGCCTCGGTTTGCACCGCGAGCGTGTCGTGCTCCTCGGCGACCGGAAGCAGCGTGGACGGGTCGGTCATCATTGGCGGTTCCTCAGGGCTATGCGGAAAGCGAGCGAATCGGTGTTGGCCACCGAGGTCGTCCCGAACGTGCCGGAGCTGTTGAGCCCCTTGGCACGCAAGAGCAGGTCAATGCGCGAGACTTGCCGCGAGCTGGCCGCGTTGATGACTTCGGTGCCAAGGCTGTCGAAGTACGCGAAACGCATCCCGCCAGCGCCGCCGGATGAAGGCGGTGCGTACGGGCCACTGACGGCCACCGGCGCGGTCCAGCCACCGTTGACGAACTCCGAACGGTGCAAGTACCACGCACCGCTGGTCTGCGATTTGAGCGTGTAGCGCGTGCTGCGGGTAAAGCGGATCGCCGCACCGGCGCGCACGGAGTCACCGACTGCGGCGTGCACAGAGATCCGGAATCGCGGCTTTCCCGCATCGAGCGTACCGTCGATGTACGGTGATCCGCTGCACAGCGACGCGGACTGCGCAACCGATGTGATACGCAGCGCTTTCCACTCGTCGTCTTCAGCGCCTCGCGAGAGCGAATCATTGAAGACCCAGAGCGTATCCCCAGCCACGGGCTCGGTGTACCAGCTCGTGAGGGTGTTGCGCACCATGTTGAGTGGCGGAATGTCGATCTGGGTGTTGCTGTTCCGGTTGCAGATCATCGAGGCGCCGATGACCGCCCGGAACTGAATGGAGTCTCGCGCAAGCACCGTCAGATCGCCGCCCGACGACGAAATGGAGCGCAGGTCGGCAGGGATGAGGCTCATGGCCGACCGCAGCTCTCGGCGCATTTCGATCTGCTCGTTGGTGCGCTGATAAAAGCGCTGCTGCCCGAGCATGAGACGCGACACGATGATGCCGATGACACCGAGAATGCCCAGCGTGATGATCAGTTCGGCGAGTGAGAAGCCGCGGCGACTACGGGTCAATCGCGGCATGGGATCACCATTTGATACCGGAGTTCGTTCACACGACGCGGGACGCGTACGCGCACGTCGATGGTTTGGATGTTGCGGCCGTCAGTGACCGTCCACGACTCGCGCACGCCGCGCTGCGTCGTGTTGCCTGAGGCCGCGCCCGCGGCCAGCTGCGCACACGAAAGACTGGTGAGGCTGTCGAGGCGGGCCTGCGCGAGGCTGGCCGCGACCATCTGACTGCCACCGCCGCCCATTTGCCGGGCCACCGATGCGGAGCTGCCAAGCAGTCCGCCCACGGCCACGGTAATCATGATCACGGCGATGAGCACTTCCATGAGCGTGATGCCGTCGCGGGGGCGCACATGCGCAACGCGTGACGCTCGCCCTCCACGTGGTGCGGAAGAGATCGGTCGAGAGGACATCATAGGCCGCAGCTCTTGGAAAGGATGAGTCCCGCCGTACTGATGCAGAGCGTGTCGAGCTTGGTGCCGTAGCGTAAGCGATAGCGGAACACCTGGTCACCGACGGCCATGGCGTTCGTCATCATCCCGCGGCCGTTGTAGTTCACGGTGGTCGGCGCGCTGTTGAGCGCCTCGAGAGACACGCCCAACGACTGCGACAGGCGTACCGGCCCAAAGACCCGTACCTCGGTCCCCGCCAGACCGCTCAGGACCGTGACGGTGGCCACGTTGCCATCGAGGGTGAGTGTTGCGGTCTTCCCCTTTTGCAGGGCGGCGGCGCGGGCCGCGGCGAATGCGGAGGCCAGCTGCTGGTGGCCTGCCCGGAGCGCCGAGCTCTCGCGCATGGTGGTCATTCGCGGCAGCGCGATGGCAAACACGATGCCGAGCGTTCCCACGACGAGGAGCAACTCGATCAAGGAATAGCCAACGCGTCGGCGCTGCTGTGAGGTGGTCATGACAACTCGTTGTAGAGAAGCTGAGACGTCCGCCGCTGCTGCCTGCAGGGTGGTGCACTGCCTTGCGCGGGACTCGCCCTTTCGCGAACGACGAACCGGCCATCATACGGCGGTCCGATGCGGGTCTCCACGGTCACGACGCCCGGTGTTGCGTCAACTCAACATGATATTCACTTCATTCGAGGCATTTGGAGCATTTGTTGCCACTGATGTGACACTGTGGCGTGTACGAGACAGGGGGCGAACGCACGACGCGCCCGGACAGTGATGGCCGGGCGCGTCGTGTAACAGCTAAACCGATCGATTTTTATGCGGTACTGACAGCTCCCGGGGAGGGACTCTGACGTGACCCCAGTTGCTGTCCTCCTCCGCCCGCTCTCGGGGCATGGGCCAGCCTCTACGCTACCGACATTTTGTGAGTCCCGTCGGAGCAGGATCTTGGGTGCAGACCACCGCCACTCCCCCCGACGTCTCGGGCTCAGGCGGTACCATCGCTTCGAACATCGGCACCAAGAGCTGATCCGTCGCTTCGCAGAGCGCGAACGCGAGCACAAGCACGGCATTCAGGCAGCGCATATAGCGCGCGGTGTCCGCCGTCATCTCCTCGTTGGGGATCTGCAGCAGGTGCGTATGGGGGAACTGCTGCTGCAGCGCGAGCACCGCGGCATCGCTCGGGACCTCATCATCGAACACGCTGAGTACCACATCGAGCTCCGGCACCACGTAGAACACGCCCGATGACGGGCTGATATCCCATTGCACAGCCATCACGCTGTTGGGTTGCCGCCGCTTCATCGCTTCACGGATATCATTGGCGACATAGTGAAACGCCAGCTTGTTCCGAACGCGCCTGAGGTATCCCCCCTGCATCGCGGTCGCCACCGGATGCGCGCGCAACGCGTCCAGTGCCTCCATGCCCGGCACGTTGGCCATGACACGTTGAAACTTCTTGTCGTTGAGCACAGACAGCGCCTCAAACACCGCGGCGGCCATCAGCACGCCACCCGTGAAGCGCGCGCGGACCGCTTCGGCGGAGTTGCTCTCCGTGTCGCTGGAGGCATGATCGATCACGAACCGCATCGTGTTCGTTGCCCGCGCGAGACGCAGCGCGTGCACGAACGTCTCGTCAGCCGTGGCGGCCTCGATGGCCTCACGTGGGACGTACAGCGTCAGCTGCTGCCCGTCGAAGTCGTCGCGTGCCAAACCCGCAAGCCTCAGCGTACGCGGCCGCGCGCGGCGGCCTTCGACGACTTCACCGCCGGCACGACGCTACGACGTGTAGGGCGGACGGACTCGCGCTCGAAGAGCTCACCAGGGGTCACCCCAAGCACATCGCAGAGCGCATCCAGCGCAGCGGCGTCGAATGATTCCAGTCGGCCTTTCAGGCGGCAGAGGCGATAGGCGATGCTCAGACTGATCCGCTCTCCAGACTGTTTCGCGAGAGCGTAGGCCGTGAGGTTGGCGGCGTCCAGTGATTCGGGGAGGCGAAGGCGCATCTTGGAGAATCGCCACTATGGCGATCACTCGCGATAGTGTGAGTATTGGCGATGTAGCGATCTCTAGCAATACTGTTACCACCCGTATTGTTTCCCCCATGTCTGTGGAGCCTTGAAGACGCGCCCTCGCGTGTCACCCCTCCCACGAGTCCGGCACCGCTGTTCGCTCGCGTAGCCGCGCAACTGGAGACCGCCGAGCGTCGCGATCTCATATCCAAAACGTTGCCGGTGCACCTAGTCCGCGAACTGCTGCAGCACGCGCAGTCGGCCACACGGAAGCAGCGACTCACGGCGCGCGCTCACACCGCCGGGGCAGCGCGATGAGCGCGCATCCGGCGACTCCCGTGCACCGCCCCCACGACCTAGCCACGGCAGCGGTCGTGCCGTCGTGCTCGATCGATGTGAGTGTGCCGATCTCGCGCGGGCGCTTTTTCGACGTGACCGTCGGCATGGCCTCCGCACAGGAGCTGTCACTGAGCTTCGCCGTCTC
Organism: Gemmatimonas sp.; assembly: GCA_023910675.1. Classification (GTDB taxonomy): domain Bacteria; phylum Gemmatimonadota; class Gemmatimonadetes; order Gemmatimonadales; family Gemmatimonadaceae; genus Gemmatimonas. The sequence goes on from JAAVWC010000003.1 coordinate 38,369, forward strand.
CGGTGCCGATGGACTGCGCACGGAATGCGGTGTCCTGTTCCGCGGGGCCGACGACATCGCGCATGGGCTGGCCGGCATCCGCGAAGCCCTACACCACGTGTCCCTGTTGCAGACGTTCGTGGAGGATAACCACGCCGCGCCGATGCCGGTGTGCGGGCTCGGGGCGCCACGGTAATGGCGCGCGCGCGATCGCATCGGGCCCACGCGAAGCCCGAACCAATGCCGTTCGATGTCGACAGCATGTGGCGCGCGCTGCGGTCGCTCACGTCGGGCCCGGCAGATGTCCCGGTGACCGCCGACGAAGTCGCCCACCAGGTGCGCAGCGCCCACCCGCGCACCGCCGGCGCGCGGATAGTCACCCACAATGACCTGATCGCCTGCCGTCGCATTCTCGATCAGCTCATACTCGACGGGGTCGCCTCGAGCGGCGCCGATCGCCCGGCGATCACCGGCCGGTGGCCGCGGACGTATCTTGCGAATCAGCCACCAGCCACAACATCGGGAGACGCACCATGAGCCGCCAGAACGAGACGCCACGCCGGCCCAGCGAAGACCCGGACCTCGTTCGATGCCTGAAACAGCTGCCGCACCATGTTCAGGCGGACGTGCGGTACTTGGTGGATACGACACCCTCGACGATCTCTTGTCGATTCTTCGTGCGGCACGCTTCGGTGACGATGACGATAGTCGAGCCGTGTATCGGCTTGGCCGGCTGCACGAGCGGGAGATTCATCGGGCGTATCTCCGGCCCGGGTGAACTGCCTTCGACGGTGTCCATCAAACGAAACAGGGCGCCGGTAAGGGCGCCCTGGGGTAATCTGCGAGAGTGTCGCTGCGTTCAGCGCACCGCGTACTGCAGCGCTGGCCCCGCACTCGCGCGAAGCTCTTCGAAGAGCGCTCCATGGCCGCGGAACACCAGATTTCTCCGAGCGCCGACCGGCGAGGCGCCTTTTTCCCACGGAACAATACGGCCGAGGGGCATTGGAATGGGATCCCCACACGCGAGCATCGTCTCGATGACCGCAGAAAGTGAAGCCATAAGATCGGCCTGCAACTCACGTTCGTTGCTTCCGGTGCCGATCACGCCTTGCAGCTCTTTCACGCGCGCGACGAGCTCTCCGTCCTCTTTGGTGACCAGCACCGTCCACGGCTGCCGTAGCAGCTCCGCCCGCTTCTGTTCAGTCGTCCAATCCATCTCAGCCTCGTTCCTATGATCCGTCTGGCAACAACCCGGCGTCACGAAGCGCCGCGACCATGTCCCTGATATACACCGGCTTAATGGTGCCGTGCCCTTTCTCTACCAATGTGACGATTGTCGTCCGGTGAACGTTGCCACTTGGATCGGCACGGCGCCAGACCCGGTGACTTCCGCCTCGTTTCCCCGCCGGCCTCGCAAACCCGAGCGCCTTGAGGATTCGAACCGCGTCCGCATAGGTGTAGTTCCTCGGATCGGGATCCGCGACCATCTGTGCTAGGAGCTTTGCCCAGTTTGCCATGCGTTACGCACTGGGCGCCTGATCCACATAAAACGGCGCGCTGGCAATAGGAATGCCGTCCACCAGGAGCACCACTTCGTAATCGCCGAAGGCAGGGAACACCAACCCGTGCAGCTCCATGATCACCTGCGCCCGCATCTGCCTTCCGTGGGGATTCAGGCGGAAGTCGAGCGGCCCGAATTCCTGTGGAGTGATGAGGTACTCGCCGTCCTCGTGCTTTACCGCAAAACTGAGCTCGTGGGACAACCCGTCAGACAGGGATGCTGTAAGCACGACAACGAGGTAGAGAGGGGGAATGGGGATCTGAGGATTCTGCCCATCAGCCGGGGCTTTCACAATCTGAACGCTCACCCCGTCAAGTGTTCCGGCTATTGTCAGTTTTCCCTCTGGGCTGCTCACTGCATACGTGGCGAGCGTAACGACTTTGCACTCCAGTGGCACTATCGAATCCTCATGTGAAATGGTCGCCCCAAAAACGCTGACCACCGCAGGCTCTGCCGAGATCGTTTCTCAAAAGATCGCGATCGGGCGCGTATTGCGCGACACAGCTCTTGCGCAGCAGCGGACGCCAGCGGCCTCAACCAAGCCGGCGCCCGCGATATTTTGGACGTCAGCCCCTTCTATGTGGTGGGGTGCAGGTACACCGCCTTGCGACAGCACCGGGGCATTCGACCCAAGCGCCCCCGATCACTTCGTCCGTGCGTCCCCGGGCCGAGCCGTCCATCGGTGACCGCAGCGACACTGAACGTCGATGGCGCGAAGACCCACTAGGAGCACAGCGGCGGTGTTCGGGCCGATCTCTGCAGAGGCTTCGGTGCGGAATCGTGGGTGAGAAAACGTGAGCATGTCGTCCTCGGGAAGGGGATAGTCTCGCCGCCCCGTGGTGGGCGACGCTCGCCACGATAGGATGCCGTGGGCACACCGACTGAGGAAACCCACCAGTGGTGTGAAGGGGGGCCCTGTGCGCCCCCGTCGCGTTTCACGTGGGCGCCGCGCTTGGACGCGTCAGCGGGCAGTGGTGACGCGAGCGGGGGCTCAGGACCACTCCGCAGTGTCGACGCCGGCAGGCAGACGCCTTGCGGGTTTGGCACGGGCAACGCACCATCTGGTTTCGCCTCTTGCACCACGGAGCCCGACGACGATCCCCCCGGAACCGCTCACGGTGTCGATGTGGCGCCTTGACCCGGCGCCATGGGACACGAGCGCGACAGTCCGGCCGCTGCGCCGCTTCGCCATCCGGGAAGCCACTAGCTTCGGTACGGAGCTCGGCGACGCGCCAGAGACGGTGTACGTCCTCGAGCAGCCTGATGGCCCCGCTGTCGTCGTGCCGCAGCGGGTGTGCGGCCTCTGGGACCCGATCGCTACGCCGGCGCGCCGATTCTTCTACGCTGGGAGCCTGACGGGGCGCTTGACGTAGTCACGGTGCAGCACACGGCGACGGTGTTCGGCCGACTCTGCTACCCCAGCGGCTGGTAGGCAGGCTCGTGGTTCGCGCATCGCTCACGCGCGGTCTGTCGGCGCCAGGTCTTCGCGCACGCGAGCGCTGTCCTTGGCCGGACGCTGGCCCCGTGGTGGATCAGCCCCTGCCACCGTTGCTGAACGCGGACAGGGTCAGCCGATTTCGCCGGTGCGCCGTTCACGCTCTACGAGCTGATCCAGCGTGAGATCCGCTCGCTCGCACAGCGCGCGATACCGGAATCGCCACCCCGCGCTCGCATAGCGCGACGTGCCGCGCAAATCGAAGTTGAGGAAATCGTCGTACAGTCCGGGTGCGCGCCGATCTTCGGAATGCACAGTGAACGGCAGATCGTCGATGGGATCATCAATAGGATCGTCCCACGCACTCACGTGCGCGCGCGCCGGCGTTGGATAGTAGAGCGTGGCGGCGCCATCCGGCGAAGACCGGAACGCGTGGGCTTCGGGCGACGCCTCACGGGCGAGCACCACGTGGGCCCGCGGCAGGAACAGCGTCGGGGAGAGTCGCGAGAGCAGAAACACCACGTCATGCGGCCGACGCCGCAGGTCCTTGCCTTCGATGCGCAGCAAGTCGTGCACGACCCCACATCCCAACATCGCGGCATCGCGCCACTTGTCACGCAGCCGATCATGGAATTCTCTGCCATCGCATTCGATGACGAGCACACGGCCCGTCTCGGGTGCCACCAAGTAGAAGTCTGGCCGGAATCGGCCGAACGGAGTCGGCACCGGGCGCTGCGCAGTCTTCCGCGTCGCAGGCGTCAAATACTTGGCAAGGAGGTCCTCCAGCACGGCCTCGATGGGGCTCGCCGTGCGCTGTACCACATGCTGCCCAGGTCTCCGCTGCTCCGCGCTCTCGACCACCGCCATCACCGTCTCGGTGATGCGCACCAATCCCGCGCGCCCCTCAATGCCATGCTCTCGGCGACGCTCGCGATATTGCTGCATCAAATCCTCGTCACTGACTGCCATTGCCGCCATGCCGCCCTCAACGCGGTGAACAGGTGCCCGTGTGTGCCCTGACCGCACGATATCACAAGACGCCAGTTCGGCTACAGTGACGTATCACCGGAGGGGGGCCACCCTGAAGCGGCTGGTGCGCGCGTGTCCCAAGCGGGGGCAGACTGGTACGCCAATAGCCGGGTCCTCGGTGTAGCACCGGCGTAGATCCAAACGAAAAACGGCCAGCCTTCAAGGGGCTGGCCGTTCTCGTAAGTCCTTCAATTTCAACAGCTCCCGGGGAGGGACTCGAACCCCCGACAGGGTGATTAACAGCGAGTCAGCCCCCGCTCTGTAAACGCCGATAGGACAGCACCTTGGCTGGCGTTGCGGGTGCGCTTTGTGGCGTCGGTGTGGTAGCGGTGTTTGCCGGCGCCGCCAATAGCGTGTCCATCATGTCAGCGAGCTTCACCGCGTCACCTGGAATCGACTTCGCGTAGAACGCCAGCGTGGTCTTGGCGCTCTCGTGGCCGGCCATCTTCGACACGGTGGTGATCGGCATCCCGTTGGCGAGCAAGAGCGAGAGACAGGAGTGGCGTAGCTCGTACATACTCATGTCTTGCGGGATACCAACATCTGCGAGGGTCCTGAGCAGCTTCTTGAATCGACGAGACACGTTGTTCGCGTGCTCAGGCGTGCCGGTCTCTGACGTGAAAACCAGCGCCTCAGGCAGACGTGCGCGTGGGCCAGAGGCGACAAGGTGCGCCCGGAGCGCTGTGACGGTAGCCGTCGTCAACGACAACGTACGGATACCGGCCTTGGTCTTCGTATCGCCGCGCGTACGGGATGGTGTCAGCGTCTTCGTGATGCGTGCAATCTTCAGGTCGAGGTCTACATCTTCCCAGCGCAACGCTAGCGCTTCACCCGGTCGAACCCCTTGCGACAGCTCAAGCGTCCAGAGCGCGCGGTGTTTGTGCGAGGCGATCGCCTCAAGAAAGCAGCGGGCTTGATCGGCTGTGAGGATACGCACTTCGCGGGTTCGCGTCGCCTTCGGTCGCTTCACCCGGTCAAGCGGGTTCTCCGACAGCTTCCGTTCTTCGATCGCCTTCTCAAGCGCCGGATGCAGAATCGCGTGAAGGTACTGCGCGGATCGCGCGCCTTTCCCATCATGCCGAATGGCATTGTAGAGGCGCTGGAAGTCTACGGGCCGTAGCGACGCAAGCGGGCGAGCGCCAAGGTTCAGCTCTCGCACCTCGTCGGGGACGGCACGGCCATTCTTCGGCCGCTCTGCTACCGGGACCGGCTCCCCGTCGGCGTCGAGCCAACCATGAGGATCTATCACGTACCGCTGCAACGTGGCGCGATAGTGTGCCCGGGTGTGTGGCCGAAGATCCGGCATCCATACGTCTAGCCAATCGGTGAGCCATGCTGCCAGCGGTTCTTTGCTGGCGATCGTCAGGCCGCGACGCTGAATCTCTTCGTTCCGCTGAGTCAGCCACCGTTCTGCGTCGGCTTTCCGCGTGAAGGTCTTCGACGTAGACCGATGGCTGTCAGCCCAGGCGCGCGCGACGTAGCGGGGTTCTCCCGCCTTGGTCACTCGCTTGGTGATTTCGCCACGTCCAGCCATGCACCCCTCGTTGTTGGATACGAAACAAGATAACACAACCACACGGGATTTACCACACTAGCGCCACAGAGCACAAAAACAGGCTATACAGGACAACGAGTTAGCAGCTACATAGTGACTATCGGTCACTCGATACTGCGCCAGAATCGGCCAGTTTTCCCCGTGTCTGCTGACTTCGGCTTGCCGCCTTCCCGATGCGGTAGAGACCGGGGGCGCCTCGGTTCGGTGGCTTTGCGCAGTCGAGAAAGCCCATGCCGAGTAGGAGCCGAATGGCATTGCGCACGGTTCGACGGTGCATCCCCAGTGCTTCGCCGGTCACCCGCACTTTGATTGCGCGCGGGTCCGACTCGTCCAACATCGGCGCCATGTAGCACCATATCAGCTTGGCAGCTAACCGCTGCCGCAATCGCTTGGAGTGCAGGACGTGCAAGTATGTCGTCACGGATCACCGCCAGAAAATGTCAGCTTTTGTTAACCGCCCTTTGGGGGGAGGTCTCCCAATGGGAGCGCGGTAGTTGTCGGACCGACTCTAGTTTTCTTCAGCACCCTATGGGGCGTGGTGGCCATCTTTGACACGGCGCCATGCCGGTCCAAGCCGGTACCAGCCGGCCGACTGCGGACCGGGTTCGTCTACGCACTCCACCAGCCCCCACGCGTGCAGCGAGCGCAGGGCGCGCCGCACGGTGGAGAGCTTGGTGTCAAGCGTTCGGGCGATCGCGTAGCCACTCAGCGGCCGCGCGTGGTTGTAGTCGAGCATTGGCGCCACGTAGACCCATACCAGCTTGGCGGCGTGCTGCGGTGACCGGATGCGCAGCGCCAGGAACGCCGTGAATGCCTGGGCGTGTGTGACGGATTCCATAACTCAGTGCGAACCGTACGTCTCGCGGCGATTCACTTTCCGTCGCGGTATTCGGTCATCGTCGCCTCGTCGAAATCGTCGACGTTGATGATGACGAAACCCGATTCGGTGTCTTCGCTCACGATCGTCATCGTGGCGGGGATCGGCGCCGGCGTGATAAACGGCGGAACAAAGTCGTCGTTCTGGCTCACGCCATTGATCGTGCGTTCGGTGGACATGGTGACGCTCTCCGTGTGCAGGGTGGTCGCCTCCGGCAGTCGCCGGAGACGGTGGCGATTACTTCAGCCGGACGCCGAGCGGCATCGGACTGCGACGGATGCGTTCCCGTTCGGCTTCGATGCGCGCCAGCTCTTCCGCGTGTCGTGCGCTGAGGGCGGCAAGCTCCTTGTCGGCCTTCTCCTTGGCGTCGCGCTCAAGGATGGCGTTCACCTTGGCCATCTGCTCCCGCTGCTTCATCTCGCGGGCCTTGTGTGTGACGGGTGTATCGTCGCCACTGAGAACGTGAATCGCCTTGCCGATGCGCTCGGTATGGGCCAGCACGGACGCCTGATCCGACGCGCGCACCCAAGCCAGCACGAAGCTGCCGTCAATGTCGCGGGCGTAGAGTGTCTGGTCTTCGGGAGCGAGGTAGCGCAGCGTCGCGAGGCGCTCAGGGAGCGCCGACGTGCGCTCAGCGAGGGGTGCCACGAGTTCAGCCTCTTCGGCCGCCTTCGCGCGGAGCGTGACTTCGGCGTAGGCGTCGCGGTCCATCTCCGCTTTCGCGAGGGCTTCGCGTGCTTGGTCTTTCAGTGCTTCGGACATCGGGGTATCTCCAGCCACCAGAAGGGAGCCGCGCACCGGGTGGCAGACAGTGCGCGGTGAACGTCGTTCAGGAAACCGGCGACGGTACGTCTATCGGGTCTACGACTTGGTGCACGACGTGGACGCTGAGCGGGGTGTTGCCGTCCGTATCCGTTTGGGTCACGGTGGCACCGAGCCCGTACCGTGCGAGCTGTTCCAGCGCCCGGAGCCGATCGCTCACACTCAGGCTGGCGTCGTCGGCAAAGGCTTCAAGCAGGTGAATGCGATCGGCGAACGCTTCACGCATCGCTTCACGGACGGCGGACGGTGGTCGTCCACTACGGCCGGGCTTGCCCCCCGTGTTGCCAGCGTGTGCACCAACGGGGAGTGCCACACCGCTAACCGGCGACGGCCTAGCGGTTTTCGTAGCGGTTTTCTTGGGAAGAGTCACCAATCGGGATGCCATACGGTGCTGGTCTCCGGTCAAGGGAAAGGGAGTGAAACGGCGGGGTTACGCGGCGCCAAGGGTGCGCCAATAGCCTTCGTCTACGGGGTCCAGTCCGGGCGGCAACACGGACGAGACGGGCACGGCAACGCAGTGCGTCTCCCTTCGGGAAAGTGTCCCATGTGTTGTTTCTGTCCCATCTGTTCCGGCATTCGGGGACACTTGGGACGGTGGCAACACATGGGACGGATGCGCAGACGGAAACGCGTTGCTGTCGTCGGGCTCCGTGGGCTCTGGGCAGTAGCGCGCCCAAGCGTCCGCGAACATGGCGGCATGGAGCCACCGAGCTTTGGTGCCCTCGTGCCACTGAGGCGCCGTGCTGGCGATGTCGAAACGCTTCAGCAGGTCGTGCAGCGCGCGCGCCGAAAGCGGCCGCGACTGCCGGTAGTCCGCCCACGGGCTGCCCTCTTGGTCATGCAGCCAAGCGAGCAACGCCGTCGGCTGTACTGAGGCGTCCTGGTGATCGGCGAAGTATCGACGGATGTCGAGTAGCAACAACACGCCGATGTCCGCCTCTTCGTCTGCTGAACGACGGGTCAGCGCGTCACATGCTTCCGACAGCAGCACCGAGAACGGTCCGCCAATCGCGTTGCCGAGTGCGAGTGCTGGTCCCCAGAGGTCGCGCGCGCGCCCGTCAAGATGACTAGGGAACGGCAGGTGTGCCGCGTCTTCGTGTAATGCGTCGGCCAATGGCGCCCGGAGCTGTTCGCCTAAGCGGGCAAGCTGTTGCCGCATGGGGTCCGCCCAGGTGTCCGCGTGCATGGCTTGTAGCGGGCGCGGGTGTACGCCAGCCGGCGCCCGCTCCAACGTGATCGTATACGCACGGCTTCGGGTCGTATCGTGCAGGGTGCGCCCGATGCCAGCGACGGCGCGGAAGCCGAACACGTCGAACGCTTTCGGCTCGTGATCGTCGCCGACGCTGCGCAGAAATCGACCACCACGAGAAAAGCCGGCGTTGAGCAACCCCGTGATTTCGCCCGCGCGATCACCGATAAGCCATTGGTCTAGCTCGTCAAGCACCAGCGTTGCCCGATCACGTTCGGCCAAGCGAAACAGCGCGCTCAGTGTGGCGTTCTCACACTTGAGTGACCGTGCCGCCAGCAGCGTTACCAAGTCCAGTAGCGTGGATTTCCCACAACCACGCGTAGGGCTTCGTACCCACAGCAGTGGCGCCACCGGCAGCACATCGAGACAGTAGGTCAAGACGAGCCACGCCACTACCACCACGTCGGCGTGTTTGGGCAGGTGCAGGTGCATCGCGATGCGAGCGAGCAACGCCTCTAGCACCATATCGGCCGCGACAGGTTCGGGCCATGCTTGCACCGGGCGCACCAGTCCCGACACAGACACGGGCGTGTCCGCTCCATTGGCGGGTGGTGGTTGTATGGCGAGCGTTACCAGCGCGTTGCGGATTACCTCGTGCACGGTGGTGTCCTGCACTTGCTTCACCAGCCGTTCCCGTGCGTTGCCGTTCATGAGGTCCACGGCTTCGAGCGTCATACCGCCATCTATCGTGATCGCCACGGCCGGCCGCTTTCGACCCTTCGTCCACACCAACCGCACAGAACCTCGTCCTGGTATTTCGATGCTATCGGCGCTGAGTTCCGCGTCAGGCGGCAGCATGGTCCGCCTCACTGACTCGGTGTCGATCCCACGCGCGACGTACCAGCGCGTCCAACCGGATACACTGTTCTGGGGTGGCGTTGCGGCGGGTGGCGTACCGCTGTACCTCGTGGCGCGCGATGTCGAGCGTTGAGAAATACCGCGCGGCATCGGCGGCCACGTCTGCCGCTTCGGCCGTGGTCATCGGCGGTTGCGCGTGGTGCGCATCCGTGACCACCATCGTGGCGAGCAACCCGAGCACGTCCTCTCGGAGTTCGACGCCGGCCTCGTCACGCCAGCGAATAAGCAGAAAGGTCAGATTGTCGCGACCGACGCCGAACGTCTCGTGGAGCCCTCGCGCGAGACGAAGGGCACGCACCAACGGCGGGTCTTGGTCAGTGGTGTGCAAGGCGGTCATGCGGGCATCTCCGCACGACTGGTGAACGCGAGCACTTCGGACGCCAGCCAATCGAGTACCAGGCGCCGCACGCGTTCCGTTGGGATGGTCGCGACGCTGCGCAACGGATGGCCGGGAGCGTTCCCGAACACCACCAGCGGCAGGAGCGGGTGCGAGGGGCGGACAGCGAGAATGTCCCCACGACGGGCGTGGAAGGGGCCAACGATGGCCGTCTCTACGCGGTACATCGTCACGAAGCCGGCGACCGGCAGAGCGGTGAACGTTGACACCGCTTCCGTCTCACGAGCTGGGCGGATAGCTTTTGCTTTCGGCAATGCAGTCTCCTGACGGGTCCCCGCGCAAACGGGGGCCCGTCGTCGTTTGGGGGATTCAGCGGCGGGGGGCATCGGCTTCGGTGCCTTCGTCCAGGATGCGCGCGAGGTCGCGCTCTCGGATGCGCAGTGCGCGCGTTCCGATCCGGACCGCCGGGAGTATCCCTCGGTCGATCATCGAGTAGATCGTGGCCGGCGTGAGGTCGAGCCGAACAGCGACCGCTTTCACCGTAACAAGTCCTTGCGCGGGCATCGGGGCTCCGGTTGGCAGTGGCAAGAATAAACCCATGTGACAGGATTCTACACAATAGCAGACAAGTACACAATATGTGTATAATACTGCCATGACTGATAATCGAGCCAAGCAAGTCGAGATCGGCGCGCGCCTTCGATCGACGATGGAAGACAAGGGGCTTTCTGCCCGTAGCCTTGCGATCGCCCTAGAGGAACGTGGGCTCCAGTCGGTGAACCGGACGACGATCGGCGATTATTTGGCCGGCCGGTATAGCCCCACGGCGGCGCTCCTTCTCGATATTGCCGACGTGCTTGGGGTAACTCCTGGGTGGCTGCTTACTGGGGAGGGCCCCCAAGTGGTGTTGGCGACTGAACGCGCGAGCACCGAGCGATGGGGGTGGCTTTCGGCAGCACTTCAGGAACGGATAATCCGTGCTGCGCAGCGCGCCAGCGCGCCGGGTCAGTCGGCTGAGGAGGCAGTGCAGGCCGTAGATGCCTATCTACTCGGCGCGCTCCATTTGGCAGACACGAGACTCGCGCCACACTCAATGGCCGAAATCGCCGCCCGGTGCTTCAACCAAGGGGCGGAGCAGGATCTAGGCGACGTGATTGCCCTGCTGGTGTTCGCCTTCGACAAGATCCACACCGTTACCGGCAAGAGCCCGTGGGGCGGGTGGGACGTAGCCGCGCGCTACCCGGACGATTTCGGCGAGGAGAGTGTGGCGCCGAGTGTGGTAACAAGCCACAAAACGACTAAACAAGGCAGCAAACAACCGAAAAAGAAAAAGGGCTAGCCCGTAGGCTAACCCCTTCTCTTTTCACGCTATATCCTTCGTTTTCAATAGCTCCCGGGGAGGGACTCGAACCCCCGACAGGGTGATTAACAGTCACCTGCTCTACCACCTGAGCTACCCGGGAATACTCGACCAACGGCACCACACCTGCTGCTCCGGCCGACCGCCACAAGGACGCGCCAGAGCCTCATATAATCACAGGGCAGGGCACGTGAGTCAAGCGGGGCCCGCCAACGGGAGTACGGTCCGGAGCCAGCGGCCCGTGTGGGACGCCGGCTCGTTGATGATGTCTTCCGGGACGCCCCATGGCCACGACCTGGCCACCGCCGTCGCCGCCGTCGGGGCCCATGTCCACGATCCAGTACGGCCAGCTTGATCACATCCAGGTTGTGCTCGATGAGAAGCAGCGTGTGCCCCTGGTCCAAGAGGCGCTCGAAGACCTGCGCGAGCTTGCGGATGTCCTCGAGGTGCAGCCCGGTCGTGGGCTCATCGAGTACATAGAGCTTCCGGGCGCTCCCCTTGGCCGTCAGTGCGAGTTCGCGGGCAATCTTGAGACGTTGCGCTTCGCCGCCGGACAGTGTCGTAGCCGGCTGCCCCAGGCGCAGATAGCCAAGCCCCACCTGCTGCACGTGCCAGAGCGCCTGCGCCAGTTTGTCTTCGCGCGGGAAGAACTTGATCGCTTCGTCGACGGTGAGCTCCAGCACGTCGGCAATGTTTCGGCCCTTGAGGCGCACTTCGAGCAGATCCGGCTTGAACCGCTTGCCGCCGCAGGCGTCGCATGGCACGAAAACGTCGGCCATGAACACCATTTCCACCTCGAGCGAGCCCGCGCCTTCGCAATGTTCGCATCGTCCGCCGGCCACGTTGAACGAGAAATGCCCGGGCCCGTAACCTCGCGTGCGCGACAGCGGCAACTCGCTGAACAGGCGACGGATCTCGTCAGTACGCCTTCACGTACGTTACCGGGTTGGAGCGCGGGGACTTTCCAATGGGGCTCTGGTCGACGAGCACGACATCATCGAGATGTTCGTCGCCCGACAGCGAGGTGAAACTGCCTACGGTTTCGCCAAGGTGCTCCTTGGCCGAATGCTCGCCGTGCAGCCGCGCCTCGATGGCGTGAAAGAGCACGTCGTGCACGAGGGTGCTCTTGCCGGAACCGGAGACGCCGGTCACCACCGTCATCGCGCCGAGCGGGATGCGCACATCGACGCCATGCACGTTGTGCGCACGGGCCCCCCTCAAATCGAGCCAGCGTGGCCCCACTTTGCGTCGCGTGACGGGCACTTCAATACGACGAGCACCGGTGAGGTACTGGCCGGTGAGCGGACTCTTGGCGATATCCGCCATGGGGCCGGCGAAGACCACCTGCCCGCCATGTTCACCGGCCGCAGGCCCCATCTCCACCATGTAGTCGGCAATGCGCATCGCTTCGAGATCGTGCTCCACCATGATCACGGTATTGCCCAGATCGCGCAGGCGCACCAGCAGCGACAGCAGCCGGTCGAGGTCGCGTGAATGCAGGCCGATGCTCGGCTCATCGAGCACATACGTGGCATCGACGAGCGCGGCGCCGAGTGCGTTCGACAGGGTAATGCGCTGCGCCTCACCGCCACTCAACGTGCGCGTGGCACGATCGAGTGTGAGGTACGTGAGTCCCACGTCGACCAGAAAGCGTACGCGGGTGCGCGCTTCACGCAGTACCGTTTCCGCAATGTGGGCGTCGCCACCGGTGAGCGCGAGATCGTCGATCCACGTGCGCAGATCCCGCACCGGCATCTGCGTCACGTCGGCAATGGTGCGCCCCTCCACGCGTACCTGCATCGCGTCTGGCTGCAGTTTGCTGCCGCCGCACGACGCGCACGTTTGCGCGCTCTGATACTTCCGGAGAAAAATGCGGATGTACTGCTTGTACTTCTTCTCTTCGAGCGCCTGCAGGAACGGATAGATGCCCGTGTACTGTCGGGACTTGCCATGCAGCAGTTCCTTGCGCGCCTTGGCGGGCAGCGACTTCCACGGCGCGTCGGGCGACACGCCAAGGGTCCGCGCCTGATCGACCACCAGCCGGCGCTGCTTCTCGTAGCGCGGCGCCGTCCACGGGTCGATGGCGCCGTCACGAACGGAGCGCTCGTGATTGGGAACGATGAGCCCTTCGTCGTAGTCGAGTGTGGCGCCGAACCCGTTACAGGTGGGGCAGGCGCCGCGCGGATTGTTGAACGAAAACAGCTGCGGCGTGGGCATGGGCGCACGCGTGCCGTCGTTGGGACACTCGAAGCGTTCGGTGAACGACAGCCGTGTGACGGCGACGCCGTCGGCGGCCGCGCCGAGTCCGGGCGGCGGCACTACGGGCTCGGGAAAGAGCAGCGCCGCATCACCATCGCCTTCGAGAAATGCCGTCTGCACCGCATCGGCCACGCGGCCGCGGCCACTCGGCTCCACGCGTAACCGGTCGACGACCACGAAGACATCGGCCGCCGACGACAGATCGATCGTCTCCGGGCCAATGTCATCCAGATGATGCACCGTGTCACCCACGGCAATGCGCACGAACCCACGCGCACGCAGATTCTCGGCGATCACCGCGTGCGTGACGGCGCTGGAGCGGATGAGCGGGCAGGCGACCATGAAGCGCGTCCCCTCCGGCAGCGCGAGCACCACATCGGTGACGGACTGCACGGTGTCGGGGCGCAACTCCCGATTGCAGACGCGGCAATAGGTGCGCCCCACGCGTGCCCACAGCAGTCGCAGGTAATCGTAGATCTCGGTGGCTGTTCCTACCGTCGAGCGCGACGTTTTTGTGGGATTCTTCTGCTCGATCGCGACCGCCGGGGACATCCCCTCGATGCTATCGACGTCGGGCTTCTCCATGCGCTCGAGGAACTGCCGCGCATACGCCGACAGCGACTCCACGTACCGCCGCTGTCCTTCGGCGTACAGCGTGTCGAAGGCCAGCGAGGATTTACCGGAGCCGGAGACCCCGGTCACCACGGTTATCGCGCGGCGCGGCAGGTCGAGATTGAAGCCCTTCAGGTTGTGCTGACGGGCACCGAGGATGCGGATCGTGTCCTTCATTCTTTGAAAACTATCGGGAACCCCAAACGGATTCCGACGCGCGTATAGATTCCGCCACTTATGGCCGCAGCCGCTCCTTCCGCTCCCCCCGACGACGACGCGATGGGCAAGGCGTACGACGCCCGACTCGTTCGTCGGTTGCTGGCGTACGTCCGGCCCTATGCCTCGGTCGTCGCCGCCGCGCTCGGCTGCATAGCGCTCGCGGCCGGTATGCAGCTGGCGGGGCCGCTGCTCACGCGCTGGGTGATCGACGTGGCGCTGCCATCGCGCGATCCCGCGCTGGTGGTGCGGGTGGCCCTCGCCTTCGCGCTCATGCTCGTGGTGCAGTTTGGGGCGGCCTATGGTGAAACGCTGCTGACGTCACTGCTGGGGCAGCGCGTCATGCGTGATCTGCGGGCCGAACTGTTTGCGCGGCTTCAGCAGCTTCCCATTGCGTACTTCGATCGCACGCCGGTAGGCCGGCTGGTCACCCGGGTCACCAGCGACGTGGAGGCGCTCAACGAGCTCTTCACGTCGGGGGTGGTCTCCGGCATTGGCGATCTGTTTACGCTGCTCGCCATTGGCGTCGTCATGCTCGTGGTCGACTGGCGGTTGGCACTGGCCGCCTTCGTCGTCATTCCGTTCGTGCTCCTGGCGTCGCGCCTATTTCAGAAGTACGTGCGGAGTTCGTACCGCGACATTCGGACTCGCCTGGCGCAGCTCAATGCGTATCTGGGTGAACGATTGGCGGGCATTCGGCTCGTCCAGCTGTTTGGGCGCGAGCAGGCGGAACGTCGCCGTTTCGAGGGGCTGAACAGCGCCCACCTCGGCGCGCATCTCACGTCGATCACCGTGTATGCCCTGTACTTCCCCGTCATCGAGTTTCTCACCACGCTGGCGTTGGCCAGTCTGCTGGTGACGGCCGGGTATGAAGTGAGCGCGGGCGGTGTCACCGTCGGCACGGTGGCGGCATTTCTCCAGCTCGTGCGGCGCTTCTTTCAGCCGCTCCAGGACCTCTCCGAGAAGTACAACATTCTCCAGTCGGCGATGGCTGCGTCCGAGCGCATTTTCGGCCTGCTCGATACGCCGGGCGCCCCGGGCGTGGCGCACACCCCCGATCGGGACGTGCAGGTCGCGGCGCTCCGGCAGCGCGGCGTGACGATTGTCTTCGACGACGTGTGGTTTGCCTACGGTGCCGACGGCGGCGTGACGGATGACGCGGCAACGCGTGGCAGGGAGGCGGTCGCGGAAACCGATGCCGAAGCCCAAACAGCGGCCCCCCGGTGGGTCCTGAAGGGGGTGAGCTTCACCGTGGCGCCGGGGCAGTTTCTGGCTCTGGTGGGCCACACCGGCGCCGGGAAGAGCACGATCGTGAACTTGCTGCTCCGGTTCTACGAGCCGCAGCGCGGGCGCATCCTGGTCAACGGAACCGACATTGCGGCCATGCCGGTGGACGTGCTCCGTTCGGTCGTGGCCTACGTCCAGCAAGACATTTTTCTCTTTGCGGGGGACGTGGCCGCCAATGTCCGGCTGTCGGCACCGCTCGATGACGCCGCGCTGCAGGAGGCGGCGACCCGGGTGGGCGCCGACCGGGTGATCGCGAAATTGCCGGGCCAGTGGCATCACGAGTTGGGCGAGCGCGGCGCCGGCGTAAGCGTTGGGGAGCGCCAATTACTCGCTTTCGCCCGCGCTATTGCGTCTGATCCCTCGCTGCTCATTCTCGACGAGGCCACGAGTGCCGTCGATTCGCACATCGAAGCCGATATCCAACGGGCGGTGGCAACGCTCATGGGCGGCCGGACGACCATCGCCATTGCCCATCGCCTGAGCACGATTGTGCACGCCGACGAGATCCTGGTACTGCACCACGGCGAGATCCTCGAACGTGGCACACACCGGGCGTTACTGGCCGCCGGCGGCACGTACGAGCGCCTCTTCCGCTTGCAGGGCGGGGGGGACGCCGAACGCGAGTTTGCTGTCACGTCGGATATACGCTTGCCAACCGACGTGACTCTCGGGTAGCTTCGCTGCTACTCTGTAGTGTCCCTCTGAGTTCCCTGAGTTTCCCCCCGGACGTACACCCCACCCACGTGCAGCTATCTGTCGCCGCCGGTACCGATGTCGGTCGTATTCGGGCAGGCAATGAAGACAGTCTCTATGCGGACGCCGATCAGGAGCGCGGGCTCTTTATCGTTGCGGATGGCATGGGTGGACACGCCGCTGGCGAAGTTGCCAGTGAAATGGCGGTCCAGATTGTCGCCCGGGATCTGACCGATGTTCGTGACCTCAATGGACACGACGCCGGCACGCGAATGGCCGAAGCGCTCAAAGCAGCCAACCGCGCCATTTACGAACGCACCATTCAGGAAGCCGACAAGCAGGGAATGGGGACCACGGCCTCCTGCCTGATGATGGGGCAGGGACGCTACATCGTCGGCCATATCGGTGATTCTCGGGTGTATCTGCTTCGTGATGGGGGCTTCCGTCAGATCACAAAAGACCACTCGTACGTGCAGGAACAGGTCGACGCCGGCTTCCTGACCCCTGAGCAGGCCCGCTATCACCCCTACAGCAACGTGATCACTCGTTGCGTTGGCGCCAACGCCGTGGTCGAAGCCGACGTGCTCACCGGCGAACTGCAGGCCGGTGATCTGTACCTGGTGGCCTCCGACGGCCTTACCGGCATGGTCGAAGACCCCCAGCTCAAAAAAATCCTCGAGTCCAATCAGACGCCCGGCCGCATGGTCGATGCGATGATCACGGAGGCCAATCGCCGTGGTGGGCTCGACAACATCACGGCCATTGTCGTGCAGGTCGTCAAAGTCACGGGCGTCGCCACGGGCGAAATGCCCGCGATCCTTGGCTGAGGAGTCCGTCGGCGGGATTGCCGAGCTGTACCTCGGCAACCTGCTGTACGCCCTCGAGCGGTGCGCGCTCTCCCTCGAATCCGACGGGAAGTCGCTCGACGCCGCGTTTTATCGTGGAATTGGCCGGAAGCTCGCGGAGGCGCACGGCCGTGCGCAGGCCGCGTCCCGTGGAGAAAGCCCATCAGCACCCGGAGCCTCGTCATGAAGCATGTTCGTCGTCGTGTGAGCCTGTGTGCCGTTGCCGGCGTGCTGGCCTCGGTGGTTGCCTCGCAAGAGGCGTTTGCGGCCGTTCCCTGCGGCGACGGATTGCCGCCCATGTTCCGCCCGGCGGCCGGCGCGGTGCGGGCCGACAGTACGCTGGGCGCCTTGCATGCGAGTGGACAGACCTTCACCGACTTCGTGGCGGCCGCCAAGGCGCGTCGTGAGGGGTGGGTGAAGCTTGCGGACAGCGCCGAGGTCGCCGCTCCAGTCGCGGCGCGCGCCAAGGCCGCGGCGGCGGGCGGCTCGTGGCGCCTGTTGGTGGTGGCGATCGACGCCTGCGGCGACTCGATGAACACCGTCCCGTATGTGGCCAAGGTGGCCGCGCTGGCGGGAGTGGACCTTCGCATCGTCCTCCCGTCGGTCGGCCGACCCGTACAGGAGAGTCACCGGTCGCTCGACGGCCGTGTGGCCACGCCCACGTTCGTGCTGATCGACGCGGCGGGGAACGAGCGCGGCTGCATCGTGGAGCAGCCGCGCGCGCTGCGCGAATGGTCGGCTCCGGCGCGCAGTGCCGTTAGCCTCGATTCGGTGCACGCCGGCATTCGCGCCTTCTATGCCGCCGACAAGGGCGCGGCCATCGCCATGGAAACGGCCGAAATGCTGGAAGCGGCGCGTGCCGGTCGCGTACACTGCGATCGCGGCACGGCGCGCTGAGCGCACCCCGGTTACACCAGAAGCGCTCCCCCCGCATCGAGACGCGCGCGCACTTCGGCGGCGTCCATGCGCAGCACCGACAACACCCGCTCTGACGGAACTGGTGCGCGGTTGGCCGTGAGCACGCGGAGCCGGCGGGCGCTGCGATAGAGTTCATCGCTCAGGCGCGGCAGGTTGAGCGCGCCTTCCCATCCGTCGGCGGTGAGGTGCACGACGCGCCCGTCGCGGCGCTGCATAGGGATGTCCACGCCAAGCATTTGTGTCTTGGCCGGATAATCGAGCAGCACGGCGCCCTGCGGAAGCTGCAGCTCGCGCGCAAAGGCATCCTCCACGCGACGGGTGAGGGTGTAGTCGCTGGAGATCCACTCACCCACGTCGTCGCCGAGCGTGGCTGCGGGGCATTCGTACGCCCGCTTGTGCAGTCGGCGCACTCGAATGGCGTCGAGCAACGTGCGCGCCTCCGGCACGAGCCCCGGCGTGTCGAGATGGACAAGCAACCCTTCGTCGGTGAATCGCGCGACGCGATCGGCGGCCACCGCGCCGGTATCGATCGCAACGGCCACGAGGCGCTTGTACATCGCGGTCGCACTGCGCACGGCGTGATGCCAATACACGTTGCGGTACATCTGGTACTTGGCGAAGAGCAATGACTCGAGTGCCGACAATCCTTTTTCGTGCACGCCGATACCCGGCGCTTCATTGGGCAGCGTGACGACGACGAGCGAATTGAGCAGCCGGTCGACATCGATCTCGCCGTACGGCACGCCGCACATGGTGGCGTCGCGCTTGAGATACTCGATCTTGTCGAGATCGATGGAACCCGAAATGAGCCCCTGCAATGCATGGGTGCTGCGCCCGGTGATGAGCGCGAACACGTCGTCTGGTGCGTCGTTTCCGAGATGGGCGCGCAGACACGCTCCGATCTCGCCATCCGTCACCAGCGGACGCGCGACTTCCTCGTGGTCGGTCACGCCGATTTCTTCGAGGGCGTGCGAGAACGGGTAGTGTCCCACGTCGTGCAGCAGCGCCGCCGCCCGCACGATTTGCTGCTCGCGTGCGGAAATCCCCTGCAGCGCACCACGTTCATCGAGCAAACGCAGCGCCATGCCGGCCAGGTGCCACGCGCCGAGGGCGTGTTCGAAGCGGGAGTGGGTCGCGCCAGGATAGACCAGAAAGGCCAGCCCGAGCTGCCGCACATAGCGCAGCCGCTGCATGACCGGCGTTTCAAGCAGCGCCAGCGCCAACGGGTCGAGACGGATGTTGTTCCACAGAGGATCGCGCAGAATTTCCATGCGCGAAAGATATGCGCGGTGTGCGTCAGTGGCGCGTCAGTCGGTGCGTCATTCGTGGTGCCGTCGAGTGTGGCCTGTCCGTTCGTATTCGCGACTCAGGGCTGGTGTGCCCAGAATGCCGAGTCAATTCATCTGGATGCGGTCGCCGCCGTCTCGTCCCCAGCGCGAAGTGGGCCGAGTCGCAGGTTTAGGGAAATTCACAACGAAAATCGTGCTCGACGCATTAATGCCACATGCAGTGCATTGCACTAAACGGCAGGCGCGCGCAAGGCGTTCGCGAAGTTCTTAACGAACGCCCGAAATCATTCGTCTCACTCGTCGTGACTACTACATCGCTCATTTTTCGCCGCCTGGCGTGCGTATTGACTGTCTGTCTGGCCTTTGCGGTCAGCGCGACATCCGCCGGGGCGCAGCAGATCGACATCATCCGAGGGCGCGTCCTCGGCACGGACACCCTCCCCATTCCTAACGTGCTCGTCACGGCGACGACGCTCAGCGGGAATGTGAGTCGTACGGCCCGGACCGCCGCCAACGGCCGCTACACCATCTCGTTCCCTGGTGGTGAGGGCGATTACTGGATCACCTTCTCCGGCATCGGCCTCTCGCCGCGTCGTTATCAGGTGAAGCGCACGGCCGATCAGGAAATCCTCATTGCCGATGCGCGCATGGCGCCGGCGACGATCACGCTCGACGCCATGCAGATCACGGAGCGGGCGGCGGTGTCGCGAAGTGACACGGTCTCCGACGTCGGTGGGACGGAAAAGAGTGTCAGCGACGAGACGGCCGGGTTCCTCAACGCCGAGCAGATGGGTGACCTCGCGGCCATGGCGTCGGCGATTCCGGGTGTGCAGCTATTGCTGGGTGCTGACGGTGCGGCCGATGCCTTCTCGGTGTTCGGCTTGGGCGGCGACCAGAACAATACGCAGCTCAACGGCCTCAACTTCGGTGATGCGCAGGTGCCGCGCGATGCTGGTGTGATGACGTCGCTCAACACGTCGCCGTACGATGTGTCACGCGGTGGCTTCTCCGGTGGCCAGCTGCAGGTGCGGACGCGCTCGGGCTCGAACTTCGTGTCGCGTGGACTCAGCGGCAACTTCGTATCGCCGCAGTTGCAATGGCTCGATCGCATCGGTACGGCCACGGGGCAGCAGTTCACGAACATGTCGCTGGGCGGTTCGGCGGCTGGTCCGATCAAGCCCGACCAGCTCTTCTACAATACGTCGTTCCAGTTCGATCGTCGTCTACAGGATCTGCAAACGCTGTTGAGCACGAACACCGATGGTTTCGCCGCCTCAGGTGTGTCCGCCGACTCTGTTGCCCGTTTGCTCGACATTCTCGGCACCGATCAGATCCCGGTCACGATGCCCGGCTACGATCCGCGTCGTATTCGCACGACGCTGAATACGCTGAACAGCTTCGACTGGGTGCCGCAGAATTCGTCGCGCGGCAGCACGTACGCAATTACGCTCTCGGCCAACTTCAATCGCACGTCGCCCGTCGGCGGCGGCGGTGGTTTCGGTGGATTCGGCGGTGGTGGAAGCAGCCTCATCACGCCCTCGCGCGACGGCACGCGCACCAACTGGGGCGGGTCGGCGCAGGCGCGTCACAGTGGCCTGCTCGGCTGGAAGGGGATCTTCAGCGAAACGACGGTGGGGTACAGCACCAGTCGTAGCGACGGCGAGCCGTTCTTTTTCCTGCCGTCCGGCAACGTGCGTGTGAACTCGCAATTCGGCGACGGCTCGGCGTCGGTGAGCAATCTGCAGTTCGGTGGCAGCAACGCACTCAATAATGCCAATTCGAACAGTACGCTGGCGGGCAACAACACCATGTCGTGGTTCTCGGCCGACAACCGTCACCGTGTGAAGTTCACCACCGAAGTGCGGCGCGACGAGTTCAGCTCGCTCTTCAACTTCAATGAGTTCGGGTCGTATAGCTACAACACGCTGGGTGACCTCGAAGCCAATCGCCCGGCGTCGTTCACCCGCCTGCTTTCGCCGCGCACGCGGGTCGGTAGTCAGTACGTAGCGGCCATGTCGATGGGTGACGCTTGGCGTCCCACAAACGACCTGCAGGTACAGTATGGCGTGCGTGTCGACGGAAACCATTTCAACATGGGTCCGCAAACAAACCCAGATGTGCTGGCGCGTTTCGGATATGACAATGCCGAAGTCCCCAACCGTTTGTACGTGAGCCCGCGTCTCGGTTTCTCGTGGACCGTTGGTCAGGCTGATCAGCTCACGTTGTTGCCGGGCATGGTGCGCGCTCCTCGCGCCGTCATTCGTGGCGGTATCGGTCTCTTCCAGAACACGCCAGGCACGCAGCTCATCTCGAACGCCATCGACAATACCGGTCTTCCCACTGGACTGCAGCAGCTCACGTGCGTGGGAGCGGCTACGCCAATCCCCGATTGGACGTCGTTTGCGGCGGACGTGAACAACATTCCGCGTACCTGCGCCGACGGCACGAACGGAACGGTGTTCTCTAACAGCTCGCCGAACGTCACCCTCTTCCTCCCAGATTACTACGCGCAGCGCTCATTGCGTGGTAACCTCGGCTGGCAGGGGCCGGTTCTCAAGAACCGCTTCAATTTCTCCGTTGACGCGACGTTCTCGCGCAATCAGCGCCAGCAGGGTGGCATCGATATCAATTTTCCGAACGTTCAGCGCTTCTCGCTTGCGAATGAATCGGGACGTCCGGTTTACGTGACGCCAGGTGCCATTGTCTCCACTACGGGTCAGGTGGCGTGGCGCGAAGCGCGCCTCTTTCCGCAGTATGGTCGCGTATCTGCGCAAACGTCGGAGCTTGAGTCGGAAAGCAAGCAGGTGAGTGCATCGCTTCGTCCGATTCTGGTGAACTCGCGGTGGGGATGGAACCTGTCGTACGTTCTCGCGGATGTGCGTGAACAGTTCCTTGGTTTCAACAGCACGGTCAACACTCCGCAGGGCATTGAGTGGTCGCGTGGTTCAAACTTCTCGCGCCACCAGATTCAGTATCAGGTGAGCTACAACGCATGGGACGCGGTCCGTATCTCTTGGTTTGGCAACTTCCGCTCGGGTGTCTATTACACGCCCACGGTAAATCAGGACATTAACGGCGACAGCTATGGCAACGATCGTGCGTTCGTGTTCGACCCTGCGGCAGTGGCGGACCCGGCGCTCAAGGCGGGCTTGGAGAACTTCTTGGCGACTGGCACGCGTGAGGCCACGGCGTGCCTCCGCAGTCAGCTCGGTCAGTTCGCAGGGCGGAATTCGTGTCAAGGTCCTTGGACGATGTCTGGCAACCTGAACGTTCGGTTCAATTCACTCAAGCTCGGCCTCCCGCAGCGAGTCTCGTTTGAGTTCCAGGTTCAGAACCCGCTTAACGGTATCGATCGCCTCATCAATGGCGAGTCGGGATTGAAGGGGTGGGGCGCTTTTGCGAGCCCACAGAACAATGGCGCACTCCTCTTCGTGCGCGGCTTCGATCCCGTGACAAGCAGCTACAAGTACGAAGTGAACGAGCGCTTCGGGAGCACCCGTCCAAGTCAGACGACGCAGCGTTCGGCACCGGTCACGTTCACGCTGCAGATGCAGTATGATCTGTCTCCAACTCGTGAGCAGCAGCAACTCATGCAGCAGCTCGATCGTGGCCGCAGCCGCCCGGGGAACAAGCCGAGCCTGCAGCAGCTTCGGCAGACAGCAAACGTGGGCATCCTCAACCCCATGCAGCAGATCCTGCAGCAGGCGGACACCCTCAAGCTCACGCGCAAGCAGGCCGACAGTCTCGCCACGCTCAATCGTCTGTACGTGCTAAAGAGCGACAGCATCTGGACGCCAGTCGCGCGTTTCCTCGCCGACCTGCCGGACAAGTACAACCATGATGCTGCTTACGATCGCTACCTGCGTGCTCGTGAACTGAGCATTGACGTCTTGATCAAGGTCGCCCCGGGCATCAAGGACCTACTGACGCCGGAACAGTTTCGAATCCTGCCCGCGGCACTCGTGCCGTTCATGGACAAGCGGAACCTGCAGGGCATTCGCTCGGGTACTGCTGGTGGGAACCGCTTCATGGGCGGTGGCATGGGCGGCCGAGGCCGTTGATCATCATGCCGAAGATCCTGATGTTTTTTCGAAGCACACTTCAATGGGTACTCCCATGAACAGTTTTTCTCGGACGGCGCTCTGGAGCGCAGCGGGAGTCGTTCTCTCCGCAGCAACTGCGGTGGCGCAGAATGCGCCGCCGGCGGCGCCCGCCGTACAGGTGCCAGTTCGCGACGTCTCCGCGGTCATTTCCCGTTCGGCTCAGCCGCTGACGAGTGCCACGATGGTGCGTGCACTCAGCGATGGCTCGGTGTTCGTGAACGACGTGCAACGTCGTCAGCTGCTCAAGTTCGATGCGTCGCTCAAGAACGCGTTGGTGGTGGCCGACACCGCCCCGGGTGGTCTCATGCCGTACCCGCAGCGCCCCATTGGGCTGCTGCCGTATCTCGGTGACTCCACCATTGTAGTAGATGCGTCCACGCTGTCGCTCGTCGTGGTCAACAAGGACGGCAAGACAGCGCGCATCATGGCGTCGCCGCGCCCCAACGACATCAACACGCTCAGCGGCGCGAACCTCGGCTCGCACGCCTTTGATGCCAAGGGGCGTTTGTACTACCGCCAGGGTGGGCAGGGCGGTGGGCCTGGCGGCGGTGGGGCCATGGGCATGATGTTCGGCGGTGGCAATGACCGCGGCGGAAACCGTGGCGGTCAAGGCGGGCAGGGCAGCAACAACACCGCGCGTCCCGCCAACACGCAGAACCGCGGCGAGTTCGGTGGCGCTCCGCCGGGCGCCGCCGGTGCAGGCGCCGGTGGTGGCGATCGTGGCGGGCAGCCGTTTGGCGGCCCCGGCGGTCGCGGCTTCAACCCGGCCAGCCAGCCCGATTCCGTGCCCATCGTGCGCGTCGACTTCGACACACGCAAAGCCGACACGGTCACGTATGTGAAGGTGCCGAAGAACGAAACGGCCATGACGCGTGGCGAAGACGGCTCGACGCGCATGACCATCAAGATCAATCCGCTACCGCAGGCCGATGACTGGGCGCTGCTCAGCGACGGCACCGTGGCCGTCATGCGGGTGCTCGACTACCACGTGGACTACTATCGTCCCGATGGCAGCCATGTCGCGTCGGAGAAGCTGCCCTTCGACTGGAAGCGCATCAGCGACGAAGACAAGACCAAGCTCGTCGATTCGTTGCAGACGATGGCCAAGATGGCCACCGATCGTATGGGTGCCGGCGGTGGTGGCGGTGGCTTCCGCATGTCGTTCGAGCCCATCGGTGCCGACAAGCTGCCCGACTATTACCCGCCGGTGCGTCAGGGCTCGAGCATCGCCGACATGAGCGGCAATCTGTGGGTGGTGCCAACTACCTCGAACCTGTCGGCGCAGCTCGCGCAGTCGTTCATGGGCGGTCGTGGTGGCCCGCCAATGGGGGCCATGGGTGGTGCCCCGGCTGCGGGGGCCGCTGCAGGGGCCGCTGCCCGAGCTCCACGTGCGCCTGGCGCGGCACGCGATTCGACGCGTCAGGGACCGCCGCCGGCAGCCATGATGGCGATGGTTGGTGCCATGATGAATCAGCCGCCGCTCGTGTACGACGTGATCTCGCCAGACGGCAAGCTCTTGCAGCGCGTCAAGCTGCCGCCGGGACGTCAGGTCGTCGGTTTCGGGCCCGGTGGAATCATTTTTGTCACGGCACGCGAAGGCCGTCAGATGTTCCTCGAGACGGTGAAGCTGCAGTAAGCGGTTGTAGCGCTGAATACCACGAAGCCCCCGATGCGACAGGCATCGGGGGCTTCGTGGTGTGCGCAAAGGCAAGGGCGATTGGGTCGCCTGCTGTCTTCGGGGTGCTTGGGGTCGAGGCCTTGGTCGTGGCGGAAGTCGGGGCACAGCCACGACAGTCTGGGCACTGACACCACCGTCGGGGCACTGCCACCACGGTCGGGGTCCCGGCCGGGTCTGGCGCTACGCTGCGCTGGCGCGTCGGAGTCGGGGCTCAATTGTCGCGGTCGGGGCTGCCCCGACACGTTATCCCCGACCCCGACGCGCCAGCGCCGCGCCGCGCCAGACCCGACCAGGACCCCGACCGCAGGTAGACCCCGACTGTAGTGGCAGTGCCCCGACCGTTGTGGCAGTACCCCGACTGTGGTTGCAGTACCCCGACCCCGACCGCAGCCGGGACCCAGACCACAAAAAGTGACCAACACCAAGAAGGGCCGGCGCAATGTGCGCCGGCCCTTCCGTCTCTCCTCGTCTCTAGCGAACAAACCTGAGTCAGAAATTTCGAAATGGTTCAGGACTTCGGGCCGGCCGCGAGAATCGCCGGCGACACCGCATCACCGAACTTCTTGATGTTCTCGCGGAACATGCCCGCGAGCTTGGTGGCCTGCGTGTCGTACTCGGCGCCGTTGGCCCAGGTGCCACGCGGGTTGAGCACTTCGTCGGGTACACCGGCCACCGTCTTGGGCAGGTGCAGACCGAAGATCGGATCGGCGTTGAATTCCGCCGTCGCCAGCGACCCGTCGAGCGCCGCACGCACCATGGCGCGCGTGTAGCCCAACTTCATGCGCTTGCCGGTGCCGTAGGCGCCGCCGCTCCAGCCCGTGTTCACCAGCCACACCTGCGAGCCGTGCTGCGTGAGCAGTTCGCCCAGCATCTCGGCGTACTTGGTGGGGTGCCACACGAGGAACACGGCACCGAAGCAGGCCGAGAAGGTGGCCTGAGGCTCCGTGACTCCGCGCTCCGTGCCGGCCACCTTGGCGGTGTAGCCCGACAGGAAGTAATACATCGCCTGCTCAGGGGTGAGCTTGGCAATGGGCGGCAACACACCGAACGCGTCGGCCGTGAGGAACACGACGTTCTTGGGATGTCCACCGCGACCGCTCGGCACATGGTTCTTGATGTAGTGCAGCGGGTACGACGCGCGCGTGTTTTCGGTGATGCTCTGATTGGCGAAATCCACGGTGCGCGACGGCGCATTGAGCACCACGTTCTCGAGGATCGTGCCGAACATCTGCGTGGTGGCGTAGATGTCGGGCTCACCTTCGGCCGACAGGTTGATCGCCTTGGCGTAGCAGCCGCCTTCGAAATTGAAGGTGCCGTTGGCCGACCAGCCGTGCTCGTCGTCACCGATCAGGTTGCGTTCCGGATCGGCCGAGAGCGTCGTCTTGCCCGTGCCCGACAACCCGAAGAAGAGCGCGGTATCACCGGCGGGGCCGATGTTGGCCGAGCAGTGCATGGAGAGCACGCCCTGCTTGGGAAGCAGGTAGTGCATTACGGTGAACATCGCCTTCTTGAGCTCACCGGCGTAGCGCGTGCCGCCAATGAGGATGGCGCGTTCGGCGAGGTTGAGCACGATGAACGTGCCCGTCCGCGTGCCATGACGCGCCGGATCGGCCTGCATTTCCGGTGCATGATACACCGTGAAATTGGGGGCGAACGTCGCGAGTTCGGCGATGTCGGGGCGGATGAACATGTTGCGCACGAACGACGCGTGCCACGCATTGGGCAGCACGTAGCGCACGCTCAAGCGCGTGGCCGGATCGGCGCCGCAATACAGATCCTGCACGAACAGTTCGTCGAGACCGTTGAGATACTGCTGCACATCGGCCTTCAGTGTCGTCCAGTGTTCGGCCGAGATGGGCTGATTGACCTTGCCCCAATCGACATCGGCTTCGCTGGCGGCCTCACGCACGACAAACTTGTCATTGGGTGAGCGGCCGGTGTGCGGCGACGTGACCGCCACGAATGGCCCCATATCGGCAAGTGTGCCTTCATTGCGGCGGATGGCCGATTCGATCAGCTCCGGCGCGACGTAATTCCAATGGACCTTGCCCTTGGGCGTGATGCCCTGCGGGGCGAGACCGTCGGCACTCTCACGAGTGGGAGCAGACGGGGAGACCTGTGTCGCCATGGTGCGACCCTCACGGTAGGCGTTCGGCAGCGTATTTGCGCGCCATGACGGCGCGCTGACCCGCTGCAGCGATGACGATGCGGAAAGGAATACAAAACACGACGACCGGCGTCGGCGTCGCGCATACGGCAAAATGGAGAACGCGACGCGCGCGTCACGTATGAGGAACGGTGGTGTGTTCGGCGCCCCTTCGGGAGGACACGGCGCCGAACGTACAAGATGGTGACGTGAGGCCTTTGGCTCAAGCGTTGGCGCGCGTCAGAGCAGAACGTCAGCGCGCTGCGCGAGCAGGTAGCGGAGCGTCTGCGTATCGCGGCCGCTCACCGTCGTCGTCTGCGGGGCGGCAAACATGACATCGTTCTCACTGTCGCTGTGGCCGCCAATCCCGATGGCGTGTCCGAGCTCATGCATTACGACGGCATCCAGCGGCAGGCGGGTGGTGACGCGTGCGAGATCGAGGCGGATGACGACGGTAGCCACGCCGCCGCCCGCGGTGAAGGGGAGTGTGACGGCGCGACCATTGTGCGCACAGAAATACGTGTAGCCCAGCGCGCTGGCGCTGCTGAACGGGCACGCAGCGGGGGTGATGACCGGCAGCGGCGTGGTGTTGTCGTACACCACGACGTTGGCCTCGGCGGGCGTCGCGGTACGCCGCAACGTGACGGTCTCGCCGCGCGGCACCGCATTCCAGCGGGGGATGGCGGCATCCACGGCTGCGGTGATCTGGGAGGAACCGGCACTCCCCGGCATGACATACACGTTCACCCGGCGCCCGTTGTCCCAGCGGTAGAGCTGCCCGCCCGTGAGCCCCGTCGGGTCGTAGGCGAAGGCACTTGGTGCCGTCGACGGCATATCACACGAGGCAACGCCGATGCCCGCAAGGGCGGCCATCGTTCGACACGCACGGTACGACAGGCTGGGGCGCCAACGGGACACAGGGCGTCTTGCGTAGAAGGGACAGGGAGCCGGCAGGGCCGCTCTTCAATATGATCCGGATCGACCTCGCAGCGCGATGGTCCGCGCGCGTTCACGGCTGACTCGACCCCCTCCATGAATCCTGGACTTCGCTGCGCGCTCACCGTTGGTGCTGTGGCGCTGCTGCCGCTTCGCGGGATATTGGCGTCACCGTATACGGCTGGCGCGGCCTTATCGCGTGCAACGCGCACCGTTCCGCTCGAGGTGACGGTGCAGGGAACGGTGACCGACACGGCGGGCACGCCGCTCGCGAACGTTCAGGTCGTTGCGAACGGGGTGAACCGCGCGGCGCTCACCGACGAACGCGGCCGCTTCGTCTTTCGTGGACTGCCAGCCGGTACGTACCACCTCGATTTCGTCCGCATCGGCTTCTCGAGCGCGCACCAGGTGGTCACGGTGCCCGCCTCCGGCCCTGAGATCACGGTGACCGTCATCATGCGCGTCGCCACGGTACGCCTGTCGAGTGTGAACGTGACGGCCACCCCGACCGGTACCGATCCGCTCAATGTCACGCAGGCCACGGTGCAGCTGTCGGGGAAGGAGCTGCAGCGTGCGCTCAGCACCAGCCTTGGGCAGACGCTCGCCAAGGAGCCCGGCATGGCGACGCGCTTCAATGGGCCGATGGCCGCAACCCCCGTCATCCGCGGCCTCACCGGTGAACGCGTGCTGGTGTTGCAGGATGGCGATCGCGCCGGTGACCTCTCATCGGCAGCGGCCGATCACCTCAATGCCGTCGACCCCAGCACGGCCGAACGCATCGAAGTGATTCGCGGCCCCGCGTCGCTGTTGTACGGCAACAACGCGCTGGGCGGCGTGGTCAACGTCATCTCGCAGGATATTCCCACCACGATTCCCACACGCGTCACCGGGTACTCGCTGGTGCAGGGAGAGAGTGTGACGCCGGGCGGGGTGGTGAACGTTGGTCTGACGCTTCCCGTGTCATCGACGCTTGCGGTCACCCTTCGTGGTGGTTTGCGCCAATTCGCGAACATGCGTGTCGGCGGCGGGGCAGCACAGCCCAACACCAACGGCAACACGCAGCAGTTCGTGCTCGGCTCCGGCTACGTTGGCAGTCGTGCATCGGTAGGCGTGGTGTTTCGCGAAATGGACTTTGCGTACGGACTACCGCACGCTGCCGAAGACGAAGCCGTACGTCTCGATGGTGTGCGCCGCTCTCTCGTACTACAGTCCACGCTCAACACGGGATGGGGGGCGTTGCCGTCGGTGCGTGTAGACCAGACGGTACAGCGCTACTCACACGCCGAAATCGAAGAAGACGGTGCCGTAGGCACGCGCTTCCGTCTGAATACGCAAACCACCAACATCACCGCGCGCACGCAGTGGGGGCGTGCCACCGGTGCGGTGGGGGCACAGGGACTGTTCCGACAGTACGCGCCCGTGGGCGACGAAGCGTTCACGCCGGCGGCCGACAACGAGAATGTGGCCCTCTTTGCGTATCAGGAGCTGCCGCTGGGGCTCGGGCGTACCGAAGAGCATTCGCCGCGGCTGCAGCTGGGTGCGCGCTACGACCGGTTCAGCATTCACACCAAGCCGGGGCTCGAAGCGGCACGATTTGGCGAAGCGCGCACGCGTACCTTCGACAACGTCGCGGCCTCACTGGGATTGAGCGTGCCGGTCGCCGAAGGGGTATCGCTCACCGCGAACGGATCACGTGGCTTTCGCGCGCCGGCGGTCGAAGAGTTGTACGCGCAGGGCTTCCACGCCGCCGTCGGTACGTTCGATATAGGCAATCCCGATCTCGCCGCCGAAAAGAGTACCGGGCTCGAAGTCGGCCTCCGCGCACAAACGCCCCGCGTGTTCGCGCAGTTCGGCGCCTATCGGAACATGATCGATGATTACGTGGTGCCGGAGCTCATGGCATTCCCCGCGCTGTCGACGGCCCCCGGCGTTCCGGTCGTCACCTTTGTCGGGCGCGACGCCCTCATGCACGGTGTCGAAGGGCAGATCGAAAGCAAACTGGTGTACCGGTTCGTGGGCGGCGTCATGGGCGACTATGTGCGCGCCACCATTCGTGGTACCGACGAATCGCTGCCGTTCATTCCTGCCGGTCGACTCGGTGCATCGCTGCGGTACGACAGCGGACGCGTATCGGCCGGTGGCGATGTACGGCGCGTGTTTGCGCAGTCGCGCGTGAGCGGTGGAGAGTTCGACGTGCCCACCGACGCGTACACCATGCTCGATCTGAACGCCACGTGGCTCTTCACCGTGCACGGCAAGCAGGTCCACTCCATGACGTTCCGTGTGGACAACGCGCTCGACGAGCAGTACCGCGATGCCACTAGCCGCATCAAACGCTTTGCGTTCAACCCCGGGCGTAACGCCGCGCTGGTGTACAAGCTGCTTTTCTGAGCGCGCCGCGCCGCACGCCGTTGCCTTACGTCGCGGCGTACTCCCGCAAGGTGCGCAGCATACGCCCGTCCAGTTCGGCGGGCGTATCGCCCTTGGGCGTTTCGATGATCCGCGGCACGTGCGCGAGCCGCGCGTCCGTCATGATGCGCCGGAACGGCTCGCCGCCAATCGTGCCTTCGCCAATGAGTTCATGGCGATCGAGGTGCGAACCGAGCTTCGCCTTCGAATCATTGAGGTGCAGGCACCCCAGTGTCTCGAAGCCCAGCACGTCGCCGAACCGCTGCCAGACACCATCGTAGTCGGTCACCACGTCGTACCCGGCCGCCCAGATGTGCGCCGTATCGAGACAGACGCCCACGCGTGCGCGCAGCGGCGACGGAATCATTGACAGCAGCGCGGCCATTTCTTCGAAGGTCGAGCCGAGCACCGTGCCCTGTCCCGCGGTCAGCTCCATGAGCAGCCTCGTGGGGCCCTGGTCCTGCTCCAGCGCCTGCACGATGCCATCGGCGTTGCGCGCGAGTCCACTCGCGCGATCGTCCATGAAGTTGCCGGGGTGCGACACGAGTGCGTCGAGCTCCAACGCGTGACACCGCCGCAGCTCGGCACGGAAGCTCTCAATGGAGCGCGCACGCAAATCGGCGTCGGGAGACGCGAGGTTGATGAGATAGGAATCGTGCGCGCAGATCCATCGCACCTGCGTTTCGGCCATGGCGGTCTTGAAGCGGCTCGCTTCATCGGCGTCGATGTCACGCTCCTGCCACCGGTTGGCTTGCTTGGTGAAGACCTGCGCGCCCGTGGCGCTGATTTCACGCGCACGTGCCGCGGCTTCCCATGTGCCGCCCGCGATGGAGACATGCGCCCCTAACGCAGCGCCATCGGTGGTCCAGTCACCGGCATCGACCGTAATGGGCGCCGTCAACGCCGGTGCCTTGGGTGATGCGGGCTTGCGGGTGCTGGGTTTCTTGGCCGCGGGGGCCGTCTTCTTGGCAGGCATGAGTCAGCGTTTGCTGCGGAGATACTCGAGGGGGTCGATGGCCCGTCCTTGCGGACGGATTTCGAAGTGCAAATGGGGCGGTAGGTCAGGGTCGGCTTCGCCCACGGTACCGAGGCTCTGGCCTTTGTTCACCTGTTGTCCGCGACGTACATCAATGCGCTGCAGCGAACCGTACACCGAGTAGTCACCACCACCGTGCTGTACGATGACGGTAGGGCCGTAGGTGCCCACGTTGTCCGCGAGCACCACGTCACCCGCCGCGATGGACTTCACCGTCGCGCCGATCGAGGCGCCAATACCGATGCCGTTCCAGCGCGTGGTCGTGTTGTTGGGATTCACGACGCGGCCAAAGCGATACAGGATGGTGCCGTCTACCGGCCAATCGAGCTTGCCAAGGTCGGACGTGCGGATGGTCGACGCGGCCGCCGGCCGAGCGTTGGGCGCCATTTCGGCGCGTCGACGTGCCGTCTCTATGGTGGCAATCGCGTTGGCGATGCGCGATTCGTCGCGGACGAGTTGCTGCATCCGTTCGCGGGTGCGCTGCGCTGTGAGCTGCACTGCCGTGAGATTCTTCTGCCGGCGTGATTCGAGTTCGGCGAGGCGACGCGCCTCACGATCCTTTTCCTGCCGGTTACGTCCCACTTCATCTTGCAGGCGCACCAGCAGCATGCGCTGCGAGATGATCTGGTCGCGGAGTCCTTCCACGCGTCTGACCATCTTGCGGTCGTTCAGTGCCAGTTCGTGCAGATACTTGTAGCGTGCTACCAGCCCCGCGAACGACTGTGCCGACAGCATGGCTTCGACATCGTACAAGCTGCCGCGCTTATAGATCTCCACCATGCGGCGCTGGAGGGCGCCACGCTTGCTGGCCAACTCCCCTTCGGCGCGCATGAGCCCGGAGCCGGCCTTGATGACTTCTTCGTTGATCGTTTCGAGCTGCTGGTCGAGCGCGTCGACCAGTCGCTTGGTGGTGCGGCGCTGCGCTTCGAGATTATTCACCTCGTCTGCCAGTGACCGGGCACTTCGTTGCAACGCGTTCATGCGCGACTCGAGATTGGCGCGCTCCTTGCGCAGCTTGTCGAGCTCGTCCTGCTGTGCGCGGAGACGCTGCTCGCCCTGAGGTGGCTGCGTGCCGCCCTGCGCCGTCTGCGCGTGCGCGGGCACCATCGGCAGGGCACCGAGCCGCAGGCCGATGAGCACGCCGAGCCACAGTGCAGGCGTGGGGCGCCGCATGGTCGTGTCCCGCGTCAGTCGCGCCAGACCTGGCGCAAATGGCGACCGACCGAGAGCCAGCTGCCCAGAAGCCCCAAGACCCCCCCTGCGAGAATGCCAAGGAGCACCTGGTCACGCGAAAAGAACTGGGTCTGCATGAGCGACTGCGCGAGCAGCTTGGTGGTACCCCATGACATAGCCACAGCCAATATGCCGCCCAGCACCCCCTTGAGCGTGCCGTCGAGGAGATACGGCAGGCGCACGAACCAGTTGGTCGCGCCCACCAAGCGCATGATTTCGATTTCGCGTGTCCGTGCCAGCAACGCCATGCGGATGGTGCTGCCAATGATGATCACCGCCACGAGCGCGAAGACGCTGCCCAGTACGGAGCCGGCAACGCCCGCAATGTTGCGGATCTTGTACAGCTTCTCCACCCACTCCCGGCCATACCGGACTTCTTCGACCACCGGATACGTCTTGAGGCGGCGCGAGAGCTCGTCGACCGTTTGTGGGTCACGCGACCCTTCCTTGAGCCGCAGTTCGACCGAACCCGGCAAGAAGGCGCCGTCCATGACGTCGCGGAACTCCTCGAGTTCTGCGCGGGCACGGGTCAGTGCCGAGTCGGGGGAGACGAAGCCGACTTCGGCGACGGCGGGGTTCTTCTGCATGCGCTGCATCAGATCATCAATCTGTGCGTCGCGGGCGCCTTCAACGAGAAAGGCGCGAATCTCCACGCGGTCTTCGACCTCGCGCAGCGCGGTCCGGATGTTGATGGCGACCAGCCCGAAGAGGCCGAACGCAAAGAGCGAGAAGCCGATGGTGACAACACCAAGAATGGCCAAGAGCGGGGCACGCCGGAACGCGAGCGCCACTTCACGGAGCGCGAGTCTCACGAGGGCCTCACGTGCGGCGCCCGCGCATGTTCGCGACCAACGTGCTGACGTCGGTCCCGTCGAAAATCAGACGCCCCTGTTCGAGCTCGAGGCACCGCTGCTGCGCGCGCTGAATCATCGCCACATCGTGGGTGGCCATGAGCACCGACGTGCCGCGCGCACTGATCTCGCGCAGCAGCAGGTAGATGGCGTGCGTCGCGCGGTCGTCGAGATTTCCCGTCGGTTCGTCGGCCAGCAGGAGGAACGGGTCGTTGGCGAGAGCTCGCGCAATGGCCACGCGTTGCTGTTCGCCACCCGAAAGCTCGTGGGGATACGCCGTGGCCCGCGACGCGAGTCCCACCTGCGTGAGGAGCCGCGCGACCTTTGGCGCAATCTGCGATGACGGCGTGCCCGTCACTTCCAGCGCGAACGCGATGTTCTGTTCGGCGGTGCGATCGGGGAGCAGACGGAAATCTTGAAAGACCACGCCGAGGCGCCGCCGAAGGTGCGGCACTTCGCGCGGCGTGATGCCGAGGCTGGAGTAGCCCGACACGCGCACTTCGCCGGTCGTCGGGCGTTCGGCCATCGTGAGGAGCTTCAGCAACGTGCTCTTGCCGGCACCGGAGTGCCCCACGAGAAACACGAACTCGCCCTTTTGCATCTCGAAGGAGACGTCGCGCAGGGCCATCCCTGAGCGCGGATATTCCTTCGACACGTTCGCGACGCGAAGAATGCCGGACATCAGTTAACTGGAAGACAAAGAAGGCGTCGACAGCGCGCGTTGCAGCGCCGCGATCATCGTGTCGGACTGTTCGAGGCCGACATGAATGCGCAGCCACCCCGCGTCGGCGCCGGCGGTGACTGACGTGATGACGTTGCGTGCGCCAGGGGCTTCCGCCAGCAGCGCCGTCGCGCGGGAGGCTGTCACTGCGGCGTCGTACGGCGCGTCGAGCTGCAGGTGCACGGTGGCACCGGCTCCCTTGAACCAGTCGCCGAAGCTGGCGTAGTCGGGGTGCGACGGCAGCCCCGCATAGCGCACCGCCACGATGGCCGGTTGCTGCTCGGCCCATTGCGCGAGTTCGAGCGCGTTGCCGTTCTGGCGCTGCACGCGCACGTCGAGTGTGGCCAACCCGTTCTCGAGCTGCACGCGGGCGAGCGGATGGGGCAGGGCGCCCCAGCTGGCCATCTTGAGACGCACCTCTTCGATCAATCCTTCGGTGCCCGCCACGACGCCCGCTTCCCCGTTCCCGTGGCCGTCGAGAAAGACGGTGGCGTCGTGCAGCACGATGTCCGCGCCGTGGGCGATGGGGGTGAAGTTCACGGGCGAGGCGGCGGTGGCGTCGACGATGAGCGCGAGGCCCAGCTCCTGTGCGAGGGCCCGCGGCGAACGCAGATCGATGAGTCGTCCCGACTCCAGCACGGGCGATTCGATGAACAGGGCCCGGGTGGTGCGCTTGAGCCCACGACGCCACCCGCGCGTTTCCCGCGGGTCGACGTACGACACCTCAACGCCCAACGCCGGCAGCTCCTGCTCGAAGAACTGACGCGTTTCGGGGCGCAGCCACTGGGAGGCCAGGAGGTGGTCGCCCGGACGCAGCAACGCCAGCGCCGTGCAGGCGACGGCGGCACGACCACTGGCCAACACGAGCGCCGACTCCGCGCCTTCGAGGTCGGCCAGACGGCGATGCAGCAGATGGGGCACGCGGTGTAGGGGCGAAAGGACTAGGGACGCGGGCGCGAGATGTTGTCCACGCGAAGCACGCGGACGAGCTCCGACGGAGACGCCCCCACGACATCGCGGAGCACCACTGCGCCGCGGGGGAGCGATTCGTCCAGCTCGAGCACGGCCAGCTCCGAACGCCGGTCCGATACCACACGCACGAGATCGCCCGCGGTCACGAGCCGCACCAGCGCATCGTCGGGGCGCATGCGGATGAGCGGCCCCCGGTCGGGGTCGCCTTTGCGGGTCGCAATGAAGCCCACGACCTGTACCGGCGGCGCGAAGCCGCTGAAGAGGCCCAGCTTCCGCGTCCCCGCAGCCGGACCGCCGAGCTTGTCCTTGTCGTCGCTCATTGTACCCCCGAGCCGTTCTCCGGCACTGGCCCCGGTCCACCCTGAACCGTGCCCGGCACCGCGTATCCTTCGTCACGCCGCATGATGAGCCGGCGGCGCGCCAGGCGCGCCAACTGCTCGGCCGCAAAGTCCTCGGTGACCCCCAAGAGACTCGCCACCGCCTCCACATGCACCGGGCCGTGCTCACGCACCGTTACCCAGTGGTCGCGCTCGTCATCGTTCACGTCGCCGAACAGCTCCGCCTCCCCCTCATGCCATGATACCAACGCGAGCGCGTGACGTTCGAGGACCGTCTCGATGGGGTCGATGTGCCCTTCGTGAATGCCGCGGAAGGTGAGGAAACCCGGTGGGCCGTTGTCGCCGGTATAGCGCAGCAGCAACTTGGCGACGATCTCGTCGGCGCAGGAGAAGTCGAGCAGGTTGACCTGCGAAAAGTCGATGATGGTGACGACCGGCACGCCGATCTCCCCCACCTGCTGCTCGATGGCGGTGCGCACCGCCGCGCCCGTGGGACGCGTGACCAGGTTGGAGTACAGGTCACACACGGTGCCGCGCAACACGGTGCCGACGTCGATATGCATCAGAGCCGGCTCCGGCCGCGCGTGGACGTGCTGCTGCGCGGACGCGCCGGCGCGTCGCCCACCCGCTCGGGGATGATGATCTGCATCTGGGTGCCGGGAAAAAACGGGAGGCCTTCCGTCATGGGGACGTCTTCGTCCCACTCGGGAATGATCCCCAGGCGCGCGGTGCCACTGCGCACCGTGAGCTTGCCCTGCCAGCGCCCCACGAACCGACGGATACCCGCGAGCCCCTGACCGCGGCCGGCATCGCCATGGCGGAAGCGGGACACGGCGCGCAGCACCGCGTCTTCGAGGGCCATCGCATCGTCCCAACGATCCTTGTGGCGATGTCCCGGTGAGCTTTCCAGCGACTTCCTGAAGCCGACACCGGCATCACACACCGAAATAACAACCACGCGCCGACCAAGCCGACGCGCGTACTTGTACGTCTGCACCGCCACCCAGCCGCCAAGACCGGCATGCTCGACGATGTTCTGGCACGATTCGGAGAGCGTCATTCCGAAGGCGCCGGTCACCGCCGTGTCCAGATTGAGCTGGCCGTGCAGAATGTCAGCGGCCTTCTGCTGAATGCGCCCCACCACGCCGTGGACATCGTCGCTCTTGGTGATGGGCGTGATCTCGAGCAGCACGTCGCTCTCCTGGCCATCACGCGAACGCGGCACGGTGCCGTGCATCTCGTAGAGCTCGGCGGCGTGCCGGAAGAAGCCGGTGCGCGACCAATACGACACCGTGTCCGGATTCTCCGGCACGGCGAACGCCATACGCTCGGTACGGGCCTGCGGCACGCACAGCAACGCCGTGAGGCCGTACGGCGACGCCCATCGCGCATGACGCGCATCGAGCAGGATCCTCGATCCTTCCGGCGTGTTCGCCAATTGCTCGATCACCTGCTCGAACGTGTGTTCGTCGAGCGATGGCGGCACGCTGATGACAGTCGTCACGTGGTGCTGAGCTCTCCGCGGAGATGGTTCGAGAGGCCGGCGGCCCCGCGATGTTCGACGTTGCGCGACGCGGCACGATTGGCTGCCGCGATGGCATCCGTCAACTTATCACCGGCAAGCAGTCGTGAGAAATGGGTGGCCCCCCACACATCGCCACAGCCGGTGGGATCTCCGGGGCCATCGATGCGCGGCGCGACACCCGGCACGAGCTCGGTACGCAGCGCGCCGAATGCGCCGGCACCGCCACGTGGCGACGTGGACAACGCAACGTTGTGACCTCGCCGCTCTGGCAAGTCGGTGAGCCGCTCGATGCCGGGCGCCGCGAAGTATGCCGCCCCGCGCTTGCCGAGCGTCACGCCAAGTACGGAAACGCCGGCGGCCATGGCCGTGGCCGCCAGCGCCATCGAATCGGGCGCCATGAGCTGCATCTCGTCTTCGTTCACCTGCATGACGTCGAAGCAGGCGCACCACTCGGCCACATTCGGCAGCGGACGCGGCGTGCGGAGGCCGTCGGCCTGCACCGCCATGACGAGCATGTGCAGGTCGCAGTAGATCGGTCCCTGAAAGTGCGCACGAATGAGCTGCGCCGTTTCGAGGTCGAGTTCCCAGCCACTGAGCAGGTTGATGTACAGCGCATCGAGGCGCGCGGCGTCGAGCACAGGCTTGAGCCCGAGCCACGTCCACGCGGGTACGCCGCCGGTGAGGTGTTCGGTGCGACGCTCGTCGTCGAGATAGCGCAGTTCGACGCGATTGTTGGGGTAGGGAACGCCAATGAGCGCCGCGTTGGGCGCCATGCGATGGAGCCCCCGGCAGTAGAGCTGCGCACGCTCGACGAGATCCTGGCCCACCATGGCGAGCGGCACGATTTCCCAATCGTCGGTGAGCGCCGCGTCGAGTGCCGACAACGAGTAGGTAATGCCACCCCACTCTTCGATGGGGACCGTGCGGCCGTCGCGACCGTGCAGCACGTCCCAGACGAAGGAGCCGATCACGCCGACGCGCTTGCGTGCGGGCGTGGCTGTTGGGGTGCCCATCACGCGGGCGGCTGTCCGGTGGTTTGCGAAATGAACGACGCGACGGCGCCCACGACACCGGCGGTGCCCGGCAACGTGCCCGGTACAATCTTGCAGGCATCGCTGACGCTCTTGAACGCGCGTCGGCGCACTTCGGTACGGAGCGGGCCGAACAACGCTTCGCCCGCCTGCGTGACGCCACCGGCAATCACGACGACGTCAGGATTGAAGACGTTGAGCAGATTGGCGAGGCCGGCGCCGAGATAGCGCGCGGTGTCGCGCACGATTTCCAGCGCGAGGGCATCGCCCTGACCGGCCGCGTTGTAGACCACCGCCGCCGTGATCTTGGAGTGATCGCCCTGTACGAGCGACGGCAGCACCGACGATTCATCGTTCTGCAGCGCTTCGCGCGCACGCTCGGCGATGGCACTACCCGATGCATAGGCCTCGAGGCAGCCGTAGTTGCCGCAGCCGCAGCGCCGGCCGTTGAGATCGATGGTGATGTGGCCGATTTCGCCGGCCGCGTCGCTCGAGCCGTGGTAGACCTGCCGGTCGATGATGATACCACCGCCCACGCCGGTGCCGATGGTCACACCAATGACGTTGCGACCGCCACGCGCGGCGCCGAGCCACCACTCGCCGTACGTGGCGCAGTTGGCGTCGTTGTCGATGGTGACGCGCAGCCCCGTGAGTTCGACCATGCGGTCGATGAGCGGGAAGTCGTACCACTTGAGATTAGGGGCGGCGAGTACGCGTCCCGTTTCACGATCGACGGTGCCGGGGGCGCCGATCCCGACGCCGAGGAACGCGGACTTGGGAACGCCCGCCTCCTTCATGGTGATCTCCACCGTGGTGTCCACCATGCGGGCCATGCGCGCAATGACCGCGTCGGCCCCCTCGGCGGCCAGCGTGGGCTCCGATTGGGAGCCGAACAGCCGCGACCCGTCGAGCGACATGGCGGAAACGACAATGTTGGTGCCGCCAAGATCGACACCAATGATGAACTGCGAATCGGGGGAGGGCGTGGTGGAGGCCATGGCACAAGATAACGCGCGCAGGACGAATGGCAGCCCCGTGGGGGCGGCGGCAGGGTAAGGCAGGGGCAAATCAACGCGGCTGCCAGTCGAGTCGTCGTACCGGCATGAGCCGTTTATCAATGCGCTGCGTGCGGCGCTTGATTGGGCCGGCACTCAACGGAGCACGGCGGTGGTCGTCCTATGGCGTGGGCGCATCGTTGCCGAGCGCTATTGGAGCGGCTGGAACACGGGCACGGACTCCATCATTGCCTCCGCTGGGAAAAGCGTGCTGTCCGCGCTCATCGGTCAGCTGAGCGTCACCGGGCGTCTCGCACTCGATGACCCTGTTACTCGGTGGCTTGGGGCCGGCTGGTCACGGAGTCCTTCAACGGAATCGCGCATTACCCTACGCGACCTGCTGTCGATGTCCTCTGGCCTCAACGATTCGCTGCAGTTGGTCGCCCAGCCCGGCAATCGGTTCTACTACAACAACCCTGCGTACTATCAGCTGTTTGAGGTCGCGCAGCGCGCTTCGGGGCAGGATATCAACACCGCGTCGCGCAGCTTGCTGTTTGACGCGATCGGTATGAGCAGCACGTGGCGGTTGTCCTTCGACACGGGCGAGCCGGGGTTCATTCTCAGCGCGACCGCGCGCGACATGGCGCGCTACGGGTTGCTCTCGCTCTCGAAAGGACGCTGGAACGGTACCGCTGTGCTCTCGGATAGCACATGGTTTGACCGATCCTGGCGATTCTCGACGCCCGACAATGCCGGTTATGGCTATCTGTGGTGGCTGAATAGCGGCGCCTCGTATCGCATGCCGGGGCCGTATGTACTGCCCACCGTGCAGGCGCCGCTCATACCGAGTGCGCCCAGCGATCTCGTCGCGGCCCTCGGCAAAGGCGACAAGAAGATTTACGTGATTCCCAGTTTGCA
Organism: Gemmatimonas sp.; assembly: GCA_023910675.1. Taxonomy (GTDB): domain Bacteria; phylum Gemmatimonadota; class Gemmatimonadetes; order Gemmatimonadales; family Gemmatimonadaceae; genus Gemmatimonas. The sequence goes on from JAAVWC010000003.1 coordinate 78,442, forward strand.
GGTTGTCGTCGTGCGCCACGGCGAGGAAGCCGACGTCGCCGGCGGAAATCCACTCGCGGTGAGCGCCTTCGACGAGCAGTGGTGGCAGCGCCTCAAGGTGGCGACGCGCTACTGACGGTAGTGAGCGACTGCGCGGCCTCGATCACGTCGGAAACGGCGAGTTCCTGCATGCATTTCCAGTGACCGAGCGGACAGCGCATGGGGCCGTGCGCGTGGCACGGGCGGCAGGCGAGTTCGGTTCGGCCGAGGACCACTCGGTGCTCGGCTAACGGTCCGAAGCCAAGCGATGGGACGGTTGGCCCGAAGAGCGCCACGGTTGGCGTATTCATCGCACTCGCCAAATGCAGCGGCGCCGAATCGTTGGTGATCAGCACGCGACAGCGCCGCAACATGGCGGCGCTACCAAGCAGCGACAGCGCGCCCGTCGCATTGATGACGGGGGCACCGCCACGTACCGCCACCGCGTCGGCAATGGCCTGCGCGAGCGGTGCATCACCAGCGGCGCCGAGTATGACCAGGCGCACGGTGTCCGTCGCGTACAACTCGGCGAGCGCCGCACCAAGGGCCGCGTACGACGGCCACCGCTTGGTGGCCCACACGCTCCCGGGCGCCAGGGCAATGAGCGGCGTCTCGGCGCTCACGTGGTGCGCGCGCAACAGCGCGTCGACCGCCTGCTCGTCGGCCGCTCCCGGATAGAGTGACGGCCGCACCGACGTGGGCACCGAACGGTCGTCGCCGAGCACGTTGGCCAATTGCCAGAGCCGTGCCGCATGATGCAAGGTGCGGTCGTAGGGAACACGACGGGTAGAAAAGAACTTGCCGCCGCTCGTTTCAAAGCCGATGCGCTGGGGGACGCGGGCCAGCCACGCGAGGGCCGCTGTGCGCGCCGACCCTTGCGCCAGGTATGCGCGCTGCGCGCCGACTTTGCGCAGGCGCTCGGCGACACGCCGAAGCCCACTCAGTCCGCGGTCGGCACCACGCTTGTCAAAAACAATGATACTCGCGACGGCGGGGTGGTTGGCGAGCACCACCGCATTGGCCGGCGTCGCCACTACATGCACAAGGCCCTCACCAGCCAACCGCTCGAGGAGCGGGGTGGTGAGGACCATGTCGCCAAGAAAGCTGGTCTGCAAAACCGCAGAGACCATTCGGTCAGTCGACCTGCAGTACGGCGAGGAAAGCTTCCTGTGGAATCTCGACGCTGCCGACCTGCTTCATGCGCTTCTTGCCTTCCTTCTGCTTCTCGAGGAGCTTGCGCTTTCGTGAGATGTCGCCGCCGTAGCATTTGGCGAGCACGTCCTTGCGCAACGGCTTCACGGTTTCACGCGCAATGACCTTCTGTCCGATGGTCGCCTGAATGGCCACTTCGAACAGCTGGCGCGGAATGAGCTCCTTGAGTTTCTCCGCCACCTTGCGTCCCCACTCGTAGGCTTTGTCCTTGTGCACGATCACGGAGAACGCGTCGATCGCGTCGCCGTTGATGAGCATGTCGAGGCGCACGAGATCACTGGGGCGGTACTCGAGCATTTCGTAGTCGAGCGACGCATACCCGCGGCTCACCGTCTTCATCTTGTCGAAGAAGTCGAGAATGATTTCGCCGAGCGGGAATTCCCAGTCGAGCTCCACGCGCACCGTGTCGAGGTAGCGCAGGTTCTTGTAGATGCCACGGCGTTCCATGCCGAGCGTCATGATGGGCCCGATGTAATCGGTGGGGCACATGATGCGCGCGCGCACGTACGGCTCTTCGACCTTCGAGATGAGGACGGCCGCGGGCATGAGGGCCGGGTTCTCCACCAGCATCTCGGTACCGTCGGTCTTTTCCACGTGGTACTCCACGCTCGGCACGGTCGTGACGAGATCGAGGTCGTACTCACGCTCCAGGCGCTCCTGCACGATTTCCATGTGCAGCAGCCCGAGGAATCCACAGCGGAAGCCGAAGCCGAGGGCGGTGGAGGTTTCCGGCTCGTACTGCAGCGACGCGTCGTTGAGCTTCATTTTCTCGAGCGCGTCGCGCAGCGTTTCGTACTGCGTCGTGTCGGTGGGGTAGATACCCGCGAACACGAACGATTTGACTTCCTGATAGCCGGGGAGTGCTTCGGGGGCCCGATTGTTCTGATCGAAAATCGTGTCACCGGCGCGCGTTTCGCGCACCGAACGCACGGCTGCGAGGACGTAGCCTACTTCGCCGGCGCGCAGCACATCGGTGGGGACCTGACGCAGCTGCAGGTACCCTACTTCGGCCACTTCGTAGATGTTGTCCGACACGCCGAAGGTGATCTTCATCCCCTTGCGCAGCTCACCGTCGACCACGCGAATGCTGGGAATGGCGCCGCGGTACTTGTCGTAGTACGAGTCGAAGATGAGCGCGCGGAGCGGACCCGTGAGGTCACCCTTGGGCGGTGGCACGCGCTTGACGATCTCTTCGAGCAGTTCGGGCACGCCGGTACCTTCCTTGCCGCTCACGAAGAGGACGTCTTCGGGCATGCAGCCAATGAGGTCGACCACTTCCTGGCGGCGACGTTCCGGCTCCGCGCCCGGCAGGTCGATCTTGTTGAGCACCGGGATGATCTCGAGCCCGGCGTCCATGGCGAGGAACAGATTGGAGAGCGTCTGCGCCTGGATCCCCTGCGAGGCGTCCACCACCAGAATCGCGCCTTCGCAGGCGGCGAGGGAGCGCGAGACTTCGTAGGTGAAGTCGACGTGGCCCGGGGTGTCGATGAGGTTGAGCTCGTACGGCTGCCCGTCGCCCGCGGTGTAGCTCATGCGCACGGCGTTCAGCTTGATCGTGATGCCGCGTTCGCGCTCGAGGTCGAGCGTATCGAGCACCTGCGATTTCATTTCACGCTTCTGCAGGGTGCCGGTTTTCTCGATCAGGCGGTCCGCGAGCGTGGACTTGCCGTGATCGATGTGCGCGACGATGCAGAAGTTGCGGATGTGACTGAGATCCAACGGAATGCCTTGCTGGAGGAACCGGACCGGGCAGAACATCCCCGGTAACCATTAAGGATAGCGGCAAACGCGGGGCGATTGCAGTCGGTTCGCGCCATTCTGCTGGCTATCCACGGGGGTCTTGGTCGGAGTCGCGGGCGGCAGTCGTGGCACAGCCACTACAGTCTGGGCACCGCCACGACGGTCGGGGCACTGCTACCACGGTCGGGGTCTACAAGCAGTCGCGGTCTCGGTCGGGTCGGGGGGGGCGGCGCTGCGCTGGCGGGTCGGGGTCGGGGTCGGGGTCTGGGTCTGGGGCCGGGTAGGGGTCTGGGTCTGGGCACGGCCGTGCCCCCGACCATTTAGCCCCGACAGCCAGCGCAACGCCGCCCCCCGACCCGACCGAGACCGCGACTGCTCGTAGACCCCGACCGTAGTAGCAGTGCCCCGACCGTGGTAGCTGTACCCCGACTGTAGTGGCTGTGCCCGGACTGCCGCCCGCGACTCCGACCAAGACCACGACCACACGCGGCGCAGAACGAAAAGCGCCCCAACAGCGTAGGTTGGGTCATGTCTTCGCCCCGCCCCGACCAACTCGATCCCGCCGTCCTCGCCGCCCTCGGCCAGCTCGAGCTCGTCGCCCGCTGGGTCGTCGATGGCTTCATTACCGGCCTCCACCGCTCCCCCCGCAAAGGGTTCAGCGTCGAGTTCGCCGAGCACCGGCCGTACATGCCTGGCGACGACCTGCGATATCTCGACTGGCGCATCGCCGGCCGCGCCGACCGCTGGGTGGTCAAGCAGTTCGAAGAAGAAACGAACACCAACGCCATGCTCGTGCTCGACGTCTCGGCCTCCATGCAGTGGACCGGCGACCCCACGCGGCTCACCAAGCTCGCCTACGCCGAACGGCTCGCGAGCGCCATGGCGCTGCTTCTCCTCCGGCAGCGTGACGCCGTGGGGCTCGTTCGCTTCGACGCCACGCTGCGCAACGTCGTGCCGCCGCGTTCGCAGCGCACCCAGTGGCGCCGCCTCATGGCCGCCTTCAGCGAGCCCGGGGGCGGGAGCGAGTCCAACGTGAGCGACGCGCTCATGGCCGCGGGCAAGCTGGTGCGCCGTCCGGGCTTCGTGGTGCTCCTCAGCGACTTGCTCGCCGACGCCACCGCCACCGCTGACGCCGCCCGCACGCTGCGCGCGCGGGGACACGAAGTGCTCGTGCTCCACATCATGGACCCCGCCGAACGGGATTTTCCGGAAGGGGGCGAGGCGCTGTACCGCGATCCCGAGTCGGGGGCCCAGGTGCCCGCGAGTCCCGGTGATGTGCGCGCCACCTATCGCACCACCGTCACCGAAGCGCTCGGTGACTGGCGCGCCGCGCTTGGCCGTGCCGGCGCGCGGTACGCGCTGGCCTACACCGACGAACCCTTCGGCCGTCCGCTGCGCCACCTCATGGGTTCGAATGGCCGTGGGGCACGTATCTGATTCGGCGCGCCGGACCCGTTCGCCACGCGAGCAGGGCGTTTCGCGTCAGGCGCCGTCAGATCACGGCACGAGCTCGATGGAGCGCGTCGCGGAAACGGCCCGTCCACCTGCCGTTTCGATCGTGATCGTGAGGTCGTAGCGTCCCGGCGGGGCGGTGCGCATGTCGAGGTCCGTCGTCACCGATCGTAGATGCGCCGGTTGACCGGTTTCGGCCGGCAACCGCCAAGCAATTCTTCCATCGCGCACGCGTCCGCTGCTTCCGGGAACGATGGCATCCGTGAGCCACGCCAGTGCGCCACCCTGCGAGCGCGATCGGAACGCGAGCGTGACCGACAGGCTATCACGCGCGTGGGTGCCGTACACCTCGAAGAACAGCCCCACCGCGGCAGAATCCCGACGAAGCGTGAGGGAGGGTCGTACGCGCGACAGGGAAACGGCGTCAAGCGTACTGCTGCGCGCTAGGCGGGGTACGGTCACGAGGAGGTCCGAGACCGACATGGTCTCACGGTCCGGGCAGTCGGGGAGCGTTGAGACACCGGTGCGGACCCGCCACCATGCGGAGGTGCCGATTCCCGCCTCTAGGCGCTCCGACTCAAACGAGAGCACCCCGTCTTCGCAAGGGACGGCGATCTGCACACCGTCAACGCTGCCGCGTTGCACAACGCGGGTGCCTGGCGACGACATCCACACACCGGTCGACTGCTCGGAGTTACGGGATGGCCACGAAGGCGGAGGCGCTGTGGCCGCTAGGAGCAGTTGGGCCCCGTTTCGGCGGAAGCACGCGACCTGTACCGACGTCGATGTGGCAATGCTGAAGGGAAAGCGCGCGTGTTCCGCTGGCCATGGATTTCGGAAGCGATCCGACCGGTTCGTCCCGAGCACCCAATCGCCCGCCTCGGTTCGCTGCGGCGCATTCCAGGTTGCACGAGGGGGAATGGTGGCCACGCGGTCAAGGGAGAAATTGAATGCGCCGCGTGGGCGTAGCTTGTCCGGCGTATCACCCTGATGCCAGTGGGCGCCTCCGCTTCGGTCGCGCCGATGATCCGATCGCGCGCGGAAAGCGGTGGCTTGTCCGTAACGCACGTGAAAGGCCAGAGCGCTCGTCACATAGCTCTCACGGGTCTAGTCGAGAAACTCGTCGCGCCCCACCTGCAGGCGCATCGCATGATCGAGGCGGCGGCGTTCATGCTCGATCCGTCGTTCATTGTACGGGGTGCTCCAGAGCGGGTCTGCGGCCCACCAGAGCCGCTCCTGTTGTGGCGGAGACAGCGCCGCAGCATCGCACGGATCGAAGACACTCTCGAACTCGGCGAGGAGGTACGACACCCCGGCATCACAGACGGTGCGTCGAAACGCGCGCACCGCCGAAAACAGCGAATCCGCCGCGGCCAGACGGCCATCGGCATAGACAAGCCGCGCCTCGAGTTCGAGGCAGAACACCCGGGTTGCCGCACAGGACCGCACGACGGGCAACGCGAGCTCCATGCGGGAGGCGTCGATCGCGAAGCGTGTGAGTTGCCCCAGCGTCACGGAATCGAGGGGCTCCGCGATCAGCACGGCGCGCAGTGAGTCGAGTAACGCGAGCCGAAGGGCCCGGACCTTGGCTGCGCTGGCGGACGGCATCTCCAGCTCCACTTGCTGCACCAGCGTGTGCGAGCGCTGTCGCTCCAGCCCCCAATACGGGCAGTACCCCGTGGAGGCGAGCGGCGGCAGGCGCGGGGAACCCGGTACGGTGGCGGCTGCCATTTCGCGCCGCCACGTCTGAATGAATTCCACGACCAGCCGTTCTGTCCGTCGCTGCATTTCCGGACGCGGCGGCGCCGCAGGGGGGTGGCGGCACGCGAGTGCACCAGTCAGCAGCAGGGTGAATACGGCCAGACCTCTCAATACACTCTTCATCATCTATTATGCCTCATCGACCTAATCCCCGAGGTCGTGCGTCGCGGGCTGCCCATTCGTTACGTGCCCGTTTGTCGAAAGCTCGCGCAAGAGAGGCACCGTGGCTCAACAGAATGCGCGGCTGGGGCGTACCCAATCACATTCGGCAGCTCCCCTGGGCTCGCTCTGGCCAGATGATCGATGTAGGTTGTGTATGACGAGTCATCGATCGATCGGACCTTTGGGAGGCATCATGGATGTCGTAATGATTTCGCCCAAGTATCAAGTCGTCATCCCGCGCACGGTCCGCGAGCGCCTCCAGCTCGAACCCGGCCAGAAGGTGCAGGCGCTGGTCTACGACGACCGCGTGGAATTCATTCCGCTCAGGCCGGCGCGTTCCCTGCGTGGATTCCTCAAAGGCATCGATACCACCATCCCGCGCGAAGGTGGACGCGGTGCCGATCGCGTGTGAGCAGCGTCCGACGTATCTCCAGTGCGAAGCGGGCGCAGGCCAATGTGGTCGATTCGTCCGCGTGGCTGGCTTACTTCACCGATGAGCCGAGTGCGCCGCATTTCGCCAATGCGATCGAAGACGTCGATCGACTCGTGGTGTCCGCGATTTGCCTCACCGAAGTCTTCACGGTGGTCGCCCGGCAGCGTGGCGAAGGCGACGCCCTGCAGGTCGCGGCCGTGATGCAGCAGGGGCGCGTGATCGAACTCGATGCCACGCTCGCGCTGTCGGCCGCGGCGTTGGCGCTTGAGCACAAGCTGCCGCTCGCCGACAGCATTGTGTACGCGACGGCCCGGCTGGTGGACGGTATGGTCTGGACACAGGACAACGATTTCGAGCATCTTCCGCACGTGCAGTACGTCCTCAAATCACGCGCGCGCTGATGGCGTTTCTCGCCCCCGCCTTCCTCGCCCTCGCCGCGCTCGCCGGTGTCCCGCTGCTGGTGCACCTGCTGCGCCGGCGGGTCGGTCGCGTCATCGACTTTCCCGCCGTGCGCTATCTCGAACGCATGGAGCAGGAGCACAGCAAGGATCTCAAGCTGCGCAACCGCATGCTCCTGCTGTTGCGGTTGCTCGCCGTCGTTGCGGTAGCGCTCGCGGCGGCGCGCCCCATCGCGCGTCTCGTGGGCGTCGGGCACGCGCCCATTGCCGTCGCCGTCGTCCTCGACAATTCGCTCAGCGCCGGCGTCGTGCAGGATGGCCGCATGCACTTCGACAGTTTGCGAGCAGACACCAAACGCCTCGTCAGCGAACTCACGAGCGATGACCGCGCGTGGATCGTCACCGCCGACGGCCGTGTCATCGGCGGCGCGCCCGCCGCGCTGCAGGCCGGTCTCGATGCCCTCTCGCCACTCGGTGGTCGCGGCAACCTCGCCGAGGCCACGCGTCGCGCCGTGGGACTCGCGCGCAGCGGGGCACCGCGCACGCCGGTCGTCGCACTTGTGAGCGACGGACAGCGCAGCACGTTCGTCAGCGATTCCGTGGTCAACGTCGACGAAGTGCCCGTCGTCATGCTGCGTCACGGCGTCTCGCTGCCACGCAATCGCGCGGTGGTGCAGGCACTCGCAGAGCCCGTGCGGTGGACGCCGAGCGGCGCGGTCACCCTGGGCATTACCGCGCCTGACTCCGCGGCGTGGCGACTCACGCTCGATGGTCGTACCGTCGCCCGCGGCACCGTTCCGCCAGCAACGCTCGACGCGCCCTCACGGGTCACGTCACGACTCGCCAGCGCGAGCACGGGCTGGGTGCGCGGCAGCGTGGAGCTCGAGGCCGATGCGCTGCGCGCCGACGATACGCGCTGGTTCGCGGTGCGTGTGGCGTCGCCGCCCACCGTCAGCGTGCGCAACGAAGGCGGACCGTTCCTCGGCGCCGCGCTCTCCACTCTGGTCGACGAAAAGCGTCTCGCGCGTGGACGTGAGGGTGACACGAAGGTGGTCACCGTCAGCAGCGCCGACGCCGCCGGGCTCAAGCTGCCCGTGCTGCTCACCGCGCCGCGCGATCCGCTCAGCGTGGGCGAAGCCAATCGCCAGCTCGAACGGCTCAACATCCCCTGGCGCTTCGGCGCCATTGCGCGGGCGCAGGTGCTGGCGCGGGTGCCCGCTCGTGGCGGTGCCGCCGATTCCGCCGCGCCGTCGACGCGCGCCTTCGATGGCACGCCCGTGCGGCTCCGCTATCCGCTCGTGTATTCGCCCGGAGGAGCAGGGGGCAAGCCGGCCACAGCGCCCGATACCATTGCCACCGCCGGTGGCACGCCGTGGGTCGTCGCCGGCGACGGGTATGTGCTCATGGGGTCGCCCATCGATCCCGACGCCACCGACCTGCCGCTCGGCGCAGCCTTCGTGCCGTGGGTGCTCGAAGCCTTGGCCCGGCGCCTCGGGGACGACGGCCGGCTCATCGAAGCGGTCCCGGGGCAGACGGTCACTGGCATGCGTGGCGTGACGGGCCTCGAGCGCCCCGACGGATCGCTGTTGCCGGTCTCCGGCGACCGCCTCACCGTGCCGGGGCAGGCGGGGGTCTACTTCCTGCGCCGTCAAGCCAACCGCACCGGCGCGCTCGTGGTCAATGGCGAGCCGAGTGAGTCCGATCTCGCCGGACTCGGACCCGATACCTCCGGCGCGCCCGCGTTGCTCGCTGGCATCGTGAAAGGGAAGGATGTGGTCGCTATCGCGACGGCATCCGCCTGGCAGAAATCCGTCTTCTCACGTGCCGCCGGACAGGCGCTGCTGCTACCCTTCCTTGCGCTCGCGCTCGTGGCCCTGATGGCCGAGGCGTGGATCAGCGGGCGTTGACCACCCCGCTCCCCACAGGTGCCGGGAGCAGAAAGCATCGATCGGCTGTTCAGTTTCTTTTCCGGTAACAGGTTGTAGATGGGACTTCCACGTCTGCTCGACGCGATCGCCGGCCTCCCGGCTTTCGATCGCGTGCTCAAGACCCTCCCCGGTCCGGGTGGGTCTCTTCGTGTTGGCGGCCTCGCCGGTTCGTCCGATGCGGTGTTGGTGGCCGCGCTCGCGCGCGCCCTGCCGCAGCGCTTGGTGGTGGTCATCACCGACCAGGTCGGCGACGCCGAACGGTGGCTCGCCGATCTGCAGTCGCTCGTGGACGACGTGCCCGTGGCGCTCTATCCGCCGCGCGAAGGCTTCGGGGAGGTCGAGCCGCATGCCGAAGTGGCCGGTGAGCGCGTGGAGACGCTCGAAAAGCTGGGACGCAGCGGCGTACGCATTCTGCTCACCACGGCGCGTGCAGTGCTCGAGCGCACCGCCCTCCCCGCCGCGCTCAGCGGCGCGCGCCTCGAGCTGCGCAAAGGGGATGTGCGTCGCCCCGAAGATCTGGCCACGCACCTCGAAAACATCGGATTCGAGCGCGTCCCCATGGTCGAAGACGTCGCCCAGTTCAGTGTGCGCGGCGGCATTTTCGATATCTACTCGTTCGGCATGGCCGAGCCGGTACGCCTCGAGTTCTGGGGCGACGATATCATCGAGCTGCGTCACTTCGATCTCAACACGCAACGCAGTACGCGCGATGCCGACGTCGCGCTCATCCTCCCGGTAGACGGGCGCGTACAAGCCGCGAACGACACCGACGAACGCGTCACGCTGCCTGAACTGTGGCCGTCCGATTCGCTCGTGGTCATGCCCGCTGGCAGCAGCGTGCTGCCGGAGCTGGTACGCACGTGGGATGAGGCTCGCCACCATATCGAGCTCGCGCTGCGGCGCGGCGAAGAATACACGCACCGTGACCGGCTTTTTGTCGAGCCGCCGGTCATGGCCAGCACGCTGGCCCGCTTCGGCACGCTGCGCGTCAACCCGCCGCCGCAAAAGGCGGCGAGCACCAACGCCGCCGATCGGATGCCGGCCGGCCCCGAACCCGACGTGGCGTTTCCGGTGCGCAACCCCGAAACGATCTCGCGCGACCTGCGCGTGTTGCGCCGTCTGCAGCGCGATGGCCTCAACACGGTCATCCTGTGCGACAACGCCGGTCAGGCCGAACGCCTCGAAGAACTCCTCGGCGAAGACGGGCCGCTCGCGGCGTCGCTCGCCATTGGGGTGCTCGGCGGCGGCTTCATCGTGCCCAACGTGGTCCGTGTTCTCACCGACCACGAGATCTTCCGACGCGATCGCCGCCTGCGTCGCACGCGGCGCTATACCACCGGCGCCTCGCTCGAATCACTCGGCGCTCTCAAGCCCGGTGACTTTGTCGTGCATCTCGAGCACGGCATCGGCATCTACCGTGGCATCGAGAAGATCTTCTATCGCGAAAGTACGATCGAAAGCGCAGTCATCGAATACGAAGGTGGTGACCGGCTGAACGTGCCGCTTTATCGCATCGATCAGATCGAGCGGTATCGCAGCGCCAACGACATCTCGGAAGACGCACCCGCCCCGCGGTTGCACAAGCTGGGCGGCAACAAGTGGAAGGCGCAGCGCGAGAAGACGCGCATGGCCATCCTCGAAATGACGCAGGAGCTGCTGCAGCTCTACGCGCGCCGCAAGGTGACCACGCGTCCCTCGCACGGTGTCGACGGCGCGTGGCAGCGTCAGCTCGAGAGCAGCTTCCTCTTCGAGGACACGCCGGACCAGCGCAAGGCCACCGAAGATGTGAAGCGGGACCTCGAAGGCGAGCGTCCCATGGACCGCCTGCTCGTGGGCGACGTGGGGTACGGCAAAACCGAAATCGCCATTCGTGCCGCCTTCAAGGCCGTGCAGAGTGGCCGACAGGTCGCGGTGCTCGTGCCCACCACCATTCTCGCGGAGCAGCACGCGCGCAGCTTTGGTGATCGATTGGCCGACTTCCCGGTGGCCGTCGAAGTCATGAGCCGCTTTCAGACGGCCAAGGAACAGGCTGTCATCGTCGAGAAGCTCAAGAAGAAGCAGGTCGACATCATCATCGGCACGCATCGGCTGCTCAGCCCCGATGTGGAGTTCGCCGAGTTGGGGCTCATCATTGTCGATGAAGAGCACCGCTTTGGCGTGAAGCACAAGGAACGGCTCAAGCAGCTCAAGCTCAGCACCGACGTGCTCACGCTCACCGCCACGCCCATTCCGCGCACGCTGCATCAGTCGCTGGCCGGATTGCGCGACCTGACCCTCATGCAGACGGCGCCGCGCGACCGGTCGCCCGTGCTCACGTTCGTGGAGCCGTTCGACGACGCGCTCATTGAGGAAGCCATTTCGCGCGAGCTCGACCGCGGCGGGCAGGTGTTCTTCGTGCACAACCGGATCGAAACGATCACCGCCATCGCCGATCATCTCAAGCGTGTGGTCCCGCGCGCCAGGGTGGCCGTTGGCCACGGGCAGATGAAGGAGCGCGAGCTCGAAAAGGTCATGCGGCAGTTCGTCGAGGGCGAGGTGGACATTCTCGTGTCCACGCTCATCGTCGAAAGCGGTCTCGACGTCCCCAACGCGAACACCATGTTCGTCAACCGGGCCGACCATTTGGGCTTGGCCCAGCTGTATCAGCTGCGCGGGCGCGTCGGCCGGTCGCACCGCCGGGCCTACTGCTACCTGCTCGTCCCCGACCGCGTGGACGAGGACGCCGAGCGCCGTCTGGCCGTGCTCGAGCACCACACCGAGCTCGGCGCCGGCTACCGCGTGGCCCTCAAGGACCTCGAACTGCGTGGCGCGGGTAACCTGCTTGGGCCGGAGCAGTCGGGCTTCGTGCACTCGGTGGGCTTCGACCTGTACCTGCGATTGCTCGACGAAACCGTGCGCCAGCTCTCCGACGGCGGCGGGCAGAAGTCCTGGATTCCGGCCGACGTCACTCTCGACTTTCCGTCGTACCTCCCGGACGAGTATATCGCGTCGCAGGAAGCCAAGCTGGACGTATACCGCCGGTTGACGGCGCTGCGCGACCCGCAGGCTATCGAGGCACTCAAGGGGGAGGTGCGCGACCGCTTCGGGGCCTTGCCGGCGCCGGCCGATGCCCTCTTTGGCAGCGCCATGCTGCGCGTTATCGGGGCGTCCCTTGGGGTGGAGGGGGTGCTTGTGCGCGCCTCGGAGACCCGTGTTACTTTCAGGGCTGACGCAGTTCCGCGCCTCAAAGGGCTCTCGGCGGCGTTCCACGGGGTGCAATTCCAGGTGGACGTCCGACGGGCTCAGCCCTTGGCTCTCAAGCTCACCCGGTTGGGGGGCGCGGAGATGCTCGAGGGACTGATCCGTGCTTTGAAGGCTCTCGTTCCCTGACAGATCCCCTCGGCAACGGATCCGGCGCCAGCCGGGTCCCAGTCAAGACACTCACCCTCAACTCCGCTTTCGGAGTCTGACCTGATGAAATCGTATCGTTTGACCGTGCTTTCTGCCGTCGCGTTCGCCGTGGCCTGTGGTGCGGCCTCCAATCCCGACGTGGCGGCGACGGCCGGCAATCAGCAACTCTCCACCGCGCGCCTCGCGGAAATTCTGGGCTCGTCCCAGGCGCCGCTCGAGAAGGATGTCGCGCGTTCCATCGCCGAGTTGTGGGTCAACTATCAGCTCGTCGGCGTGGCTGCGGCCAAGGGCGACTCGCTCAACGACCCCAAGGTCATGCAGGACGCCCTGTGGTCGAACCTCGACAACATTCGCGTCAAGAAGTTCTACGACCAGGTGTCGAAGGGCTGGGATGCGCAGGTGCCGGGCACGGACGAGGAGCGCTACAAGAAAGGCGAGGCCTATGCGGCGCGCCACATCCTCATCAAGACCGAGCAGGGCGCCACGCCCGAGCAGATCGCCGCGGCCAAGGCCAAGGCGGAAGGCATCCTGAAGCAGGCCACGCCGGCCAACTTCGCCTCGCTTGCCGCCAAGTCGGACGAGCCCGGCGCGAAGGAGCGCGGTGGTGACCTCGGCCTCTTCGGCAAGGGCATGATGGTGCCCGAGTTCGAGAAGTGCGTGCAAACGATCGACATCGGCAGCGTCGGCAAGGACCTGTGCCAGACGTCGTTCGGCTTCCACATCATCTACCGTACGCCGTTCGCCGAAGTGGCCGACAAGTTCGCGCCCGTCGCCAAGCAGCGGAACGTCGCGATTGCCGAGAGCACGTACCTCGCCAAGCTCGAGACGGGTAACGAAGTGAAGGTCGCGAGCAACGCCAACGTGAAGGCCAAGGCCATCGCGAGGAATCCGCTCGGCTACGCCAAGGATGACGAGGCGCTCGCCACTTACAAGGGCGGCAAGCTCACCGCCGCGCGCTTCGCGGAATGGCTGGCAGCGTATCCGCCGTCGTCGCAGATCCGCCCGCAGCTCGTGCAGGCGCCGGATTCGCTCGTCATCAAGTTCGTCTCGCAGATCGTGCGCAACGAGCTCGTGCTCCGTCAGGCCGACAGCGCCAAGGCGACGGTCGACACCGCAGAAATGTCGAACCTGTTCCTGAACTACAAGAACGCGATCTCGCAGGCGTGGAACGCGCTCGGCGTCGACCCGGCGAAGCTGGCCAACGAAGCCAAGGCGGCTGGCGGCGACAAGGAAAAGTTCGTGGGCACCAAGATCGACGAGTTCTTTGGCAAGCTCGTGAAGAACGAAGTGCCGTTCGTGGACGTGCCGTACCCGGTCGCCCGCGCGGTGCAAAAGAAATACGCGTTCGCCATCAACGAAGCCGGTCTAGACAAGGTGCTTGAGACGGCCAAGACGGTGCGCGCGACGGCCGATTCGCTGAAGGCCAAGAACGGCGTGCCGGCGACGCCGGGCGCTCCGGGGGCCGCTCCGGCGGCGCCGCAGCCGACGCCCGATACGACCAAGAAGTAAGCTGCAGCACCGGATGACCCACACCCCGGCCGATCTCCGGCCGGGGTGTGTCGTTCCGGGCCAGCGTGTCCGCCTGTGCAACCCTGTTCTCTCCCTCGGGTACTTACCGGGATGATGCCTCGAATCGCTGTCCGTGCGCTGGTTACCGGTGCCGCGCTCGCCGCGGCCCCTTCGTTCGTTCACGCGCAAACTGGCGCGCGGACCACGGGCGCGGCCAAGCCGCCCGCGGCGTCCGATTCCGTCAAGGGACTGCCGCTCGACGGCATCGCCGCGATCATCGGTGATCAGGTCATCCTCGTGTCCGAGGTCGTGACCGCCGTGAATCAGGCGCGCGCCGGCGGGGCGAAGGTGGAATCGGCCAAGGACCTAGCCCGGCTCGAGAAAGATGTGCTCGATCAGATGATCGACGCCGAACTGCTCGTGCAGAAAGCCAAAGACGAAAAAGTCGAAGTGGCGGACGCCGAAATCGCGTCGGCCGTCGACGAGCGCGAAAAGAAGATTCGCGGGCAGTTCAAGAGCGACGCGGAATTCCGTACCGCGCTCAAGGAAGCCGGTATGGGATCGCTCGAAGAGTGGCGCAAGCTCGAGGGCGATCAGGTCAAGCGCTCCAAGTTGCAGCAGGGCGTCATGCAGAAGCTGCAGCGTGACGGCAAGGTGACCTCGGTGAATGTGAGTGAAGCCGAAATCGCCGAAGCGTTCTCCGTGTTCAAGCTGCGCGTCGGGCCCAAGGAGGCGCGTGTTGGCTTGCGGCAGATCGTCGTGGCCACCAAGCCGAGCGATGACTCGAAGAAGCGCGCGAAGTCCAAGATCGATTCGCTGTACGCGGAGCTCATGAAGCGTCCCGAAGACTTCGAGCTGATCGCCAAGCGTGAGTCGATGGACGGTACGCGTGAGTTGGGCGGTGATCTGGGCTGGAACCGTCGTGGCCGCATGGTGCCCGAGTTCGACCGCGTGATGTTCTCCCTCAACCCCGGGGTTCTCAGCCCGGTGGTCGAAACGGCGTTTGGTTTTCACATCATTCGCGTCGACCGCGTGCAGCCCGCCGAGGTGAAGGCGCGCCACATTCTCATTCGTCCGCAGCTCGACAGCGCCGACGAACGTCGCGCTAAGCTCCTCGCCGACAGCATCGCCGTGGCGTGGCGGGCCGGCGGCAGCTTCGATTCGCTGAGCGTCAAGTTCCACGACAATGCGAGCGGCGAAGACAAGACCATCCCCGAATTCCCGCGCAGTGAATTGCCGGAGCCGTACCGGAACGCGCTCGAAGGGAAGACGCTCAACGAGATCGTCGACGCGTTTGCGGTGCCTGATCCGGCGGCGGGTGTGAACAAATTCGTCGTGGCGCAGGTCACCTTCCTCGACGACGCGGGCGAGTGGACGCTGGCCGAAGCGCGCGACCGCATTCGCGAGCAGTTGTCGGAGGAGCGCAAAATGCGCCGCCTCATCGACAACCTGAAGAAGAAGACCTACGTGAGTGTGCGCTACGACCCCGACAAGCAGTTGGGCAGCGATCGGTGATCCGGCTTGGGCTGACGCTCGGCGACCCACGCGGGATCGGGCCGGAGATCGTCGCCAAGGCGCTCAGTGATCCGCGAATTGCGGCACTGGGCGCCTTGTGGCATGTGGTAGGCCCTGCCGGGACGGGCGTCGAGGTGCAGGAGCCGATCGGTACCTGGGCGCCCAGCGGTAACGCGACGGCAGACGAAGCCGAGGGCGGACGGTGCGCTGGCGTGGCGGTCGAACGTGCGGCGCGCATGGCCTTGGCGGGTGAGCTGCAGGGGATGGTGACGGCGCCGCTCGACAAGCACGCGTTGCAGGCGGGGGGCTTCGATTTCCCGGGGCATACCGAAATGCTCGCCCATCTGGCAGGGGTACCCACCGCCATGATGCTCGCGAGCGACCGACTGCGGGTGGTGTTGGCCACGACACACATCGCGCTGCGCGAGGTGCCGGCGGCGCTGACGGCGGCGGTGCTCGAGCAGACGTATGTCACCACGCGTGACGGCTTGCGCGACGATTTGGGTATTGTGGCGCCACGGATCGCCCTTTGTGCGATGAATCCGCACGCCGGCGATGGCGGCCGCTTTGGGACCGAAGACGACGATCTGTTGGCGCCGGTGGCGCGCCGCTGCGGGATGGCGGGGCCGTTCCCGGCCGACACGGTGTTCGTGCGCGCGATGCGCGGCGAGTTCGATGCCGTGATCGCCCCGTATCACGATGTGGGGATGACGGCGATCAAGGTGGCGAGCTTTGGCAGCGCGGTGAACATCACGCTGGGGCTGCCGTTCGTGCGCACCTCGCCCGATCACGGTACCGCGTTGGACATCGCGGGGCAGGGCGTCGCGAGTGCGGGGAGCCTCGTGCGGGCGATGCAGGTGGCCGTCGGGATGGTCGCGCGCCGTTCACGGGGGCAGAGTCGTGTGGAGTCCAAGTCCAAGGGGTCAGAGTCGTTCAAGGGGGCAGAGTCGATCGCCCCAAAGGGCTCGCCCAAAAGGGGTCAGAGTCGTTTGTGAAACGGGGGCAGAGTCGTTTAGTGACTCTGACCCCTTTGGGCTCTTTGGGCTGAGTGACTCTGACCCCTTTGGGCTGCCTTTGGGCTGCCGTTCGTGCGCACCTCGCCCGATCACGGTACGGCGATGGATATCGCGGGGCGAGGGCGTCGCGAGTGCAGAGAGCCTCGTGCGTGCCATGCAGGTAGCCGTCGAGATGGTCGGGCGGCGGTCTATCGGGCACCGTTAACGGCCTCTGCCTGCCGGAGGCGCGCGGATTGCGGGCGATTCGGGATCATCTGGTGCGTCCGGACCGTTGAATACCGAACCCCAACTAGGCTAGCTTTTAAGGCTATGGAAATTCGTAACGTCGCCATCATCGCGCACGTCGACCACGGGAAGACCACCCTCGTCGACAAAATGCTCCGTCAAGCCGGAGCCTTCCGCGAAAATCAGGTCGTAGAAGAACGCGTGATGGATTCCAATCCGCTCGAAAAAGAGCGCGGAATCACCATTCTGGCCAAGAACACCTCCATCCGGTGGAAGGACACGAAGATCAACATCGTGGACACCCCGGGGCACGCCGATTTCGGCGGAGAAGTGGAGCGCATTTTGCGCATGGTCGACGGCGTACTCCTCGTGGTCGACGCGTTCGACGGCCCCATGCCGCAGACGCGCTTCGTGCTCCGCAAGGCGCTCGAACTTGGCCGCACCCCCATCATCGTCATCAACAAGATCGACCGCCCCGGCGCCGATCCGCTGCGTGTGCACGACGAAGTGCTGTCGCTGTTCATCGAGCTCGAAGCCACCGAAGAACAGCTCGAGTCGCCGGTCGTGTACTGCTCGGCCAAGAATGGCATCTCCACTCTCGACCTCGATGTCGAGGCGGTGGACTTCGTGCCGCTGTACGAAACGATCGTCAAGACCGTGCCGCCCCCGCCGACCGACGCGAACGGCCCGTTCCAGATGCTCGTCTCCACCATCGATTATTCGGCCTATCTCGGCCGTATGGCCATCGGCCGGATCGAGCGTGGCACGGTGCACATGGGTGACAGCATCACGCTGGTCACGCCCGACGACAGCGCGCCGCCCGTGCGCGGCCGCGTGACCAAGTTGTACGGCTACGAAGGGCTCGAGCGCATCGAAATCCAGGAAGCGTCTGCTGGAGAAATCGTGCTGCTCGCCGGCTTCGAAAACGTCGATATCGGCACCACGCTCACCGATCCGGGCACCCCCGAAGCGCTCGCCGGCATCAGCGTCGAAGAGCCCACGATCAGCGTGGACTTCGTCGTCAACAACTCGCCGTTCGCCGGCAAGGAAGGCAAGTTCGTCACCTCGCGTCAGATCCGTGAGCGCCTGTACAAGGAGCTCGAGCGGAACGTCGCGTTGCGCGTCGAAGACAGCGACACCACCGACGCGTGGAGCGTGAGCGGCCGCGGTGAATTGCACCTCTCCATTCTCATGGAGACGATGCGCCGCGAAGGCTTCGAATTCCAGGTGTCGCGTCCGCGCGTCATCATGCGCACCGACGAAAACGGCCAGAAGCTCGAGCCGTTCGAAGAACTCGCGATCGACGTGCCGGAAGATTACCTCGGGGTCGTCATCGAAAAGCTCGGGCCCCGCAAGGCCGAGATGATCGAGATGAAGAACCCGGGGCAGGGGCTGGTGCGTCTGCTGTACCGCGTGCCGGCGCGCGGGCTGTTCGGCTACCGCTCGGAGTTCCTGACCGACACGCGTGGCACGGGTATCATGCACCACCGGTTCCTCGAGTACGGGCCGTGGGCCGGTCCACTCTCGGGTCGCTCGCGCGGTGTGCTCGTGTCCATGGAGAACGGCACGATCATCGCCTTTGCGCTCTTCTCGTTGCAGGAGCGTTCCACGCTCTTCGTGACGCCGGGCGACGCGGTGTACGAGGGCATGGTCATCGGTGAGAACTCGCGTCCGGGGGACATGGACGTGAACCCGTGCAAGGAAAAGAAGCTCACCAACATGCGCTCCAAGGGCGCGGACGAAGCGATCACGCTGGAGCCGCCCCGTCAGATCACGCTCGAAATCGCGCTCGAATACATCGAGGATGACGAGTTGATCGAAGTGACCCCGCAGAGCATCCGGCTCCGCAAGCGCATGCTCGCGGTGAGTGATCGCAAGCGGGTCAGCCGCGAAGTGAAGCGCGAGCGAACCGGAGCGTAAGCGCTCCGCTGGAGGAAGGGGGCGTTTTTTTGTGCGATCGTGCGGCCTTTCGGCTTGCGTTGCGGCGGTGTCCTGCCGATACTGACGCACATACGACAACGCAGTAGCCTTTCTTCACACTCGCAGGAGAATCGTCCCATGTTGGAGCTGTTCGGGTCGTCGTCGCTGGACGCGCTCGAAGAGAAGGTGCAGTCCTCGGTATTCATGCTCGCCGACGACGAAGACTTCGATGATGAGGGCTTCGACGAGGAAGATCTCGACGAAGACGAGGAAGACGACGACGTCGACTTCGACGATGATGAGCTCGACGATGACGACGATGACGATGACCTCGATGATGACGACGACGAGGATGATCTCGACGACGACGATGACGAGGATGAAGAGGACGACGACTTCGACTTCGATGAGGGACTGGGGTACGGAGACGAAGACGATCCTGACGCGTAAGCGCGGTCAGGACGGTTCATGGAACGGGCGGCCCGGTGGGTCGCCCGTTGTGTATTTCCGGACAGGCGGGGAGCGCGCGCCGACCGGTTCCCGGCAGGTGACGCGCTAGGAATTCGCGGAGGTCCCTTTACGTGGGGCACCACACGGGATACATTATGCGGCTCTGGTGGATCGGTGGCGCATTTGCGCTGCCTGGCACCGGGCCTGTAGCTCAGGTGGTTAGAGCGCACGCCTGATAAGCGTGAGGTCCGAGGTTCAACTCCTCGCAGGCCCACTTCACAAGCCCCCGTCTCGGTTTCCGTGGCGGGGGCTTGGTTGTTTCCGGGATGCGCGGCCAAGGCTGGCGCGAGACCGCGCGGCGGGCCAGCGTGCAGCATGACTCGGCACTTCGTGGTTCATCGGAGCGCACGCGCTGCTTCCGCCCTCGGTGTATCGCTGGTGGCATCGACCGCCACGGCACAACTGCGCGTACCGGCAACGGACACCGCCCTCGCCGCGGCCTGCACCTCGACGCGCCCCGACAGCGTGCTGCATCCCGCCTCGCCAGACAGCCCACGGGATGCTCGCGCCATCTGGCTCGATGCGAAGACCCTGCGATGGCCGCAGGCAGGGGCCACGACACCGCCGTCGGCCCCGGGGCGCTACGTGCTGTATGGCAGCCGCTCTGGCGGGCTTGCCGTACGTCCGGGCGCCATCGTGCAGGGCGCCACCGATACGGTACCGCTGCTGCCTCGCACCGCGCCGCTGCCAGCGGGGACGCTGGCGCGCGTGCGTCACGTGGGGCCGGGCCCCACGCTGCAGCTCTCGGCGTCGCGTCTCCCGTTCGCCTATACCGGCCAGTTCGTCCTCGTCCGCGAGGACGCCTCCGGCCGCGTACTTGAGGCGACCGGCACGCAGCGCGCGTTGGCGCTCGATGACCTGCACGCGACGGACGCCGAACCGCTGACCCTCGGCGCCCAAGTCAGCGCCCGTGCGGTCACCTTCCGGCTCTGGGCACCCACCGCACAGCGCGTGCAGGTGTGTGTGTTCGAGCGTGCTCATGACCAGGCGACACCGGAACACAACGCGCGCGTCGTGGCGCTACAGCGGGACGCCCGCAGCGGCGTCTGGCAGACCACACTCACTCCCGCCGCGCTGCGTGCGCCCGCCCACGGCACGCCTTATGTGTATCTGGTCGATGTGTTCGTGCCCGGCGTCGGCGTAGTGCGCAATCGCGTTGCCGATCCCTACGCGCTCGCCCTCACCGCCAACTCTGCGCGCGCGGTGGCGGTGCAACTCGATCACCCATCGCTGCGTCCGGCCGGCTGGCGGTCCCGGCGGGTCCCATCGCTCGCGCGGGCGACCGATCAGGTGATCTACGAACTGCACGTGCGCGACTTTTCGGTGCAGGACAGCACCGTTCCCGCTGCGCATCGGGGCAAGTATCTCGCCTTTACCGACAGTTCGTCCGCGGGCATGCAGCATTTGCGCCGCATGGCGCGCGCGGGCCTCACCGACGTGCACCTACTGCCCGTCTTCGACATCGCCTCCATTCCCGAAGTCGGGTGCACCACGCCGATGGTCCGCGGCGCCCCCGACAGCGAGCAGCAGCAGGAGGCGGTGGTGGCGCAGGCGGCCACCGATTGCTTCAACTGGGGCTATGACCCGCTGCACTACACGGTGCCCGAGGGGAGCTATGCTTCCGTGGCATCCGACTACGCCGCGCGCATACGCGAGTTCCGGAGCATGGTGCAGGCGCTGAATGCGAGCGGGCTCCGCGTGGGCATGGACGTGGTGTACAACCACACCAGCGCGTCGGGGCAGCACCCACAGTCGGTGCTCGATCGCATCGTGCCCGGCTACTATCAGCGACTCGATGCGACCGGCACGATCGAGACCTCTACCTGCTGCGCGAATACCGCCACCGAGCATCGCATGATGGCGAAGCTCATGATCGAGTCGGCGGTCACGTGGGTCACGCAGTATGGGGTGAGCTCGTTCCGTTTCGATCTCATGGGGCATCAGCCGCGTGCGGTCATGGAGCAGCTGCAGCGTGCGGTGAACCGCGCCGCCGGCCATCAGGTGCCGCTCATTGGTGAAGGGTGGAACTTCGGCGAAGTCGCAAACGGCGCACGATTCGTACAGGCGTCGCAGCTGTCTCTCAATGGCAGCGGGATCGCCACGTTCAGTGATCGCGCGCGCGACGCCATCCGCGGTGGCAGCCCCGGAGACGATGGCGACGCGCAGGTGCGCAACCTGGGATACGTGAATGGTGGCGCCACGTCTACCGCTGCCGACATGGTACGCGTGGGGCTCGCCGGCTCGTTGCGCAGTTACCGGATGCCGCGCGCCGACGGGGCCATCGTGCCGCTCTCGGACATCCAGTACGGCGGCAGTCAGCCGGCCGGATATGTCGCTTCGCCCACCGAAGTCGTGAATTACGTGGAGAATCACGACAACCTCACGCTCTTCGACGCAAACGTCCTCAAGTTGCCTCGACATACGACGCGCGAGGAACGCGCCCGCGTGCAGATGCTCGCCTCGGCGCTCGTCCTCTTCAGTCAGGGCGTGGCGTATCTCCACGCGGGACAGGAGCTGTTGCGCAGCAAGAGCCTCGATCGCAACAGCTTCGACTCCGGAGACTGGTTCAACAGCTACGATCCCACCGGGGCCATCCATGGCTTCGGCCGCGGACTGCCGCCGCGTCGTGACAACGCGAAGAGCTGGCCCATCATGCGCGGGCCGCTCGCCGATACCAGCCTGGTGCCAACGCCAGCCAACGTGCGCTTCATGCGCGATGCCTTGCTCGACCTGCTGCGGATCCGCACCAGCACGCCGCTCTTCCGGCTCGGCACCACCGCGCAGGTCGTGCAGCGTCTGCGATTCGCCAACACCGGACCTACGCAGGAAGCCACCGTCGTTGCCGCGCATATCGATGGACGCGGACTCCCCAACGCGCGCTATGCCCACGTGGTGTACGCCGTGAACGCCGATACCGTGGCGCACGAGATCATGGTACCGTGGCTCGCAGGCACGGCCCTGCGGCTTCACCCGGTACATCTCGCCACCGACGCCGCAGACGTCCGGCCGCGCTCGTCCGCGTGGTCCTCCTCGCGCGGGGTGCTGCGCGTGCCACCGCGCGCCGCCGTGGTCTGGGTTCGCGAGTGAGCCAACGCGCCGGCATGCGACGCCCTGCCATTCGGCACCGGCATCGGTAGCTTCCGCCAGCCCCGCGCGGCAGGGGGTCTTCTTCTCGTCTTGGCGTAAACGGAGTAGTCAGCGTGTCGAGTTCGGCGTACCAAACGTGGCAGATCGGACCGGCGCATGTGGGCGACCGTAGCGTGCCGGTGGCCTCCAAGCCCGGCGTCATGGCCCACGGCAGCATCGACACGCCCGCCATGATGATGGCCGAGTGGATTTCCGCCATGGACACCCCCGCCGCCGGCGCCCGCTCGCTGCACCTGGCGAGCGGAAACGGGCTCGTGCCCGCCGTCGCCATGGCCGTGGGCTTTGCCCCGGATGCCTTCGATCGCTACAAGGCCAACGCCGAGAGTACACGCCGTTCGCTCGCTGCTGCGCCGGGCGTCGTGGCAGGTGCATATGCAGTGCACCATGAGGTGCTCGCCAATGACCTGGTGCCGGCCACGTCGTGTGCACTCGCCACCATTCGTATTCCGACCGATAAGCACGGTGTGCAGCAGGCGGTCGCCGAGGCGTTCCGCGCCCTCGTCGTTGGTGGCGTGTGCCTCATTGCCGGGGCCAACGACGAAGGCGCCAAGCCCGCGGCCAAGTTGCTCGCGCAGGTGTTCGGTCACGCGCGGCTCGATGCGCAACACAGCAGCTGCCGGTTGCTGGTGGCGACCAAACTCGCGGAGGCACCCGGTCGACGCGTCGAGCATCTCGTCGCCGTGGCTCGACCAGCATCCGCTTTCACGAAGTGCCAGGTCACGGTTGCCGATGATCGCATCGTGCTGTCCACGCGTCCCGGCGTGTTCTCGTGGGAGCATCTCGACGAAGCCTCGGGTATCCTGGGTGACATCATGCGCATTGCGCCTGGTGAGTCGGTCCTCGACCTCGGCTGCGGCTCGGGCGTGCTGGGGGTGCTTGCGGCCCGGCAGTCGCGCACCGGACGCGTGGTGCTCCTCGACGCCGATGCCGACGCCGTGCGCTGCGCGCGCCGCACCGCCACGGCGGCGGGGTGCCGCAACGTGGAGGTCCGCGCGAGTGACGTGACTGATGCCGTCGCCGACGAGGCATTCGATGTCGTGGTGAGCAATCCGCCCTTTCACCTCGGCAAGGGGACCGATCTCGCCATTCCGCGCGCGTTCATCGAACAAGCCTACGCGCGCTTGCTGCCCGGCGGGCGTCTGTACCTGGTGGCCAACAGAACCCTGCCGTACGAGTCGCTCATCGACGAATGTTTCGGCGAGGTGCGGACGGCGCACGACGGGCGTCGCTTCAAGGTCATCGGTGCCGTGCGTCGTGTCTGACGGAGACGCTGACGGCGAAGCACCAGCGACAGACGGCAGCTGGCGCCGGCGCGCGGCACGCTGGGTGACGCTGCCGAACGTCCTGACGGTCGCCGTGATGCTCTGGGCCGCGCCGCGCTGCTGGCCGCATGTGGAAGCCCTGCTGGGAGTGCGTCAGCGGGAGGCGCGACGCCCGGATTTTGCCGTGACCACGCGTACCGGCGATACCCTCACCATGGCGTCGCTGCGCGGCCGCGTCGTGCTGGTGAACGTCTGGGCTACCTGGTGCGGCCCCTGTCGCGCCGAAATGCCGGCCCTGCAACGGCTCTCCGAGGCGTACAAAGCCGAGGGTATGGTCCTGCTCGGGTTGTCGGTGGATCGTGGCGCAGCGGCGAAGGTAGACGCCTTTCTCGCCGACCGCGGCATCACGTATCCGGTGGCGATCGTGGGAGGTGACGTATTGGCCGCATTGGGTGGCGTGCGGGGATACCCCACCAGCTTTCTCATCGATCGCGACGGTGTCGTGCGACACACGGTCATGGGGCCGGTCGCCCCGTTGACGTTGCGGCCGGCCATTCAGCGTCTGCTCACCGAAGCGGCGTCCGGACCGCGCGCGATCACGCCCTGACCGCCGCGCGGGTAAGCGTTCGGGGGGCTAGGGTCGTTTGCGCTTGGCGTCACGCGCCGTGTTCACCAACGCCGATGTTTCGTTCGCGTCCAGCACGCGCCACTGTCCTTCGGCCAGCGAACCCAGTTCCAGCGCCGCCAGTGCCGTGCGGCGCAGCGTTATCACGTGGTTGCCCATGGCGGCGAACATGCGGCGCACCTGATGGTAGCGTCCTTCGCTGATGGTAACCGCCGCCTCGCGCTCGCCCAGTGGCTGAAGTTGTGCCGGGAGCAGGGGCGTCTTCTCGCCGTGCAACAGGAGCGCGCCACTCGCGAAGCGTTCACCCTCGTCACCGCGCAACGGATCGCCCAGCGTGGCGACGTAGGTCTTGGGGACGTGCGACTTGGGCGATGTGAGCAGATGGTTGAGGGCACCATCGTCGGTGAGAAGCAGGAGGCCGGAGGTATCGGCATCGAGGCGCCCCACCGTCGCCATGACGGGATCCCGAAGCGGAAACCGCGGCGGCAGCAAGTCGTACACGAGTGGTGGCCGGTCGCTCGTCGAGCAGACATACCCGACCGGCTTGTGGAGCAGAATCACGGACCCCGGTGCCGGGTCCAACGGCGCGCCGTCTACCCGAATGACGTCGTGCCCGACGCGGTCGCCGTCCCTGAGCACCGCGCCATCGGCCGATGTCACGCGCCGTGTGGCAAGCAGACGCTCCGTCTCCCTGCGGGTTCCGTAGCCGAGGTTGGCCAGCTGGCGGGCGATGGACACGGGCGTGTGGACGGGGAGGAAGGGAGCCAATCGGACACCACGGGCGTTCGACCGTCGGCGTCGTCAACGAGTATAATGCGCGCCGAGCCGTCCCTCCCGTCATTCGCCCCCGCCATGACCGATACGCCCCGCCGTTCACGTGCGCCGATCACCACCAGCGACTTCTACGACTGGTTCTCCACGATCCCCGAGCCGGTGAATGCCGAACGGCTCAAGCTCCGGACGTTCATGAGCGACGAGTGGGAGCCACAGGCGAATGCATATTGGGAGCAGGCGGCCTTTCCGCGTGAGTATCTCGTGGGCAAAATGAAGGAGCTCGATCTGCTGCGCGACAAGTACACGCCGGCGCGCGCGGGCTCAGCGACGGTGTCGGATGGTCTGCTGAGTATGGAGTTCGCGCGTGTCGATCCGTCACTGGCCACGTTCTTCGGCGTACATGCCGGGCTGTGCATGGGATCGCTTGCGCTCTGCGGGTCGGACGAGCAGCAGGCCGAGTGGCTGCCGCTGCTGCGTCGGTGGGACATGGTGGGCGCGTTCGGGCTGACCGAGCCGGAGGTGGGATCTGGGGTGGCGCGCGGTCTGACCACGACCTGCCGACGCGAGGGCGATACGTGGGTGCTCAACGGGCAGAAGAAGTGGATCGGCAACTCGACGTGGTGCGACATCGTGATCATCTGGGCCCGTGACGAAACGGACCAGTCGGTGAAGGGGTTCATCGTGCGCACCACCCTCGACGGCTATTCGGCCGAGATCATGGGGGGCAAGATTGCGCAGCGCACCGTGCACAACGGCCTGATCACCCTGCGCAACGTGCGTGTGGCCGAGCGTGACCGGCTGCAGAACGCGACGTCGTTTGCGGCGACACAGCGTGTGCTCGTGACGGCCCGGTGCGGGACGGCCTGGCAAGGTGTCGGCTGCGCGATGGGCGCGTACGAGTACGCACTCAAGTACGCCGGAGAACGTTCGCAGTTCGGGCGCCCCATCGCGGGCTTTCAGCTCGTGCAGAATATGCTGGTGAAGATGCTGGGCAACGTCACGGCCATGATCGGGCTGGCGTTGCGGGCGTCCGAGCTCCAGGACCAGCTTGGTCCCCGCGATGAGTTGTCGGCGCTTGCCAAGCAGTTCTGCGCGGCACGCTGCCGCGAAACGGTGGCGCTGGCTCGCGAGGCGCTCGGCGGGAATGGCATTCTGCTCGAGTACCACGTGGCACGGCTATTCGCAGATGCCGAGGCGATTTACAGCTACGAGGGCTCCAACGAGATCAACACGATGATCGTGGGACGGGCGATCACGGGCCACTCGGCGTTCGTCTGAGCGGGGAAGCCGTCTATCCCGAACATCTGGCGGCGTGTGTGCAACGTTGGACGGGCTCGCGCGTCAGCTGGATACGACCGTGCTGCTGCCGACGCAGGATGGGAAGCATGAAGTCGTCTTTACGTGGTGTGTATGCCCAACGGACTTTCTCCGCGCCTTACTGATCCCGCCCGCCTGGCGACGCTCCGCGATGCCACCAGCCCCCGGACGTATCCGGTCAGCGCGTACGACGCGCTCACACGGGTGGCGGCGACGGCGCTCGATGTTCCTGTCGTGCTCGTGTCGCTCGTCGACGACAAGGGCCAGTTTTTTCAGGGCATGACCGGGTTGCTCGGCGAGATCGCCACCTGTCGCAGCACGCCGTTGTCGCACGCGTTTTGCCGGCATGTCGTGGAGAGCGGCGCCGTGCTGCGCATCGTCGACTCGCGCGTGCATCTGCTGGTGAGCGACAACCCGGTCATCGAGGCGCTTGGCGTCGTGGGATATCTCGGCTTCCCACTCACGACGTCCACCGGTCACTGCCTCGGCGCGCTGTGCGCCATCGCGCATACCCCGCGCGACTGGACACCGGCGGACGAGACCACGCTCCGCGATCTGTCGCGCGTCGTGATCAACGATCTCGAGCTGCGCGCGGAGTTGACGTATCGCGAGCGCGCCGATAATGGGCGCGATCTGTCGCTCTACGCCGAAGGCCTACCCGCGAGAGCAGAAGACCTGTTGGAACAGCTGCACGAAGGGGCCGCAGCCATCGATCGCCAGTGGCGGTTGACGTATGTAAACGATGTGGGCGCACGCGCGCTGCAACTCGACCGTGGCACCGCAATCGGGCAGTTGATCTGGGAGGCCATTCCGTCACTCCCCGAGTCGCCGTTCGAACGGGTCCTGCGCGAAGTGGCCGCTGGACGTCAGCCGCTCGAACTGGAGGCGTTCGTGGCCACCGCAGGGCGGTGGTTCGATGTGCGTGCCGTACCCGCCCGTCACGGACTCTCGGTGTATTTCAACGATACCACGGAACGCCGCAATACGATCGAAGCGCTGCAGGTGCGCGAAGCGCAGTTGCGGCAGGCACAGAAGCTGGAGGCGATCGGTTCGCTCGCCGGCGGCATTGCCCACGATTTCAACAATCTGCTCACTGTGATCCGCGCGAACACGGAACTGCTGCTCGACGACATGAGCGGCGACGATGAACGGGTCGTAGACCTGCAGGAGATCCAGAGCGCAGCCACGCGTGCCGCTGCACTCACGCAGCAGCTGCTGGCCTTCGGCAGAAAGCAACAGGTACAACGTCGGCCAGTGGATGCCGCTGCGACGATGCTTTCACTGACGCCCATGTTGCGTCGGCTCATTCCTTCGAGCGTGGAGATGGAGTCGCGGTGTCCGCCCAACCTGCCCAAGGTGTTGATGGACGCCGGGCAGTTGGAGCAGGTCGTGGTGAACCTGGCCGTGAACGCGCGCGACGCCATGCCGAATGGCGGTCACCTGCGGTTGCACGTGAGCGCCCGCGAATTGTACGTGCCCACCCGCGACGGTGGCGTGGAGGTCTCCGCCGGTCGTTGGGTGACGCTGACCGTCCAAGATACCGGTGAAGGCATTCCGCCAAACGCCCTGGCGCGCATTTTCGAGCCGTTCTTCACCACAAAGGACGTGGGCAAAGGCACCGGTCTCGGGCTGGCGACGGTGTTTCGCATCGTCGAAGATGCGGGCGGGGTCATCGCGGTCGAATCGCGGGTCGGGCAGGGAACCCGCTTTTGCATTTACCTGCCCGCGCTCGCCCCAGACCTGGATTGCCCCGAGGAGCGCCAGGACACGCGGCCAACACCGCGATTCGTCCAGCGAGTGGAGCAGTTGACCGGCAGGTCAGTGTTCGACGGGCAACTTGATGTCCGACGCGGCAGCCACCGGTGGGCAGATTGCTCATGCGGAAGGCATAGCGGTCGCCGTACAGCATGGCGAGACGCGAGCGGGTATTGGTCAGGCCAATGCCCAAGCCATCCACGCTCGGCACCGCGGCGAGGAACCGACCGCTGGTCGTGAGCAGGCCGTGGAGGCCTTTGCCGTTGTCTTCGACCAGAATCGCAAGGCTGTTGCCCACACGCTCGAGCTTGACGAGGATGGACTGATCGGCGTGACCGGGGGCCAGGCCATGCTTGAGGGCGTTCTCCACAAGTGGCTGCAGCAAGAAGCTCGGGATCATGAGATCGACGGCATTCGGATCCACGTCGATATCCGCATCGAGCCCGGCCCCGTAGCGCACACGCGCAATCTGCAGGTACAGCTCGACGAGTTCGATCTCCTGCCAGACCGGGATGAGTGATTGTCCGGCACTCCGCAGCGACAACCGAAGCAGATCACTCACGCGAATGAGAGTGCGCTGCGCTTCCTTCACATCCATCTCCATGAGCTCGGCCACGGAGTTGAGCGCGTTGAAGAGAAAGTGCGGATTGAGCTGCATGCGAAGCGCTTCGAGCTGTGTGCGTGCAAGCTTCTGCTCGAGTTCGGTCGCCGCCCGGTCGCGTTCGCGGTAACGACGCACGAACTCAACCATGTAGGCCGCACCCAGCACGGCCCAATAGAGCACCACCTGAATGTCGAGATGGTTGACCAGCACCACGCGCAAGGCAAATGCATAGCTGGTCACTTGTCCCACTGTACCGAATACATGGTCGAGCCACGCAATGGCGAGCACGTTGATCGAGCTCGCCAGCACGGTCATCCCCGCGTGCAGTGACAGCCACGGCAACACGCGGGCGGTGTCGAGCTTGACACGGTCGACGAGCGTGAGCACGAGCTGCGACCAAAGGCCCCAGATCATCCACGCCGAGCCCTGCCAGATGAGCGCGGTGCCCAGCCCGTAGTGGGTCCCGGAGGCATCCCCGACGAGCGTCATCTGCAGCGCCGCGAGCGCGCCCGGAACGGTCCACACCACGGCGAAGAGCCAGCGGGTCAGGTGCCGTAGTCCGTGGCCTTCGTCGGCGATTGTGAGCGGCGGTGACGAAGCGGTCATAGGGAGAACAAGGCGCGTATAGGTGGTGCAAGCCGCCCAAACGGGCGGAACCTTGCGGTGCAAATGGTGTACACAGGATGCAAGCTCTTGCGCGGCAGCCCCTTGGCTGCCCTACCGTGCATAGGACTTTGGGGCAACTCTTCAAGGGTATGCTGCAACCATATGCCGCGGTTTACCGTTGGGACGACATGGAATGAATCCATGATGCACCAAGTCCGTACGGATTGCACAGGCTTGCTGTCCTGAACCGGACAGGGAAGCGCCACAGTTGTCGGTATTCCGCCGCCGCATCGTACCTCCCGATGCGAATCCACGGTGAACGCCGACTGTCCAACGGGAGGGGAGATGGTGAGCGTGCAAGTTCTAATCGTGGATGACGAGGCGCTGGCCCGTCAACGTGTCCGTCGGCTGCTGCAGAATGAACCTGACGTGGAAGTGGTCGGAGAAGCGGAGTCGGGACATGAGGCCGTGGCGATGATTCGCAACTTGCAGCCCGACCTAGTCTGCCTTGATGTCCAAATGCCCGGGCTCGACGGGTTCGGGGTGCTCGGCGAAATCGAAGGCGGCCACGTGCCGATGGTGCTCTTCATCACGGCATATGACGAACATGCGCAGCGTGCGTTCGACGTGCACGCCGTCGACTATGTGCTCAAGCCGGTCGATGCCGACCGCTTTCGTGCGGCCTTCGACAAAGCGCGAAAGCAGCGCGCCAATGCGGTCGCGGCCGAGCGGCTGGGCGAACTGCTGGAGACCGTCCGTCGATTGGCCGACGGTGGCGCCGCCGAAGGCCGCGGGGATGGCGTGGCCGCGTTGCTTGGTGGTGGTGCGGGCGCGACAGCGGCCGCCGGCGCACCGGCCAACGGTGCCAATGGCCGCTACGCCAGCCGCATTCTCGTCAAGCAGGACAGTCGCATGTTCTTCGTGAAGACCACGGAAATCGACTGGATCGAGGCCGATCGCAATTACGTACGGCTGCACGTGGGCAAGACGGCCCATACCATCCGCGAGCGCATTTCGCACCTTGAAGAAACGCTCGATCCTCGGCTGTTCGCACGCATCCACCGCTCGACGATCGTGAACCTCAATCGGGTGCGCGAAATGCAGCAGTGGTTCTCCGGCGACTACGTGGTCATCCTCGAGGACGGTACACGGTTGCGTCTGAGCCGCCATTATCGGGATCGCGTCGAAAAACAGGTCGGTGTCTGACGCTGGCGTGGTGCTGGTCGACCTCCGTCGGCCTGCCCCGCGTCGGCCCAGCGCATGAAGTCCGCCATGGACGGTTCCCAGACACCGGTCGCTGCGAGCTGGCAGGCCCATCTCATGCATTGGCTCGTCGCCGCCCGTATGCGGCCGCATGCCCATCGTCCCATCGATCCGCAGTGGATTCGGCGCAATATGGGCAAGCCGGAAGCACCACGGCGCTACATGGCGCGCTCCACCGGGGCAACGTTCACGCGGCATGACGCGACGGGCGGATGGCCCGGTGGTGAGCACGTGCAAAGCGCGCAGGGCCGGCGGGGGGCACCGACGGTGCTCTATCTGCACGGCGGCGGCTTCATCGCGTGCTCACCGGAAACGCATCGCTCGCTGGTCGGGTCGATCGTACGCCGTATCGGCGGCGATGCATGGGTGCCGGCGTATCGCCTCGCACCCGAGCATCCGTTCCCCACCGCGCTCGACGACGCCACGGCGGCGTATCGCTATCTGCTCGACGAGGTAGGGGTCGATCCCGCGCGGTTGGTCGTCGCGGGCGACTCGGCCGGCGGTGGCCTGGTCCTCTCGCTCATGCTCGCGGCGCGCGATGCGGGCTGGCCGATGCCGGCGGCCATCGTCACCTTCTGCCCGTGGACCGATCTGGCGGCCACCGGGGCGTCACTCGACGAAAACAGCGAACGCTGCTCCATGTTCGCCGGCGATACGATTCGCCGAGCGACCGGGTTTTATGTCGGCAATGCAGACCCCTACTCGCCGCTCGTCAGTCCGGTCTACGGCGATTTCCGCGGCCTGCCTCCGCTGCTTGTGCACGCGAGCACCGATGAGGTGCTGCGCGACGATGCGGTCCGCGTGGCACATCGGGCGCGTGACGCCGGGGTAACGGTGGAGTTGCAGCTGTGGCGCCGCGTGCCGCATGTATGGCAGTTTTTCGCCGCCGTGTTACCGGAAGCGGAACAGTCACTCACGCGCGCGGCGGCGTTCATCGCGCGACATACGGGTGGTAACACAGTCGACGGTCGCCCATAACAAACGAACCTTCCGCACCTGTGGTGTGACAGTTCGTGACGGGGCACGACGCGGCCGCGTCCAACGGGAAATCACGATGCCGATTTCCGACGATATCTTCCCGCCGTACCGTCCACCGGACTGGTTCCCGCTGCAGCGAGCGCTTGCATCGGTGTTCGGCGTCGCCGCCGTTGATGCTGCGGCCTCGTTCTGGTTTGTCGGGTTCGTGGCCGGTCCGGTCGATGTGGGCGAATTGCGCATGTACGAACACAGCGCGACACGTCGGACCATCGCGCTCGATTCGCAGGGCAGCGCGTATCGCTCGATGGACGAAATCGGCACCTATGTCCGCGTCGACGACGAGGAAGCGCTGGTCGAGGCACTGGTGTGACGCCGTGACCAGGGCTGTCCGGTCACTCTGACGCTCACCTTGACCGGCTTCCCGGTCGATACTCTCCTGCATGCCCCCTGACGTCTCTGGGCTGAGCGGCGCCGCTGGCGGTGCCGCAGCATCACCGGCCGGCCCCACGCGACCGGTGTCGCCTTCGCGCGCCCTGGTGCCGGTCGAGAAGGCGGGGCCACGCGCCCTTCCGCCCACCGGCTCGCCGCTCGATCGCAGCGGGGTGGCGCTCGAAGATCTGCTCTTTGCTCCCGACCTGCTCGAAACCCGTCAGGCGGTGGCGCCCGTAGCGCTGGAGATGGGGCTCGAGTCGGCGCGCGGGCAGCTGCTGCGGCAACTGCCCGGGGACGCCCTGGTCTCGCTCGACGCCATCTGGCCTGGAGCCGCCGCCACCGAAGAAGGGTGGTATCTCCGCTCCGGCGCGCTCACGGTGCTTGGCCATCCTGGTGATGGTGAGCGGATTGCCAGCGCCGGCCTCGAAGCGCAGCCAGGGTCGCTGGCGCTCCGCCTCATGCAGTCGGTGGCACGTGCTGTCCTGGGTGATCTCTCCGGCGCCCGCGCCGCCCTCGCGCCGGCACTCGACGCGGCGCCAGGCAACCCGGTGCTGACGGCGCAGCAGGCCGTCGTGCTGGCGCGCCAAGGGCATGTGGACGATGCCGGCGTGCTCCTCGACGGTTTGGCACTCGAGGCGCCCAACCACCCGGCCGTGTCGTGGGCCCGTTGGGTCGTGCGGTCGGCCCGCGCGGACCGCGCACGCAGTGGCGCACGAGCGGCGTATGCCGACATGCCGCGCACACCACCATGTCCCAGTGTGAGCGCCGTGAGCGATCCCGTCGTCGACGAGCCGCTCGACGAGGTCGACGCGGCCGCGATCGATGCGGCGCTCGACGTCGTGCTCGCCGATGACGAGCACGGCGATCTCGTGACGGCGGCCTTCGTCAATCTGGGGCGCCGCATTGCGCGTGCGTCTGATGACGACCTCATTCGCGCGACCCGCACGCTGCTTCGCGCCTGCTCGACAGGGGGCACGTTGGCCAGCGCCGGTTTCCCCGACGATGCACACGCGGCTCGACAGCTGTTGACGGCCATGCTCGTGGTCATCCGTCAGGATGCGGCCGCCCCGTCACCGGTGGGGACGTTCATGGCGCAGTGGTTGCCACTGCTGCGCCCCCCGCACCGTGAGGACGGTTGCGACCGGCTCGATGAGGCGCCGCGACTGTTGCGGCGCGCGGGCGCCAGCATGCCTCCCGCCGTAAGGCGACTACTTGATGTCTTGCTGGAGGGCGCCACGCACGCCGATCGCGCGGCGCGCGATTGTACAGATCGGGGCGTGACGGGTGAATTCACGGTGGTCACCCCGGTCGAGCGTGAGAGCGGACCACTCCTGCCGGTACGCCTGGGATTGTCGCTGCTCACGGAAAGCGCCGCCACGCGCGCGCTCGAACGGTCGCTGATCATCGAGGACGCGCCAACGGTCATGCCGCGCGGCGAGCTGACCGGCGAGGGCTGGGGCGCGGCCAGGGCCAATCCTGCACGGACGTCGGAGACGGCGGCAGGTGCCACGACCTCCGGCGCATCGCTCCCCGTCATCCTGTGTGTGGCCGGTGCCGTTGGTGCGGCCATGAATGGCGCCGCACTGCTGGCGGGCGTCCTCGGGGCTGGCGCGGTACTGCTCGTGTTGCGCCGCTCGCCGGACCGGAACGATTAGATTGTCAGATTCGCGCGGGCGGGGTCCCTTTCGGGTGCCCGGCGTGTCCAGACCGTCTGACTCCGACATCTCCATGGCTCAGTCCACTTCCGCGCCGGTCACGGCGTTTCTTCGCCACAACTATCGGCACTTCAACGCGGCGGCGCTGATCGACGCGGCCGACGCCTACATCAGTCACCTCGAGAAGGGTGGCAAGATGATGGTCACGCTCGCCGGCGCCATGAGCACCGCAGAGCTGGGCATCTCGCTGGCCGAAATGATCCGCCAGGACAAAGTGCACGCCATTACGTGCACTGGCGCGAATCTCGAAGAAGACATCTACAACCTCGTTGCGCACGATCACTACGCGCGCGTCCCCAACTATCGCGATCTGACGCCGGAGGACGAGCAGAAACTGCTCGACCAGCACTTCAATCGCGTGACCGACACGTGCATCCCCGAAGCGGAAGCGATTCGCCGCATCGAGAAGGCCGTGCTCGAAGAGTGGCAGGCGGCCGATCAGGCGGGCGAGCGGTATTTCCCGCACGAGTTCATGTACCGCATCCTGCGGAGCGGGAAGCTCAAGGAATTCTACCAGATCGATCCCAAGCACTCCTGGATGGTCGCGGCGGCGGAAAAGAACATCCCGATCATCGTGCCGGGCTGGGAAGACAGCACGAACGGCAACATTTTCGCTGGTCACGTCATGGAGGGGGACATCAAGAGTGTCCACACCGTGAAGAGCGGCATCGAGTACATGATGTACCTCGCCGAGCTGTACACCGAGATGACGAAGAGCTCGACGATCGGGTTCTTCCAGATTGGTGGTGGTATCGCGGGCGACTTCCCGATTTGCGTGGTGCCCATGCTGCATCAGGATCTCGGGCGCACCGAAGTGCCGCTGTGGGGCTACTTCTGCCAGATCAGCGATTCGACCACGTCGTACGGCTCGTACTCGGGCGCGGTGCCCAACGAGAAGATCACGTGGGGCAAGCTGGCCATCGATACGCCCAAGTTCATCATCGAGTCCGACGCGAGCATCGTCGCCCCGCTGGTGTTTGCGATCGTCCTCGGACAGTAAGTCCGGGCGTTCGCCCGCGTTACAACTCGGGTGTCGGCGGTGGCGCGTTGTCTGGCGCGACCTTCGGCACCCGTAGTCGTTGCCCCGCCTGAATCGCGTCGGTTTGCAGGCGATTGAGCTGTCGCAACACGTCCGGGGTCGTGCGGAATCGTGCGGCCAGGCCGGTGAGTGTTTCGCCGCGGCGTACCACGTAGGGCATGTACTCTTCGGCGCGCCGCGGCGCCGCCTGAATGGTCCGGTCGAGCGCCTGCTGTTCCCGCGTCACGACGCCACGTGCTTGCGCACTGGCCTGCGCCACTCGCTGCGCGTCAGCCCACGACGCATCATCCACGATGAAGTCCACCTGCGCGACCGGGGTGCGGAGCACGAGTCCGCGTCCGCGGCCACGAAAGATCGTGCGCGGATCGAGCGTGAACGCGGCGTCGTACGGATAGCTCTCGACCAACAGCTCCAACGGTCCGTCGTCGCGCGGCCGCAGTAACGGGGTAGGGGGCGCACCCACGTACAACAGCCGGCGGTCCGTCGCCACCACGACGCCGAAGGACTCGCGCCACATGTCGGTCCAGCGACGCTGCGACGCGAAGGCCTGCGCCACCACGCGCTCGCCGGCACTCATCGTCGACTGGACCTCTCGCAGGGCGGCCTCGCGAGCGGTCCGTCGAGCGCCTACCGGCGGAATGATCGCCGCCGCCGCGACCAGGGCGGCCGTGGCCAGCAGCGCCGTCGTGGACGTCAGGGCGACCAGCACGCGCACCCAGAGCGAGCGCTGCCGACGCACTGGCGGCGCGGCAGCCGTCAGCCATTCTTTCGTCACCCCGGTGGAGCCCATACTGCAAGCTACCGGCAGGAGGGTCCACCGTGGAACCCTGTGCTCGTCGCGACGCTTTTGCCTCGGACGTCCGTGCGCCGCGTGCCGTCGCGCCTTCTGCCGTCGCGCCTTCTGCTGCACCCGTGTGACTTTTTCGCATCCGACCTGCCCCCGATGCACAACGAAGAGCGTATGACGGGCCCCCGTCGCGTCAGGATCACCGGCACCGGGAGCGCGCTGCCGTCGCGGGTGATCACGAATGCCGAGGTTGCCGCCATGCTGGGGGAACCGCTGGACGCGCTGGCTGACGACGCAGGTAACATCGTGGAGCGTCGCTGGTGTGCCTTCGATGAGAGCACCGCCGACTTGGCCGAAGCGGCGGCCCATGCCGCGCTCGAGTCGGCGCAGCTGCAGCCCGCGCAGATCGATCTGCTCATCGTCGCGACGGACACGCCGGAGTTCGTCACCCCGTCGACGGCCGTCGTGGTGCAGGGGCGTCTCGCCATGTCGCATGCGGTCGCGTTCGACGTGAACGCCGGGGGGGCAGGCTTCGTCGCGGCCGTCGATCTGGCATGGACATATCTGCGTGCCGATATGCGCTTTACGCGGGTGCTCGTGGTGGGCGTCTCGGCGATGTCCCGGTATCTCGACGTGCACGATCACCGCACGGTGTGTGTGGTCGCCGATGGTGCAGGGGCCGTGCTGCTCGAAGCGTTCGAGTCGGTGCCCGGTAAGCCAATGGATGGCGTGCTTGCCACCGCGCTCGTGACCGACGGTCGCCGCAGTCATGACATGGGGATCTTTGCCGGTGGCGCGCGGACGCCCATCACGAAGGCGGTCCTCGAAGCGGGCTTGCAGAACACCCTGCGCGTCACCGCACAGTTTCCCGGCGCGCTCGACGAGCAGGCGTGGCACGCGCTCACGTCGCAGGTGCTCGCCGGTGCGCACGCCACCGCCGACGAGGTGCAGTGGCTCCTTTGGTCGCAGTTCGCCAACAGCGCGGTCGACGAAGGGCTGCACGCCGCTGGCATCGCCACCGACCGCGTACACAACGTGCGCGACCGGCACGGCTATACCGGTGCCGCCGGACTGCCGATAGCGTTGGACGACCTCGCGCGTTCCGGGCGATTGTCCGATGGCGCGCTGGTGCTCGGCGTCGAGCATGGCGTCGGACTGGCCATGGGCGCGTTCGCGCTGCGCTGGCACACCACCGCGCGCCAGGCGGCAGAGTGAGTCGCGCACCATGACGGATGCGCCTTCGGATACCGGCGTGCCTTCGCCGCAAGCGTCGCTGTACGACCCCATCGCGCACTGGGCCGACGTGGCTCCAGCGCGCCCCGCGGTCATCGACGCCGGCACGGGGCGGTCGTACAGCTATGCCGACGTGCATGCGGACGCGGAACGCTATGCGCAGTTGCTCACGCAACTCGGTGTCGGGCTCGGCGATCGTGTCGCGGTGCTCGCGCACAATCGGTATGCGTTCGTGCCGCTGTTCCTGGCGTGCATCCGCTGCGGCGCCATCCTGGTGCCTCTCAACTGGCGTCTGTCGGCGGTGGAGCTGTCGCGCGTGCTCAGCGATGCCGCCCCCACCGTGATTTTCGGTGAGCATGCCTTCCGCGCGCTCAACGACGACGCGCGCAATGCGGCGCGGTGGGTCGATCTCGATCGTGATGTACCGGCGTTGCTCGAAACGATACCGGCAGGCACGCGTTCGCCGGCGGCTGCCGTTGCACACGCCATCACGCCGCTGCACCCCACCATGCTGCTCTACACGTCCGGGAGTACCGGCGCCCCCAAAGGCGTCATGGTTCCGCACCGGCAGCTCCTGTACAACGCGATCGATACGGTAGACGGGTGGGCGTTGAGCGCGCACGATTGCGGCGCCGTGGCCACCCCGTTCTTCCATACCAGTGGGTGGCACGTCTTTGCCACGCCGCTCTGGTACTGCGGCGGTACCGTCGTCATTCTCGGGCCGTTCCACGCGGCGACCATGCTCGAGCTGCTCGACCGGCATCGCGTCACGATGGTCTTTGTCGTCCCCACGCAACTGGCGTGGCTACGGCAGGCACCCGACTGGGGGCGCCCGGTGCCCCTACTCCGCACCTTCATCTCCGGCGGCGCCCACTGTGCGCCGTCGCTGCAGCATGCGGTACGTGAGGCTGGCTATCGCGTGCGCGATGCGTATGGCCTCACGGAGTGCGGCCCCAATTGCTTCACCACGACCGACGAGATTGCGCGCGAGTTTCCGGACACCGTGGGACGGCCGCTGCCCCGGCTGTCCGTGCGCCTCGTCGGCACCGACGGCACCGCTGCCGGCGTTGGCGAAACTGGCGAGCTCCAACTGCGTGGGCCGCAACTGTTCGGCGGGTACTTCCAGTCGCCGGACGAGACGGCCAATGCCTTTACTGCCGACGGCTGGCTGCAAACCGGCGATCTCGCAACGGTCGATGAACACGGGCTCTATCGCCTGCGCGGCCGGCGCCGCGAGATGTTCATTTCGGGCGGCGAAAACGTCTATCCCGGTGAAGTGGAGGCCGCGCTGCTCGACTGCCCGGGAGTCGATGCCGCATTGGTCACAGGCGTCGCCGACGACACGTGGGGGGAAGTAGGGCACGCGCTGGTGGTCGCGCTGCCCGGGCACTGGGATCGGCATGGCATTCTGGTGGCGCTGCGCGCACGGCTGGCGGGCTACAAAATTCCTCGTGAGCTCACGTTTGTAGAGCAGCTCCCCACCTTGGCCAACGGCAAGGTCGACCGCGTGGCCGCCGCACGGCTGCTGGCCGTCGCTCGTGCCGTGGAGCCGCCCGGCGCGCACCCCAACGCGCGCACGAACGCGCACCCGCTGGCGAAGGACGCCCGCGTTGGCGACCATTGAGCATGTTCCCGAAGATCCGGTTCCTGCCGCGCGTCACTCCCCGCCGGTGACCACCCCGAAACGCGCCGTCAAGGCGCCGCGCAAGGCATCGACCACCGATGCGCTCTCGCACATTGCGCCACCGCAGCTCGACCTCTTTCCGGTCAAGCCGGTGGTCGATGTGCTCGACGCGAAGGCCATCGTGGGGCCGCGCACGGGGGTGGAACATCTGGTTCGCGTGCGTCCGCGTCCCAACGACGCGCCGCATCTGGTTTTCCATGACAGACACGGCTGGTACTGTGAAGCGCATGGTCCATCATGTCATGCCGTCATGCTCGCGCGGGAAGAAGTGAAGCATGTCGACTGAGCCGGTTGGTGGGGCCGCCATCTGGACACCCACCGCACACGACGTCGGGTCGGCGCGGCTGACGGCGTTTCGCACCGATCTCCTGGCGCGTGGGGTCGTACCGCCCACGGTGCACGATGCGCACACGTTGCAGCGCTGGTCGGTCGAGCACCCTGAGGCGTTCTGGGCCGAGGTCTGGCGCGCGGCGGGTATTGCCGCCGATGGGCCGGGAACGCCCGAGGCGCCGTGGACGGCAGTGCTCACCGACGGCGCGGTCATGCGACCGCCGCACCAGAGTGCTACCGGGTGGGACGGGCCGCGCTGGTTTACCGACACGCGTCTCAACTTCGCCGAACAGCTGCTGCGCCGTCGCGACGACGCACCGGCGCTGGTGTCATGGAACGAGCACGGCGCGCAGCAACGGATCTCGTTTGCGGAGCTCGCGGTGCGCGTGGCACAGTGCGCCACCGCGCTCGCGGCGCAGGGCGTTGGTATGGGGGATCGGGTGGCGGGCTGGCTTCCCAATCTGCCGGAAGCGGTGGTCGTCATGCTCGCCGCGGCCTCGCTCGGCGCCACCTGGTCGAGTTGTTCCCCTGACTTCGGGACCAAGGGGGTGCTCGACCGCTTCGGCCAGATTGCCCCCACGGTGCTGGTGGCCGCCGACGGATACTGGTACGCGGGGAAGCAGATCGATTGCGTGCCGCGCCTGCGCGAAATTGTGCACGCGTTGCCGCAGCTGCGGGCGGTGTGGGTGGTGCCGTACGTCGACAGCACGCTCGATGTAGCAAGCGCCCTGCCGGGCATGCCCCACGCGCAGCGTTTCGACACCGTGCTCGCTGCGCAGGCACAGGTCCGCGAACCCTCATTCGTGCGGCTCCCGTTCGACCATCCGTTGTACATCCTGTACTCGAGCGGCACGACGGGACTGCCCAAGTGCATGGTGCACGGCGCCGGCGGTACGCTATTGCAGCACTGGAAGGAACTGGCGCTCCACACCGACGTGCACGAGAACGATGTGCTCTTCTACTTCACCACCTGCGGGTGGATGATGTGGAACTGGCTCGTGTCCGGACTGGCGGTGGGGGCCACGGTGGTGCTGTACGATGGCGCTCCACTCGCCCCCGACGCCACGATCCTCTGGCGCATGGCGCACCGGGAACAGGTGTCCGTATTCGGGACGAGCGCCAAGTATCTCGCCATGTGCGAGAAGGAAGGCGTTGTGCCCCGTGAGGTGGCGCCGTTGCCGTCGCTGCGCGCCATCCTCTCCACGGGCAGCCCGCTCGCCGCCCACAGCTACGACTACGTGGCACGCGCCATTGGCGAACGGGTGCGGCTCTCCAGTATCAGCGGTGGCACCGACATCGTCAGCTGCTTCGCGCTCGGTGACCCCACGGGCCCCGTCTAT
The DNA here is from genome assembly GCA_023910675.1 of Gemmatimonas sp. Lineage (GTDB taxonomy): Bacteria > Gemmatimonadota > Gemmatimonadetes > Gemmatimonadales > Gemmatimonadaceae > Gemmatimonas. The sequence continues at coordinate 118,522 of JAAVWC010000003.1, forward strand.
CGTGGCGAGTTGCAGATGCGCGGCCTTGGCATGGCCGTCGACATCTTTGGTGACGACGGCACGCCGCTGCGCGGTGCGCCTGGTGAGCTGGTGTGCACGAAGCCATTTCCCAGCATGCCGGTCGCGTTCTGGAACGACCCCGATGGGGCGCTCTATCGCGCCGCGTACTTCGAGCAGATGCCCGGGGTGTGGCGACATGGCGATTGGGCCGAGCTCACGGAGCACGACGGGATGATCATTCACGGGCGCAGTGACGCGACGCTCAATCCGGGTGGAGTTCGTATTGGCACGGCCGAGATCTACCGGCAGGTGGAGCAGATCCCCGGCGTCATCGAGTCACTCGTGGTGGAGCAGGCGCATGGCACAGCCGGCGGCACCGATTCGCGCATTGTGCTGTTTGTGCGCCTGCGTGACGGCGTCGCGCTGACGGACGACTTTCAGCGGGTCATCCGGACGCGCATTCGGGAGTACACGAGCCCGCATCATGTGCCCAAAGTCATCGTGGCCGTGTCGGATATTCCGCGAACGATCAGCGGGAAGATCACCGAACTCGCGGTGCGCGAAGTCATTCACGGCCGTCCGGTGAAGAACATCGACGCCCTCGCCAATCCTGCCGCGTTGGAGCTGTTCCGGAATCTGCCGGAACTGCACAGTTGACCCCTCACTCACGCCTGCCATGATCTCGATCCGTTCCGCGTTGACGTCTGCGATGCGTTCGCTGCCGCTGGTGGCGCTGGCGGCCATCACGATGGGTGCACAGCCCAAGCCCACCGTGCCGGCCAAGGTGCCGCCTGCGGTCGCCGGCGGGCTGATCGACATCAACCGGGCGACGCCGGCCGAGTTGGAAGGCATCCCGGGCATCGGGAAGGCTTACGCGGCCAAGATCGTGGGGGGGCGCCCCTATGCCAACAAGGCCCAGCTGGTCCAGAAGAACATCCTGGGCGCGGCGCTGTACGAAAAGATCAAGGACCGGATCATCGCCAGGCAGTAACCAGGGGACGACGTCAGTCGCTATCTTTCGGATATGTTCCTCACCCCGCCTTCGGAGGACCAACGGGAGCGCGCCTGGATCGGCGCGCTGCCGCGTTCGCACATCTGAGATGAAGCAGGTGGTGTTCCGTCTACCTCCTTTCATCTTCCTACCACAGGTGTGCCCATGGCCACGTTGACCATCCCCGAAGCGGGCGTCGAGCAGGACGCTTTCCCCATCAACGGCACCGACTACGTCGAGTTCTACGTCGGTAATGCCAAGCAGGCGAGTCTCTACTACCGCGCGGCCTTCGGCTATTCGCTCGTCGGCTACCGCGGCCCCGAGACCGGCGTGCGCGACCGCGCCAGCTATCTCATGCAGCAGGGCAAGATCCGTCTGGTGCTCACGACGGCGCTGTCGCCCTCGTCGCCCATTGCCGACCACGTCCATCGTCACGGCGACGGCGTAAAGGACTACGCGCTCTGGGTCGACGACGCGCGTCTTGCCTACGAGACCGCCATCGCACGTGGCGCCATCGGCATTCAGGAACCGCACGTCGTGAAGGACGACGACGGCGAAATCGTGACGGCCGCGATTGGTACGTACGGCGACACGATTCACACGCTCGTCGAGCGCCGCAACTATCGCGGCCTGTTCCTGCCCGGCTTCAAGCCCGTCACGCCGCACTATCAGCCGGCCGATGTGGGACTCACGTACATCGACCATTGCGTGGGCAACGTCGAACTCGGGCAGATGAACCGCTGGGTCGAGTATTACGGTAATGTGCTCGGCTTCCGCAATCTCATCACCTTCGACGACGCCGATATCAGCACCGAGTATTCATCGCTCATGTCGAAGGTCATGGCCAACGGCAACGACAAGATCAAGTTCCCCATCAATGAGCCGGCGTCCGGCAAGAAGAAGTCGCAGATCGAAGAATATCTCGACTTCTACGGTGGACCGGGCGCCCAGCACCTTGCGTTGGCCACTGATGACATTCTGGCGACCGTGACGGCGTTGAAGGAGCGGGGCGTCGAGTTCCTGTCGGTACCCACCTCGTACTACGACGAATTGCAGGAGCGCGTGGGGCAGATCGACGAGCCGGTCGACGAGCTCGCGAAGCTCGGCATTCTCGTGGACCGCGACCCGGACGGGTACCTGCTGCAGATCTTCACGAAGCCGGTGGAGGATCGCCCCACGCTGTTCTTCGAGATCATTCAGCGAAAGGGCGCGACGAGCTTCGGCAAGGGCAACTTCCGGGCGCTCTTCGAAAGCATCGAGCGCGAGCAGGCACTGCGCGGCAACCTCTGAGACGATCATGCCCATCTACCACCAGCTCGGCACCATACCGCGCAAGCGACACATCGTCTTTCGTCGTCCCGATGGCGGGTTGTACGCCGAAGAGCTCATGGGACACGAAGGCTTCGTCGGGACGTCGTCGCTGCTCTATCACACGCATCCGCCCACGACCGTCAAGTCGGCGCGAAAGGTGTGTGATTTGCGCTGGGAAGAAGATACCGACACCTCGCTGCGCCACCGCCACTTTCTCACGTCACGCGTGAAGCAGGGAGGGTCGCCCACGCTTGACCGGTTGCCGCTGCTCTTCAACAGCGACATCGGCATGCTGTACGTGGAGCCCGATGTGACCGACACGCACTTCTACCGCAACTCGCAGGCGGATGAAGTGGTGTACGTGGTGGAAGGGCACGGCGTGCTCGAGTCGGTGTTCGGCGACCTGCCGTACAAGCCGGGTGACTACGTCGTGATCCATCGCAACATCACGCACCGCTGGCGCCTCGACACGAGCAAGGGGCCGAACAAGTTCCTCGTCATGGAGAGTCGCGGCCATGTGCGCTTCCCCAAGCGCTATCGCAACGAGTTTGGGCAGCTGCTCGAAGGCGCGCCGTATTCCGAGCGCGACATCCGGCGTCCGCAGCAGCTCGAGCCGCGCGACGAGAAGGGGGACTTCCCCATTCTCGTGAAGCAGTACGACGCGCTCAACGAACTGGTGCTCGATCACCATCCATTCGATGTCGTGGGATGGGATGGATACTTCTATCCGTGGGCGTTCAACATCCACGACTTCGAACCCATCGTGGGACGCATTCACCAGCCGCCGCCGGTGCACCAGACGTTTCAGGGCGACGGGTTCGTGATCTGCTCGTTCTGCCCGCGGCCGTACGACTTCGACCCGGAAGCGGTGCCGGCGCCGTACAACCACAGCAACGTCGATTCCGACGAAGTGCTCTTCTATGCCTCCAGCGAATTCATGTCGCGCAAGGGCATTGAGTACGGCTCCATCACGCATCATCCCGACGGCTTGCCGCACGGCCCGCATCCGGGGCGCGCGGAAGCGAGCATCGGCGCCAAGTACACGAACGAACTTGCGGTCATGATGGACAGCTTCCGCCCGCTCAAGATCGCCAAGGCGGCTGTGGCCATCGAAGATCCGCGCTATCACCAGAGCTGGATTGACGCGCAGCACGCGCAGTTCAGCCCGCCGGCGCCCTGATTCAGGGCGCCACGTCGCTACGCACTCGTCCTTTCCGTCATGCCTCGTTTTTCGCAGCGCTTCAGTGCGTTTCCCGTGTACCCGCTGGCGCACATCCCGGCGCGCAAGAAGGCGTTGATTGCCGCCGGCGTCGACGTCATCGATCTCGGGGCCGGCGACGCCGACTTGCCGCCACCGCCCAAGGCCGTGTCGGCGCTGCAGCAGGCTGCCGAAGTGCCGGCCATGCAGCGCTACGGGTTTGGTCTTGGCCATGTACCGTACCGCGAAGCCATCAGCGCGTGGATGCAGACGCGCTTCGGTCAGCGCGTCGACCCGATGACGGAGATCGTGCCGTTGCTCGGGAGCAAGGAAGGGCTCGCGCACGTGGCGTTTGCGTATCTTGGCGCCGGCGATGTGGCGATCATCCCCGACCCCGCCTATCAGGCGTATCTCGGCGGGACGCTCATGAGCGACGCCACGCCGTACGTGTATGCGCTGCGGCCGCGCACGAACTTCCTCGTGGATCTCGATGAGATCCCCGTCGACGTGCTCGATCGCACGCGCGTGTTGTATCTCAATTATCCCAACAATCCCACCGCGGCGATCGCGCCGCGCGAGTATCTCGAGCAGGTCGTACACACCTGTCGGGAGCGCGACATCCTGCTGGTGTACGACAACGCGTACTCCGAAATGGGCTTCGACGGCTATGTGCCGCCGAGCATCTTCGAGATCGATGGCGCGCGCGACGTGGCCATCGAGTTCCACTCGTTGTCGAAGACGTACAACATGACCGGCTGGCGCTGCGGGTGGGCGGTGGCCAATCCCGAGATTGCCGGCGCGCTCACCAAGGTGAAGTCGTTCACGGACACCGGGCAGTACATGGGCATTCAGGCGGCCGGTGTGGCCGCCATCGAGAGCTGGGCGGAGTTCGTGCCGCAAAATCTGGCCGTGTTCACCGAACGGCGTAACGCAGCGGTCGCGGCGTTCCGCGCCAACGGATTCGCGTGCGACGTGCCCAAGGCGACGATGTATCTGTGGATTCCGTTGCCGGAGGGGATCGCGAGTGCGGAGTTCTGCGACCGGCTGCGTGAAGAGCAGGGCGTCATCGCCATGCCGGGCTCCGGCTTTGGCGCGGGCGGCGAGGGGTTCTTCCGCATCTCGTTCATTCAGAGCGGGGCGCGCATCGCCGAAGCGGCACGACGCGCGGGACTGGTGTTGACGGCCATGACAACGGCGTCGTCGCCGCGCTCCGCGGGCGCGCCGGAGATGGTCCAAGCGTGACGTCGGTGCGCAGGACGGCGGCCGGTGTGCTGGTGCTGGCATCGGCGTTGGGGTGTGGACGCCAGCTCGCCCCTATCGTACCGGCAGTGCCTGAGCGCCCGACCGCAGCCGTGCCCAACCGCGATACGGCCGGTGGACGCCTCGACAGCTCGGCGGCCCGCCGCACGCCGCCTCGACGCGCGACGCCGGCGCCGCGCCAGCGGCCGGTGGCGTCCGCCGATGCCCCGCCCATGCTGCGCGAGTTTCGCGGCGTGTGGGTCGCGACCGTCGGCAACATGGATTGGCCCTCCAAGCGCACGCTGAGCACGGCGGAACAACAGGCGGAGCTGCGCGCCATTTTTGATCGGGCGCAGGCGCTCAAGCTCAATGCCGTGATCTTTCAGGTGCGTCCCGCGGCCGATGCGCTCTACGCGTCGACCCTCGAGCCGTGGTCCGAGTTTCTTACCGGCACACAGGGCAAGCGTCCTGAGCCGTTCTGGGACCCGCTGGCCTTTGCCATTGAGGAGGCGCACACGCGCGGCATCGAACTGCATGCCTGGTTCAATCCGTATCGCGCCGGTTTCGTGAATGGCAAGTCGCCGGCGGCCGCGTCGCATCTGCGTCGAACCAACCCGTTGCTCGTCAAGCAATACGGTCCCTACCTGTGGATGGATCCGGGGGAGCAGGCAGTGCGGGCGCGCACCGTGCGCGTGGTGGTGGACGTCGTGAAGCGCTATGACGTGGACGGCATTCATCTCGACGACTACTTCTACCCGTATCCCGAGAGCGACCGGCGCGGCCGCGTGGTGCCCTTTCCCGATGCCACGAGCTACGCGCGCTATCGCAAAGCGGGCGGCACCCTCGACAAGGCCGACTGGCGCCGCGACAACGTGAACACGCTCGTCCGCGAACTCGATGAGGCGGTCCACAAGGCCAAGCCGTGGGTGCGGTTCGGTATCAGCCCGTTCGGCATCTGGCGACCGGGCTATCCGGCGCAGATCAAGGGATTCGACGCCTACGAAAGGCTGTATGCCGACGCGCGGAAGTGGTTGCGCGAAGGGTGGGTCGATTACTTCACGCCGCAACTCTACTGGCCCACCACCAAGATGGCGCAGTCGTATCCCGTGCTGCTCGACTGGTGGGCCGGCGAGAACGTCCTGCAGCGCCACCTCTGGCCTGGCAACTTCACGTCGCTGGCCGGCGGCCGTGGGTCGACGGCGTTCCCGGTCAGCGACCTGCTCGAGCAGATCCGCCTCACGCGCCTGCAGTCGGGCGCCAGCGGGAACGTACACTTCAGCATGACCTCGTTCCTGAAGAACCAGGCCGGGATGAACGACACGTTGCAGGAGGGGCCGTACGCGGCGGCCGCGCTCCCGCCCGCCTCGCCGTGGCTGCCCAATACGCCGCCGCCGGCCCCGGTGCCGCTGCTCCAGCGGGGACGCGAGTCTACGCAGCTCCGCCTAGGGGCGCCCGGGCGGACCGCCCCGTGGCAGTGGGTCGTGAGGCTGCGGACGGACACCGCATGGATTACCATGATACTGCCCGGGGCGACCGACCGGTGGCCGATTCCCCGTGAACTGGCGGCCACCAAAGTCACTGTCTCGGCCGTCAACCGTGTCGGTATCGAGAGCTCGCCTGTGTCGTTGTCGCTCGTGCCTCGTTCCACCACATCGCCCACTGGACGCTTCTGATGAGCGATCGCGCGCCCTTCTACTATCGCATGACGTCGGGCATCCGCATTACGGTGCGCCCGTCGTATCTGCGTGAGCGGTCCAATCCGCTCCTCGGACAGTTCGTGTTTGCGTATCACATCCGTATCGAGAATGTGGGCGACCAGGCGGCGCAGCTTCGCACACGCCGCTGGCTCATACACGACGAATCGGTCGGCGATACCGTCGTCGAAGGCGAAGGGGTCGTGGGCGAACAGCCGCATCTGCTGCCTGGCCAAATTCACGAGTACCGCTCGTTCTGCGTGCTCAAGGCGCCCAACGGCTGGATGGAAGGCACCTACCGCTTCGTGCGGGACGACGGGTCGAGCTTTCTCGCCGTCATCCCTCGCTTCACGCTCGCCGCAGAGCCGCGCGCCGATACCGTCTCGTAATCGGCGCGCGGGCGTATATCAGCGGGGCAGGTCGCTCAATCCGATCACACTGCTGAAGGCGCCGTACAACTGCTCCATGTGCGCGTCGTCGAGCAGGTCGCGTACCAACAGCGCCAGCAGCGCTGCCAACGCGGGCTCTGCCACCGGATCGAGCCCATCGAGCGCAGTCTCCTCGGTGGGCTCTGTCGTTTGGGGGGCATCCGCGCGCCGAACCAACTGCAACAGCGGTCCGCTCAGCGCCTGCTGCAGCGGCTCGCGGCCGCTGCGTTCGATCGCGGTGGCGAGGGCGGATTCGGCGGCGTGGTACACCCGCCCATGCACGCGCGCGGCATACTGCGCGACCACGGCGGCCCGATCGTGCGCGCCGAGTCCGGCGAAGCGCACGAGGAAGGCGCGGATGGCGGCCGTATTGGGGCCGTAGGGTTGCGTGCGGTCGCTCACGAGCGCGTCTCCAACCCGGGGAGCGCGTGGCCAAGCTGGCGCAGCCCCTCAAAAATGTCCCGCACCCGTGGCACAAAGCCGGTTTGCAATAATGCCTCGCTACTGATGCGCTGATTGCTGCGTCCGCTGCGTACGGCGCCTCTCTGCGTCGCATCGGATGACGAGACCGCCGGCTCCGGCCACCGTCCCGTGAGCGCCTGGGTGATGTCGCGCGCCTGAACCGGTGTGTTGTCGGTGCAATTGAACAACGCACCGCGACCGGTGGCCGGCATCGCCATCACATGCGCGATGGCCGCAATGACATCGTCGCGCCACGAGAAGTTGCACCACGTGTCTGGCGGCGTGAGCGCGGCGGCAAAGCGACGCTGCGGATCGCGTCCGGGCCCGTAGAGCCCCGCCGCGCGCAGCACGGTCACGGCCCGCGCCGGCGTTGCCGCCGACATGATGGCGAGTTCGGCGTCCATGAGTGCCTGAACGCGATCGTTGGTGGGCATGATGAGCGTTCGCTCGTCCACGGCGCTGCCGTCCTGCCGGTCGTAAATGCCGGTACTCGAGACGTAGACCACGGCACGTGTCTCGAGCGCCTCGGCAAGCTGCGCCACACCACGCGCGGCGGCCGGGTACATGTCATAGCTGTCGCCGCGGGCGCTCGACGGTGCGACGCAGACCACGATCTGCGCCACCGTCGCCGGGAGCGCCTGCAACAGCGCACGATCCTCGCGGCCGCGCGTGATATCGCCGGTGACTGCGGTGCATCCCGGCGGGGCGTCGCGGCCGCTGCGCGACAGCGTGAACACCGTCGTCGACTCGCGATGGGCCAGTGCCGTCGCGGCTGGCGCTCCGAGCCATCCCGGACCGACCAATAATGCGTTACCGGACATCGTGGCGAGCGGCGCGGGCTACTTGAGCAGGAAGTACGCAGCGGCACCACCCGCTGCGGCGAGAGCGCCGGCGATGATGGCGATGAGCTTGCCGGAGCCGGACGTTGCTTTAGCGCTTGCTGGCATCACGACGCGCTCCTCAGCGGTCCGACGCGTAGGCTGCTCGGTCGATGCCAACGGTGCTACCGGCGCGGAGTGCGGCGAGGGGGTAAGCGCCGTAAGCGGAGGGGAGGTGCCTACCATGTCGGCCATCGGTGCAATACCCCGTGTGGAGCCCGACGACACGATCGTCGTCGGTTCGGCACTCACCGTTGGCGGCTCGATGACACTCGGCATCTCCGGCAGCGCGTCGGGGAAAGGTGAGGACACGGGCGGGGCCTGCAGCAACGGCGCCTCCTCCATGTCATCGATCACACCGTGCGCCACGGTGAAGTCCAGCATCAAGCCGCTGTCGACCACGGGGAGGTCGATGGGATCCGCTTCGGCACGAATCGAAAGCGGTGTCGCCAGCGACAGATCCATGGCGTCGAGTGGCCCCGCGAACGGTGCGGCCACCGGCACCGGCACTGGATCGTGCGCGGCCGGCGCACTGTCGGCGAGGTCGAACGAGAAGTTGGCGAAGGCGTCGAAGGGGTCCGGAATGTCGGCGAGGTCGACCGTCTCTTCGGCAATGAGCAGGGGCGGCTCGATGGGCGTGCTCACCGGAATGAGCGGCACACCGCAGGGGGTGGTGCGCAAGAGCACATCGGTCACCGCCACCGCATCGCGCAGCGGTTGATCGTCCCATTCGTCGTGCGCTTCGATGGACGCGTGCGCGTACACCCGCGACGCGAGATCGCCTTCGAAGGCCGACTGCGTTTCCGGCGTCTCGAGGGCCACCGTAGCGACGGGCCTCTCCGCCGCCGCGTGACGCTGCTGACGTGAACGCGCCGTCGCCACCCGCGCTAGCAGCTGCTCGGCGCGCGTGGTACTCATGTCGTGCGCGTCGAGCAGCGCGTGCAACCGGATGAGCAGCGGTTCGGCGTTTGCGGGTGACCCGGCGACCAACGCAATCCGCGCCGCATTTTCGAGCACGATGGCCAGACGCGCGTCGTCTTCACCGACATGATGCTCGACGGCATAAATGGCGCGCTGCACGAGCGTGCGCGCCTCGTCCACGCGACCGCGTGAGGCCAGCAGGACGGCGAGGTCCATGCGAGCCCGCGCCACCGGCATCGCGTCTTCGCCGGCAATGGCCACACGCAGGGCACAGACCCGCTGCGCATGCTGCAGCGCCTCGTCCAGGCGTCCGACACGAAAGTTGGCCTGCGCCAGATTGCTCAGAATCAGCGCCAACGGCTCGTGGTGGCCGCGGGTCGACGGCAACGAACGTGCAAGGGCATCGGCGGCTGCAGCAAAGGCTTCGCACGCCTCGCCCCAGTCTCCGTCGGCCGCGAGTGCCAATCCGCGGTCGTTGTCCTGCATCCATCCCTCTGGGCCGAAGCGCGAGGAGATGTCGTTCGCAAAAAAGTCAGGCATGCATTGGTTGACGCGCCGTAGGGGCGGAGGTCACCGCTGTGAGGCGATATGTGCCGGGAGTGTAATGGGTATGCACGGTGGATCACGGTGTGGCGTGCCGCAGCTGTACGCGAACGGGAGCGGTTCATCCCAGCCAGGCGTCGCTGAACCGCTCACCTAGATCGGAATATGCCACGATTGCTCGTTGACGTCATGCACTCTGACCGTAGTTTCACGGTCATGCGCTTTCGACACCTTTTTTCTCCCTGGCTGCCGCGCGGCGGCGCCCTGCGGTCATCCCCTGTGCCAGGTCGTGTGCTCGCCGCTGTCGCGCTTGGAGCGCTGACGGCCTGCGGCGGGCTCACCGACGGCAGCGTCACCGTCAAAGGCGACGTCGAAGGGTTGGATACCCTCGCGCTGCGTGGGGATTCGCTCCTGGCGCAGGCAGAATGGACACCGGAGCAGTTCGATGCCATGAAGCGTGAGGTGCAGGAGGAAATCTCGAAGGCGCTGCGCGATTCGCTGGGAGGGACGCTTTCTGGTGGCTCGCCTGATGGAACGTCGCGTGATGCCAACGGGGACGCACGCAGGGCCGCCGACAGCGCGGTGCGGCGGGCGACTCTCACGGTGTCACAGTCGGTGGGCTCCGCCATGTCACGTCGCGCGCACGCCCGTGGCGATTCGATGGCCAGGGCGTTCGCCGCACAATTGGCTGGGGCAACCACCGGAGGCGATCGCGCGCGAGGTGATACGGTGCGCGGTCAACTGGTGTGGCAGGGCGAGGAGCCAGCGCGCGTGGTCGTGCTGCGCACCGGCACCACCACGACCTCGTTGAGCGGCATGGCCACCACCGGCATGTCCAAGCTCGTGGGGAGCGAGGTCGTCGTGCGCGGCGTGCGCCTCACCCCGCGCGACGTGGTGGTATCGGACTATTTCGTTCGCGCGGCCGATGGTGTGCCGGCATATGATGGCACGCTGCTCCCCGACGGATCGCTGCGCCTTACCGACGGCAACGGTATCAAGCGCGTGCCGTTGCCCACCGCCTTGCAGGGAATGTCGGGGGCCCGCGTGTGGGTCGCCGTGCAAGGCGGAAAACCGTTCGCCTTCGGCGTCATTCCCACACGCTGATTCCAGTCGCGGTACTTAGCCTGGATCGCGAATCGCCATCATGGGCGTCTCGCGATACACATCGCGCGATGTGATCAGGCCAATAGTCATCGTGAGCAGCAACATCCCCACCGCAATAAGAAGCGTGGGGCCAATCGCCGGATCGAACGGATCGTCGAAGACAAAGCGCGCAATCGCCCACGCGCCACCGAACGACAGCAGCATGCCCGTGAGCGCCCCCAGGGCGCCGAGGGCACCATACTCCGCGAGCAATACGCGCGCGACCTGTGCCCGTGACGCGCCCAATGTGCGCAACAGGACCCCTTCGCGCAGTCGTGCACGACGCGTGGCGGCCACAGCGCTGAACAGCACGGGCACCCCCATGGCCAACGAGAAGAGGCCGAGGAAGCGGATGGCGAGCGTGACGCGATCGATGATCGAGCCGATGGTTTGTTTGACCAGCGTCAGGTCGAGGCTCGACACGTTGGGGTACCGACGTACGACGTCGCGTTGCATGGCGGCGAGCGCCGCACCGGGCGGGACGTTGGCCACGATCACGTACTGCTGAGGAGCACGGCGCAGCGCGGCCGGTTCGAACACGGCAAAGAAGTTGGCCTCGAAACGGCCCCAGTTCACTTCGCGTGTACTCGTGAGCACCGTCACCACGGGCACACCCTGCACATTCCACGTGATCGTGTCGCCAAGCTTCACGCTGAGTTGCTCGGCAAGACTGCGTTCGAGCGACACGAAGTAGGGGAGGTCGGGGTTCGCCGCGCGGGCGGTGCGGCGCGCCGCCGAGTCGGAAAACCATGTCCCCGTCAGCAGCTTCTCCGACGGTTGCATCTCCTGTCGGTAGGTCGAACGATATTCGCGGCGCAGCGCCCAGCCGGCACGCTGCACGGTGGTGTCGGCCTGGAGCTTGGCGACCGTCACGCCGTTGATGGCATCCACGCGCATGGTGACAATGGGCGTCTGCTGTACGATGGGATGCTGGCGCGCGCGCAACATGGAGTCGAGCGGCGCAGCCTGATCATCCTGCACATCGAAAAGCAGCAGATTGCCGGCCGCGGCGTCGGCGGTGGTTTGCACGCGCCCCAACAGATTGGCCTGCACGAGATACACGGTGCTCAGCAGGAACGCACCAAAGCCCAGCGCCAGCGTGACGGCGCGCGTCTGATTGGCGGGGCGGTGCAGGTTGGCAATGCCTTGACGCAACGGGAACGGCCACGACGGCCGCGTGGAACGACGCGCCACCGCAATGAGCGCCGTCGCGGCAACCCACAGCACCAGCACCACGCCAATGATGCCGCCGGTCATCGCGAGTCCGTCACGCACCGATTCAATACGCGACAGCACGATGCCCACGATGCTCGACACGAGCAGCGCATCGACCACCAGACGCGCGGGGTCTTTCCATTCGCTCGGCAGCGATGCGGGGTCGGCGTTACGGCGAATGGCCTGCAACGGCGACACGCGGCGCAGCGCCAGCAACGGGCGCAACGCAAACACCAGCGATACCCACACGCCCGTCGCGAGCCCCAGCAGCAACGGGCGCGGCTCGAGCTGGATGATGACGTCGACGGGGAGGAACTCGCCCATCACACGCGGCAGCAGAAACTGAATGGCGACGCCCAACGCGGCACCGGCACTGGCACCAACGAGACCCATCGCGCCGGCCTGCACGATGTACAGCGCGAGCACCTGTCGGCTGGTGGCGCCAAGGCAGCGCAGCACCGCCACCGTGTCGATCTTGGCGGAGACGAAAGCATTGACGCCGCTGGCCACACCGATGCCGCCAAGCAGCAGCGCAATGAGGCCGATGATGCTGAGGAAGTCGGCGAGTCGTGCGACGGCTTCGGTGAAGTCGCGCTCCGTATCCGCGACCGTACGCACGCGTACGCGGGTCTTGGGTTGGGCGAGCGTGGCGGGCGGCCTGCCGCCAGCCGTTGTGGCGGTTGCGGCGGCGCCAACGGCTGCGCTGTCCGTCGCGACCACCGGTGCCTGAACGCTGAGCGTATCGCGCGGCGGTTCGTCCCCTTCGCCCCCGGGGCCGGCACTCGCGCGCTTCCCCGACGCTTCCTGCGCTTCAATACGCGCGGCCTCCACCGGATCGATGCGGCGGCGGAGCGCCTTCGCGATCTGCGCCGCGTTCTTCGGTGTACCCTGCGTCGCGGAGAGTCGCAGCACCGTTTCGTATTCGGCGCGACTGCCGAACGACAGCAGCGCCATCTTGGCGAGCCACTTGTCGGAGACGTACACGCGTGGCCCGATCACCGACGCAATGCCGGCGTCGCCGGGCACGTTGCGCAGCGTCCCGCCAATGATGAACGTCTGTTGTCCAAGCTTGAGGCGGTCACCCACCGATGCCTCGAGCGCAATGAGCAGTGACGCGTCGACGAACACCACGCTGTCATCGTGCACGCGCGACCAGCCATTGGCCGGATCGGTTTCGATGGCGCCGTAGAACGGGTACCCCGGCGAGACCGCGCGTACCTGAACGAGGCGCGTGTTTCCCGACGGATCGGCCAGCGCCATGGAGGCAAACGTGGTCACGCGCGACGACGGCACCCCGGCGTTGCGCAGCGAGTCGACGAGCGTGTCCACCACCGCCGGAAATGTCGCCCGCGCCGAGAGCGCCATGTCACCGCCCAACAGGGTGCGCGACTGATCGCGGATGGAACGCGTCACATTGCCCGCGAACGAATCGATGGCCACGAGTGCCGCCACACCGAACGCGATACTCGACATGTACAACGCGAGCCGACGCCGCGCGGTGCGGCTTTCGCGCCACGCGAGGCGGAGCAGAGCCTGCGCGGTCATGCGGTGGCGGGTTCGGGATGCGGCTCGCGGCGCTGATCGTCGGCGGGCCGCGTGTCGTGCACATGATGCACGTCTTCGACGATGACCCCATCGCGCAGGCGAATGGTGCGCTGCGTGCGCGCGGCGAGGGCGGCGTCGTGCGTGACGAGCACGATGGTGCAGCCGCGTTCGCGGTTGAGCGCCTGCAGCAACTCCACGATGCGCTCGCCGGTGGTGCCGTCGAGATTACCGGTGGGTTCGTCGGCGAAGAGAATTTTGGGGTCGTTCACGAACGCGCGCGCCAGCGCCACGCGCTGCTGCTCGCCGCCGGAGAGCTGTTGTGGAAAGTGGTCGAGCCGGTCGCCGAGTCCCACGCGCACCAGCAGGTCGCGGGCGCGGGCTGCGGCGTCGCGCGTGCCCACCATGCCGGCGAGTTCGAGCGGCACCTGCACATTTTCGAGGGCCGTAAGCGTGGGGATCAATTGAAAGCTTTGGAAGACGAATCCAACTTTCGCGCCACGCAGTTTCGCGCGGGCGTCCTCGTCGAGGCTGCCGAAGTCGACGCCGTCGAGGGACACTGTGCCGCGCGACGGGGTATCGAGTCCGGCGAGCAGGCCGAGTAACGTGGTCTTTCCGCTGCCGGAGGGGCCGACGATGGAAACAAACGCGCCGGCTGGCACGTCGAAGGTCACATCACGCAGCACCGTCAGCGGCTGAGTGCCGCTGAGATACTCTTTGGTCAACCCACGGGCAACGAGCATGCGATTGCAGAAGAGAGAGAGGGGAGTGCGTCGGAGCTGGCGTCGTCCGGGCGCGCTGGTCCTGGCCTGCGCGGCCCTGCTGGGCGCGTGCACCGGCCGCGGGGATGCCGCGGCCACCTCCGGAACCAACGGTTCGGCTGTCGCTGGAGATTCAGGCAATGTGGCGGCGTCGGGCGCCCCCGGTGGTGAGAATACACCGCCAGTCGCGGGAACGGTCGCGCGGGTGGTCATGCTGGGCACGAGCCTCACGGCCGGGCTCGGGCTCGACCCGGAGCGTGCGTATCCGGCGTTGCTGCAGGCGAAGGCCGATTCGGCGGGGCTCAAGGTGCGTATCGTGAACGCGGGGCTCAGTGGCGAGACCTCGGCCGGGGCGCTGCGGCGGGCGGCGTGGGTGCTCGACCAGCCGGCCTCGCTCGTGGTGCTGGAGGTGGGGGCGAACGATGGCCTTCGGGGAGTGGACCCGGACACGACGTACGCGAACATCGTGAAGCTGGTGGAGGCGGTGCGGCGGACGCGTCCTGAGGCGAAGCTGGCGTTGGTGCAGATGGAGGCGCCGCCCAATTTCGGGAAGGACTACACGACGCGCTTTCGCGCGACCTACGTGCGGGCAGCGGTGGCCACCGGCGTGCCGCTGTGGCCGTTCCTGCTCGACCGCGTGGCGGGGGTGTCGCGGCTCAATCAGGGAGATGGAATCCACCCCAACGAGGAGGGCTCCAAGGTTGTGGCGGCGACGGTGTGGGCGGCCATGGAGCCGGCACTGCGGGCATTTGCCAATCCCTGAGACGGGGTCACTTCCAGCGAGCGATCAGGTCGGTTACGTTTTGAGGCTGTACCGGATTTGTGGGTGGCCGCGGCGTCGTAGTCGGGCGCCGGCCCCGGCAGATCCCTCGCGCAGTTCCGCGTTCTTTCCCTGCTTGCAGGTGTCGTGAATATGGCTTTCTCCGCTACGCAGATCCGTCGTGGTATGGTGCTCGTCTTCGAAGGCGATCCGTGCCGAGTTGTCGAATTCCGTCACCATACGCCGGGTAACCTCCGCGCGATGGTGCAGGCGAAGCTCAAGAACCTGCGCACCGGTTCGAACTTCGAGCATCGTTTCCGGGCGGCCGACACGATCGTGAAGGCGGACATGGAAACGCACGAGCTCGAGTTCATGTACCAGGGTGGTGATTCGTACCACTTCATGAACGCGGAGAACTACGACCAGATCGAGCTCGACGAAGAGTCGTTGGGCGATTCGGCGCCGTGGATGCAGGCGGGGCTGAAGATTCTGGCCGAGTACTACAACGGTCGTCCCATCGGCATTCAGCTGCCGAATTCGATGGTGTTCGAGATCGTGGATACGGCGCCGGTCGTGCGCGGGGCCACGAAGACGGCATCGTCGAAGCCGGCGAAGCTCGAGAACGGCGTCGTGGTGAACGTGCCGGAGTTCGTGGAGCAGGGGACGCGCGTGCGCGTGAACCCGAACACGGGTGAGTACCTCGATCGCGCGAAGGACTGAAAAAAGAACGAGGTCGCCACTTGAAATCGGTGTCTTGACCGGTTACCCTTGGCGTCTCCCGAGTAACTCGGCACCGAATTTCAGTGCTGTGGCTGGGAGAAACAAACGCGGTTCTGGATCGTTACCCGTTTGTGCATGGTGGCCGTAGCTCAATCGGTTAGAGCACCGGATTGTGGTTCCGGGGGTTGCGGGTTCAATTCCCGTCGGTCACCCTGAGTCGCACTGGCGAGCAGCGATGATGTCGCCGCTCTCCGGAGGTCCGTAGCTCAATTGGTAGAGCACCGGTCTCCAAAACCGGCGGTTGGGGGTTCGATTCCCTCCGGGCCTGCTGTCTGCTGGACGAACTGCCGTGTTTCCCGGCGGACCAATTCGGAAGAGGAGCGATCACGACCAGTGATCGCGACAGGAAATGGAAGTTCCGCCGTCGGCAGTCGCCGAAGGCGACTGTCGACGGCGGTATCGTCTAGGGGACTAGGACACAGCCCTCTCAAGGCTGGAACACGGGTTCGAATCCCGTTACCGCTATGGGTGTGTTTTCGTAGGTGTAGGTAGCAGGGCAGTGGTTCCAACGGCTCCATCGTCTATCGGTTAGGACACGACCCTTTCAAGGTTGAGAGACGGGTTCGATTCCCGTTGGAGCTATCGTTCGGAATGCAGGTGCAGGTGTTGTTGGGGGCGTAGCTCAGTTTGGTTAGAGCACTCGACTGTCACTCGAGAGGTCGCGGGTTCGAGCCCCGTCGCTCCCGTTGTCGTGCGGAAGTTTGGGACGCAGGTGTAGGTGGAGTCTCCGCACAGACACAGCTGGTACAAGCAGGATGCAGGTGCAGTGCGCCCTCGTGGTGGAATTGGTAGACACGCTACTTTGAGGTGGTAGTGCTTAACGGCGTCACGGTTCGAGTCCGTGCGAGGGCACTGTTTACCGCTGGATAGCAGGACACGGCACCTCACCGTGATTTCGACCGCCACAGTAGCTCAGTGGTAGAGCACCCGATTCGTAATCGGGCGGTCATCGGTTCAATCCCGATCTGTGGCTCTTTCATAAGTCGTTGCTCCTCAACGGCTTGATGTTGCTTCAACGGACGCCCTCGTGGCGTCCGTTGCTGTTTCGTTGCTACTGTCGTTCGCTTTTGGTGCGGATGCTGGTTGGATTCTGCTCACGGACTTCGCGCTGCCGGGCAGGACCGAGCCTTGGACTACCGCGCTCAGAGCCCCCGGCCGCGACCGCAAGTAGCTCTTCCGAAGCACGCGGACGTCGCTGTCTCCGAGCCAGTCGCCGACCTTGGTGATGTCGCCGGTCACGTTGAGCACGTTGCCACCGACCATCCGGCGCAGTGAGTGCATGGCGCGATACTTGATGCGCTTCACGCCGGCGCGATCCGCCGCGTCGTGCAGCTGCTTCACCAACGCCGAATAGGTCCAGTGCGAGGCGCGCGTGCGCCCCTGCACGCCGTAGAACACGTACGCGCCTGTGTAGTCCTGGCGCCGTGCCCACACCCGGCAGATCCGGAGCACGAACACGGCTTCCTTGGCTATCGATGCGGCCACCGCACAGCAACAGAGCGCCGAGGCCATCGCGTTGCACGCCGCGAATCACCCTGGCGCCGTGCACTTCCGCGAAGACGTGTTTAAGGTGGACCCGCACACGGCAACGAACGGCCGACCGGTCGGGCTCGTGTGGCTGTCGCCAGACTGCAAGCATTTCAGTAAGGCGAAGGGCGGCAAGCCGGTGTCGAAGCGCGTGCGTGGTCTTGCTTGGGTAGCCGTGCGATGGGCGGCTGCGGGAACTCGTCACCGAGAATGAGAATACGCTGGCGCTGCTGCTGGCGGCGCGCAACACCGCCGACGAGCCCGAGGCGCGCGCGCTCTTACGCGAACTGCGCGAGATCGTTGAAGCAGCTGTCGGTCCAAGCCAGCGCAAGGCCTGGTGGGACGCGGCGAATGTGGCCGTGAATCCTCGAGAGGAGTCGATCGTGACCCGGCTTATGGAGGACGGTAACGCAATCCCCCTCGGTACGGCCGGCGGTCTTCCACAGCGGCAGGCGTGAAACCCATCCGCGAAGCGTTCGCAAGTTTCTCGGGCTCTACCTTGGCTACGAAAATGTAAGGCCGCCGTCCTCACCTAACGCGCTCATTCGGTTGGCTGGCAGTACCTCAAGGCGCTAAACACGCCTTGAGGTACTGCCAGCAGATCGACTGTTCATCCGAAAAGCCGACGAGCTCGCACGTGACGTGTCAATAGATATAGTCCATCATGCTCACCACCCTGAGTTGACTATCGAAGACAACATACTCCGTGAGGTTTCGATCCCTTTCCACGAACGCCGTCCCAAAGAAGAATCCGGTGGTACCGAGTCGGGCAAGCGACACATCATAGTACTGGTTGCGTCGCCCACGCGCCGCCCGGTAAGCCTGGTACGACGTTGAGGCAGCGACGCACGCTACCGAATCTGTATGAAGCGACACACTGCTTCCGGGAACTAAGGGGATACCTAGTTCGGCACGCCAACCGTCAGTTGACGTGTCTGTGGCGAAATCAACCGCGAAATACATCAGGCGATCGAGATTGGGCCCTGGGAGTTGAACACACCCACTCGAGCCGACGAATTGAAAGGGCGTTGGGCGCATGGAACTGACAGGGAGGTGCGAGGCAGCCAAAGCTGCAGCTAAACCAACAGACAGGATCAGCTTCATGGACGCGTGCACCCCTGAGCGTTTCGTGGGACCTCGGTGTAAGCGCTATCGATTGCGTTGGCCTTCGGATACCTCACCCACCGTTTAGTGCCAAGGTTGTCGACTACCTTGTACACCGAGTCGTAAGCGCTCGGAAGCTTGAACGAAGCCATGATTTTGGGGTTGATGACGACACTCCTTTCGGGGAAGATCTCCGAAAAATCCCAATCAAAGTCACTCGGGACCTTATTCATGAAGTTTTTATACTCTGCGTTGACGCAAGTAGCCTGCTTACCGCTGACATTCGGATGAGTGTGGGCCATTTGCACCAGCACGGAGTTGGGTGGCACGAGCGTGCCATCGACATAGGAACTATCGCAAGTGTTCTGTGGATTCGTCGAATCGATAACCATAGACTCGATCCCAGTCGTGGCGTTGCGCACAATGATTCCGGCATACTCCTTGCCAGTCGCCGTCGTGAGCCGAAGTAGTTCCTTCAGCATGGCACGCATAATCGGCTTGTCCATTGCCGGATCTCCGGTCGGACAAGGAATCTGTTGTACCTCAGCGGTTGTTGTAAGGGTGACCGCTTCCGCTGTTGTCGCAGTGATCAACAGAGGGGCAGGCGCAGCTCCGCCAGCGAGAGTACACGTACCGGTACTGGCGTTGCAACTCGCACTGAACGCAGTCTCCGAGTTTGCCAGACTAAACGCACTAGCCACGGAACGATCGGAACGCACGCGCGCTCGTCCACTGGGCCAACCGCTCGCGTCGGATAAAGGCGAGTTGGGCGGACAGGATGGCGACGTCGTCGGTCGTTATCGGCACCGGGACGCTCCGGCGTTGCGGCGTTCCACCGCGTCAGTTGCCATCCCGTCGCCGGTTGCCGTTTCGTTGCCACTTCTGTCTTGACTTGCGCGAAAAACCGGGGTTTCTTGTGCCAGACCAGCAAGGCGAGTCGGGGTGCGACAGAGGGAAGCCCGCGATTCGTCCGATTTCTCCAACGATGCGGTCATCGGTTCAATCCCGATCTGTGGCTCTTGTTTCAGAGCAGATGGTTACGCAACGCAAAAACGGCCCCCGAATTTCGGGGGCCGTTTTGCGTCCCGGTCATGCCTATCAGGTCCCGCGACGACCGCCGTTCTTCGACTTGGTCGGCGCGGCCTGCTTCTGCCGCGGGTCAGGCACATACGCCTGTTCTCCCGACGCGACAGGCTTACCACCGGCCACCGGTTTCTTGCGGGAAAAATCCGGAACCGCTCCGGTCTTGAGCTTCTTCATGCATGCCTCCAAGGGCAGGGTGTCTCTTCGTGTTGTCCGAAAGATACCCCGGCGCGTGCACGAGGGTCACTCGGGGAAGGGCACATCCTCCAAACCCGGGCCCGCGGCCACGTGGTTCGTCACCCCGGTGTCTTTCGCGGTCGCCCGCGCCGCGGATCCCTGCGGCCACGCAATGCGCCCCAGTTCACACTGCCTCAACGCGAGCGCCGGAATAGGTGCCTGCTGCGAAATCGTGGTGAGCTGCAGCATGAGCCGCACATGCTCGTGTTGCCCCGCCAGCTTCGCGGTGTCGTCGCGATGGCTCACGAATTCGCTGGCCTCGAGCGCCTTTTCGATCGACTGCCAGCGCCGCAGCAGCTTCACCGCGGTGCCTTTCCCCACGTTGCGCACGCCGGGAATGTCGTCGCCTTCCTCGCCGCACAGCGCCTTGAACGCCGGCAAATTCATCGGGGCCACGCCAAAGCGGGCGAGTACGTCGGCTTCGGTCCACGTCTTGATGCGCGCGCCGTTGGTGCCTTTCCCCACGCCCACGTACGTCGCCACGTCCACGCCCTCCGACACGAACTGCAACAGATCGGAATCGTTCGACAGCACCGTCACGCGCGCCTCGTCGCGAAAGCGCGCCATGATCGTAGCCACGCAGTCGTCGCCTTCGAACGTGTCGACGCTGATGCTCGTCATGCCCGTCGCTTCCACCCCGTCGCGAATGGGCGCAATGCGCGCACGCATCGAACCCGTGCGACGATGCTTGTACTGGGCATACAGCTCGTGCCGAAAAGTGGGACCGTCGTGGTCCCACGCCGCCACCAGATGCGTCGCGCCAATGTCGAGTGCGGCGCCGCGCGCCATCTGACACCAGAGGCGCACGCCGTTCACCACATCGCCGGCCGCGACATGGGCAGCGCGACCGGCCAGCGATTGGGCATCCACGACGAGCAGGTGCGGGAGAGTCATACCGCAATCTAGCCGTCATGTCGCAGATCGTCCCGGAGCGCTTATGTTGCAGCAGCGGTACCGGCCCCTGGCTGGTGCTCCCCATGTGACGACACTGCCACCGACCTGCTCCCGACCTGCTCTCATGAACATCATCGACGCCATTGCCGCGCGCCGCTCCGTGCGCAAGTTCACCGACCGCACCCCCACGCGCGAAGAGCTCGAGCAGATCATTCAGGCGGCCACGCTGGCCCCCATTCACCGCCTCACCAATCCGTGGCGCTTCTACGTCCTCGGCCCCGAGGCGCGCGCCGCCTACGGCCTCGCCCTCGGGAACCGCAAAGCCAAGAAGGCCACCGACGAAGCGCACGCCGAGTCCATTCGCAAGGCGACGAGCGACGAACACCGCGCGCAGCCGTGCATGGTCATCGTGGCGATGTCGCTGAACGAGAACCCGGAAATTCGCGAAGAAGATTACGCGTCGACGATGATGGCCACGCAGAACCTCTGTCTTGCGGCCGTCGAACTCGGACTGGGCACGCACATTCGGTCGGGCGCGATCATGGACGATCCCGCCGCGCGGTCGGCGGTAGGCGTGCCAGAGGGTGAGCGCATTGTCGCGGTGCTCACGGTGGGCACGCCCGCTGAAGTACCCGAACCCAAGGCGCGACGCGCCGCCGCCGAAGTCACGCACTGGGTCGCGTGAACGAGAAGCGGCCGGGGTATCGCTATGCCGTATTGGCGATGCTCACGCTCACGTACACGTTCAATTTTCTCGACCGACAGATCCTTGGCATTCTGAAGGAGCCCATCAAGCGCGACCTGGGCTTAAGCGATACCGAGCTCGGCCTCATGGGCGGGCTCGCGTTCGCGATGTTGTACTCCACGGTGGCGGTGCCGGTCGCGTGGGCCGCCGACCGTCTGCGCCGCACGTGGATCATCACGGTGGCGCTTGCGTTGTGGAGCGGCTTCACCATGTTGTGCGGCGCCGCGACCGGATTCTGGTCGCTGTTTCTGGCGCGACTGGGTGTGGGCTTTGGTGAAGCCGGCGGCGTGGCGCCCGCCTACTCGCTGGTGGGCGATTGTTTCCCGCCAGCGCAGCGGGCGCGTGCGCTGGCCGCGTATTCGTTCGGCATCCCGTTGGGGTCGGCGTTGGGGACGCTCTTGGGCGGCCTCATGGCGGCGTACATCGACTGGCGCTTCGCCTTTGTGGCCGTGGGCGCCGCCGGCGTGCTGCTGGCGCCGCTGTTCAAGTGGGTGGTGAAAGATCCGGTGCGAGGCGCGTTCGATATCGTCAGCATTGGCGCGGAAACACCGATAGCGCCGCGCTTCGTCGACGTGGTGCGCACCGTGCTCCCCAAGCCCACGTTCTGGTTACTGGCATTCGGTGCGGCCAGCTCGAGCATCTGCGGCTACGGCGTCGCGTTCTGGTTGCCGTCGTTCTTCATACGCAGCCTTCAGCTCACGCTGGCGCAGACGTCGCTGTTCTACGGTTCGCTGCAGCTCGTTGGCGGGATGGCCGGTATCTGGCTGGGCGGCGCGCTCTCCGACCGACTCGGCGCCACCAACCGGCGGGCGTACGCGCTCGTGCCGGCGGTGTGCTATCTGGTGGGGTTACCGTTGTTTCTGGCGGCGATGAACAGCACGAGCCTGGTGGTGACGTGGCTGCTGTTCGTGGTGCCCATCGGGCTCAACCTGGCGTGGCTGGGGCCAGTAGTGAACGCGGTGCAGCATTTGGCACCGGCCACCATGCGCAGCACCACCAGCGCACTTTTTCTGCTCGTGAACAACCTGCTCGGGCTCGCGGTGGGGCTCTGGGTCTTCGGCTTCGTGAGCGACCTGCTGGCGCCCCGGTATGGGGCCGAGTCGATGCGGTACGCGATTTACTGCGGGCTGAGTTTTTACCTGCTGGCCGCGACGCTGTTGTACTTCGCGTCGCGGCGGTTGCCGGCCGATTGGGTGGAAGTGGGCGGGTGAGTGTTGATGGCGCCCCTTTCGAGCCTTCGGGCGGGTTGCTAGACTATGTGGTGGGTGCCGGGACGCTGGTGCCCACTTCGCGGGCGTAATTCAGTTGGTAGAATGCCAGCTTCCCAAGCTGGACGTCGCCGGTTCGAGTCCGGTCGCCCGCTCTTTCAGAAGTCGAAGAAAATTGAGAAGTTACGACGAAGGCACCCGGAGACGGGTGCCTTTCTCGTGTGGTGACCTCACGAACCGCCGCACATTCGGCGCGCTGTTCTTGAGCAAGACGCCCAAAGGAACGTTTTTTTTCATTGGGACAAAGAGCCAAAGCGGACGCCAGCGGCCCAAGCCTTGGCACCGTGCTGGTTCGTGTGGTATCAGTGGTAATCCGGCGGGATGCGCCGATGTGAACCGGTTTTTCGTGAACGCTGGGAATCCGGCGAGAGGTGCTGCAAATGAGATGGATGTTGTGGGTGTGCGTCCTTGTGCTCTGTGCGTGTGGTGGAGGAGATAGCGGAACAGAACCGCGTGTCGTGCCACTCCTCACTCGAATCGAGATGACTGTGGCAGCGACCGTCATTTCATCCGGGGTGTCGACATCGGCCACTGTTCGCGGTTTCGACCAAACCGGCGCTCAAATGGCAATTGCGCCTACGTTCGCCAGCAGTGATCCGACGATTGCGCGGGTCGACGCGTCCGGCGTCATAACTGGCGCGCGCGCGGGACAGGCGACCATTTCGGCTGCGGCCGGCGCGCGTTTCGCGACTTCTAGCATTGCCGTGATTGCTGGACCACCGGTGGCGTTGGCTCTTGAACGGCCCGCGGCTGGCGCGATCAACGGCGGGGCATTCACCACGCAGCCCCGGGTCGCTGTCGTCGACGCCTTCGGTAATGTGGTCACGGTCGACAACTCAAGCGTGGTCACGTTGTCGATCCCGACGGCTGCGGGAACGATCGGGACACTGTCGCAAACGGTCAGTGCAGGGCTGGCAACGTTTGTGGCGGCGGGTCTCCGAGGTCCCCTAGGATCGTCGCAGGCGCTCACGTTTCGTTCAGGCAACCTTCGTGAAGTGTCACAGCAGCTTGCGGTACTGCCGTTTTCCTTCGCCAACGGAACGCGTCTGATCGGCTCGGGAGTGCCAGCCGGGACCTACCGAAGCACGAACCCGCCGGACGCCCTCTGTTACTGGGCTAGACTTCGAAACCTGACCGGCGTGCAGGACATTATTGCCAACGACGTGGGTGGTGGACCTCGCCTGCTGCAGATCCTTCCGAGCGACCTTGCGGTGCAGAGCAGCGGATGCGCCCCGTGGACTGAGGTCGTCGGCGCGGTCACCAGTTCGCCGACGTCGCCATTCGCAGACGGCGTGTTCCTCGTCGGGACGGACGTGCAGTCCGGCACCTGGCAGTCGAGCGGCACTGGCACTGGTTGCTACTGGGCTCGACTGCGCAATGTGAACGGCACACAGGACATCATCGCCAACAACTTTGGCGCGTCTCCGGCTATCGTGACGATTCTGCCGACCGACGTGGCGTTTGAGTCGAGCAGTTGCGGTATCTGGACACGCATCCCCTGAGCGTTCCCATGCCCTTCGGCAAATCCGCCGCCCTCGTCGCGCGCCCTGACGGCGTGGGCCATCGTCGCCATCTCGTCATCGAGAACCTCGGCGACGATACCGCGGTGCAGCTCGCGTGCGCGCTCGAGCACAACGGGGCGGACGTGTCGCAGCTGCTTGCCGGCGAGCTCCCCGCGTCCCTCGCGCCTGGCGAAAGGACGGCGCTGCGCATCCTGCAGGGGCCCGGGCCGTGGGCGTGCAAGGTGATCGTCAGCTGGTCGGACGAGAGCGGAGACCGGAAGTGAGTGGGGGCAGTGACGCGGTGGGCGGCGGGGTAGGGTGCCCGCGACGCAGGTCTGTGGTAACCACTCAAGCGATTTTAGCAGGCTAACTCAGCGCCGGTTAAGCTGCGGAACCAAGTCGTTTGCCCTTTCCTCTGTCCACTGCGAAAATGCTTCACGATCCGCTGAAAGTCCGTTGCCGATACGCTCTGCTCGTCGATCACTTCACTGAGACTGCGGATGGCAAGCCGGTCCTTGTCGGTGCCTTCGAGCGTGTCTTACCAATGCCCCAGCCAAATGGCGACATCATTGTGTCGTCGGGGTTCCTATGCGTACGCCTCGAGGCGTCTGTCGCTGCAGGGACGAAGCACGAGCTTCGCGTCTCACTCGTAGATGAGCATGGCCAGTCGTTCAGCGACTGGAATGTGAACCCCATGGAGATGCGGCCCGTCACCGAAGGGCTCGGCCTGCAGGCGGCGTTCTCTATCCGACTGGGCGCGATCAAAGTGCCGAGCTATGGCTTCTACTGCTGGAACATTGTCGTCGATGGGGAGGTGATCGCGCAGTGTCCCATGGTGGTGCAACAGCTGGTGTTGCCCTCGTGAGCCGGTGGGAGAAGTTGCTGCGACAAATGCGGGACAGTCCGCGCTGCGTCGGGTTCACGTACGACGAGGCGGCGCGTGTCTTGCTCGCGCTCGGATTTCAGATGGCGACCGCCAATGGCGGCTCCCATCGGCGGTGGGTCTTGTTGCGCGAGGGCCTACCGCCCGTCATTATTGGACTGGTTGAGAAGGGGCACGGCGAACTGCTCCCGGTGTATATCAAAGAGATGCTCGCCACCCTTGAAGCACATGGGTTACTTCCGGAGGAACCCGATGCAGTTTGCTGAACCAAACACGCCGCTGGATCTGCTCGTTCAGCAGCCGTGGAGCGTGGATGTCACACACGACGATGACAATGGGTTCGTGGCGCGCGTCCGTGAGCTGCCGGACGCCATCGCGACCGCCCCGACCGCTGACGAGCTTGATCGTGAATTCTGGGTTGCCGTTCGCGCATCGATCGCGGCGCGGTTGGAGTTCGGCCTGCCGGTGCCGATCGTCGACGGGTTCAACCTGCGCGCTGCGCACATTGCTCCGCTCGCCAAGATGTCGTACGAGCCAAAGACAATCGGTATCGGACCGACCAAGGCGCTGATCGCGTAGGCGTTGCTACGAGCTCGGCGCCTGAACGGAGCATCGGACGCGACAAGATACAGAAGTGCATTATTCGAAAGAGGGCGCCCTAACTGGCGCCCTGTTTCGTTTCGAGGAGCCGGCGTGAGATCTGCCACCGCCACCTCCCACAGTTACCGTTCAGGTGCGCCCGACGATAGCGCGGGCAACTCCCCCGACGAAAATGCGCGTGATCAAGCTGCCAACCGCGAAGGGCGACGTGAACGTGACCGATCTGGGACTGATAGAACCTGGGGTAGGTATTTGCTCCGAAAGAACGGATGAACCGGTATTAACGAACGGGCTACGATTTGCCCGATTTGAATGGGACGGGAACCACGTGGATAAGAACGTTTCGGGGAGTTTCTTCGAGGTGCCCATTCCCGATTGGTTCCCCGAAGAACTGCGGTAGGTAGTTCAAGGGCGGGTGGTGGCGACTTTCCCACCACCATCCTCACGTCCTTCGTCGCTCGCAGAACACCGGCATCGCGCAATGCCACGCACGTAGGTCAATCTCGCCTGAGGGCGCACACAAGCGCGCGAGTCTAAACGCGCGATTGCCAGCGTCAAAGGCTGGACGTCTCCGGTTCGGGTCCGGTCGCCTGCTCTTTGGAAACGCTGAACGGCAGTCTCTCTGCGGAGGCCGCCGTTTTGTGTTCGCGGCCAATGCATAGCAGGCGTTCCGCCGTCCGTGCCAATTGTTCGCAGAAAAAGGACTGGAGCGCAGCGTCAACGACGATCCGCGTCGCGCGACGCCCTACATGGATGGTAGACGTCGGCAACCAAACGGACGAGCACGCGTGTCGTACCACGGCCGCCCTCCTCCCTCCGATCTCTCCCGTGCTATCCATCGTCCTTGCACTACACGCGTCAGTGCACGCGCCCTTTGTGATACCATAAGACTCGGCCAAGACACGGCAGACGATCGTGCGCGACAGCAGCGCGACGGACTCGACGACCAAGCGCCGTCCAACGCGACTGCCCGTCACCGCGGAGGTGCTGGCAACGGCGTTTCTCGACGAAAAGGCTCGCGAACTGTTCACTCGCGCCAAGATCGCGCGAGTCGCGCAGGAGTCGTCCATGCAGAGCTACGACGCCAAGGTCCGTCAACGTATCTCGGTGCGCGCCGGTATTGGCAAGGCTGGCCCGGAGCGTCTCGCGTATCGGGGCGAGACGGCGGCACGCGTGCAATGGCAACGGAACGTGGGGGCCCGTATTCAGGTGACGGGGACGCGCATGGTGCTTCCCATTCTTGGCGTCCCCAAAGTCGAGAAGGATGCCATTCAGGACATTGCCGATGACAACGAAATGATTCCCATCCCCTACTTCCCGGGGTCGGAGACGCTGTGGATTGGCGGGAGCGTGGCGCGCGCCGAAGTGGACGACAACGGCATCGTCAATCCGCTCGCGACGGGTGCGGAGGCGTACTACACGTACCAAACGGGTGATTCGGTGCAACTGCGACTGCCCGATGGGAAGATCGTGCAACTGCGCGAACTCGCCGTGCGCCCGCGTACCCCCAAGGGCAACCTCGCAGTCGGTTCTCTATGGTTCGACGTGGTCACTGGACAGCTCGTGCGGGCCGCGTATCGCCTGGCAGCAGCAACGCCCAACGCGATGTCGGCCGTGCCCAACGACTCGGCGACACGGAGCGCGAAAATCGCGGCGTTCATGGTCAACTCGCTGTTCGCACCCAATGTCGGGGAAATCTCCTCGATCGCCATCGAGTACGGACTGTATCAGGGGAAATTCTGGTTGCCGCGACTACAATCGGCGGAAGGGGCGATACGCGCGCTGTTCGCGCGTGTGCCGGTCAAGTACGAGAACTCCTTCACCTATGCGAGTGTCAACGCGTCGCCGCCGCTTGGCGTCATCCAGGTCGACACCTTGAAGATGGCCGCGGATAGCTCCAAGAATCAGTGCAGGAATTCGGCCACGCGTGTCGTCACGCAGTACAAAAGCGATGCGCGTATTCCGTCTGTGCTCACCATTCCGTGCAATGACAGCACGCTGATCTACTCCAAGGATTTCGTGGGTTCGATCTACGATGACGACGACGCGATCTTCGACCGTGAGAGCCGCGATCAGCTGATCGGCGCCGCGCTTGGCATGCGGGCGCAAGCAGCGCTCTCCCTGGCGAACCTGCCGAGGCCGCGCGTGCAGATTGGGCCGTCCATGATGCGCTACAACCGCGTGGAAGGGTTCTCCACGGAAGTGCTGCTGGAGCAACAGCTGGGCGGTGGCTTTGCTGCCACGGCGATTGCCCGCTATGGCTTCTCCGACGGCAAGCCCAATGGCGAATTCGCGATGGCGCGCACGAATCTCAGCCGCACCGTGGGGCTGAATGTGTATTCACGACTCAACGCCGCCAATGATTGGGGCGCGCCACTGAGCTTCGGCAGCTCGCTGTCGGCGTTGCTGTACGGTCGCGACGAAGGGTTCTATTTTCGATCGAGCGGCGTGGAGTTGCAGTGGAACTCGACACGCTTCCTGCGGCTCGATTGGCGCGCCTACACGGAGCACCAAAGTCGCGCCGTGCAGAACGCGACCTTCACAGTTGGCGGTGCGTTCGTGCCGAACATTGCGGCCTACCGCGGTCGCTTTACGGGATTGACCACACGCTGGCTGAAGTCGAGCGGCAACGATCCGCGCGGCCTGCGCACCTTCACAGACGTCCGGTTGGAAGGCGCCATTGGTGACTCGGCGTTCGCGCGTGGTACGGTAGACTTCACGATGTCGCACGCCTTGCCAAGGAAGCTGAGCGCCAGCCTCGCGCTGTCCACCGGAAGCTCTGTTGGCGATATGCCCATCCAACGGCATTGGTTTCTGGGTGGTCTGCAAACCATTCGTGGTCAGAACGCCGATACCACTCAGCACGGCAACGCGTTCTGGATGACACGTGCGGAGCTGTCGGCAGGGCCGAGCGTGTTTCGGTCATCGCTGTTTGGTGACTTCGGATGGACAGGTGATCGAAGCAGCATCTCGCGAGCGGGACGCCCGCTGAGCGGCGTGGGATTGGGTTTTGCCGCATTCGATGGGCTGGTGCGATTCGATGTGTCGCGCGGCATTCATCCGAGGAAGCAGACGCGCGTGGATTTCTACCTCAATCGAAGATTCTAGACTGCAGTCGGGGAGTAACCCCTCCCCAAAGCACGGTCGCCAACAGAGGATGAAAACCGGCGGCCCACAAAACTGCACGTGGATGCCCCGCGGAGCGCCGATCTCTTGCGGGAGGCCCTCGCAAAAAAATGGTGAGGTCGGCGCAGCGTCGTGCGCTGGGCTTCGGCTAGGCTTCGCCGGACGCTTTTCGCTCAGCGTGCGGCTGGCGCGTCGGCTCGGTAGAGCAGGCGCGGGTCGAACGCGAACGGCGCAATCTCGAGCACGCGAATGTCGGCCATGGCCGCATGAACGGGGTTGATCAGCAGGTTGGCCTCTCCGGGGATCACCACCGAGGGCACCCACACGGCCAGTGCGCTCTGTCCAGCAACCCACGCGTCGCCCCTTGTCTGACAGGCAGCCGGGATCGAGAGCGCCCGCCAGTCCCGCGGCAGGGTCGCAAGCTCCCAGCGCTCGGTCAAGGCCGGCGTGTCAGGGATCTCAAGGGCGATTCCTACGAGATCCGCCGGGGCGTCATCAGGGTCGATATGGACAAGATACTCGAGCGCCGCGAGGGAGAGGGCGTGAGAGGCGTAGACAAGCGCCGTTCCAACGCTGTTCCACCGGCCACCCCCCCTACGGGCGCCCTCTCCGTCCAGCGCTGCATACGGCCCGCGGGTAAGCCGCCAGACGATCAGCCGACCACCCCGTGGGCGATGCGCTCGAGTACCTGCACCACGAGCATGGCTCCGGCGTCGCTGCCAAGTAGCTCGACGGGGGCTTTGCCATCAAGCGCCCGATTCGGCCTCCCGAGCCACCGGTGAGCACGAGCTTGATCGCCGATCAAATCCTCGGCTTGGGCCGCAACGCGGGCCAGACGCGCGAGTTTGTCTGACTCGGCCGCCGACAGACGGCTCTTGGCCTTCTGCTTCTTCTGCAGCGTCCGCTCGCTGCCGACGACTTGATACACATGCTTCCGGGCTATCGAACCGCCGTGCAACCGGACGAGCATCGCCTCCAAAGAGCGCGACGGCAGGCCGGACGTCACGGCATCGGCCAGCGTGAGGTCCGACACGACGTCCTTGCCCAGCACCTTCGCCCCGCCAAGATAGGCGAGCGTTCGTTCGATGGTGGTCATCGCCGTCTCCGTCATATGACGGTTCAATATCACCCAATAGGCGGGGCCGGGCAAGGACTTCCATGGTGGGCTTCCGTCCGGCGGGTGTGTGGCAGCGCATGGATCATGTCGTCAGCGGCGGCGGCGGCGCTGTCGGTCGAATTCGTTGGCGTGGACCGAGGGGCCCAGGCCCAGCCCTACAAGCGCCCGCGACTATCGCTGATCGATGCGGCGCGGGCGCCCTGAAGGGCCGCCCTCACGGCGCACCGTCGGCCTGATCGCGGAAGTCGTTCTTGTCGGCACCGTGCGGACGGCCACTGTCCGTGTTGTGTCGCTGCTGAAACGGGGTGCCAGTCGCGTCGGGCACTGGGGTGTAGTGTGATTGACGTGAGGTGTGCGGCGTACGATCGAAGGGCATGAACATGGGAACCTCCAAGGCTGGTACGAAGAAGGCCCCTCCGTGGGAGGGGCCTTGGCAGATGTACCAGGCGCCGCCTCCCGTTGCAGTCGGGAGGGGCGGCGGTGTGCGTCACATGCTGTCGACGGTGCGGCCCTGCTCCCGGTTGCTAAGTACTACAAGCATCGCCGTTACGGGAATCGTAACGCCGACGGGGAGCAGGCTGATAAGTCGAGCAGAGGCCATGTTGGGCGCGGTCATTAATTCGAGCTTCGGCGCGAACTCCGGAAAAGTCAAGACGGCTGAGCCCGGAAAATTGTGGTTTGTCCCAAAAACCGGGACACCGGGCCGGTCACGGAACGATTGGGCGCGTTAAGGAACGGTAGACAGCGGTCGATACTTCTTGCCATGGCTATCAACATCAAGAGTGCAGACGCTGAACGGCTGGTGCGTGAGCTGGCCGATCTCACTGGCGAGAGCATCACCGATGCTATCCATCACGCGGTCCGCGAACGGCTCACCCGCGAGAAGCTTCGCAAGCTCGGCTCCGTCGAGCGGTCGTGGTCGCGTATCGAGCGCATTCAGGAGCGGATCCGCAGCTTCCCGCCCGTCGCCGGCCAGACGGGCCAGGAGTCGACCCCATGATTCTCACCACGTCGGCGCTTCGGGCGCTCTGGCAGAACGCCCCCGACGCCTCGCGTCTGCACACCGCCATCATGCGGAGCCCGGTGCGCGCCGTCTCGGCCGCCACGGTCGTCGAAGCCGCCATGCTGCTGTTGGCGGAACGGCAGGGTGGAAGCGATCTCGAACTGGATGCGCTGCTCCGTGAGGTCGACGCCACCGTCGTGCCATTTACCGACGCTCAGGCCCACCGGGCACGCGAAGCTGCCCGCACCTATGGGCACGGACGGCATGCGGCATCACTCACAATGGGCGATTGCTTTGCCTACGCGCTCGCGGTCGATCTGGGCGAACCCGTGCTCACGTTGACCGACGGGTTCACGCGCACCGATGTGGAGCGCGTGTCGTACTGACGCCGGCTGCACTTACCTCTTGGTGGTGATTTTGATGACGCCCTCGCTTCCCTTGGCGCCGTAAACCTTTTCGGCGTCGGCCCCCTTGATGATCTCCACCGATTCGATCTTGTTGGGCGAGAGTTTGTTCATCTCGGCGGGCGTGATCCGCACATTGTCCAGCAGGATCAGCCCGTCAAAGCTGTTCGGCGAACTGGTTTGCACCGAAATGGTGCTCTCGACATTCGTGCCGATTGGTTTGGTCTTCTCAACCGAGCCAAAGGAAGTGCGGGTGGTAATGGAAATGACGTTGGCCTCGCGTGATTTCTTGCGGATATCAATGCTCGCGATGCGCTCCGCCGCAATCGACTGAGCCGCGATCTCGGTCGACGCCTTGCCGTCGACCACGAATTCGGTAACCGCTGCCGTAGCAGAGAGGCGTGCGAGGCGCCGCTGAGCGGCCGCCACGTCCATCCCCTCCAGTTCGGCGCTGGTGGGCAATTCGGCGCCGCACGCGGCGAGCAGGGTGCACGTGGCGAGAACCCCGGCGAACAGTTGGCGTAACGTACGGAACGAGCCTGAACGAGTGGTCATGGTGCGGATTCTCCGTTCGAGATGGGAAGCGCGGTGGGAAAAGGCGGGAGCCCCGGTAAGCGCCGGGAGTGGCGCCGAGGCGGCGGATAAATCGATGAGTAGCGCGCCGTAGCGACGTGTGGACGCGCCGGCCGCCAAGACGCGGGCATCGCAATCCAGTTCAATGGCGAGCCGCAGGCGTGAGAACATGAACCACGCAAACGGGTTCCAGGGCAGCAGCGCGAGCGCGAGACATCCGCTCAGCAGCAGCAACGGATCTCCGGCGGCGATATGCGCATGCTCGTGTTGCAGCACGAGACGGATTTCGTCGGCGGAACGCTCCAGCATCCACCGCGGAATGACCACGCGCGGATCGCGTGTGCCGAACACGGCCGGCCCAAAGCTGGGACTCACGTGCACCGTCGTTGCGTCGATCGACATGACTTGCGCGGTGCGCAGCGCCAGTCGCTGCGTACGGTAGCTCCACGCGCCGAGCGCCAGCATGCCGAGCGACGCGAGCGGGCAGAGCAAGAGCAGCGCCCACTGCGCGATGACCGGCCAGCCTCGCACGGTGCCTGCCGATGCCGTCGCCATCGAACGCACGCTCTGCTGCGCGCCAGTGGCCGCATCGCGAGCGGTGTGGTCGATGCGCTCCCACACGGTTGGTACGCGGGGCGCGTTGGCCGCGGCAACGAGCGTGACCGCCGACCATGCGCGGCCGTTGGTTGGCGTGGGTTCTGCCTGACGCATCGGTTGCGTAACGCTCAATCCGATCGTGGCCAGCAGCGCCACACTCCATACTGCACGCGTGGCGAAGGCGCCGCGGGCGAGCCAATGCAGGAGCAGCGCCATGGCCGCCAGTACGCCCGACGTCACGAGCCCCACGGTCATCCACGCGGCCAACGCGGGCGCCCATGTGGCGGCGCTCATGCGTCGTCTCCCAGCCGTTCGCTGAGCAGTGAGCGCATACGCTCGAGCTCTTCGCGGCTGACCTGCTTGTCGGAGACGAGCTGCGCGAACATGCGTTCGGTGGAGCCCTGAAAAATGGCGTCCTTGATGCGCGAGATCGCGCTGCGGCCGGCCTTGTCCGCCGCGACCGTGGGGAAGTACCGGTACGCGCGCCCTTCGGCTTCCGGGCGCACGTAGCCCTTCTTCTCGAGCGTCTGCAGCGCCGACAGGACCGACGTGTAGGCGAGATCTTCATCGAGATGCTCACGGACTTCCGCGACGGTGGCGGAGCCGTTCTGCCAGAGCACGGCCATGACGGCAAGCTCGCGAGGGGGGAAGTGGAGGTCGGCCATAGCGGGGGGTGAGGTACTGGTCTTTCAGTAGGATAGGCGTTGTGAGGGCGGCTGTCAACTGGCTTTTCAGTAGTTTGAGATGCGAGATGGGTCCGGCGGCTTACTGGCTACGGCACTAGCCCTCAGGGAGAAGAACCCAAGGGGGAAGGGAGAAGCGCGGTGCCGTCCACCATAACCGCAACCGCAGTTCCCAAGTGGACACAACCGCGCTTCTCCCTTTCCCCTTACGTTCTTCCCCCTGAGGGCTAGATCCGTGGCCTGTGAACCGCCGGATCAAACCACCGCAGTAACCTCCCCAGCATCGTCCACCGTCCACGCCCCCCCATCCGACCCCGCCACGCCATACCGTCGCCAGCCGGCGGGGAATGGCACCGGCAGCGCCACGAGCGCCCCCGCCGGTGTACGCCGCAGCGCAAAATCGACCGGCGACTTCCCGGCGACCGTGGCGCGACAGCGCCAGCCGCCATTCCAGCCCTTATGGAACTCGTATTCGATCGCGACCGCGCCAAATCGCCGTTCAAAGGCGGCACGAACAAGCTCGCGGAACAGCGATTGCTGTCCCGCGAGCTCCGTGATCTGCTCCAACACGACGCTGCTCATGATGCGACGGCGTTACACCGTGCAGACGGCAACGGCCTCCTTGAGCGACGTCACGCCGTCGCGCTTGGGAATGAACTCGTGCGCGAACACGCCGGTGTAGCCGGTGTCGGCGATGTACTGCGCGATGCCGCGATAGTTGAGCTCCTGCGCGGTGTCGATTTCATTGCGCCCCGGCACACCCGCGGTATGAAAGTGCGCGATGTACGGCAGGCTCGCCTTGATGGTGGCCAGGACGTCGCCTTCCATGACCTGCATGTGATAAATGTCGTAGAGGAGCCGGAAGCTGGGGCTGTTCACGCCTTTGGCCACTTCGACGGCCCACGCGGTGTGATCGGCGTGATAGTCCTTGTGGTCGACTTTGCTGTTCAGCATTTCCATGCACAGCACGACGCCGTGCTTCTCCGCCGTCGGCATGAGCCGCTTGAGACCGGCAATGCAGTTGGCAATCCCTTCGCCGTCGCTCATACCGGCACGGTTGCCGCTGAACACCACGATTTTCGAAACGCCCGCCGCGGCGGCCTTGGGGATGTACGCTTCGCCGTCGGCGACGAGCTTGTCGTGATTGGCGAGGCGGTTGAAGCCCACGGGAATGGTACCGAAGCTGTTGCCCATGGTGCACAGCAAGCCGAACTGCTTGGGCACATCCCATTCGTCGGGGCCGAGCAGGTCGACACCCACAAGGCCGATCTCCTTGGCCGTTGCGCACAAGGCTTCGATTTTGGTGCGCGAGTAACACCACCGCGCCACCGATTGCCGGAGGCGACCGGCGGTACTCGGCAACCCCTGCGACAACGGCAGCGACGCGCTGGCAACGGTTGGCAGTACGCCGTTGAGCGCTCCCGCAACCGCGGTCACTCCAAGTGTGCTGATCGCGTTGCGTCGCGTCATCGTCGTCGCGTCGTGTGGCAGTTCATGCGTGTGGTCGTGTTTCACAAGGCCCTCCGTTTGAGTTCGCCAACCGCGTGGGCAACGGCGCGGGCCGTCGGTGCCATGTAGGTGATCGATGGATTCTGGCGGGCGCTTCTCGTCATCGACGAGCCGTCGGTGATGAACAAGTTGGGCACGTCCCACGACTGATTCCAGCCGTTCAACACGCCATCCTTAGCCGTCTTCGACAGGCGCGCGGCGCGGCCAATGGTCATGACCCGCTCGCCGTTGAACGACTTGAGAATGCGTTCACGCGCGGTTCGCGCGCCTGCGCGGTGCCCAGCGATCCCAAGGTGTCACTCCTCGCGGCCGGCTCCCTCGGTGGGCATGGCGGCGGCGCCGTCGTAGTGGCCGGGCATGATCTGCATCTTGAGCACGTCCTAGGGTTACTGGATCTGGATGTACAGCGGCTGCGGCCACAAGCGCAAGATTTGCTCGCGCGGTGTGGTCGGTTTGTCGTTCTTAGCCTTGGTAAACTGCTTCCAGCCGGCAAACTGCACGGGCTCCTTCTTGATGTAGCTGTAGTACGAGTCACGCTTCAGCCACGGCGCGCCAAAACCGTCCATGTGCATTACGATCTGCACCTTGGGATCGAGCTTGATCTTGTCGGCATTCGTCACGCCCTTCCTCGTGAACCGATGAATGACCAGCATCTTGGGAGGCAGCTTGTACTTGTCCACCAACTCGGCCAGGTAGCGCGACGCATAGTTCACGTCGGCCGCGTCGTACGTCCCGATCTTCTTGCCCGGACGCGAGCCGTCCTTCATGGAGAATTCGGGGTCGATGCCAAGGTGCACGTCGGGGCGCTTGAGGAAACGCTCGAGCAGCGGCAGCTCGGCCTGCAACGTGCTCAACCCCACCTGCACATCGATGAACATGATGGCGTTCCGGCTCTTGGCCCAGCCGTACACCTTTTCGATGAGCGTGCTGTCCATGCGGTTGCGGAACTTGCCATCGAAGCCCTTGTCGCCCGCGGCCACCACCGCAATGAGGTGCAGCGCCGGCTGCACCGGATGTTGCGGGTCGAGCTTATTCCACTCGGCAACTTCCTGATCGAGCTTGCGCAGCATCTCGGCGGGTTCGAATTCGCCCAGAATGCCCATGCGCGTCGAGCGCGGGTTGCCATAAAACGCGATCACCCGCTTGGCGGGGAGAATGGACCCCGGGAGCGCCGCCGGCATGCTTGGGGGCCAGAGCGTATCGAGGTCGCTGCCGGTGCCTTTGTATGCGAGGTGGCGATCGCCAGACTGCGGACCAAGGGCGCCAGAAGGCTTGGCGGGCGCCGAGTCCTTGGCAGACGGCGCGGCCTTCGTAGACTTGGTCGACGCGGTCTTCTTGGCCGTTGGCTTCGATGACGCTTGGGGAGGTTGGCCGTTCTTCTCGACCGTGACGCTCTGTGCGGATTG
The DNA here is from genome assembly GCA_023910675.1 of Gemmatimonas sp. Classification (GTDB taxonomy): domain Bacteria; phylum Gemmatimonadota; class Gemmatimonadetes; order Gemmatimonadales; family Gemmatimonadaceae; genus Gemmatimonas. The sequence continues at coordinate 154,649 of JAAVWC010000003.1, forward strand.
CGCGCCAAGCGTGCCGCCGTGGGCGGCGCCGGAAGCGAGCAATCCCACCAGGCCGAACAGGGCCGACGAGAGATAGCGAGAGCGCACGAACTGGCGCTGCGGGAGAGCTACGGAGATGGGCATGGCGACAGACTAACGGGGAGTATCGGTGCGACAAAGGGGATGAGCGGTGACCGTTGTCACCGAACCGGACAGTCGTACCCCATCGGTAAGATCACGGTTCAACGTGTCTTCGACCTTCTGACGGGGACGTTCGAGAATGTCATCGAGCGGAAACTTGGCCCCATCACGTAGCCGCTGGACAAAGTCGCCGCCCCGCATCCACGCCACCCTGCTCACGAGCGCGTCACCAGCTGCCAGGTGGAGTCGAGTTGCTGGTCGCTGGTGAGCACGAGTCGCACGCACGGCGGCGTACGCGACGGCGGGCATCGACTGCCGAGACCGGCATGCTGGGGAGAACCGGCACTGGCCATTCCCCCGGGCGCGGCTTCGGCATGGCGGGCGCAAGGGTCGCGTTCCCACCGCAGCTCATCGGCAGGCTCGCGGCGATGGCAAGCGTGATGGAGCGCGGGAGGCTGGTCACCGTGATCCGACTACTTGGGGACGTCGGTTTTGGGCGCGGCGTATTGCATGCGACCGAGAATCGCAGCGATTCGGCGACTCGCAATACTGCCGCGTGGCGACCACTTCCGTGGGGAGGGCAGAATGGCGGCCATGCGCGCGGCTTCCTCACGCGTGAGTTGCGACGCGTGCTTCTTGAAGTGGTACTGTGCGCCGGCCTCGATACCGAATTGATTGGGACCCCATTCGGCGAGGTTGAGGTACAAATCGAGAATGCGCTCCTTGGTGAGCAGCAACTCGAGGAGCAGTGTGAGGTACGCCTCGATCCCCTTTCGGATGAACGACCGTCCGTTCCACAGAAAGATGTTCTTGGCCACCTGCTGCGTGAGGGTACTCGCGCCGCGCAGCTTGCCGCCGCGCTTGCGCCGGTCGAGCGCTTTGTCGATTTCGACGAAGTCGATGCCGTTGTGCAGGTAGAACCGATCGTCCTCCGACGCGAGCACGGCGCGGCGGATGTTGTCATTCATGGCGGCGCGGGCAATTGGCGAATGCTGCGGCCAGATCGGACGGTTGCCATTGCCTAATCGTTCTGCCGCACGCCCCACCATGACCATGGTCACCGGTGGGTTCACGACGGCGAACAGCAGAATGAGCGGAATGGGCGCAATGGCGAGCAGGAACAGCGCGCGCAGGATGCGCACGGGCCACGAACGCTTGGGCGCATCCCTGCGGGATCTGAAGCCGAAGGCCATCAGGGCTCGCGCAGATGTGGCGGTGTGTCAGGCGGCTGTCGCCGCCACCGGCGATGCTGCCAGAAGTACTGCTCGGGGTATTCGCGAATCATGTCTTCGAGCATCTGCGTGTAGCGCAGCACGATGGCGTCGACATCGACGTCGCGATCGCCCGTGAGCTCCACCTCGACCGGCTTCACGATGAAGGCGTACTTGCCGCTCGGCTGCCGCACGCCCGTCATGAACAGCACGGGCGAGTCGAAGCGCAGCGCAAACACGGCGGGACCGCGCGGCGTTTTCGCGGGACGGCCGAAGAAGGGCACGAAGGTACTCGCGAGCCCCAGCGCATCGTGATCGGCGACAAGCGCCACGAGGTGGTTGTCACGCAGTGCCCGTGGTGCTTTGCGCACGGCGTCCTTGTCGTGAATGACTTCCATGCCAATGCGCCGCCGAGTCTGCGTGATGTACGCTTCGAACAGCTTGTTGGCGGCGCCGCGCGTGACGGCATCGATGGGCACGCCGCACGCGGCGACATAGGCGCCCGCAAACTCCCAGTTGCCCAGGTGGCCCGTCACGGCAATGATGCCACGTCCCTTGGCCAGCGCTGCTTCGACGTGGTGCCAGCCCTCGACGCGCTCGACGCGCTCGAGAATGGCCTCGCGCGGGGTACCGGGGAGAATCGCGGTTTCGATGGACGTGCGTCCAAGGCTTTCGTACGACCGGGCCGACAGATCGCGAACCTCTGATGGCGACAAGTGCGGAAACGCGGCCGCAATTTGCCGTTCCACCACGCCCGCGCGAATGCCGATGGGCTTGTACGCCAATCGGGCGAGCTTGGCACCCACCCAACTGGCGCCGCGCCACCCCAGCAGCCGCAGACCGGCCACGGCGCTTCGCGTGGCCAGGTATTCGAGGCGATGGGAGAAGGTCGGGGCGGGGATCGTTGCCGAACCGTTGGGTACCGTGCTCATGGTGAGAGAATCTAACCGATCCCGTCGCGATCTCCCGGTCACGGCGGTCCCGGTTCCGGGCCATATTCCAATGATGACCTCACCACCCACACCCGGCCCCTCAGCGTCCTACGCCTCATCGCAGCGACTGGCCCAGATCGGTCTGGCGATCAATGCGGTGCTGGCCGTCGTGAAGCTAGTGGCCGGCTTACTGGGGAACGCGTATGCCCTTGTGGCCGATGCGATCGAGAGCGGCACCGACATGGTGGGCTCACTGGTGGTCTGGAGCGGGCTACGCATTGCCAGTCGGGATCCCGACGAGCGGTATCCCTTCGGCTATGGTCGTGCCGAGGCGCTCGCGGGGGCCGTGGTGGCGCTGCTCATGTTGGGAGCCGCCGCCGGGATTGCCATCGAGTCGATCCGCGAAATCCGCACGCCGCACCGTGCACCTGCGCCGTGGACATTGGCCGTGCTGGCGCTGGTGATCGTCGTGAAGGAAGTGCTTGCCAAAAAGGTGTTGCAGGCGGGCGCGGCGCATGGCAGCGTCGCCGTGGCCGCCGACGGATGGCATCATCGTGCGGATGCCATCACGTCGGGCGCCGCGTTCGTGGGAATCACGTTCGCCGTCGTCGGCGGACCGGGGTGGGAGGTGGCCGACGACTGGGCCGCGCTGGTCGCGGCGGGGATCATCGTCATCAACGGCGGCGTGCTGATACGCACCGCCCTCAGCGATCTCATGGACCGCGCTCCGGCACCGGTCATTCACGACACGATTACCGCGGCCGCCATGGGCACGAGTGGTGTGCAAGCAATAGAAAAACTCAAGATCCGGAAAACGGGCACGGCGTACTACGTGGACATTCACGTGCAGGCCGAGCCCACGATGTCGTTACATGAGGCACACATCTTGTCGGGGCGGGTAAAGACGGCAATTCGCCACTGCGTGCCCGCTGCCGCCGGCGTCCTCATCCACATGGAACCCTACGAGCCAACGGAGGGGATATGAGCAACACACCCATGTTTCGCGTGCTTACCACGTCGGAATGTTTCGCCCTGCTCGAGTCGCAGTATGTGGGACGCATGGCGTTCACGTTCCGCGACCGCGTGGATATCGAGCCCGTACACTACGTCTGCAAAGACCGTCGCATCTGGGGACGCACGCAACTCGGCACCAAGGTGGCAGTGCTCGCACACCATCCGTGGGTGGCGTTCGAAGTCGACAAAGTCGACGCGCTCTTCACTTGGCAAAGTGTCGTGGTGCGTGGCCGCGTGGAGTTCCCTGATCCCGAAGGCAGTGCGCACGATCGGGACCAGTATGCGGCCGGCGTGGCGGCGTTTCGCGAGTTGGTGCCGGAGGCGTTCACCCACGACGATCCGACGCCGGACCGTGATCTCGTATTCGTGCTCCCTGCCACCGAACTCGAAGGGCGCGCCGCGGTGGCGCGGGTTCGCTGATGCCGAAAGATCTCCCGGCGGCGTGGCGTGTATCGGCGGTGTCTGCCGGCGAGCAGGTTGCACTGGGCAGCAACGCGGCCCGCATCGAAAACGCGCCCGGCAAGAAGGAGCTCGAGGTTGCGACGCAGTCCTTGCTCTCGCGCCTGGCGGAACTCCAGGAGGCCTTCCACGCTGACGGCCGTCATGCACTGCTGTTGGTGTTGCAGGGACGGGATGGCTCGGGGAAAGACGGCGTCATCAAGTCGGTGTACGGAGCCTTTAATCCCACCGGCGTCCGCGTTGCGGCGTTTGGGCCTCCGTCATCGCTCGAGCTGAAACACGATTTCCTGTGGCGCGTGCATCAGGTGGTGCCGCCGCGCGGGATGATCGGCGTGTTCAATCGCTCGCATTACGAAGACGTATTGGCGGTACGCGTTCGCAAGCTTGCGCCCGAAACGGTGTGGCAGCCGCGGTTCGAGCAGATCAACCACTTCGAACAGATGCTGCATGAAAACGGCGTCATCATTCGAAAGTGTTTCTTGCACATTTCGCGCGAGGAGCAGCGCGAGCGATTGCTGGCTCGGCTTGACGACCCGCACAAGAACTGGAAGTTCCGGCTCGAGGATCTCGACGACCGCGCGCTCTGGGACGACTATACCGACGCCTATCGCGACGTGCTCGCCAAATGCAGCACGCCCGATACGCCGTGGTTCGTGATCCCCGCCGACGAAAAAGCGGTGCGGAATTACCTCGTCGCCAGAATGCTCGTCGATACGCTGGAAGCGGTGAACCCTACGTATCCTGCGATGCAGCAGGCGGTGCGCGACGCGGCCCGAGATTTCAAGTAAACAACGAGTGCTGCTCCACAACGTGATGCCCCCGTGGTTTCGACGCGCCGCCGCTCGCTTTGGCGTGCTGGTGGCGTCGATGTCGTCGCCCCTGTGTGCGCAGCTGGCGCCGGCTGCCGGTACGCGGACGATGTGGCAGGTCATTCCCGGCGGCACGCGAATTCAGGTCTTCGCCGAACGGCGCTTCGATGGGGCCTCTGGGCTACGCGCGTCGACCGTGTTCGCGATGGAAGTGGACCGCAACGGCATCCCGTGGACTGGTGCCGATGACGGGCTGTATTCGTATGTGAGTGGGCAGTGGCGGCGGGAATCCATGCCGCCTGGCTTCGAGAATCAGCAGGTCCGGTCGTTGCTCATGCAGGGCGATGGGGGAAAATGGATCGGGACGCGTCGGGGGCTGGTGCACCGGGCGCGCGGGGGAAATTGGCGGGTTTTCGGCGAAGCAGACGGGCTCGCAGGGAGCGTGGTCTTCAGTCTCACCGAATCGTTTGCCATCGATGGCTCACCACGAGTTGTGGCCGGCACGTCGCGCGGCGTCGCGTATTTCGACGGGTCACGCTTCGTGCCCATGTCGCTTCCCACCGCCATGGCGCCCCTGGGGGTAATGGTTGCCGGGAGTGCCGACGCCGACCGCACACCGGAGCTCTGGGCGGCGAGTGCCTCGGGCGGACTCGCCGTATTCCGCAAAGGCCAATGGTCGCTGTATAGCGCAGCGCAGGGACTGGCGCTGCCGGATGTGCAATTCGTGCTTCCGGTAAACGGCGAGCGCGGTGGTCGTGTGTACGCCGCGGGCTCCGGCGGGGTCTTCGTTCTCGATCGCTCGGCCGGACGCGATCGGTTCGTGCCGACTGCTGGTTCGCCGATGGACGTATATCGACTGGCGACTGTCAACGCCGGCGGCGATCGCGACGAATTGTGGGCGGGTACGCGCGACGGCACCGTACACCGGTTGCGTGACGGGAAATGGACGCTGCTCCGCACCAGCATCTCCGACCGCCATGCGCCAATCACATTGCTCAAGAGCGTGCCCGGCCATGGCGGCGGCTCCGCGGTCTATGCCTCGGCGCGGGGCAGCTATCTCGTGCGCCTGTCGTATGGCGTTGCCGGTGCACTGGAAATGAAAGACAGTTCTTCGGCAGTTACCGTCAGCGCGTTATTCGCCGAACGTGGCGCCAACGGACGGGACGCGTTGTGGGTGGGCACGCAGGATCAGGAACTCCTCCACATCGCCGCAGACGGGCGTCGTAGTCGTTTTGTTGTCGGCACCGCAGATCGACGTCGAGTGCCTACGGCTATTCGTCGCGTGTCGTTCGCCGCGCCCGGCGTCGCAGTCGCCGACGGTGACGGTGAGATCGTCGTGCTTGCCGACAGTAGTCCATGGCGGCAGCGCGGCAGTGCGTTCAGCAGGGTCGATAACGGCCTCGAAGATGTCCGCACCTTTCAGGTGGAACGGGTCACCCTTCCCGACGGGACGAATGCCTTGCTCGCGGCGACCAGTCGGGGCGTGCGACGCTGGAGCGGTACGCAGTGGGAGCCGGCGTGGCCGCAGTTGACAGACACGGTGACGGCCATTGCATCGGGACGCGAAGGTGGTAGGCCTGTCGTGTATCTCGGCGGGCGTCATCAGGTACGGGTCGTGGGGGCATCCGGTACGCGCGTCGAGGTGTTTACCGGACTCGGCATGACCGGTGTAGGCATTGGCGCGGTGCGACGTCTCTGCCGCGTGCCGTCGGCAGGGACGTCGTTGGTGTTCGCGCTCGACGACGACCACGGCATCGTGTGGCGAGCCGAGTCCGCGACCGAGTGGAAGGCGTTGCCGGCATCGTTGACGCGCGTGCTGAGTACGCTCGGCGTACCGGACATGGCCTGTCTCGGCGATGGTCGCTTGGTCGCCGCGACGTTCAGCGGACTGGCGGTCTTCGACGTGACGGCGCCGTCGCCGGATAAGTGGGTGATGCGCACGCGGGTGTCCGACGCCGATGGGCTCCCGGCCAGTGGGGTCGTGGCAGTTGCTCCTGGGGGAGCGCCGAACGTGGTGTGGGTTGGCACGTCGTATGGGATTGGCATTGCCGATGTCGCGCGTGCGGCGTTACTGCCGCCGGCACGACTCACCATGCGCGTCGTATCCGAATCGCGTGGACGCAACATTGCCGATGGCGACGTGCTTGGCCCCGACGAAAACGACGTGCATATCGATCCCATGCTGCTCACGTTTCATCGGGAGGAGCTGACGCGCTATCGGGTGCGCTTGAGCGGCACGGCGGAGTGGCCATCGCTGGCGGCAGAGGTCATCAACGATCCCGTCGACGGCGAATGGATCGATAGCCCCAGTCGCTACTACCACGATCTCGCGCCCGGTGAATACGTCCTGTCCGTGTGGGCGTATGACTGGGCGGGTCGAGAGTACGGGCCAGTGCAGCGCAGTTTTTCGGTGCTCACACCGAACTGGCAGACGTGGCCGGCCCGCGTCATCTATATCTTGTGGGTGGTGTTGCTGCTCATGATCGCGTACCGCTGGCGCGTCCGCACCCTTCGCGAAAGCGATGCGCAACTGCTGGCCAGCGAGCGTCGTGCCCGAGATAGCGAAGGACGATTCCGTGCCATCTTCGAGCAGGCGCTCGACGGGCACCTGCTGCTCGAAGACGGACGTGTGCAGGCGAGCAACGCCGTCGCCGCGAGTCTGTTCGGCGCGACCGGGCCGGACGAACTGCAGGGACGCACGGTGTCCGATCTCTTTGGTGATGAGGCGAGTGCCAACGGGCTTCGCGTGTCGGGCGAATGGGCGATCGCGACGAGCGACACTCCGGTGCCGGTGCACTACACCATAACCGAGGTCCCCTCGGCGGATCGGGTACTGCAGCACGTCGTCATTCGCGACCTGACCGAGGTGCGCAAGGCCGAAGCCGAACGGGCGTGGTTCCAGGCGCAGGTGCGAGAGGCGCAGAAGCTCGAGTCGTTGGGTACACTCGCCGGCGGTGTCGCACACGACTTCAACAATCTGTTGGGGGTCATTCGCGGGAACGCCGAGTTGGCGCGTTCGGCGCTGCGCCGCGGGCGGAGTAACGACGACAACCTCGGCGCCATCCTCGATGCATCCGATCGTGCGCGCGATATCGTCCGCCAGATTCTCACCTTCTCGCGGCGGTCGAGTCCGACGCGCGAGTACGTGAACCTGTCGCGCCTCGTCCTCGACTTGCTGCCGTTGCTGCGGCGCATGGTCCCGCGCACGGTGCAGCTCACGATTGAGGGGACGGACGATGCGCATCTGCTTATGGGTGATCCCACCCAACTGCAGCAGTTGCTGCTCAATCTGGTGTCGAACGCGGCGTACGCCATGCGCAGCACCACGAACGGACTCTTGACGCTCGAACTGTCCTCACGGGTGATCCCCGACGATCAGCCGGCGCCGCGCGGCGCGGTGGTGGTGTTGCGGGTCCGCGATACCGGTGCCGGGATGAGCGACGACGTGCGTTCGCGAATCTTTGAGCCGTTTTTCACCACCAAGCCCACGGGCGAAGGCACCGGGCTTGGTATGGCGGTGGTGCACGGTATTGTGGTGTCGCACGAAGGACGCGCCGAGGTGTACAGTGAAGAAGGGAAGGGGTCGGTGTTCGAGATCCGCTTCCCGCAGGCGGTCATCGAGGGACTGTGGGATGAAGGGCTGGATCCGTCCGCGGTGGAAGCCACGGAGGTGGAAGCCACGGAGGTGGAAGCCACGGAGGTGGAAGCCACGGAGGTGGAGGCCACCGCGGACGGGCCCGAGCCGATGGGTGTGGTTACCAGCGCATCAGGGGATGAGGGGATGACGGACGTACTGGAAGACAGCCCGTATGCGGGCACCACCATTGTGGTGGTCGACGACGAGCCAGCGGTGGCGAGCGTCGTTGAGCGCGCGCTGCAGCACTACGGGCATGTCGTGCGCGTGTTCAACGCGCCGGAGGCGGCGCTGCAGTTCATTCGGCAGCAGCCGTCATCGGTTGACCTGCTCATAACCGACCAGACGATGCCCGGCATGACCGGCGACCTGCTCGCCGAGGCGGTGCACGCGCTGCGCAGCGAGTTGCCGGTGCTCATCCTGACGGGCTTCAGTCATCGGCTCACCCCCGAGCGAATTGCGGCGTCGGGGGTGCATGCGGTGATGCTCAAGCCGGTGGAACTGCCGGAGCTCAAGCGGCGTGTGGATGAGGCGCTGTCGATGTTGCGGCGGTAGTGGGGGTGGGAAGTGCGGGTGGGGGCTGGTCTGGGGGCGTCGCTGGGGTTATGTTCTCCTGTCTGTTCGCGGAGTGGTCAGCCGCGACGGGACGTAGCGCAGCCCGGTAGCGCACCTGAATGGGGTTCAGGGGGTCGCGGGTTCGAATCCCGCCGTCCCGATTGTAGGTAAGCTATTCATAAACAAAGAGTTAAGGGCGGTCGCTATCGCGTTAGATAGTGGCCGCCCTTCTCGCGTGTGTGCATGTTGTGTGCTGGTGGAGCGAGTAGATCATCAATAGCGATTTCGGCAAGCGAAGAGCATCCTATCGGTGACCACTCGTTAAAAGGGGACCAACTCAACCAATCGGAAATGGCCGTGTTCATCACGAATCCAGACGGAGCGCAACGTCTCGGCGACTATCTAAAGGCCGCGCTAACGGAGGAACACTGGACGCATTGCTACGGTGCTGTTGCCTTCGTCAGGGCTTCAGGTGTGCAGCAACTCGCTCCGGAAATGACCGCATTCCAAAATCGGAACGGTGTGCTTCGTCTCGTTGTTGGAATTGATCTTTTCGGAAGCTCTGAAGAGGGGCTACGGCTGCTTGTCGAGAACCTTGTTGGGCCGTCGTACGTGGCTGTTCTTCACAATGAGAATGACTCCACCTTTCACCCGAAAGTCTGGTTATTCGCTAACGCGGAGAAGGCTGACCTATTTGTTGGATCAGGCAATCTTACGGGCGGCGGACTCTTCACGAACTACGAGATCGCGGTACGCCTCTCTCTTGACCTCTCAGTTGAGGAGGATAGGGCGACCTACGACGCTGCCCTTGATGTGCTTGCTCGCTGGTCTGAGCCCGATGAAAATCTCGTCAAGAGGCTAGACGTTGACCTTCTGAAGGAGCTAGTACAGGGAGGATACGTCTTACCGGAGAGGCTGCTTAGAGAGCAAGCCCGAGAAAGGCGAAAAAGCCCTTCGGTTGTGCGGGAAGCGCAGCCGAGACTCTTCGGTACAGTACGAGTTCCACCTGCGCCAGCACTGCTTAGGCCAGTGGGGAGGACGAGCTCTCCAGTGGGTTCAGTGGCATACCCGACCTCCGCTACGAACGGTCGGGTGGGTTTCGTAATGACTCTTACGCAAACCGATGTAGGGGTAGGTCAAACCACAGAAGGCACATCGAGGCGTTCGCCTGAGGTCTTTGTTCCGCTCGCAGCCCGTGACTACCGCCCAGACTTCTGGGGCTGGTTGAACCTATTTGTCGAGGACCCGACTTACCGGGGCAAGTATGATCGGAGCGATGTTCGCGTTCGCATCGGAGGAGATGTTGCACTAGTCAACATGTGGAACTGGCCACCGAAACACGACTTCAGACTTCGTAGTGAGTCGTTACGAAGTGCCGGTGACGTAGGTGACATCCTCCGCCTAGAAAAGCTCGAAGACAATCCAGCTTTTGACTACTACGCCGAGGTCATTCCGCAAGGTACTGCACACTTCGCACAGTACCTTGCTCTCTGCACTAACGCTGTTCGAAACTCGTCAAAGCGTTGGGGGTACTACGCCTCAGGGCCGTCGGAGGCATAGAATCACCTCAGAGGCCATAGCATTCCTGCGGAAAATGTCTCTTGATGTCAGCATCTCCATCGAGATCGATTCTTCGAGACGAAATCCCACTTGTTTCGCGATGTCGCCGAGCAATGCCGCTGTCTCTATTTGCACCACGGTCCCTCCGGCCGTGGTGCTGTTGTTTCCAACAACGAAGTAGGCTCTTCCCGACCTGCGAAGCAGCTGTTTGCAGCCGAGCATGACGTTCCTCATGTCGAGGAAGTAACGGCCGAGTAGCGCAGATAGATTCTTTCGGCGAAAGCCTACGTCCCCTTGCGAGTTGAGTCTGTCAATCCTTTCGACAAGCGAAATAACAGAGGCGGGCAGGCTTTCTCTGTTTGCCAGGAATGAGTCCCAATGCTCTCTTCGCCCCCTGTCTGTGATCTCTCTATTTCCGATCATTGCAGCGTCACGGCGCCGTTGTTCGGGCCGGGTTAGCAAGCCGAGATAGCTGAGACTAAGGCGGTCTGTATCGAGATATGGGAGTGCAGTTGCGTAGGGCGGCGACGTGACAACGACATCGACTTTACCCTTGAAGTCGCTCCATCGCGAGAGTAAATCGGTCGCTGAATGTTCGGCAATTTCATACCTGAGCTTTCGAAGGGGGCCGCGTTGGCGAAGAGCCGCAAGAACAGTGCGAACCGACCGCCCAAGCTCTTCAAGAAACTCCTTGACCGGATCGATCTCCTCATCGAGCCGTACTTCCTTTCGAACTCGTAGATCGTCCAGCTTCTGCCACGAAACCGACCGAATGATATTGCTGAGTGACAGTGTGAAGAAACGACGAATGACTTCAGCCGGTTCTCCTTGTATGGTGCTCATGATGCGGTCCAAATCACGAAGGACCTGCTCAGAGAACCAACCCTTCAGGTACTCCTGATCTGCAGCAGGGAGGCTGCTGAAGTAAGAGAGCGCGCCCCCGGTGGGCAGCGACTGCTCCGTTAGCAGGGTTCCGCGCAGTCGTTCGTATGCTTCCGTGAGACGATCACTGTCGAGCGCCAGCATATCCGTCTTGGTCCGAGCCATCAATACAGATAGAGGATTAATGTCCGCGCCCAATGCGGAGATGCCCGCTGAAGAAGACTCTACAATGGTTGTGCCGCTACCGCACATTGGATCCAATACCAATCCGCCCTTCTCAACCTCGGCGACGTTCAAGAGAGCTCGTACCAGCTGTGGGAAGAACTTCCCGCGATACTCATGAATGCCGTGCGTCCCAAAGCGAAGACAACGTCGATTTGGGAGAGTGGGCGCTTCATTGAACGGAAGCAGTCTCGCGATCTCTTCAAGCGGGATGCCGTTTCGCACGACGTTGGTGGTGGCCTCCACCAGCGCCTGTGAGGTCACCACCTCCTTTCTCGCATAAACCGATTCCCAATAGGCCAGCGATGCGGCGAGCCTACTCGCAGGCACCATCGAATCTACAGCGAATTGCAACGCGGACTCGTCACCACCATCCACCGGCATAGGTGTGGCCTTAGAAATGGCTGCGAGCTCGCGAAGAGCAAGCAGTCGTTCAAAAGGCTGGATATACGGCTTTATCCGACACGTGACGATCAATTTGCGCTCCCTGTTCCGTTCTGAAGGATGACGATCGTTTCAGTCTTGATCCGTCCGATTGCCGGGTTAAATGCCTTCTTGTTCGCCTGCATCGTGCGTTCGAGGTCAGCGACGCGCCGGAATCCATGTGCCTCTGCGGCCTTCGAGATTAAGTCGGCGTTGTTGATTCTCTGTCCCCCTACCGTGGAATCCCCAACGACGAAGCACGCGAAACGATATGGCCTCAGTGCGCTTTTCAGCCACCGAAATATGGACTGCATTTCAGCACTGAAGGTGTAGACAGTCGCCGCGTTCTTACCTTTACTGCTGTACTTTCGATGGCTGCCGATCTCTTCGCGCTTAAATGTCGGCTGATCCATGTCCAGCCAAAGCATTCGCGTACGATGGTACAGATGGTAGCTAAACGCGTTGGGGTACGGCGGCGAGCAGACCACTAGGTCGAGAGTCGGAACGTTCGGCGCGTCCAATACACTCGCACACAATACGTTCGAAGCGAACCGAGGCTCTCGCATGTCGGCAAACTCAGCGAGCCGACGAACTGCGTCCTTAAGCGTTCGCGCATAACGCCTCAAGGTGTCACCGGGGCCTATGTTCTTGTCGCGTCTGACGTACCGTGTGTCTGAATCCTGCTTGGACACGTTCACGATTATCGACGAAAGACATACGAACGCGGCGTCTCGTGCTGCCTCGTCTGTGAGGCCTGCCGCGAGCAACTTGGCCTCAGCGACTTCCTCGATAACGTGTGCCTCGAACCAGAATCCGATTTCTTCGAGGGGAGGTCGGCTACCCTTCGACGCGAACGCTGCCGCACCGAATAGGCCTCGCTCAGCGGACGCAGTGATCGAGGCCGCTAACGAGTCGGCGTGAGACGCGAGTTCCAGAAGTGAGCCGAGCGCATCTTCACTTAGAAGAGAAGTTTTAACCCGCGAGATTAGACAAGCGAGCGGATTGGCATCGACGCCGACCGCATGTCGCTTGAGGGTCAGCGCCTCTACTAGTGTTGTTCCACTTCCACAAAATATGTCCCCTACCGTTTCGCCCGTTACAGACAGTTCTTGAATCAGGGCGTTAGGGATCTGAGGGATGTACTTGGCCGGGTAGGGATGAAGTCCGTGGGTGAGATAATCGGTTTTCGCACCGGTGAAGTCCCAATCGATTCCTTGGAGGCGCTTGATCTCATCTCCGAGCGCACTCGATTGCGAGCTGAAGCTGCTTGTGAGAATCGGAGTAGTGCTTGCGCTGGCATACCGAACGACATCGGCGAGCTGTGCCTCGTCGAACAGTCGCCAGCCGTGCCGGTCGCGTCCGGGTTCAGCTACGACACCAGCTCGAAGCCACCGGAGAAGGGTGTCTTTGTGGACACCTGCACGGTCAGCGACCTCTGCCGTTGTGTAGGTGGTTTTTAGTTCTTGGTTCGGCATTGCCTATACTTGCATATAGGCGTCCTACCGTCAAGATGCCGAAGCGATCAAGATGATTTCACGGGACCCAACAGGGCGTCAAGCCTACTGGCCGCGTCCTTCTGCATCGTCGGGAGAACATGGCTGTAGACGTCGAGGGTAAGCGCGGAACTCGTGTGACCGAGCCGCTCGCTGATCACCTTGATGTTTTCGCCAGCCGCCAGAAGCAGAGTCGCGCTCGTATGTCGCAGATCGTACGGGCGAAAATCAGGGAGCTTCGCCGCCTTAAGAAGCCGTTTGAAGTGCCTGCGGACTGTGGCGCGATAGTCGAGCGGTTCGCCTGTGCGCGTGGTGAACATTAGACCGTGATCGCTCCATTGATCGCCCGAGTCGTGCTGTTCGAGCTGCTGACGTTCCCGCAGAAGCTCCAGCGCGGAAAGTGCGACTTTGGGAAGTACGATTGTCCGGCGGGCACGGGCGGTCTTCGGCTCGGAAAGCGACCATGTGTGATCGCTCTGCCGGACGAGCGTCCGTTGGATTCTGAGCTGATCGTCGTCAATGTCTGTCCATTTGAGCCCTAGAGCTTCGCCAGGGCGAAGCCCTCCGGCGATGAGCAATAGCCATAGCGCATACCATCGATCTTGCTTGGCGGCGTTCAGGAGGGCATTCGCCTGAGAGAGGTCGAGCGCATTCATCTCTCTCCGTTCGAGACGGGGAAGAGTGACGAGCTTGGCAGGGTTCTTGGCCAGCAGTGACCATTTCACTGCGTGTTCGAGTGCTCCGTGCAGGACGCTATGTGCGTAACGGACGGTTCGAGCGGACAACCCCTTCGTCTGTAGCTGCTGATACGCTTTTTGGAGGTCGGCAGGATGCAACTGCGATAGCTTCCGCGCGCCAAGCAGAGGCACGATGTATGTGTCGGCCAACCAGCAGTAATCTGCGTGAGTCCGAGGTCGCACTCGCTGCTTCGTGGGGCCGTCCAGCCACTCCTTTAGGAAATCGGCGACGGTCCGCTTGCTCGCCTCGACGAAAGTGGACGTGTCCAGTTCACGCTGGACCTTCGTGGCATAGGTGATGGCATCCTTTCGGGTGCCGTAAATGGTTTTGGAGTGGAACAGTCGCTTGCCGGTGGCGTCGCGGCCGCGCGCGATACGAACAAGGAAGCGGTTTTTCCCGCGTGGAATGATTTGGCCGGGCACTCAGATGGGGTGGAGGTACAGTCAACGAGGTGCACACTATTGGCACACCGCATTGGCTAAGTGATTGAAATGCAGGTACTTGCTTGTTGTCCTCTGCTTTGCAGTCAGTGGGTCACAGCGATGGTGGTGGAGTAAATGCACAGGAGCTTGTGCATTAGGATAGTGCTTTGGGTGACGTAACGCAATGGTTGCTGTGCATTAATGCTCAGGCTATAGTGCGTATGTGACTAAAGCCCGAAAGTCAGAATTCCAGCGCCGACTGCTCCGCGTCGTGAGACTCGTCTTTGACCACAGCGAGAGCGCGACGGCGAAGGGGGTGGGGCTCCCAGCTAGTACGATTCACCGCATGGTGACCGGTGCGATTGCTGAGCCACGCACCAGCAAGCTGACCCAGATTGCGGATGCACTAGGGGTCCCCGCCGCATGGCTTCGGGGCGAGCTATCGACGCGAGACGCGATGGCTGGCGAATCCGAGCTGAGTGAAGCGCAATGGCTGCTCCAGTGTCATGCGAAAGCACGTCAACGTGATGCCCGGGCGAAGATTGAGCAGCTATCGGGAGAGCGCGCTGGGGTGGGACGTGCTGTCGCCGAACTCCAGCTCATTCCCGGCGCACACCGCTTCCCGCTTCCCGCTGTGGTCGATCTCCTGAATTGCTGGTCTGCGGTTGATCCTCGGCGGGTCGATGTAGAGCGTCAATTCGCCGAGTTGGAGACGGCCTTGATCCGACTCGCAGGATCGTACTTCGAGAATGCTCCGCAATCATCCATAAACGCCGCTGCAGGCGACGAGGACTGATCTTCAACACGGTAACTACCCCCGCAATTGCTAGAGCCTTGGAGGGGCTGCTGGACGCCTACGGCTACCCTTACGAGTGCGTGGACGGTTTCGACTTCCGTTTTCACATTCGCACGACTGACGGCACATGGCGCACGCAGGTCCAGTGCTACGAGTCGGCACGAATGATTCGGATTTACATGTTCCTCAACGATGCACCCTTTCCATCAGCCCGCATCAGCTTCGTGCGCGAGGTTGTCGAGCGCCTCAATGGGACAATCGTGGCGGGTCGCTTCGTGTGGGATCGAGGGCAGGTGCGATACGAGAATGGTGTCGATTTCCACGATAGGCGCCGGAGTCCGAAGGCTGTTGAGCGAGTGTTGAAGACGTCGGCGTTTCCGCTTTCACTCTGGAATCACTGCATTGGGCTGCTCGATAAGCCGAAGGTCGATGCGAAGGAGGCGCTCAATTACGCACTGTTCATGGAACAAGCGGTCGAAGAACCGAACGGTATCGACACCTCCAGCGTGAAACTCGCACTCTCAGTGATCGAGGGGAGTGGGTCGGCGCGCGCAGAGGGTGACACGGCGAAGCCCTCGCTTACACTGGTGACGTAGGCGAGGGCCTCCACAGGTCGTTAGCTCGACTGACAGGTACCTATCCCTGTCATGTCTCTAACGGAGTTAACAGTAGCACGGGCCAGCACACTCACACGTCAATAGGCTCGGGAGCACGACAGCGGCACGGACAATATTGTCAAGCTGATCGCTGCGGACGTGAAGCGCATTGTCTGCGCGAACGTACACGATCAGCCCCTCTCGCACCATTCGATTGAGTGCTGAGGGGCTGATGCCATGTTGAACTTGAACGTCGGGAAGGGTGAGGGGAATGTCCCAAGGCTAGTTGAAAGTCGAGTGGTGCCTCAAGGATGCTGCTCACGCAGCATCGAGTGGTGATGAGAGTTTGCCACGCAGCGCCGCTTGGAGCAAGCCGAGGTGTTGATAGCCCTTCACCTTGCGGAACTGCTTTTCAATGTCGAGCAGGGTAGCGGCGCACCACCGCTGTTTCTGATCACTTGTCCGCCAGCGCGTGATCCGATGCGTCTTCGCTTCGACGCGGGCCATGACACTCTCAATCAGGTTCGTAGTTTTAAAGCTGATGCCCAGCTTCGCGAACACCTCCAAGCGATGCAGGGTGAGCGTTTCTTCGAGGCCTTCCTCAAGGCTGCGCGCGGCAGACGCGTTCTGTTGTTTGAGGTCTTTCACCAGGCGCCACAGGGCGTGCTGGGCGTCGGCGTACGTGGATTTCGCGTAGGCCGTCTGCAGCTTGCGGCGCCAGAGCGCGTGTTGGGTCTTGGGGAGGTAGCTCAGCACATTCTCGCGCTTGTGCCACTGACAGCGCTGAATCGGGACGCGCTCGCCGAACACGTCGCGGACGGCGGCGCTCAGGCCCTTGGCCCCGTCCAACACTACCAACAAGCCGGCGGGCGCTTGAAAGCCGCGCTCCACCAACTCGCGCAGGAAGGCGGCACACACGCGCTTATTCTCCGTGGCCGTCTGCACGAGGCCCAGCAGGCGCTTTTCGCCCGTCGTGGTCACGCCGAGCGCGATGACTACCTGATCGTCGGCGAACGCCTTGCCGTCCAGCAGGAGCACCAACCACTCGGCATCATCGTGCCGCCGCTCGTGCAGCGTCTGCAGCGCCTTCGCGCTGGCGCGCACGAACCGTCGCGAGACACTCGACTTTGTGAGACCGAACGCCTCGGGCACGGCTTCCGCCGCCGCTTCGTAGTCGCGACAGGAAAGTCCGCCCAACACCCGGCGAAAGAGACCGACATCCTGACCGCGAGGCGTCTGCAACTGGGCGTAGGTGGCCAACGGGACCTCGGTGTTCGTCGCGCGGTCGCGCACGCGGGGCACCTGAATCGGCAGTTTCTGATCCGCCAGAAACACCGAGCCCGCCTGCGCGCCCCAGCGGGCGATACCCGGGCGACCATCCGCATGGGCGTAGCGGGGCCCCGCCAGCGCGAGGACCTCCTGCTGCAAGGCGTCTTCGACCGCCTGTAGGCCCAGCGGGATCAGCGCTTGTATCATCGCCAACGCGAGGCTGTTGGCCTCGAGCGGCGCCGGCTCCGACCGCGGCGTGGGCGTCGGCGTCTGGTGCGCGGGTGACTTCGTTCGTACTCTTGGCATGGGGGGTGTCTCCTATTGCGGCGCGAATCCTGGCAGGGATCAACGCTTCAGTATGGAGGCACCACCCGACTTTCAACTAGACTGGGGACAGACCCAAGGGTGAGCAGGTCACAGGGCATTATCAGTCTCGAATAGGGTCTGATCATACCTAGCTGACTTACCTGAAAAGAGATCAAGTCTTCGGTCGATTCTACCCGACCCCCGTATTGAAAGAGGGTAGGGCAAGATTGAAGGTAGACTCAGACTCTTCGGTCCCTAAGAAACACAGGGGTGCCCGGCGTCTGTCGATCACTTGATAGGGTTGGCAACTTCGCCGCTAGGCGCATTCGCCAAACTCTATCGGTGTCGTCCCCAGACGGTTCCTAGGTCCCGCCTCCTTTCTTCAAGCTCCTCTTTGCTGTAGAGCCACTCAAGGTCATCGTCTGTCAAATCCTGATGATATTCAGAATGTTCGCCGTCAGGCGTGTCTCCTGAATGTGATCGACCGACAGCATGACTACAGGCTTTCGCCCCTGAAGCAGCATCCTTGTAGAAACCGGATTCAGTTTCTCTCTCATCAGCAGCGTTCAGTTCCTTATGCTGAACTAGGTCGGACTGTGTCTGCGTATTCGGTGGTACCTCATGCTGATGTCTTTCGTGCGCCTTACTAATGCTTAGTTCTTCATTGATGATTCCTTTGTTTCTCTGTTTCCCTCGGTGTTCTGGACCTTCAATAACTTCTCTAGCAGGGTGATGAAAAAGTCGCCGTAAAAACCTGGCGTATGGCGCGCCGTGTTGTATAGTGGGCGCGACTCTTTCCCGAGGCGTTACCGATGCGTGGTGCCGATCAGCCGCAGTCGACGATGTTCAGCTACGTGTCCATTGAGGACCGGATCCCGGCCGATCATCCGCTGCGCGCGATGCACGCGCTGGTGCAGCCGATCCTGCGGGCGCTCTCCCCGCGCTTCACGGATCTGTATTCGGCGATGGGCCGCCCGTCGATCCCGCCCGAGCGCCTCCTGCGCGCGCTGCTCTTGCAGGCGCTGTACACGATCCGCAGCGAGCGCCAGTTGATGGAGCAGCTCGACTACAATCTCCTGTTCCGCTGGTTCGTCGGTCTCAATCCGGATGATCCCATCTGGGTGCCGACGGTCTTCAGCAAGAATCGCGAGCGCTTGATGGACGGCGGGATTGCCGACGCGTTTTTGCAGGAAGTGTTGCGGGTCGCCGAGTCGCATGGCCTGCTCTCGCATGAGCACTTCACCGTCGATGGCACCCTGCTCGACGCGTGGGCCAGTCAGAAGAGTGTGCAACCGAAGGATCCCGCGGCCCGGACGCCGCGCGACGATGGCGACCCGAAGAATCCGACCGTCAACTTCCGGCAGCAGCGTCGCACGAACGAGACGCACCAGTCGACGACGGACCCCGACGCGCGGTTGGCGCGGAAGAGTAGTGGCACCGCGTCCATCGTGGGCTATCTCGGCAGTGTGTTGATGGATAATCGCCACGGGCTGATCGTCGCCACGGATGTGCGCGCGCCAGGCTACGAGAGTGAGCGAGACGCGGCACTCGAGATGCTGACGACACTGGATCCCCGGGCCCGGCGGCGCACGCTCGGCGCGGACAAAGGCTACGATACCCCGGCCTTTGTGGAGGGCGTGCGCGCCGCCGGCGCCACGCCGCACGTGGCGCAGAACCTTCACGCCCGCAAACCGCGCAGCGCCGTGGATGACCGCACCACGCGGCACGACGGCTACGCGGTCAGTCAACAAAAGCGAAAGCTGGTGGAGGAGAGCTTCGGCTGGGGCAAGGTGGTGGGCGGACTGCGTAAACTGCGTCACCGCGGCCAACGCCGCGTCGACTTCGTGTTTCGCTTCGTGCACGCGGCGTACAACCTGGTGCGGATTCGCACGCTCATTCGTCGGCCAGCGGCGACGTGACGCGCGTCGCGCGCCGATAGAGCGGCCGCGCGATGGCAAAATGAGCGCCACCGCGCGCTGAACCACCGCGCCACACGCGAATCATCTCGCCAAAAGCGCTGAAACCGTCCGCACCACGAGAAAATCGCGTCCGCTCACCTTTTTTTCAGCACCCTGCTAGAGGGACGAGGGACATCACTGGCTGAACGAAGGACATCACTTCGGACATCACGGCGGACATCATTCGGACTAGGGCTTGTCAAAACGGATGACTTAAACAATTCGAATTTCGCTCTGAAGGATTGGTTGATGGTCTTCTCAGTCTCTCGCTTCTCCTTCAGCTTGATGCGCTTCTTGGTCAGGGGACTTCGACGACCAGCCTTCAGTAGAATTCGATTGATCGCTCTCTCGGTTCGTTCGTATTCAGCGAGGCAGAAGTCGTTAAAGTTCTCGTAGCCTCCGTAGTCACGCTCCGTTCGAACCTGATACAGGCGCTTTAAGTCGTACTTTGTAATCTTGGGTAAGTGATCCCATCGAGCCATAGTATTCTCGACGTCATTCCCCAACTCCGAACCGGATAGCTCGGAGTCGGTGAACGAGCGTCATTCCTCAGATGGAAGGGGTGTCTGCTGCCAGCGAAGCGAGATACTCTTCGGATCGCAAACGTTCGAACTCGATCAACTGAGTGATTGCGCGCCGGGTACGCTCAATGAACTTTTGCTGATCCTTCATTGAGCTGAATCGCCAGATGTACACTTGAGCTGAGCCTCGGTGGGCCTTGTCAAATGGTTTGTTATCGCTACCAACAGCTTGAAATACACCCGCTCGAATCATGAATGCGTCATTGTACTCCTCTTCAGTCGGTCCGAATACGACCGCCACCCAGAGCCCGTCATCCTTCGGTAGGATTACTTCGTGAACACCGCGAATCTGCTGGTCCGCGTTCTTCGCTAGGAACGTTCGGAGCAGAGTCTCCGCCTTTGGTGGACGGGGGCGCGAGCGTTTTGATTGCATGGGCTGGTAGTGGTCGCGAAACCCTACGCCAGTCTCTTGATCATACTCGTCAATCAATACCAGCACGTCAGCTGGTAACTCGGTCGCGACCTTCTCGATAGCTTCGAAATACTCTGGATGGTCGGACCGGTAACGAAACTCGTCCGAGAGTGCGTCCTTGATCCATGCCGCTGTCACCCATCCTGTTGAGTAGCGATTCGTGATCGCGCGCTGGATCGCGAAGAAGCCATTGGGTGTCTCATGCGTGCGAAACAGCCCTGCTCCGACGCATAGGTCCTTGAGCGTGAGGACCTTACACCAGACCGGTGTTCGGGCGTTGTTCTGCTCAAATTCCGCTGCAAGCTCGGCCTCGAAGTGCTCAGGCCGATTTTCTTGGTACAACTCCTCATAGCACATGATCAAATCTCCTGCCCAAATCAGGGCGGGTTGTTGGTTAGTCGAACGGCTCCTCCTTGTGCTCGGGGTGTCGTCGATGTCCTGCTATTCAGCCGGACAACGGATGCTACAGTGTAAAGCTGTGTTTGTCAATGCGTAAGTTGTTGCGGTTAAATGAGTTACACTAAGTTCAATGGACTTTAAGTGTATGAAAGACAGTTGAACTGAACGGGTGGCTGCTGTTCGGACATGAGTCGTGGTTGTATCGCTGATTCGGCCACGGTTTCGATCCAGCGGCGGTGTTGAACGAGTGTGCCGACGATGTGCAGTATCACAATCTTCTGCACGTCCATGCGCGGAGCCTGAATTTTCGCTCGTCTTCTAACTCGTTGCCGTTGAATCAGTTGCGCGAGGCTTAAGTTGGGAGTGTTGCGCACATCGGAACCCTTCCAGTTCATGGGGTTCAGGGGGTCGCGGGTTCAAATCCCGCCGTCCCGACTTGTTTAGAGGGCCATCTGACAAGCACTTCCGTCACGCTGTGTCAGTTGGTCTCGAGGGGTGTACGACGCACATTCGGACGCAGTGCAGCGGAACACCATCTCAAGCCGGTCATGAATACACGAACGGCCACCCACTCGGGTGGCCGTTCGTCGTCGTGAATGGCGCAGCCTCCATCTTGAGTACCGGCACACGTGCACGAACCAAGGCTTCGACGCGCCTTCGGTCGGTATCCGACCCCTTGCGGTACTTCGCCACTAGGCCGCGCTACCAGAGCCGACCGCTCGCTAACGGTACGGAGGGACGCCTTCCGCTCTGGGTCACCAACGATCTCCCAGACCACGAGTTCATGGTGACTTCGCGCGATCGCCGCGAGCGTCTCGGCGGTGAAGTGGCGAAGCACACCCGTAGAGGGGCGACGGGACGCCTGCCGCAGGTGCTGCACCGCGCGCGCCGTTGGCGTACGCGGAACATCTACGGCGGCGCGTCACCGAAGGCGGAGTGAGCGCGTCAGGGCAAACGCCGAAGGAGCACTGTATTCAGCGTCGAAACAAATAGGAAAACTTCACGGTGAGCTGGTCACTCTCGCTAGGCCGACGCGCCATCGACAGGCCGTCGATCACGCGCTGTCCGTTCCAAATCACGTACACGAAACTGAGGGGAGCGAGCTCCCAGGCAAAGCGCATGTTCACACTGCCGCGCCGTGCCGCGGTGTTGAACTGATAGAAGGTGGCGAGTTGGAGCTGTGGGTTGAGTGCCAGTCGCAGCTCCGGGGCGAGCAGGTGCGTGATGGCGTCCTCCGACTCGCTGAACCCGGTGAGGCGATTGGCCGTATACGACGTGCGAAGTGCGACGCGCGGGTCCGGGCTCCAGGAGAGGCTCCCGCTGACCGTTGCCAGGCGGCCGCTGAAATAGCGACCCACGCTGCCTGAGGTACTCCAGGCCAACGCACTGGCCGGATTGCCGGCAGCACTCGCGGTGAGCCGGGTGTAGGCGTAGTCGCCGGACGCTGATCGAACGCCCGGCACCAGCACGAACGGTTCGTCGAGACGCTGCCAGTTCCACTCGACGCCGAGATCAGCCGATGCCGCGTTTTGCCAACGCAGGGAGAGCGGACTGGCTTGGACCTGCGCCTCGAGAAAGCCCATGGTGGACGCCTGCTTCACGAGGCTTCCGAACAGATAGGGTTGAGCACTGCGAACCGAGGATGGCAGCCATCGCGGACGCAGGTCGAAGAACGCGTTGCTCGACAGCTGCGCGTAGTCCTGCCGCGCGAGGAACCCCGCGTCAGGCGAAAACCCCGCACTCACGAATTCCGCCGTCACGTCGCTCCACAAATACGAGGCGCTCTGCGTGAGTGAGACGTGTCCGGCGTATCCGTCACCACCGCCAGTGGAGCGTCGGGTGGATGCGAACGAGCCCCCGAGCCCGGCGGACGAGGTCATCTGAGTGAAGGCATCTACGGCGAGCGTGCCATGCCACCCACTTTCTGCGTCACGACCTCGATCGTGCCGCCCCACCAGCAGCGCCCCGAGGCGGGATTGCGAGCCAAGGTTCACCGTACTGCGCGCGACGCCAATCTCGGATGATGTGAGTCGGTCGGCAGCGCCTTGCTTCACCAGCAACATCCCGGAACTGCTGGTGGCTGTTCGACGAATCGCGCGACCTCCGAACAGGATCGGTACGGGCTCCCCGTTACTCGCCAGGCCTATACTGCGCGAGAAGAAGGGCTCGACCCGTCCGGGGAGTCCTGCCGAGAACAGCGCGCGGTTTTCGAGAAAGAATTGCCGCCGCTCTGGGAAAAAGGGCGAGAAGCGGGTGAGGTTGACGACCTGACGGTCCACTTCCGCCTGCGCGAAGTCCGTGTTGACCGTAACGTCCACCACAGTGGTCACCGACGGTTTCCACTTGAGCTCTCCACCAACGGTTTGGGTATTGCGTCTCGGCAGCGGCGCTTCGGCCCAGTCGGACTGAGAGCGCATGTACGGTTGGAGTTGGAGTGGTGCGCGCGATCTCGGCGGCTCGAGGCCGTCCACATAGCCGGCGTAGTCGGTGCGAGCCATCGAGATACCGCGCGGAACAAGCGACCACGAGCTGAACTCGTCGAGGCGTCGCAGTCCACGATAGAAGTTTACGCGCCACGGGCGCTGCCCATCGGGGTAGCGCAGCGAGCTCCAGGGGATGGCCATCTCGGCGGTCCACCCGCTATCTGTCACAACGGTACGGACGCGCCACGGCACATCCCAATCCTGATCGATGCCCTGGCCGACGAGAAACTGCGCATCGCGCTGGTTGCCTGCCGCAGTCGTCTGAAAGATCTGACCTGTACGTTGGTCATCAAAGGCGTCGAACACCACGGCGACGGCGTCATTCTCGTCGAAGCGAAAGTCGCGTTGGAGGTTGCGCACACGCGGCGCCGGTGCGCCCACACTGTCGTGGGCGACGATCGCCACATACACGTACTCCTGGTCGAAGGTGATGCGTGCGTCCGTCGCGGCGCTGGCGGGCGTGCCCTGGTCTGGATCGATTCTCCGCCAACCGCCTGCAATTGACGTGGCGCGCCACGCGGGCTCGTCAAGCCGCCCATCGATGGTGATCGCCGACGCAACCCGTACGGCAGCCATGCGCACGGGCTCACGTGGCGGAGCGAACATTCCCGACATCTGGAGCAGCGCGACGAGCATCACGGAGTACGCTCCGCCGCAAAGCGCCCGCTACCCATGATGGCCAGTACGACAAAGGCGACCAGATACAGATACGCGAGTTCTCCGCTGTGTTCACCGGTGAGCGCCCCACGATGTATGGCGATGAACGCGACACCCATTGTCGACGCAGTCGCCGACGCGGCCCATCGCGTTCTAACGCCAAGGAGAACGAGGAGCGGAGCGACAAACTCGGTCAGTACCGCCAGTATCAGCGTGGTTGTGGCACCAAGGTGCAAAGGATCGGCGAATCGGATGGGATCTCCGGAGATCAGCGCGTGTGCTTTCCCCACCCCGTGCAGCGCGAGCATCGGCGTCGCGGCGAGAACGCGGAGCGTCAGCAATCCCCAGTCATGTGTCCGTGCCATCAGCGCCGTCCCCTGCTGAGTGACAGGTCACTGACCCACATGACGCCGCTACCGGTGTGGACCGATGCGCCCACCAGCAGCCGCGCTGTGCCGGGGGGGACGGTCAGCCTGAGCCGATGCGCGGCCCATCGGTAGGGCGCCGCCGATACGGCGTCGTAACTGTTGATGTAGGCAAGCCGCTCGCGATTCGCCGACACCGCCATCATCCAGATGCCTACGCTCGCGCTCGTCGAGTCTTGCATGAGATGCGTGCGCAGTTCGATGCTACGTCCGCCGAGGGAGTCTGCATCGATCCGTTGAATGATGCCGGCGTACGGCGCTTTGCCGTCGTAGGCAATGCGCAGGGTAGGGCGGCCGTCACGGCGGGCCGCCACCGTCGAGTCAAACCGCATGGAGATGGCGCTGCCGTCGGTCTGCCACCCGGCAGGCACCGAGTCGGTGGGCGAATGCGGCCCCAGCCGACCACCGGTGAGCATCGTGGTGCGCACTCCGCCACAGGCAAGACACGCTGCGGCAAAGACGATGGTAAGTCGAAGACTCGTCATGAACGGACCGTGGGAGTGGATGGGATGGCAACCGGACGCGAATGCGCCGGATGCGACTCCAAGGATCACGGCCCGCGTCTGGTGATCGTGAGCGAGATCGGCTGAAGGGCTGCACACACAGGCGAGCGGTTCGTGCGTTCGACGACCGGCTGCTGGTGTGGCAGACCACGGCCACGGCGGCCGCGCACCGCCGCAACTAACGCCGCCGTCGTCGACTTACTCGACCGCTCGTCGACGTCGAGATCCGCTGACCGAATGAGCCTCTCGGTTGTGTCGTGCGCGGTGGCACTCTCACGTGTCACGACGTCCTGTCACCCTTCACACTACCATCTGACATTTGCGGGCGATTCATCCACTCCTCTTCGCCATGCTCTTCGGCGCGGCGCCAGCACCGCTCCGCGCGCAGGCACACGAACACGTGGCGGCGCAGCCGGCAACGATACCGAGAGCTTCGGTCAACACTGCCCAGTCAGCGCCACCCTTGTACACGAACCTCGGCACGCACAGCCGATCGTTGCGGCACGTCTCGTCGACGGCGCAGCTGTGGTTCGATCAGGGCATGCGACTGACATGGGCCTTCGGACACGCAGAGGCTGTCCGAAGCTTCCGGATGGGGATCGCCGCAGACTCGACGTGCGCAATGTGCTGGTGGGGCGTGGCCTGGGCGCGCGGCCCCTATCTCAACGATCTATCTCAACGATCCAGAGTCCGACAGCACTCGGCTCGCCGAAGCCTACACGGCCATCCAGCACGCGAAGGCGCTGGCCGAGTCGACCCGTCCGGTTGATCGGGCGCTCATCGATGCGATGGCGGTCCGCTACGAGGCTGTGCCATCCGCAGCACGCCGACGCGCTCTCGACTCGGCGTACGCAAACGCGATGACGGCAATCGCAGCGCATCACCCCGCCGATGACGACGTGCAGGCCCTGCTGGGGGAAGCGCGTCTGCTCGTGCTTGGATGGGATCAACGGTACACCTCCGACCGCCGTCCAACGCCGCAGGCCGGCTACACGCTGCTACCCTTCGAGACCGTGCTCGCGCGGAACGTTGCGCATCCGGGTGCCTGTCATCTCTACATTCATGCTACCGAGGCGGGGCCTACGCCGGAAAAGGCGGAACGTTGCGCGGAGCTGCTGGGCGACAACATGCCCGGTGCGAGTCACATGCTCCATATGCCGTCGCACGTGTATCACCGGGTGGGTCGCTGGGGAGACGCGGTGCGGGCCAACCAGCGGGCCGTCATGGCCGACCAGCACGGACAGGCTGGGGGGTACCGGGCGTGTATCCCTTGCACAATCTGGGGATGCTCTTTGGTGGTGCGGTGATGGACGGGCAGCGCGCGGTCGCGCTCGATGCGCTGCGATCGCTGGCTCGGCAGTCCCCGTCGTATGATGCGCTGGTGATGGTGGCACTCGCGCGCTTCGGCCGATGGAGCGAACTCCGGACCATGCGCCCGCGTACGGACAGCCCCGTCATTGCTACGTGATCGGCGGTGGCGCTCGGTCTCGCATTGCTGGACTCAGCACTCACTGGGCCGGCTCGCACGCAGCTCGACCTGGCAGACGCGTTGCTGGAGACGGCGCGACGCGCCACGGCGGCGCGCGGCCAAGACTCGGAAGCGGTACCGCGCGCCGTGCTGGATCTGAATCGCATGGCCATCGCTCGCGGAATTCTGGCGGGCGAGCTCGCGGCGGCACGCGGCGAGGTCGACAGCGAGGTAGCGGCGCTCGAAAGCGCAGTGGCCGCCGAGCGCGTGCTCCGCGCCGACCTGAAACGACGCCCCAAAAACGGATGGGCGTTGCGTGGGTTGCAGCAGGCGCTCGCCGCTCAGGGAAAGTCCGACGAGGCGGACCGAGTGCGGCGTGAGTTCGAGCGCCCGTGGTCCCGCGCCCACACTTGGCTGCCGGGCCCTCGTCTCCGACTTGGTCTGCGGTAGCCCGGCCGCCTCAGGGAATCGCTGGCAGCGGGTGTGCATTCTGGTAGGGGTGACCGCGTTCGCGCACGGCTACCCCAGCTGGGCGCGTACTCGCGACGCGAACCGGCGGCTCATCACCAATGGCGTAGGCTCGCCGCGCAGGTGCACGTGGAAGCTACCATGGCTCCATTCATCGACGCGTTGCACCTCGTTCAGGTTCACCAGCGCGCCACGGTGAATCTGCAGAAAGTGTTCCTCCGGGAGTCGCATGATCCACTCCCGAAGCGGCTTTCGTACCTGCGTCCGTCGGCCATCGTGTGTGACGACTATGGCGCGATCGCCGTCGGCGAGTACCGCGCGAATCTGCGCCACGGCAAGGAATCCCATGCGTTCGTCGAGACGGAGAAATAGCCGGGCCGTGAGCGCGAGGCGCTCGGGGCGCGAACTGATGTCGCCGTCGTCGGAAACATCGGACGAGACACGAATGTCGAGCCCACCCCGTCGGTTCAGATGCTCGATCGCATCGCCAAGTCGCGCCGGTGCCACGGGCTTGAGCAGATAGTCCAGGGCGTGCACCTCAAAGGCGTGCACCGCATACTCGTCGAACGCCGTAACGAACACCACCGCCACGTCGGGGGTGAGGTGGGCCAACAGATCGAACCCCATCTCACCCTTGAGCTGAATGTCGAGGAACACGAGGTTGGCACCGGTCAGCCGGATGCGCTCGACAGCACCATCGACCGTGGCCGCTTCGCCCACCACGGACACCTCAGGGTACGCCTGCAAGAGGCCGCGCAGCTCCAGCCGTGCGAGGCGTTCATCATCGACGATCACTGCCTGCCACGTCACGGCGGCGTCTCCAATGTTTCAAGGGGCATGGTAATCCGCGCGACGACCACGCCCTCCGTTTCCTCCAAGCGGAACTCCGCGCGCGAGCCGAAACGATGGGCGATGCGCTCCTTCACATTGCGCAACCCGATGCCCGTACCGTCCGTTCGTGCCGAAGTAAGGGTGCCCGAGTTCGCGACTTCAAGGATGAGCCGATCGCGATCGCGACGGGCGCGTACGTCGATATACAGCACTTGATCCGGCACACGAAAGCCGTGCGTGATGGCATTCTCCACCAGCGGGTGCAGCAGAAATCCCGGAATCTGTACATCGCGTAGGTCGTCGGCGATGTCGACGCGGATCTGCAGCAGCTCCTCGTGGCGCACCTTTTCGATCGCCAGGTAGGCGGCGATGCTGTCCACTTCGCGGCTCAGTGCCACTTCATGGATAGAGCGATCGGCCAAGGTGTGCCGTAGGAACGCGGAGAGTTGGGTAATCATCTCCCGGGCGCGCATCACATCTTCCGTCGCCAATGCCCGAATGGAGTTCAGGGCGTTGAACAGGAAATGCGGATTGACCTGATAAACGAGCATCTGATAGCGGGCTTCGCTGGCCAAGCGCTCGGCCCGGAGCGTGTCCTGCTCTCGCGCCGACGCCAGCTGGAGCTCGGTGACGGCTAGGAACAGCACCGTCCACGTGAGCATCAGCCAGATATGCTCGAGCAGGCAGGGGAAGAAACAGCTCACTTCCAGAAGTCCGACGCCGGCGGGACGCCACGGGTGACTCATCACACGAAATGACGGATACCAGACGGCGCCGGCTACTGCAGCCCCGAGCAGCGCGAATCCGACAAACCGACGCGGATTCGCGCGCACACTTGGCAGGCGCTGCAGCCCCACCGCGAGACCGCTGCTGATGAGGAACCCGAGCGTGACGCGCACGATTTGGAACGGCATGGACGCGAGGATCGTCTCGCTCCCCGTTTCCTCGGAGGCCAGTTCGCTGAGCAACCCCCCGATGAAGTACACCAGCCATCCCGCCGCCTGGGCCTTCCAGAACCAGGGGAGAGACCACGGAGGCGGAAGTCGTCGTGCGTCGCGATCGCTTGTCACGAGTCGGATTATGCCGCGACGTCCAGACAAACGGCAGCTCTCGTCGCCAAGCGGCAACAGGGCACGATGAGCGGCGTCCTGGATCGATGAGCGGTATTGGCGCGCGACGCTGCGAACAGTCTTCGACGTGCCAGTATCCAAAATGCTGTAGGCCGAGTGGGGGGTAGGAGCCCCCCTTACTGCCGCACCGCACTCCGTGCGATCGCGCTCCAGATCAGCGGCCACGTCGCGTTGGTCTGCGAGCGGTACTGCGGACGGAAGCCGTACAGCACCACGTGCCCCTGACCCACCCGCACATCGACCATCGCGGCCGTGCCGTTAAGACGTGGAGCACCGAGCAGCCAACCGGAAAGCAGCGCACTTCCACTCGCGGGATACTGCAATACCGCCGTGGCCCGCGACGCGTCGGTGATCGTGAACGCCGGCGACTCCTCGAACCACACCGCCGGTGTCGGCGCGGTGAACGTCGCGGTGAGCGGCGACGCGGTGTTCGGTTCAACGCGGAAGAGCGAACCGGGAGCGTAGAAGTCCGCGCTCTTGAGTCCGCGCAGCGCGTCGGTGACCGGCAGCGCAAACACATCGATCGCATAGTCGCTCGCTTCGTTGAAGGCGAGGACCGTCCCGCCCCCGTCGACGAACGTCCTTCAGCGCCGCGGCACCGTTCGCACCGATCCCCCCGCGCAATGAGTCGGCGTACGGCGCGGCGAGTCCGCGGGCGAGCTGATTGGCCGCCTGATCGGGGAGCACGATCGCGTCGTACTTCGCGCGGAGATTTCCGGCGCGGAGTTCCGCGTCCTTGAGCGATGTGAACGGCACCTTGTTGGCGTCGAAGACCCAGCGCGTCCATCCCTCGTCCATGCTCGCGCTATAACTCTGGTAAATCGCGATGCGCGCATTACCGAGCGCCGGCGTGGTGTACGTGGGCTCAGCTACGGGCGGCACCAGCGCACCCACTTGTACACTGGGCGACTGTTCCGCCGTGACCGCCACACCGAAGAGCAGCGGCAGCGTGTGCGCCGTCACGTCGTACGGGCGCTTGGGCGGCCCGCCGGGATACTCCTCGAGATTGGGATACGCTTGCGCCTCGAGCAGTGCTTTGGCGTACGCACCGAATGGCTGCTTGGTAGGAACCACGTAGCTCCCCGCCGGCACACTTTCGTGCACTTCGACCTGCCCGTGATGCAGCGTCCACATAAGCCGTTGCAGCGCCACCGGATCTTTCTGCGCCTTGCTGATCACGAACTGCGCCGGCACCTCCGTCGGCGTCCACGGGTGCGTGTCATCGAGCGCACGCTCGGCGAGCGTGGCGTAGCTCGTCAGCCACGCGGAACGATCGCGCGCCGCTTCCACAAGGAGCGCCCACGTCGCGCTCGACTGATACGCGACAATGTCGCCGATCCCCCAGCGGCCGCCGGGCCAGAGCGCCGGATGGTTCCACGACTGCGTCTTGGCCTCGTAGCCGCGGCCGGCGCCCAGCAGCGCGAACGGCATGTTGACCGCGGTCGCCAGCCGGGCGCTTGCCGTTTCGGTCAGGATGCGGGCACCACGATGGTTGAGCGAGTATTGCCGCGCGGGTGACCACTGATCGTACGCCGCATTGGTGGCGACGCCCGTTTTCCCTTCCTGAATCAAGCGCCACGACATCGCCATGCCGAGCGCGTTCGTGCTGGCCGTGAGAATGGGGTCGATGTTGGGTTCGAGCGGGTCCATGTACGGCGGAATGAAAATGCGCCCCGCGTTGCCGCCCTGCTGGTGCACATCATTCACGATCTGCGGAACCCACGGCGTGTACAGCGAGTCGACGGTGTAGCGCGTTTCCTTGAGGCTGAATGCGTACCAGTCGCGATTGTTATCGTGCCCGGAGTAGAAGTGATAGAGCGCCGGGGGATTGCTCCCTTCCGCCGGGGTGCCGAGCGTGCTCCGATACCAGTCGCCCACGATATCCACACCGTCGGGGTTCTGGCTGGGCACGAGCATCACGATGGTATTCGCCAGAATGGATCGCGCTTCCGGCGTGTCGCCACGCGCGAGCTTGTCGGCAATGACGAATGGTGTGAGGAAGCCACCCACCTCCGTCGAGTGAATGCTCGAAGTGATGAGAATGACGTTCTTTCCCTGCGCGATGAGTTCATCACGCGTGCGCTTGCGAACTCGCGGGTCCCACAGCTCCTGCTGGATCTTCTGGTACTTGGGCAAATTCGCGAGCGTGGCTTCGTCGGCAAAGAACGCGACGAGGAAAGGGCGCCCGAGCGTCGTCTTGCCGAGGGTGCGCACGCTCACGCGCGGCGATGCCTTGTCCAGCGCAGTGAAGTAGTCGGTGACCTGTTTCCAGCTGGGGAGCTTGCGATCGGTGCCCGGTTCCCAGCCGAGAACGGAGGCCGGCGTAGGGATGGCGCCGGTGGTGCGCGCAGGGCGTGTCCTGGCCGCCGTGGCGGGCTGGGCGTGCAGGACGGTGGCGCTCAGGGCGCCCGTCAGCGCGCTGGCGAGGAGGCGGCGGTAGGTAAGGAGCATGCCATGATCTACCACCCCACGCGCCGGTCGGCGAGCATGGCGCGCGCCCACCTCACCGGGCTTCACACATGCGCGCATATTCCACGAATGCCTATCCTCCCGAACGGTCTATCCCGTGGTGCGGCGGTAACGTGCGCCTTCCTGCTCGCCGCTGCCCCAGTCCGTGGGCAGGCCACCCCGCCCGCGACAGCCGATACGGTTGTGGCCATCGCCAAGCCGCGCAATCCGCTGCCCCCGGAGGCGCAAAGCGCCAGTACGACCCGCTTTTCCTTCATTGCCTACGGTGATACTCGTGGACGGCGCGATGGCGTCGCCGAGCAGTACGAACATGGGTTGGTGGTGGACGACATGCTGCGCACCATCACGCGCCTCGAGCGCTCGCCGGAGCCCGTGCGCTTCGTGCTGCAGAGCGGCGATGCCGTCGTGAACGGGCGCGACCCGAAGCAGTGGAACGTGAGCTTCGTGAGTCTCATCAACCGGATCACGACGGCGGGCGGTGTACCGTACTTCCTGGCGCCGGGCAATCACGATGTCACGTCGGCCGGCGAGCTCGACGATCCCGGCCGCAAGGTGGGGTTGCAGAACTATCTGCGCGCCGTGGGGCAGCTTATTCCCGCCGATGGCGCCACGCGGCGCCTCAGTGGCTATCCCACGTATGCCTTTGGCTTCGGCAACGTGTTCGTCATTGCCTTCGATTCGAACATCGCGGAAGATTCCACGCAGTTCACGTGGGTCAAGGCGCAGTTGCAGGGGCTCGACCGGCGCCGCTATCAGCATGTGGTCGTGTTCTCGCACCACCCGGCCTTTTCGTCGGGGCCGCACGGCGGTGCGATTGTCGAGCGACCCACCGCGGCGGTGCGCGCCAAGTACATGCCGCTCTTTCGGCAATACAACGTGACGTTGCTGCTCACCGGCCACGAGCACTTCTTTGAGCATTGGGTGGAGCGCTACCGGGATGCGGCTGGTCGCCCCCGCCGTATCGATCAGGTCGTCAGCGGCGGCGGCGGCGCCCCGTTGTACGCCTATCAGGGCGAGCCGGATACCCGCGCCTACATTCGCGAGGCGGGAGCCGATTCCGTCCGCCTCACGCACCTCGTGAAGCCCGGTATGGATCCCGGCGATAACGCGTACCACTACGTGGTCGTGCATGTCGATGGCGCACGACTGTGGATGGAAGTGATTGGTGTGGACTGGGGTCGCGGCTATCTGCCATACCGCAGCAACCGGGCGGCGCTGGCCGATTCCACATCGGATTAAGCCCTCACCTCGAGCGGGACACGCGACGGCGGCACGTTGCCCTTCCTCCTGGTGGCGGTAGGAACGAGCTTTGAAGATGACCTCCCCCGCAGTCTCTCAACGGCGCGCCGGTGTGCCGGCGCTGTTCGTGTGTCTTGGTGTGACCGGCGCCGCGGCGTTCGCGGCGGCCTTTGCCTCGCGAAGCTCCGCCGAGTTCTACGCGCTCCTGGTGAAGCCGGCGTGGGCGCCACCCGCATGGCTCTTCGGTCCCGTGTGGACCGTATTGTACGTGCTCATGGCGGTTGGAGCGTGGCGCGTGTGGCGCGCGGTGGGGCTCGAGCGGGCGACGGCGCCGCTGGGGCTGTACGTGTTGCAGCTCGCGTTGAACGCGCTCTGGACGTGGCTCTTTTTTGTCTGGCACGACGGACCCTGGGCAACGGCCGAAGTGCTCCTGCTCTGGGCAAGCATCGCGGCGACTATCGTGGCGTTTCGTCGACGCGATCGACCGGCCGCGCTGCTCTTGCTGCCGTACCTGCTGTGGGTCTCGTTCGCGAGTGCGCTGACCATCTCGGTCTGGCAGCGCAATCCTGGACTGTTGTAGACCGCTACGCAAGCAGGTCGCGGGTCGCCTCGGCTGGCGAGCATACTCCTGCAAGCGCGAAGGCGAGGTCGAGCTCGTCGCGCAACAGCTGCAGGACATGCCGCGCGCCCGCCTCGCCATTCACCGCGAGGCCCCAGAGCAGCGGGCGTCCCAGCAGCACCGCCTGCGCTCCCATCGCCAGCGCCTTGAGCACGTCCGTTCCGCGACGGATTCCGCCGTCCACGAGCAGCACGCCGCGGCCGCCCATGGCGTCGGCCACCTCGGGAAGGGCTCGCGCTGTCGGAAGTGCCGTATCAAGCTGTCGACCGCCATGATTGGAAACGATCACGCCGGCGGCACCATGCTCGAGCGCGAGCATGGCATCATCGCCGCGAACGATCCCCTTCACGTAAATGGGGAGCGACGTGAGGGCGCGCAGCCAAGCGAGATCGCGCCACGCAATACCCGCATCCCAGTAATCGGCGATGAACTGCGCGAGCGCCGAGGCGGCACCGTGTTGACTGGCCAGCGTCCCGCGCATGTCGACGCCAAGGTTCGGGGCCTCGAACTCCGCCGGCACATGAAAGCCGTTCAGCACGTCACGCTCCCGTCGCCCCAGCAACGGTGTGTCCACCGTCAACACCAGCGCCGTACAACCAGCACGCTCGGCGCGCCGCACGAGTTCGGCGGTGACGCCCCGGTCGCGATACACATAGAGTTGAAACCAGAGCAGCCCGGTGGACGCGGCACGCACCGACTCGATGGTGCGGTTGGACAAGGTGGAGAGGATCATGCCTGAGCCGGCGGCCGCACTGGCACGCGCCGTCGCCACCTCCCCCTCGGGGGTGGCCATCTGCTGAAACGCCATCGGGGCCACAATCACGGGCCACTCCAGCTGGTGACCACCGACCGTCGTGGCGAGCGAACGCTGCGAGACATCGCGCAGCACACGATAGCGCACCCGGATCTCATCCCACGCCGAGCGGGATTCGCGCAGGAGGATTTCGTCGTTGGCGCCACCGGCATAGTAGTCGTACACCATGCGGGGAAGGCGCTCGGCCGCGAGCGCTTCGTACGAGCGGAGATTGACGGGAAGCATCAGGGTTACGTTGGTGTGGACGGCAGATTGGGCGTATTGTACGATCTTTCCGACTCTTCTGCCTGAGACTGCGTATGGCGGTGCTGAGCTTCAGTCGTCTCAAGGAGCGCTACAGCGAGGACACCAGACCCGGTGGCCCCGGTGCCGCGCCGGCCTTGGCGCGCGCCCTTGAACAGATTGGCTGGCGGGCGGTGCGCGAGCCGACCCCCGAGGAGCTCGCGGGACATATGGCGCTGCTGGTCGATGCGTTCGTGCACGATCATCGCGACCTGATGGCGCTCACCGATGGCATCGCCTCCGTGCTTCGCGATACGGGGCCGATGCTCGATGGCGGTTTGCCGCCGGTCGAAGCGTATCTGCCTGCGGCCGAAGCAATGCTGACGTACTACGTCCGTGATGACGGCGGAGCGCAGTGCGCCCCGCTGAGTTTTCTCTGATCGAGTTCCTTGAGTCGTGATCCTCCAACGATGGAGCTGGTGATGCGCCAAGTTGTCTCTGCTGTTGCCCTGACGGTTGCCGTGGTAGGTGCCGTGAGCGCGCCCATGGTGGCCGGTGCACAGCGTGCCGCCGACGTGTACAAGCCCGGTGCGCTGACACCATTCCAACAGTTTTCGCGAGACATTTACAAGGAGCTCGTGGAGATCAATACCGGCGTGGAAACCGGCAACATCACGACAGCGGCCAAGGCCATGGCCGCGCGATTCAAGGCGGCGGGTATTCCCGAGGCGGACATCTTTGTGGGGGGACCACGGCCAGAGAAGCACAACGTGGTGGCGCGCATCCGCGGCAAGGGCGGCGCCAGCGCCCCCAAACCGCTGTTGCTGCTCGCCCACATCGACGTGGTGGAAGCGCTCAAGGCCGACTGGTCCCCTGACCTCGATCCCTTCGTGTTCACCGAACGCGACGGGTACTACTACGGTCGTGGTACCGCCGACGACAAGGCGATGGCGAGCATTTTCGTGGCGAATGTCTTCCGTATGAAGCAGGAAGGCTTCGTCCCCGATCGTGACATCATCATTGCACTCACCGCCGACGAAGAAAGCGGACCCGCCAACGGCGTCGATTGGCTGATCAAGAATCACAAGCAACTCGTCGACGCGGCGTTGGTGATCAATGAAGGCGGTGGCGGCACGTTGCGTAACGGCAAGCCCCTCTTCAATGGCGTGCAGGCGGCGGAGAAGATCACCACGAACTTTACGCTACGCGCCACCAACAAAGGCGGGCATTCGTCGGTGCCGCGCGACGACAACGCCATTACCCAGCTGGCCGACGCGTTGGCGAGAGTGGGGCGATACAAGTTCGCCATCAAGCTCAACGACGTGACCCGCGCGTTCTTCACGCAAACGGGACCACTCGAAGAGCCGGCCATGGGCAAGGCGATGCAGGCGCTCGTCGCCAATCCGGCCAACCCGGCGGCGGTGAAGACGGTCACCGCGGATCCGCGCTACAACTCCATGCTGCGGACGACCTGCGTGGCCACGGAGCTCAAGGGCGGACACGCTACCAACGCGTTGCCGCAACTTGCCGAAGCGAACGTGAACTGCCGCATTTATCCGTCGGAGACGGCCGAAACCGTACGCGCGGAACTCGAAAAGGCCATCGCCGACACCAACGTGAAGGTCATCATTCGGTCGCAGCGTCCGAGTACGCCGGCATCGGCGTTGCTTCCCGAACTCATGGACAACGTCACGCGCATCACCGGTGAGCTGTGGGGGAAGATGCCCATCATTCCCACCATGAGCACGGGCGCTACCGATTCCCGATTCTTCCGCGCCCTCGGCGTGCCTGCCTTCGGCGTGTCGGGACTCTTCAGCGACCCCACGGTCGACGCGCGGGCCCATGGCCGCGATGAGCGCATGGCGGTGAAGAGCTATTACGAAGGCCAGGAGTTCCTGTACCGGCTCACCAAGGCACTCTCCACGAACGTCGTCCGGCAGTAACGACATGGGGACACTCGAGGACCGGCTCGCCGGCTATACCCACCGGCAGTTGTTGGTGAACGGCCTGCGCTTTCATGTCGTGGAGGCAGGAACCGGGCCGGTGGTCCTGCTGCTGCACGGCTTCCCCGATTGCTGGTTGTCCTGGCTCGGACAAATCGACGTACTGGTCGCGCAGGGCTACCGTGTGGTCGTGCCCGATCTGCGCGGGTACAACGAGACGGAGCGTCCTAGGCACGTTGCCGAGTATCGGCTCGAACTGCTCGGCCGGGACATCGAGGCGCTCGCCAATCAGTATGGCGGCGCCGTGCATCTGGTGGGGCACGATTGGGGCGGCATGCTCGCGTGGCATGTGGCCATGCACCACCCGCAGGTGGTGCGTTCGCTCGCCGTTCTCAATGCGCCGCATCCTGCCGCCTTCCGGCGCGCGCTGCGAAACGGATGGGCGCAGCGCCGGAAATCGTGGTACATGCTCTTTTTCCAGTTGCCGTGGCTCCCCGAGTTCATGTGGCAGGCAGGGGACTCGGCGTTGTTCATGCGCGTGTTGCGCAGCGGTGCGGCGACGCCCACCGCCGACATGTCGGACACGCACGCCCTCGAGACGCAGTACCGCCGGGCCTTTGCGTCGCGGAGTGCGTGGACCGCTGCCCTCAACCATTTCCGCGCCTTATTCCGCTGCCCGCCGCCGCGTGATGTGGTCATCAGTGCGCCGACGTTGCTGCTGTGGGGCGAACGCGATCCCTACCTCGGCGTTGAACTCACCACCGGCTTTGACCGGTGGGTGCCGTCATTGACGGTCGAACGGCTGCCGGCGGCGCATTGGCTCCAGCACACGCACGCCAGTGCGGTCAACGAAGCGCTGCTTCGGTTCTGGGCGCAGCAGCCGACGTGACTCGTGCCGCGCGGGCGCTCCCCGCGCGCTTCCACTTGCGCCAGCCTTCCCACAGGTTCGCCACGAGCAGGCCACCCAACAGGAAGTAGACGGCACCGATGGCGATGTACAAGCCAAATCCCGTAGCGGCCGCGATGGCGCCGTAGGTCACCTGATCGCCGGCCTTGGGCGGCGATGTCGGTGGGTCCGTGGCCATGAAGCCGGCGAAGAACAGCACCATCTGCAGGTCGGGGGCACGATACAGCTCGGCCAGCCGCACCGGGTCGACCACATACGTGGCACTCGTCGCCAGCACGAAGTGCACGCCAAGGAGTGCCAACACCAGCGGCAGTTTGTGGAGACGCCACGCCATGAACGCGGCGGTCGATCCCAACAGGAGCATCCACACCGGCGGGAGATCGGGCAGGGCGCCCCACCAGTTCTGTCCCGAGTCGAACAGATAGTAGCTGACGACCAGTCCTGCCGCGGCGGGGTTCAATACGTTGGCGCGCTTCACGCGCAGAGCATGCTTGGCGGCAATCGCCAGCGCTGCCGTGCCCGCCGCCACCCACCACGTCGCATGGGGACTGAGCACCACACCAACGAGCATGCCGGTAAGCAAGGCGCCGTCGGGTACGCTCCACTCCCCATCGCGCCACCGGATAAGTGGTGCGTCGAGAAGCATGGCGACGAGTATGGCGCTCGCGAGACCGGGAAGCACCAACATCCATCCTGCATGATGAGCGGCGGGCGCCGTCAGGATCAGCAGAATGGCCGTGAACAGCCCTTTGGGCGAACGGAGCCAGCGGAGGAGAGCTGTCCAGGGCGACTTGTGCACGGCGGCCGACGTGCTGTCACTCATGGCCGATGCTCCACTCGGTACACCCCCAGCCGCGCACCATGTGCACTGCGCCATCAGCGCCCACGATGCAGCCATCAACACCCTGAGCCTGCAAGAGCGCGGCGCCGGCGTCCGGCCCCAGCACAAAGGCTGCCGTCGCCAGCCCGTCGGCGATCGCCGCTTGTGGGGCCACCACCGTCACGCTTTGCGAGTGGGACGCTGACGTCGCCTCGCGCTGCCGCGGATCGACGAGATGATGCCCACGCGCCGTCCGCCGCACATAATCGCCGCTCGTGCACACCGCGAACTCGGCGGCCTCGCACGTCAGGGTGGCGAGTCGCGCTCGTTCGTCGCGGGGATGCACGATGGCTGTGCGCCAGGGGTCGCCTTTGGCGTTGCGTCCCCGGTACAGCAGGTCGCCGCCGGCGTTGATGGCACAGTGGGCGACGGCGGCAAGGGCACGCGCGGCGAGATCGATGGCGAAGCCTTTGGCGATGGCGCCAAGATCGAGTTGCAGCGGCCGCTCGAGTCGAACGGCACACGCGGCTTCGTCGAGCGTGATATCACGCCACGTGGCGTCGGTATCGTGTCGCGCGAGGGTAATGGCCGCGCCGCCACGCCACGGGCGATTGAAGCCCAGGGCATGCACCCGTGCGCCGACTGCCGGGTCGAAGGCCCCGTCGCTCGCGGCGGCCACTGAATGCGCCACGCGCAGGACTTCGAATAGCAATGGCGACACCGGCGTGAACACGTCGCGCGTGTGCGTCAGGCGCATCAGCTCCGACGACTGCTCAAAACGTGAGCAGCTGCGCTCCACCAGATCGAACCATCCCAATGCGTCGGCCGCACGCGACGGGGCGTCGTGCAGCTCGCCGACGAGCTGCAGCGAGATCGTCGTACTCATCGCCGTCGTGACAAACTCGTACGTGGGCAGATCGCTCACGGCGTGGCGTGCTTGAGTGCTTCAACGACTGCGTAATAAAACGCATTGGTGCTGTCGGTCGCGCCGGACACGTTGTCGATTTCCGGGCTCTGTCGTTGGGCCACCTGCGGCTGCAGGTGCGCGATCCACGAGCACGAGTACCGCGTGAGGCAGCGACTGATGGCAGCGGCCGTGATCTTGCCGCCTTCGATGATAACGGTGGCCTCGATGTCACCGTGCCGTGAAGTGCCCCACCCGGTGAACGTCCCGTCTTTCCACTTGACCTTCTTGCTGCTGTCGGCAGCGGCCGGAGCCGGCGAAGGCGCGTGCGTCGGCGTGGTCGCGACCGGTGGCGTCGCAACGACGGGTGCCGGCATGGGCGTGACCGCGGTGGCAGCGCTGGACGTACTGATGGCGCCAGAGACACTCGGCGCTCCGGCGAGTGCCACCGCGGTGGCTGCCGGAGGGACGGCGGCCGCGGCCGTTGCCGCACTATCTGAGGGAACCGCGCGCAGTGCCGATGATTCCGGCTGGTCGGCCCCCCCCCTCGCGTCGAGCATTGGCGCCCTTCCGGTCGAGGCTACTTCGGCATTCTCCGAAGTGCTCGCCACGGCAGTCGCGGGCGCAGCAGCGGCCCCGGAAGCGGCGTTCGAAGGCCCGTTGGCCATCGCGTCTGGTCCGGCAACCGGCAGGCGTCGACGCGGCGCGCTGCGCGCGGCGAGTTCGGTGGCCGCCGCTTCCGTTCGCACATAACCGGCTGAATACGCCGCGAGCACGGCGGCCGCGCCGATGGTCAGCAGGGTGGTCGGCGTCGAAGCGCCCCTCCGGAGCCGCGAGGGGAGAAAGGCGTGTTCTGAGCCGTTGGAGGGGGTGGTTGTCACGCCGGAAGGGACGGGGGAGACTACTGAAGAATACACGCCGTGGGGGGCTTCGCCGTTGAGAACGACGGTGAGTTGAGGTGAACTCATCAATCACTGGTACCAAGTGCACGTTAGCGGGACGGAAGGAACCCGGCCGTGCTAATTTCAGTTGGTCCGGAGGGACCGAACCGTTAGGACCCGAAGTGTCCGGACACCGATTTCGCACCTCACCATCCTCTGAGGAGACCCGCACATGCACCACTTGTGGCGCCCCCTGCTGGCGCTGACAGGGTTGCTTGCACTCGCCAGTCCACCGGCCCGTGCACAGCAGCTTGGCACCCTGGCAGTCACCGTAACCGACGCGGCTAATCAACGCCCCGTCGAAGCGGCTCGCGTATTCCTGGTGGGGACTACATTCGCTGGGCAGACGGGTCCCGACGGCAAGCTCACGCTCCGCGGGATCGGTGCCGGCCCATACACGGTGCGCGTGCTTCGCGTTGGCTATACCGAACAGTCCAAGCCCATCACCATCGCGGCGGGACAAACGCAAACGCTCAACGTGGCGCTCTCGACGGCCGCCGTGAATCTGGCGGCCGTCGTCACGACCGCCACCGGTGAACAACGTCGCGTCGAAATCGGCAATGCCACGGCCAACATCGATGCCGCGAAGGTCACGGAATCGGCGCCGCTCGGTAACCTCAACGACCTGCTCAATTCGCGTGCACCCGGGGTAACGGTCACGAGCGGCACCCAGACTGGTACCGGCGCACGCATTCGTATTCGCGGTATGAACTCCGTGAGCTTGAACAACGAGCCGATCTGGATCATCGACGGCATTCGTATGACGAGCAACAACGCGAGCTTCACCACCGCGACCGGTAGCGGCGGCGGCACTGGCGGTAACGCGCCAAGCCGCGTCGGCGACCTCAACCCGGAAGAAATCGAGAATATCGAAATCGTGAAGGGGCCGTCGGCGGCGACGCTCTACGGCACCGACGCGGCCAACGGCGTCATTCTCGTCACGACCAAGAAGGGCCGCGCGGGCGCCGCCCGGTGGACGATCTACGGCGAAGGCGGCACGGTCTACGATCGCAATTTCTATCCCGACGCGTACTCACTCTGGGGCAAGCGCCCGGGGGAAACGGTGTCGTCGCGGACGTTCTGCAATCTGCAGCGTATCGGGCTCGCGCAGTGTACCGCCGACTCCACGAGCGCGCTGAATATCTTCGACGAAAAGGATCTCACGCCGGTCGGCACGGGCAACCGTCGCCAGACAGGTGTACAAGTGTCCGGTGGTACCGAAGCGGTCCGCTACTTCCTGTCGGCCGAAGACGAAAATGAGATCGGCGTGCTCGAGCTGCCGACCTTCGAGCGCCAGCGCATGGATTCCTCAGGAATTCCCATCCGTCCATGGACGGATCGCCCCAACACGATGAACCGCCGCTCGTTGCGGTCCAACGTGAACGCGCAACTGAATCCGAAGCTCGACGTGGCAATGTCGACCAACTTCATCAACATCGCGCAGCGCTACTCCCTCGAATCGAACGCCACGGCTGGTCTTGGCTCGCACCTCTTTGGTGGTCCGGGCACGCGTGACAACGGGACGGTCTCCGGCTTGGGCACCCCGCTCAACGGCTATCGCGCCTGGACGCCGGGGTACATGTGGGCGGAGAAGACCGAACAGTCGGTCAACCGCTTCATCTGGTCGGGACAGGCCAACTATCGTCCCACCTCGTGGCTCTCGACCCGTGCGACGGTCGGTAACGACTGGACGGGGCGTAACGACGAAAACCTGCTCTTCCGCGGCGAAGGTCCGCCGCTTACCGCTACGACGCGGTTGGGTGCGCGCGGCATCGGTCGCGTGTTCATCAACAATCTCACGGTCGATCTCGGCGCCACGGCCAACTACGAAAAGTTCGGCTTCCAGCACAAGACGACGGTGGGCTCCCAGTACATCGGCTACCGCTTCACGAGCGCTACGACGGGCTCCTCTCAGCTCGCTCCGGGTTCACAAAGCGTTGGCTCGGGAACGGTGCTCGTCGTCGATGAAGGGACCACGGTGACCAAGACGTTCGGCAGCTTCATCGAACAATCCTTGGCATGGCGCGACCGGTTGTTCCTCACGGCCGCGGTGCGTAGCGACCAGAACTCGGCCTTCGGTACGAACTTCCAGAGCATCGTGTATCCGAAGGCGTCGATGTCGTACCTGATCTCGCAGGAAGACTGGTGGAAGGCGCCGGCGTTCGTAAACACGTTCCGGCTGCGCTACGCGTATGGTCAGTCCGGCGTTCAGCCCGGTCCCAACGACGCGCTCTTCTTCTACAACTCCGGCATCACGAGCGTCGCTGCCACCGATCAGCCCACGGTCATTCAGGGCGCGCTGGGTAACGCCAACCTCAAGCCCGAGCGCTCGGCCGAACACGAAATGGGTTTCGAAACCCAGATGTTCAACCAGCGCGTGAGCCTCGACTTCACGTACTACAACAAGCTCACCACCGACGCGCTCATCAGCGCGGTGCTGCCGCCGTCGTACGGCTCTGTGGCGTCGCAGCTGCGTAACCTCGGCTCGGTGAAGAACGCCGGTATCGAAGTCGCCCTGAACGCGCAGCTCGTGCAGAAGAACAACTTCGGATGGGACGCGAACATCGCGTTCTCGTCGAACGACAACAAGGTCGTGTCGCTTGGTGACACGCCGCCACAGCTCGGGTTGCCCAGCCGCACCGTGGCTGGCTATCCCATTGGCGGGTACTGGTCGCAGCCGATCACGGGCTGGGAAGACAAGAACGGCGACGGCTTGCTCACGTACTTCCCCGATGCCGCCCGCAACGAAGTGTTCGTTGGCGACTCGGTGATCTTCCGTGGCTACTCCACGCCGCGCTACATGACCACGCTGGTGAACGGTGTCGATCTGTTCAACA
This sequence comes from Gemmatimonas sp., assembly GCA_023910675.1. GTDB lineage: Bacteria > Gemmatimonadota > Gemmatimonadetes > Gemmatimonadales > Gemmatimonadaceae > Gemmatimonas. Next base: position 197,120 of record JAAVWC010000003.1, read on the forward strand.
AGCAGCTTCGCCTGCAGGGCATGGTCGACTGGCGCAGCGGCGGTCTGTGGTACAACAACACCGAGCGGATTCGCTGCACGCGCCCCAACTGCTCGGGACGAAACAACCTGAAGGCGGAGTTCGTCGATCAGGCCACGAACATCGCGGCCAACGAACACCCGGCCCGTACACTCGACGGCTTCCTGCAGAGCGGCGCCTTCGTCCGCCTGCGCGAAATCTCGGCACAGTGGACCGTCTCCAACAGCATGGCCAAGCGTCTCGTGCGCGGCCGCTCGCTGTCGCTCGTGGTCACGGCGCGCAATCTCAAGCTGTGGACGAACTACCGTGGTACCGACCCCGAGTCGGGCTTCAACACCACGAGCGGCACCGAAGCCCCGAGCGAGTTCCAGACGGTGGGACCGCCGAGCTACTTCATCACGCGCATCAACATCGGATTCTGAGGCTAACCGACCCATGACACCCTCTCGATTTTTGGGCCGGCGCACGTTGGGCCGTACGGCAGGCGTAGTGGCCGCCCTCGCCGTTTCGCTCTCGGGCTGCCAGGAAGCGAACGATCGCCTGCTCGGCGTCGTCGATCCCGACATCATTGCCCCCGGTGACCTCGCGAAGACCGACGGTGCGATCGCCTTGGCGAACGGCACCATCGCCACCTTCCGCGGCGTCACCGGTGGCGGCGAAAGCACCTGGTTGTTTGGTGGCCTGTTGGCCGATGAATGGTCGACCAGCTCGACGTTCATTCAGAACGACGAGACCGACCAGCGGCAGATTCAGCTGATCAATTCGTCGATTACCGGCATGGTGCGCAGCTTGTACCGCACCCGGACGCGCGCGTACGAAGCGATCGAATCGCTCAAGAAGTTCAGCCCGACTTCGCGGGCCACGATTGCCGAGATGTATCTCGCGCGCGGGTTTGCGGAGATGCAGCTCGCGCTCGACTTCTGCAATGGCATTCCCATCCCGAACAACCCGCTGACCAACCCGCCGGAGAACGGAGAGCCGAAGAGCACCGCCCAGGTGTTTCAGTTGGCGGCAGCGTCGCTCGATACCGGGCTGACGTTTGCCAACGGCACGGATGCCGCCAGCGTGCTCATGAACCGCTCCATCCGCGTGGTGCGGGCCCGTGTGGCCATGGCACTCGGCGATTTTGCTGGCGCCGGCACGTTGGTCGCCGAACTGCCCACGAGCTTCACCTACGCGCACACGTTCTCGAACTCCACCAGTACGAATACGCTGTGGGGGCAAGGGCTCAGCTCACGCCGCTACAGCGTCGGTGACAGTGTCGAAGGCAACGCCCGCAACATTCTCGTCGCGAACGCCATTCCGTTTGCGTCGTCTCGTGATCCGCGTTTGCCGGTGACCATCCCGACCAGTGGTTCCATCAATGGTCAGGATGGCCAGACGTATACGCGCACCACGGCCATGTGGGGACAGCTCACGTCGGTCGACGTCGTGAATGGGATCGATGCCCGCATGATCGAAGCCGAAGTCGCACTGCGCAACAACAACGTCACGCAGTGGCTCGCCATTCACAACGCGCTGCGGCTGGCACCGCCGCGGCTCGGCGAGATTGTGCCGGCGGCGATGACGCAGCTCACCGATCCCGGCTCTGAGGCCGCCCGCGTGAATCTGCACTTCCGCGAGAAGGCGTTCTGGACGTTCAGCCGCGGCCAGCGTCTGGGCGACATGCGCCGCCTCATCCGGCAGTACGGTCGTACCGAAGCCACGGTGTTCCCGCAGGGGCTGCACTTCAAGGGCGGCAGCTACGGGAAGGATGTCAATCTGCCCATCACACAGCCCGAAGAGAACAATCCGCTCTTCAAGGGATGCACGGATCGTAATCCGTAACCATCGGCGGTAGGCGGATTATCACAGCGCCCGCGAGGGCCCCTGCACAGACCTGGTGCAGGGGCCCTCGCGTCCTGATGGCTGAGCGCCGTGTCGCGCGTCACGCGAGAGCTGGACATGGAAGTTGCCCCACGGCAGGGTATGTCCGATGCTCTGGCCTTTCGGGCATCGCCGCTCTGGTGGTGTTTTTCGTGGGGATTGCCATCCTCGTGTGGTGGATCGCTCGACCCATCTCTTGGGTCTGACGCACCGCGAATGAGGCGTTGCCATTGTTCAGTCACCCCCATGCCTCGGTGTGGCCGCAGGACGATGACCAGACGCCCAAGGAAGGGATCGCCGCTGACCTCATGGCGGCTCGTGTGGCCGGTGGCGAGCACAACCGTACCCTGGCGCCACCTGGAGTATGGCGCCACGGACTGGTGGGCAGAACGGTGCCACGGAGGACCCGCGGTTTCTTGATAACGGAATATGGCGTCGCCTGATAGTTTGCTCGCTGTCACGTAGCGCGGCGGCAGCGCGTCCCCGATCGTTACGTCATCCCGTACAGTCCGTCAGGTCTGTACACCTGTCCTCCCTCTCCTCGGCACTCCCGGCCGTTCTCCGTATGGCCTATATCCGCTGCACCCAGTGTGGGTCGAAAGCTTTGGTCGCTGCGTCGCAGTGTCCCAAGTGTACGCAGCCGTTCGATACACTCGACTCTCGTGGACAACGCGCGAAGCTCAAGACCTGTCGCTCGTGCGGCATCATGCATCGCGTCGATTCCACCTGTCACTGGTGCGGAGACGTGAAGTCGACGCTGTCGTTATCCGCCGTATCGCCAGCCGTACTGCGCAATGCCGCAGCCGTCGCACTCATGGTCACCGCAGCGGCAGGCGTACTGCAGTACGCGCCGCAGCTGCGCGATTTCGCCACGGCCGCAACGGTAAATGGTTCGAATGCGCAGCGCATGGCGGGAGACGCGCGTGTCGTGGTTGTGGCCGCGGGCAAGACCAGCACCACGTCAGGCAGCGATAGCGGCGTCCTCGTGGCCGACAGTCTCGAGCGCGCTCAGGCAACGCTGCCCTCGGACCCGAAAAGCGGCGCCGACAGCATTACGTGGACGCCTGCCGTGGCGCGCACCTGGGTGAACGTGCGCTCCGATGCGAGCCGTGGCGGACAGGTACTTGGGGTCATCAAGCCGTCGTCGCGCGCCATGCTGGGCACCGATCGCGCCGGGTGGCGTCAAGTGCGATCGCCCGACGTGAGCGGGTGGGTCGATCCTCGACTCTTCGAAGCCGACAGCCTGCGCACGCGTGGGGAGTAAGTGGTGATACGGGTGTCGCGCCGGTCCGCCTTCACGTTGCTCGAAGTGCTGGTGGTGATCGTGGTCATCGCGTTGCTGGCGACGTTCGTGGCACCGAATCTCTTTCGCAATGTCGGCGACGCGAAGACGGCCACGGCCAAAGCGCAAATAGAAAGTCTGTCCACCGCGCTCGACACCTATCGCCTCGACAACGGGCGGTATCCGTCGACCGCGCAGGGACTCGCGGCGCTGTGGCAGAAGCCGACGATCGATCCGCCGGCGAACTGGCGGGAGCCGTATGTGCGAAAGGCGATCCCTGACGATCCGTGGGGACGTCCGTACGTATACCTCGGGCCAGGCAAGGCGAATCCCTCCGGGTTCGATCTCGCGACGTACGGGGCCGATGGCCAGCCCGGCGGCGATGGCGAAAACGCCGATGTGCTGAGCTGGAAGTAGCGGCGTCGGCTGTGGGGGAATACCTCACCTGCGTGTCGGGTCGTCGTGCTGAAAGTCCATGTGTTCCCTGACTCTGTTCGGACCGGGAAACGACGAATCTCAGGGTACGATGAGGTTTGCTCAGTCTTCTACCCGGACCCTGCCATGCTCTCAGCTACTGCTGAACATGCCCTGCGTGCCGTCCTGCTGCTCGCGCGCCACGACGGCGCCAAGGCGCTCTCGGCCGACGCCATCGCGGCGGAACTCGGTGCGCCACGCAACTATCTCGCGAAAACGCTGAACGCGTTGGCCAAGGCCGGCGTGGTGCACAGCGCCCGCGGCGCCGCAGGTGGCTTTACCTTGGCCATTCCGCCTGAACAGCTCACATTGGCGCGGATCATTGCGCCCTTTGACGACCACGCGCGCACCCCCGCCTGCCTGTTGCGCAGCCGCTCCTGTGATCCCCTCAACCCCTGCGCGGTGCACGCCCGCTGGACCGCCATTGTCGGACACGCGGCCGTGCGCTTCGAGCAGACGACGATTGCGGAGATGCTGGTCGAAGCCGGCCCTGCGCGTGGCTACGCGCCGTCGGCTGCCATGACGGTCGATCTGGGCGCTGCGTTACCGCACGTCTCCCTGTTGCGCGCCTGATGTACGCGCGACGCGCGCGGGGCGCAGTGGACAGCAGCGTCATCGACTCCTGTTTCACAAGAGTTGATGGCGCTGCGTCGCGTGGGTAGCGTGTCTCATGCCCATGCCTGTCCCATCGCGCCCCCAGTGGAAGTCGACGCTCGCGACCTCCCTGCCCAAGGGCGTATGGCGTACGCGCTTCGCGCCGGCGCCCACGGGATTTCTGCATCTCGGGCATCTGGTCAACGCCATCCACGTCTGGGGCATTGCTCGTGCCCACGGCGGGCGCGTGCTGCTGCGTCTGGAAGATCACGACCGCACGCGTTGCCGGCCGGAGTACGAACAGGCCTTGCTGGACGACCTCGAATGGTTGGGCCTCACGCCCGATGACTTCGACACGACGTCGTTTCGCAACAACCTCGTGTCGCATCACGCCAGACAGTCCAATCAGCACAGGCGGTACGCGTCGGCGCTCCAGCAATTGGCAGCGCACGGCATGGTGTACGGCTGTCGCTGCACTCGAAAAGACATCGCGCAGCAGGTCCCGCACTCCGCCGGCACGGAAGCGCGATATCCCGGCACCTGTCGTGCACTGGAGCTCAGTGACACGGACACGTACGCGAAGCGGGTGCGACTCGAGACGCGTGCCTTTCACTTCGATGATCTGCGACTCGGGGCCATCGGGCAAACACCCGCCGATCAATGCGGCGATTTGCTCGTGCGCGATCGCCATGCCCAGTGGACCTATCAGTTTGCCGTCGTGGTGGACGACATGACGCACGGCATCGATGTGGTCATTCGCGGCGAAGACCTCTTGGAGAGCACCGGACGTCAGCTGCAACTCGCGGAACTGCTCGGGCGCACGGCACCACCGCGCTTTCTGCACCACACGCTGCTGGTGCATCCGGATGGCAGCAAACTGAGCAAGGCGACGCACGACACATCACTCCGCGACATGCGAACGGCGGGGGCACGTCCCGACGAACTACTGGGACTTGCCGCCCGCCGCGCGGGTCTCGGGGATATGCAGCGACTGTCCGCCGCCGATATCCCCTCGCTCTTTGTGTGAACGTCGGCGCTATTTGGCGCCGAGCAGGCCCATAACCACCAGCAGGACCCACTGCGGTCCCTTGTAGCCGTCCTCGCGATCGTCATACGACTCGTCGAGCGAGTGCGCCCCGCGACCCACGCCACCGCCGTCGAGCGTGACGGCGGGAATCTTGAGATTCATCGGCACGTTCGCGTCGGTGCTCGAAATGGTGAGCGGGGCGTACACGTTCATGGTGCGCGCCGCCGCGAGTGAGGCACGCACGATCAGCGCGCTGTCGGGAGTGCTCCCGGCGGGACGGAGACCAATGGTGTCGATGACGACCGAAAGGGCCGCCGTGCTCTTGGGCCACCGCGCCTTCTCGTCCACAACGGCTTGGCGCAACGCCTTCTGCAATCGTGCGTCGATTTCGGCGAGCGCGGCGGCGGTTTCGCTCCGCAGATCGACTTCCATGATCGCTTCGAACGGAATCGAGTTCACCGACGTGCCGCCGGACACGATCCCCACGTTGAAGGTGACCTTGGGGGTCGTGCTCGCTTCAAGATCCGCAATCTTGGCGATCGCGCGTCCCATCGCGTGCATGGGGTTGGGCATGCCGAAGGCACCGTAGCTGTGACCGCCCGGGCCCTTGTAGTGCACGCGGTAGCGATTGCTGCCCACACCGCCGTTCGTCACGCCGAACCCCGTGCCGTCCACCGAGATGAACATGGTGATCGAATCACGCATGGGCCCCGCGAAGATCGCGCGCGTTCCACGGAGATTTCCCGGTCCCTCTTCGCCCACATTCCCCACGACAATGAGCTTGCCGCTGAACGGGATTTTCTGCGTGATGACCTGACGCGCCACGGTGAGCACCACCGCGAGGCCGCGGCAATCATCGCCAATGCCTGGCGCGGTGAGCTTGGTGCCTTCACGCTTCACGCGGACATCGGTCCCTTCCGGGAAGACCGTGTCGAGGTGGCCGGCGAGCAAGAGGGTGGGGCCCGGACGGACGCCGCGAATTTCGCCAATCACGTTCCCTTCCTTGTCGATCCGTACGTTCTGCACGCCAAGCTCGCGGAATCGCCTGGCATACTCCGCCGCACGAGCCTGCTCCTTGAATGGCGGCGCCGGGATCTGACAAATGGACGCCTGCTGGTCGAGCGTCCATGCGTTGTCACTCTTGAGCGCTTTGAACGCCGCGGCCACGGTGGGATGCGCCGCCAGCTTGTCCATCGCGCTTTCGATCGGCGTCGCCTTGGCGGTCGCGTTGGCTTGCGGTTTGGCCTGCGCGAAGAGCGGGGAGGAGGCTGCCGAGAGCAGCGAAACACAGAGCGGAACGCAGAACGCCGGGAGAACACCCCCGGCGTTGGTCGCAAGACGGGTGGAACGCATACCGGTCAACTCGTGATCGTGATGGTACCGGCGGTCGTGTTGGAGGTCACGGTGAACTCGAACAGTCCGGAGGTGCGCTCACCCCCGGTCCAGCCGCCGTTGGCATTGAACGTCGCGCCATGATTGGGACAGCGGAAGCCCGAATTGGTAATTCCGATGGTTGTGCCCTGGTGCGGGCACACCATGGAGAATGCTCGATAGCTGCTGGTACCGCTCCGGACGACCGCCACGGCCGTCCCGGTCGAGCTCACCTGTGCGATACCGCCCACCACGTTCAACGCCGCAAAGTTGGCCAGCGTCACCGTCAAATTAACGTTGCGCGGGCCCGTGACGGCGTCGCTGCCAGACGAGCAGGCCGCGAGTAAGGTGCTGACGGCCGCAACGGTGGTGGCGGAGAGAAACTCCCGGCGGGAGCAGGACACGCAATCGGACATACGGGTGCTCGGAAAGAGGTCAGGCCTTGATCACCGCAGCCGCCCACTTGGCTGGCTCGGTGTCGCTCTCGAAGACAATGTCCGGGTCGACCGAGATCGTGGCGCCATCGCGCGTGATCTGCAGGCGATCCATGTTCCGGGTGGCGCGACCACTGACGAAGGTCCCGTTGGGCTGGTACTTCGACTTGTGCCGCGGGCACTGAAAGCCGGCGTTCTTCGGCATCACTTTGAGCGCCGTATTCTGGTGCGGGCACGAGAGCGCGAAGGCGTAGACTTCTCCGGCGTTGCGGCACAGGATGATCTCGTTGGCCGCATCGATGGAGACACCGTCTGCCGCCGGTAACGCGTACTTGACCGGACCGCGCTCACGACGCGGCTCGAGCGCCGAAAGCACACGGGCCGGACCAAGCAGCGACAGTCCCGCCAACGCGGCCGTCGCGGTCACTGCCTGCTGCAGAAACATCCGTCGCGCGCCGCACCCTACGCACGCACTCTCCGATTGCTGCTCACCCATGCGAGTCCTCTCAGATATTCGCGACAACGACACCCAGTACCACGACCAGGCACCAGAAGCCGAGGCTGACCCACGCGTGCACGCGCAACGTGCCCCAGGGCCCCGTGACTTCCGGACCGGCGACGGACATCTCGATGGTGTTGCGGGCGTTCGTCAGCAGGTGATGCTCGGCTGATCGCATGCGCGCGCCGTTCACCATCAGCACCACGAACGCGCCCATCTTGCTCCAGAACACCAGCGAGGTGGCAAAAGTGCCGATATCGGCGGTCGCAAGCGCCGCTCCGCTGCACACCATCAGCACCAGCGCCCCAATCACCACGCCGTGCGTCGCCCGCAGGTCTTCCGCCATGGCGAGAAACGCTTCACTGCTGCCAGGCGTCGCCAGCAACACTCGGCGGTCGGCCCCCAACGCGATGCCGCCACCGACGAACATGCTCAGCACGTGCACGGCGATGACGAGCGTGGGGAGCCAGGCGCTGGCCGAGTAGTAGTCGGCCCACGGTTGGACGAGGGCGGTCACGGTCTCGAGCACGGGGCGCTCAGTTTCCGATCAACATGATGAGCCAGCTCGCCGTCGAGGCACTCATCGACGCGATGGCGACGTTGCGGTGCCGCTCGCGAATGGCGCCGTTCTCCTCGGCCTGGTCCGCGATCGACCCGGCATAGGCGAACCCGCCGCTGGCGGCGATGAACAACGCGCTGTGCAATAGACGACGCTTCCGCCCGTTCGGGTCCTTGCGCCCTTCCCAGAGATTCCAGGTGCCGGTGACCGCGTTCGCGCCGAACAGCACCGCCGATCCCGTGGCCGCAATGGGGTGCATCGTCTGCGCCCAATCCGGAGCATCGTCCCCCTTGTCGAGCAGCTGATCGCCCGACACGTACGACGCCGCGAACAGCGGCAGCATGGCCCAACTCAGCGCTTTGTGAATCGCGACGCGCTTGTAATAACCGTCACTGTAGGTCACCGCCTTTCTCGCCCGCTTGGTCGTATCGACGGGTGCGCGGAAAGGCACCGCCAGCGCCACCGGGGCGACGAACGGTCCGCTGGGGGCCGGGCGGGGGACACTGTCCGAGGCCGTAGCTGCCAGCAGGCTGGCCGACGCGATGACCGTCAGAAAGGACATACGGAACTCCTCAGGAAGTTGGGCGCGGGACCAGTGGGGAGCGCGTCCCCATGCAGAGGGGCTACCCCTCATGACTATTCCCACAATCTACGCGAGCAACATGAACGCCGGATGACCTCGCCATATCACATTGAATGAATAGGGATCAACGTGGGAACACTTCCCGCTGAATGGACCCTATGGGGCATGCCGTCTCGATCGTCGCGATGGCACCCGGCGCCAATCCCGTGCGTTACATTCGAAGGGCATGCCTGTCCCGTCACTCTTTTCGTCTTTCCGCACGGTGGTGCTGGTTGGTCTCCTCGTGAGCCCGCTGCGCACCGCGGCCGCCCAGCGCGCCGCGCGCTGCAATGCCGACGAGCGGGTACGCGGCGTCCGCTTCGATGGCAGCCCGGCGTTCGACGTCCTGGCAATGGCCACCACGATCGTGACGCATGAGCCAGGCTTCGTGACGCGCGTATTCAAGATTGGCACGGCCCCCTGCGTGGACACGCTCGAAGTCCGTCGCGACGCGCTCCGCCTCGCCATTCTGCACCGACAGGCGGGGTGGTTCCAGGCGAGCGTCTCCCCGCTGGTGACCAAGCGCGCCGATGGGGTCAGGGTCCGTTTTGTCATCACGCCGGGGCGCGAGGCCGTCGTCGACGGCGTCGCCGTTCGCGGGCTCCCGGAGCCCCCCGAGGGGCGTCGGCCGTACGACGCCACCCTCGCGCAGCTCGTGGGTAAGCGGTTCGACCGCACGCGCGTGGATACCACGGTCTCCGGGGTGGTCGCCCGCTTGCGCGACGCCGGCTTCGCGCGCGCCTCGATGCCCACCAGCCGCATTCGCATTGACACGCTCAATGCGCTGGTGCGTCTCGACCTCAACTTCACCACCGGGCCACCATTGCGCATCGGGACGGTGCATGTGGCGGTCCGTCCAGTCTCGACAGGGCGACCGCGCGTCGATTCTGCCGATGTGGCCCGACTGGTGGCCATTCAGCCCGGCGATCGCTTCAGCGCGTCGGCCCTGCTCGACGCCCAGCGCGCGCTCTATCGCTCCGAAGCATTTCGCTTGGTGGTCATGGACACGGCGTCCAGCACGTCCACCGCCGATAGCCTCATCGACCTGCGTATCGCTGTCGCGGAAGCGCGTATGCGCGCCGCTCGCGTAGGACTGGGATGGGCCACGCAAGATTGCGTGCGCGCCCAAGGACGCATCACCGACCGCGGCTTCCTCGGCGTCGGTCGACGGGTGGAATTCTCGGCACGTGCCTCCAAGCTGGGGCTCGGGGCGCCTGCCGATATCGCACCGGCGCTCTGCTCGCAGGCGCTGCGCGATGATCCGTTCAGCCAGCGCGTCAATTACTACGCCGGTGCGACGATTACCAATGCGCGACTGTTTGGCCTGCCAGTCGTCCCGCTCGTTTCGGTGTACAGCGAGCGTCGCGGCGAACCCTATGCGTACCTGCGCGAAACGGCCATTGGTGCGCTGGCCGACGTGTCCCGACAGTTCAGCAATCGTACGAGCGGCGCGGCCAGCTTCCAGTACGAAAACGGTAAAACGACGGTCGATCCGGCGGTGTCGTGTACGCGCTTCGGATTGTGTCGGCCGGAAGAACTCGTGCTCAACGCCTTCGGTCGCGGCATCGGCATCGTGAGCACGTCGGCGTTGCACGACCGTACCGACAACGCGACCAACCCCGCGCGCGGATGGCGCGTGCGCGGGGAGTTACGCTTGGGGCAAACGGTCTCCGAGCGGGTGGAGACGGTCCGCTTTCAACGCACGACCGGCGAACTCGCCGGTTTTTCACGGTTCCTTGGCGGTGTCGTCGGCGCCCGCTTTCAAGCCGCCGGCGCCTTCGCGCCAGGTGCCGAATTGGTCGATGGGACGCCGCTCATTCCGCAGCAGGAGCGGCTGTTCGTGGGCGGACAAAACTCCGTTCGCGGCTATCAGCAGAACCTGCTCGGCCCAGTCGACTACGTGGTGAGAGCGGTCCGCCCGGTCGCCGGCACCGACGGGGAATACGAAGTGGTGCCCAATAGCCGCGACAACGAAGTCCCCCGCGGTGGTACGGCGCTGCTGGTCGGCAATCTCGAGTGGCGTCGCGGTGTACGATTCATTGCGGAGCAGCTGCAGCTCGCGGCCTTCGTCGACGCTGGTGCGCTGTGGGAAACGCGCTCCGATCGGTTCTCGTGGGCCGACATGCGCTACACGCCGGGTGTCGGTGTACGTCTCGTGACGCCGCTGGGGCCGTTCCGGCTCGACGTCGGCTATCGGCCGTACGGGAAGCGCGTCGGCCGCGCGTTGTACTTCTCCGACGGCAAAACGGGAACGCCGGCGGGGATTTACTGCGCGAGCCCGCGACAGGCCAACATCGTTGCGGACTATTCCAACGTGTTCGCGTGCCCCGCCACGTACACGCCGCCTGTTTCACAGAGCATCTTCTCGCGCCTCGTGTTCCACTTCGGTCTCGGACAGGCGTTCTGATGACCACGCGCATGTCTCCCCGGCAGCGTCGGTTCTGGTGGGCGGCGGCCATCGTGCTCGGCATGGGCAGCGGCATGGGCCTTGGCTATCTCGTCGCCACGAACACCGAGTCCGGCCGCAGCTGGCTGCGCTCGACGCTTATCAGCCGCGCCAACCGGGTATTTGGCGGACGGGGCTCCATCCGCATTGGACGCCTGCGCGAGATCAGCCCCGGACGCGTGGTGGCCGAAGACGTGTCGCTGGTGGACACCGTCGGCGTCCCGGTCATCACCGCCAAGCGGGTGGTGGGGACGCTCAACGTGCGCGGGCTGTTCAGTCGGGTCATTCACATCCGCGCCCTCTCCCTGAGCGGGGTGGTGATGACGCTGCGGCAGGAGCAGAGCGGGCGCCCGTGGAATATCGCGTACATCATTTCGGGCGACACCACGCGCAAGGCGCCCCACACCGCGGTGCAGTTCGGCGATGATGTGCGCGTGGATTCGTTGCGCATCGACGATGGCGTGGTGACGACGCGCGCGCCCTGGTCGCCCCACCCGATGTTCACCGGGGCCGCCCGCGACAGTGTTGCCGCCGTGCGCGACAGCCTGCACGATCTCGAACACGTGGCTGACGGTCGGTACTTCGAGCGCCGACGCATTCTGTTGAACGCCGTGCGGGCCCACGATCTTGTCGTCGTTGACGTCAAGAAACGTCCGGCCTCGCTGCGCCTCGATTCGTTGAGTGGGGGGCTCTCCGGCCCACCGATTCCCATTCGCCAAGCGCGCGGCCTGATCACCTGGACCGCCGACTCGCTGCTGCTGAATCTCGCCGACGTGGTGTTGCCCGCTTCGCGCGGCAGTGCGGTCGGGATGGTCGCGTGGAATCAGCCCGGTCCCGTACGCTTCGACGTGCTCGTCAAGGCGGATGCGGCGTTGTCCGACCTCGCCTGGGTGTGGGACGTGATGCCGCGCGACGGACGCGGCACCGCCACGGTACGTATGCGCACGTTGGCCGATCCGTTCGACGCCGAATATGCCCTGCACGCGCTCGACGTGCAGAGCGGGGAATCGCGTATTCGCGGCGACATTGCGGTCACGGTGCGTCCTGCTGATCTGCTACTGCATCATGTGGACCTCCAGTTCGCACCAGTGAGCAGCGCGCTGTTGCGTCGTCTCAGTTACGAGGCCGTTCCCGCCGAGGTGCGTGGGAGCTTCAGCGGGCGACTGCGCGCGTTGAACGGGGGGCCGCTTACGGCGTTCAAGCTCGATCTGCTCGATGCACGGTTTGTCGACGCGGCGGTGGTCGGCGGGAATGCTGTTTCGAGCGTCAAGCTCGCGGGAATGCTGGCGTTTGGCGTTCGCCCGCGAGCCTGGGGGCTCTCCGCCAACGAGCTTCGCGTCGATCTCCGGTCGGTACGGGTGTTGGTGCCTTCCATGTTGCCCGTCGACGGCATTGTCGCCGGCGGGCTTACCGTACGCAGTGCCGATCGCTCCGCAGCCGACCTCACGGGCGTCGGACTCACCTGGACCGACGCGGCAGGCAATGTGTCGGTGTTGCGCGGTGACGCGCGTGCGCGCTACGACGGCAAGACGCCTGAAGTGCACGCGGCGCTGCGCCTCGATCCGCTCTCCATGCTGGCGTTGGCGCGCATCGACAGCACCGTTCCACTGCGGTCACGCGTGGCCGGCAGCATCACGCTCGATGGCTCACTCGACGCACTCACTTGGCGCGGTCGCCTGCTGGCGCTGGCCGATGGGGCATCGTTGCAGTTCGACTCCGCCGGTGCACCGCGTGGCGTGTCGCTGGCGCTCGACGGCACGGCGGCCATCAGGAATCGCAGCTGGTTCGGGACCGCCCAGGGAAATCTCGTCGACTTGGACGTTCGTCGATGGGTGGGCAAGTCCACAATACCGTCCACAGCGCTCAATGGCACGGTGCGGCTCACCGCGCGCGGACCGCTGGATAGCACCGCCGCAGCCACGCGCGATACGCGCGATGTGTGGGCCATCGAGGGTGGCGGTGAAGTCGCCCTCGCACAGCGCGACGCGACCGAGCGTCCGGCCTTTGATCTGGTGGCGAGTGCGATGCTTGGACGTGATCGGCTCGTCGTCGATTCCGCGCTCGGACGTTTGGGTGGCGTCGTGCTGGAAGCCCGCGGGGCGCTCGCGCGCGACTCGATGAGCATCGATACCCTCCAGCTGTCGGTCCGTGCCGATTCGCTCGAGGCGGTCGCGCGTCAGCTGGGCCGTGTTGCCGACATGATGCAACCGGTCGATTCGGCCATGGCGAACTCATTGCGCCAGGTGGCGGCCGATACCCTGCGCGGCGATGCGTCATTCTCGGGGTACCTGTACGGCAGTCTGCGCAAGGCCGACGCGACCGCCGCGTTGGGCGCGCGTGAAGTACAAGTGGGGGCCATCCGGGTGGGCCGCATCTTCGGCTCTGCGCACGCCACTGATGTCTTCCGTCGCCCCGCATTTGCCGGAACGGCCAACGCCGACGAAGTCACTGGCGTCGGCGCGGTGCGCATTCAGTCGGCCACCTTTGCCGTTGCTGATGCCAGCCCCGACAGCGGCAAGCTCGTGCTCGACGTGAGCAGTGATACCGACGCCCATCTGGTGGTGCGCGGCGGCTACACGGCCAAGGGGAGCAACACGTCGGTGCTGCTCGATTCCTTGCGCCTCAGCTACGACCGCGTCACGTGGCGCAGTGCGGCACCGATCGCGGTGGTGAACGACAGCACCGGCCTCTCGGTGCGCGCGTCGGAGTTGCGCTCGAGCACAGGGGGGGGATTAGTCATTCGCGCCAACGTTCCGCGCAGCGGGGCGGTCAATGGCGAACTGCGCGTCGAGCGCTTTCCCTTCGGTGAAGTGAGCGCCCTGCTCGCTGGCACGCCGCCGGTTGCAGGTACGATCAGCGGCAAGGCCGATCTCGCCGGTACTCGCGGCGCTCCCCAAATCGGGTGGGATCTCGTCGCCGATTCCGTGGGTATCGGGGGCTTCCGCGCGCCGCCGATTACGAGCGCCGGCCAGTACGCCAATCGGCGGCTGACGGCGCGCGCCGTCATTCGCGACACGCTGGGCGGTACGCTACGCGCTGAGGGACAGGTACCGGTGGACCTCACGATCGGTACGGTGGCAAAGCGACTGCTGGCCGACGGGGTCGTGGGCGAGGTGGTGGTCGACTCGCTGCGGCTGGCGGCGCTACCGCTCACCGTCGATGGCCTCACTCGCCTGCACGGCCTCATTGACGGTCGCCTCACGATTGGTGGAACCTTCGAGCGTCCGACCGCGCAAGGTACCGTGCAACTCGTCGATGCCGGGGCGCGCCTCGAGGAGTTCGGCGTGCAACCCACCGATGGGCGAGCGGTGCTGCGTGCCAATGCGGATTCACTGGTGTTGCAATCGCTGCATCTGCGCAGTGGCGGCCTCGGCGACAGCATTGGTGCGCAGGGCGTCCTGCGCTTCGCATCGGGTGAGACTCCGGCATCGGTCGATCTTCGCCTGTCGGCACGTGACTTCATCGTCTCGCGTCAGCGCGATGGCACTGATCTCGACCTCAGCGGGACCGTACGCATCGCGGGGCCAGTGTCGCGCCCGGTGGTCAGCGGAACGGTGTTCGTGCCGCGTGCCAATCTCGTCATCGATCCGCTCGGTGCACGTACCGCGCTCGATCTCACCAGCAATGCCGCACGCGCCCTGCTGGGCGCGGATGAAGTGCCCGTCGCGGAAACTGCGGCGCAGTCGTTGTCCAAGCTCGGCGCGTCGCTCACGGTCTCCAATGCGCGGCTCGAACTCGGCAACGATGTGTGGGTGCAAACACCGGAAGCGCGCGTCAAACTATCGGGTGGCCTCGACGTGACCGCAGCCGGTGACCTGCTGGCACTCGACGGCGAAATCCTCGCCAATCGCGGGCAGTATCGCCTCGAACTTGGCGTCGTCAATCGCAGCTTCAGCGTCGACTCGGGGCGTGTGCGCTTTTTCGGGAATACCGCGATCGCACCGATCCTCGATATCACCGCGACCAACGTCGTGCGCGTTGCTGGCGGCTCTGAGGTGCCAGTGCGTGTACATATTGGCGGCAACTACGACCAGCCCGTGCTCACGCTCTCCAGCACCGATCCGCTGTACGCGAGCGCGCCGGAAAGCGAAATCATTTCGCTGCTCATCTTCGGAGCGCCCACCTTTGCACTCGATGGACAAAGTCAGAGCACGGTACGCGCAGTCACGGGCGTGCTGTTGCCGTCCGTTGGAGGTCTGGTGGAAGGAGTGCTGCAGCGCTGGTTGCCGGTGAACACCATTCAGGTCAGCACCGGTCGCGGCCAGGCCGACGACGCGGCGGCGGGCACGTCGCTCATCGACAACCTGAATCTCAGCATCAGCGCCGGCAAGCAGGTCGGCGAACGCACCTTCCTGCGCCTCAATACCGGCATCTGCCGCGGTGCCTCGCAGGCCACGTCGCGCAATAGCCCACTCTGGGGGGGCGTGGCCGCGGAGTATCGCATTGCCCGCAACTGGTGGGGGCAGGTGGGCGTTGATCCCGGTTCGACCCCGTGCACCAGCACGACGAATGGGCTGCCGCGCGTGCAGTTCGGTTTCGACCTGTTCCGCGAATGGATCTTCTAGTCCGCGCGGGCCGCGGTGCGTGTCGGGAGAAACCGCCGCACCACGGTGAACGCTGTGCCGGCCAGCGCACCCAGCGTGGCCGCAAAGGTCACCAACGGCTCACGCCTACCATGGTCGCCCAGTAACGCCGCCAGCAGTTCATTGCGCATGCGCAGCACCACCGGGGAGGCCACCTTGATGCTGTTGAAGTTGCGGTCGTAGCGCGCACCAACCCCCTCGATGAGCGCCGCCGTCCGGGCGAAGTACACCAGCTCACCCGGCAGAATGATGGGCCAGTTGAACAGCTCACGCATGACACGTTCGGCCACCACTCGCGCCCTGTCGACCGTGGTCGCGTCGGTGTACGCAATATCGAGGAGCGCATCGACCAACGCCGTCATTGTTTCCGGCGGCGTGCCAGGCGCAACCATGCCGAGGGCGAAGAAGCCCTGCGCGGTACCTGCGGCGTCTTTGCGGATGGCGGCAATGATCGTATCGAACAGGGCCTTGCGCGTCGACACCGGGACATCGATGACCATGCCGAAGTCGAGCAGCACCAATCGCCCGCGACGGTCCACCAGCAGATTGCCGGGGTGCGGATCGGCATGAAACACGCCGTCGCGCAGCATCATGCGCGCGTAGGTCTCGATCAGCGTTTCCGCGAGCACCTGCGGCTTCACCAGCCCCTGCGCAATCTGCGCGTCGAGCTGGTCAATGCGCGTGCCTTCCACGAACTCGAGCACCAGCACGTCGCGTCGGGTAAGCGCCGTCTCAACGTGCGGAATCTTGAGGCGAGGTTCGTCGGTGAAACGCTCGCGCATACGCATACACTGCATCGCCTCGCGTTCGAAATCCATTTCTTCGCGCACATGCCGGTCGAACTCGTCGAGCACGACGCGGACGCCCAGCACATGCACGTGCGACCAGCGCGCGTACACAGCATTTACGATGGCGCGCGACAGCCGGATGTCACGGTCGACAACCGCTTCCACTCCCGGCCGCAGCACTTTCACCACGACGTCGCGTCCTTCGGAGCGCGCGCGATGCACCTGGCCCAGGGATCCTGCAGCAATGGGTTCGCGGTTGAGCGACTGCACGACCGTGTCGGGATGCGCGCCCCACGACGCCACCAGCGTGCGCTCGACATCACGCCACGGCACCGGGGGTACGCGATCGGTGAGCGTCCCCAGGGCCTGCAGATACGGCTCGGGAATGAGGTCGGCGCGACTGGCAAAAATCTGCGCCAGCTTCACGAAGGTGGGGCCCAGCGTCGCCACCTGATGCACCACCTGCCGAGCCCGACGATCGTGAAACGCATAGGATCGTTGCAGGGACGCCCCCCACCACAGCCAACGTCGCTTGTCGCGAAAGAGCGACACCACGATGGGCACCAGCCGCCACAGAATCACCCACAGGCGCGGCAATTCCTTCCAGGGGACACCGGTCTGCGTCATGCGCGGCCCAATGCCGTCGCAATGAGCGCGTCGGCATGCACGTGCGCCAGCGCGGCCGACTGCGTCCACAGCGCTTCCGCCATTTCGATATTGCACGCCAGGCGCGATGGCGTCTTCCGTGCGCGCTTCACCCAATACGCGCCAGGGTGCGCGGCGCTCTCGGGGGCGTGCGACAGCCACACCAGCGTGTCCGCCCCCTTCTCGGCCGTCACCGACACCACATCCATAAGGCCGCGAAGCAGACGGCCCACGCGGCCGTTGTTGGTCGCAAAGCGCGTGCTCACCACGCCGGGGTGCATGGCCTGCACCACGATCTGCGCCGGATCGAGCCGGCGTGCCAAGGCGTTGGTGAACCAGATGTTGAAGAGCTTCGAGTTGGCATACGCCCGCCAGCCACCAAAGCCGCGCGTCAATTGCAGGTCATCCAGATCAGGTCGCGCATTCTCGTGCGCACGGCTGGAAACCGTCACGATGTGCGCCGCCCCCTGGGGCGTGGCCGCCGCCGCGAGTGCGGGGAGGAGGTGCAGCGTAAGCGTGAAGTAGCTGAGATGGTTGAGCGCAAAGGTCTGCTCGAACCCATCGCTCGTCACCTGACGTTCGAGAAACATCGCCCCGGCGTTGTTGGCCAGCACGTCAATCACAGGATGCGACGCCAAGAGCCGCGTGGCCAGTTCGCGGACCTCCTCCTGGCGCGAAAGGTCCGCGATTTCCCAGGTGATGTCCCGCCGGCCGCTGTCACTCATGATCGCCTGTGCGGCCGCACGGGTCTTGGCCTCGTTCCGCCCGACCATCACGACCGTCGCTCCGGCGGCGGCGTACTGGCGTACCGCCGCGCGGCCAATGCCGTCGCTGGCGCCGGTGACGACGACCGTCTTGCCGTGAAAGGGAGCGGGTGCAGCGGGTTGGATATCGGACATGGGCGTAGCAGAAAGACGGGCACGGTGCAAACGGGATCCGGCAACGCGCAAAGGGAGCGCCAACCTCAGCGCTCCCATCTGCAACCCCCATCTCGCCGGATCGGTTCGCGGAATTCTGTCCGCGACCAGCGTGGTCAGTTCGCGACCGCTGTAATCGTGACGGGGCCAATGCTGCCCGACGAAGCCGTGGCGGTCTGCAGCCCCAGTTGGGGGCCGAGGGTCCAGCGGACTGCCACTTCGCCCAGCGCATTGGTGACCGCGGACTGGGGCGAGAGACTCCCACCGCCAGACGTGACGATGAGCGCGACTGTCTGTCCCGGAATGGGCATGCTGTTCGCACCCGTCACGCGGAACACCAGCTGGACCGGCAACGCGGCGTTCGCCTTGGCGGTCTGGTTGTTCCCCTGCACCAGGGTGATGTCCGACGCAAGGACGCCAAGGGCGCCCAGGGTGATCGGCTCGACTCCCGGAGCGCTGCCCACGACGGTCTGCACCTGCTGGCCTGCGCCAAGCGTCCACCGAGCCTTCACCTCGCCGTTCGCATCACTCTTCGCCGTGGCCGGGTCCACCGAGCCACCCCCGGCCAGCACATTGAAACTCACCGGGATGTTGGCGATCGGCGCGCCGTCGGCCGCGTGTACACGGAGCACGATGGGCGTCGGCAGCAACGTCCCGGCGGGGGCCTGCTGCAGATGCCCCTGCACGATGGACAAGCGCGACGCAGCGGGCGCTTCGACAGTCTTCGTGCACCCCGGGAACGCCAGCAGCGTCGGGATGGCGGTGAACAGGACAGCGAGCAGGTGTGTTGGTCTGGCGGAACGCATGGGCAAGTCGGTCAGGGTGCTCCTCTCCGTTGGAGGGTATCGGCAGGGGAATGGGCCGAGTTGAGCGCCAGTGTCGCCGCCCGCCTAGATTGCAAGGGTTATGACTGTCACTCCACTGCACGCGCCCCGGCCGTCCCGTTCGGCGGACTCGGCTGCGCCAGACGCCGTTCGCTGGCCGTCGGGGCTCGCCCCCGAGGCCCACCCCGCCCGCAATCCCGGGACGGCCCTCGACCTGAGTGTGGTCCGCGGTATTCGCGTGAACCGCAGCGCGGTGGAGCGCCGGGTTGGTTCCCTGCCGGGACGTCGTACCGTCAAAAAGGAGTGGCAGGCCGCATGGCTGTTGCGGGCCATCAGCTGCATGGACCTCACGACGCTCGCGGGTGACGACACCGCCGGCAACGTGAAGCGCCTGTGCGCCAAGGCGGCGCATCCGCTCAAGCCGGAGCTGGTGTCGGCCCTCGGCATTGCCGACCTCCGCCTGACGACTGGCGCGGTGTGCGTGTACCACCAGTTCGTCGCCACCGCCGTGGAAGCCCTGCAAGGCACCGGCATTCCGGTCGCCGCCGTCAGCACCGGCTTTCCTGCCGGGCTTTCACCCTTCGAACAACGCCTCGCCGAAATCCACGCCAGCGTCGCAGCCGGCGCCACGGAAATCGATATCGTGATTACACGCGGCCAGGTGCTCACCGGAAACTGGAGCGCCCTCTACGACGAAGTGCGCGCCTTCCGGGACGCCTGCGGGCACGCGCACATGAAGACCATTCTCGGCGTCGGCGAACTCGCCACGCTCACGAATGTGGCGCGCGCCAGCATGGTGGCCATGATGGCCGGCTCCGATTTCATCAAGACGAGCACTGGCAAGGAATCGTCGAACGCGACACTGCCGGTGGGGCTCGTCATGACCCGCATGATTCGCGACTACGGTGAGCGAACCGGTCACGAGGTCGGCTTCAAGCCCGCGGGGGGTATTCGTACGGCCAAGCAGGCGGTGGACTGGCTTATCCTCATGAAGGAGGAGTTGGGCGATCGCTGGCTGCGTCCGCATCTGTTCCGCTTCGGGGCGAGCGGTCTGCTCACCGACGTCGAGCGACAGCTCGAGCATTTCGTTACGGGTCGCTATGCCGCGGCCTACCGTCAACCGATGGTCTGAGGAGACGCTCACATGTCTACGACTCCGCCCCCCGCCAAGCCCACGGTGCGCGACCTGTACGATGCCATGAGCTACGGACCTGCGCCTGAAGGCGACGCGCCGATTCGTGAATGGATTGCGCGGCATCACGGCCGTTTTGGACACTACATCAACGGCGCCTGGGTCACCGGCCGTGAACATGTTGAGGTACTCGAACCGGCTACCGGAAAGCCCTTGGCGGCCATGGCTCTGGGAACTGCCGCGGAGGTCGATGCGGCGGTTGCCGCTGCGCGCGCTGCGCTCCCGGCCTGGCAGGCGCTCGACGATCACGCGCGGGCCCGCTGGCTGTACGCCATTGCGCGCGGAGTGCAGAAGCACGCACGCGCCTTTTCCGTGCTCGAGACGCTCGACAACGGGAAGCCCATTCGCGAATCGCGGGACATCGACATCCCGCTCGTGGCGCGCCACTTCTATCATCACGCTGGGTGGGCGCAGCTGCTGAGCAGCGAATTCCCCGGATACCACGCGTATGGCGTGGTAGGGCAGGTCATTCCGTGGAACTTCCCGCTGCTCATGCTGGCGTGGAAGGTCGCGCCGGCCTTGGCTGCAGGAAATACGGTCGTACTCAAGCCGGCCGAGTACACGCCGCTGACGGCCATTCGCTTCGCGGAACTGCTGCACGACCTCGGATTGCCCAAGGGCGTGTTCAATCTGGTCACGGGCGACGGGAGTACCGGCGCGGCGCTGGTGCATCACGCGGACGTCGACAAGATCGCCTTCACCGGCAGCACCGAGGTGGGGCGCGCCATTCGCGTGGCAACGGCTGGTACTGGCAAGGGGCTCTCGCTCGAACTGGGCGGCAAGAGTCCGTTCATCGTGTTCGAAGACGCCGACCTCGATAGCGTCGTCGAAGGGGTCGTCGATGCCATCTGGTTCAACCAGGGGCAGGTATGCTGTGCCGGCTCTCGGCTGCTCGTTCAGGAAGGCGTTGCCGACGCGCTCTATGCCAAGCTGCGTGAGCGCATGGAGCGGTTGCGCGTCGGCTCGCCACTCGACAAGTCGGTGGACATGGGTGCCATCGTCGCCCCCGTGCAGCTCGACCGCATTCGCCAGCTCTGCCAGCAAGGCATCGACGAAGGCGCCACCTGCTGGCAGCCCACGTGGGCGCAACCGAAGGGCGGGTGGTTTCATCCGCCCACGCTCTTCACGAACGTTGCGCCTAGCGCGACCATCGCGCAGGTCGAAATCTTCGGCCCCGTACTGGTAAGCATGACCTTCCGTACACCGGAAGAATCGGTCGCGCTCGCCAACAACACCCCATTCGGCCTGGCGGCGAGCGTCTGGAGTGAGAACATCAACCTCGCACTCGACATCGCCCCCAAGTTGCGCTGCGGCGTTGTGTGGGTGAACAGCACCAATCTCTTCGACGCATCGGTTGGGTTCGGCGGCTATCGCGAGTCGGGTTTCGGACGCGAAGGTGGCCGCGAAGGGATGTGGGAGTATCTCAAGCCCGCGCGCGCGCACGAAGCGGCGCCGCTGCCGGTCATCGATGCGCCGCTGCCGGTGGAACTCGACGCGCGTGATGACGCGCCTGCCATGCCCGCAATCGATCGCACCGCCAAGATGTTCATCGGCGGCAAGCAGTCGCGTCCCGATTCGGGATACACCATGACCGTGCGCGCCCTCGACGGTCGCGTCGTGGGCGAGGTGGGCGAGGGTAGCCGCAAGGATATCCGCACTGCGGTCGAAGCGGCGCACGCAGCGAGCGGCTGGGCGAAGATGAGTGGGCATCAGCGCGCACAGATTCTCTATTACCTCGCCGAAAACCTCTCCGCACGGAGCGACGAGTTCGCCGCGCGCATCGTGAGCATGACCGGCGACCACCTCGAGGCCGGGCACACCGAAGTCGCCGCGACCATTTCCCGTCTCTTCACGTACGCGGCCTGGGCCGACAAGCACGACGGAGCGGTCCACGATGTGCCGCTGCGCGGCGTGGCGCTCGCCATGCACGAGCCCATCGGCGTCGTCGGCGTCGCCTGTCCCGATCCGTATCCGTTGCTGGGGTTGGTCTCGTTGGTGGCGCCGCTCCTGGCGACCGGTAACCGCGTGGTCGCAATCCCATCCGCTCGTTTTCCACTATCTGGAGCAGACCTGTGCAGCGTACTCGAAACATCCGATCTCCCCGCCGGAGTCGTCAATCTCGTGACTGGACTCCGGGAGTCACTTGTCAGTACTTTATCTGAGCACGATGATGTCGAGGCAGTCTGGTATTTTGGCACGCAGGCCGGTGCGGTTTCGGTAGAACGAGCGTCCGCGGCGAATCTCAAGCGCACGTGGACGGAATGGACCGGCCGCGAATGGTTGGACCCGCGCGTCGGCGAAGGGCGGGAATTCCTTCGCAAGGCGGTGCAGGTCAAGAACATCTGGATCCCCTACGGTGAATGACTGACACACTCCTGTTGACGACCGAACTTCCTGCCTCGCCCGAGGCCTTCCGCGATGCGGCGTGGGCCGATGTCCTGCCCTACTACGACACCTTGGCGACGGCGCCGCTGGAGCCGACGTCCGCGAATGTCGAGCCGTGGCTCGCCACTTGGTCGCGTCTCGATACGCTCGTCGGTGAGGCCGGTACGCTCGCCATGATTGCCTACACGGGCGATACGGCCGACGCGGCCCGCGAGCAGGCCTACTTGCGCTTCTCCATGGACATTTTCCCCAAGCTCGAAGAGCAGCAGGTGCGGCTCGCACGCCGCTTGCTCGACTTGGGGTGGACGCGTGCCGATCTCGAGACGACCCTGCGTCGTTTCCGCACGGACATCGAAATCTTCCGCGAAGCCAACGTCGAACGCTTCTCGCGCATCGAAGAGTTGTCGGCTGGCTATCAGAAGCTGGTCGGCGGCTTGAGTGTGGACTGGGACGGTCAGGCCAAGACCATTCCGCAGCTGCAGCCGTATCTCAAGGATACTGATCGCGCGGTGCGCGAACGCGCCTTCCGCCTCGGAGCGCAGGCGTATCTCGATCGCCGCGATGAACTCGCCGAATGCTTCGATCGCATGTACGCGCTGCGCATTGCCGTGGCGAAAGAAGCAGGCTTTGCCGACTACCAGCAGTACTGCTTTGCGGCCAAGCATCGCTTCGACTACTCACCGCAGGATACCGCCCGCTTCCACGACGCCGTGCGGGAAACCGTAACACCCGCTGTGGCGAAGCTCATGGAGTATCGCCGCCGCTCGCTCGGCGTCGATGCACTGCGTCCGTGGGATGTCAGCGTCGATCTCGACATCAAGGAACCACTCAAGCCGTTCGCCACGGTCGATGTCTTCGTCGATCGCGCGAGAAAGATCTTCTCGCGCGTTGACGCCGAGCTCGGTGATCAGTTTGCCCTGATGGCAAAGGAATCGTTGCTCGACCTCGAGAGTCGTCCCGGCAAGGCACCCGGCGGCTACTGCACCGATCTCTCCTTCCGCGGGCGCCCGTTCATTTTCATGAACGCCGTCGGTGTTCCCGACGACGTCAATACGCTCGTGCACGAGGCGGGGCACTGCTTCCACGACTTCGCGACGCATGCGCTGCCATACACGTGGATGCGCAAAACCGGACATGAAGCCGCTGAACTGGCCTCCATGAGCATGGAGCTGTTGGCGATGCCGTATCTGGTCCAGCCGGACGGGTATTACACGCGTGACGAGGCGCGTATCGCGTGGCTCGAACATCTCGAAGATGTGCTCGGCGCACTCGTGCACATCGCCAGCGTCGACGCGTTTCAGGCATGGATCTATACGGACCCGGCCGGCGCCGACCGTGACGCGCGCGACGCCAAGTGGCTGCAGATCCGCGCCGAGTTCGAACAAGGCGTGAATTGGGACGGGCTCGAACAGGAGAGAACGGCGCGCTGGTATCGCCAGCTGCACATCTTCGAGTTGCCGTTCTATTACATCGAATACGGCATTGCCCAGCTCGGCGCGTTGCAGGTATTCCGCAATGCGGTGCAGGACGCCGGTAATGCGGTCACCATGTACAAGCAGTTCCTCGCGCTTGGCGGCACGCGCACGCTTCCCGAACTGTATGCCGCCGCGGGTGCGAAGCTCGTCTTCGATGCGGCGACCATGAAGGAGCTTGTCGAGTTCACGATGGAACGCATCGACGCGTTGCGCGCTGGAGCCGATGCGCCATTTACCGGTATCATTCCGCGCTGACCTACTGGATGTGTCCGTTACACGCGCCATGAGCCGCGCACGAGGCGGTGTCGAAACACGACACCGCCTCGTGCCGTAGTACAACGCCGGAACTCAAACCGAACCTTCGGCATGGAAGCCTGTTACGGGGCGCACCGAGAAGGGTACCGCCATTATCACCTTCGCCGGCATGTTCGGGAGCTATGAGCGCTACAGCGCGCTGCCGAACAAGATGCGCATGATCATCGACATCGGTGTCGTGAAAATCGAGCAGGGCTTCGATGGCCGGAAGGGATGGATCAGTCAGGGGCGGGGCCCGCAGCCCATGCCGGACGACCAGGCGAAGCAGATGTCGGAAGCCAATCCCCAAGGCGCGGTCTTCCTCGACCCGTCGCGTTTCGCGAAAGCCGAGGTTGTCGGAAAGGAATCGTTCGATGGCGCCGAGGCCTACATAGTGGTCGTCACGTCGAAAAGCGGTGAGGAGTCGGCGGAGTTCTTCGACGTGACCAGTGGATTACGCATTGGGACCGTCAACAAGGCGCCCATGGGCGGCGTGCGCCGTGCTCAGCGGCCCAGGATGCGCCCGGCCATCGCCACGCCGCTGAGCCACGCGTGTTCCACATCGCTTGTCGCGCTCGCGCCGCCGGTGGCAAAATCGCCGGCGGCGCCAATGCTTAAGGACGCATCCCACACACAGGCCACGTCGAGCCCCTGCTCGACGCGTGCGTACCGCCACCGGTGACTCACGGCATGTACCACGTTGCCGGCAATACCCAGTCGTTCGCGCAACCGGGGCGCGACCTCATCAGCGACGGTCGCCGCATCGCGCTCCAAATTCGCGCGGCTCCATGCGGCACCCGAGTGCACCACCCACGCTTCGTGCGTCGGGCGTCCGGGCTTGTCGGCCTCGCGCCAGCATTGCGCCAAACGCTCGTCCTCGGCCACCGACAGCAAGCCGTTGACGATCTCCTGTGACACGCGTGTCGGCGGTGGTCCATCGAACACCACCATCGTGCTCCAGCACGGGGCCATTCGCACCGCCGACAGCTGCGGCGTGATGGGGCTGTGCATCTCGCTGGTGGCAAGGAGCGCCGTCGCCTGTGCCGCCGGAATGGCCAGCACCACCACGTTCGCCGAGTGGGACTCCCCCTCGTGATCAGTGACGCGCCACCCGTCGTGCACGCGTTGCAGCGATTGCGCCTGCACGCCCGTGCGTACCGTGACATCCCGCGCGAGATGCTTGGGGAGCGCCGTCATGGCGCCGCGGCCCGTGAACCCGTCCTCGCGTGCCACGAGCACACCGTCGTGTACCCACGATTCAGCAAATAACTGCGTGCGACGGTCGCCGGTGCTGAACCGCTGCGCCCCGTGGTCGAAGCGCCACTCGCCGTCACGACGATGACTCAACCGGCCCCCTACACCTCGCCCTTTCTCCAGCACCGTCACTGTCAGCCCGTGATCGTGCAGCGTGCGGGCGCACGCGAGCCCTGACACGCCCGCGCCGATGACTAGCACCGACGGCGCCGCGGTCATGGCCGGACGCGACACCTGTGCGCGGTAGCGCGACAAATCCATCCGCTTGGCGTGATCCGCCGAGGAGCGCGGACGGACGGTCCCCAGAATGCGAACCGGTGGTGTGAACGGGCGGTCGAACTGCCCCAGGCACCAGAGCAGGCCGCCGTACGACGCTGGATCGCGGCCGTCGAGCGCATAGCGGTGATTGAGATCGACCAGGCGATCGAGCGCCTGCGCGGCGTTCTCCGACCAGAGCGGCAGCGCCTTGCCCCACGTCATGCGCACATTGTTGTGCAGTTCGCCGTGGCGCAGCAGCGAGCGCTGGGTCGCGTCCCACAACGGATCGTCCGTTGCCGCGCGAGCGAGTGTCTCCCACGACAGGACGTCGCGGGGATCACGTTCGTGCGCGGCCAGTGTCTCCCGTGCCCATCCCGGCACAGCGTCCAACGAAGTTGGCGACGGATGCCAATAGCAAAACGCGTAGCCCAACTCCCGCCACACGAGGAGTTCGTCGAGATACTTCTCGGGGCCGTCGCCCTCGCGCATGGCACTCTCCCGCGCGAGACGCAGAGGCGACACCATGCCGTAGTGCAGATACGCGGACATGCGGCTCACGCCATCGATCGTTGCATCGTTCCGCTTCGCGGCGTATCGCGCCAATCGTCCGCCGTCACGAAACGCGTGCCAGCGCGCATAGCCCGCGACCGATCCCCCACGCGTGTGCGGCACCGGGCCCACGCCATGATCGATCTCGCACGTGGCAATCAGCGCCGGGAGGTCGGCGGTCGCGAGGCATACAGGTTCGAAGGCTAGGTTGGCTGGCACGAACGGAGTCCCCTGCACGGCCACCTCGGGCCACGGACGCCGCAGGCGTTCGGCGCGATACGCGGCAGTATCGTCGCGGAACGCAAACGCCCGCGTGTGCGCCTTCTCAACCAGCGGCATGGGCACCACACAGGCCGTATCCACACTCCACACCGGGCACGGGGCGTCGTCCGCGAGTCCATCCGTCAGCCAGTCGAGCGGCGGCACGGGCATCGTTTCGGTTACCACCAGCGCGGCGCGTTCCGTCAGCTGCTTGAGCGCGGGCGCTCGATGTCCCGGTCGCTCGAGGTGAAACGCGTACCCGAGTCCACGCTGCGCGCACTCTGCTTCGACGTCGCGCGCGCCCTCGAGAATGAACGTGTGATGACGGTCGGACGCGTAAGGATACCGCTCCGAGAGCGCGTGGTACACGAACACCGGAACACCGCATCGCTCGGCCGCTATCAGCGCGACGTCGAGCGCCGGGTTCTCGTGCGCGCGCACCGCCGTGCGCATCCAATACAGCACGAACTCGCCGCGCGGCGCGGTCGGTCGGTCGGCCGAATGCGTCGTGATACGCTCGGCAAGATGGTCGGGAAACGATTCAGGTCGGAGCACGCTGAACAACGTGCTCCGACCTGAACTGGTGCCAACGATTTTCCGTCGCGCCGCGCGGCGGTCAGCGCCGGTACACGGTCCCCCCCTTCATGACGAAACGCACCGCGCGCACGGCCGCGATACGCTGCGTGGGATCGCCCTGCACAGCCACCAAGTCGGCGAACAGGCCCGGGGCCACCCGGCCCAGCTCGTTCTCGCGGTGCATGATGCGGGCGTTCACGCTCGTGGCCGCCCTGAGGGCCTGCACCGGCGTCATCCCGTACTCCACCATGAGCTCGAGCTCCAGGGCGTTGTTGCCGTGCGAGTATACCCCCACGTCGCTGCCGTTGCAAAGGGTGACCCCCGACGCCAGGGCATCACGGAACATGCGCTTTTTCTGCGTGATGCCCGCAGGTTCGGGATCGACTCCCTTCTTCCAGCCACGGTAGCGTGTGGTACTCTCGGTCGCGGCCAGAGTAGGGCAGAACGCCACGTTGCGCTGCTTCATGGCTTCGAATACCGCCGGCGTTGCGGCGTCGCCGTGCTCGATGACTTCAACGCCGGCCACGATGGCCCGCATCATCCCTTCGACCGTGCTTGCGTGCGCGACCACCGGCCGACCGCTCGACGACGCGGTCGATACGATCGCCTGCCACTCCGGCGCCGTAAACGTGGGGCGTGCCTCGCCGCGCGGTCCCCAACGGTAGTCCGCGTAAATCTTGATCCAGTC
This sequence comes from Gemmatimonas sp., assembly GCA_023910675.1. Lineage (GTDB taxonomy): Bacteria > Gemmatimonadota > Gemmatimonadetes > Gemmatimonadales > Gemmatimonadaceae > Gemmatimonas. The sequence goes on from JAAVWC010000003.1 coordinate 225,001, forward strand.
CGCGCCATGGCCGATCTGATCGCGCACGACGCGCGTCACCCCTTCCACCCCGTCCGCTTCTTCGGCGCCCTGCGGTACGCCGATCTCCGCGCCAAATCCTTTCGGACCGTATGAGCCCGTCGCCACAATCGCCTTCGTGGTCACGAACAACCGCGGCCCCGGAATGATTCCCTGTTCAACCGCTTCCTTGAGTCCCACGTCGGCGTAATCGGCGCCCTCCGTGCCCAGGTCACGCAGCATGGTGAAGCCCGCATCGAGCGTCGCCTTGAGATGGTTGACCGCACGCGCCGTACGCAGCGCCAGCGATTCGCGCAGCACTTGGTCGTTCCACGGCGTCTCGTCGTACGGGTGCAGCAGCACGTGGCTGTGCAGGTCGCTGAGGCCGGGCATGAGCGTGGAACCGGCGAGCGTGATGCGCTCGGCATTCGACGGCACCGGAAGGGATGAAAGCGGGCCGGCCGCCGTGATCTTTTGTCCCGTAACGAGTACCGCCCAGCCTTTGTGGGGCCGATCGGTGGTGCCGTCGAACACGGCGTCGGGGACCAGCAGAATCGGCGAATCCGCCGTTCGCGTGGACGCCTGTGCTTGGGCCGTACCACTCAGCAAGGCGAGCGCGAGGGTGGCCGCCGCAGCGGCAAGAGCAGTGGGGCGCAGCATCATGAGGCGGGCGAAATGGCGGCGTTGTCGCCGGTGGACAGAGACGCGCGGACGATCCCCGACACGCCACCAGAAACGACAAAGGCCATGGCGTCGGCGCTGGCCACGTCGAGCGGATGCACCTGCGAGCGGTGCACGATGTACAACTGGCCGGAGAAATTGTACGAGTGCGGGCAGTACACAGCGACCTGGTCGTCGAGTCCCACATGCTCCAGCGCTTCCTTCGTGACGAATCCCATCAGGCGCACCGTTCCGTTTTGAACGATGTCCACCGTGACAGGTTTGTCGAACCGACGCTTTTCCCCGACAAAGGCGTTCAGCAGATCCTTGGTGGAGCCGTAGAGCAGGCGCACGAAGGGAAGGCGCGCCATGAGCGCTTCCAGCGCCGCCACCGCGGATCGCGTAAGCAGGTTGGAGCCGAGAAAGCCGAACAGGGTGATCAGGGCAACGGTCGCCACGAACCCCGCCCCGGGAATCGGCAGCCCGAGCCACCCATCCACGTTCCTGAACACCAGCCAACATACCCAAACCGTCACGGCCAGGGGCGCGAGCAGCACGAGCCCACGCGCGAAGTAGCCGAGTAACCGTCTCATCGTAGTCCTCACGCGACCGCAGTCGCGCCGTTAGTCTATGGGTCGCGGGATGCCCCCCGAGCAACTTGGGGCCGTCGGCACCCGGCGACCAGTCCAGTTCCCGTCTCGCCCCCTCTCCGATGCGATCGACCGGTATGCGTTCTCCCTCCGCCGGCGCGTTTGCGCGCGCCGCCGGTCTCCTCAGTGTGGCGGGCTTCCCGCTCACGCAAGGCCTCACGCTTGGCGCGCAGCCTGCGCCCGCCAACCCGTACACGGCGGTCTCGCGCTGGACGCCTCCCACGCTGTCGGCGGGCAAGAAGGCCATCACGCAGGATACCTACGACGCGTGGCGCACCATCTCCGGCCCGACCATCTCCAACGACGGCAAGTGGGTGGCCTATACGGTCAGCCCCGTGGTCGGTGAAGGCTCGCTGGTCGTGCGTGCCACCACGGGGAGCGCCGAGTACGCCAACATCGGGCGTGGCTTCACCGGCCGTCCCCAGTTGCAGCCCGCGGCCGACTCCGCGGCCCAATTCAGCGCACAACCGGCCCAGTTCAGCGCCGACTCGCGTGTGGTTGTCTTCACCATCTACCCCTCGCGCGCCGATGTCGAGCGCGCGCGAGCCCGCCGCGGGGCGCCACAGCCCCGGAACGGCATGGGGATCGTGAACGTCGCCGACGGCGCCGTGACGCGGGTGGCCAACGTGCGTTCGTACCGGCTCGCCCGGAACGGCGGCAAGTTCCTCGCCTATCTGCTCGAAGACACCACCGCGGCGGCACGTCCCGCGGCCGGGGCCGGCGCGCCGGCACAGCCCGCTGGTCCTCGCCGCGAGAACGGTACCACGCTGGTCCTGCGCGATCTCGCCGCCGGTACCGACCTGCGCATCGAGGGCGTGACGAACTACGCCTTCGACGAAAACGAAGCATGGTTGGGCTACACCGTCTCGACGGCCGTGGGGACCAACAACGGCGCCTTCGTGCGCAACCTGGCCACCGGGGCCACCACGACGCTCGTGGCCGGACAGGCGACCTATCGCGGCTGGGCCTTTGACCGAGCCGGCAAGCAGGTGGCCTTCGCGTCGGATCTCAACGACAGCACGCCGCGCCCGCGCTTCTCCGTCTACTACGCCTCGCTCGTCCCCGCCAAGGGCAAGCCGGTCGCGGCGCGCAAGCTCGTGGCCGCAACCGAGGCGCCGAACGGGCTCCTCATTGCCGAACGCGGGCAGGTGAGCTTCACGCGCGAAGGCACGGGGCTGATCTTCTCGCTGGCAAATGCACCGGCCGATTCCATTCCCGCCGATTCACTCGTCGACAAGGCCATCTACGATCTGTGGCACTGGAAAGACACGCAGATCATGCCGCAGCAAAAGGTCAACGCGAATCGTGATCGCAACCGCACGTATACGGCACTGTACACGCTCGCGGCCAACAAGTGGACCCAGCTGGCCAACGACTCGCTGCGCGCCACCATCAGCAACGATGGCAAACGCGTCCTCGGCGTGAATAGCACCGAGTACGCCATTCCCCAGTTCTGGGGAGAGGGCGCGTCCGATGTCTATCTCATCGACCCGCTCACAGGCGCACGTACGCTCGTGGCCAAGCAGCTCGATGGGCAGGCGCAGCTGTCCCCCGGCGGCAACTTCATCACGTGGTTCGAGAAGGGGCAGTGGGTGGCGTACGCCGTGGCCACTGGCAAGAAGGTCGTGCTCACGGACAAGCTGCCGGTCAAGTTCCAGGACGAAGAGTTCGATTCGCCGGACATCCCGCCGCCGTACGGCCTGGGTGGATGGACCGCGGGTGACAAGCGGGTGCTCGTGTACGATCGCTTCGACGTCTGGGAGATCGACCCGTCAGGGCTGGCCGCCCCCGCCAACGTCACCGACGGCGAAGGGCGTCGCGCCGGTGTCACCTTCCGCGTGGTCGACCTCGACCGCGACGAACCGTTCATCGACACGAGAACGCCGCTCCTGCTGCGCGCCGTCGATACGCTCACCAAATCCAGTGGCTTCTGGCGTGACAAGCTCGGCGTCGTCGCCGCGCCTGAGCGCATCATCATGGCCGACCGTAACTTTGGCGGCCTGCAGAAGGCGCGCGACGCCGAGCAGTACCTGCTCACGCAGAGCACGTACCGCGAGTTCCCCGACCTGTGGACCGGCAACAGCATTGCGTCCACGACCAAGATCTCCGACGCCAACCCGCAGGACAGCGAGTATCCGCGCGGGACGGTCGAACTCGTGTCGTGGCTCAACGGCGATGGCATCCCGTTGCGTGGCCTGCTGTACAAGCCGGAGAACTTCGACGCCGCCAAGCAGTACCCGCTCATCGTGTACTACTACGAGAAGCTCACGGATGGCCTGCACAACTACCAAGCGCCAAGCGGCCGGAATACCGTCAATCCGCTCGTCTACAACTCGCTCGGCTATCTCGTCTTCATGCCGGACATCGTGTATACCGACGGGCAGCCCGGACCGAGTGCAGCCAAGGCGATCATCCCCGGTGTGCAGTCGCTGATGGCCAAGGGCTTCGTCGATCCCAAGCGCATGGGAATCACCGGCCAATCGTGGGGTGGCTACCAGACCAACTATCTCATCACCGTCACCAACATGTTCGCGGCGGCCGTGCCGAACGCCACGGTGGTGAACATGACGAGCGCGTACGGTGGCATTCGTTGGCAGAGCGGCCTGGCCCGCACGTTTCAGTACGAGCACACGCAGAGCCGTATTGGCGGATCGCTCTGGCAGTATCCGGAGCGCTTCATCGAGAATTCTCCGCTCTTCCGTCTCGATCGCGTAACGACGCCCGTGCTCTTCATGGCGAACGACAACGACGGTGCCGTCCCCTGGTACCAGGGGATCGAGTTCTACGTCGCCATGCGGCGCCTGCAGAAGGAAGCGTACATGGTCGTCTACAATGGCGACGAGCATAATCCCACCAAGCGCGCCAACCAGAAGGACATCGACCGCAAGATGCAGGATTTCTTCGCGGTGAAACTTCTTGGGGCCGAAGCACCGTCTTGGATGGTTCGTGGCATCCCGTTCCTCGAAAAGGGCCGGGATCAGGTGAAGATGACCCCTCAGCCTGCGCGTGCGACAACGCCCGCGGGAAATTCCGGAGGCAAGTGATGGCGGCGGACGAGATCGACTATCAGATCATTGGTGATGACCTGCAGGCGGTGATCATCACGCTCGACCCGGGCGAATCGGTGTTCGCCGAGGCCGGCGCGATGATGTTCATGCGGGAAGGCATCACCATGGCGACCACACTCGACCCGAATGCGTCCAGCGGGTCGCTCTTCGACAAGCTGGTCGGGGCGGGAAAACGTGTGCTCGCCGGCGACTCGTTCTTCGTCACGCTCTTCGGAAACAACGGAGCACGCCGGGCCGACGTGGGCTTCGCGGCGCCGTCCCCAGGCAAGATCGTGCCGCTCAATCTTCGCGATTGGGGCGGCACCGTCATGGCGCAGAAAGACAGCTTTCTCTGCGCGGCGCGCGGCATCGATATCTCGGTCGCGTTCACGCGCCGCATCGGCGCCGGGTTCTTCGGCGGTGAAGGCTTCATCCTGCAGAAACTGCAGGGGGACGGCCTCGCCTTTCTGCACGCGTCGGGAACGCTGCACGCCATCGATCTCGCGCCCGGCGAGAAGCTGCGCGTCGACACCGGCTGTCTGGTGGCCTTCCAACCGTCGGTCGACTACGACATCCAGCGCGTTCCTGGCGTTAAGACAGCGCTGTTCGGTGGCGAAGGGTTGTTCTTCGTCCAGATGACGGGCCCGGGACGTGTCATTCTGCAGACGCTGCCCTTCTCGCGCCTGGCGGACCGTATCGTCTCCGCCTCCCCCAAGCTCGGCGGGCAGCGCAAGGGGGAAGGGTCGGTGCTGGGCGGCCTCGGCGGGCTGCTCGACGGCGACAACTGAGCACGCGGGCACCGTTTCACGACGGCTGCCGTTTTGTCACTAACCTGACGGTTCGGGGTCATGGCTCCCTCCATGGCCGCGAACCGTCTAGCTTTCCGCCCCTATGGCAACTCGTATCCAGCCCGTCGCCCTGCCGGCCACCGCCGAGCCGTGGTCCATCGATGCCGCCCGCGCCCTCTACAACGTAGAAGGGTGGGGCGCCGGTTATTTCGACGTCAACGAGCGGGGCCACGTCGTCGTGCGCCCCGATCCCGAACGTCCGCATCTGCAGCTCGATCTGCGCGACCTCGCGGCGGATCTCGAGGGGCAAGGCATTCAGTTGCCCGTCCTGCTGCGCTTCTCCGATATTCTGCGCTCGCGCATCGAAACGCTCTCAGAGCGCTTCGCCAACGCGATCAAAGAATTCGAATACACCGGCGGCTACACGACCGTGTATCCGATCAAGGTGAATCAGCAGCGGCACGTCGTCGAAGAAATCGTGCAGTTCGGCAAGACGCACGGCGTCGGCCTCGAATGCGGCTCCAAGCCGGAGTTGCAGGCGGTGCTTGGTCTTTCCGAAAGCACCGAGCATCTCATCGTGTGCAACGGGTACAAGGACCACGAGTTCATGCGCCTCGCGCTCATGGGGCAGAAGCTCGGGCACAAGGTGTTCATCGTGCTCGAGCAGGTGAGTGAGCTTGAAGTGCTGCTCGAAGTGGCGGAAGAGCTTGGCGTGAAGCCCACCTGCGGCGTGCGCGTGAAGCTGGCCAGCGAAGGCGCCGGCCGCTGGGCCCAGAGTGGTGGCGAAAAGAGCAAGTTCGGCCTCAGCTCGGCCGAACTCATCAAGCTCATCGACCGGCTGGAGCAGGCGGGAAAGCTCGATACGCTCAAGCTCATCCACTTTCACCTTGGCAGCCAGATCACGGACATCCGCTTCATCAAGTCCGGGCTGCAGGAAGTCGCGCGCTTCTACCTCGAACTGCGCGCGCTGGGCGTCGACATCTCACACGTCGATGTGGGCGGTGGCCTCGGTATCGACTACGACGGCACCAACTCCACGAACAATGCCAGCGTCAACTACACGCTGCAGGAGTACGCCAACGATGTGATCTACACCATCGGAGAAGCGTGCCGCGAAGCCGAGTTGCCCATGCCGCATGTGATCAGTGAGTCGGGGCGCGCCCTCACGGCGCACCATGCGCTGCTGCTCATCAAGGTCATCGACGTCGAGTCGCAGGCCGAGCAGCCCGTGCCGCAGCTCACCGACGACGACCACTCACTGTTGCACGAGATGTACGAAGATTGGCGCACACTCACCGAGCGTGAGCCCAAGATGCGCAAGGTGTTGGAAGTGTTCCACGACGCGTCCTTCGACAAGGAGCGCGCGCGCCAGTACTTCAATTCTGGCGTGCTCAACCTCCGCGGGCTGGCCAAGGCCGAAGTGCTGTGGTTGGCCACCATCAATGCGGTGTATCGCATCGCCAAGGCCGATTCGGATACGTACGAAGACATTCTGCCGGAACTCGAGTCGTCGCTCGTCGACCGCTACTTCTGCAACTTCTCGCTCTTCCAGTCGCTTCCCGACAGCTGGGCCATCGATCAGCTCTTCCCGATCATGCCCATTCACCGCTTGCAGGACGAGCCGGTTCGTCGCGGCACCCTGCAAGACGTGACCTGCGATTCCGACGGCAAGATCGATCGGTTCGTGGGCGACAAGAACGGTCGCCCCAGCCTCGAGCTGCACGAGTTCCGCGATGGCGAAGACTACATTCTCGGCATTTTCCTGACGGGGGCGTACCAGGAAATTCTGGGTGATCTGCACAACCTGTTCGGTGACACCAACGCCGTGCACGTCCGTATGAACGAGCACGGGGCCTACGACATCACCGACATGGTCGAGGGCGACACGGTCACTGAAGTGCTGAACTATGTCCAGTTCGGCGCATCGCAGCTGCTCGCCACCTTCCGCCGCAAGGTGAATTCGTCGAAGGGACTGTCCCGTGACGAAATGAATGCCTTCATCGCCGACTACGTCGCCGGCCTCGAGGGCTACACCTATCTCGAAGGGGAAGCCGCACGATGAGCGAAGCCGCCGCCGCACCAGCGCAGCAGGGAAGCGTCTGGGAAGATTGCCTCGAGGTGCTGTGGGCGCCGGCGACGGTCTTTGACCGGTCGCGTGCGCGCGGCGTTGGGATGTATCTGCTGGTGCTCACCGCGATCCTCGCGGTCATCATCGTCGCGACCAAAGGATTGTTGCAGCCGTATGTCGACGCGAATTACGACATGCAGGTCATCCAGATGGCCAAGCAGACGCAGAAGCCCATGCCCGCCGAAGCGGTGGCGGCAGGGCGCACCGCAGCCGGGTACGTCTTCCTCGGGTTAGCGGCCTTGACCCCGGTTCTCTCCGGACTGCTGGGTGGGCTGGCCAATTGGGGCGGGGCCAAGATCCTTCGCGTCCCGCTGACGCTGGGCCGCGCCGTGTTCATCGCCACGTTGGCGAGTGTGCCGCGTGTCTTGAGCTTCCTGTCTACCGCAGTCCAGGGGGCGGTGCTCGACACCTCCAACGTGACGTCGCTCTTCTCGGCGTCGCTCGGCCCCGCGCGCTTCGCCGATCCCGCGACGACCTCGCCCGCCATTCTGGGATTGTTGGCGAGCATCGACGTTTTTGCCGTGTGGACGATCGTCATCACGGCCATCGGCGTCAGCGTCGTGACCAAGACCTCGCGCAGTTCCGGGTGGCTTGTGTCGGTGGTGGCGTGGGCGCTGGTGGTGCTGCTGTCGTTGGTTCCGGCGGCGTTGACGTGAGCCGGTAACGCGCCGGGCGGGACAACGGCGGGGCGGGGCGATACGTTGTAGGTCCATACGCAGTTCCTCCCGCCCTCCCGCCGCACCCGATGCAATTCGACGCCAAGCTTCTGCTGCTCATCGGCCTCGGTCTCGTGGCCGTGTATCACGTGGTTTCCCTTGTCCGCGGCCTCCCCAAGCTTGGCTCCGTCAAGCCAACCGTCGGCTTGATCCTCCACGGCACGGTCACCGATTTCTTCGATACGCTCGGTATCGGCTCGTTCGCGACCAGCACGACGATCTACCGCGCCACCAAGTGGGTGAAGGACTCGCTCATTCCCGGCACGCTCAACGCCGGGCACACCATGTCGACGCTCGCGCAGGCGTTCATCTACACGCAGGTCGTCGAAGTAGACTCCGTCACGCTCGTCGGAATGATCGTCGCCGCCGTGGTCGGATCGTGGGTGGGCGCCGGTCTCGTCGCCAAATGGCCCACGCAGCGCATTCAGTTGGGCATGGGACTCTGCCTCGCCGCTGCCGCCGTACTTACGGTCGCTCAGGCCGCCGGCAAAATTCCAGGCGGCGGCGAGGCGATTGGGCTCACCGGGGTAAAGCTCGGTGTCGCGCTGTTCGGCAATTTCGTACTCGGTATTCTCATGACCATCGGCATCGGCCTGTATGGCCCGTGTCTATTGCTGGTGAGCATGCTCGGCATGACCCCCGCGGCCGGTTTCCCCATCATGATGGGTTCGTGCGCGTTCCTCATGCCCTTTGCCAGTGACCGCTTCATCCGGCTGGGCAAGGTCGATCCGCGTGCCGTCGTCGGCAACATCATTGGCGGGCTTCCGGCGGTACTCATTGCGGCGCTCATCGTGAAGTCGCTGCCGCTGACCGCGCTGCGCTGGCTGGTCGCGGTCGTGGTGGCGTATACGGCGATTACGCTGATTCTGTCGGCGCGGCGCCCGAGCGAAGCCACCGCCTGATCGTAGCGGCACTACGGACGGACAAACGCACCACCCCAAACACGAACCCACGACCCGGAACTGATCAGTTCCGAGTCGTGGGTTCGTGTTTTGCACTCAGAGTAGCGACCGCCGATGCTCAGCCCTGATACCGCTTCGCCACTTCCGCCCAGTTCACCACGTTCCAGAAGGCCCCGAGGTAATCGGCGCGACGGTTCTGATACTTGAGGTAGTAGGCGTGCTCCCACACATCCACGCCGAGGATGGCGTGCTTGCCTTCCATGAGCGGGTTGTCCTGATTGGGCGTGCTCACGATCGACAGCGCGCCGTTGGTCGAGACCAGCCACGCCCAGCCAGAGCCGAAGCGACCCATGCCGGCGGCCTGGAACTGCTCCTTGAACGTCGCAAAGGAACCGAAGGCCTTCGTAATGGCATCGGCCAGCGCGCCAGTCGGTTCACCGCCGGCGTTCGGCGCCATCAGCTGCCAGAACAGCGAGTGGTTCCAGTGCCCGCCGCCGTTGTTGCGCACCGCCGTACGCACCGCTTCCGGAACGTCGTTGATCCTGCTGCACAGTTCGTCGAGCGACCACGACGCAAGCTCCGGGGCCTTTTCGATGGCCGCGTTGAGATTCGTCACGTACGCCTGATGATGCTTGCCATGATGGATGTTCATGGTCTGCGCATCGATGTGCGGCTCGAGCGCTTCGAGCGCGTACGGCAGAGCAGGTAAGGTATGGGCCATGACAATGGTCTCCAGAAGTGTGAGAAGGAAGTCGGAACTCAGGCCGACGCGGCCTTGTTCCGCCGTTCGCGCAGCCAGGCAATGATGCCCGGCAGGACCGACAGAAACACCACGAGCAGAATGATCTTTTCGACGTGCTTGGCCACCCCTGGCACCGTGCGGGCGAGCACCCATCCGGTCAAAAGCATGCTCCAGATCCAGAGCACGCCGCCAATCACGTTGTACGACAGGAACGCGCGGTACTCCATGCGCCCGACACCCGCCACCACCGGCGCAAACGTTCTCACGATCGGCATGAAGCGGGCAATGATGATCGTCCTGCCGCCGTGCTTCTCGTAGAACGCTTGCGCACGCAACAAATGATCCTTGTGGAATAGCAGCGAGTCTTCCCGGGTAAAAATACGCGGCCCGGTGGTCTTGCCTACACCGTAGCCCACGGTGTCGCCTACAATGGCCGCCACGGTCAGAATACAGCCCAGCAACCACACATTGAGTCCGAAGGCCGGATCGGCCGCCAGCAGTCCCGCAGTGACCAGCAGCGAGTCGCCCGGCAGGAAGAAACCAACCAACAGCCCGGTTTCGGCAAAAATGATGAGGGTGAGGCCAATGTACCCGGCCCACTTCACGAGGCCTTCGAGGTCGCGGAGCTGATCGAACAGCTGAGTGAGGAATTCCAAACGGTCGCCCTGAAATCGTAAAGCCACGCAAAGCCGAAGGGGCGCGCAGCACCTCCCCAAAGCTCAATGGGCTTGCCGTTGGGGTCAACCGCGGGCGACTTTCCGCCGCGTGACCGTTCGCGCCGAGCCGCCGGAACCTGAGACCGTCAACAACGCCCCGCTACGGGTGTTCGTGGTCCCGCATACCCACTGGGACCGGGAGTGGTACCACGTCGCGCCGCGCTTCCGGCAGCGGCTGGTCGCCCTCATCGACACTCTGCTCGACTATCCGCAGGGGCCGTTCCTCCTCGACGGGCAAGCCATCACGCTGCGCGATTACCTGGCCGTGCGTCCGGAGCGGGAGGGGGCGCTTCGTCGGGCGTTGGCCAGCGGAGCGCTGGAGGCCGGCCCGTGGTTTGTCCTGGCCGACAACCTCATTCCGTCGGGTGAGGCCATCGTGCGGAATCTCGAGGCAGGCGCCCGCGTGCTGCGCTACTTCGGGGCCGCGGCCCCGGCCGTCGCGTATTGTCCCGACAGTTTTGGGCACCCGGCGGCCATGCCTGCCATCGCGGCCGGCTTCGGCTTGCCCGTGGCCATCGTGTGGCGCGGTCTGGGGGGCACGCAGCATCCGCCCGCGCGCGTGCTGCGCTGGCAGTCGCCAGACGGCACCGCCGTGGCCATCTGTCACCTCCCTCACGACGGGTACGAATTCGGGAGCGCCTTGCCTACCGACACCCACGCCGCGCGGGCCCGGTGGCACCAGCTGGCACCGCTCCTCTCCGAGGCTGCCCCCGCCGGAGTCGCACTGCTGCTCAATGGTGCCGACCATCATGCGCGCCAGCGTGCGCTGCCTCAGGCGCTTGCGGCGCTACAGATTGCTGCCGGATCGACCGCCACGATCACCCACAGTACGCTGTCCGCATGGGCGAGCGCGTTCGTAAACGCGTGGCTCACACAGGCCGACGTCCCCGTTGTCCGCGGTGAGCTCCGCGACTCCTACGGATACACCTGGACGTTGGGCGGGACCCTCGCCACGCGAGCGCCGCAAAAGCGCCGCAACGCGCTCCTCGAACGCGGCTTGCTGCGTGACGTCGAGCCGTGGATCGCCCTCACGCGTCTGTACGCGTCGGAGGCGCGTGACTCCGACGACGCCCGTATCGGCGTGTCGCACCTGCCAGCCTTGTTGCATCGTGCGTGGGAGGATCTCCTCGCCACACATCCCCACGATACGCTCTGCGGCTGCTCCACCGACGGTGTCGCACGCAGTATGGACCTCCAGCAGGAGCTTGTGGCAGAGCAGGGAAAGGGACTGCGTGCCGCCGCGCTGGAGCACGTCATTGGCTACAACGCGGTGGCAGCGCGTGCCCCGTCGCCGCGCGGCGCACCGCAATTCGACTGGCGTCGACTCCTGCTGCGCAACCGCGCCGCGCGCGCACGCGGCGGTGTGGCCACCGTGCACTTGATCGACACGCTCGGTGATGTCGCCGTGGGTCCGGGAAGTGGGCATGCGGCGCCCCTGCGCGCACCCTCGTCGACGCTCGAGACCGGCGCCGTGCAGGCACAGCCGCTGTCCACCAAGACGCGTTTCGATCGGCGCGAATCACCGCAGCACTATCCCGACAACGATCTCGTCGCCGAACACCGCTGCCTGCTCTGGGTCCCTCCGGTGCCCGCACTTGGCGTGCAGCTCTGGAGTCACGAACAGTGGAGGCAGCAGAGCGCCCCCGCCGCTGCGGTTACCGTGCGGCAGCAAGCGCAATCCACGGTCATCGATAACGGACGACTCCAGCTCACATGGCAACACGCCAGCGACGCCGCACGGGAGAGTGCTCCGTCGTTGAAGCTTCGCGTGGACGACCGCGAGCTTTCGTCGTTGCTGTCGCTCGAAGTTCAGCGCGACGAGGGAGACACCTATACGCCCGCTCCGCGCGGAGCCGTCGAACAACTCCGTTGTACGCACGCACGACTCATGTCACGCGGTCCGCTGCGTGCCGTCATCCGGCTCTGGTGGCGTACCGCGTCGCGTGCGCGGCGCGCCGGTGATGACGGCACCATCGTGGTACGCACCGACCTCGTTGTCGATGCCATGTCGCCGGCAATCGTCTGTCACGTTCACGGACATTCGCATCGCACCAATCACCGGCTGCAGCTGGTGTGGCACACCGATGTCCAGCACCGCCACATCCCGCACGGAAACGTGTGGGCTGATGCCGCGTTCGGTCCCGTGCGTCGTGACGTCATTACCGCACCGGCACACAGCGCCGAGGCCGTACCGCACGGCATGCCCATGCATCGCTGGGTGATGCACACCAACGCGATGTTCGGGGCCACCATGATTGCCGACGGGCTCGCCGACGCGCACGTTCACGATCATCGTCTGGCGCTTACGCTACTGCGCGGTACCGGCGAACTCTCGCGGAATACCGTGAACGAGCGGCCGGGGCATGCGGGATGGCCGGTTCCCACGCCCGGCGCGCAGTGCCTGGGTGCGTTCAGCGCACGCACGGCATTGTACCTGCACGGCCCCATGAGCGACGACCTGCTTTCTCGCGTGCGGGACGTGTATGACGATGTGCTGTTGCCGTTGGTCGGCGAGAGCTGGCGCGACGCCGCGCAGGGCGGCGCATGGGGTGGCCCCGAGGTCGTCGGCGAAGCGTTCGAACTCTCGGCCGTTACGCTGTCTGCGCATGACGAGGAGGCCATCGTTGTGCGGCTCGTGAACCTCACGACACGCGCCGCGTGGGGCGCCCTGCGCATGCCGTTCTCCGGGCCGTGGAAGTTCACCTCGTGCCGGCTCGACGAAACGCCCATTGCGCCGCCGGTGACGCACGAGGATGCACTCACCTTCGAGGCGCCGCCGCGCGCCATCGTTACGCTGCGCGTGCGTCGGGCGGAGCCGTCGGCGGTTCGGTAGCGGGGCGTGCGCGCCGCGCGGCATGGTGTTCCGCGAGGCGTTCCCCCAGTAACGTCGCGCACACCACCGTGCCGATCAGCGCGATCCCTGGCACGAGCGCAATCCACGGCGCCACCAGCAGCCATTCGCGCCCACCGGAAATCATGTTCCCCCAACTCGCCGTCGGCGGCTGCACACCAAGCCCCAGGAACGACAGACCACTCTCGAGAACGATGGCGTTACCTACGCCCAGGGTGGTTGCGACGAGCGCACTCCCGAGTGCGTTCGGCAGCACATGACGCCACACGACTCGACGCGGTGGAACGCCGAGCGCCGATGCCCCCTCCACGAAGGGGAGTAGGCGCACCGACTGTACCTCCGCGCGCACGAGTCGCATTACGGACATCCATCCGGTCAGGCCGAGCACCACGATTACCACGCCAAGCCCCGGTCCCCAGAGCGCGGCAATGACCAACAGCAGCACGAGTCGCGGCACGGCCAGTAACGCATCACCGAGCGCCGTGATCACGCGGTCCCACACACCGCCGCGCCACCCGGCCACCGCGCCCAACGCGATACCGGCCGCGCCGGACAACACCGACCCCGCCACACCGACGAAGAGCGAGACGCGCGCGCCCACCCACAGGCGCACCATGAGATCTCGGCCAAAGGCATCGGTCCCCAGCAGATGCCAATGGCCAAGCCGGTCGCTGGCAAACGGTGGCGTGAGTCGCGTCGCCAGCACGTCCCCGATGTCGCGTGCGCCGTCGCTCGCCAACGACGGCACGATGAGCGCGGCCAGCGTCATGCCCGCCAACAGCACGAACGGCACGCTCGTGACGAGACGATGGCGCGCACGGCGGTTCGTGTTTCCCATCGATGACGTCACTGGCGCCGCCGTGGATCGAGCAGCCACAAGCACCAATCCGCCAACAGGTTGGCCGCGATGACGCTGGCCGCGTACACGAGAGTCAGCCCAAGCACGACCGGGTAGTCACGCGCGCCGATGGCGCTCATCATCGCGCGCCCCAGTCCTGGCCACGCAAACACTTGCTCTACGAACACGGAGCCCGCGATGACCCCCGGCAGTGTCAGCCCGAAAAGCACCACCAGCGGCGTGAGCGACAAGCGCAGCACATAGCGCCACTCCACACGGCTCCGAGAAAGGCCGCGCGCATACGCACTCGTCACGAACGGCGCGCCACTCGCGTCGCGAATCGATTGCCGCGCATAGCGGGCCACGCCCGCCACGCCGGGCACACTCAACACCAGGAGCGGAAGCACCGCATGTCGCCAGCGATCACTCCACGCCGCGTCGCCAGCGCTGGCGGGTGACTGCATGCCAAAGGCCGGCAGTCGCAGATACTCGGGCAATCCCAGCAGAGCCACACCGCTCGTGAACAACGCCACCAGCGCCAACGCCAACCAGAAGCTCGGTGCCGCAAAGAGCGCCACGCTCACCAGCGAGAGCGCACGGTCCAGACGAGGCGCCGCGCGAAGTGCCTGCACGAGCCCCAGCAGCGTGCCCGCCACGAAACTGATCAGCATCGAAACGCCGCCCAGAAACAGCGAGACCGGGAGCGCCTCGGCGATCACCGTGCGTACCGGGAGCGCGCGAATGAGACTCGTGCCCAGATCACCGGTCAGCACACCGCCCAGCCATCGCGCATATTGCACCAGGAGCGGCGCGTCGAGCCCAAGCGTCGCCCGCACTCGCGCTGCCTCCTCGGCAGTGGCGGTCGGGGCTATCAGCAGCGTCGCCGGATCACCCGGCGCCAGATGGAGCAGCGCAAAGGTGAGCGTGGTGACGAGCCAGAGCAGGACAAGCGCATCGAGGACGCGCAGCGGAAGACGGTGCACGGCAGGATGATGCCTCCCGAATTCCGCACGTCAACCCGTGCGACGTCATTCCGGCGTCTCCCCGCGAGGCTGCTGACACTGGCCGCTGCCACGTTCGGGCTCTGGAGCTGCCGTGCCGCGCCTCGTGAACCCGGCACGGCGGTCATTGCTTCCGGCACCGATCTCGAGTCGGGCAATCCGCTCGTCACAGTGCATCCGCTCTCTCGACAGGTGCAGCGACACGCGCTCTTCGTGACACTCGTCCGCCTGGACAGCGCGCTTCAGCCGGTTCCGTACTTCGCCTCACAGTGGCGGTGGGATGACGATCACCGGGCGGTCACCTTCATCCTCGACTCGACGCTCACCTGGCACGACGGTGTGCCCACCACGGCCACCGATGTGGCGTTCACACTGACCGCCGCCGGCGATTCGCTCCTCGGCTCTCCGCGGCGAAGCGATGTCGCCGTCATCGAGCGCGCGGAGGTGCTGTCGCGTTCCGTCATCCGGCTGCACTTCCGCGCGCCACTGCCATCACTGCCGTTCATCTTGGCCGAGCTGCCCATCGTCCCCAAGCATCTGCTCGGCTCGGTGCCACGCGCCGAATGGCGAGGGCATGCCTTTGCCACCAATCCGGTGGGGAACGGACCATTTCGCTTTGCCTCACGTCGCGCGGGCCGCCAATGGCGCTTCGTGCGCAATGAGCGCTTCCCGATTGGCCATGGGAGGGCCGCCAGCCTTGCGCACCCTCGTCGTTGCCGTCGTCGATGAATCGGCCACCAAGTTCGCCGGGCTCGTCAGCGGCGAGCTCGATTTGGCCGGTGTGTCGCCCACCATGGCGCGCCTGGTGGAAAAGGACCGCACGCTGCGGCTCATGTCTCCGCCGGTACTTTTCTCCACCGTGCTCGCGTTCAACACCACGCGCTCACCGTTCGACGACGTGCGCGTGCGTCGCGCGCTCTCACTGGCCATTCAACGCGATCGATTGGTCTCGGCGGCCGTCGCCGGCTTCGCGACACCTGCCACGCATGCGGTACCCCCCGGCCTCCCTGTTTCGCCCACCAGTCACGCCGCGAACACCGGCGACGACGCTCGGCACGCTGACGCCTTGCTCACGCAAGCGGGATGGATTCGCTCCCCGGGAGAAACACGCCGGAGAAAGAAACGGACGCCCGCTGCAGTTGACGCTACTCACCGTCGGTAGCGGTGACATGGCGGTCGAGCAATTGGTGCAGGCCGATCTCGCGGCGCTTGGCGTCGGGCTGAATATCCGTGTCATGGAGCTCGCTTCCTTCCTTGCCACCATCCGCAATCCGGACAAACAGTTTGATCTCGTGCTCACCGGAATTCCGGGTGACCTCGCCCTCGGGCATCTCTCCTCGCTGTTCGATTCGCAGCAGCGCGGCGGGGCGCTCGACTATAGCGGGTTCCACACGGCGGCACTCGACAGCGCACTCATGGCGGCGCGTACGGCGTCGCCGAGCGATGCCCCGCGTGCCTGGGCACGCGTCGACACCGTGCTGCTGCGCGACATGCCCGTGGCGTGGTTGTACCATGCGCGCGGCGTGCAGGGGCGATCGGTGCAGCTCGAACACGTCGAGATGGACCTTCGTGGTGAACTCGTTTCCGTGGCGCGCTGGACGCGCCGACAGGACCCCTGACCGTGCTGCTGCCATTTGATCCGAACACCCGTCGCGCCGACACCGCGAAGGACACGTCACTCGGGGCGATTGCCGATGGACTCGCCCGCGAGTTGGCACCGTGGCGTAGCACCGGGCTGCCGATTCCGGTGGGCAAGGCCAAGCTGACGCGTGTGGGCGGCAGGTGCCCCGTCCACGGTATTCCCCTCGACTTTGATCCGTCGTCGCCGCACGCACATCGCTGCGGCCGATGCGCTACCGACTACACCGACCGTGAACATCACGACTGGTGGGTCATGGGCGCGCAGCTCTTTTCCGCCGAACGTGCCGTTCACGCCGCGGCGCTCTTTCTCCTGCGCGGTGACGAGAGCCATCGCGATCTTGCGGCGCGGACGCTACGTGAGTTCGCTGAGCGCTACGAAAGCTGGCCGAATCGCGACAACGTCCTGGGGCCCACTCGGCCGTTCTTCAGCACCTATCTCGAGTCCATCTGGCTCATCAACATCTGTCACGCGCTCACGCTGCTCGAAGCGGCGGGAGAACATCGCTGTGGGGGCGTCGTCCGCGATCGGCTGATCGCGCCCAGCAGCACGCTGATCGACAGCTATCACGAAGGACGTTCCAACCGACAGGTGTGGAATGAAGTAGCCGTACTGTCGGCACTGTCGGTGCTGGACAAGGCGCCGCAGGCTCGCCAGCGTGCCGAGAGCGACCGTGGTTTGCTGGGTATCATGCGTGAGGGACTCCTCGACGACGGCACCTGGTTCGAGGGAGAGAACTATCACCAGTTTGCGCATCGCGGCTTATGGTACGGCGTACAGTTCATGCGCACGCACGGGGGCGAACTCCCGTCCGCGCTGCAGGCGAAATACACCGCCGGGTTCGTCACACCGTTCGCTGCACTCCTCCCCTGACGAAACACTACCGTCGCGCCGCGACTCGCAGTACGCGGTGTCCATTCGGCAAGTGGCGATGGGCAGAGTGGTGTGAGCTTGGCTACGCCGAAAGCGGCGATTCGACGCTTGGCCGCGATGCTGTCTCGACTCTACGACGGCCGTGCCCCACAGGGCGACACGGGGCGCGCTCGCTCCACCGCGGATGCCGAGCGCAACACGCCGGCCGTCGCGCTCTCGCGCGCAGACTGCTCGTGGCGCGCGTTGCTCATGGCAGGCGCGCAGCCGGTGCCCGCTGAGTCGTGGCAGCCGCAGAGCCTCGTTCAGCCGAGGCAGGGCCTCGCGATCATCCGTCGGGATTCATCCCGCGTGTATGTCGCCCTCGAAGGCGGTGTGTCGGGCGGTGGTCATGGACACCCCGACCGGTTGTCACTCACGTTGCAAACCGCCGCCCAGCGCTGGCTCGATGATCCGGGTACCGGCAGCT
The DNA here is from genome assembly GCA_023910675.1 of Gemmatimonas sp. Taxonomy (GTDB): domain Bacteria; phylum Gemmatimonadota; class Gemmatimonadetes; order Gemmatimonadales; family Gemmatimonadaceae; genus Gemmatimonas. The sequence continues at coordinate 243,015 of JAAVWC010000003.1, forward strand.
ACGTCGAACGTACGTTGCACTGGTACCGGAGCACCCTCGCGCATCATGCACCACTGGTGAACGGGGCGTCTCAATCGACTGGCGAAGCTGAGTTGCTGGCCTTCGAAGACCGCGGTGGTGCCGGTTGGATCAGCAAGAAGGCGGAGATCGCCCCTGGCGTGCGCGCGACACGGTCGGTGGTGGTGTGCGACGGGTATCTCGTCGATCTTCTGGAATGGCACGCCGACGAAGCGGTCACACTCACGCTCCCCGTCGCGACCGGAAGGGTAGAACACGCCTCGAACTGGCGCCCCGCCACGATACGCAGTGCGGGCGCCCTCGAAGACGGTTTCGAGTTTCTCGACCAGACGGAAGAGATGATCGAGCCTCCGCAGGTCGTAACGGTTACCGCCGCGCCAAGTGGTTCCCATGCGTCCGGTGCCCCGCACTCCGCCGGGGGCCGCTACGCCATGTACGCCACCTACACCGCGGGTACCGACGCACGGTGGTGGCGGGCCGTCGCCCCCGGTGCGCCGGGATGCGAGCGAAGCAACCGCATAATGGTGGATGTGCATGGGACATCCGGACGGATTGTCGGCGTCTGGAGCTGGACGCAGGCCACGGGCTCGCAGCAGCCCGCGACGCAGGTGACCGTCAACGCCGCCGGCACCCCGGTGGCGAGCGTCACCACCAGCGATGGCACGACGGCGTCGCATGAACCGGCTCCACACGGTTGGCATATTGCGCTGCTCGCGCGACATTCGCGCAGCAGCATCGACTTGGAGGGTGTGCTCTCGAGTCAGGTCGAGAGCGCGCCCGAAGTCGCGGCCAGAAGCACGCCGGTCCGCACGCGCATGCCACTGCACGTTCCCGAGCATGACGCAGCGCAGCCGCTCCACGCGCAAGGACTGCAACTCACACTCGGGGCCGAGCACTACGTGCAAACCGAGGACGCGTGGAATGGGGACAACACCCCGCAGGCGCAGCTTTCGTTGTGTGCCACCGCGAACGAACTGCTCGTGCATCTGGAGGTGCTCACCGGCCATCGCTCCACGGTTGATGGTCACGATAATCCGGACCGCATGCCAGACAACCCGCTCGACAACGAGCGCGCCGATATCAATGCCGACGGCGTGCAGTGTTACATCGGTGCGCAAGGAGACGACCTCGGGGTATGGCGGGCAGCGGTGTTGGCCGTGCCGATTTCCGGTGGCCGCGGCCGCGGGACGTCGCTGGTGCCCGAAGGCCCTGTCCCGGCGCTCTCGTCGGACGGGCACGCAAACGGCTGGAGCATGACGCTGCGGTGGCCGCGCGCTGCACTTCCCACCGGACCTCTGGTATTCGACCTGATCATCAACGAGCGTCCTCCCGAGCGGGAAGCGTCGGCGGGGGCAACTGGTGCTCAGCGGCGGGGGTGGCTTTGGTTACTTGCGTGGTGATCGACACACGCCGCGAACGGCACTCGCACTCCGCCTCCCCGACTAAGGCCCCACGCACGTGGGGCGGGGAATCGCTATAATCCGCCATGCCCGAGTCGATCCTCAAGAACGTCGCTGTCGTACTGTACGAATCGCAGGACTCCATCAACATCGGCGGCGTTGTCCGTTCGATGAAGAACATGGGAGCCTCCGACCTGCGCCTCATCCGCCCCTGCGTGTACGATCCCAACCGGATCGAGCAGGTCGCGCACGACACGCGCGACATCGTGGAAAAAATCCGGCATTTCGACACCATCGACGCGGCACTCGCCGATTGTGTCTACGTCGTTGGCTACTCGGGACGCCGTCAGGCGGCACGCTGGGCCCGGCATACGCCCCGTTCGGCCGCCGTCGATCTGCTCGCGCATGCGCAAGCCGGAAAGGTGGCCATCATGTTCGGCCGCGAAGATCACGGGCTCCCCAACGAGGCGCTTGACCGCTCCCACGCCATCTGCACCATTCCCACCACCGAGCACTTTTCGCTCAATGTGGCGCAGGCCTGTTTGCTGGGCTTGTACGAGCTGCATCTGCTGGCGGGCGACAACACCAAGAAACTCTCAGCGCCGCGGCACGCGGCCGGCTCGCCG
>JAAVWC010000004.1 GCA_023910675.1 Gemmatimonas sp.
GCGCGTTCTGCGTCGTGGGTTCGACCGAGGGCGTGCCCGGATTCATGCGCATGTCCACCGAGGTGTCGTTCGTCAGCATCATCGGCGACTTGCCATCGGTGACGATGACCTTCGCGTTACTGCTGCGCGCGAGCTCACGAAACGCTTCGATCTGCTGGTAGCTGATGATCGCCGGCGTGAGCCCCTGTGCAATGATGGCCCACGAATCACGGATACCCTGCGCCTCGATGGTGCGACGCTCCGCTTCCTGCTTCTCGCGATCGAGCACGAACTTCATCTGCTCCGAACGCTGTTCCGCCTCGAGCTTCTCTTCGATGGCACGCGCCAGATCGGCCGGCAGACGAATGCTCTTGAGCAACACGTTCTCGACCACGAACCCGCGCGGAGCAAGCGTTTCCATCATTTGCTGCTTGATGGCCTGCTCGATGCCGGTACGCGTGCCCGAATGCATGTCCTTGGCCATGTAGCGCGCCGACACGTCGGCCGCCGACGAGCGGAAAACCGGAATGATGACATCCTCTTCGTAGCTGACGCCGCTCGTCTCGAGAATCTGCCGGATGCTTTCCGTCTTGGCGCGGTAGAGAATGGAGACCTCGGCCGCGACGTTGAGGCCTTCCTTGGACGGCATCTCGAGGCGGACCTCGCGGTTGACGACGCGCGCCGGGACGCGGAGCACGGAGTTCACACCCGGAATGACGAACTGCGCGCCGGGCTGCAGCGGGCCGCTCGAGATGCGACCGAACGATGTTTTGACGCCGATTTCGTCCTGGCGAATGGTGGCGCAGGCCGTGAGCATTGGCAGTGAGCTCACGCCGAGGACCACGAGGCGAAGCGAGCGCGAAGAATTGGTCATGGGCGACTCTGCGAGGTGCGAAGTGCGAGTCCTTCGCGATTTCCGGATATGCCACAGACACCGTACGGACGTACGGCACGCACACCGGTCGCGAAGGTCTCGCCCGGGCCACGACGCGGTGGCCTCGACCGTCCGTGCGCTCTCGCGGGCGCAGTGTTGACGAATCGGTCGCGCGGACATTATGCCGCCCGCGGTGCTACTCCCCTTCTGCCGAGAACGTAGTAGGCGCACGTGCATAGATCCAATTGATTCTTTCACACCAACCCTTCTGGAAAACCTATGGGTACCATTGAGTCTCCCTGCGTTCCGGCGGTCTGGGCTCCTGCCGTCCGCCGTCTCGGCGAAATCCCGCCGCATCGCGCCGAGTGGCGCAGACAGCAGCCACACAAACTGCAGGCGCGCAGAAATAGCCGCCGTTCCCCCGCCCCTGCCGTCTGGGCTCCTGCCGTCCGCCGTCTCGGCGCAATCCCGCCGCATCGCGCCGAGTCTCGCAGACAGCAGCCACACAGACCGCAGGCGCGCAGGAACCGCCGCTTTCCCCCGCCCCTGCCGTCTGGGCTCCTGCCGTCCGCCGTCTCGGCGCAATCCCGCCGCATCGCGCCGAGTCTCGCAGACAGCAGCCACACAGACCGCAGGGACGCAGGAACAGCCGCCGTTCCCCCGCCCCTGCCGTCTGGGCTCCTGCCGTCCGCCGTCTCGGCGCAATCCCGCCGCATCGCGCCGAGTGGCGCAGACGGCAGCCACACAGACCGCAGGCGCGCAGGAACCGCGGCTGTTCCCCCGCCCCTGCCGTCTGGGCTCCTGCCGTCCGCCGTCTCGGCGCAATCCCGCCGCATTACGCCGAGTCTCGCAGACAGCAGCCACACAGACCGCAGGCGCGCAGGAACCGCCGCTTTCCCCCGCCCCTGCCGTCTGACCTCCTGCCGTCCGCCGTCTCGGCGCAATCCCGCCGCATTACGCCGAGTCTCGCAGACAGCAGCCACCCAGACCGCAGGCGCGCAGGAACCGCGGCCGTTCCCCCGCCCCTGCCGTCTGACCTCCTGCCGTCCGCCGTCTCGGCGCAATCCCGCCGCATCGCGCCTAGTGGCGCAGACGGCAGCCACCCAGACCGCAGGGACGCAGGGCGCTCCCGCCCGCGTTCGAAGGATGATGCGTGCGTAAATCGGGTCGGGCGATTCGTGTCGCATCAGCACATCATGTGCAATGCATGACTTTCGCAACCTGCATGTTTGGAAGCGCGCCATTGATCTCGCCGTGCGCGTACATGCCATCACTCGCCGTATCTCACCCGCAGTCGCCCCCGGGCTGCGCAATCAATTGTGCCGAGCAGCAGCGTCAGTTCCCGCGAACATCGCCGAAGGCGCTCGTCAGGAGACGTCGGCGCAGACGGCTCGATTTCTAAGCTATGCGATCGGCTCGACAAGTGAGGTCGAGAGTCACTTGGAGCTCGCGCATCGCTTGGCGCCGCAGACGGGTGACGTGCAGGCGGCGATCGACGAGCTCATTGAAGTCCGACGCATGCTCTGCGCGCTTCGATCATATCACAAGCGGAAATCCGCGAACTGAGGGAGATCCGCCGTTCCCCCGCCCCTGCCGTCTGGGCTCCTGCCGTCCGCCGTCTCGGCGCAATCCCGCCGCATCGCGCCGAGTCTCGCAGACAGCAGCCACACAGACCGCAGGCGCGCAGGAAGAGCGGCTGTTCCCCCGTCCCTGCCGTCTGGGCTCCTGCCGTCCGCCGTCTCGGCGTGAATCCGCGGCATCGCGCCGAGTTTCGCAGATGGCAGCCACACAGACTGCAGGAACGCAGGAACAGCCGCCGTTCCCCCGCGCCTGCCGTCTGGGCTCCTGCCGTCCGCCGTCTCGGCGCAAATCCGCCGCATCGCGCCGAGTCTCGCAGACGGCAGCCACACAGACTGCAGGAACGCAGGAACAGCCGCCGTTCCCCCGGCCCTGCCGTCTGGGCTCCTGCCGTCCGCCGTCTCGGCGTGATTCCGCCGCATCGCGCCGAGTCTCGCAGACAGCAGCCACACAGACCGCAGGCGCGCAGGAACCGCCGCAGTTCCCCCGCCCCTGCCGTCTGGGCTCCTGCCGCCCGCCGTCTCGGCGTGATTCCGCGGCATCGCGCCGAGTCTCGCAGACAGCAGCCACACAGACCGCAGGCGCGCAGGAACCGCCGCTTTCCCCCGCCCCTGCCGTCTGGGCTCCTGCCGTCCGCCGTCTCGGCGCAATCCCGCCGCATCGCGCCGAGTGGCGCAGACAGCTCTGCCGGGTCGAGTCCCGCCGTTGGCTCGTCGACAATGAGCAGCGTGGGGCTGCCCGCGAGCGCGATGGCAAGACCCAACCGTTGGTTCATGCCGCCGGAATAGCCCCCCACTCGTTGCGTGCGGACATCATGCAGGTGGCTCACCCCGTTGGGGCCCAGCATGCCGAACATCCCCGGGGCAATCGGGAGCGAAATGTCTCGCCGCGCGCGGACCCCCTTCGGGTAGGTCTTGCGGATCTGCGCAATGCGGACCGTTATGGGCCGCAGGTTGGAACGGGGCAGATCGTCGGCAGTCAGCGCACAACGAGATTCAGTGGCGGAGCCTCCCACACCGTGGTTGTATTGCGAAGGACCCGGAAGCTCATGCGGGAGGCGCCGGCACTCTGCCCCACGACCGCACCGCCGAGTCGATCACCCGACCATTGCGCCCGGGTTGGGTCTTCGATCACCACGGGGAGGGCGTGATCCGGGTGCGGCTGCAGCGTGAACCACTCGTTGCGCGGCGGCATGTCGTGATCATCCGGCGCGCGCCCCTGCTTCACGAAATGCACGCGCAGCGTTCGCGGCTGTCCCACGCGCACCACCGGAAACCCGTGCCAATGGTTGTCATGAGAGAACACGATGTCACCAGTGGCCGGATCCTCCAAGACGATGCTGGCAATTTCCAGGCGGGGCGCCGTGGGCGGTGGCGCGGCAATGTCGCCGCCACCGCCGCACGCCGACACGCAGGTGACGCCGAACAGCATGAGCCAGCGGCGAACCGTCGGACGAGTGCGCCCGCGGGATGCGGGAACGCGGCACACGATGCTCATAACGAAGCTCCGGATGATCTGTTGATGGGACAGGACGCCGCAGGATGCACGACGACATCCAGCCATGGCGAGACAAGATCAGCATGGGTGAGATGCCAAACGAGGAAGCGCACGCGCGTCGTACCGGGCGCCAGCGCCGTCAGTCGACCGCGACCACGCAGCGGCTCCCACAGCACGATGGGATCCGCGCTTTCACCTCGAATTTCGAGATCACGGCGCGAGACGAGATCCACCGGAACGCCTCGGAAATCGAGGGGCTTCGGAACCAGCGTCCGTACTTCGTCGACACACAGCTGCACCGGGGCGCCGCTCCACGTGCGATTGTCGGTCGTCCGCATCACGACGGCGGCAGTGAGCGAGTCCGTGAACACGAGATCCGCCACTTCAGCGTGCGGGGTCACCACGGCAATGGGATGTTCACAGCCGAGCAAGACGAACGCACACAGCGCGAAACAAAGCGAAACGTGTCGGCGCATCACCAGCTCCACCGGTAGAGCACGCGCAAGTTCCGTCCCGGCTGCGGCGCCACCTGCTTGGCGCGCCACAGGTGATCACGCCAGTCCGCATTGAAGAGATTGTCCACGGACACCGTGACGTCATGCAAACGGGTACCGGTCATCCAACGACGCGCGACGCTCGCGTTGACCAACACCCACCCCGGCGTGGCACAGAACTCGGCAGGCAGCAGCGGCGGTGCGTTGTCTCCACGCACCGCCTGCGACTGATCGAGCGCGCACGTGGTGGCCCCCACGGTGTTCGGCGCCGGCGGCACCCGCCCTTGTCGCGCCGCCGCGTCGGCGGCGAGGGTGGCACTCCACCGCGCGCCCTCGTGGCGGAGTTGCCAACGCGTACGGAGCGGCGGCATGGCCGGCAACGGCCCCCACCCGCTCGCGCTCGTTGCCGGGGGTGACATCGCCGCACTGCCCGTTGCCGTCGGCGCCGCATCGGGCTGCTGCTGCACGCCGCGCACCCACGACGCGGTGGCATCGAACGTCAGTCGCGATACCACGCGCCATTCCACACGACCTTCTGCGCCGTGCATGCGCACGTTCGCCTGATCGGCCTGATACACATTGTATCGCCGCAAACGACGGTCGCGCACCGGCTGCCCGGTTTCGCGATCGACCAGCGGACGTTGGTAGATGAAATCGTTCAGCGTCATCGTGAAGAGTGCGACCTCCCCTTTCCATTTCGGTCGCGTCAGTCGCGCGAACAGATCCACGCCATTGCCACGTTCGGCGCGCAGCTGCGGGTTGCCGACTTCATACGCGTATGTGGCGAGGTGCGGCCCTGCTGAGAACAGCTCCTCGATGGCCGGCGGCCGGAAGGCGCGCGCCACGCTGGCGCCAACCACGATGCCAGCACCAACCGCGGCCGATACCCCAACGCTGCCGGTCGGCGCAGAAAACGCGCGGGTGCGGACATCGCGCACCAACGCCGTCTCGGTACTGTCCAGCGGGACAATGCGCGTCGCGTCCCAGCGTGCGCCCCACTGCAACCGAACGGCGCGCCCGCCAAACAGTTCGTCGAGTTCCCATTCTTCCATGGCGAAGACCGCGCCGCCGCGCAGCACCCCGGGACGTGTTCCGGTGAAGCTTCCTTCGGCGCGAAAATCCCGCCACTGCAACCAGCTGCCGGCGCTTCCTCGCACCGGCACCCCCGCATGTCTCACGTATTGCACAAGCGCATCGCCATTGGCCATGAGCTGGCCAAAGCGCGTACCCACAAAGCCACCGCGTTCGAGTTCCGATTGTTCGAAGCGGACCATCTGCGCCGACAGATTGGCTTGCGTGACCCGAGGCCACCAAGTGTGAGCACTCGACGCCGCTGGCGCCCGCCACGCCGCATCGAGTCGCCCCGCCCGGCGTGACAGATCGACGTACACACCACCGTCGTGCGCACCGGGTAACACCACGCCGCCAAAACTCCCCGGCACGCCATAGCTGCTGGCCACGTCACGCACCGCGGCACCGATACGCCACACGCCCCACCCGGTGGTGACGTCAACCAGCGATGCGCCGGCGCCGACGTCGTAGCCGCGCAGATCCGAAAAGGGGAGCCGGCCCGCGGGCGCCCGCGTATCACCGGCCGTGCGCCATGAGCCACCGATGCGCCACGCCAGCGCGCCGGCGCCGCCGCGCAGCGTGGCCTGCGCGACACCGCCGCTATTCACGGATTCCCCCTGCCCACTCACCGCGCCACTCAGACGACGCTGCGCACGTTCGGCAGGCACATCGTCGCGCACCACATTGACCACGCCACCCAGACTGTTGCTGCCATAGAGCAGTCCAGCGGGCCCGCGGATGACTTCGACGCGGCGCGCCGTCATCGGATCGATCGTGACCGCATGATCCGGCGCGGTGGTCGCAATATCGCCCGTGCGTTGTCCGTCTTCGAGGACCAACACGCGGTCCCCACTTAAGCCGCGGATAACGGGTTGCGTGGCCATCGGCCCATTGCTGCGTGCCGTTACGCCTGGCTCCCCCGCGAGCGTCGCGGCAATGGACGGTGCGAGCCGCCGATCGAGCGCGCGCCCTTCAAGCACCGTGACCGGACGCGCGAGCGTAAGGCCACTTCCCTGCACGGCGGTCACGCGAACGACACCGAGGGTCTGTGCGCGGGCGGCTCGTCGCAGCGAATCCTCGCGCACACGCGCCACACGCTGCGAGTCCACGGGCACAGGAATCGTCTGCGCGACGAGAGTGGCCGGGAAAAGCTTCCCGGCCACCGTGCACACCAGCCAACACCACGCCCGTCGGCGAATCGCCACGATTACCGCTGCAGCGAACGGGTCTCACGCACACCGAGCAGCGCGATTCGCTCGGGAGTGCCACCCACATTCATCGTGCGCGCCAGCGTCGGGATGCCACTGCTGCTGATGTTGACTTCGAGAATGCGCCCCTGCGTGGGACTGGTCATGTACGCCACGCCCTCGGCGAAGGCAAAGAACGGCGTGAGGACCGCGCCACTGGTGGGCATGGGCGGCACCGCTCCGCTGAGTGTTCCCGTGACCTGACGCGTGGCCATGTTGACGACATGCAGGTTACCCAAACGACCGAGGATGATCGCGAAGCGTCCCGTGTGATCCAGTTCGGCTGTCCAATCGAGCTCATCGCCCGGAATGGTCACCGGCAACATGGTCTGCGTCGACACCTGGGCAACACCGATAGCGCGCGTGGCGGCGCTGACCGGCTGGCCGCGGATGGCCATGCGCACGAGGAAGTTGTCCTGCCCCTCACGCGCCCAGACGGTCCCGACGCCGAAGCGCGGATCGGTGCCGTGCACGAACTTCTGGAACGTGGCCGTGGTACCGCTCGTGCGCACGAAGAGGGCCCCGTCGGCACACCCGTATAGCTTGCCCACCGCGTTGCCGGCCAGCCCGTGCAGCCCGGGGCACGAGGTGTTGCGCCCCACCTCCTGTCCCTGACGGTTGTACACGACGACCCCATTGGGGAGCACCGGATTGGCGGGATCCTGAATGGACGCCGACACCAAGCCGCCGTCGCCGTTGGACATGCCCGCGCCATGATGCGCGTTGCCCGTGCGAACGGTCAGCACCGGCTGCGTATTGCCCGCCGCCACCTGTGCTTCACTCCAGAAACGCACATTGCCGCTGCCGTCGAAGTGCACCGACACCATGTCGCCATTGTAGTTGCCGTGGATGGGCGTCTGATCGGAGAAGCTGCCGAGCAACCGGGGGGCCTGTCGGACGCCACGGCCGTTCTGCTCGAAGACGCCGCCATCGATGAACGAGACCTGGTTGCGCGTCTGGAAATGGGCGAACGCAATGCGCCCCTTGGCGGTGTAGAGGTACGTAATCCTCGACGGCAGGCCGCCCATGGAATCGACGCGCACCCCAGTCCCGGCCTCAAAGACGCGCGCAAAGGGCGCCGTGTCGGACACCACCAGCCGACGGAACTCCGTGGACGGTGCGGTGGCGGCCGCCTCGGTGGGCGTGTCGTCGCCACAGGCCGCGAGCACGGCGGCACTGGACATGGCCAGCAGAAGACGGGGGGCGGTAGAGCGATGGAATCGGGGGGTGACCATGCGAATCCTCAGGCTGTTATTGATTATAGGCTATCAAGACAATGCCAAGGCTAATCCTTCCATATTGCGCTGTCAATATCATTAAGACGTCCTACTGCTGGCGGTCGAACCGGCCTTTCGCGCCGCGCGCGTCTTTGCGCGGCTTCTGCACTGCACCACCCGCCACGTCATGGACGCCGGCCACGACGTGGGTGTGCGTTCGGGCACCACACCAGCACGTGCTCAGTATCCGATCGGTCCCACGCGAAAGAGATGCATCGTCCAGGTCAGCGCGCCGGGTTCGGTGCCCATCAGGAACCATTCCCCATAGCGTCTGTCTGCGGGCGTACTCGCGTCGGCGGGCTTGCCGGTGGCCCGATCGATATCGACTGACACCACGCCCGGCGGGGGCGTCCACGCGCCGGACGCACGCGACGCGTAGGCGGCCGCAAGGATCTGTCCGGCAATCGGCGCGGCGAGCGTGCCACCAGCGGCGCCGGGGGCAATCATGGCAGGCTTGTCGAAGCCGAGCCACACACCGGTCACGAGCTCCGGCGTCATCCCCACGAACCACACATCGGTGTTGTCGTTGGTGGTGCCGGTCTTGCCGGCCACAGGCACGCGCGCCGGCACGATGCGACGCAACGCGGTGGCCGTGCCACGCTCGACGACATCGCGCAGCATGTCGCGCATGATGAACGCGACGCGCGGGTCCATGGCGGGGCGCATGGGGCTGCCCTGCGGCGCAAAGACCGTACGTCCAGCGCGGTCTTCGACCTTGATGATGAACCGTGGATCGACCGACACGCCGCCGTTGTCGAACGACGCATAGGCCGCCACGAAGTCCAGCGGCTGCACCACACTCGCCCCCAGCGCACTCGACGGATAGGGCGCAATGGGGGCGCGCAACCCGGCGCGTCGCGCGAGCGCGGTCACGCTATCCATGCCCACGGACATCGCGAGTTGGACGGCCACGGGATTGCGCGAGCGTGTGAGCGCTTCGCGAACGGTGAGCGCACCCAGGAATTCGTTGTCGGCGTTGTCGGGGGAGTAGATCTGGCCGTTGTCGAGACGAATGCGCAGCGCGGTATCGGCCACCATGGCACTGGCGGTGAGCCCCTGTGACAACGCCTGCGCATACACGAACGCCTTGAAGCTCGAGCCCGGCTGACGGTTGCCATCGATGGCGCGATTGAAGCTGGAGCGCGCGTAGTCACGCCCACCGACGAGCGCGCGCACCTCCCCGCTGGTGGGGTCGATGACGACCACTGCGCCTTCAAGACAGGCGTCGACACGCGGCGTGCGCGCGTTGGCCGCGCTGGGCGCCGGTGCATTGGCCTGCTCGGTAGCGCACCGCTGTCCGCGAAAACCCGGGCGGGTTTCGATGTCGGCAATGCCGCTCGTGAGTGCCTGCTGCGCCGCACGCTGCAGCGCCGGGTCGATCGACGTCTGAATGCGATACCCGCCGTTCATCACGGGTACGCCGCCACGTTCGGCCTGCACGCGCACCACATCGGTGACCCACGGGGCCAGCTTCTCCGTGCGGGCGATGGTGCGCACCGGTTCCTTCTGCGCGGCGGCGGCCTGCGCGGCCGTGATGTACCCCTGCTCCGCCATGAGCGCGAGCACCGTGTTGCGACGCGCGCGGTTGCGGTCGGGATAGCGGCCCGGATCGTACTGCACCGGGCTCTTGGGCATACTCGCGAGACTCGCGGCTTCGGCGAGCGAGAGGTCGGCGGCGCCTTTGCCAAAGAATTGCCGCGCCGCCATCTCGATGCCGTAGGCACCACGCCCGAAGGAGATCTGATTGAGGAACCCCTCGAGAATTTGCTCCTTGCTGTAGTGTCGCTCCATTTCGCGCGCGGCCTGCTGTTCGCGCAACTTGCGCGCCGCCGATCGGTCACGGCGATCGATGACATCAGGGTGCATGTTGCCCACGAGCAACTGCGTAATGGTGCTGGCGCCACGCAGGGTACCCTTGGTGACGGCGTCCTTGAGGGCACCGGCCACCCCCACGAGATCGACGCCGTCGTGCTGGTAGAAGCGCTTGTCTTCCACGGCGATGAACGCGTGCCCCACGTATTTGGGGAGCGTCCGAAGGGGCACGTTGAGCCGCCGCTCGCGTCCGAGCTCCCCGATGACCGTGCCATCGCGTCCCAGCACCAGACTGACCTGGGCTGGGGTGATGATGGTCCAGGGTTCGCCGGTGGGAGACGGGGAGCCCTGTGCATCTGCCGGTAGCACCGGGATGGCCGCGAGGAGACCGACGGCAGACGGCAGCCATTTCGGGAGCGCAGACGGCAGACGTGCGGGAGAAGTGGCGGGCATGTAGTACGACGAAGCGAACGGCTTGGACATGGGAGGATTCTACACAAGCCGGAGCGCACCGGTCCCCGGGGGATCAACCCGTTATCTTTTGGGGATGCCCGGTGATCCCATTCGTCCGCTGACACTCGCGCTGTGCCAGTTCGCCCCCCGCAAGGGCGACACGGCCGGCAACCTCGCTCGCATTGGCCGGCTCTGTGCCCAGGCCGCCACGCTCGAGCCGCGCCCCCAGGTGGTCCATTTTCCGGAGACGGCCCTGTCGGGGTACTTCGTCGAGGGGGGCGTCCGGGAGGTAGCCTGCACCGCCGGGTCGCTGTCGTACGACCTCGACGACGCGTACCGCACCGCCTGCGCCTCGGCGGGGATGGAGCCGGTGCCCCTCGACGTGATCATCGGGTTTTACGAGCGCTGGCGCGAGACGCTGCACAACAGCGCGGCCTATATCACGATCGGTCTTGACGATGGGCCGCCGAAGCTGCGGCATGTGCACCGCAAGAATTTCCTCCCCACCTACGGGCTCTTTGACGAAGAGCGCTTCGTGGAGCGCGGCGCCGATATTCGCGCCTTCGAAACGCCGTGGGGGCGCGCGGCGATACTCGTGTGCGAAGATGCGTGGCACTCGCTGAGCGGTACCATTGCGGCGCTCGATGGCGCACAGGTGCTGTTCGTGTCGTCGGCCGCGCCCGCACGCGGTGTGTGGCCGCGTGAAGACGGCATTGCCGGGCCCTACAGCGCCGCGCGGTGGGAACGTCTCATTCGCGACATTGCCGAAGAGCATGGCGTGTTCACGAGCTTCGTGAATCTCGTGGGCAGCGAAGGGGGCAAACGCTTCTTCGGCACGTCGCATCTGGTGGGTCCGGGTGGCGATGTGCGTGGACGCGCGCCGGTATGGGACGAGAGTTTCGTTTCCATTTCGGTGGATCTCGACGATCTCGTACGTGCTCGCGCCGACAGCCCGTTGCTGAGCGATTTGCGGGTGGCGCTGCCGCATGTGCTCGACAACGTGCGTCGCGTGACGGACGGGACGCCGGTACAGCTGTCGTATGATGGGCCAGAACCGGTCGCCGCCGACCTGCTGCGCGGCGCGCGCGGGTTCACCACCGGTGAGTTTGCCGTGCCCACGGAGCTGCTCGAGCGGGCGAACAGCATCGTACGTTCCCTGCCGGAACAGCTACCCGTCATTCGCCACGGCATGCGCGACAACGGCGGTCCGCCGCCGCTGCTGCTCGATGTGGACCTGACCGAAGACTGGCTCACGGGCTTCTTGCGCGAGGAGCTCGCGCGTCGAGGCTACGGCAAAGCGGTCATCGGTATTTCCGGCGGCGTCGACTCGGCCGTCGTGGCCTTTCTCGCCGTGGAAGCGCTGGGCCGCGAGAACGTGATCGGGGTGCGCATGCCGTACCGCACGTCGAGTGCGGCGTCGCTGGAGCACGCGCAGTTGGTAATCGATGCGTTGGGGATCGCATCGCGCACGGTCGATATCTCGGCGGCGGTCGACGGCTATCTGATGCACGAGCCGGATGCCGACGCCACACGTCGCGGCAACGTGATGGCGCGGTTGCGCATGATTACGCTGTTCGACTTGTCGGCGCGCTATCGCGCGCTGCCGTTGGGCACCGGCAACAAGACCGAGCGCCTGCTTGGCTATTTCACCTGGCACGCCGACGACTCACCGCCGGTAAATCCCATTGGTGATCTGTACAAGACGCAGCTGTGGCAGCTGGCACGTCACTTGGGCGTGCCCGATGTCATCGTAGACAAGGCGCCTACGGCGGATCTTGTGGCCGGCCAGACGGACGAAGGCGATCTCGGGATCAGCTATGCGCGCGCCGACGATATTCTGAACGGCATGCTCCACGGCTTCTCGCACGAGGCGCTGCGTGCGCGCGGCTATCAGGAGGCCGAGCTCACGACGGTGTCGAAGCGCCTCAACGGCACGCACTGGAAGCGGCGTCCGCCTGCCACGGCACTGGTGAGTCACAGTGGTATTGGCGAGTCGTATCTGCGTCCGGTGGACTACTGAGTTGACGAGCGCGGCCGCTTATCGCGGTTCAAGAAGGCGCATTTCACGATCTATTGCCCACGACAGCAACATCAGAGACAGCGCGACAGGCGCCCCGAGAAGCGTCGGCTTGTCCGCGAGCACTACCCCCCACATGGGAACGAGCCATGGTTCGATTGCTGCCCCGAACTGTCCGCGCGCCATCCACGTCACCATGAGGACGAAGCCACCTACCATCGCTGCGCGCGCGGCGCTGCCTAGGCGCACGGCCAACCAGCAAACGGCTGCAGCCCATACCGCGCCCCCGAAAAAACCCAATGTCATGGTACGCGCCAGACGCAACATGGCGTGACTGCCCTCCGCGACCTCGCCGGTGGTTGCGTGATACCACATCGCCAGCAACACGACGGTACTGAAGACCATGTTGAGCAGCAGCAGTACCACTGCGATGGCCTGCAGCTTCCCCAGTGCCAGCGCGCGACGCGCAAACGGAATACTGATGGCCAACCGGATGCTCCCGGACGCGATGTCGCTGCCCGCTATGGCGCCGGCGACATTGGTCGCACAGAGCGGGAACCCCACGGCGAACCAGCATACTGGCACGACATCTCCGAGCCACGCCTCAAGGGACATGGGCGCCGGAAACACGTTCGGACCTAGCGTGAACGAAAGCAGGGCAGCGACCAGCAGGGTGGCAATGGCGAGCAGAATGAATGACGCACTGCGCAAGAAGCGGCTACGTTCGAAGTCGAACACGGCGCGGGTGAGTCTGCGGGCACTGCTCATCCGTCATCCCGATCGCCGCGCGCGCTTCGCGTACCGAGCTGACGATGCCAGTGCGAGAAGCCGCGGCGCCATTCGACGATGCGAATACCGGCGCCGCCACAGCTTTGCTGCAGTCGCAGCGCCTGATCCGTAGTCAGTTCCATCTGGTTGACGAAGGTACCGGCTCCGTCCGCCTGCATCGGCGGTACTTCCAACCCGCAGGTTGCGAAGAGATCGCGCAACTGCCGCTGGTCGGCGGTGCCGAATACGGCGGATACCGGTCGGTCGGCTTCCTGACCGGCGTCCACTGACGACAGCAGTGCGCCCCCAACGAGCGTTGATACATGGGTCGCGAGTCGTTCCACCTGATCATGCGAGTGACTTGTGAAAAGCACGGTGCCACCGTTGCGACCACCGAATTCCCGGATGATTCCTTCAATGAGTTCAACGCCGTCGGGATCGACGCTGCTGGTGGGTTCGTCGAGAATCAACAGACGAGGCTGCCCGAGCAGCGCCAAGGCAAGTCCGAGTCGCTGCTTCATACCCATGGAGAAGTCGCGAACCTGCTGTCGAGCGGCGCGGGACAACTGCACTGCATCGAGCGTTCGGCGAACCTCCGAGATCGGATATCCGCGCAAACGCGCTGCGTAGAGAAGATTTTCTGACGCCGACATCTGCAGATAGAACGCCGGAAAGTCGACTAAGGCACCAACTCGTTGCATTGCAGAGCCGTCCGGTGACGCGCAGTCGTGACCGAAGAGAGTCGCGATCCCCTGGTCCGCCCGAAGTTGGCCAGTGAGAACGCGCAGAAGCGTACTCTTTCCTGAGCCGTTGGGGCCAACGATGGCATGCACCTCGTTGGTACCCACCGTAAGCGTCACATCGCGGATCCCCTCGCCGCTGCTGAACAGGCGTGACACGCCGAGGACGCGAACTGGTACAGGGCCGTGTGATGCGGTATCTGACATCGATGGCGCTCAGGTCCACTGACACCTAAACGCAACGCTGCGCCCCTTGGGGCGCAGCGACACATCTTGCGATCTCTTCAGCCGTTTCACGTTGTGATGACGAGGAAACAGCACAAATCTCCCCTGTCGCAGGAAAACCCGCAGAATTCAACCGGCCCCCAGTCCTGAAAATCTACCCATTTGGTCTGAACACCACCTTGGGCGTTTCCTCTCGCGGCGGCAAGCACGATCAGGATTGTGGCCGACAGCATGCTTCTTTTCAGCATAGCGTCCTCCGTCAAGGATTGTGTGTTTACTGGACTACGACCACAGTGCAGCAGCTCTCTCCGGCGTCGCAGTCAAACCCACACCAGTCCAATGGGCCGACCCAGTGATCCTTGTGGCGGATTGCATACCGGCACCGTTTACCAGACCAGCGAATGACGATTCCGGGTGTGAACTGGAGTTTACCCAGGCAAACCGGACTGTATCGTCATGCATCAAAAGCATCACAGGAAATGTTCGTTTGTGAAGTTGACCTCCTAGCTTGGCGAGACGAATCGTAGCATGAACGCGCTCTGCTCGAAGGTGCTCGCGAATCACGGTGCTATCATTGCCGAGCACCAGCACTTCGAGATCCAGCGGGCGAGACCTTCCGGCATTCACGCGCCTCCAGAAGTACGCCAGACTGTTGCATGACGTACAATCCTCTGCAGAGGTTATCCACACCAGCCGCGCATTGGACCTCGCACCGGTATGCCGAAGCACCGTTCCTCGCTGGACACTTTCGACTGATACAGCGTCGCTGTCAGCTTTTGCACATCCGTACACGAGATGCACATGAAGCAGAACAGCGATGAACACGAGTGACCGTATTTTCACTGCGGCCAGCTCTTGTCAGTGAGCAACACCAATCGATTCGGACGAATAGGATCAACGAAGGCTCCAATCAGTTGGCCGGCAGTCTGACCAATCATCAGCGGTGTATTCTGCACGTGTTCGAAGCGCAGTGGCTCCGACTTGTATATGCGTGCCATACCGTACTGAGGGTTTCGCGCCGAACCTCGTTGCGTCGATACTACAACGACGGAGTCACCAACGCTGAAGGCCCCGATAATGCGAACAACCTTGTCCATGACCTTGCGATCTGGCCTTTCGGATCCGATCTGGGAGAGCCCTGTGATGTCAACGAGAGGAGCATGCACCTTGACACGCTCTCTGCCCTTATCGTCGAATATGTACACTGTGTCGACAAGTGAGAACGACGCGACCACATTGCCGCCGCTGTTGTGAGCCGAAGCGAACCCAAACGCACGAACAGACCGCGGGGGTAAGGCTGATTCGGTAATCGACAGTGCGTTCCAGAGCGTTTTCCCCGTTCGCGCATCCAACGCGTGAATCCAACTCGACCGCCCCTTCTCCACCGGCCCCCTTCCGACAAGAAGCAAGGTCGAATCGTTGAGGGCGGACAATCCTTGAATTGCATTCGACCCATTACGGAGGCGGCGAATCTCACGCTTCGACTTTCGATCAAGGAGAAAAACTCCATTGAAGATGTCAGCGACCCAGACCCCCTCAGATGTAATCTCAGCCGCGATGGGCAGTTCGAGCTCTCCAGGACCACTTCCTCGAGAAGCATGATCCCAGATCACCTCGCCGGTCTTCCGGTGAAGCGATATCCGACGTTCCTTGACGTCAACCAATAGTAGAGTGTCCTGGTACAATCGGGCCACGATTGGCGATACAACCACGCGCGATTGTCCTTCCTGAAGTACAATCGTGTCGACGCGCCTGAACCACGATGGGACGACGCGAATTTCACCATCGGTGACCGTCGCACGCTCCGTCACGTTGACGGGTCTATCACTGGGCACAGGAGAACAGGCAACGGCGGCCAGGGAGAACGCCACAGGAAGTACGAGTTTTCGTCCGGCGTGCATGCGCGCAGCTCCGTACCGTACCGTTGCCGCCCCCCAAAGGCTCTCCACCGCCTGTCCCTGCTGTTGTCGCATACGCAATGGCCGCTCCTTTGCCCCGAGCGTTACCCCGAGAGCTTTCTCCACGCCGAAACCACCAGCGCCCAACGGGAGGTGGTCGATTTGCACAGAAGGTCGGTCCAGGGCGCCTGCGGCGCTATTACGCTGCAAAGTGATATTGCAAACGGCGGGCGTATCTCACCCGTAGAGCATGCGGTCTTGACGAGTGTCCTCAGGATGGGTACGATCGGTTGTTGGATTATGAATGTGCCATGGTAATCCCCCCGGAAAAGCATGGTCGCCAAAAGTGGAATTTTCTCGTACACTGACCCGAGGAGGTTCCCATGAAGACATCGCGGTTTACCGACAGCCAGATTATCGCGGTCCTGAAGGAGGCGGAGGGCGGCACCCCGGTGCCCGAGCTGTGCCGCACGCACGGCATCAGTAACGCCACCTTTTACAAGTGGCGGTCGAAGTTTGGCGGCATGGACGTGTCGTTGATGACCCGCATGAAGGAGCTCGAGGACGAAAACCGGCGGCTGAAGAAGCTGTACGTTGATGCCCAGCTGAGCGCGGACCTGCTGCGGGAGTCCTTGGCAAAACAATGGTGAGGCCGGCGCAGCGACGCGCGCTGGCCCAGCACGCGGTCCAAACGCAGCGTACGACTATCCAACATGCCTGTAGCACGTTCGGCATCAGCGAGACCTGCTACCGGCACCAGGGCCGCCGTGTCGACGAGGACGCCGAGGTCGCGGACTGGCTCGTGCGCCTCACCACCACGTATCGCACGTGGGGATTCGGGTTGTGCTTCCTGTATCTCCGCAACGTGAAGCAATGCGCGTGGAATCACAAACGGGTCTACCGCGTGTATCGGGCGCTCGAACTCACCCTCCGGATCAAGCCGCGGCAGCGGCTCGTGCGGGAGACGCCACAGCCGTTGGCCGTGCCGGACAAACCCAACCTGGTATGGTCGATGGACTTCATGCACGATCAACTATCCGACGGTCGCAGCTTCCGGCTCTTCAACGTCCTGGACGACTTTAATCGCGAAGGGCTCATCATCGAGGCGGATCTGTCGCTGCCAGCCATCCGCGTCGTCCGCGCGCTCGACCAGCTGATCGAATGGCGTGGCGTACCAGCCATCATTCGCTGCGACAACGGTCCCGAGTACATCAGTGGAACCGTGCAGCAGTGGGCGAAGACGCGCGGCATTCGGCTCGACTTCATTCAGCCAGGGCAACCGCAACAGAACGCGTACATCGAACGCTACAACCGGACGGTGCGCTACGATTGGCTGGCGCAGACGCTCTTCGACAGCATTGAAGCCGTGCAAGAATCGGCAACGCGCTGGCTCTGGACGTAGAACAACGAACGCCCTAATATGGCCTTGGGTGGCATCACCCCATCTATGAAGTTGGCACTCGCAGCATAGCTCCACTTCTGGCGCCCCCTACAAGTGGGGGGATTACCCCATCCGGGATTACCCCATCCATATAATACGCAAGGTGTTTCGATGCAATACGGCAACGGCAATGCCAGTGATTGCAGAACGGAATCCGAATGGTCCGTGACCCTGCAACGCCTCGGCCCTCTACAACCGATGCTCGAGCAGCTCAGCCTCCGGCTTACCGCAACCGGAGCCGCGCGATCGATTGGCCTCCGATCGCCGAGCGAACTGCGTCGCTGGCTGACGCATCGACGATTGCCTCCGTTTCAATTGCTGCGTGACTGGTATTACCTCGTTCGCCTGATCGAACGTTTACGCCGTCCGAGAATGGTTCGCCGTTCGACGTCAGTCTGGCAAACTGGGCGTTACGGGAAGGTAAGGCACCATCAGTGTATTACATGTTCGTGCTGCGTGTGGCGGAACGACCCTGGAGTGTCCTGCGAAGCTCCGGACCGAGAACTGCCAAGGAGCGGGCGCTGAGGATGTGGGATCCCTACACCACGACCTGATGTACGTACAGCGCCGTCTTCTCTCGGGCGACTCTGCGCTCCGACAGCGCGGTAGTCCAAATCCGTGATCCGCCCGCTTCGGCATCGGCATAACGAGCGGAGCTGAACGCCGTTCTACCGCTGCGGCGCGGTTGCCGCCACTTCTCGAACAGCGCCTTCATTTCCGGGGCGCTGTTCCTCGGCCCCGGGGCGGCGCCGCGTTGCCCGGTAGATCAGGTGTGCCACGGCCCGCCGAGTGTTCGCAGCGCGTGGCATTCCGGCCGCGCACGGGGGTATACTTGGCGATGCTTTCGCAGCTCGCGCTTTACCTGCGCCTGGGATTTCATCACATCGCTGACTTGGCGGGCTACGACCACGTCCTGTTCGTGGCGGCGCTTGCGATCCCCTACACGCTTCGGGATTGGAAGGGGCTGGCGGTACTGGTGACTGCGTTCACGGTTGGGCACAGCATGACGCTGGCGTTGGCGACGCTTCGGCTGGTGGCGGTATCGCCGACACTGGTAGAAGCACTCATCCCCGCAACGATCATTGCCACGGCGGCGATGAGTTGGCGGAGTATGTCGCCGGGGCACGAGCACGAGCCGATCATGTTGGGGCGTTATGTCATGGCCTCGGCGTTCGGCCTCATCCATGGTTTGGGCTTCTCGACGTATCTGCGGGCGTTGCTGGGCGAAGAAGAGCGCATTACGCTGCCGCTCTTGGCGTTCAACGTAGGGCTCGAATTCGGGCAACTGCTCATTCTGGCCGTCGTGCTTCTTGCTGGTGTGGTACTGGTGCCGCGCATCCTTTCGCGGCGCCGGTGGGTACTCGTTCAGGTGGGCGTGACCGGCGGTCTCGCGCTCCTCCTGCTTGGCCAGCGGCTGCTTGCCGCGCGCTGAGCACTCACGATCGTCATTCGACTTTTCCCATGCGATTCTCCATCCGTTGTCTCGCGCTCGCGCTGGCGATGCTGCCGGCCACCGTGCAGTCCCAGCAGTGGCTCAACACCGAGCCCAACCCCAAGACCAACAAGTCGTCGTTCCGTGCGCTCGACGAGTGGCCGTCACCCAACGACTTCCGTGATGCGTCGGGGTCGCCGGGTCCGCGCTATTGGCAGCAGCGTATCGACTACGTGATTCGCACCACGCTCGACACCGCGACGCACACGGTGAAGGGCACGGAACGCATCACCTACCACAACAATTCACCGCAGTCGCTCGGCTACCTCTGGTTCCAGCTCGATCAGAACATCGAGCAGCAGAACAGCCGCGCGAATCTCACGAAGTCGGCGTTGCCGGCGACGATGTCGCCGCAGGCCCGCCGCTTCCTGCTCCCCGATGAAGACGCGACCGGCGGTTACAACATCACCCGCGTGGCGCAGGTGAAAGTGGCGGGGCAGCCGGCCGTGGCAGCGCGCTACATCATCAACGGCACGCAGATGCGCGTGAATCTCGACAAGCCGCTCCCCACGGGTGGCACGGCGATCGTGGAGATCGACTGGGCATTCGTCGTCCCCGAAGGGGGCAACAACAGCCGCGGTGTACGCGAGCTCGTCAAGGACGGCTGGATCTACGAAGTTGCGCAATGGTTCCCGCGCGCCGCGGTGTACGACGACGTGACGGGATGGCAGAACGATCCGTTCCTCGGCCAGGGCGAGTTCTATCTCAACTTCGGCAACTACGACGTGAGCATCACGGTGCCGCGCGATCACATCGTGCGCTCTACCGGCACGCTGCGCAATCCCGAAGTCGTGCTCACCGCGGCGCAGCGCGCGCGTCTCGTGACCGCCATGGCGGGTGACACGAGCGTCTTCATCGTGCGCCCCGACGAAGTGCAGAAGCCGGTGTCACGTCCCGCCGGCAACGGCATGCTCACGTGGCGCTTCACGGCGGAGAACGTGCGCGACTTTGCCTGGGCGTCGAGCAAGACGTTCGTGTGGGACGCCGCAGGTTTCCGCTACAGCAAGGGAGGCCGGGTGATCGAACTGCACTCGGTGTACCCGCGCGAAGCGATGCCGCTCTGGAGCGACGTATCGACGAAGGCGATTGCGCAGACGATGCGCACGTACGGCCGTCTCGCGTTCGAATATCCGTATCCGCAGGCGAGCAACGTGAACGGCCAGGTGGGCGGCATGGAGTATCCCATGATCGCCTTCTGTGGCGGCCGACCGGGCCCCGATGGCACGTACTCCAAGAACCAGGAGTATGCGCTGGCCTCGGTCACCATTCACGAAGTCGGGCACAACTGGTTCCCCATGATCGTCGCGACCGACGAGCGCAAGTGGACGTGGATGGACGAGGGGGTGAACAGCTTCCTCGAGTATTACGGCTCGCTCGACTACGACAAGAACTGGCCGGCAGCGCGTCTGCGTGGCCCGGCGCCCAACATCGTGACGTACATGAAGGACACCAATCAGGTGCCGCTCATGACGGAGTCCGATTTCATTCACCGGCAGTTCGGCAACAACGGCTACAGCAAGCCGGCCACTGGTCTGGTGATGTTGCGCGAGAAGGTGCTGGGCGCGGAGCGCTTCGACCTGGCGTTCGGCGAGTACGCGAAGAAGTGGATGTTCAAGCATCCGCAGCCGGCAGATTTGTTCCGCACGCTCGCGAGCGGCGCGGGTGAACGTCTCGATTACTTCTGGCGCGGCTGGTTCTACAGCACGTACAACAACGACCAGGCGATCACCAAGGTCGAGAGCCAGGACGCGCAGACCTTCGCCGGCACCACCAAGCGCGGCAAGTTCTATCATCGCGTGACGGTGGACAACAAGGGCGGGCTGGTGATGCCGCTCGAGCTCGAGATCGAGTTCACCGACGGCACCAAGCAGCGCGTGAACATGCCGGCCGAGGTGTGGCGGAACAACGAACGCAGCCACGAGTACGGCTTCTTCTCCGACAAGGAGATCGCGAAGGTGACGGCCGATCCGGACAGCGGCTATGCCGATGTGGACCGCACGAACAACACGTTCACGAAGGCGCCGGGCGCGCGCCCGATCGGACAGTAAGTGATGGCCGTGAAGAGCCTGTTCGCGTGGCTACTGGGGGGCGTCGTGCTGGGCGCCACCCCGATGGCGCACGATATCCACACCACGCACACCCGTGCCGTCGTCGAAGACGGCACGGTGGTGTGGAAGGTGCGGCTGTTCACCGACGATCTCGAAAAGGGATTGCGTGCGTGGGCGAAGCGTCCGGCGTTTTCGCTCGCGAAGGATCGTTCGGCGGACTCGCTCTTCACGGCGTACTTCAATGCCAAGGTGCGCGTGGCGGCCGACGGTCGCGCGCTCTCGGCGACGTTACTGCAGTCCGGGACGGACAAGGATCCCGTGGGCGGCACGGTGCATTGGTATCTGCTGCAGTTCAATGCGGGGAAGCAGCCGGGGTCGTTGTCGGTGCGCAATACGTTGCTGGCGGAGCAGTTTGCGAATCAGGCGAACGTGGTCGTGGTCTTGGCGATGCCGGGAGAGAAGCGGCACTCGCTGTACTTTGGCGACGGGGACGCGGACGCGCAGACGGTCGATTTGCGGCGCTGACGCTCTCGGCTCTGTGTCGAGGTCGCGGGGGGGGCTGGGCACATCCACCACAGTCGGGGCACCGCCACCACAGTCGGGGCACTGCCACGACGGTCGGGGTCTACACACAGTCGAGGTCTCGGCCGGGTCGTGCGCGGCGCTTCGCTGGCGCGTCGGGGTCAGTCGGGGTCGGGGTTAAAGCGTCGGGGTCGGGGCTGCCCCGACCCCGACATTTTATCCCCGACCCCGACAGCAAGCGCAGCGCCGCGCACGACCCGGCCGAGACCGCGACTGTGTGTAGACCCCGACCGTCGTGGCAGTGCCCTGACTGTGGTGGCTGTGCCCCGACTGTGGTGGCTGTGCCCAGACCGCACCGCCGACCAAGACCAAGACCAGTCAGGGAGCAGGCGCCCACAAGCTTGACGGATCCGCCACCGCCAGCTCACAGCAAAAGGCCGTAATCCGCTCCACCGCCTGCGCGACGAACGCCGCGCCGTTCTCCGCCGTCGCCGCGCGTGGATCACCGACACCGGTGTCGACCGTCGCCTGCGTCCACCGCCGCGGCATCCATGCGACGCCGCGGCGCACGCCCTCGAGCGTGCTCGGATTGCTGCGTCCGTCGCCCCACGTGTGGCGATCGGGTGCGACAAGATGCGGCGCGACGTGCATGATGGCCGCCGTTTCCAGTTCACCGGCGTGATCGCCCGCCTGTTCGAACGTGGCGTGATCGGCCGCTTGCCACCAGTTCACGATGGCGAGCATGATGGGCGTCGATGGCTGCAGTTCGCGCACCAGCGCACGCAGTTCGTTACCGCCGTGCGCATTGAGCAGCACGAGCGCGCGCACGCCATGCGGCTCCAGACTCCTGATCACATCACGCAACAGCGCGAGCTGCGTGCTCGGCATGACGTTGATGGTGAACGGCAAGTCGAGCTGCGTGGTGTTGACACCGAACGGGACGGCGGGGAGCGCCATGACGTTCGTTCCGGCCGCCATGCAGTGCGCGGCGACGCGCGCGGCGACTTCGCTGCCGAGGATCGTGTCGGTGCCGTACGGGAGATGGGTGTTGTGCGGTTCGGTGGCGCCGAAGGGGAGCAGCGCGACGGGCCAACTGCGGTGGCGGACATCTTCGTGCGAGGCGTCGTTCAGTACGCCCTTTCGTCGCGCTTGGGTCATGGTCGGGGCCTTGGTCGGAGTCGGGGTACAGCTACCACAGTCGGGGCACAGCCACAACAGTCGGGGCACAGCCACCACAGTCGGGGTCTCCACACAGTCGGAGTCCCGGTCGGGTCGAGCGCGGCGCTTCGCTGGCGCGTCGAGGTCGGGGTTCAACTGTCGGGGTCGGGGTCAGGGTCGGGGCAGCCCCGACACTTTATCCCCGACCCCAACCTTGCCCCCGACGCGCCAGCGAAGCGTCGCGCCAGACCCGACAGAGACCCCGACCGCAGGTAGACCCCGACAGTCGTGGCAGTGCCCCGACTGTAGTAGCTGTACCCCGACCGTAGTAGCCGTACCAAGACCACACCCACGACCACGACCAAGACCCTAAGCGGCCAAAGCCTCCGAAGCAAACGCGAGCGAGACCGCCCGCCTCGCCCCCCGCTTGATCGCCCGCGTCACATTCCGCGCATAGCGAATGAAGTTCGCCCCCGCCCACGGATGCCGCGCGAAGAACTCGAACGGCAGCAGATCACTCTTGAGCCGGTTACACGGCGCACACGCCACCACGAGGTTGCCCGGATCGTGCGCGCCGCCGCGCGCGAGCGGTACCACATGATCCAACGTCGCCGTGCGCTGATCGAGATGCGTCGCACAGTACACGCAGCGCTGACTGCAGTCGCGCAGCGCCCCTTTGCGCAGTGCCTGTTTCATCGCCACGTGCACCACCGCGGCACGCGGCGCGCCACGCGGCGCGCCACGCGAGCCGGTCCGTGTACTCCCCCGGGTGCGCACCGCCGCACGGCGCGACGGTCTACCACCACGCGACGACGAACGTTCGCTGCCGCGACTCACCTTGAGCACCGGACGTCTCGGCATGCGTCAGCCCCTCCGGAACAACGACGCCCCGGCGGAGGCAACGAGCCTCGCGTCGGGGCGAAAGGGGGCGACGACATCCGGCCGCAACGACGGCGACCGGTGGAGCGCAGCACCGCCGCGCGCATGGGAGCTACCGCGAGTGGAACGCATCATCCTCCTGGAGCACCAAGTGGACACGCCAACCATCGGACACCTGCCCGCGATGTGGTGCGCCAGGAGACTTGCTCGCACACCCGATCACGCTACGCGACTATACGATCACGTTGTTGCTCCCGTCAATAGCCCCACGGCGCTTCGTCACGCAATCGTGGCACTCGACCGGCTCAGCCCTGCTTCATCCCGTCGCTGCTGAGCGGATCACGCAGCATGCTCCCGATGCGCGCCGCCATCGCGTCGAGCTGCTGGCGGTTGGGCATCGCCGAGCCCGGGAACGGCAGCGGCACGTCGAATCCGTCCCCCTCTCGGCGCGGAATGAGGTGAATGTGATAGTGCATCACGTTCTGGCCGGCCGCCGCGCCCGAGTTCACGACGATATTCATGTCGGACGCGCCCGACGCCGTCTGCACCACCGGAATGAGCTTCGTCGCCACCTGGTACAGGTGCGCCCCAACCGACCCCGGGATGTCCTGCAGCACTTCGTAGTGCTCACGTGGGACCACCAGCACGTGGCCGGGGTTGACCGGTTGAATATCGAGGAACGCGATGGCGGTGGCGTCTTCGTAGCAGATCGACACTTCCGCGGCGCCGCGGATAAGGTCGCAGAAGATGCAATGGCCAGAGGACGGCTTCATGGGTGCGGTAGGTGCGTGCATATCGTGACTGGGGAGTTCGGACTACTCTGCCAACCTGCTATCTGGACCAATGTCCGGCAAGCGGAACCGGATCACGCATCGTGGTCAGCGAATTCCGCGCCCGACGCACCACCGGGGGCATTCTTCCACTATTTTTCGCAGGTTGCTCGACACCCAAGCTTTTCCCCGAGTCCTCCCGATGGCTACTTCGACCCGTCCGAGCCGCGCCCGTAAGGGCGAGGCCAGCGAGCCGGCTGAGGCCCCCGCTTCGGCGGCGGCGCTCACCCGCGACCAGCTCATCCACGCCTATCGCGTGATGTACACGTCGCGGAAGCTCGATGATAAAGAAATTCAGCTGAAGCGACAGAACCGGATCTACTTCCAGATCTCCGGCGCGGGTCACGAAGCCATTGGCGTCGCCGCCGGCATGGCGCTGCGCGCGACCTACGACTGGTTCTATCTCTATTACCGCGATCGCGCGCTCTGCCTGCAGCTGGGCATGACACCAGCGGAGATGCTGTACAGCGCCGTCGGTGCCGCCATCGATCCCAACTCCGGCGGCCGTCAGATGCCGTCGCACTGGGGACACAAGGCGCTCAACATCACCACGGTCTCGTCGCCCACCGGTACGCAGTTCCTGCAGGCCGTCGGCAGCGCCGAAGCGACGCTGCGCGCGCAGCAGATCGATCTCGCCGACGACCAGTTCAAGGGCGACGATGTCACGCTCGTCACGACGGGCGACGGCACGACCAGCGAAGGCGAATTCTGGGAGTCGATCAACAGCGCGACCAATCTCAAGCTGCCCATCGTGTACATCGTCGAGGACAATGGCTACGCCATCTCCGTCCCGGTCGAAGTAAACACCGCCGGCGGCTCGATCTCCAAGCTCGTCTCGTCGTTCCCCGGCCTCTACATCCAGGAAGTCGACGGCTGCGACCTGCTCGCCTCGTACGACGTCATGCTCCGCGCCGTGCAGTACGCCCGCGAGCGCAAGGGACCGGCACTCGTGCACGCGAAGGTCATTCGCCCGTACTCGCACTCGCTCTCCGACGACGAAGTGTTCTATCGTCCGCCCGAGGAGCGCGATGCCGACGCCGCGCGCGATCCGCTCACGACCTTCCCCGCGTGGCTCGAAGCGCAGGGACACGCGACGGCCGACGAACTCCAGGCACTGCGTGATACCGTCGACGCGGAAATCCTCGCCGCCACCGACGACGCGCTCGCGCAGCCCATGCCGACGCCGGAGTCGGTTCCCTTTGGCGTGTACTCGCCCGACGTCGACCCGACCTCAGAGCGCTTCGACACCGAAGACGATCCGCAGTTCGACGGCGGCCCCACCACCATGGTGGATCTGCTCAACGCCTGCATGCGCGACGAAATGGCGCGCGACGAACGCATTCTCGTCTTCGGCGAAGACGTCGCCGATGTCTCGCGCGAGCAGTACCTCGGCAAGGTCAAGGGCAAGGGCGGCGTGTTCAAGGTGACGCACGGCCTGCAGACCAAGTTCGGCAGCGCGCGCGTGTACAACTCGCCGCTCGCTGAAGCCAACATCGTGGGGCGCGCCATTGGCCTCGCGCATCGCGGCTTCAAGCCGGTCGTCGAAATTCAGTTCTTCGACTACATCTGGCCCGCGTTCATGCAGATCCGCGATGAACTGGCCACGATGCGCTGGCGCTCCAACAACGCGTTCAGCTCGCCGGTCGTCATTCGCACGACGTACGGCGGCTACATTCGCGGCGCCATCTACCACTCGCAGACGGGCGCGTCGCTGTTCACGCACAACCCCGGCCTGCGCGTGGTGTGCCCCAGCAACGCGCTCGACGCCAACGGCCTACTCCGCACCGCCATCCGCTGCGAAGACCCGGTCATCTTCCTCGAGCACAAGCACCTGTACCGGCAGACGTACAACAAGGCGCAGTATCCGGGCCCGAACTTCATGATTCCGTTCGGCAAAGCCAACATTCTGCGCGCCGGCACCGATGTCACGCTCGTGACGTACGGCGCCACTGTGCAGCGCGCGCTTGTTGCGGCCAATCAGATCGCCGAAGAAGGCGGGCCGAGCGTGGAGGTCATCGACCTCCGTACGCTCTCGCCGTGGGACAAGGAAACGGTGTACGCGTCGGTGAAGAAGACCGGCCGCGTCATCATGGCCACCGAAGATTCACTCTCGTGGGGCTACGGCGCCGAAATCGCCGCCAGCATTGCCGACGAATGCTTCGCGTGGCTCGATGCGCCGGTCAAGCGCATTGCGAGCCAGGATGTGTTCGTGGGCTACGCGCCGAGCCTCGAAGATGCGACGCTGCCGCAGGTGGAGACGTTCCGCAACGCGTATCTGGATATCGTGAAGTTCTAAGCAGTTGACCGTCGACTCAAAACTTGAACCCAGAACTCGTAACTGATCAGTTGCGGGTTCTGGGTTCAAGGTTTCGGTCCGGGTTTTCCATCACTCCACTAGCAACACCCGCCGCTTACATCGGCGGTTTCTTCTTCAGAAATCCGCCAGGCCCGCCATCATCTGGCTCATGTCGACGACTTCATAGCCCATCGGTACCTCGAAGAGCGACGCGTCGAGATCGCCTTTCTTGAGCTCCGTCACTTCCATCGTGGTCACGTCCGACGTGACTTTGCCCTTCTTGTCCGTCTGCGACGACCACGTGACGGTCTTGAGCGCCATGCTCCCCCGCCCGTATTCGTTGGTGTACTTCTCCATCTCGGCGGCAAGATCCGCGTTGGTGCTCTTCACGCCCGACGCGAACGAGCGCGCCCACGCTTCCATGCTCTTGGGGCTGCCAAGATCGATGCCGGTGGCCACTCACTGATCGCTCGAATCGCTCGACACGATTTTCTGGTCGGGCATCATCATGACTTTCACTTCCATGGTGCTCGTGTAGTACGTGCGCACCTTGCGGGTCTTGTAGCCCAGCAGCGCCTCGCCCGCGCCCATGTCCTTGAAGCGGAAGGACGTGTTGCTGACGGTCATCTTGAGCATCGGGTTGTTCATCAGCGCGCCGAGCCCACTGCCAAAGGCATCGGCGGTCATCACGATCGCCTGTTTGTCTTTGGGATTGACCACAATGAACTTGCCCGCCTCTCCCCGCACGAGCACGTAGCCATTCTTCGTGCCCATGGGCGTGGTGCCTTCGACGTAGTCCATGCGGATGTTGCCATCCTGCATGCTGACATTGGCGAGCGTGCTTTTTCTGCCGTCGCTCGCGGAGCTGATGCGGTACTTGAAGGTGATACCAGTAGCGCGTGGGTACGCGCGGATGAAGCCCTCGTCGTGTGCGAGAAGCTACGTCTTCGTGGAATCTCAGCAAGCGTAGCGCTCCGAAACGGTGTCCCCGCTAGCGTGCCCGACCATACGATATGGCCGCCCCCAAGGACGGCGGGCCGCCGCGTATTCGCGGCCAATCGTTCACGCGCTCGGTCTGTCGTATGCGACGCCGTCCGTCTTCTACCCATTGGTACACGATCATCGAGGCCGCGCGTCGTCCACGTCGCTCCAATAGGGCGCGCAATGCGGGTTGATAATCGAGCTGGTTGGTATTCACCCACCGAACGGCGCCGGGCAATACCATCCATTCGGTAGCGGCCTGTTCCGATGCTGCCCCGAGCAGACGCGCGGTCTGCTGTACGGAGTCGACGACCACAAAGGCGAACTGCCGATAGAGAGAGGACAAGCCTCCGGGGACGTCGCGCCGAGTCCCCGCGTCGCGGAAGCTGGCCCACGTCAATGCGGGCATGCCGCTGACATCAGCGGTGAGGTAGATCGACGCCGATGAGTCGGCGTAGACCAGCCCGTACGCAAACGGCAGAACGGTCACGCGCTCCGCGCGATAACGCACGAGGGTCCCCTCGAGCGCAATTGTGCGCACCGTGTCCAACTCCTGACCGACGCGCCAACCACCGAAAATCGTGCCCCGTCCCGCAGTCGGCTCCGTTGCGAGAGCGGGGCCGCGAGTCCACGCGAAGGTACTGTCGATATCGAGCGCGTTCGGCGGCACGGCGACCGATGTCGCGGATAGCGAGATCATCCGTCCGCCGATCCCGCGGCCATCGAACGGGGTCAGCCGAACCTGTTGCAGTTCGTAGCGACGATCACGCCGAGCACCGACCACGGTAAATGGCTCGGAACGCCCGACGCGTTGCAGACGCGCCAATGAATCGAAGCGCACCGTTTCGGGCATACTGGCCGGCGCATCTGCCGTGACCCGTATCAACGTGCGGTCGAGATACGAGACCGATGATCGCTCCATCCGGCGAAGCTGCACAAACAACTGCGACACGGTGACTACCGCGCCGAGCAGCAGGGTGGCAACCACCAGCATGGCAGATCGCAGGCCGCGGGTTCTTCGCAACGGGTAGGTCAACGCAAGGGCCACGACCGCACAGAACAGCACCGACTTAAGGAGGTTTGGCCAGAACCGACTGTAGAACCCGATGCCCATGGTCGGGTCACCGCCGGCGATCATCGCCACTGGCAACGTCAGCAGCGTGCAGAGCAGAAACCCCATCGACAGCAGGAGGGCCGTGGCCCACCGACGGGTGACCGCGCCGAAGAGTGTGGTAAACAACAGCGGGATGAAGTACGCGGGCACTGCCTGGCGTAACGTCGGAACGATCAACGCCCAGGGCATCCCTGAGGCGCGCCACGCGATGACCGCCACCACCGAGGCAGCAAACACCACGAGGCCGACCATCACCAGCTTTGCCATTCGCAGCGCGCGCTCGTCGATTGGCTTGCCCTTCCAAAAGGCGGTCGGCGACAGTGGCGCGTCCGACTGTACCACGGTGACAGTCAGTCCCAGCGCGACACACCACGTGAGGAGTGGCAAATAGATGCGGCTCATGTCTGGCAACCGCCCATAGAGAGGCTGCCCGAACATCACGAGCGGCGTGATCGCCAACAGGACGAGATACGCAATCCACCACGTCGAGGTACGGGCGAGATCGAAGCGCACAAAATGCCGGACCTGCATGGCAAAGGTCATGAGGCACGCTCGCGTGCCGATGCACGGCTACCGGAGGTGGCGCCGAAGGTCAGATAGAGCTCACGCAGCGACAGCGCACGCCACTGCACGTCGGTGCAACGCGACAGGGTGTGCTCGGACTCGTGTTGCGGTGCGCGGCGATCGACGACGGCGGCGATGCGACGTCCGGCGTGCTCCACGTGCGTCCACGACGACGGCCACGGCTCGGTCGCCTGCACCGGTGGGAGTGTGGCCTCCACGCGCTGCCATCGTTCCTGCATGGCCTCTAACGATCCGCTCACGGCAATGCACTGATCGCGCAGAAAAGCCACATGATCGACGAGCGATTCGATCTCCCCGATATCGTGCGTGCACACCAGCGTCGTGCACGCCGCATCTGCGGACGCGTCCAACAGACCGCCCACCAACGCTTCCTTCACCGCCACATCGAGCCCGGTGAACGGTTCGTCCATGAGCAGCACGCGCGGGCGCGCTGCGAGCGCACACAGGAGCGACGCCTGCATGCGCTGGCCACGTGACAGGCGCGAGATGCGCTGCGTTTTGTCCAACGCGAATCGTTCCCGCAGTCGCGTGGCCAACGCGCCATCCCACGTCGGGTACAACGGCGCACAGTACGACTCCAATTGCGCCACCGTCATCCAGCCGGGGAGCTCCTGCCCTTCGGCAACATACGCCACCTGCTGCCGCTGCCGCATCGACAGCTCGTCGACATCAGTACCAAAGAGCACGACGCGCCCGTCCTGCACCGTGTCGATGCCGGCGAGCAACCGCAGGAGCGTGGTCTTGCCGGCGCCGTTGGCGCCGAGCAAGGCACAGGTGGCGCCGTCGGGCACATCGAGATTGACCTCGTGCAACACGCGCGTGCGTCCGTAGTGGTACGACACCCGTGCGGTGGAGATGACCGTCGCCGCGCGCGCGCTAGCCGGCACGGTGCCTCCGCGCACGTGGTGATGAGTCCTCGGCGGCAGCGCCCGACAATTCACGCCACCGTGTGGCAAGCGCCTCGCGCACGGTGCGTTCGTCGACGCCCAGGCGCAGCGCTTCCACAACCAACTGCTCGACTTGCGTGGAGAGGAGCGCCGCGCGGTCGGCCGCCGAGGCATGGCCGCTGCGGGCGACGACCGTTCCGACGCCGGGGAGCACTTCGAGCAGGCCGTTGCGCACCAGCTCCGTCACCACCTTGTGGGCGGTGTTGGGGTTGATGCGCAGCGCCTGACTGAGCTCGCGCACCGACGGGAACGGCGTTCCGGCGGGCAGGAGGCCGGCGACGACGGCCTTGGTCGCGGCGTAGACGACCTGACGATAGGGGGACTCGCCGGGGGTCAGGGATACTGGGAACGGGAGCATTGCTGTACCATGTGTACTAGTACAGCTGACGTCAACCGCTTTGGGTCGGGGTCGGGGTTGCGGGTGGGGGTCTGGGTACGGCCACGACAGTCGGGGCACAGCTACCACAGTCGGGGTACTGCCACGACAGTCGGGGTCTAAAAACAGTCGGGGTCCTGGCCGGGTCGGGCGCGGCGCTGCGCTGGCGCGTCGGGGTCGGGGTGCTACTGTCGGGGTCGCGGTCCGGGCTGGGGCAGCCCCGACACTTTATCCCCGACCCCGACGCGCCAGCGCAGCGAAGCGCACGACCCGGCCAGGACCCCGACCGTCGGTAGACCCCGACTGTCGTGGCAGTACCCCGACCGTGGTGGCTGTGCCCCGACTGTCGTGGCTGTGCCCAGACCCCGACCCCGACCCCTAGGCCCCGACCAAGAGCGACAAGAGACGCCAGGGCAACGCCGCCAAACGCCTCCGTGCTTTTCCGCGTATCTTCGGTCGTCCTTCATCAGGAGTCCCAATGCACTCGTCCGCCCCGCGCCACTTCGCGCGCGCCCTAGGACTGTCTCTCGCCGCCTGCTTCGCCGCCGCCCCAATCCTGTCCGCGCAGCCCCCCGCGCCGTCCTCCCCCCGCCCCATCACCGCTGCCGATATCTCCGCCTGGAAGTCGCTCCGCGGCGCCACGCTGTCGGCCGACGGCGCGTGGTTCGGCTACACCCAAGCGCCCAACGAAGGCGACGCCGAGGTGGTGCTGCGGCAGACCAGCGCCACCGGTACCGTGCGTCGTTATGCGGTGGGCGAAATCCCCGCCGCCGCGTCGCCACTGCACCTCTCCACCGACGGCAAGTGGGCCGCCATGCTCGTATATCCCAAGGCCGCCGAACAGCAGCGGCTGCGGCAGCAACGTCGACCGGTGCAGAGCAAGGCACTGCTCGTGAACCTCGCCACGGGAGAACAGCGCGAGTTCGAGCGCGTCCGCCGCATCGCCTTCGCCGGCGACGCCCCCACGTACGTCGCGTTACAGGCGTACGGCCCTGATGCCCCGGCCGGCGGCGGCGCCGGTGGTGCTGGTGGCCCCGCGCCCGGCGCGCCCGGTATGGGCGGGAACGCGCCCGGCGGCGGCGCCGCACGCGTGGAAGGCACCGACCTGTTGCTGCACGAACTCGGCACGAGCGCCGTGTTCAACATCGGCAACGTCGCCGACTTTGCCTTCGACGAGAAAGGCCGCTGGCTCGCGTACACCATCGACGCGCGTGAGCAGGTGGGCAACGGCGTGCAGCTGCGCGAGCTCGCCACCGGCGTGGTGAAGAGCCTCGATGCCGGCAAGGCCTCGTTCCGTCGTCTCGCGTGGAGCGACACCGCGGCGAGTCTCGCGTATCTCAAGGGCACCGCCGATAGCGCGGGCACCGACACCACGTGGACCGCCGCCGGCATGTCGCGCGTCGGCTCGCCGACACAGCGCGCGGTCACGGTTGGCGCCGGTACCACCGTGGCGCTGCCCAATGGCATGGAAGTGAGCCCCGACCGCACACCGCGTTGGCTCGAGGCGCAGGATGCGCTGCTCATTGGCTTGCGCGTGGCCGCACCGCCCGTCCCCAAGGCGGAGCAGCTCGAAGACGACGACCGTCCCACGCTCATTCTGTGGCACCACAAGGACGCGCGCCTGCAGTCCATGCAGCTCGTGCAGGAGCAGGCCGACAAGGGCTTCTCCTTCATGGCCACGTACCTCCCCGCCACGCAGACGGTCGTCCAGCTCACCGACGCGAGCGTACGCACCGCCACCATCGGCGTGCGCGACGATCTGTTGCTCGGCTCCGACAACAGTGCGTACGAACGGCAGGCGAGTGTCGACGGCATTCAGCGCCGCGATGTCTATCTCATCAACGCGCGCACCGGTGAGCGCACGCTCGTGAAGAAGGACGCGCGCAGCCAGGCGCAGCTGTCGCCGGATAGCCGCACGGTACTCTTCTGGGACGACGGCCATTGGCAGGCGTACGACGTGGCGTCCAAGGCCACGACCAACATCACGAAGAGCGCGCCGGTGTCGTTCGTCGATACCGAAGACGATCACAACGTCGACCGTCCGCCCACGCAGGTGGTGGGCTTCAGCAAGGATGGCAAGTCGGTACTGCTGCAAGACAATTACGATGTGTGGCGCGTCAATCTTGCCGGCACCAGCTACACGAATCTCACCGTGGACGGCCGAGCGAAGCGCATTCGCTACAGCCGTCGCATTGTGACCGATGCGCGTGAACGCGGCATCGATCTCACGAAGCCCATCTACATGGTGGCGATGCAGCATCTCACCAAGAAGGAAGCGTTCGTGCGCCTCGATCCCGCCAAGGCGGGCGCGGTCGTGCTGAGCGGCTGGCGTGATGCGCGTCTCGCTCCGGTGAAGGCGCGCGACGCGGACGTATGGGTGGGCAGCATTCAGACGTCGGCCCGTTTCCCCGATTGGTGGCGCGTGCGCTTCGCCAACGGGACGCTCGCCGATTCCGTGCGCCTCACCGACGCCAACCCCAACATGAACGGCGTGGCGTGGTCGCCGGGCTCGCGTCTCGTGAATTACGTGACGGAGAAGGGCGACTCGCTGCAGGGCGCGCTCTATCTGCCGGCCGGCTACCAGGAAGGGAAGTCGTACCCCACGCTCACGTTCATCTACGAGCTGCAGTCGGACAATCTCAACGCGTTCTACTCGCCCACCTACTCCAGCTCACCCAACGCGCTCATTGGCGTGCACACGTCGCGCGGCTACGCCGTCTTTCTGCCGGACATCGTGTACAAGCTCAATGATCCCGGCATGAGCGCGGTGTGGAGCGTCGTGCCGGCGGTGAAGGCCGCCATCAAGACGGGCGTCGTGGACTCGGCGCGCGTGGGGCTGCATGGCCACTCGTGGGGCGGCTACCAGACGAGTTACCTCGTCACGCAGACGAACATCTTCAAGAGTGCCGTAGCCGGCGCGCCGCTCACCGACATGGTGAGCATGTACAGCTCGGTGTATTGGAACACGGGCGGCACCAATCAGGGGATCTTTCAGAGCTCGCAGGGGCGCTTCAAGGGCAACTTCATCGAGAACAAGGAAGCCTACGAGCGCAACTCGCCCAATCGTTTCGCCGACAAGGTAAAGACGCCGCTCATCATCATGCACGATGACAAGGACGGCGCCGTCGACTTCAATCAGGGGATCACGTACTACAACACGCTGCGGCAGCTCAACAAGGATGTGATTCTGCTGGAGTACGTGGGCGAGAATCACGGGCTGACGCAACTGCGCAACCGGCGCGACTACTCGCAGCGGCTCATGGAGTACTGGGACTCGTACCTCAAGGAGCAGCCGGCGCCGGAGTGGCTCAAGAACGGCATCCCGCGCCTCAAGATGGACGAGCATTTGCGCGAGCAGAAAAAGAAGCTCGACGCGAAGAAGATCGCGATGTAGTTCGTGGAAGGGGCAGCGCGTGACGGTGGTCGCTACTTCACCGTGATGAGCTGCACCATCCCCTTCTCGGTGTGCGCGCGCCCGTCGCGCCCCGGAATGAGACAGGCGAGGATATAGCGCCCCGGCTTGAGACGCGCAGTCAGAAACGTCTCCTGCCGGGGCGCTATCGTATTGGTCTGGCCGAGTGTCGGCATCCAGGGCGGAATGATCCCCTTCTGGTGATACATGTCGAGGAACTCGCGCAACGTGTGATTGGGCGGGAGTTCGAGCAGCGTCATGGCGTGCAGGTCCTGCCCGACATTCGTGAGATTGAAGGTCACGATCCCATTGCTCACGGTGGGCGGATTCCTGAAGGCGTAGTCGGCGCCTTCGACGAGCACGTATTCGACCCTCGTGGCCCTGGGTGCACTGGCGGCCGCAGGGCGCGACTGGGCGTCGAGCGGCGTGACCAAGGCCGACAGCGTGAGCGAGAGCAGGGACCAGAGCGACTTGATGCGCATCGCGACCTCGGCGATTCGCGCGGCAGCCCGTCTGCCGCGACAGGGGACATTGGCGGGTCGATTCTCGGCAAGAATCGAATGAACCCCCAGGGTGTCTGACCGAAAGCTCAGGTGACATCCGGGAGTCCCTGTTAATACTGCCGGTTTTTTCGCATCATGTAAGGTTTCGTCGGCGCGGCGCATTCCAGAAGCGTACCTTCCACCGGGTCGTCATGAATGCCCTGCCCTTGCCCAGCCCATTGTCGTCCTCAGCGCCCGACGCCACGATCGACCTGGCCGCCGTGCGCGCCGGGAATCCGGAGGCCTTGGCCACGGTGTACCGGCAGCACGCGGCCGCCATGCTGACGCTCGTTTCTAGAATGACGGCATCCCGCGCCGACGCCGAGGATATCGTGCACGACGTCTTCGTCGCCCTGCCGGAATCGCTCGCTCACTATGAGGAGCGCGGTCAGTTCCGTGCGTGGCTGATCCGGTTGACGACGCGCGTCGCGCTCATGCATGAGCGCCGAGCCGCACGCCTCGAACAACGTGATTCGCTTGACACCGTCGCGACGAAAGGCGACGCCGAGCGTGACGTGCTCGTCGCCGACCACGTGTATGGCGCGCTGCGAACGCTGAAGCCAGCGCTGCGCCATGTCTTCGTTTTGCGCGTGCTGCACGATCTGTCCCACGCCGATATTGCCCGCGTCCTCGGTATCTCCGTCAACGCCTCGGAAGTCCGTTTGCACCGAAGCGTTCAACAACTTCGCCAACTGCTGAGGGGTCTCGCATGAATACCGGAAGAGAAGACGGCGAGACGCTGCCCGCTGAGGTGCAGCAGCTGGTCGCCGCGTTGCAGCAGCGCGGCGAGAAGCAGGCCGACGATCGTTTGCTGGCGCGCATTCAGGCCAGTCGCGCCTCTGGCGTGCGGGTGTTGGTGCCCGCGCACGTCGTTGACACAGACACGTCGATGGATCTCGAGCGGGTGTGGACGCGCGCCCGCGTAGCGGTGTTGATAGCAGGCGCTGCCGCGTTCGCACTGATTGCGCTGTTCCCGCCGACGCGCGCGGTGTCGACGGCGGCGAGCCCGTCCAGTACCGCGCCCGTCTCTGCGGCACCGTCCGTGGCGGGATCGGGCGGTGCGAGCGCGCCGCGTGGCATGGCCGAACTGTTGTCGCCGTGGCCGCGCGTGGCCTATGCGCAGCAACCCGCGGGCGGACGCGCGGGCCCGCTACCGGCAATCAGTGGACTGAATGCCGCTCGTGTGGTGCCCGGCGTACGGAGCTACGTGCGGCTGTCGTCGAACGCGTACCACGACGCCCTGCCGCACAAGCTGTACGAGATGGCAGTCGATACCCTGCGGCTGGGCGGTCGGCGTGTGATTCGCATCGTCACGACAGAACTCGGCTCTCGTGTCCTGGGCCGCGAGTCCTCCGATACCCTCGTGCTAGATCGCATGACCCTGCGCCCCCTGCGTCGCCGCGTCGATCTCGTGGTGATGCGGCTCGAACAGGATTTCACCGACAGCTCGCTGACGGAACGAGTGACGATGGTACCCGTGCCGACCCGTGCGCGAAAGCGTGATAGCGTGACGGCGCCGTTTCGCTGGGGGCAAACCGTGCGCCTCGATCGCAAGCGCCTGTTCGTGGTGAGCGAGAGCATGTTGCGCGTGGTGCTCAGCGCGCTTCCGCTCCACGGCGGTTGGCGTGGCAGCATTGGCGTACTCGAAGGCGAGAGTAAGCTGTTCGCCCTTGGCCCGTCGGGATTTCGCAACGTGCGCGTTG
Source organism: Gemmatimonas sp. (assembly GCA_023910675.1). Lineage (GTDB taxonomy): Bacteria > Gemmatimonadota > Gemmatimonadetes > Gemmatimonadales > Gemmatimonadaceae > Gemmatimonas. The sequence goes on from JAAVWC010000004.1 coordinate 36,257, forward strand.
CCGGCATCGATACCGTGCAGACCTTTTCCGGTCGGATCGAGACCTGGCGGGTAGAGCTCGAGACCGGTGGCACACCTGAGCGGTGGTCGGTCAGTCGAGAGACGGGCGAAACGCTGCTGACGGACGGTCGCTACGACGTGAGCTACCCAGAGTCGCGGTCCTGGCTCGTGGGCGGATTTCGCGAAATGAACCGCCTGGTTCCCGTGCGCCGGCCCCGCTGACGCAAGGAATTCGGGCATTCCGCACACGGCGCCGGGGGAAAATTCAGCCCCGCCCGCACCAGCCGAAATCCGCCAGATTGTTCCCGTTATCTTGGATTCATTCGCTGTCGTATTTCCGAAAACCAGAACAGTAGTAAGCTATTGTCAAACAATACGTTATCACAATTCTGCAACACCGAAAGTTTTACTCTGCCACCTTGGCGGCACCGGCTATAAAAAGAACGGCCAAACTGTCTCTTGACTCCCGGACCCGAATACTGGAAGTTGTGCCTCCTTGCTCGCCTGCACGTGTGCTCGCGGGCAAGGGAATTCAACCATAGTACGACATAGGCACTGGTCACCGGCCTCCTCCCCCAGAGGCCGGCGCTAAGATGGGAACCCGGCGCAATTCCGGGGCGGCCCCGCCGCTGTAAGGGACGACGAGGAAGCTTTCCGCCACTGCGCCAAGCCTGGCACGGGAAGGCCGCTTCCAAGGACGAATCCCGAGCCAGAAGACCTGCCAGTGCCCGAGTCCGCGCGCCCCCTCGAGGGAGGGTTCGCCGGGGATCGTCGCGCCGCACCGTGTTGCTCGAGTGCGCGCGACCCCGTTCGGGCTCCCTGCAATGTACCGCTGGGAGCTTTCGTGTTGGCCGCGACGACGCGGCTGTCACGTACGACCGGTGAAGGTCCTCGTGGGGTGTGCCTCTCACCGCTGTACCCATCTCTGGAGAGCATTCATGACCACGTCCGTCGCCCCACGCAGCAGCGAAGTCCGCCAGGCTTTTGGCAGCTACGACCACCTCGGTGTCCGCACCGTCACCGAAGTCGTCAAGCGCGACGGCCGCCGCGCGCCGTGGGACCCGGAGCGCATCACGCGCGCTATTGCCCTCGCCTTCTGGGCCTCGCGCCATGACGACGCGGTCAACCCGCACCACAACGACGCCGGCCTCCGCTTCGGCCTCGGCTTCACCGAGTTCGCCGACGTCTGCGAAATCACGCAGCTCGTCGTCAACACCGTCGAACGCAAGGCGCTCGAGCGCACCCCGACGGTCGAAGAAGTGCAGGACATCGTCGAAATGATGATCGCCGCCCGCGGCCACTGGGATGTCGCCAAGCGCTACGTCATCTACCGCGCGGCCCGCGCCCAGGTGCGTCTCCATGCCCACGGCGAAAGCGGCCTCCAGGACTACATCTTCCTGTCGCGCTACTCGCGCTACCGTGACGACCTCGGCCGACGCGAAACACCGGCCGAAGCGTTCACGCGCGTCATGGACATGCACCGCGCGCATTTCGCCGACACGCTCGACCTCCCGGTCGCCGGCTTCAGCGGCCGCACCCTCCGCTCGCTTATCGACGAGACCGAAGCGGCGCTCCAGCGCAAGGCGATTCTCCCCTCCATGCGCTCGCTGCAGTTCGGCGGCCAGGCCATCGAGGCGAACAACGCCCGCATGTTCAACTGCGCCTTCACGCACATGAACCGCGTGGACGCGTTCAAGGAATCGTTCTTCCTGCTCATGTCGGGCACGGGCGTCGGCTTCTCCGTACAGAAGCACCACGTCGCGCAGCTCCCGTCGTTCCCGGTGCGTGGCGCCGAGAACGAGCTCGACGTCATTCACTACAACGTCGACGACACGCTCGAGGGCTGGGCCGACGCACTCGGCGCGCTCGTCCAGAGCTACCTCGACAACAAGAAGATCGAGTTCAACTACTCCAACATCCGTCGCCGCGGCGCGCCGCTGCGTACGTCTGGTGGACGCGCCCCGGGCCACATCCCGCTCAAGAAGGCGCTCACGGCCGTCGAGCGCATGCTCGAAGGCGTGTCGGGCCGCGCGCTGCGCCCCATCGAAGTGTATGACATCCTCATGCACGTCGCGGTCGCGGTGCTCTCGGGCGGTATCCGTCGCTCGGCCACCATCTGCCTCTTCTCCGCCGACGACGACGAAATGGCGTCGGCCAAGACGGGCAACTGGTTCGAGACCAACCCGCAGCGCGGCAAGTCCAACAACTCGGCCGTGCTCGTGCGCACCGTGCACACCGAAAACGAGTTCCAGAAGCTCTTCGAACTGCAGAAAGAGTTCGGTGAGCCCGGCTTCTACTTCGTCGACGACGTGGAATACGGCGCCAACCCGTGCGTCGAAATCGGCCTCGCGCCGTTCGCCGTCGTCGACGAAGCCGCGCAGGCCAAGCTCGCCGAGTACGGCCGCCCCGACGTACCGCTCGGCAGCACCGTCAGCGGCTGGCAGATGTGCAACCTCACTACCATCAACGCCAACGCCTGCGAAGACGAGGCGGGCTTCCTCGCCTGCTGCCGCGCGGCGGCGTTGCTGGGTACGCTGCAGGCCGCGTACACCACCATCCCGTACCTCGGCGCCGCCACCCGCTTCATCAACGAGCGTGAATCGCTGCTCGGCGTGAGCATCTGCGGTATCCTCGATCGTCCGTCGCTGCTGCTCAACCCGCAGGTGCTCGAGCGTGGTGCGCAGGAATGCCTCGACACCAACGCCGCCGTTGCCAAACACCTCGGCATCCCGGCGGCCGCGCGTATCACCTGCGTGAAGCCGGAAGGCACCGCGAGCCTCGTGCTCGGCGCCGGTTCGGGCATTCACCCGCACCATGCGCGTCACTACTTCCGTCGCGTGCAGGCCGCGCGCACCGAGCCGCTGTACCAGTGGTTCAAGCTCAACAACCCGCACATGACCGAGTCGTCGGCGTGGGATCCCGACACCACCGACGTGATCACCTTCCCGGTGACCGCGCCGTCCGACGCGATTCTCCGCAAGGATGTCGGTGCCGTGCAGTTCCTCGAGTACGTGCGTCTCGTGCAGCAGCACTGGGTGGTCGCCGGCCGTCGCCATGAGTCGTACAACCCGGGCCTCCACCACAACGTCTCCAACACGGTCACCGTGCGCGACGACGAGTGGGATGCCGTGCAGCAGTTCATCTTCGAGAACCGTGGCTACTTCACGGGTATCTCGCTGCTCCGCGAAACGGGCGACAAGGTGTACACGCAGGCGCCGCGCGAAGAAGTGACCACCGAAACCGACATGGCCAAGTGGAACGCGCTCGTCTACCGCACCGTCGACTACACCGCGTTGTGGGAAGGCACCGACATGACCACGCTCGCCGACACGGTGGCGTGCGCTGGTGGAGCGTGCGAGATCATCTGATCGGCTTACGCTGATCTGGGTGTACAAAGGGGAGCGGCCAAAACGGCGGCTCCCCTTTCGCATGGCCCGTCACGCGAATTGGGTGGTTGCCGCGTGTCGATCCGTCCAGTATGATCGCCGTACGGCCGTTGCGAGTGAAATGCCAATCCAATCAAGGGGATGATGTCCGACGTCACACATCCGATCACTTCAATAGAGCGGCCGCGCAGACGCGGCATTACCCGTGCGCTCCTGCCACTGCTGATGGCGTGGGTACTCTGGAATACGCTCTTCGACGGTCGTACGCCCGCGTTCCTGCCAACGACCGCTGAACGCACACTCTATTTCAAGCTGCCCCTCGAGGGCGTGCGCTTTCATTGGGAGTTCCTCGAGCCGAGCGCGTTTTTGGCCGGTGAGTTGACGCTGCGTATCATCAACACCAATCGCGACGACACACTGGTCATCTTTCACGACGGCAAGATCAGTGACGGCTGGCAGATGATTGGCACCAACACCCGCGATAGCTCATTCTACTTCGGCTTCTCCACCGATCGCCGATATGTCACCGCAGCGGACGACTCGCTCATCATTACGCTCCGCGCGCCGAAGGATCTACGCGGCCACGGTGTATACAAAGAGGGCACCCTGCCAGCCGGCACCTGGCAGTCGCAGGGGACGTATTCGTCCATCTACGGCGGACGATGGAACCCGTTGGATTTCCTCGTGCGCGCGGGCGACCCACCGATGGCATTCATGGAGTGCTGGGACACCGTGTGGCCAATTCGCGTTACGCGAAACACCGGCTGGGGCGGCTTGAAGCCGGCCAATGAGGACTCTGGCGTCTTCAGCCGCATCAAGACTCAAGGTGTAGACGGGCGCGTGTGCGGCTCGAGTAATCAGACGGACTGAATCGCTACATCGCCACCAGTGGCATTCCCGCCCGCCACCCCCTCGCCACCAACGCATCCAGCAGCGCCTCGACGTCATCCTTCTGTACGTGCGTTGGCAGCACCAGGAGGTCGCCTGGCTGCGCCCACCGCAGCGCCGCCTGCACGGCCTCGAGCTCACTCGGGCACTCCTCGATCACCTCGGCAGGCGCGCCGGCGTCGACCAGCGCGTCGCGCAATACGCGTATCACGTCACCCGGCTGGCGACCGCGGAGCATCTCTGCCATCTCCTTCAGTAACACACGATCGTAGCGCGCGCCGTCCCATGCCGCCTGCGCCAGCGCCACCAACTGCGCGTCGTCGCGGTTCCCCGCCTGCCCCAACAGCAGTAGCCGGCGCGACGCGGCCATACCCATGGCGGTCGTACCCAACACGCGCATCCCTTCGGGGTTGTGCGCGTAATCCACAAGCACGGTTACGTCACCCAGCACGCGGCGCTGCATGCGCCCCGCGTTGTCTTTGGTAGAACCGCCAAAGCGCCGTAATGCCTCATGCACGGCCGCGAACGGCACACCGGCCACACTCGCTGTGAGCGATGCGGCAATGGCGTTCTCCACGTTGTGCGTGGCCGCGCCGCGCAACGTAAGCGGCATGTCATGCAACGCCCCGAGATCGCCCCACACGCCGTCATCGCACACCAGCAGATGCCCGTCGTGCAGCACGGCCCCATACCCATGCTGCTGCACACCGCGCAGCACCAACGCGTTGTCGGCGCTACGACTGAACCACGCCACCGCCGTGGGATGTTCGCGCTCGAGGGCAGCACCGAGCGCGCGCAAATGTTCGTCGTCGGCGTTGAGCACCAAAAGCGCGTCGAGCACGAGAATGCGCGCCACCGTGGCCTTCACGCGCGCCAAGTCACCAAGCGACTCCACCCCGTACTCGCCAAAGTGATCGGCGCTGATGTTGGTGATGACCGCCGCGTGTGCACGGCTGGTGGCCAGCCCGCGCCGCAGCATGCCGCCGCGCGCGGTCTCGAGTACCGCCGCCTGCACGACGCGGTCGCGCAATACCAGTCGCGCACCACCGGGACCGGTGTAATCGCCATCGGCGAGTTCGCGCGTGCCGTCAGCATCGTGCACGAATACGCCGTCACTGCACGACCACCCCACATGGCAGCCGGCCGCGCGCCACATGGCGGCCACCAGACGCGTTGTGGTGGTCTTGCCGTTGCTGCCGGTAACGAGTGTGACCGGCACGTCGCGCACGGCATCCCACGCGACCTGCTCTGGAGACGGCACGGTATCGAGCGGCCACGCCGTCCCGTGTACACCACTGCCCACGCTCACGAACTCTTCGTCGAGCTGCCACGAACAGGCGTGCGCCACGGCGGCTTCCAGCATCGCGCGTGCCGCCACCAATGGCGCCCGCTCCGCGTTGTAACGCGCGCGCAACGCGTCGTGTACCGCGTCTTCCGACGCCGCAAGCCAATCACCCGCGAGCGCGTCGCCGTCCTGCGCGCGCACCCACTGCTCGGCCCGAACCCACGCCTGCTCGGCGACCGTCGTGGCCGTGAGCAGACCATCCAGCGGCGCCGAGAAGAAGCAGACGCCAAGGGCACCATGCGGCTGCGCCAGTGGTGATCCTGAGGGCCAGCCGAGCATCTCGCACAGTCGGCGCACTTCACGCGGCCACCGCTCCAGCGCACGACGGTCGTCGCTGGTGGTGTGCCGGACTTCGAGTACCGCACCGGGCGCATCGCTGAACCAGTTCGCGCCGGTTTGTCGACGACTATCGAGAATGGTCGCCGACGGATGTCCATCGTCGTCCGCCGCCACGCGGGAGAGTACCGGCGGCGTTTCGAACTCAGTCATTCGACTCCGACTTGAGGATGACGCCGCGCCCATCCTGGGTCACGACGACATCATCCCCCATGCTGCGCCAGCGCGACGACGGTAGCTCCGGGGTGGGAGTCGGCGGGCGATCATCGTCGGCAGGAGCCTCTTCCGTCACGGCCGCACGCGGCACCGAGCGCGCGGCGCGCGGCGCGGCAAACGCTCCGTGCCCGTCGGCGCGGAAGTTCACGATCTGCTTCCACCCACGCGCCAGCGCATCGGCGAAGATCAGCACGAGGTCCCCGGGCTGCGCCATCTGCAGCGCCGCATTGATCGCTTCCTGCTCGTCGATGATGATCGTGATGGCATCGGGCGACACGCCATTCGCGATGAGGCCATCACGCAACAACTCCGGCACTTCGCTGGGACCACGGCCGCGCGGCGAGTCGTCTCGTCGGCAGATGTAGTGATCGAATCGCGCCGTTGCTCCGGCCTTGGCAATCGCGAGGATGTCTTCGTCGCGTCGATCGCCCGGTGCCGACAGTACGCAGAGGCGACGCCCAACGGGACGCAACCGGTTCACGAGATCGCACAGCGCCGTGATGGCGTGCGCATTGTGTCCGTAGTCGAAGAGCACCTTGAACGGATGCTCGTCGTACACGTTCAAGCGACCCGGTGCCTGGAAGAACGTAGTGTCGAAGGTGCGCAGCCCATGACGAATGTCTTCGAGACGCACCCCCATGGCGTATGCCATGGCCGCGGCGAACATGGCGTTCTGCACGTTGAACGTGGCGCGTCCTTCGAGCGTGGCCGGAATGAGATGTGTCCAGAGCAGCGGAATGTGCTTCTCGCCGTCGTAGATGGTGATCATCTGTCCGTTCACGCCCCCTTCGAGCGCCACCGCACAGCCGCCCGCGCGAATATGCTCGCGCACCAGCTCGTGCTGCGGGTCGAGCGTCACATAGCACACGCGCCGCGCCTTGGTGTAGGCGCCCATGCGCAGCACATGCGGATCGTCGGCGTTGAGCACGGCCGTATCGGTAGCAATCTCCACGACCGTGCGCTTGATCTCCGCCAGCTGGTCGAGCGTGTCGATGCCCTTCTGCCCCAAATGATCGGGCTGAATGTTGAGCACCGCCCCCACGTCGACGTGGCGCATGGCCATGCCGGCGCGCAGCAGTCCGCCGCGCGCCGTTTCGAGCACCGCGACTTCCACCGCCGGGTCACGCAACACGATGCGTGCACTGGTGGGGCCGGTCATGTCGCCTTCCACCGTGCGCTGGCCGTCGATGTACACTCCGTCGGTGGTGGTGAGCCCCACGCGCTTGCCGGCGAGCTTGTGAATGTGCGCCAGCAGGCGCGACGTGGTGGTCTTGCCGTTGGTCCCGGTAATGGCCGCAATGGGGATGGTCGTCGCTACGCCCGGCGGGAAGAGCATGTCGAGCATGCGTCCGGCCACATCACGAGGGCGCCCTTCACTGGGCGCCATGTGCATGCGGAAACCAGGCGCCGCGTTCACTTCGCAGATCGCGCCGCCAATGTCCTTGTACGACTGCGTGATATCGGGGGTGAGAAAGTCCACGCCACCCACATCGAGCCCGATCGCCTGGATGGCGCGTACCGCCATCTCGGCGTTGTCAGGATGCACCACGTCGGTCATATCGGCGGCCGTACCACCGGTGGACAGGTTGGCGGTGAGACGGAGATACACGTCTTCTCCCGCGGCCGGTACCGTGTCGGGCGTGTAGCCAAGCTTCTCCAGCAACCCGGTCGCCTGATCGTCGAGCGACAACTTGGTGAGCACTTTTTCATGCCCAATACCGCGACGCGGATCGCTGTTCACGATCTCCACCAGCTGCGCCACGGTATGCACACCGTCGCCCACCACCTTACCGGGCTCGCGTTTGCTGACCGCCACCAACTCGCCATCGACCACCACCATGCGGTGGTCGTGTCCCGTGATGAAGCTCTCCACGATCACGCTGCGCGAATGCTCCTGCGCGCGCGCAAAACCGGCGCGCACGTCATCGGGCGTGGTAAGCCCGATGCTCACCCCGCGGCCGTGATTGCCGTTGTACGGCTTGGTCACCACCGGATACCCGATACGCTCGGCGGCAGCGATCGCGCGCTCTGCCGACTGCACCAAGCGCTGCCGCGGTACCGGCAATCCCAAGTGCGACAGAATGCGGTTGGTCTCTTCCTTGTCCGAGGCCAGCTCCACCGCGATGTGCGACGTGCGCCCCGTGATCGTGGCCTGAATGCGCTGCTGGCGGCACCCGTAACCGAGCTGAATGAGGCTTTGCTCGTTGAGGCGCAACCACGGAATATCGCGATCTTCTGCGGCCTTTACGATACTCGCGGTGCTCGGCCCCAACGCGCGACGCTGCGCAAAGCGAATGAACCCGTCGCGACGGGCCTCGAGATCGAATGACGGATCGAAGTTCGCCAAACGCAACTCCGCCGGGAGCAACGACTGCAACAAGTCGAGCGCTACATCGGCGGCTTCGATGCCAACGTCTTCCTGCTCGTACTCGAACACGACGTCGTACACACCGGGCTGCGTCGTCTCGCGCGTCTTGCCGAAGGTCACGTGCGCGCCGGCGACATTCTGCAGCTCGATGGCCACATGTTCGAGCACATGACCGAGCCATGTGCCCTCATCTTCCGTCATGCGGCGTACGAAGCCACCGGGCTCGCCGTACGAACATCCATGCTCGCGCAACCCGGGAAGCGCCTGCAGCAGCGCATCCACGAACGCATCGCCGAGTCTGCGCGTGGGCCACGCCTCGAGTACACCGAGGTCGAGCACGAGCCGGATGACGGGGAAGTGCGCGTAGTGGCTGGGGCCCACGTACACGGAGCGATCGAGAATGCGCATGGCCTGACGCAGCAAAGGGGAACTACACCGAGCATGCCGCGGCAGGTACCGCGACATGGGTGTGCAGGTTGTACGTCGAGCCGGCGCTCAGCACCGTAATGCGCATACCAACGACTTCAATGGGTTCACCTGGCTCCGCGTGCGCCACGGAGCAGTACTCCACGTGCGTCGGGTCGACGATGGTGACCGCGCCCGTCCCCATGATATCGACGAGATCGTCGGGGGAAATGAACGCCGCAGTATCTTCGTCTACTCCGAGGCCGAGGCAGAACGGATTGTACGCGAGGGCCGTGAGCAGCCGCCCCAAACGGTCGCGCTGCCGGAAATGCTGATCGACGATGATGCGGTTGCTGAGCCCCAGGCCCGCACACATATGCACCATCCCCACTCGGGGAGTGCTGCCTTCATCGCCCCAGGCAATCATGTGCTCACTCATGTACGCGGCGCCGGCGCTGGTGCCGGCAATGGGCACCCCGTTGGCGTTCAATTCACGCAGCAGTCGCGCAACGGGGGTTCCCCCCAGAATGCTCGACAGCTTGAGCTGACTGCCGCCGGTCATGAACACGCCGGTTGCTTCGCCGAGCCACTCCAGCCAGTCCTGATCGTCGCAATCCGAGCGACGCTCGAAGCTGAAGGCCTTGGCAAAGCGCACCCCATGTCGCTGGAAGATGCGCTCGTAATACGCACCCATGTCCGGCTCACTGGAGGCTGTCGGGATAATCGCGATCCGGGCATTGGCGCCACCCGCCAGAGCAATGAACCGCTCGAGGATGGCGGGCGACATGAGCTTGCCGCCTATGGGGATGATCCAACCGCGCATACGACGGGTCCGTGGAACGGGTCCGTAGGAATCAAAAGGGAGCTTATCCGTCCAAAGCTAACGGCGACGAGGGCCTCCGGGTAACGTTCGGCATGCTTGTTCTTCTCACACACTGCACCGTGTTTGCCCCGCACCCGCTTGGCCGGCAGCATCTCCTGATCGCTGGCGACCGGGTCGCGTGGATGGGCCCCGACGTGCCGGCGCTGCCGAATACCCTCGCCGTCGAGGTCATGGATCTCGACGGCGCGGTGGTGGTCCCCGGCCTGGTCGATGGCCACGCCCATCTGAGTGGCGGGGGTGGCGAATCGGGGCCCCAGAGCAAAGTGCCGGCGCCTTTCCTGAGTCGCTACACCAGCGCCGGCGTCACCAGCGTGGTTGGGGTGCTCGGCACCGACGATACCACGCGCACCACCGGTGAACTGGTGACGGCCGCCAATGGGCTCGTGGCCGAGGGGCTATCGGCCTGGTGCCATACGGGTGGGTACCACGTACCGCCGGTGACCCTCACCGGCAGTGTGCGCGGTGACATCGCGTTCGTGGACCGCATCATTGGCGTAGGCGAAGTGGCGATTGCCGATCATCGCAGCAGTCAGCCCACGGTGCAGGAACTGTTGCGCCTGGCCAGCGAAGCGCATGTGGGTGGCCTCATGACCGGCAAGGCCGGCGTACTCCATCTGCACGTGGGCGATGGGCTGCGCGGGCTCGCGCAGATTCGCGAGATGCTGGCCACGAGTGAGTTGCCGCCGCGCGTGTTCAACCCCACGCATGTGAACCGTCGCAAGGTATTGTTCGACGAAGCGGTGGAGCTGGCGCGCGCAGGGTGCGTCGTGGACATCACCGCGTTTGCCGTGGGTGAGGGCGAAGACGCGTGGAGCGCCGCCGATGCGCTGGAACGCTTCTGGGTCGCGGGCGCACCGTTGTCCAACGTGACGGTGAGTAGCGATGGCGGTGGGTGCCTGCCGACCTTCGATGCCGATGGTCGGGTGGTGGCCATGGAGGTGGGCGACGCTGGCACGCTCTGGCGCACGGTGCAGACGCTGCGCGAACGCGGCCATGCCCTGGAACAGGTGCTGCCGCCGTTCACCAGCAATGTGGCGGATCTGCTGCGGCTCCCACGCAAGGGGCGCCTCGCCGTGGGCCATGATGCCGACCTGCTGGTGCTCGACGAGCACGGCGCCATTCGCGATGTGATGTGCCGCGGCGTGTGGCACGTGCGTGACGGCAAGCCGATACGCCGGGGGACGTTCGAGCTGTAGCTCCTGCGGCGAGATTCCTGCGCCCCTGCCGTCTGTGTGGCTGCCGTCTGCCGTCTCGGCGCGATACCGCGGCATCACGCCGAGACAGCAGACCGCAGCCACACAGACGGCAGGAGCGCAGTCTTCCGGGAAGATCCTTAGTGCTTCATCCCCGTATTGCACCCTTCTTCGAGCACGTCGAAGGCATCGTGCAGCCCCTTCATGGCCGCCTTGAGCGCCGCATCGTCGGCCTTGCTGGTCACGAGCGCCTGTACCTTCTGCGTTTCGCCGGCGAGGCCGGCCTGGGCCTTGGCGAGGGCCGGCTTCTGGCACGCAGCGGGCGCCTTGGAGGCTGCCACGGCCTTGGCGGCGGTCACCATCTCGCCGATCTTCGCACGGGTGGGCGCGAGGTCGTTCTTGTCTTTGGCCGGGTGCCAGGTGGCCATCATGAGCATGTGGTAGGCGTCGAGCTCCTTCCACGCGGCGGCGTCGACCTTGCCGCCGTCCAGCTGCTTCATGTGCTCGGCGTGCATGGCGGCGTGGTCCATGGCCGGGGCGGCTTTCTTGGCCGGCGGGGCCTTAGCCTTGTCCTGCGCTGAAGCGGGAGCGGCAACGGCCAGCCCGAGGGCGGCGGCCAGGACCAGCGAATGACGAATTGACATGATTCGGGGAGGGTACGGGGTGAAAAGCGGCCACCGGCCGCGTGACGTCGTCCTGCATCTTACCCAACGCCAGCCGCGGGCGCATCGTACTCCTTGTGGTACCCCCGCGTCCCCTCCAGTTCCTGGGCGTCCGGCAGCCGGGTCCGGCTGCCCCTGCGCACTCCCCACCCGTCCCCCGCAATGCCTCAGATGCCTCCCCTGCATCGTCTGGGTCGTGCGAGCCGGCTGTCTGCCGCCATGCTCTTCGCGGCCGCCTTCCCGCTTTCACTCCACGCCCAGCAGCGCACCACGCCACAGCAATTCTTCGGGCACGACATCGGCGCCGATTACGAGCTGCCGAACTACACCAAACTGCATCAGTGGTTTGCCACCGTGGCCAGGGAGAGCGACCGCGTCTCGCTCGACACCATCGGCTTCAGCGAGGAAGGCCGCCCGCAGATCATGGCGATCGTGACGAGCCCCGAGAATCACAAGAAGCTCGCGCGCTACAAAGAAATCTCGAACAAGCTCGCGCGCGCCGAGAACGTCGACTCCGCGGCCGCCGCGGCGATGGCGAAAGAAGGCAAAGTCATCTTCTGGATTGACGGCGGGCTGCACGCCACCGAAGTGCTGGGCGCGCAGCAGCTCATGGAAACGTTGTGGCAGCTCTCCAGCCGCACCGACGACGAGACACTCCGCATTCTGAACGACGTCGTCATTCTCATGGCGCACGCCAATCCCGATGGCATGGAGCTCGTCACCAACTGGTACATGAAGGAGCCGGACAAGCTCAAGCGCACCACGGCGACCATTCCGCGGCTGTACGAGAAGTACGCTGGGCACGACAACAACCGCGACTCGTACATGAATGCGCTCGCCGAGACGCGCAACATGTCGCAGCAGCTGTTCGTCGAGTGGCATCCGCAGATCATGTACAACCACCACCAGACGGGCCCCACGGGCACGATCATGGCGGCGCCGCCGTATCGTGATCCGGCCAACTTCTGGTTCCATCCCGCGATGATCACGGGGCTCGACCTCGTGGGTGCCGCGCTCAATCACCGCTTCGTGCTGGAGCACAAGCCCGGCCTCACCTTCCGTGCCGGCTCCAACTACAGCACGTGGTGGAACGGTGGTCTGCGCACGACGGGCTACTACCACAACCAGATCGGCATTCTCACCGAAACGATCGGCAACCCCACGCCCATGCGCGTCGCGCTGGTGCCCGAGCGTCAGGTGCGGTCGGCCGGTCTACCCATGCCCATCGAACCGCAGGTGTGGCACTTCCGTCAGTCCATCGACTATTCGGTGAGTGCCAACTACGCGTTCCTCGATCTCGCGTCGCGCTACCGCGAAACGTTCCTGTTCAACCGCTGGGTCATGGGGCAGGATCAGATCAAGGCCGGCGGCAAGGACAACTGGACCATTTCGCCCAAGCGTGTCGCGGCGATGGTGGAGAAGATCACGAAGGATCGCGGCACCGAAGCCACGGAAGTTCGCGCCGGCGGCCCGCGCGGCGGCGGTCAGGCTCCGAATGTCGGCAGCTCGGTGGTCAACGACCGCTACATGGCCGAGCTCAAGAAGCCGGAGAACCGTGACCCGCGCGCGTATGTGCTGAGCGCGTCGCAGAACGACTTCCCCACGGCCACCAAGTTCGTGCGCGCTCTGCAGTACTCGGGCATCGACGTGCACAAGGCGACGTCGTCGTTCAGCGCGAACGGCAAGCAGTTCCCCGCCGGCTCGTGGGTCATCAAGACCGACCAGGCGTTCCGTTCGCACGTACTCGACATGTTCGAACCGCAGGATCACCCGAATGACTTCCGCTACCCGGGTGGCCCGCCAATCCCGCCGTACGACAACGCCGGCTGGACGCTCGCCTACCAGATGGGCATTCAGTTCGACCGTGTGCTCGATGGCCTCACGGGGCCGTTCGAAAAGATCAACGGCATCACCACCATGCCGGCCGGTACGGTGGCCAAGGGCAAGGCCGGCTACTTCATCCACGCGTCGGTGAACGACGCGGCGACGGTCGCGAATCGTCTCGCCAAGGTGAACGTGAAGGCGTCGCGCATTCCCACCGAGTTCAAGGACGGCAGCAACACGTGGCCCGTCGGTTCGTGGTTCGTCCCCGCCGGTGGTGCGGCCGACAAGGTCATCGCCAAGGCGGCCACCGATCTCGGTGTGAACTTCGCCGCCGCCAACAGCAAGCCGTCGGCCGCGCAGCCGGTACAGCCGCTGCGCATTGGCCTCATCGATCGGTACGGCGGCAACATGCCGAGTGGGTGGACGCGTCTCATTCTCGAGAAGTTCGAGTTCGGCTACACCACCGTGTATCCGCAGGAGCTCGACGCGGGGAACCTCAAGGCCAAGTACGACGTGCTCGTCTTCACCGACGGCATGTTCAGCGAAGCGGGCGCCGGTCGCGGCTTCGGTGGTTCGCCCGACACGACGCTGATTCCCGCCGAATACCGCAAGGAACTCGGACGCGTCTCGGCAGAGAAGTCGGTGCCGTCGCTCAAGGCGTTCGTCGAAGCGGGTGGACGCATCGTCGCCATCGGCTCGTCGATCGGCCTCGGCAAGGCGATGGGGCTCCCCATCGAGAACTACATGGCCGAAGCCAACGGCCGCGCCTACGCCGGTGAGAAGTACTACATCCCGGGCTCGGTGCTCGAGGTGAAGCTCGACACGTCGGCCACGGTGGCGGCCGGCATGGCGCCGCGCCCCGCGATCATGTTCGACAACAGCCCCGTCATGAAGCTGGGTGCTGACGCCGCGGCCAAGGGTGTGAAGCCGCTCGCCGTCTTCGACAACGCCGCGCCGCTGCTCTCGGGCTGGGCCTGGGGCCAGGCGCTGCTCAAGGACGGCGTGGCGATGGCCGAAGCGAACATGGGCAAGGGCACGATGTGGCTCTTCGGCCCCGAGATCCTGTTCCGTTCGCAGTCGCACGGCACGTACAAGCTGTTCCTGAACGCACTCGACGGCGGCTTCAAGCGCCCGTCCAAGGCGATGCAGTAAGCGAGACGCCTGCCCTGCACGACCGACAACTCATCACGTGAACACAGAACCCGGAACTGATCAGTTCCGGGTTCTGTGTTTGGGTAATGAGTCAGTGGTTTAAGTTTTGGGGATGGCTTTGACCTTTCGTACCGCCGCGTCCGGTGCCCTGAAACTGGGCGGCATGCTCATCCCCGTGGGTTTGGGCCTCGGCGCCAGCAAGCTGGCGTCGCCGTACATGCCGGCCTTTACCGATTGGGTCAACACCCTCGGCGTGTGGGGGCCGGCGGTGTTCGTCGCCGGCTACGTGGTGGCCACCGTGTGCATGATGCCGGCGTTTCTGCTCACGATTGCGGGCGGCGCGGTGTTCGGCATGGCCAAGGGCTCGGTGCTGGTGTTCATCGGTTCGACCATCGGCGCCGCCATTGCGTTTACGTTGGGGCGCACGGTGCTGCGCTCGTGGGTGGCCGCGCAGATCGCCAAGAATCAGACGCTGCAGATCGTCGACCGGGTGGTGGGGCAGGAAGGGCTCAAGCTCATGTTCCTGCTGCGCCTCTCCGGTATCGCGCCGTTCGTGCTCACCAACTACGCCATGGGCGTCACGTCGGTCTCGCTCGCGCATTTTCTGTTGGCGCTGCTGGGGATGATTCCCACCATTGCGACGTATACCGCCGTCGGTCAGGCGGGCGCGCAAACGCCGGGCGCGGGCGCGATTCCGTCGTGGATGCTGTACATGGGCGTCACAGCCGCCATCGTGCTCGCGGTGACGATCACCCGCATTGTGCAGAAGGCACTGCGCGAAGCCCACATGCGTCAGGATATGGAGACGCTGGCGAAGCAGGGCGCATAGGGCGCGCGTGGCGTTCGTCATCCGAACGTCATGAACGCGTCATCGGGCCATCATGCAAGGCTCACGGTTTCGTCACCGGCGCTGATCCAACGCGTAATGCATCACCCATGATGGGTTAATCGAGCCGTCGCATGCTATCTCCACACTTCACTGCGGAGGTCGTTCATGTTCTCGACGTTGCTCGAATCCCAGTCCAAGATGCCCCGGCGCACTGCCGGCAGTATCGCCTCGGTCCTGCTGCACGCCGGCATTGTGGGCGCGCTCGTCGCGGCCACCGCCAATGCCGCGGTGCGCACCGTGGACGACCGGCTTGAAACGCGCGTGCTCTTTCAGCCGACGCCGCCCCCTGCCCCGACGCCACCACCAGCGGTCAGCGCGAACACGCCGCGCGTGTACACCAATAGTGCGCCCGCACTTGGCACGCCTTCCCTGAGTGTTGTCGTCGACATTCCCCTTGGCATTCCGCCGGTCGACTTGTCGCGCGCGCCCACGAACGAGAATGATTTCGGCGGTGGTCCGCGCGGCTCGCAAAACGGTATTCCCGGTGGCGACCGGTCGTTACGGAGCGATGCCGATTTCTACTTCGAAGGACAAGTCGAGAAGCCGGTGATGAGTCTCCCGGGTACCGCAGGCCCGGCCTTCCCCGACATGCTGCGCGCTGCAGGCGTGGAGGGACAGGTGCTGGCCGAGTTCGTGGTGGACAGCATGGGGCGCGCGACGATGGAAACGTTCACGGTGCTCAAGAGTGATCACGCGCTGTTCACGAACGCCGTGAAGACGTCGTTGGCTCGCATGCGTTTCCTGCCGGCCGAAGTGGGTGGCCGTCGCGTGCCGCAGCTGGTGCAGCAGACGTTTCAGTTCATGCTCAACCGGTGACTCCGGTGCGGTTGCTGCGATCGCAGAACTGCTCGCACGGAGGCATCCGAGGGACGGAGGTCACGGAGGCTAGGCGCGGCGCGGTACAGAACCGATCGCACGAAGACAACCAAGGCAACCGAGGCATCCAAGCGGGCCTGACCGGTGCGGTGTGTTCATCCTTTTTGAGGAGACGTCGCACACGCGGATCTCGCGTGGCCACCACGACTCCGTGACCTCCATTTCTCGGACGCCTCTGTGTGAGCAGTTCGACGCAGTCCGCAGATTCCCTGGATGCCTCGGCTGCCTTGGTCGCCTTCGTGCGATCAGTTCAACCCAAGCCAGCGGTTCCAGCTGAAGTCCGGTAGAACTGCTCGCACGGAGGCATCCGAGGGACGGAGGTCACGGAGAACAGCAGGCAAGCACACGAATCGCGCCGTATGTTATTGGGCGGCGATGCATGCGGCATTGCCTCATTCTCTCGAGGTGCCTGTCATGCGCCGTTTGCCATCGCTGCTGGTGACGTCATTGCTGTTCACTGCGTGCAGCCGTGCGCCCAAGTCGCAGCCTGCGGCCAGTCGTGGCGCAATCAAGGTGGGGCCCGAGAAGGGCTCGGTGCTGGTGGTTGGCGGCGGACAGCAGGGTCCGGAGATTTTCGCGAAGTTCATCGAACTCGCCGGTGGGCCCGACGCGCTCATCGTGGAGGTGCCCACGGCCGGTGACGATTCGATTGACGTGCGCACCGTGGGGCGCGGATTGCGCGCGGCGGGGGCGAAGAACGTCGTGGTGTATCACACGACCAGCAAGGCGGTCGCCGATGCCGATACGTTCGTGGCAAAGATCGCGAACGCACGCGGCGTGTGGTTTGGCGGCGGCCGGCATTACCGCTTGGTGAATTCATACATGGGCACCAAGAGCCAGCGCGCGTTCGAAGCGGTACTCGCGCGCGGTGGCGTGGTAGGCGGGTCATCGGCAGGCGCGAGCATTCTCGCCAGCTATCTCGTACGTGGTGCACCGTCGAGCAACAACCGCATCATGAATCACCCCGACTATCTCACGGGGTTCGGCTATCTGCGCAACACCGCCGTAGATCAGCACGTGGTGGCACGGGAGCGACTCCCCGATCTGTACGACTCGCTCACCATTCGGCGCCGCGATCTGCTGGCACTTTCCGAAGATGAAGGCACGGCATGGGTGGTGCGTGGAGATACCGCCGAACTCATTGGGCGGAGCAAGGGATTCGTCTACAACAGCCGCGAGCTCACCGATCAGGGCAAGCCGTTCATGACGCTGTTGCCGGGCGACAAATTTGATCTGGGGGCACGCCGGGTCATTTCGCGGGCCGCGTCGGCGTCGCGTCTCGATGGCACCTTTCTCGATGATGTGTTTGGCGTGTACGGCAACGGGGTGCGTGGTGGCGCAGCGGTGATGGTAGCGCGTGATGGGAAGGTGCTGCTCAACCGCGCGTATGGCATTCCCATTCAGCCGCGCTTCACTCCCGAAACCGCAGTCCCGCTCTTTGATCTTGGTCGCCTGAGTGGTGTACTGAACGCCGCCTTTGTGCCCGACAGCACCGGCCGAATGTCGGTGGCGTCCATTCGCCGGGTCCAAGGCATTGGCGGCATGCAGCGCGCGCGCTACGACAGTGTGCAGCTCACCTGGCGAGCCAACGTGGATGATCTCTATCGCTTTGAACTCGGGCGATTCGTCGTGCGTCCGGGGGCGCGCGACACCGATACGCCGCCCGCTCCCTTCAGCATCGACACCGTCAACGGCCAGGTGCGACACGCCGTGTACGGTACCGACGACGGCATGCGCAATGCGTGGGTTCGGTACCCCGCCGAGCGCCTGGTCATCATGGTGCTCACCAACGACAGCACCGCGGATGCACGGGCCATGGCACAGCGTGTGGCGGAGCGGGTGCTGACACCGCGATGAGGGAACAGCACCTGTTTCGTTCTGGCGTTTCCCGTGCCGCACTGCTGGGTATCGCGCTGGGCACAGTCAGTGCAACGCTCACGGCCCAGGCATCGCCAACCGCCGCTCCCTTTGTAGTGCCGGCATGGGCTTTCCCCACCGCGCCTCCGTCGCCCAAGGGAACGCCACCTGTGGTCCTTGATAGTGTCACACAGCATCGTGTGCCCAATTCCACGCGGCAGTACACCATGAAGCAGGTTGGCAACGCCTTCGATATTCCCGACTGGTTTCCGCGGCAGCATCCCGCCATGCCGACGTCGGTACAGCGTGGTGTGCGCCCGGATGGTCGCGCCTGCGGCTTTTGTCACCTGCCAGACGGACAGGGGCGCCCGGAGAACGGCACGCTCGCGGGACTCCCCGTGGAGTACACGGTGCGTCAGGTGCGCGCCATGCGCGTGGGAACGCGTGGCGTTGCGAATCCCGCTACGCCGGTCACGCCAATGCTCGCCGTCGCGAAAGGCTTTACCGACGACGAAGTGCGCACGGCCGCCAAATACTACGCCCGCCTGAAGCTCACGCGCCGCAACATCGTGCGTGAAGTGGCCGACGTGCCGACCACGCGCATCGCCGGATTGCTCTATGCGCTCGACGGCACCGGCACGGAGCCCATTGCCGGTCGCCTCATCGAAGCGCCGGAGTCGATCGAGCGGCACGAACTCCGCGACCCGTGGGTGCGCTACACCACGTATGTGCCCGTCGGCAGTCTCGCGCGCGGTCGGCGCATTGCGCAGCGCGGGCCCGCTGGTGTGGCAACGAACTGCACCACCTGCCACGGTCCACAGTTGCTTGGCGTGGGCGAAGTTCCGCCCATTGCCGGACGCTCACCCAGCAACCTGCTCCGTCAGCTCATCAACTTCCGAACGCGGGCACGCGCCGATTCCACCGCGATGCCCATGTACCCCGTCGTCGATGCGCTCACCCTCGACGACATGGTCGCGCTGGCGGCATACGTCGGATCGCTGCCGCCTTCACCGCTGAAAAGGAAATAGTCATGCTGCCACGCACAGGCTTGCGCGCCATCGCGCTGTTGTTGACCACCAGCGCCGTCGCACTCGAGGCACAGAGTGCACGGCCGGCAACGCCGTTCACGGTCGTGGAGACGAGTATTCCACAGCTGCAGGCGGCGCTCGCCGCCAAACGCGTCACGTCGCGGCAGCTCGTCGAGCAATATCTCATTCGTATTGCGACGTACGATCGTACACTGCACGCCACCATCACCGTGAATCCGCGCGCGCTGCAGGAAGCCGACGCGCTCGATCGTGAGCGCGCGCAAGGCAAGCTGCGTGGGCCGCTGCACGGTATTCCCGTCGCACTCAAGGACAACATTCACACCACCGACATGCGCACCACGGGCGGTGCGTTGGCGTTCGCCGATCTGGTGCCGCCGTACGATGCCACGCTTACGAAGAACCTGCGCGACGCCGGCGCGATCATCATCGCGAAGGCGCAGCTGACCGAGCTCGCGAATTGGGTCGCGTCGGGCATGCCCGGCAACTACAACGCCGTGAATGGCCAAGGGCTCAACCCGTGGGATCCGCGCCCCGATCCGCGTGAGGGGCTGAACGATGGACGCGCCGTGCTCGGCACCGGCGGCTCGTCGAGTGGCACCGGCACGAACGTGTCGTTCTGGGCCGGCAATGTCGGCACCGAAACGTCGGGATCCATTCTGTCACCGTCGCACGCGAACATGCTCGTGGGGATCAAGCCCACGGTGGGGCGCATCAGTCGGTACGGCGTCATTCCCATTACCGCCGATCAGGACACGCCGGGCCCCATGACGCGCACGGTCGCCGATGCGGCCATCATGCTGGGCGCGATGGAAGGCGCGGCCCCCGACCCGAACGATGCCGCCACGAAAGTGTGCACGCCGCCGGCCAACCGCGATTACACGCCGTTCCTCAAGGCCGACGCGCTCAAGGGCGCGCGCATTGGTATTCCGCGCGCGTTCTTCTACGACACCATCACGTCGGGCGGCAGCAGCACCCCACGCGGTGGACTCTCGGCGGCGCAACGCTCCGTGATGGCCGAAGTGATCGCGGTGCTCACCGCGCAGGGCGCCACCCTTGTGGATCCCGTCGTGATTCCCAGCATCAGCGCCAAGAACGCCGACGACAATCTGCTCGACTGGAACCCATGCAGTGGACTCGAGCAGGCGCGCGGACGCGACGCGTCCTGCTCGATGGTGCTCAAGTATGGCATGAAGCGTGACTTCAACATCTGGCTCGCCACACTCGGCAGCAAAGCGCCGGTGACATCGTTGACGGCGTTGCGGCAGTGGAACATTGCCCATCAGCGCGCGGGCTCCATTAAGTATGGCCAGGCGCAGCTGGATATCTCCGATGAGCTCGATGTGCGTCTCGATCGTGAGCGGTACGAGGCCGATCGTCGCAAGGATATCCGCCTTACCGCCGATCAGGGGATCGACGCCGCGATGAAGAGCGCACAACTCGACGCCCTGCTCTTCCCTGGTGTGAGCAGCGCCAACATCGCGGCACGTCCCGGTTACCCGAGCATCACCGTGCCGTACGCGCTGTTGCCCGTGACCGCGCCCACGTCACAGCCGTTCCCGGCCGGCTTCGATCCCAAGCCGGCGCCGTTTGGCGTGACCTTTACCGGTGGTGCCTGTGCCGAACCCAAGCTCATCGCCTTGGCCTACGCCTTCGAGCAGGCCACCAAGAAGCGGATGGCGCTGCCGCAGTTTCGCTAATTGATGGCGCGGCGCCGGAGCGCTTCCACGCCCGTGGAGTGCACCGGCGCCTGCTCGGCGCTCACCCACGGCTCCTGCGGCCACCAACGCACCGGCGCGCCGCCCTGTGCCGGCTCGAACATGTCGCCGGGACGCGGGGTGGCCACACGCACCTTGGCGCGTTCGGCTGCCACGAGGACGCGCTCCATAGGTTCGGTCCAGCCGTGCAGCGCGAGATCGAAGAGCCCCCAGTGCACGGGGAGCAACACCTCGCCGCGCACGAGCTGATGCGCCAACACGGCTTGCTCGGGACCAAGATGCACATCGGCCCAGAGCGCGTCGTACGCGCCCGATTCGATCATGGTGAGATCGAACGGTCCGAGTCGCTCGCCGATGTCATCGAACTCTTCGTGCAGCGCGGTATCGCCGCTATAGAACACCTTGTGCGCGCCGCCCGCCAATGCCCAGCCGGCCCAGAGTGTACGGTTTGCATCGCCGAGTGAGCGGCCGGAGAAGTGCCGCGCCGGCGTGGCGGTAATCGTGAGCCCCTGCACCACGGTCTGCTCCCACCAGTCGAGTTCCGTCACGTGCTGCGCTTTCACGCCCCACGCTTCTAGTGTAGTGTCGCCAAAGTAGCGTTGGCTTTGCCGACCTTCCTGAGAATCTCGCGCACCGTTGCGGTCCACACAAACGGTTCGGGGTTTTCGTTGCGATGATCGATGTACGCGGTGATCGTCGCGATCAGGTGGTCGACACTCGTGACGGCGAGGCGGCGAATCTGGCGCTGCGTCAACTCGCCGAAGAACCGCTCGACGAGGTTCAGCCACGAGGCAGACGTCGGCGTGAAGTGGAAGTGGACCCGCGGGTTCCGGGCCAGCCACGCCTTCACGTTGGCGTGCTTGTGCGTGGCGTAGTTGTCGAGAATGACATGGATCGCGAGGTCTTTTGGCACGCTGCGGACGATCTGCGTGAGAAACACGAGGAAGTCCTCATGGCGATGCTGCGGGAGACATTTCTGCTGGATCCTCCCCGTCGCGACATCCAACGCGGCGAACAGCGTCGTCGTCCCATGGCGCTTGTACTCGTGCGTCATCGTGCCGGCGCGCCCTTTCTTCATCGGCAAGCCGGGCTGCGTGCGATCCAGCGCTTGAATCTGACTCTTCTCATCGAACGAAAAGACCACCGCCCGCTCGGGGGGATTCAGATACAGCCCCACGACATCGCGCAACTTCGCGACGAACTGGGGATCGGTCGACAGCTTGAACTGCTTGACGCGATGCGGCGTGAGGCCGTGCGCGCGCCAGATCCGACTGATCGTCGCCGCATGATGGCCCGTCGCCGTCGCCATCAACCGCGTGCTCCAATGGGTCCCGCTTGGCGGGGCGGTCTGCAGCGTGCGCTCGATGATCGCCGTTTCGTCGGCGACGGAAATCTGCTTCGGTCGCCCGGCGCGCGGCCGATCCGCGAGCAGTCCCGTCAGTCCCTCGGCGGCATAGCGATCCAACCAACGCGAGACGGTCGGTCGCGACACGCCCAACTGCACACAGATCGCGCTGCCCGCGTCCCCGGCCGCGGAGGCCAGCACGATCTGCGCGCGCTCGACCACACGCTGCGCCGTCGTGCGCGCCCGAACCAGGGCTTCCAACCGGGCGCGATCACCACGGTGCAGCGCGATCTTCCGAATAGGCAGTGGCATGACGAACAAGATGCCACGTGCGGTCGTATTATGCACGCTATTTCTGCGACACTACACTAGCGGGATCAGGGCCTGGATTATGGCCACCGCCAGTCGGTGGGCTTCGACCGGCGCCGGCGTCGGCTCCGCGCTGGGCGCGGGCGTCGGCGACTGGTGGGCAGGCGACTTCGTGCGTACTCTTGGCACGGGGGGTGTCTCCTATTGCGGCGCGAATCCTGGCTGGGATCAACGCTGCAGTATGGAGGCACCACCCAACTTTTAACTACACTCGGGACAGACCCACCGAACCAATACAAAGCTAAATGCTTGACGAAACAAAGTCCGCGAAGAGAGACAGCGACGATTTTCGCGCCATTGTCGAGGTCAGAAACGAGATCGATGCCAGGCTCCGTAAACAGAGTACAACGCGCGAGGCCTTCTTCGGGGGACTCATCCGAAGAGCGATCGACGAGGTCTTAAGCTTAGGCGAGAAGCGATTCAGTATTGAGCAGCTTGAATCGCCGGAAAAGACCTACGTTGGAACAAGGGTCGAGATGCTGGTGCGAGATGAGCTCGACGTCGGTCGTGGATCTCGCGCTGACGCGCAGATCGCAGGACATGAAGTTGATATAAAGTGGTCGAAATCTCTATCGTGGATGATCGGTCCGGAGAATCTCGGCACGGTGTGCCTGGGCATCGGTACAGACAAAAGCGGCGAACTTTTTAGCGTAGGGCTATTCGTCCCGCACAGGGACCTAGTGCGACCTGGAAGCAACCGGGATCAGAAGCTCTCCCTCAGCACAAGCTTCTACAGGGAACGGGTCGAATGGATCGCTCAGCGGCTGCCGACACCCCCGAACTTCTTTGCTGCTCTCGATGCAGAAGTTCGCGAGGACATTCTCAGCCAATCGAGTGCACAGAGTCGACTCCGGCGCCTGGCGGAGCTTGTACCTAACGTGCCCATTCCCAGATCGGCGATAGAGTTCGCGTCGCTCAACAAGGACGATCCCCTGCGTCGCGTGCGGAAGGACGCTGCGAGACGGACGCCGCCGCTAGGCGATATGGTTTGTCTGAGCGAGCGGTACGGCAAGGAAGCGCTCGAGAAGCTGGGTGTAACGCTCCCGCCAGGACATTTCTACTTCGTGCACAAGTCACGCATAGATGGTTCGAAATGACTGAACCAACGTGCTCTGGATTCAAGTTCAGATCGCCTCTATCTTTTTACGACAATAGAGCGCCCTCTATTACCACCCGCTACATCGGAATCGCCTGACATGGAAGCACTGCAATCACTCGAGATCTGCGCGGGCGCGGGCGGCCAAGCTCTCGGAATCGAGCGTGCTGGCTTCGAGCATGTCGCCGCGGTAGAGATTGAGTCAGTGGCATGTGAAACGCTCAGCCTCAACCGGCCGAAGTGGAATGTCCTTAACCGTGATGTTCGGGGGCTTTCTGGAAGTGACTACCGTGGCGTCGATCTCTTCGCGGGTGGCGTCCCTTGCCCCCCTTTCAGCGTAGCAGGGCGGCAGCTGGGCGAGAACGATGAGCGCGATCTGTTCCCAGTGGCTCTGCAGATTGTCGAAGACGCCAAGCCACGTGCGGTCATTCTAGAGAACGTACCTGGCCTTGCGACCGCTAGATTCTCGGACTACCGGGAGAAAGTGTATGCGAGGCTCTCTCGACTTGGATACACAGTGTTCTGGCAGCCATTGAACGCGTGCAACTTTGGTGTGCCACAGCTGCGGCCTCGCTTTGTGCTCGTAGCGCTACGCGGCACGGCTGCCAAGCGATTCGTCTGGCCAAATCCCATTGGATCTCCGCCGACTGTTGGCGAGGCGCTTCATGACCTTATGGCCGCGCGTGGATGGAAAGGTGCGTCGGCGTGGGTCGAAAGGGCTAACGCGATCGGTCCAACGCTGGTTGGCGGATCGAAACTCCACGGCGGCCCAGACCTCGGTCCCAGCCGCGCGAAGGCAGCGTGGAGTTTGCTAGGTGTGAACGGCGGTGGCATCGCAGACGCCGCGCCTGATAGCGATTTCCCAATCGACGGTGTACCGAAGCTGACTGTTCGCATGGCTGCCAGGATTCAGGGCTTCCCTGATTCTTGGCAAATCTCCGGACGCAAGACTGCCGCATACCGCCAAATCGGTAATGCGTTTCCGCCGCCAGTGGCGGAGGCTGTCGGTCGTTCCGTGCGAGCTGCTATAGTCGGCTCAACGATACGTGCTGAGAAGGCTTCAGAGCGGCGGCTTCTCGTCGGTTATTAACCCGGCCACTAAACACGTGCCATTCTAGCGGCGGTGTGTTAGGTGGTTAGGGTGACGCACATCGACGCGCGGACCCTGCCCCCAGCAGCCCAAGAGGAGAAGCGGCGCACGGCCGTGCGGCTGCGTGAGCAAGGGCAGACCTTCGTGGCGATCGCCGCGACGTTGGGCGTGAGTCGGGCGATCGTCGCGACGTGGTGGAAGCGGTACGAGGCCGGCGGGGAGGAGGCGTTGGTGTCCGGCATGCGCGGGCGTCGCGTCGGGGCGCAGCGTCGGCTCACGGCGCGCCAGGAAGCGGCCATCCAGCGCGCGATCACGGATACGACGCCCGATCAGTTGAAGCTGCCGTTCGCGCTGTGGACGCGCGCGGCGATTGCGCAGCGCATTCAGCGGCGCTACGGCATCGCCCTCCCGGTGCGGACGATGGGCCACTACCTCGAGCGCTGGGGCTTCACCGCGCAGAAGCCGCTCAAGCGGGCCTACGAGCAGCAGCCGGAGGCGATCGCGCACTGGTTCAAGACGGAGTATCCGCGGATCAAGCGCCAGGCCGTGGTCGAAGACGCCGAGATCTACTGGGGGGACGAGACCAGCTTGAGCACGAGCGATCCGCGGGGGCGCGGCTTCGCGCCGCGGGGCCGCACGCCGGTGCGCCCGATCCTCTCCCGTCGGCAATCGGTGAGCTACGTCTCGGCGATCAGTAACACCGGCCGACTGCGCTTCATGGTGCTCAAGAAGGCCATCGATGCCCCCACGCTCATCACGTTCTGCCTGCGCTTGTGCAAGGATGCCGCCCGCAAGGTGTACCTGATCCTGGACCATCTCAACGTACACAAAGCGGCCACCGTCAAAGCGTGGCTCGCGGCCAACGCGGCGCGGATTGCGGAGTTCTACCTGCCGTCGTACTCGCCGGAACTGAACCCCGACGAGTACCTCAATGGCGATCTGAAGGTGCAAGTGGCGCAGCGCGTGCCGGCGCGGGACAGCGTGGCCTTGGAGCGCACCGCTACCGGACGCCTGCGATCGCTGCAGCGCCGCCCCGCGCAGGTCCAGAAGTTCTTCCGTCATCCGCGCGTGCAGTACGCCGCCTGATGCTTACTGTTTACTGGCCCAAGTAATAAGCGACGCCCCCGGATCCGGTGGCGTCGCTTGTGTTTTGCGACTGTCCCGATCGTGCCACCAAGGCGGAATCGCCCGAACAGCGCTTACGGCGAACCCGAACGGAATTTCTGGCAAACAGCGCCAAGAGTTGCGGAGGCCGTCAGTCGGTTGTACGGCTTACTTCTTCTCCATCGCGTCGCGCACGTCGAGCAGGATCTCGAAGTACAATTGCTCGCGCCGATACGAAAAGTCGAGCGCGGCCATCTGCGCCGGATCGCCGGTTTCCTTGGCGCGATCGAACGCTTCGCGGTACATCTCTTCGAGGTTGCTCAGAATCCGTTCACGGCTACGCGACATACGAAAGGCCTCGAGGGCTTTGAAGGTCAGGCGGGGCACGACGTCATCCCGGGTCTCGACACTTTCTTCCGTATCGAAGAACTTCGTGAGCCGCTCGAGTACGAGACGGCGTCCCTTGTCGGGAAGGTTCACAGGAAACCGGGAAAGAGCACGTGGGAAATCGCTCCGACATCTTTGCCCGTGACGGCTACCGCTGCGTGTACTGCGGGCTCGTGCACGAACCGGACGACCTGAGCGTCGACCACGTCCAGCCCCGGATGCGGGGTGGCGACGGGTCTCCCGGCAACCTAGTAACGGCTTGCAGGGGCTGCAACACGCGCAAGGGGAGCACCCCCCTGGCGGCCTTTCTGACGGCCGAGCCGGCGGCGCGCCGGAACTTCTTTGCGCTGGCGCGGTATGTATGGCCACGGCACTTGAAAGCGGTGGCCGAGGAGCTTGCGCGCCGGGGTGTGGTGACCGCCCCTACGGAGCTCGTGGAGGGGATCCGGGGGCTGCGCAGCTCCGAGGCCATCGCTAACTTGCTGCAGCAGCAGGACAACTCAGACTCCGAAGGGGAGTAGCCACGCGGGCGGACCGGCAACGGACCCGCTCGTGCGGCCGGATCGTCAAGACTGTCGCGGCAACGCGGCACGGTCCGGTCGGGTGATGTTTGCATCAGGCGAGACCTTCACACGCAACAGCTTTGGCCGTGCACCGGCCCGGTCTGTGTCGTGCGAAGGCTCGCCGTTTTTGCATACGTCCCCGTACACCACAGCAATCCACCACGATGAACAACGTCAAGGTTTTCGTTCTCATGGCCGGTCTTACCGGCCTCGTCATGGCCATTGGGCAGCTCGTCGGCGGCGGCACGGGCGCGATCTTCGGCTTGCTCATGGCCGCCGGTATGAACCTGTTCATGTACTGGGGCTCGTCGAGCATGGTGCTGCGCTCGTACAACGCGCAGGTCGTGAATGCGCAGCAGGCCCCAGAGCTCTACGCCATGGTCGACCGACTGCGCCAGCGGGCGGGGCTCCCCATGCCCACGGTCGCCATTGCGCCGCACGATCAGCCCAATGCCTTCGCCACGGGCCGCAATCCGGAGCACTCGGTCGTGTGCGTGACCGAGGGGCTCATGCGCATGATGTCGAAGGACGAACTCGAGGGGGTCATTGCGCACGAACTCGCGCACATCAAGAATCGCGACATGCTGCTGCAGACGATCGCGGCGACCATGGCTGGCGCCATCGGCAACATCGCGCAGTTCGCCATGTTCTTTGGCGGCGGTGACGACGAGGACAGCGTGAACCCGGTGGTGGCGATCGCGATCATGATCATCGGACCGGTCATCGCCATGGTCATTCAGTTTGCCATCAGCCGTCAGCGCGAGTTCAAGGCCGACGCGGTGGGCGCCGAGATCAGCGGGCGCCCGTTGTCGCTGGCGAGTGCGTTGGGGCGTCTCGAAATGGGCGCGCGTCGCATTCCCATGCAGGTGTCGCCGAACGCGGCGCCGCTGGCCATCGTGAATCCGCTGGCCGCGTTCAACATGCGCGGGATGAGCAAGTGGTTCAGCACGCACCCGCCCACCGAAGAGCGCATTGCGGCGCTGCAGTCGATCGCCGCGGCGTAAGGCGCGGCCCCGCGTTCAGTCGTCGAACGCGGGGTCGAGCGGGGCTCCGAGTCGGTGGAAGACCAGCTCTTCCACCACTCGCCCCTCCTTCAAATGCTCGGTGACAATGCGTTCCATGCGCTCCGGCGTGACGCCGTGATACCAGACGCCCTCGGGATAGACGGCCACAATAGTGCCACCACTGCACACACCGAGGCAGGGCGCTTCACTGCGCTTGACGCGTCGTGGCCCAAAGAGCAGCCCGTGACGCTGCAGCAGCGACGCCAACGCGGCGTATACGGCGCGGCCGCCTGAGTTGTTCGTGCAGTAGCTCCCCGTGCACACCAGCACATGTCGGGAGTATGGCTCCATTTCGGGCACACCGGCCACCGGTAACTCCTTGATAGTCACTCTGACGTTGGCGGCTGTGGCGGCCGTGTCGCCGCCTGCTGCGCCGCCCGTTCGCGGATCAACAGATACATGCCGCGCATGGCGAACATGGTTCCCATGAGAGAGACCGCACCCCCTCTGGGTCCGGTGTGCCGCAGCCAACGGGCGGCCGCCGCGCTCAGGAGGAACCCACCGCCAACGTAGACCATCCCCTTGAGCTGGACGCCGTTCCACTTGCCAGAGCGCGAATGCACCAGCACCAACCCGAGGAGCCACGCGCCGCCGGTGGCGAGGACGGTTGAGGCCAGGGTTTCGCGATCAAGGGGCATGACGGCGCCGACGAAAGGGGGGCGGGATGAACACCTCCCGCAAACTACACGCGCCGCGAGGTTCCATCACTTGACGACCCCCACGATCAGTTCCACGACGATCAATGCCACAATGGCGATCTCCAGCGTTTCGCTGCGCGCCGCCTGCGCTTCGCCATTGAGCATGGCGTAGGTATCGCGCAGAATCGCGAGCTTGCGATCGATCCCCGCACGCCACGCGCGGCCGCGAAAGAGTTCGAGCGACGCCGAGTAGACGCGCGCGAGATATACATCGTCGGTGACCTTGAGGGCGTTCTCCACCCGCTCGACGAGTTCCGTACTGTCTGCCACCTGTGCCTGCAGACGCTGCAGCAAGGCCGCAAATCGTCGTCCGGGGAAGACGGCGTGTCGCGCGCGTGCCTTCTCGATGTCGTCGTACAGACGCGGCAATTCGGCATCGAGCAGCGCGTCGTAGTAGCGCAACTCGAGCAGTTGTGCGTTGGCGAATTCCACGATGTACTGCAAATCGGTATCGTGCTGCCCCGGCTCCACGACGAGCGCGTTCTCCCACGTGAGGAGGACCAGGTCATCGCCGTAATAGCTGAAGCGATGGGGAAGCAGCTCCCGCTTGGCGTCGGCACTCAGCAGACGATTTTCGTTGAGCAGCAGCGGGACCACGTCGAGGCCGGCGAGTTGCTCGGCGTCGAGGGCACCGCCATCGGCGTCGGTGATGCGCGAGACGCGAAAGACGGTGTATTCCTCGTGTACCGCCGCGAGCACGGGCCGTTCAATGGCCGACGTGATGCGCTCGGTGAGCAGACGCAGATGGTGCGCGGTCATGGCGGCGAGGCCCGGATGGTGCTCGAGCCGCTGCCCAAAGAGCGTGAACTCGGCCCACGAACAGCGCGCGGGCGCGCGGACCTTCATTCGCAGCGACACGACCCCGAAATCGAAGATCCGGGCCGAGAGTTCCACGTCGTGCGCCGTCTCGCCTACCACCAGCGATTCGACCCCCAACAGGACGGTGATGGGCGGGTTTGGAATCTGCAGCGCCTGCCCTTCTCCCCGAACCGGACGTACGCGTTCCGGCGCGCTGGTAGCCAGCAGATCGAGCGCACGGTCGAGATCGATGGCGTACCCGACATCCCAGAGACGATATGCGATGGCGGCGCCGGTATCGACATGTTCCATAAGAGAATGATATCGCCGGTTTGCATTCGCGGTCGCACGCCTTAGCGTTGAGAGATGACTCCTGCCACTGCACTGCCCGGTCTCCCGGACCCGGCCATCGTCGCCAAGGGCTACGCCCACCCTCGCCGCCTCGTCAGCTCCGACTGGCTCGCGGCGAACCTGTCCACGCCGTCGTTACGGCTGCTGGAGTGCAACGAAGACGTACTGCTCTACGACGTGGAGCACATTCCCGGCGCCCAGAAGCTGGACTGGCACATCGATCTCAATGATCAGGTCCAGCGCGACTATCTTGACCGCGCCGGCTTTCAGTCGTTGCTCCGTCGACTTGGCATCGACGACGGCACAACGGTGGTGCTGTACGGCGACAAGAACAATTGGTGGGCGACGTATGCGCTGTGGGTGTTCGAGCTGTTCGGCTTCGACAACACCCTGATCCTCGACGGCGGACGCGCCAAGTGGCTGGCCGAGGATCGCACCACGACCACCGATCGTCCGTCGTTCAGTCCGTCATCGTACGTGGCCCGAGCGCGCGACGACTCCCGTATCCGTGCCTACTTGGCCGACACCCGGGCCCACATGGACGCGGGACTGCCCATGGTGGACGTGCGCTCTCCACAGGAGTACACCGGCGAGAAGCTGCACATGCCCGATTATCCACAGGAAGGCACCCTGCGCGGTGGACACATTCCGGGGGCGCGCAGCATGCCGTGGGCCCGCGCCGCAGAAGCGGACGGTTCGTTCAAGAACGCCGAGGCGCTGCGCGGACTCTACGAAGGCGAGCTCGGCCTGTCGAAGTCGGACACCGTGGTAACCTATTGCCGCATCGGTGAACGGTCGAGCCACACGTGGTTCGTATTGACGTACCTCCTCGGCTACACGAACGTTCGCAACTACGACGGGTCGTGGACCGAGTGGGGCAACGCCGTGCGCGCGCCTATCCGCAAAGGAGAGCAGCCATGAGGATCTCGAGATGAGCAGTGAATCACTGAAAGACACGACCGCAATGCCGGTGGCCGGTAAGCCGCCGGCCAAGGTGCAGGTCACGTGGGACGGCGACCATCGCTTCGACGGTCGTCGCGCCAGCGGCGGCCCGTCCATCCGCATGGATGCCGGCGGTGTCACGGGCCCGTCGCCGGTCGACACGTTGCTGTCGGCACTCGCCGGCTGCACCGGCGTCGACGTGGTGGACATTCTCGCCAAGCGCCGCACCCCGGTGCAGGCGTTGTCGGTCGACGTCGACGGCGAACGCTTCGCCGGCGTCCCGGGGCGCGTGACCAAGATTCATCTCGCGTATCACATCGTGGGCGCCGACATCGAGCGCCAGCACGCCGAGCGTGCGATCGAGCTGGCGGTGACGAAGTACTGCTCGGTGCGGGACTCTTTGGATCCGAACATGCCCGTCACCTGGAGCCTCAAACTCAATGAGAGTTGAGATCTGAGGTCTGAGGTCTGGAGCTGAGAGCTGAGAGCTCAGATCTCAGAACTCAGTTGTGGATCGGGGTGAGAATCGAGTAACGCAGAAGCGAGAGGACAGAGCCTGTCTTCTCGCTTCTGCGTTGCTGGACTCTCACCCCGATCAACGTCTGAACTCCGAGTTCTGAGATCTCAGCTCCAGACCTCAGATCTCAAAACTCAACTCTCATTTAATCAGCCAAATCCGTTGGTTGGTCGGATAGAGCCATTCCACCCCCCGCTCCGTCACGACCGCGTCGTCTTCGAGCGGAATGCGTACCTTCGCGCCCCCCCAGTCGGGGTTGGGGGTCCAGGCGAAGAGCTCGATGCTGAACGGATTGAACGGCTTGATGTTGAAGGTCATCTGCCGCGGATTGAACCACGCGATGCTGGGGCCGCTGCCGTGGCCGCGATCGCCCACGCTGTGGCAGCCGATGTTCACTTCGACTTTGTCATCGGCGCCGACTTCGTTGAACGTGCCCTGCATGCGGAAACCACCCTTGGTGATTTCCGTCCTGAGCTGCTCCACCATGGCGCCGGCGGTGGGGCCGGGCTTGATGGTGCGGTGAATGATTTCGCGAACCTTGAGGGCGTTGTCGAACGCGGTCTGAATGCCCTTGGGCGCAGCGGTTTCGCCGGGCTTGAGTACGTAGGCCATACGCTTCACATCGGTCCACGTGTTGAGATAGCCCACACCCCAATCGATGATCACGAGGTCGCCGCGCTGAATGATGCGCCCATTGCTCGTGGCCTCGATGCCCTTGGGGCCCGTGATGTACACACTGGGCATGTCGAAGCTCGAGCCCAGCGCACGCATCTGCAGCTGATCCATCATCCACCACGCGACATCCTCGAGCGTGGTCACGCCCGGTGTGATGACTTCGTTGCTGAGCGCCCGTTCGGCCACACGCCGCGAGATTTCGCCGGCCTCGCCCAGCGCCACGATCTGCGACACGGTGAAGCCCGAGCGGAAATCGCTCACCACCTTCTCGCTACTCACCAATTTCTCGGCGTATTCGGGACCGATTTCCTTGACGAGCCGATCGTACGACGTCTTGGAGAGCCCATCGGCCGCACCGACTTCTTCACTCATGTTGATCGCAATGCGCGCCGGATTCCGCTCGGCGATGAACGCCTTGAGATTGGCGAGCGCGATCACGCGGTCGTACACCTTGCACCCTTCGAGCATGCCGCCGCTGGCGCCAATCGCGATGCGCTCGATGCGGTCACCACCGCGATCGGTGAAGATGTAGTAGCCCACACTCCCCACGTACCCGCGCCCCAGATCTTCGTACATGGGGTCGAACTGATTCTCCTTCTGCATCGTGATCCACATCTGCACGTTGTTGTCGCGCAGTGCAGCCGGGAGAATCTTGTCGAACTTGTCGCGACGGATCTGACAGAGGCGCTCCCAGCGAACCCTCGCGGGCTCAGCCGCGGGCTGGGCCTGAGCGAGGACCGGGAGAACGGCAAGGAGACTGGCGAGAAGTGTTCGGCGCATTCCGTGGGGGTGAGAGACCTCCCAAAATGCGCTTCGGCGGCTCATGAGGCTAGAGATCTGAGAGTTCAGAATGAGAGTCGAGAGTTCCGCGCGAGACGTTGATAGGAGTGAGAGGTCAGTAACGCAGCAGCGAGCAGCGAGATCTGACCTCTCGCCTCTGCGTTACTCGACTCTCACTCCTATCAACGTCTCGCGCGGAGTTCTCGACTCTCCGTCTCAACTCTGACCCACTCATGTCTCAGTTACGGCGCGCGTCCATGCTCTGCTGGGCCCAGCTCCCCGGACACCCCACAGGGTGGCGCTCGCCGCGAGGGCGAGCGCCGGGCCAATACGAGCACGCATCATTTGTTGATGATCTCTTGCAACAGCGCGATAGCGCGCGGGTCTTTGGTGCGCGAGAGGTAGCTCACGGCGGTGCGGCGGAGCTCGGGGTTCTTTTCGTTCTTCGCCACGTCGAGAATCTTGTCGATGCCCGCATTGTCTCGCAGCGACACCAATGAGGCGAGCGCCTGACGACGCAGAGAGAGTTCCTCGACGCGATCGTAGATCTGCGCCAGCATCGGCGCAATCATGGCTCCCGTAGGTCGGCTCGCCGCATCGGCGGCGGCGTTGAGCCCTGGTGCCGGCATCATCACGGTCACTGAGCCCGTGACGCTGTTGCCCACCGTGCGCGGGACCATGCTGGCAAGACCACCGCCCTTCGAGAGATGAGCGATGGCGCTGCGTCGCAGCTCGAGCGAATCACGACTGTCCAGCGCGATGTTCACGAGTGTCTCGCGCGCGTCTTCGGTACGGATGCTGGCAACTGATCGCATGACACTTTGACGGAACGCGACCCCCTGCCCCTTCGCGTATGCATTCTTGAGATACGCAAGTCGGTCACTGCCCTGTGGAATACGATTGACGTACCACATGAGCGCTTCGCCGCGCAGCTCTTCGGGAACGCGACTATCGAGCGTCATGTCGCGCAGGGTGTTCTGCGCACGATCCGACGTCGAACGAGAGAGCGCATACACCGCACGCTTGCGCAGCTCCAGATCGTCGCCCTCTTTGGCCAGCCCGATGAGCATATCGACCGCGTCATCGGTGGGTACGTTGGCCAGCCAGAACACCGCTTGCTCGCGCACCTCACGATCGGGATCGGTCTTCGCGGCGGTCACCAACAGCGACGCCGCCTCGGGTTGCTTCTGCCGAGCCACCATCCAGACCGCCGTGCGCCGCAGCGCCTGCGTACACGGTTCACGGCGCGCCAATACCTTTTTCAAGATCGGCATCGCCTGTTCCGGCGCCATCTGCGAGAGCGAATTCAGCGCTTCGATCCGCTCGTCTTCCTCCGCACGCGGACAACCGTCATCCGCGGCGCGTCGTGCCCGACTGGTAATCGTCGCGGCCATCTGCTCGTCACCGCGGCGCGCGAGCATGCCTTCTATGCGTGCGTTCAGAGCGGCCGCATCGCCACGGGTCGCCGCGCGGGGATAATCGCGCTGCTGCAGCCCCAACGCGTCCTGCGCCAGTCGCAAATTGTCTTCGCCACCAAGGCGCTGCAGCGCGAAGGCCTCCCAATACGGTGCGTCCGATGCGTAGCTGCTCTTGGGATACTTCTGACGAATCTGCTTGAACAGTTCCGCCGCGCGCGGATACGCATTGCTGCTGAGTGCCTTGCGCGCATCACGATAGAGCGAGTCCGCGGGGTCCTGCTCGGCCCACGGCGCCGGCGCTTCGGTGCGGTACCCGCGAGCAACAAGGGGCGCACGAAACGCGCCGAGCTCCATGGCCATGGCGCGCCCTTCTGCCGCGAGCGGCGCCATTGCTGCCAGCGGCGACAGTGGTGAGACGGGCGCTGGCGGCGCCGGGGGCGCGACCGGCGACCGACGCGCGGGAGGCGCCGGCGGTGTGGGCTGTGCCACGAGCGGTGCGACCGTGAAAGGAACACCAAGCGCGACGGCGCCGACAAGCATACGAAGGCGTGCAGTACGGAACATCAGTCTTCTCCGGAAATGGCCGCGTCCGCATGGGACGATGCCGTGACCAACGCGTTCACACGCGTCAGCAGATTGGTTTCGCGCAGCGTTTCGCGCGGGGCGTTCTGCGTTTCCGGCGCGGTGGAGCGCGCCTGGATGATCTGCAGGAGGACGAGCTCGAGGTCCTGCAACAGCCGACGCGTGCGCTCATCGCGCAACTGTGGTTGGTCGAGCAGCAATCGCGTGGTCGCCAACAGCTCCTTCGCCAGTGGCCCGAGATCGACCGCGTGGCGCGCGGTTGGCGCGTCGTCGCGCACGGAGACCAGCAACGAGACCGTCCGCACGAGATGCTCCTGCATCGCCACGCGCGCGGGGTCGGTGCTCGCGGCCGCCGCCGCATCACGCAGCGCGACCGCATTAGCTGTTTCCGCGACGCGCGGGGTCGTCGCGGTGGGGACGACATATCGCCCAATCGCCACGCCCACGATGAGCACCGCCGCCGCTGCGGCGATCTGCCGCGAGTAACGGAGCCCCACCGCACGTTGCCGCGGCGATACAACCACCGGCGCCTCTTCCCGACGCGCCCGCTGAATCCGCGCCCACATCATGTCGCGCGGGACCTCCACCGACGCGTCCAGTTCGTCGGCGGCGTCACGTGCGAGCGCGAGCATCCACGGTTCGAGCGGCGCGTCCGGCGCGCCGTCGTTGGGGGTGTCGTCGGGCGGATGAGCGTGATTGGTCATGCAGACTCCTTGCCGAGTCGCAATGCGTTTATTGGCGCGAACGCCGCCAACGCATTGCGTAACTTCTCGCGGGCTCTGAAGAGCTGCGACTTGCTGGTGCCAATGGCGCACCCCAGCGCGTCGCTGATCTCTTCGTGGGTGAATCCTTCCACGTCGTGCATCACGAACACGCGGCGTGTGCCTTCGGGGAGCGCAGCGATTGCGGCCTTGAGACGGGTCTTGAGGTCAGGATCGCTGTGTTCAGCACCGTTGGTCGCCACGGTGGTGGCCTCTTCGAGCGGCGCGGCAAACGCTTCACGGCGTTTGTGGGTACGCAGTCCGTTGAGGGTGACCGACACGGCGATGGCGTGGAGCCAGCTGCCCAGCGCCGCGTCGCCGCGGAACTGGTCGAGCCGATTGAACGCCCGCAGGAACGTGTCCTGCGTCCATTCCTGCGCGAGTTCCGGTCGTCCGCACATCCGGTGAATGAGGCGGTAGATCCGGTCTACGTGACGCTCATAGAACTGCCGTTCCGCCGCGGGATCACGGGCCCGGAGCCGGGCCAGCAATTCCGCGTCAGTCGGGGGTGCCTCGAGGGTCACCGCGCCGTCGTCGTGTCGGTGCGCATGCATGTGCACCTCAAGGACAACACCGGCGGGCCAAGGGTTGCGTGCGACGTCAGACCGGCTGCGGCCGGTCGCGCCGCCGCCGTGGCGTCAGCGCCGGTACTCGGGCACCTGTTCGCCCTGCGGCACCACAATGGGCTGTGCCGCACCGGCGCCGAGCCCCTTCGCGGGCTCGCTCATGACGCGGGTGAGGAAGCGCTGCCCTTCGCCAATGCGCTCCACTTCGACCGCCATGCTTTCGATGGACTGGCCCATCTGCTCGAGCCGATCGGTCACTTCGCGCGGAATGGGGGGAATGACGGTCGCCCCCCGCTTCCAGATGCGACGCGAGTACGCGATCGCGATGGGGAAGAGCACGAAGATCGTAAAGACGATGGGGATGGCGGTCTCCGCCTCAGATGGCCCGGAGCGCTCGGGGTTCGACGGCTCCTCAATGACCGCCCCCGGCACCGACGCGGCCTTCGAGACGGCCAGGTCTGCCTGGTCGATCTGCTTTTCGAGCGAAGAAATCCGCGCGTCCGTTTCCTTGAGTCGCGCCGCCAGCCCATCCCGGTCGGGGGTCGTGATATCCTCGGCCTTCAGATCCCGCGCGATCTCGTTGCGCTGCTCCTGCAGCCGCTCCAATTGGTCCCGCAACACGTCGCGCTGCGCTTCCATGCCCTTGAGCACCGCCGCCGGCGACGCGCCGTCGAGCGCCCGCAACGCCTCGGTCGAGACGAGATTGGGCTCTGGCGACGGCGACGGTGTTGGCGGAGTGGGTTGCATGGGGCGGACCGGTCTTCGGAGGGCAACGTGCGCAGCGAACGGCGGCCGGGACGGCCACGCCGTGTGCTGTACGTTCGGGGAGCCCACGGGTTTCGGCAACCGGGCCCCACGGTCCAACTATAGCCGTGCGCTCAGGCGATCAGGAGGCGCGCGTTCGTCCAATGGGCGCGCACGACGCACAGGGCCCCCGCCGCGACCGACAGTACCTCGGCGGCCGGCGTGTGCATGGCCGGGCGCATCACCAGCAACAGCAGCAGCCCGATGGCAAACCACAGCGCCGGCTGCCACGACCGGTGTCGACGGAGCGCGTGACCCAGACTCAGCACGCCAAGCAGGATCGACGCCCCCAGGAACGTGCGCTCGACCCACGGCGCGGCGACACCACCGGCGCCGACGGCACTGAGCGTCCCCATGAGCAGCGCCGTGACCGCGCAATGCACGGCGCAGGCGGTACTGGTGGCCATGCCGAGGCGATCGAGCCACGGCAGCGGGCGATGAAGCTGGGGGGCGACGGCGCTGCACATGGCTACATGATAGTGATTTCTCATCATTTATCAAGCTGATACGCCGGCGGCCGCCGTCCCACTTGAACCTTCCTCCAGAATTGACCAAATATAGAGGCTCTCTTAGAAGAGCACCGCCGATTTCGGCGACCCGCGCGCGGCTCCGCGCTGCGGTCGGGATCCCATTTTTGAACGCGTTCACCGCCGGCAATGGTGGCGCAAGCTGCTGGAGTTACGATGGCTCAGGAAGGCATTCATCCGCCGTACCACCCCGTCGTCTTCAAGGACGCGTCCACTGGTGCCCTGGTGTTGACGCGCTCGACGATGACGAGCGACTCGAAGATCACGCTCGACGACGGCAACACGTATCCGCTGGTCCTGCTCGAAATCACGAGCGATTCGCACCCGTTCTACACGGGCACGCAGCGCCTGATCGACACGCAGGGTCGCGTCGACAAGTTCAAGAAGCGCTACGGCCGCTAAGGCCGTACCGTTCGAGTCGTCGCCACGGCGGCGACTCACAACTCAAAACCCGAACGCACAACCCCGAACTGATCAGTTTCGGGTCGTGCGTTCGGGTTTCGAGTTTGCGTGGAGTCTCGTTACTCGCCGGGGGGTTCGCTGCCGGTCAAAAGTGCCGTGACCAGCAGCACCGCGCCGGCGGTCCCCAGCTCCACCCACACGCGTCGTGACTCCGGCGTCTTGCCGTTGGCGATCCGCCGCCGTTCGCCTGCCCCGATGAACAAAATGACCGCGGCCAGAACGGTTTTGAGCACCAACAGTCGCCCATAGTCGCTCGCAAGAATGGCGGCGGGGGCGGTACCCAACAGCAGCCGCGCCGCACTCCCCACCCCGCTGGCCAGCGTCACCGGCGCCATGACCGTGGCCGTCCGACTGAACGTGCGCCACGCCGCGTCGCGCAGCGCGAATGCGGGGACACGCACGATGAGCACGGTGCACAGCAAGCCGCCTATCCAGGCCCCCATGGCCGCAACGTGCATGGCGTCGAGCAGTCGCGCGCCAATGGGCCACTGCTCGTCGGCGGCGGCATGTCCGAGCCCGCCCATGGCCACGGCCACACCGAGGGCGGCCATGAGCAGCAACAGCGACGTGGTGCGCCCCATGGGGAGCAGCAAGGCGACCGCGGCCAATGCGCTCGCGCCGGCGAGCTGACTCCACCCGAGTCCCCATGATGTTTGCCCGAGCAGCACCGGGATGTCCGCGCGTGTCATCTCGAGTGCGGTGAGCTGTCCCCACAGCAATAGAGCCACGGCGCCGAGCAGTGCCACCGCAGCGAGTTTCGCGAGGCTACGCGGGCCAGCCGCGTCATGCACACTCCGCGCCCCAGCCTTCCACTCCGGGTCGAGAAACGCGACCGTGCCGCGACCCACGGCCACGAGCGCGCCGGCATACAAAAGCCAACGCGCCGCGGTCGCGAGTGTCAGGGCATCCATCACTTACTTGGGGAGCGCGACCGTAAAGCTGTACACGCCGCTTACCACATGACCGTCTTTGGACATGGCCTTCCAGGTCACCGTGTACTTCCCGCTCGCCAGCGGCGACGTGAACTTCGCCACGACCGGATCGGCGGACTGCGCGCCGCGTGTCAGCTTGGCCACCGGCACGGCGGTTCCGGCAGCGTCGGCGACCGCCACCTTGGTTGCCGGCAGGTCCGCCGGTTCACTGAGCCACAGCTTCACCGCGTCGGGAGACGACACCAAGGTCGTGTCCTTTCCGGGAAACATGGCCTTGAGCTTGAGGTGCGGCAGGCGCGCGGCGGTGGCCGCAGCGGGTACCACGCACATCGCAACGACCAACGGCAGCAGGCGACGAGTGGAACGGGTCATCGGGAAACTCTCCAAGGATTGGTGAACCGCGGGTCGCGGAGGAAAGTGCTATCTGTGAGACTGCGCAGGAAGGCCACGAGATCCCGTTTGTCTTGAGCGGTGAGTCCCATGGGCTTCAGAAATTCACTCTTGAGCGGACTGTCGGCGCCTACGCCGGCGTTGGGGCCGCCGCGGATGGTGCGGCCACCCGCGTTGTAGTGATCGATGACCGCTTCCAAGGTCGCAATGCTGCCATCGT
Organism: Gemmatimonas sp.; assembly: GCA_023910675.1. GTDB lineage: Bacteria > Gemmatimonadota > Gemmatimonadetes > Gemmatimonadales > Gemmatimonadaceae > Gemmatimonas. The sequence continues at coordinate 75,741 of JAAVWC010000004.1, forward strand.
GCATGTACGGCGCGGTGACGGCGATGTTCCGGAGGGTGGGCGCTTTGTGCTTCCCCATATCCTCGGGATCCGTCGTGACCGCATGCACACCCGTGTTGTTCGCGGGATACGCGCCGTGCCCATCGATGTTGTAGAGCGCGGTGTTGTGGAACTCCACCTCCACGAATCCCTTGCCCACGTAGTTCACGGTGCCGGTGAAATTGAAGCCGCCGTGACAGTGAAAGCACTCCGTCTTTTCGGAAAAGAACAGCGCCTCGCCGCGACGCGCCGACGCACTGATGGCGGTGCGATTTCCATTCTTGAACGCGTCGTACGGAGAACGCCCGCTGATGAGCGTCCGCTGAAAGCTGGCGATCGCCTTCACGATTCTGTCGAGCGTGACGGTCTCGGCCCCGCCGGGAAACGCCGACGCAAACAGCGCCGCATAGCGCGGTTCTTCGCGCACGCGTTGCAACAGCGCCCGCTCCTGTCCGGACAGCCCCAACTCCACCGGATCTTCCCCGAACATCGGGACCAGCGCCTGCTGCTCCAGCGACTTCATGAGCGGATTGGCCCACGTGAGCGCCGGGCTGTACGCCACGTTCGCCAACGACATGCTGCCACGCGGATGCACTTCGCCTGTTGAACCCACCGCGCGCGGTAGTGGGTCGGCAAAGGCACGCGCCTGTTCGTGGCAGCTCGCGCAACTGAACGTGCCGTTCCCCGAGAGCCGCGTATCGTAGAACAGATGCCGCCCCAGCGCGACCTTGGCGTCACTCATGGGATTCTCGGCTGGCACCACGGGCTCGGGAAAGCCCGTGGGCAATTGCCACCGATACGGCGCAGCGGGCGCCTGCGCCGAGAGGAGGCGCGGAGTACGCGCCCCCTCGACCATGGCCGCGGTGAGCAGTAGCACCGCCGCGGCCACGACGACTCTGAATCGACGACGAGGTGCGCCGCTGCTGCTCAATGCTGCTCTCCGCGGGCCGTGCGTGCGGCGCTGGCCTTCTCACGGCGGAAGAACGCGGGACTGTCGGCGCCGGTCCCGTTGGGATGCGACAATCCAAGCGACGCAAAAAGCCCACCGCAATCCACATCGCTGGGCGCCGACATGCACCCCATCGCGGTCTGTGGCTGATTGCGACGGACATCGCTGCGCGCGAGGAGTGCCGCGAGATCCGCTACGACGACGTCTTCCTGGGGATTGAACCCGGCGATTCGAATCTCGGCGCGATTGGGCTGTGCGCAGCGTGACGGCGCCTTCGCGCCCGCCTCACCCGCGCATCCCGTGCTGCCGAGATGAATGACCCAGGCGGTGGCGGCGCTGTCGGCTTGCGTGGCGCGCATGTCGACACGTAGGAACTTGTAGCCACCGTTCCACGACCAGAACAGTCTCGACAACGAGAGTGGCGGTGCCTGTGCCGACAGATCGGCATGATTGCGCGCGAACGGGACCCCCAATGTGAACGCCAGTCCGCGATACGTGCCGGCGGGTGCGAGCACGGTTACGACGTCGCGGGTTTCGGCGGTGCCATTGGCGCACGATCCCGCGCCGTTTTCGAAGTCGACGAGCGCCACATCGGCGTCCTGCCACGGCGCCTGCGGCGCGAGGGCGGCGCGCACGGTGTCTCCGGCTGCGTTCACGAGCCGGACATTGTGCACGTAGAACCGGAAATCGCTCGCCGTCACGGTGGCCTTGGACGTGCCGATATCCGCGTACGACTGGGTGCAACTGAACGCGTCCGCCCCAACGGCGCCGCGCAGACGCACGGTGATGGGGACGAGCGAGTCGGCGGCCGGCGCATTGAGCACCGCGGCGACCGACAAGAGAGAAAGCAACGACATGGGATCGCGCCTCGATGAAGAGAGAAAGGCGCGGGCCGGCCAGCCCGCAGGCCCACGGACTGACCGACCCGCCGTCAGCGGGTGGCCATAACGTGTCTGGAGCACGACATGACGCCCCGCGGCATGGATGCAGCCGAGAAGAACGCGTACGTGCTATGTGGGAATCGGCGCGTGCGCGTTGCGCACCGCATCAACGCGCGGACATATCCGCGCGGATGGCATTACGCCGTGTGACCCGTGGGCGGAGCCGTCGACGGCGGTTGCCAGTGCGACCAGGGCCGCACGGCGGGATTCGTTGGTGCGCCGTCGATGGTCGGTGCGGCCGCAACCGACACCAGCACCGATTCGATCGCCGCACTCTGCGGCACGGAGACCGCAGCGGCGGCGCAGCAGTGCGCCGCGCACTCGCAGGCCGGCGCAGACTGCTCCGGCGTGTCCGGTGTCGAGGTTTCGCCAAGCGCGCCGGCATCCGCCTGGTGCGCTCCATGGTGCTGATGCGAAACGGCTGCAGTGACTTCACCGACTGCATGATGGGGACACGCGGGCTGAAGCGGCTGCGCGACACGCGCGACCGCCCACACCATCGCCAGCACGAGGCTGGCCATGCACCGCATGACCGCTGTTCGCATGAGGAAGCCTACCGCGAGCCGGGGCGGCGTGTCAAATGGGCCGCGCGAAGCGATCGACGGCCGGTGCGGCGCGAACCTGCACCCGCCGAGACTTGCGCATCTTGGTATCGGCATTAGCGTCTCTTCATGTCGTTTTTCCAGCGCACCGCCGCCGTCTGCGTGCTCATCCTCCAGCTGTTCATGGGGATGCGGCCGGCCGTGCTATTGGAACATGCGAGTGCCCCGTCTGGGCACGCCGCTCTGGCGACGGCCAGCGTTCCCGATTGTCATCGGGCCGCCGATGCGCCGGCGAATGACGGCGATGTCTCGCATGCTGCGCACATGCCCGTAGAGGACACGACGGCGCCTGCCGAGCACACGCCGTCCGACCATGCCCCCTCGCACCATGATGGCGGCGGATGCCACGGTGCTCCGTGTTGCGCGCCGGTCATGGAGGGAAGCGCCGCGCTGACCGTGGTCGCATCGGTCGCCATGGTCGGGTTTCAGCGTCCGCTCAGTGGAGCGGCCCGCATTGTTTGGGTTGATGGCGCACGGCGCCGTCCCCCGTCCACCGCTCCGCCAGCCATCTCGCTGGTGTAAGTGGTGTCGGTCGCGCTCCGCGCGACCGTGTATTGGCGCGTATCGCGCGCCGCTCTGCCAACACAACTGATCCGTTGCCGTCGTCCGTGCGGAATGTCGCCGGCCCCCGTGTGTGCGTACACGTGGTGAGCGCTCCCTGAGACGCTCGTCGGTGTGCCTGCATGGTGCTCAGGCGAACGCATGGAACTGACGCCTTCTCACATGCCGGGAACCCTCTAGCCAAGGTCTCCAGTCCCGGTATGTCCCCCCACCCGGCGGGCCCGTCGGGTGCGGGGGGTCCTTTCCTCATTTCCATGGTACCCGCTACATGCACTCCACTCGGTTTTCACTCACTGCCTTTGCCGCTGCTGTCCTGATGACGGCGTGCGGTGGGGGCGACAAGTCCGCGTCCACTCCAGCGGCCGACAGCACGACAGCTACCGCTCCTGCACCGACGGATACGACGCCCGCGGCCACCGTCGCGTCGGCCAGCACCGCCAACGGCGAAGAGATCTACGGCCGCTGCATGGCCTGCCATCAGGCCACCGGCGCCGGCATGCCCGGCGCCTTCCCGCCGTTGGCGGGTTCGGAATGGGTCACCGGCCCCTCGTCGCGTCCCATCGCCATCCTGTTGCACGGCCTGCAGGGAGAAATCACCGTCAAGGGCGAGAAGTACAACAGCATGATGATGGCCTACGGCACGAACGTCCCGATGTCGGACGATGAAGTGGCCGCCGTGCTGACGTACGTGCGCAGCAGCTTTGGCAACAGCGCGCCAGCGGTAACGCCGGCGGAAGTGGCCAAGGTGCGCGCCGCGACGGCCAGCCGGACCACGCCGATGACCCAGAAGGACCTCGAGGCGCTGCAGTAATGGACCGGCGTCACCGTGGTCGGGTGGGACTGGCTACATGGGTGACGCCGGTGCTGGTCGGTATCGGGGGTGCATGCGCCCCCGATACTCCGGCGGCGCTCGCTTCGCGCATCGCGGGCTACGCCACCATGCACGACACCATGCCGGAAGCCATCCACGAGGCCAAACACCGGGCCGTAGAGCGGGCCGAGGCCGAGGTCGCACGATCGAACAGTGCGGAGGCGATGGATGCGCGATTGCAGCGCATTCCGGGGAGCAAGGACGCCTGGCTCGACTTCACATTGCGGCGGCGCGCCGATGGGCCCCTGGCGGCCATGACCGATACGGTCACCCTGCTCATGAATTGCAACGCCGATTCGCTCGTCGTGCTGGACGCCCGGGAGGAGGTGCTCACGCACGCCGTCGTGTTGCCCCCAAACAAAGTCATTGCCTTTCGCGCCGGCGGCGCGCGCGTCCGAGTCTACGGCCTGCGCAGCATGCGCGAAGGACAACGCAGCGAGTCCCTCGTGCGCACGGCGCGCGGCGGCGATCTCGTGCTTCGCACGCCGTTGACCGACGAATGACCGACCAATAGCCGTTCGCACATCCCGCACGAACTCCCCTTCCCCTACCGAGCACATCATGGATCGACGCGCGTTCAGTACACAGGCATTCGCCGCGGCGGCGGCGTTGGCCGCTGGCAGTCTCGCGGGGTGCCGTCCGCCCCAGACCATTGCGGCAGCGGCCGATGCCGATCATGCCAACCCGATGCTGCAGTTCATCGATGAACTGGCCAACGGGGACGCCACGCAGCGCGCCATGATTCTGCCAACCACCCCGCGCCGCATCGGGATGCTGGTGTACCCCGGCATGTATCCGCTCGATCTGCTCGGCCCAAAGACCATCTTCAACGATCTGCTCAATACGCAGGTGCATCTCGTGGCCGCCACCACCGCGCCGGTGCGCGCCGGTTCGGGCGTCACGGTCACTCCCGATGTCACCTACGACACGTGCCCCACCGGTCTCGACGTGATCTTCGTGCCCGGCGGTGGCGACGGTACGATTGCGATGATGCGTGATGCGGCCACGCTCCGCTTTCTGCAGAAGCAGGCGCAAACGGCGCGCTGGGTGACCAGTGTGTGCACCGGCTCACTGGTGCTGGGCGCCGCGGGATTGCTGCAAGGGTATCGCGCCACCACGCACTGGGTCACCTACGACGTGCTGCGGACCCTTGGCGCCACGCCGGTCCGTGAGCGGGTGGTGGAAGACCGCAATCGCATTACGTCGGCGGGGGTCACGGCGGGACTCGACCTCGCGCTCACTCTTACGGCGCGATTGGCCGGTGAGAACTATGCCAAAGCCGAACAGCTGAACATCGAGTACGATCCGGATCCGCCATACAAGGCCGGCACTCCAAAGGGCGCCGGCCCGCGCATTACCAACGCCATGCGACGCATGTACGGCGGTGTTGTGAAGGGCGCGACCGATGCGGCGGCGCTGGCGAAGCCGGACTGACGGCTCGCGCCAGCTCAGCGCATGTCCAGCGCCACCCGGGTGCAGGCGGCGAAGTGGGGATTGCCGGCCACGGCGCTCACGATCTGCGCGGCGCCCGCGGCAGCCTGCGCGAGGGGAGACCCGTGAAGTCGGGACGCCTCGAATGTTCTGGGGCGTGTGATGAGGCGTACATGCTCGCGCTCCGCGGGCGTGCGCCCCAGCGAGGCCACGGCGGTGGTGTTGGCCGCCAGCACCTCCGCAGACGGTCCCAGCACCGCTTCAGTGAGCGAGCCGCACGTGGACCACTGCAGGTCTTCGAGGCTCGCCAAGCGCAGCGTGCGTGGCAGCGAGGCATCGGCAACGTTGCGAAGCTGGGTTTCGCGAAGTGCGTCGAAGCTGGCGCCGGCGAAGCGTGTTTCGCTGGGTCCACGTGGTGCGTTGTCGGGAAGCGCGGGGAGCGGCATGAGCCGCCCCTTCGCTTGGGGGATCTGCGCGAGCTCCTGGAGCCCCTTATAGGCCCCCCCGACGACCATGCGCCCCATGATCGCATCGAAGGGCGACGCGCCGTTGTCGATGAGCACGAACCCGATCGAGAGCGCCCGCCGCAACGCCAGCTCGGCCTGCCCGTACTCACGGAGCGACACGAGGTACGCCGCACGCGAGATGCTCGCGTACAGCACCGTTCGGGCATCGTGGTGACTCACAATGGGCATGGCGTATGCCTTCACCCCGTCCGCGAACGGCGTACGGAAGCTGCCGCCCACCACGTCCACTGAAGGGGCCGACGCAACCAGATCCACGATGGGCCAGAGCGGTGCGTCCGCAATGCGCCGCAGCACGTCGCGCTCCTGCGTGGATAGCCCGGCGGCTGCGCGACCGATGATCTGCTCGTGCTTGGGCCCCCACCATGGCGCGCCATCACCATTCGTGTTCGCCGGCGAAACGATCGCCGCCAACCGCTGCGCCGGACGTTCGTTCTTGGGGATGACGCGGCGCGCCACGTACCCGTCGCGCGCATCCACCGGGAACAGCCGCGCGAAGGCGTCGCCCGCCGCCGCCGGCGTGACGGCCGAATTCGTCGGTACGCGCAAGGCACGCAGCGCCTCCACCTGCAGCACCCGTTCACCAAATCGCGACGATTCGAGGAGAAACCCCAGCCTGTTCACGCCAATCGTCGCCAGCGGCAGCGCCGTCAGCAGCCCCATACCAATGGCCGCGTACCGCGCCACCCGCCAGAGGCCACGCCACCACGGCAGCGGTGCCACCGGTGTGCGCGGTAGCGCGCCCGACGTCGGTCCGCGCTCGAGAGCGCCATCGGGAGCGTCGGCCAGCCGCACTCCGCTGCCTGCGCGCGCAATCGTATCCGCGGCCGCTCGAAACGCCGACACCTCACGCTCGCGAACCGGGGCCGTGTTCATGCCCACTCCGGACCCGAAGCGTACACGGGCGACTCGGCGGCAGTCACCGCGCCAAAGATATCCTCGACCTCCTGCTGCGCTTCCGACATACGACGAACGTCGGCCGCCGCGTCGTGCGCGCGCACGATGTTGGTGGTCACGCTCTCCACGCTGATGGCGCCGGCGTGCAGCCGCAGCAGGTTGAGTCGTAACGTTTCGAGCGCCGCCACGCTCTCACGCAGACGAACGACGAGCCGCTGCTCTTCGTCTTCGAGCACGGAGGTGTCCTGTTCGCCAGACGCCCCGGCGGCTTGCAACGTCTCGCGCACCTGCGCCAAGCGGCGGCGCAGTGCCTCGGCGCTCGTCTGCAACAACTCGAGCACCGTCGGCACGTCGGAGAGTTCGTCACGGACCGCGCGCGGCAGCGATTCGTACAACTGTTCGGCGGCCAATCCCAACGACAGCTCGGTCGCGCGATGCGTCATGGCCGCGGGCGCCGGTGCCGCGCGCCACAGTCGGCGGGCCGCCGCGAACGCCGCCCGACCGGCGCGCCCCGTCCAGAGCGCGCGCCAGAAGGTGACATCGACATCGCGCAGCGTTTGCAGCGCAATGAGCCAGCACACCGTGAGCAGCAGCGTCACGGCACCCACGCCCATCGTGAGCCGCGCCACCATATCGAGGGCGCGGTTCACGAAGCCCGCTACCGCAACCGGCGTGAGCACGAGTGTCGTGCTCGCACCGATGCGCACCAGTCGGCCAAGCGTCCATTCGACAGCGCGCATGACCCGACGTGGGCTCACCGTACGTTTTTCGCGCAACGTCTCCAACTCCGCCTGAAACGCTGGCGCGAGATCGCCGTGGCGATAGCCCTGGCTCAGCAGACGGCGGGCGGCCGAGAGGCTGAACACCACTGGTGCCGCGGCGGCCACGCCCAGCATGACACCAATACCCACGAGGTCGCTCGTCACACTCGAGATGCCAACGCCGCCCACCAACGCGCCGAACAGCGTAAGCATGGTGCCCGCGCCATCCATGCGGCCATCTCGCTTCACGAAGGCGCGCAATACCGCGGGCAACTCCCGTCGCTTCTCCAGCGCCGACGACAGCGCATCGGCCACCTGCTGCGCCGATTGCGGACGCTGCGCGGGCTCTTTGGCCAGGCAGCGATCCACCAGCTGTGCCAGCGGTCGCGGCACACTCATGACCGCCTGCGACAACTGCGGCGCCGCATCGGCGACGTGACGCGCAATGATCTCCGTGGCGCTGTTCCCGCTGAACGGTGGGCGTCCGGTAAATGCAAAGAATGCCGTCGCGCCAAGCGCATACAGATCGCTGCGCGCATCAACCGGGCGATCGAGCGCCTGCTCGGGGCTCATGAACTCGGGTGTCCCGCACGCGACATCGGCGGTACTGCCCATGGCGGCGGCAATGCCGAAGTCCGCCACCACGGCATGTCCGCTTTCGCGATCGAGCAGAATGTTGTCGGGCTTGATGTCGCGATGCACGATCCCCTGCGCGTGCGCGTAGCTGAGCGCCCAGGACACTTCGCGCAACACTCGCGCCCCTTCACCAGCCGTCAGCGGTCCGCGTGCCGCGACGCGTTGCGTGAGCGTCTCGCCATCGACGTAACCCATGACGTAGAACACGAACGCCCCCACCTGCTCCACCGCGTGGATGGGGATGATGTGCGGGTGCGACAAGCGCGCCGCCATGCGGGCTTCGCGCAGGAAACGCTCGCGCGTATCGGCGCAGCTGGCTACCGCGGGGGGCAGCAGCTTGATGGCGACCAGTCGATCGAGATCGACATCGTGCGCGAGAAACACCACACCCATGCCGCCACGTCCCAGTTCGCGATCGAGGGAGTAGCGGCCGGCGAGGGCCGACTGCAATTCGAGAAACAATGCGTCTGAAGAATCACTGGCTGACATATGTCGAGCGACGAGTGCGGCGCCCTCACCGTCACCGCTCGCCTTCGCCGTGTGCCCGCACCGAAACGATGGGGCCAGCGGCGAGACGGTCAGCGGGATGCTGTTGCCTCCTGGCCCAACGGTGTCAGCCGCCGTGAACGCTCACACGACGCAGATGTTGAACACCCCACAGGCCAATGAGCAGTGTGGGGGCGAACATGATCCACAGCAGCCCGCCAACACGAGCGGGCATCGTGGACGCGGCCTCTTCCGCATAGGTGAAGCTCGGCCGGCCCGCCAAGTCTGCGGGACCGAATGGTTGCGCGGCGAAAACACGCCTGAAGAAAAAGTCCTGCCACGCGCGATGATGGCGATCGACCTGAGCCTCGTAGTGAAGCGTACGATCGATACTGCGGCCGGCGATATCGTGCAGCACATCTTGCATGAGGATGGCGGGGCTCAAGAGGCGGGCCCTATTGGCAACCATACGCTGTGCCACGAGTGCGGAGTCGAACGCCGCAAAGGTTGGCTGCAGTGCGGCGGTCGCCTGCTCCTGTTGCGCAATGGTACGCGCCCACGCATTCCCACTGGCCGAGGTCCCGAACTGCGCCATCTCGGGATGATCCGCCAGAAATTGACTCACGGCGGTGTCGCCCTTGGACGCCGCTTCATCCGACGCACGACGGAGCGCTGTCGTCAGCGCCACGCGCGAGGGAGACGGGTACCATGTGGTCACCACTGCTGCAATCGTGGAAGGCACCACCACCACCACCAGCAGCCACACGCCCAGCAGCAACACGGCATTCGTAGCGGACGACCGCCCAAGCGCGTTCACCGCGATGACCACGGCAATCCAGAAGAGGCCGTAGACCAACAGAGCGAGCGCCCACAGCGCGAGGCGCACCAGCGCTCCGTCTGCCGTGAGGGATACGCCGGTAAGCAGCGCGAGCGTCACCGACAGCCCCAACGTCATGGCGAGCACGAACCCCACACGCACCGCCACTTTGGCCATGAGCACCCGTCGAGGCGAGATGGGCTGCGACATCCACAGCGGCATGGTGCCCAGATCGCGCTCACCAGACACCACATTGTAGGTGAGGGCGAGCAACAACAGCGGATAGATGAACACCATCACGAACGCGAGATCGAAACGACCCGCCAGCAGGTTGTGCGGATTCTCGATTTCGTCGGTCGCCATGAACGACTGCTTGCTGCGAATGGAGACGCGAGCATAGTACGGAAACAGATCGCTGGCCCCAACCGCCAACGTGGCCAGCGGGCCTGGCGGCAGGACCGCGTGCGTGGTGGCCCCGGTCGCCCCCAATGCGCCAACGGGAGGGACCTTGGCGGTCGTGTCTCCCGCCGCCTGTCGCTGAAGCAGGGTATCCAAGCGGGCAATACGTTGCCGGTCGCCCGCCACGACTTCCTGTAGCGTGTCGCGCTGAAAGGCTGCCCACTGCCACCCGTTCCATGCGCCGTATGCCGTGATGCACCCAAAGACCAGCAGCAGGAGCCACGGCGTACGATCGGCCGCCAGCAGCCGCCACTCGGTCCGCAAAAGCGACTGCCGCATCAGGCCACTCGCGGCGCGGGGGTGCGCCACAGCAATCCGAGCGATACCAGCACCCAGAAGGCCAGCACGAGCAACGCCGCGCCCTGATGACGAAGCGCCGTGGAGACGGGCGGTGCATCGTACTCGAAGGGCTCATAACGCGCCCACAGTTCAGGCGGCGCCTTCCAGTCCCATTCGCCCGTGCGGGTGTTGTCGCGGAAGTAGTTGTTGGTCCACTTGATCAGTCCACGACGATACAACTCGGCCTGCACCGCAAAATCGCGATGCTGTTCGACGTCGGTGCCGGCCAGTCCCATCGAGAGGGAACGCACGGCCAGCAACGGCGACAGCAAACCAGTCCACTGCGTCAGCGTATTCTGTGCGCGATACTGGTTGTACAGATCGCCAAAGTGCTTGTCGAACACGGTATTGGCGTATTCCTCCGACGCCTGCATGGCGATGGCGTCGAAGTTCACGGGCAAGGCGTCGAGGGTGACGGCGCGATACTCGCGCAACGCTTGCGCTTCTACCGCCTTGCGCCGCTCGTCGGCGGGGTTGTGCCCATCGAGCCCACGCTCCGTATCGCGTTGCACGGCGGCCTGGAACGCAAAGGCCGACGGCGTGGGGTACGCGCGACGGGCCAGATCGGCGACCGCACGCGGCGCGACCAGCGAGTTCACCGTCCAGAACGCGAGAAGTGACAACAGCGCGAGACGCACCGTGGTCGTGCGCGCCGACACCGCGAGGGCGAGCACCAGCACCACTACGAAGTACAGCAGGTAAGCGCCAATCATGGCCAGAAAGCGGAGCACATCGTCTGTGCCACGACCAAAGCCGGCGCCCAGCGCCAGCGTGGCCACGCCAAGAATGGTGGCAGGTACGAGCACAGTAGACAGTGCGGCCGCGAGCCCCATGGCCTTGCCCATCATGAGCGTGCGCATGGGCACGCCGAGCGCGGCCAGTTGTCGCAGCGTCCCGGTTTCGCGTTCGCCGGCGAACGCCGGAAACGCGAGCATCACGATGAGCAGCGGAACGAGCAACTGCAGCACCGCGGCCGCCGTCCATTCGCCAAACCGGGCAACCGAGGCTTGATCCATGGCCGGACGCCGAGTGAACTCATTCTGCTTGTGTGCCTCAAGCCACGTGGTCACGCCGGTGTAGTTGTCCACGCCATAGTCGACAAACGACAACGGCATTTTGGGCTTGAAGACCCACAAGCCATAGTGGGCCGCTGAATGCGGGTTCTTGGCGCCCTGATTGACCCAGAAGCCGCGCATGGTTTCTTGCGCGGCGGCGTGTTCGCGCGCGAGGGCACGGGAGCTGGTCGCACCGGTGGCCAGCGCCACCAGCATGAGTCCCAGCAACAGCACACTCGCCCAGCGGAATCGACCGTCGCGAAACATCTCGGTCATTTCCTTGGCAGCAATGCGTCTGATCATGGCGGCGCCTCAGTCCTTCATGTGAGCGAGATACAGCCGTTCGAGATCGGCGTGCCCGACTTCGGCGGTATTCATCTGCGCTACGAGCGCGCCGTGCTTCATGATTCCCACGCGCGTGCCGGATTCCTTGGCGCGAAACAGGTCATGCGTGGCCATGAGAATGGCGGCCCCACGCGCGCGCATCTGCCCAATGAGTTCGGAGAATTCGTTGGACGCTTTGGGATCCAACCCTGAGGTCGGCTCGTCGAGCAGCAGCACATCGGCGCGTTTGGCGATAGCAATCGCGATGCCCACCTTCTGCCGCATCCCCTTGGAAAAACCGCCGACGCGTTGGGTAGCCTGATCGGCGCGCAATCCGGCGTCGACCAGGAACTGCACGAGTTGGTCGCGCGAGAACTGCTCTCCTGTGGCCAATCCGGCGAAGTAGTCGAGGTTCTCCAGCGCCGTGAGTTGGCGGTAGAGCATGACCGTTTCGGGGATATACGCCAGATGACGCTTGCTGCCGAGCGGGTCGCGCGTGACGTCGATGCCGCACACCAGCGCCTGCCCACTGGTGGGCGCCACGAAGTTGAGAAAGAGATTGATCGTGGTGGTTTTGCCGGCGCCGTTGGCGCCGAGCAGGCAGTACACATCCCCGGCCCCAATTTCGAGGTCGAGATGATCGAGCGCCGTGACCGCACCGTAGGTTTTGGTGAGCGCTCGGGCGGTGAGGCGGGGGGCCACAGCGGAGGAAGTGGTCATCGGGATGGGCGTAGACAATGAGTGATAGTGCGCTATCATTACCGGCAAATGGCATCTCGCGCAAGGACTTTTCGCTGGTGGGCCTCACCTACTTCGTACGCTGCCCTACCTGATCACGGTTGGAGAGTCCGACACGCTGCCGCTGCTGGTGTGGCCCCCTGCCATCCGGGCGTTTGCGCTGCAGCAGCTTACCCCAGCGCGTCTACTGCTCCCCGCAGATCGGCGATCGGCATCGCCACTCCGATGAACAGGGCGGTGGGATTTGCATCGTCGTGCGGCCATGATCGATCAAGCCGGACGGTTTGCCGTCCCGGTACGCGGTGCCAGACAAACATGGCGCCAGGCGTATCGCGAATGCGCACCAACCCTTTGGCACGCACCACCGCCTCCGGTAGCGTTTGCACGAACCGCAGAAAGGCCGATCGATCGACCGAGTCGGGGAGCGCGAGCACGAGACTGGCAAAGGGATGACGATGCGGGGCGACCGACGCGCGCGGCAGCGCGGCATCTTCCCGCCGTATTCCCGCGTCCGCCGACGCGTCAGGCGCCCGCAACGTATCCGCCAAGACGTCGGCAAAGGACTCGGGGGTAACGCGGGCGGCCCGTGCATTCACCTCCGCCAACTGCTTCCCGACCAGCGCCTGCCGCGGCGCTCCAAGGCGCTCCGTCCAATTGAGATACACGTGCGTGGCCGTCGCCACCTGGGCCCGTTCGAGCGCGTTGTGCCACCACCGTTTCTGCCACCGGGCGGCATCGACGACCGTCAGTTGCAGCGGCAGCGTGAAGTGCTTCAGTCGCCCGTCGGTGCTCAGGTGACCGAGCAGTTCATCGGTTTCCGTGGCGCCATTGGCTTCGATGAGCATGACGCTCCCCGATTCCGCCGGGATGTCGTACAGGGTCTGCAGCAGTTCACGAAGCGATCCGCAGCAGACACATTCCCCATTGAGCGGCGTGACCAACGCGTCGAGCTGCCCCAACCGCGACGCGTCGATATTCGCATTCTGAAAATCGTTCAGAATGATGCGGCTCCGAATACCGCGCGCGGCCAACGTCGGAATGATGTGGGAGAGGAAACGCGTCTTCCCGGCGCCGAGGAATCCGGCCATGAGCACCAAGGGGATCATGGTGAGTGCGCGCGAGGGGGGAGGATCGACGATTTCCGGTGCATAGGCCGAAAGCTCAGGCTTTAGCCGTGGAATGCGAAAGATGGGTGGACAGACGACCTCATACAGCATAATGATAATAGACTCGCAATAACTTATTCCTCGGAGGGACGTGATGACGGGTCGGCTGAAACGCGATCATCGGGTGTGGTCCTGGCTGGTGATGGTGGTCGTGGCCGGCATGTGCTCGGTGCGTCCGGCGCGCGTGCCGGATGCGGTCGCGGCGTCGCCAACGTCTCTGCCACCTTCGGGCACCGTGCCAACGCAGCTGGTCGCGAATACCGCTTCGCCAACCGACGTCATCACGATCGATTGGAAGATTCTTCGTACCCTTGATTTCCGCACCGGAAAGGCAAGCGACACGCTGCGCTTTCTCGAAAAGCGTCGCGTGCGGCTACCCGGGTTCATTGTGCCGCTCGAGGACTTCCAGGAGCGCGCCAAGGAATTCTTGCTCGTCCCGTACTTTGGCGCGTGTGTACATCTCCCACCCCCGCCGCCCAACCAGATGATCTACGTGACGATGAATCGCGACACCAAAATCTCGTGGTGGAATCCGGTCTGGATCGAAGGCGCCATCGAAGTCATCAACTACAAGTCCGTGTATGGCATTGCCGGCTATCGCATGCGTGTCGACCGAGTCACCCAGTACGAGGACAACGGAAAGTGGCCGTAAACTTCCGAGCAGCGCGTCGCGCTGGAGTTTCCATTGGTGCGTGCCTGATGCTGGCAAGCGTGCCCTCAACCGCGTTGGCGCAGCATGTACACGGTCATGCGACGCTCGTCATTGGCATGGAAGTGCGTACGGGGCAGATCGAGTTCGGAGGATCCGGCGAAGACTTGTACGGTTTCGAACGATCCCCGCGAACGGCGGCGGAGCGTACGCGGCAGACAGCCGCACTCGATCGACTACGTACGCGGGGGGCCTCGCTCATTCGCTTCGGCGTGAGTGCGGTCTTTCCCGGAGTAGACCGCGTGGCGGTGCAGTTGGTGTCCGATACCACCCAAGTGGGTGCCACCATCTCGCGCGATCGCGGAACGGTTACGCCGTAAGCGGTCCCCTCACGACGCCTCGGCCAAGCGGAGTTCGCCGAGAAACCCGCGAATTCCACGCCGAATGATGCTGGCGGCGTACAGGCCGGCAACCGCCACGACGGCCGCGAACTGCCAGCGCGTTTCTTCCTGCGCCACTTCTATGGGCATCGGCGCGTCGGCAAGCGATGGCAGCAACAAATTGGTGAGCAGCCCCAGCACGATGGCACACGTCGTCATCGCCACCGCAAACCATACGGCAAAGTGGCGCCCGTGCATTCGGGTCAACACGCCCAACGTGGCGATGTTCGTAGCGGGTCCCGTCAGCAGCAGCGCAAGGCCCGCTCCGGGAGACACACCGGCCGCTACGAGCACGGCAACGAGCGGAGTCGAGGCCGATGCGCAGATATAGAGCGGCAGTCCGATGAGGGCGAAGGCTACGACGTCGACGCCAACGGGGAGGCGCGTCAGCCAGGAATTCTGGAGGATGGGCATGGCCAGTGCCGCCATAACAATGCCGGCCAGGATCCACGGACCGGTGTGATCCACCATGTCGCCGAGACCGGCACGTGCTGCTCGTTGCAAACGGGAGCGCATCGGCAGCGCAGTCACGGTATCCATCGCCTGAGGAAGCGCTCGCGACCGGGTGCGGGCAAGCCGCCCCATGACGAGCGCGACGCTCAGCGCAGCGAGTGCGGCAGCGCCGACGCGCACGGCGGCAAACTCGGTGCCCAACAGCGGCACGGACAACAGCACGGCATCGATGCCAAGTTCCGGAGTGGCCACCAGGAAGGCGATGGCGGCCGTGCTGGACGCCCCCTGCTGCACGAGCTGCTGGTACAACGGGACGACGCTGCACGAACAGATAGGCAGCGGCAATCCGACCGCCATGCCGGCCAGCCCCTGACGCACTCGCGAGCCTCTGCTCATCCATGCGAGGCTGCTGATTGGGAGGAACGCGTGAATCAGTCCCGCCGCCACATAAGCCAACAGGATGGCCGGTGCGCTATCGAGCGACAGCCGCCAGAAATTCTCTACGGTTTGATCGAGGGGAAACCCGCGTTCCCCACTTCGCGTGAGGTGAAGCAGGATGAGCAGCGCTGCTCCCAGTAGCGCACCAACACCGTTCGTTCGATTCGCACGTTGCAGCGCGGGCCCGTGTGCATGCGCGGGGGCATGCGCGTGGCCGTGCTCATGCGAATGGTCATGCGTGTGGTTATGCGTGTGGCCATCAGTCGATGCGTCGTGCGCCGCGTGTCCAATGACGTGGAGCAATGACCCACCAATGAGCGCTTCGAACCACAGGCCGGCACGCTCGGGGAGTCGTGTCAGCAGTTCGGGCTCAATGGCGAAACCCACGACGGTCGTGATGGCCATCAGCAGCAGCACGGCCCACGCAATGAGCCGCGGACGATCGCGCAGCACCCACCAGACCATCAAGCTGACCGGGATCTGGTGCAGGAGTACGCCGTACCCCAGCAGACTGTGCACACTATCGCCGGCCTGCTTGAGGGCACTGCCATCCAATGCCGAATGGAGCGCCACGCCAACAAGCGCCAGCGCCAGCACCGCCGTGTGTGTCTGGCGCGCGCCGTAGTGCAGCAGTCGCTCGGCCATGGAGGGCAGAACAAAGCCCAGCGCAATGAAGACGAAGGCCAGGACATCACGAGACTGCAGTGCGTGCGGGACGACATCCAGCAGTACCAATCCGCCAATGGACACGACAATAAAGCCGTCGAGAAAACTCATGAGGGCGGGTCGTTTGTCGACTCCCCATGACACAAGCGGCCCACTGGCCAACGCGCCCACCGATGCGGCAAGAAACAGCTGTGCTGACATGCCGAAGGATAGCGAAGAGCGATGGCCTATTGCAAACACACTATCATCTGCAGAGACCATCGCTCTTTCGAATTGTCGCCCGGCAGTCGCTCCTACGCGACGGTGGTCAGCGCGCCGTGAAAGTCGCAGTGACCGTCGTGCGGGTGATGCAGGTGACCGTCGACGAGATAGTCGATGTGGTCTCCATGGGGGACGGCCACGTGGCCACACCCTTCGCCATGCTGATGCGCCGAGTCATGTCCCCCGCACCGATGTGTCGGGGTGCAGTCCGCAGGGTTGGCCGCGGAGACATCGATCCGATGCTCATTGACCGCATCGCCGTCCTGATGGTGAAGGTGGCCATCGTGTAGATAATCCACGTGTCCATCGTGGAGCACGGCCGTGTGGCCGCAACCCTGACCATGCACATGCGAATGATTGGCATGCTGTGACATACGCGACTCCAAAGGGCCCGAGATAAGGAACCGCCTGGTGCGCCCTCGGGCGACTTCACCAGCCGGGTGGTGAATCCAGTCCGTTAGCCGAGTGGCTCGGCCGCGTGACGAAGAATGTTTGTCAGCAGCTCGCGGACATGAGCATCGGCCAGCGTGTAGAACACATGCTTGCCGTCTCGGCGCGAGCGCAGGAGCCCTTCCGTCTTTAGCAGGCGGAGTCGTTGCGAGATCGTCGGCATGGGATCGCCGGTGAGCGCGACCAGATCCGAGACGCAGAGCTCCCGTCCATCCAGCAGTTCCAACAGAGCCAATCGTGAAGGCTCACCGGCCGCGCTCAGCATGCGCGCCGCTCGCTCACGCACCGTTACAGCAACAGTGGGCGGGGCAACGGGTGCGGCGTGAGGCAGGTCGAGGCAGTCATCGGGCGACATTTAGCGAGATTTACTCTATCACTTTCATATTTGCAAGAATGTAGTTTCGTCAAACTTGGCGACAGGACGCACATTCGCCGTGCAAGACCACCTCGTGTCGTTCATGGACAAAACCGGGTGGAACCCACGACGAAATGGCGCCGATACACCCCGGAAGCGTGAAGACCTGCTCACATAGCCGACATCGGAAGTAGTGGTGATGTTGGCTGATCGTCCGCTCGAACCGTGTCGGTTCTCCCGGGAGCTCCACGATGGTGAGCCATCCCTCTTCCAGAAGGAGCCCAAGTGTCCGGTAGACCGTGGCAATGCCCAGCCCTTCATACCGCTGACGAGCGGCTGACAGAGTCTCGGCGGCGGTCATTGGACGTCCCGCCTGTTCAAGACTGGCCGTGATGGCGTTGCGCTGCCGAGTGCTTTTCAAAGGTCCGGTCGGTAAGGGCAGGTGATTCGCATCCGGGTGTACCCCTCGCTTTTACTTGTTGATAGTTATATATCACTATTGTTAGCAGCTTTTGAATTCTCAACCTCTGTATCCGACACCATGTCAAAGACCGTGAGCGTTGCCGTCATTGCGCTGTCGCTGTGGCTTGCCCCTCCGCTTGCGAGCCAGGTCCCGACGGTCTCCTCTGACAGCGCGCGGGCGGACCTGCCGCTCATTCGACGTGCCGATGCGGCCCGCACGAGGGGGGCCGGCACCGGCGGAGCGATCGATACACTACGCCCCACGCTGCACGAGTTCGTAGATCACGCCTGCCCCAGCTGCAGGGCGCTCCACTCGGCCAAGGCGGACTCGCTCCTGGCCGTGGCACGGGAGACGCGGGCGAATTTCGTCATCCGCGTGAGCCCCATTCCGGGTCTGCTCCGAGGATGGCACGGTGCCGAGGCGGCCCTATGCGCCGGCGGTTTGGGAGGCGCCGACGCGTTCGACCGGGTGCACGATCAGTTATTCGAGCAGCAGGAACAGTGGCGCCACCAGCGCAACCCTACCGCGTTTTTTCTACGCGTGGCCAGTACCGCTAAGCTGGACTCCACAGCCTATGCCGACTGCTTGCATTCGGGAGCCATGCGCCCGCTCGTCATGAGTGATGCGCGAATGGCCGGCCAGATGGTGGTCGAGGGCACTCCAACAGTACTGGTCACGCGGCCGCAAGTGGTCGGTGGACACGTGCGAATCGTTGGTGATGTCACGATGGCTCGAGTCAGGCAGGCTATCACCGATGCGCTCGAGCCGACGGCTGGTGTTCCGACACCGTATGAGTTGGTCGGGCGCTGGCGCCTCGACTCACTTGACGTCTTCCGATGGATGCCCGACCTGGGAACGACCGCCACCCAGGCACATGCCGTTTCGCAGCAATCGGTGGCGCGCACACTCGCGGAAATCCGGACCGGCGCATTGGTGATCGAAACCGTATTTGAACCGACGCTACGCTATGCCCATACGCTGGTTCGCGGCGACCGCACGGTGTACAGGGAGGATGGCGCGTGGGCCGTTCCGGGACTGACGGGGCAAGTCGCCACGATGACCGATACGGGGCTGGCCGGCACTTACCACCAGTCTCGGATCGTTGCTCGTACTGAGTCCTTGCTCGTGCTGGAGCGCCACTTCACCGAGGGGGCGTCCCGTGGCACGGGAGAACGGGTGTTTCTTCGCCGGCAACCTGCCGCGAAGAGTGCCCCCCCACGGTAGTCGTCGAAGGCGCCGTCAAAGTGGACTCAATCGACGGCGTACCGCCGTCACACCACCGGGCCGACCATGGAAGGTCGCCTGTTCCCCGATCTTGCATCGTCAATTATTGATAGTAGTTTCTCACTACTGTTAATCTATCGCCACTGCGAGGCAACCCATGGCCAAATCCGGACGGGTTCAGGTGAAGCTGCGCTCCACCGAGAGCCATTACATGTACGTCACGACCAAGAATCCGCGCACCATGCCCCAGCGCATGGAAAAGCTGAAGTATGATCCGCACGTGCGGCGGCATGTGCTCTTCAAGGAATCGAAATGAGCAACGAAAGCGCGACCGTTGATGCACGGCTCCCGGTCACCGTGCTCTCCGGGTTTCTTGGCGCCGGCAAGACCACGCTGCTGAATCATGTCTTGTCCAATCGCGAAGGGCTGAGAGTGGCCGTGATCGTGAACGACATGAGTGAGGTCAACATCGACGCGCAGCTGGTGCGCGGCGGCGAGGCGGCCCTCTCACGGACCGAAGAAAAGCTGGTCGAGATGACCAACGGGTGCATTTGTTGCACCCTGCGCGACGATCTGCTCCTCGAGGTCGCGCGCTTGGCCGCCGAGGGGCGCTTCGACTATCTGCTCATCGAGAGCACGGGGATCGGCGAGCCGCTGCCGGTGGCGGCCACGTTCACGTTTGAGACGGAGGAAGGGGTCTCGCTGTCGCACGTGGCGCGGTTGGACACCATGGTCACGGTCGTCGACGCCCACCGCTTCCGTCAAGACCTCGGCTCCCTCGACGACCTCCGCGAACGACAGATCGCACTCTCCGACGACGATGAACGCACCATCCCGGACCTGCTCATCGATCAGGTGGAGTTTGCCAATGTCATCGTCATCAACAAGGCGGATCTGCTGACCGAGACCGAACTCGGCGAATTGCGGGCACTGCTGCATCACCTCAATCCCGACGCGGAGCTCATTGTCGCCACCCGTGGCGTGGTGTCTCCGTCGCGCATTCTGGGCACGGGCCGTTTCGATTTCGAGCAGGCCGAAGCGGCGCCGGGGTGGCAGAAGGAGCTGGCCGGAGAGCATATCCCGGAAACAGAGGAGTACGGCATCAGCAGCTTCGTCTATCGGGCGCGCCGGCCGTTTCACCCGGAGCGTCTCTGGCGCGCGGTCGATGCGGGACTCCCCGGCGTGCTGCGCGCAAAAGGATTTTTCTGGGTCGCCACGCGGCCGGATATGGTGGGCACGTGGTCGCAGGCGGGACAGCTGCTTGAGGTCAACCCCGGCGGTTACTGGTACGCCGCCAGCGACCCGGACTCGTGGGACGTGGATGACGAGGAGCGCGAGATCATCGAGGGGCACTGGCATCCCGAGGTCGGTGATCGGCGCCAGGAGATTGCCGTGATTGGCCAGCGGCTCGATCAGCCCGCGCTCACGGCCATGCTCGATGCCTGTCTTGTGACGGAAGAAGAGCACCGCGCCGGCCCGTCGTTGTGGCAGACCTTCACCGATCCGTTTCCCGAGTGGAGTGAAGTGGAAGTCGAGGAAGAAGACGACGTCGATGATGCACGCGTGTAATGACGGATGAAGCGCAGGACCAGCGGCCGCCTCGCCCGGGGCCGCTGCCCATCACGGTATTGTGCGGCTTTCTGGGGGCCGGCAAGACGACACTGCTCAAACGCTTGCTTCGAGAGAGCGGTGCGCGACGGTATGCCGTCATCGTGAATGATCTCAGCGAGCTCGCAGTGGATGCCGAGCTCATTGAAGAAGCGCGTGAAGGTCGCGGTGAAACGCTGGTGGCGTTGAACGGTGGCTCTCTGGGAGGAACGCAGCGCACGCCGTTTCGCGAGGCGCTGTCGTCGATTGCCGAGAACACGGCGGTTGATTACCTCCTGATTGAAACCAGTGGAGGTACCCACCCGGACGCCATGATTCAGGAAATTGAGGCGCTGCCTTCGCTTCGCCTTGATGCATTCGTCACGGTGGTTGATGGCCTGAACCTGCTTCGCGACTACGATTGCGGACGCGCGTTGCTCGCCCCTGGCGTGTCCAAGGCCAGTACACCGAGTGCGCTCTTGCACGCCCAGATTGCGGCGGCTTCCGTGCTGCTCATCAGCAAGGCCGACCTCCTGAAGCGTCCGCAGGCGGAGGCGGTGCTCAGCGCCTTGCGCCAGATCAACGCAACCGCGACGATCGTGACGATGGCGTATGGCTCCGTCGGCGCCGAGTACGTGACCGACACGCGGTCGTTTCGGCCGCGGAACAGGCGGCGGTCGGGTCCGTCGGCGCTGCCGCCCGCTCTCCCAACGGCAGTCGTCGCAGACGATGATCCGGAGAGCTTTGATATCGGCAGCGATACCCTGTACGACGTGCGACCGTTCCATCCGCAGCGCCTCTACGAACTGTTCACCCAGCGTTTGCCGCTCGGTGTGCACCGCACCAAAGGCTGGATGTGGCTTGCCTCGCGGCCTCTGGACGTGCTGTTGTGGAATCAGGCGGGCTCGTACTTTGGGCTGGAGTGGGTCGCCACGTGGAAAGCGGGCGTGCTGCTGGATCCGGCCGCCAAGCTGTTTCCCGAAGAGCGGACAGCGCTGGCCGAGCGGCTGGCCAGAACCCATCCCACGTTCGGCGATCGGCATTGCGAGCTCACCGTGATCGGCGCGGCGCGGCATCGGGCGCTGTTCATCGACGATCTGCAGCAGTGCCTGTGCACGGACGAGGAGGTCGCGGCCTGGCAGGAGGGTGCATTGTTCGATGATCCTTGGCCGCGGACGATTCGGCGGATTTGAGGGCGGGGTGGGAGACGGGCAGCCGTGGCGCCGGGCGGTAGACACTCACCGCTTTCGAAATCGTCGATGACCTGAAAGAGTCGCCCGAGCATAGCGCCAGCTGATCACGACGCCCGTTACGGACAGCAGTGCGCCTCCAATCGAAAGCGTGATCAGGACCATGTCCCACAGGGGCCGACGATACATCAGGAACGCGAAATCGAAATCGTGCAGGCCATCATACAGCCACCGTTCAAGGCGACTCTTCCATTCCCGCCGCTGAGCAATGGCACCGGTGCGTGGATCGAGATACAGCCAGGTGCGGTCCGGATCGTCGAACTTGACGCGCAGCACAGGCAGTCGCAGGAGTCGCTCCTGATCCCGATAGTAGCTGTCGTAGGTAGATAGGAGCGCCACATCGATCATGCGGGCCTTGGGCAACACCCGCGCCGCGTTTGTCAGGAGTTCCGCACGCGTGAATTCCTCGCGAACCACGGGCGCGGGTTGGGCGCCACGGTCGGGTGAATCGAATGCCAGCATTCGGCTGCTATCCGCTGCGGTAAAGCCGACCCAGTACGACACGCCCGCAACGCGCGTGAGTTGCAACTCTTTGAGACTTCCGCCACCGGCCCCGCTCAAGAGGCGCCACGCCATGGCGACAGGGACGGCGCGCGCGGCCGCGGTATCGGGTACAAGCGGACCACCCATCCACGCGATGCGTTGCGTCGCGGTGGCGCTGCTGCCGGGACTCCACCTCCCGGGATTCATGCTCATCATGCCGCTGAACACCCAGGTGCATGTCACCATGCCGAACAGCAACCCGAGGATGTGGTGCCAGCGCATCATCAGATCCCGATACGGCGTGCGGCGCTGACGGGTCCCGCGACGCGCCCGCCAGCGCCACTGCCACACCCCTAACGCCACTCCGGCAAGGCTCATGACTGTGCCCAACCCGGAAAGGGCGATGACGAGCCACGCCCACCCCTCCGCATGCCGTCGCAACAACGTCGGATAGATCCAATGGGGAATGGCGCCGATCCAACTCAACCAGCGCTCGCGCCGTGTCGACACGCTCACCACCTCGCCCCCATGCACCGACACGTACAAACGAGTACCGGCCGCGTCGCCCGCGTCGTACCGGTGAAGCGGCATCTGATTGCGGACCGTCCGCGTCAGCGTCCATTGGTCGGCGTCCACGAGTGTCTCGCGATAGCGAACGGACACGGGCTCACCGAGAAAGGCCATCGCGATGTCCGCCCCGGCGGTAGGCGACACGGGAGCCAAGCGAGTCCCATCATCCGCGAACACCCCCAGCCATCGGCCCGTACTGTCCATGGCGCGCCAGATCGGACGCTCGCGCAGCATGCCCAACCGTGGCGACGTGGTGCCGTTGACGATCCCTGCCGCCGCCAGCGCATCGATGGGGCCGATCACACAATGCGCGCACTGTAACGCTGGCATCGCGGCATAGCGCTCGCGCGCCGTCAACCCTGGATAGCCCTGATACATCATCACGACGCCGGATACGAACCAGCTGACAAAGAGCACACACAGCGCGGCTCCAGCGTACAAATGCAGAAGCACCATCGAGCGCTTGAAACTCTGCCAATGACGCCGGCGGGCAACGGCGACCCGCATAGCCCCCCCTGGGGCGTGCGTCGCCTCCGGTTCCCGCGCGCTACTGATCACCGCGAGCCAACGCCACGATCTCTTCGCGAGAGACGTCCAGTGGTGCTTTGCCGATCTTGAACTGCCGTGTGTCGTGACCGGGGCGAAGAATGCCGATCACGGTTTCTACCGGCGGACACCCGGGCTCGTGGCACCTGAGTTCTGTGACCAGTACCGTGTCGTCTGGGGCAAGGCCGAAAGAGGCTTCCACCCACGCACGGATGCGCTGGCGCCCCTCGTCACTCCCTCGGTCGCGAGGGGCGAACATGTCCATCATCGGCGCGAGGTCAGCGGGTCCGCACCCTGCTCCGCCGATTGTCGCGCGGACTCCGTTGACGTCTCGCGCGGGGCGGAGCCGAGCGAGGCTGGGAGCAGGTAGAGCGCCGTGCCCATCGTCGCCGCGAAAAGGCAGCCCCCGAGGATCAACGCGAGGTTTTGCCGCCACCAGGTCGGGGGCACAGGGGATGGAGTACGAGTCACGGGAGAGGCTCCGCCGGGTATGGGCGAAAAACGGTCGCCGAAGGGTACTATTGATATTGCACTCGCAATATACTTAGTTGTCAACTGACCGTCGAGAACCCTCTGTTTTTCCCGAACACTGCAACGATCCCTGTATGACCACTTGGAATCTTGGCGGGTGCCAGCGGTTGGTACTGCTCTGCAACGGCGACACCTGCACGCAGCGGGGATCCGATGAGATCACTGTCGCACTGCGGCGGGAATTAGCCGAGTGCGGCCTCGACCCACTGGTGCACACGGCGCGTACCCGTTGCCTTGGCCGATGTGACGATGGGTGCACCGTCGTGGTGCAGCCCGACAATATCTGGTATCGCGAGGTCACCCCGGCGGTGGCGCGCCAGATTGTGCGCGAGCACTTGCAGGCGCATCAACCGGTCGGAGCGCACGTCAGCTTTCAACCCGGTCCCGACGGATTGGAGCAAGTCAGCGGAACGCGCCCGGGCGTGGAGAAACCACATCGCGGGCGCGCCGACGCCTAACCGCGCACCACCGGCCATCCCATGACCCATCCAGATTGATGCGCCGTAAAAACCCGGCGCTCGGTGGGATGCCATGCGAGTCGCAACGCCGCCGTGGGAACGAATCCCGCTGCGATGGCGCGTTGACTGGACACCGTAAGGTTCCAGATCAACAACTGTCCATCTTCAGCGCAGGTTGCGACCCACAGCCCCTGGCGAGCGAAGGCGACATCGGTGACGGACAGGACGTGCCCGCCGAGTGACACCGGCCTCGTGCCGGCCGGTCCGTCGCCCGCGAAATTCCATACCGTTCCGTAGGGTCCACCGTTCGTGATCATGCGCTTGCCATCGGCACTCCACGACAGGCGCAGGACTTTCTGGGAGTAGCCGCTCATCTCGAGATCCCCTTTGGTCTTGGTCTCGAAGATGTGCACGGCGGACTCCTGCATCCCGGCCGCCAGCCACTTACCGGTTGGCGCCCAGGCGTGACACAGGAAGGAACCCTTCCAGTGCAGCGGGTCGCTCACCGACTCGTCATGGCGATGCCAAACCATCGCGCCACTGTAGCCGACCGCCGAAAGCCGGTCGCCATCAGGGAGCCATCGCAGGTCGGCGACCGTGCTCCGGAACGGAGGGAGTCGGCGGATGAGTGCTCCGGTGGTATCCCAAAGGGCGACATGGGGCCCTGCTGCCGTGGCCAGCGTCTGACCATCCGGCGACCAGACCACATGCTCGACCCAGGGTCGCTTGACCCGAGTGCCGGTCTCGATATCGGGAGCCCCTGGCTGCGTGATGAGGGCGCCATCCCCATCGAGCGACCAGAAGCGCACGTACCCATCCTGGCCACCGGACGCCAGAGCGTCAGTCGCCCGAGACCAGTCGACGCAGAGCGCACCGAACGCATGCGCCGCCCACGAACGCACCACATGGCCGCTCATGCTGTCGAGGACGTGCACCTCACCGTCGCCACCGGCAACCGCCAGATACTCTCCCCGCGTGTTGACGGCGATCGCCAGTGGCGCATCGCCCGTCTCAGTGCGCCAGGCGGGCTCGATCACCGACCCGGCGCGGACGCGGGACGGGGCTACGACGCCAGACACGCGCGGAATCCGTCGTGCAGGGCTTGACGATCGAGATGGCGGCCGATGAAGACCAGTTGGCTCGAGCGCGCCGTATCCCCCCACGGGCGATCAGGACGCCCATCGAACAACATGTGTACCCCCTGAAACACGAAACGCAGGGGTTCGCCGCGAATGGCAACGATGCCCTTCATGCGGAAGATGTCCGTGCCCTTGTTCATCAGGAGGTCGCCCAGCCAGCGGTTCAACTTCTGCTGATCGAAATCTCCGCTGAACTCCAAGCCAACCGACGTGACTTCTTCGTCGTGTTCGTGCTCGGGATTGTAGTGGTGCTCGGCAACAGGCAGCAGCCGTTGGGTCTGCTGCTCGACGCGCATCTGGAATTCATCGGGATGGTGCTGGGTGAAGAGGGCGTACGCTCCAGCGTGCTCCACGTGCAGCAGGAACCGCTTTTCGCCGGCGCCATCCAGGCACAGCTCGGTCGGCGTCAGCCTCAATTCGAAGCCTTGTCCGGGCTGCACCGGTACCGGGTCATCGGAAAAATGCACGGCAACCCGATCCTGTGCGGCCGCGAGCGCATCAGCGGTGGTATTGGGAAGTTTCCACGCCATCAGGGTCATTTCAGGGTCGGGACCATCCGCCAGAACGAGTTGCACGTTTCCCGGTGCGAAGTCGAAGGTGCCGCCCCATTCAAACGGATACTCAGGCTCGAGAAATGTTGGCCGGGTCGCGAGCGCGCGATCGAGATCGAACCCACCAATATTGAGCACGTCGTCAAGCGGAACTTCGGCATTAGTCGCACGAATGATGCGCGCCACCGCGTTCATGCCGCGAATGCGTCGTTGCAGATCATCCAGATCTGCCGGCGACACCAGATCACACTTGTTGAGGATGACCACATCGGCGAAGGCCAGTTGCTCCTGGCATTCACTCGAGTCCTCGATGTGGAGCAACACGTGCTTGGCGTCGACCATCGTGACGATACCATCCAACTTGAGTTTCCCCTGCATTTCGTCGTCGACGAAGAACGTCTGGGCAACAGGAGCAGGATCGGCGAGCCCGGTCGTCTCGATCAGGATGGCATCAAAGCGATCGCGACGACGCATGAGCGAGCCAAGAATGCGGATGAGATCACCGCGGACGGTGCAGCAAATGCACCCGTTGTTCATTTCGAAGATCTCTTCGTCGGCGTTGATGACCAGATCGTTGTCAATGCCGATCTCACCGAACTCGTTTTCGATCACGGCGATCTTCTTGCCGTGCTGTGCCGTGAGGATGTAGTTGAGGAGCGTGGTCTTGCCGCTCCCGAGAAATCCGGTCAAGACGGTGACGGGAACGCGATGATCGGCAGCGCGCTCTGCATCGAGCGAAGCAACGGGCGATGAGGCAGTGGTCATGACGCAGACTCCGAAGGAATTGGTGGTGATGTGAACCGATCAAAGCGATGCGGCTGCAAGGACGAGGGGAGCGGCAACAGCCGTCCGGCGTCACGCGACGCGGTTGCCCAGAGGAGGAGCTCAACGAAGCGCTCCTCGTCGACCAGCCCACCCAGCCAGATGGGCTCATCTTCCGAAAACACGGCGACGACATTGACGAGATCGCAGGGCCCCAGGCACTCGGCGATGGTCAACTGCACGCGCGGATTGAGTCGCCGGGCTCGCCATTCCGCTTTGAGCCAAGGAACGGGTACGGCTGGTTTTCCCTTGTCGGTCCGGCCGCAACAGCATCCGCTGGCGCACACCAGGAAGTGGGCAAAGGCGTGGCGGCGGGTGCTTCGGGGAAACAGCGTCATGCGAGGCCCTTGAATGGAGGAACAGTGTTATTGATATTGCGCTTTCAATATATTTGCAAGCTTCGACCATTCCCCGCGGGTCCCGGGGCTCCCCCAGTCACCCCTGCTCAGGCGCTATGCACATCATGGACGGGTACCTGCCGCTCGCGCACGCAGCGGCATGGACCGGGGCCAGTGCGCCCTTCGTCATCACCGGTTATCGCACCCTTCGCCGAACCGTTGGCGCCGATGGTCGTTTCGTGCTCGCCACGGCAGCGGCGTTCACGCTGTTGCTGTCGTCGCTCAAACTTCCATCGGTCGCCGGCAGCAGCTCGCACCCCACCGGGACCGCCCTGGGGACCATGTTGGCCGGCGCACCGGTCATGAGCGTCGTCGCCACGATTGTTCTGCTTTTTCAGGCGCTGTTGCTGGCGCACGGCGGGGTGACCACGCTTGGGGCGAACGTGTTTTCCATGGGCGTCGTCGGTCCATGGTGCGCGCTGCTGACCTACCGCCTGCTGCAGCGCGTTGGGGTACCTTCGGCTTTGACGCTGGGTGTCGCGGCATTTGTGGGCGATATGAGCACCTATGTCACCACGAGCTTGCAACTGGCCATCGCTCATCCCGAAGCGGGCGCTTCGATCGGTGCCGCATTCGGCCGATTTCTGGGCGTATTCAGTCTCGCGCAAGTGCCGATCGCCATCCTCGAAGGGGTACTGACGGTTCTGGTGTTTCGGGCGCTCCCGGCCCCTGCACGAACTGGCCTTACGACGACCGCATCGTCTTCCGTGCATCCGGCATGAGCCAACAGTTAGACACCGAGTTTGCAACGCCCCGCCACTCCCTCATGCCGATGAGACGTCGTCGGCACACCATTATTGCGCTGACGGCACTCATTGCCGCCGCCCTCGGCGGATTGGTGTGGGGACCGGGGCGAGGGGTAGGCACCGATGACCGCGTGCAGGAGATCGCCGCGCCAGTTGCGACGGCATGGAACCCGGCATGGCGCGAGCGATTGGCACCGGCATCGGATCGTGAGGAACGCATCCGCTTTGGGGTCTTGGGTGGCACCGGATTGGTGGCGCTGCTCTTGTTGTTGGCCCGTCAACGGCGCTCCGGTGGCACGCCGTAAGCGCTGGCTCCACCGCCTTCCGTGATCACCCCCTCCTCAACGCGGTGGGAAAAGCATCACCCGGGTGAGCGTGCGCTGCTGTCCGGCGGTTTGCTGCTGATTGCGCTGTGGCGCGTTGACCTCGGACCAGCGCTCGTTGTTCTTGTGGTGACAACCGCGAGCGCGATGGCCGCGGGACTCTCGCCGGTGTTGTGGGCGCGCTGGATGGCGCTCCCGCTGGGCTTTGTCACGCTATCCGTCATTCCCTTCGCGATGGCGTCACCGGCGCCGGGGCTGTCTGGTGCGGCACTTGCCGACGGTGCGTGGTGGTCTCCCACCGGTGCTGTTCGCGGCGTGGCCCTTGGGTCCCGTGCGCTCGCTTGCGCCAGCTGCGTCGTGCTGTTTGCAGCCACGACCCCCATTCACCGGTGTGCGCTGCTACTGCGTCGGGTTGGCGTTCCGTCCATGCTGACGGACGCGATCGTGCTCACCATTCGACTGCAAGACGTCGTGCGGGAGCGCTTTCTCGCGCGCGCACGTGCCGCACGTCTGCGTCTGGGCAATCACTCGTGGAGCGCTCGCTGGCGTACCAGCGCGTCTCTCGGTGCAGGACTGCTGCTCGATACAGTCGTCCGCGCACAGCGCCTGGAGCGAGGCTTGCTCTTGCGCGGTGGGTTCTCGACCGAGCGCGTGGTCGCTGGCGGGTGGGATCCCTTGTCCGCGCGTCGTATCGCGGGTGTGCTATGCGTTCAACTGTTCACCGCGTGGCTGGCATCGCTGGTAGCGACGAGCCCATGAGTCGTCAGCATCCATGACGGCCGTACTCGAAGCTACGGCCGTTTCCGTGCGATTTGATGACGCGCGGCTGGCCCTCAAGTCCGTCTCGTTCATGCTGGCCCCCGGCGAGCGGGTCGCGTTGCTTGGCGCGAACGGTTCCGGAAAGACGACATTGTTAAACGTCTTGGCCGGTATCCTGGCACCGTCCTCCGGCGAGGTACGCCTGCACGGACAGCTCGCGAATTTCTCCTCTCACCAACAGCGTCGCTGGCGCACCGCGATCGGGATGGTGCTGGCCGACGTTGACGATCAACTCATCGCGCCAGTCGTCCGGGACGATGTCGCATTCGGGATCCGCAATGCCACGACGCGATCGACGCAGGTTACCGAGCTGACACTGCTCAACCAGGTTGACGACGTCCTGGCTCAGCTCGGAATTGCCGCGTTGGCGGATCGCGCCATCCACACCTTGAGCCTTGGCGAACGACGGCGCGTGGCGTTGGCCGGTGTGCTGGTCATGCGACCGGAGATCATTCTGTTGGACGAACCGACCGCCAATCTCGACCGCCGGGCCCGCGAAGCGCTTCGCGAGCTGCTCGAGCGGGCGAGCGCCGACGAGCGCGCCGTGTGTCTCGCCACCCATGACACCACGTTCGCCTGGGAATGGGCGACACGAGTGGTGGTGCTCGAGCAGGGCCGGATCCTCGCCGAGGGGCGAACGCAGGCGATCTTGCGGGATGAGGCGCTGCTCGCGCGGGCGGAGCTGGATCCTCCCCGACCGGACCGTGGGTTTCGGGATACCTCTACCACGGATTGAGCAGATACCCTTGCGATTGCAGCACGTTCAGTGCGGTCATCGCTGAGATCGCCACGGTAACCCCTGGGAGTAGCTCGTCCCGACGAATATGCGCCGCTCCTGCGGTTTGCCCGCAGAGCACCAGTTGCGCGCCCTGTTGCAGGAGTTCCTGCACAAGCGCTCGACTGGGATTGTGGGCCGTACCAAAGCGCGCGGCAAACGCGGCATCGGTGAGCAGGGACTGCCATCCATTGCCGAATACGACGGCCGCCAGCTGCAACCGCGACGCGGGATATCCATTCAGCGCGTGCAGATTGTAGAAACGGGCCATGGTGCTCAGCTTAGCATTGGCCCGCGTGGTGTCGTTGCCGCCAACATCAATGACGAAGACCGTTTTGAATTGGTGGCCCGCAGGCACATGGAACGTGGGATCCTCAACGGTGAGGGCGGCGCCGGCACTGTGAATGACCGGGCCGGAAGGCGGCGTCGGGCGATTCGCCGATTGCGCTGCGGCCGTACTTGCACCTGCGGCCAAGGTACCGAACACGAGCAGCCACCCTATCGCATGTGTCATGGCCGACGCGTCCCACTCGCCATGACGTTGTCGCCGGACCGATAAGTCAACCGGACGACACGACCGTCGCGCCGTTCAAACACAATGTTCAGATCAGGATTGGTCGCCCAGAGTGATCCGTCGCGAAACCAGCCAAAGGCAAACCGGTCGGGCCCATTGGCCAACAGCTGCATCTCCTTGAGCGTCCCGAACTGCGGCGTATCCCACGTGCCGAACAGTCGGTCTCCGCGCCGCTCGACCGTGAAAATCGAACGACGCGGCTGGCTGGTCGTATCCGCCCACTCGTAGTCATAATTGCCGAGGAAGGGGGCGACCTCCGGGGCCGTGACCGTGAAAGGCAACGTCTGTTGCACGAGGATCGGAAGCGCTACCCCTTTGGTGCCCCAGCGGAATTCCAGCGTGGCGCCGCGGTTGGTGACCTCGGGAAAGGACCAGGTCAGGACCTCCGTGCTTGCGATATCCATTGGCACAATGGGAGCCCGGAGTTGCGCCGGTGTCGAGTCGGGGTGCGCCGTGTGAAAGAGCGAATCCCGGGGGTCGAGGACCAGCGTCCACGGTTCCTTCTCCCGCAAGACAAACCAGACCGAGTAGCGGCCCGCCGGCACCGTGAGGCCGGCCAACGTGACGGGGCGCGACAGCTGAATGGCCGTGGCATCATCGGCACCGGGCGTCCAGGTGGTGCCCCATTTCTCCATGCCCCCGTACAGATTGGTCCGGCCGCGCAGCCGCGGGCGTGAGTAGTCGACCGTGATGCGGGTCCCGTCAACGGTCTGCGCGACCATGGCGCGTTCGGACGCCACGACCTGCGCCTTGAGCGCCGATGCATGCAGGGCGAGGCTGGCGGCACCGCCCAAGAGCAGACCGCAGAGACGGGAGACAGGAATTGACATGAGGGGATCCGGGAAAAGGGGGAATTCCTATTGCGCTTAGATTATCAATAAACATGTTGTTGCACAATCCTCTCGGACTTTGAGATGCCCCTTATTGACTCGGTACCCTGACCGCGCTGTTGATGCGGCGCACTCGGTACCAGATCATGGGTTCGTGACCCATAGTTTTTCGCGTCGCGTATATGCCTGCGGGTCTTCGCGCGAACGCTATGCCACCGCTCAACGCGGTGGTGCGTTGCGTCCGGTAAACCACGGTCGACGAAGGGCGATTGACTTATGGTACTGCGAACGTAGTATCATCTAATGGCTCAGCGCGCCCCCCGGCCCCTCAAGCTCACCACGCTGCTCGACCAGCAGTTGTGGTTCATTGGCCATGACATCCGGCATGCCGACGGCAATGCCCTGACACGGTTCGGCTTTGACCGTTGGCGCAGCCTATCGGTCGGGACCTCCTGCTATCGGCTCCCCGGAGAGGATCCCTCACGCCACGTGGTGTGCTGGGGGTTCGGCCTCTACGTGGGGCCGGTGGATGAGGGGGCCGACCTGTCGGCCACCCCTTCGACGGCGCCGGTGTGTTCCCCCTTATGCCGCGGGGTTTTCATCCAGCGGCACTCCGTGACGCCGCGTCTGCTGTCGCACCCGCTTCGGCTGCCGGTACATCAACCGAGTGATCTCCCCGCTCTGCGGTCCCCTGTGACACCAGGCGACTGGCAGGATGTGCAGGCCGGGTTGGAAGCGCTGGCCAGCGTCTGGTCGCGCTACGAAGGGTGGGCGCGTGATGCGCTTGGAACGACGCATCGCTCGCATGTGCTGGCAATGGTCCCACGACACAAACGACGGCGGTTCAGCACCGCGACGGACCTGGCCGAACTCTGGAGTACGCAGACCGCCGGACAATCAGTCGTGTCGCACTGACCGCCCGGCGCCACCGCTCTCCTGGCAGAGGTCAGCGCGCGTCGGTCACCCAGCGTCGAAACAACGCCACGGCTCCACTGCTGTCGTTCTGAATGGCGACGGCCCGTTCGCGACGGTAACGGGCATACACCGGCGCTGCTGCCGCACGCAGCGCCGTTTCCTGCTGGCTTTGCGGGGCGCCCTTGGGGACCGCAAACACGAAGCTGGACAGCGTGGGCGCGTCGCCACTGCCGGCGGGATACTTGTACCACGTCTCAATGCGCCGGAAATCACGCGGGACCAGCTTGCCGCTGGCATCGCCCTCTTCGCCCGCGCGCACAAAGAAGTCGACGGCATCGTCGGGATAGCCGAATAGATAGCCGTACCCGCGCCACCGCGGCGACCGCGGCGCATTCTCCACGGCGAGGATCACCTCGCGCGGATCGGTGGAGACGGTGACGCCCAACGTGGCAAAGAACGACGCATGTGCTTCAATGGTGCGCCGCACCGCCGCCCGATGAAAGATCACCATGGACGTGTTGCGCACCTCCGATGAATCACGGCGACGTTGAGTGGCCGTAAACACTTGCACGAACGCACCGATCTCGCCGCAACTGAGCGCGGCGGCCATGCGTCGCTGCTGGTCCAACGTCGCCAATGCCGCACTATCGATGGTGGGCGCAATACGCACGGTCAAGTCGCGCACATCGCTCGAGATGGGCTTGATGCCGCCGGCCAGCGTATAGAGTCCCTCACGATCGGCGAACTCAAGCAGCACGCGATCGGCATCCCGTCTGTCTGCGGCGGACAGGGAGCTCACCGAAAAACAGGCCGCCGTTGAGCCACCACGTTGCTCCTGCGCCGTCGTCTGGTTCACAGCGTCGTTTGCCGTACCGCCGCGCACCGCACACGCATTCGCCACCACGGTCCCTACCATCAGCATCGCGAGCGGCGCCCGTCTCCGCATTGCTCCTCCATACATCATCCCGAACTCCCGAGCCGTAGGGCTCTCAGAAAACTTCCAACGCCAACGTAAAAGTGTGGGCCGCCAGCCCGCGACGACCATCAAAGAGTACGCCGCGGCTTTGCTGACTGGCGCCAACGAGCGAAAGCCGCGAGGCAAGCTGACCGCCGTGCAGACGGTCCCAGGCGAGCATGAATTGCCCTCCGGTAGCCGGTATCGCGGCCACCGCGTAATCGGCATCAACGAGTACCGGCGTGAGGCGGGTGGGGCGCGCCGCCACACGCGCCGTGTTCGTAACTGCGTGATGTGTCACCCCCAACTCGGCGACCCACCCGTGATCGGTGCGTTGCCACCGTCGTCCACCACGCAGCGTGAGCGGAATACGGGTTGCCTGCCACCGCGTTTCTGCGGCTACGTCGCGCGCGACAAACGTGTGGAGCGCCACGTCCATCGAGGCCGACCATGGCGCACGCACGCGTTCGGTGCCCCGCCACCACGAGGCGCTCGCGTGCAGTTGGCGACCCTCGGCCGTAGCGTTGACCGCTATGAACACAGGATCGCGACCGCGCAGCGTTTCCTGCTTCGCCAGCAGGTCGAGTTCGCCCCCACTGGCACCACCCTGCCGACGGATGGCTGCACGGAGATCACCGCGCACGCGTCTGCTGTGCCCACCACTCACCGGGGACGCAATGCCGTCACGGACGGAGTCTTGCTCCACGCGAATGGTGGCGCCAGTGGCAATCTGCCAACGCGCACTCCGCCACGCATATCCGCCGTGGCCACCCATCACGCCACCCAGCAAGGCCCGCTCGGCCGAAATGAGTTGCGTGCGATCGAAGGTGGAGATGCCACGCAAGCGGAACACCACCGGCACCTCGGTGGTGGTGCCGCCTCCGATTTCGAGATCTTCACGGTGCCAGCCGATCATGGCGCCGAGCCCCAGCTGATGCACGCCTCGCTGCCAGCGTATCGAGGGAGAGAGTTCCGCGACGCGGCGCCGAAAGAGTGGGCGCGGGTCGTTGCGGCGTGCGCCCTGCCCCAGCCCGTAGTCCACTGGAAGCGCGACGGTAAACCCACGCCACGATGGCGATATGATTGCCGCTGCGAGCACCAGCCGATCACTGCGGAAGGTCCCGCCAACGGAGTCGGCCCACACGTATGCCGACGTGAGCGACGCAATCGATTGATTGCGCCACTGCACATCGGATTCGTGTTGCTTGGCAAAAGCAGCCTGTCCCCAGAGGCGCCATTTGCCAGCGGTTTGCCCACCTTCGGCGAGCACCAGGCCCTCGCGGTTGGTTGCCGCCGCCTGCGGTCGTCGCCAATCACCAGCCACCGAATGCGTACGCACCACGAACCGCCGCCACACGGCGGGCATGTCATCGTGCGCCGCCATGAGTCGTGCCGTGCGTAACAACCCGGGCGCAGTGTCGAGCGACACGCGCACTGCGCTACCCGAGTGACAGCAGATGCCGAGCGGCGACGACGCGGCGTATGGGGTGGCCTGCGCCCACAACGGCGCCGCACTCACAACACACAGCGCAGCAACAGCACCGGTCAATGCCGCGTCGCGCACCGCCACGATCACGGCGCGGCGAATCCGCGCGGTGTGGGACGCGCAAGGATCTCGAAGTCAGCGCTGCTGTTGTTCGAATCACGAAGCACGCGACGGGTACCGATGGTCGTCGCGATACGGCGCCGTGCCGACTCGCTGGTGTACGTTCCCGTGGCAAACACGAAGCCGGCGTCGAGCGCCGCAGGGATGCGCTTGTACGCCGCGCTGTTGCCGTTCTGCAGCGCCTCAAAGGCGTCCACGACCAGTTCGTTGGGCACGCGTGTCACCCACGTCCCCGTGGTACCGGGCACCAACGTGCTGTCGAGGGCCGCGACATTGGCGGATCGGAAAATGACCAGACCGGGTCCGAACACCGGCATCAACCAATCGAAGCCGCCGCGATGCACGACGCGGGTGAGATTCGGCACCGATGGCGAATCGAGATCACGCCCATCCGGGCGCAGATTGAACGTTTCCCAGTCGGCCGACGCAAGATTCACGGGACTCGCCGGGTTGCCGTTGGGATCGTTGCGATGATCAATGCCATCTTGCGCAATCACGATGCTCCTGCCCGGAGCAATGGGATGTTGACGACCGGTGCCGGGAATCTGATAAATGCTGGAGACGAACACGCTGCCGGTCTGTGACTGCAACGGCGTAGGCACCGTCGTCGGATTGATCTGTCCGGCCGGGCCAAAGGCATCGGCGATCAGCAGCCCGTCGGCATACACGGTATCGGTGGCGTTGTTGTAGATCTCCACGAACTGATCGGAGAAATAGGTACCGCCACTTGGCGTGCGCGAGGCGGAGTAGTACACCTCCTTGATCACCAGATCGCCGAGTCGCGACCCGCTCAACCGCTGCGCAAAGGGCCCTGTTGGCGCCGTGACGATCGCTCGCGCGGGATCGAGTGCATTGAGCGTGAGCGCCGCACGCTGTCCCGTAAGCGCGAGCGCGCGGTCGGGGTCGAGCGCCAGGCTGCTCGCAATGATGTAACTCCCGGGCAGCACGCGCGGGAAGCGCGCCAATCCCTGTGCATCCGCGACTACGGTATCGGTGACGTTGCGTTCGGTGCTGGTGAGCAGCACGCGTGCACCCGCCGCGGCCGACTGCGCAAAGGTTTCCGGAAGCGTTACCTGCACGTCAACCACAAAAGTCTGGACTTCGCTGGCGCCATCGCCGCATGCCGACAGAAGTCCAGCGGCAGTCATGGCGAGCAGGAGACGCGCGCGGAGTCGGGCACCGTCGGCGCGAAGTGAGCGGCGAGGAATCGGGGCAAGCATGAAGAGGCCTATCAGAGGGAAGCAGGAAGTGCCGCGAGAAACTCGAGGCCGAAAAACGCCGGCTGGTTGCGGCGTTCAAAACCGATCTGACGCTGCCGTTGGTAGAGCGGGCGGTCGGCCAATGCATTGTTGGCGAACAGCGCCACCTGCGTGCGCCCCGGCAACGTCTTGGTAAGGCGCAGGTTGAGCAGATGCAGCGGCGGACGACGTTCCCACCGCCCTTCTTCGGGCGCGACGGCACGCGTGAGCGCGGCGAACTCCGGTGCGGCCGCCTGCTGTGGCGTGAGTGACGAAATGCGACCGGTGCGGTCCACGTATCCCACAGGCACGCCGTTGGTGCGCCCCACCGGCTGGTCGTCTTCACGCCAGGTGGTTTGCCACAGCACCGACACCACCAACCCCAACGCCGGCGCGCGATGCACCAGCCGTAGCGCGGTGATGGCGCGCTGTGATTCAACACCACGGCCTCCGGCGTACACCCCAACCCGCACGGGTTGCACCGAGCCACTGATGAACTGCTCCACCGGAATCTCTACGTCGTCGTCGCGGGCTACGGTGCGGAACCATCCACCGCTGACCGACAACTGTGTACGCAGGCGCTTCCACTCCGGGCGTTCTGCCGTGAACTCGGCGCCCGTCGTGGAAATGGTGCGACTGTTGCGCGGCGCGTCGTAGAGCCCCACAAACGAGTCCACGCGAATCGGTACCGTGCGCAACAGCGGCGGCTGACCAGCGGGAAAGGCCGCCGCCTCGAACTGTGGCACCGCAATCCCCACCGGCATGCGGCTGGTACCGAACGCCCCGCGCGTTTGCTCGCGGAACAGCGCGAGTGTTCCGCTCGTGCGCCCCACCTGCCAATCGACACCGGTTTCCGACTTGGTCGCTCGCGCCGACCGCAGCGCGTCGGTACGCACGTCCACTACGCGCGTGGTAAAGAGCACCAACCGCTCGGCGGGATTGCTGGCGTAGTAGTTGAACGAGGTGAGATCGAAGTACCGTGGCAGCGGATACAGCTGCGACAGCGTGGGGGCTTTGGTGGTGGTGCCGTGTGACACGCGCCACGTGAGGCCGCGCGTGACTGCGGTGCTGAGCGACAGACGCGGAACGAGCTGCGTGCCGTGGATACTGCCGGCGAGGGCGGGATCGATGGCATCGGCGCGCACGCCGGCGCTGGCATCGAGCGCGCGCCCGCCGAGCAACGCGCGCACTCGGTATTCCGCGTAGGCCGCCAGTTGCGATTGGGAGGGAATATCGCGATACGATTGCGGCCGGTCACCAACGCCGTAGTTCTGACGCGGGGGCTCAATAGGATCGAAGACGCGTCCATCGCCGGCGTTGCCATCGAAGCGGTACTCGAGGCCAAGCACCGGATCGTGGCGCACGCCGCGCCACGAGCGCGCGCGTCGTGTTTCGAGTCGCGCATACGCGTTGCGCGGGTCACCACTCACCGCGAGGCGTGTGAGATACTCACTGCGCCCGTAGACTCCGGGGGCGAGAGTGTCACGTCGTGCCGCGGAGAGCGGGAAGATGTCGCGAGTAATGAGCTCCTGATACTGCGAACGCTGTTTGGCGTGGCTTCCGCTTGCCGTTAACTCCGTGACCCAGCCGGTGCGCTCTCCCAGACGAACACGCACGTCCAGGCGAGCCCCCTGATCGCGTGACGACACGAGGCGCTGATAGCGCCGGTCGTCCGGATCCTGCCGACTTTCGTCGACGGCGCTGAAGGCCCGCACGCGTAGTGAGGCACCAAGGATGGGGCGTTCATGGGTGAAGGCCCCCTGCATGGTGTAGCGGGTGAAGCGATCGAGAGTAGAGCGCGGATCATCCTGACTGGACACCACGTTGGCGTCGAGGGCAAAGCCGTCGCGGGTGGCGCGCCCCCACCCGGCAACGGTGCTCGCCTCGATCGTTTGCGGGTTGGCGCGTACGTGGAATTCCGGCGCCTGCGCCCCCGCTCGCGATGTCACGAGAATGGCGCCGGCGGTCAGGTCACCATGACGTGCGCTGGGGACGCCGCGAATGACCTCCACGGATTCGATCTGGTCGGCCGGGATTTGCCGTAGGTCGAGACCACGCCCTGCCGTACTGGAAAACTGCGGCAACGCATTGGGGCCGCTGTTGAGAATGGTGAGCGTGGTTTGCAGGTTGGCATTGTTCGAGACCGGCACCCCATCCAGCACGACGCTGGTGCCGAGGGCATTGGCGCGCTCCGCTTCGGTCCCGGGGCCGGGATCACGCGCCCCGGCGGTGGGGGCCTGACGCAGCAGCGATTGACGGGCGCCGGCCAAGGTGGGATTGAGAGCAGCCTGCCCAGGCACCAGCTGCAGCACGTCGGCCAGACTGGAGGCCTGCACGTGCTCAATGGCATCACGCCCAATACGGGAGACGCTTGACCCTTCCGCGGAGCGGGCGATCTCGGTGGCGGTGACTACCACCTGCTCCAGCTGGGGGGCCCGTGCCGCGAGCCGCACAAACAGGCGAAGGGGAACCGGACCACACGGTTGCACCGCAATGCGGCGCTCACTCAAGCCAGCCGCGATCGCCCGCAGCTCGGCGGTTTCCGGCTCCACCCGAGGAAAGGAAAAGCGTCCCTCCCGGTCGGTCACGAGCGTGACTCCCCCCAGGGTAACCGAGGCGCCAGGTACGGGCGACAGCTGCGGGAGACGCTGCACGATGCCCATGACTTCAGCAGACGCACACTTTTCTTGCGCACTTACAGACCAGTATGGCGCCATAATAGTGGCTCCTAAAAGCCACGACTTGGCTTTCAGCATCGCTGTTCTCTAGAGCGCGCAGAGGGGGTACCGTTCTCCATAACGCGCGAATGATAACTCACTATCATTCAATTGCAACACACCGACCCGCGTACGGCCCCTACGTGGTCAGTGGCGCTGCCCGATCCGCTCCCACACCAGCGCCACCACCGCCCACCCCACACAAGCCGCCACCACCGTATCGCTCAGGTAGTGCGCATTGGCCATCACCCGCGTGAGGCCGCAGCCGGCCGCCAGCGCGTACATGACCCAGCGGACCCGCGGGAACAGCCGCGCCACGGCAAAAGCGCCGGCGAAGGCCACCAGGGTGTGTGAACTGGGGAGCCCGAGGCCGCGATTGGACCACGGCCCGTCGCCAAAGGCGCGAAACACGTAGCCGAACGTCTCCGCGTCGGGGCGCACGCGCCGAAAAAGCAGCTTGAGAAGCTCGGCGGCGAGCCCGCCTAGGGCGGGGCCGAACACGAGGAACGTCGTGTGCGCTCGGCGAGCGGGATCCTCACGCTGGTGCAGCCAGTAGGTGAGCGCCACCAGCAGCCAGGTGGGCAGGAAGCCGATCGACCGGAGCAACCGCCCCCAATCCTTGTCGTACACCGACGGCAGCCGGAGCAGGCGCCACGCGGTCTCGTCGACCAGGTGGGCGGCGGCGATGACGACGAGGCTGACGAGGGCCCACCGTTTCCACGGCTCTGACAGGGGCGCTGCGGGCACAGGGGTGGGCGATACCATGCCGGCAAATCAATCAGCCCACCGTGCGACACGCCACCGGCCACGGGCACCGGCGCTCGGTCCCCAATGCCACCGGACTGCGCGACGTGGCATATTGCACAAATGGAACGCAACACCCGTCAGCGCGATGCCATTCGCCAGGTTTTCGAAGAACAGCCCCGACCGCTCGGCCCCACCGAGGTGCTCGAGTTCGGCCGTGATCACGTGTCCAAGCTCGGCATCGCCACTGTCTATCGCACCATCAATTCTCTGGTCGACAGTGGCTGGCTGGTGCCCGTAGAGCTCCCGGGCGAACCGCCGCGCTACGAAAAGTCCGGATCGGCGCACCATCATCATTTCCGCTGTCGGACCTGCAGCCGGGTGTTCGAGATCCACGGCTGCCCCGGAGACCTCCGCGACCTGACGCCGGCGGGCTTCACCCTCGAGTCGCACGAAGTCGTGCTGTACGGGCTGTGCAACACGTGCGCGGCCTAGCCACGCGCTTCCGTTCGCGCTTCGTCCTCGCGGCCGCGCTACTCACCGCCTGCCAATCCGGTCCGACCTTCGAAGGCATGGCGGTCGATCCGCCGCGCGACATGCCGGCGTTCACTTTTGCGCTCCCCGACAGTAGCCGCCTCGAGCTTGGACCCGCCGCGGGGAAGCCCACGGTGCTCTTCTTCGGCTATACGCACTGCCCCGATGTCTGCCCCACGACGCTCGCCGATTGGAAGCGGGCCAAGGCACAGTTGGGCGACAAGGCCGCGTCGGTGCGCTTCGTCTTCGTCACGGTCGATCCTGACCGCGATACCCCGGAGGTCGCGCAGCGCTATGCGCGCCAGTACGACGCGAGCTTTGAAGGCGTTTCAGGCGACGCGCAGACGACCGCGAAGATCATGGAAGCGTACGGCGTCGCGGCGGCCAAGGAAGAGGGGAGCGCCGCCAGCGGGTATCTGGTAAGCCATTCGTCGCAGGTATTCCTCGTGAATAGCGCCGGGAAACTCGTCGCGCTCTATCCATTCGGCACGCGCTGGGAAGCGCTCGCCAACGATCTGTCCAGCCTTCTGTGACCATGCGCTCGCGTTCCTTGCCGTTGGCCGCACTCCTGCCGCTGGTTGCGGCCTGCACGACTGCCGATGTTCCCGCCAGCGGACTCCGCGTGTCGGCGTCGTGGGCACGCACCGCCGACTCCGGTACCACCGGCGGCGTGTATGTCACCATCGTGAATGCCGACAGCACCCCGGTCGATCTCACGGGAGCGAGCACGCCGTACGCGACAGCCACCGAAGTGCACGAGTCGATGATGCACGACGGCATGTCGCGTATGATGGCGCGCCCCTCGATCACCATTGCGGGTCGCGACTCGCTCGTCATGAAGCCCGGCGGGCTGCACATCATGCTCCTCCAACTGACACGCGCCCTGGTCACCACCGACAGTATTCCGCTCACGCTGCGTTTCTCCACCGGAGATTCGCTCGTGGTGCGCGTGCCGGTGCAAGCCCCATGATGCCACTGCGCCAGCTCGCCACGCTCACCGCGCTCGGCCTTGGCACCGTCGTCATTGCGTGGTACACCTGGCCACGGCCGGATACACTCATTCGCATCCGCGCCGGCGGTGTACCGGTCGTGACCGACCGCTTCGGTCGAGACACACCGCTCCCCGACACCGTCTTCGTGGGCGGCAGCGGCGGGAAGCGCACCATTCGCGTGGTGAACGAAGACACACGTCAACACCAGGTGGCAATGTTCAACGTGCCCGCCGGTGAGCGAACCGACTACACCGTGCCACTCGGCACGTTCGGCGGCGCCTGTTCGGCGCACCCGGACAACCGGCAACTCACGTTCG
Organism: Gemmatimonas sp.; assembly: GCA_023910675.1. Classification (GTDB taxonomy): domain Bacteria; phylum Gemmatimonadota; class Gemmatimonadetes; order Gemmatimonadales; family Gemmatimonadaceae; genus Gemmatimonas. The sequence goes on from JAAVWC010000004.1 coordinate 117,135, forward strand.
TGATCCGCTGATGGTCGATTCGCTTTCCACGCGGCATTCGACGATGAATGCCGCACTCGACGAAGAGCTGCGTATTCTGGAGGCATCGGGGCTCAAGCGCTCGCTGCGTCAGGTGCAGCAGCGACGGGCGGGCACCGTGTTGCTCAATGGTGAACGCGTCGCCGATTTTGCGTCGAACGACTATCTCGGGCTCGCGAGCGATCCGCGCGTGGCGCGCGCTGCGCATGCCGTGTTGCAGGCGGAGGGCACGGGCGCCGGTGCAGCGCGCCTCATCTCCGGCAACCACCCCATCCACGAAGCGCTCGAGCACACGCTCGCCCGTCTCAAGGGGTGCGACTACACGTTGCTCTTTCCGTCGGGATACATGGTGAATGTGGGCGCGATTCCAGCGCTCACCGACCGTGGCGACGTCATCTACTCCGACGAGCTCAATCACGCGTCGCTCATCGATGGCTGCCGCCTCTCGCGCGCCACTGTGCGTGTCTTCCCGCACAACGACCTCGACGGGCTGGGTCGCATGCTCGCGGCTGAACGTCATCTGTTCCGCCGGGCCATGATCGTTGTAGAAGGCGTGTTCTCCATGGACGGCGACAGCTGCCCCCTCGACCGGCTCGTACCCATCGCGCGCCAGTACGATGCGTGGACGTACGTCGACGATGCCCACGGCACGGGCGTGCTGGGCGCGACCGGTGCAGGAAGCCTTGAGCACTATGGCGTGGCCGGACAGGTGGACATCGTCGTCGGCACCCTCGGCAAAGCGCTCGGTACCTCGGGCGCCTACGTGGGCGGCTCGCAGGAACTCGTGGAGTTTCTCGTAAGCCGCGCGCGATCGTTCATCTTCACCACCGGATCGCCACCGGCGCTCGCCGCCGCGACGCTCGAAGCGTTGCGCATCGCGCAGGTGGAGAGCTGGCGACGCGAAGCGGTGCGTGATCGCGCCCGACGGCTCCGCTCGCGTCTCAACGCCGCTGGCATTGCCACCTCGGGGGCCGCCGATGGGCACATCATTCCCATCGTCATCGGCGATCCTGTAAAGACCATGTCGGTGGTGACCGACTTGCGACGGCGCGGGTTTCTTGTGGGCGGCGTCCGTCCTCCCACGGTACCGGCGGGAACGTCGCGCCTCCGTCTGTCCATGTCGGCGGTACATCCAGTCGAACTGGTCGACTCACTGACAGCGACACTGCTCGACGTACTCCGCAAGGTGTAAGCGCGGCATGAGCGACATCATTCTGCAGCGCGATGCGCAGTACGTGTGGCACCCGTACACGCAGCACCAGCAGGCGCCGTTTCCCATTCCGGTGGCGCGCGCGCAGGGCAGCTGGCTGTACGACACGAACGGCCGCGCCATACTCGACGCGATTTCGAGCTGGTGGGTGACGACGCATGGGCACTGCCATCCGACGATTGTCGACGCGATCGCCGAGCAGGCGCGCACACTCGATCAGGTGATCTTTGCGGGCTTCACGCATGCGCCGGCTACGGCGTTGGCGGCCGCGCTGGTGTTGGAGCTGCCGCAGGGGCTCACGCGCATTTTTTTCAGTGATGACGGCAGCACGGCGGTGGAAGTCGCCATCAAACTGTCGCTGCAATCGTTCGCCAATCAGGGAAAGCCGCGGCGACTCATTGCGGCGCTCGAGAATGCGTACCACGGAGATACGTTCGGCGCGATGGCGGCTGGTGCGCGCGGTGTGTTCACGCACATGTACGAGCCATTGCTGTTCGATGTGGCCCGCTTACCCGACCCCTCGGAAGGCGACACGCTCGAGGCGCTCGATGCGCTCATTGCGTCACGCGGGCATGAACTCGCGGCCGTGATCGTGGAGCCGCTGGTGCTTGGCGCGAGCGGCATGCGCGTGTGGGATGAGCAGGTACTGCACGACATTCGCGAGCGAACGAGCGCGGCGGGGGTACATCTCATTGCCGACGAAGTCATGACCGGCTTCGGGCGCACTGGGCCCATGTTCGCCTGCGACCGGGCCAACGTGCGGCCGGATCTGTTGTGCATGTCCAAGGGCATTACGGGCGGTGTGTTGCCGCTTGGCGCCACAGCGGCCACCGAAGAGATCTTCGACGCGTTCCGCAGTGACGACCGGCGCAAGACGTTCTTTCACGGGCACTCGTACACGGCCAATCCCATTGCGTGTGCCGCGGCACTGGCATCGCTGTCGTTGTTCACGCCGGCGTGCCATGCTGAACGGGTGCGCATCGAACAGCTGCACACCGAGCAGCTATCTGTACTGCGCGGCGCGCGTGGTGTAAAAGCGGTGCGACAGATCGGTACCGTTGCCGCGGTCGAACTCGATGCGCCGGCCGGTTATCTCAGCGATATCGGCCGAGAACTCGCGGCGTTTTCGCTGCAGCAGGGCGTGCTGATCAGGCCGCTGGGGAATGTCGCGTATTGCCTGCCGCCATACTGCACCACCAACGACGAACTGCGGCTCGTATACGATGTGTTGCAGCGCTTTCTGCAAGGCGAGCGCGCGGCACCTGTCCCTACCGGCGGACCGGTTGATGACTGACGCGACAACGGCCCTGCGTCGTCTCGGCGTGACCGGCACCGATACCGGCATCGGCAAAACCGTGGTGAGCTGTGCGCTCGCCGCGCGCGCTCGACAGTTGGGATTGCGCGTAGCGGCCATGAAGCCCGTGGAAAGCGGCATCGACGATCGTGCCGTGGCTGCCGGGAGCGCCCCGTTATCCGACGCGGAGCGATTGCGCGCGGCCTGTGGCAATGTCGACGACCTGTCGCTGATCCGTCCCTACGTGCTCGCGGAGCCGTTGGCACCCATGGTGGCTGCCCATCGTGCGGGCGTCTCGTTCGACATGGGGCGACTCGATGCCGCGCGAAACGCGCTGGAGTCGGAACGCGATCTGCTGCTGGTCGAGGGCGCTGGCGGACTGCTCGTCCCCATAACACGCGAGTTGTCCTACGCCGGTTTGTTCGCGCGGTGGGAGTGCGAGCTGGTCATCGTCGCCGGGAATCGCCTCGGCGTGCTCAACCATGCATTGCTCACCGTGCAGGCCGCCGAGCAGGCGGGACTGCGGGTCTCCGCCGTGGTGCTCACCACGATGAACCGTGACGAACCGTCGGTGTCGGAAGCGACGAATTACGAGGTCTTGCAGCAGCTGCTCCCCGGACACGCGGTCTACGAGTTCCCGTATGTGGAGCAGCTCGACCGTGTCGACGCCTTGGCGACCGCCGCACACGCTGCCGGCCTCGACCGCCTGCTCAGTCCTCGTGCGTGACTAGGCAGCGCTCTGCCGTACGGTGATATTTCTCTACAGGACCGCGCCGTCGTGTGGGCGCCCTGCTCTGTTCCCCGCCCCAAGCATTCGATGACCCAGACCAACTGGCAATTGCTCGCCGACAAGTCACTCGCCGGCGAGATGATCACCCGCGACGAAGCGCGTGCGGTACTCAACGCGCCGGACGATCAGCTGCTCGATCAGCTGGCCGCAGCCTATCGCGTGCGACGGGCAGCGTGGGGGAACCGGGTGCGCTTGCACTTCCTGCTCAATGCACAAAGCGGGCTCTGCCCTGAAGACTGCAACTACTGCTCGCAGTCCAAGATCTCGGCGGCGGAGATCGAGAAGTACCCCATGCTCGCGCAGGACAAGATCATGGAGGCGGCGGACCGCGCGGCCAGCCTCAAGGCCGGCACGCTGTGCATGGTGATCTCGGGGCGCACGCCCGGCGATACGGTGTTCGGCAAGGTGCTCGATGCGGTGAAAGCGGTGCGCGCCAAGCATGATCTCAAGATCTGTGCATGCCTCGGTCTGCTGAATGAGGAGCAGGTGCTGCGCCTCAAGGAAGCGGGCGTGGAGACGGTGAATCACAATCTCAACACGTCGGCCAACTACACGCCGGAAATCGTCAGCACGCACACCTTCGAAGATCGTGTGAATACGGTCGAAGCGGTGAAGGCAGCCGGCATGAAGACGTGCAGCGGCGGCATTGTGGGCATGGGTGAGAGCGACGACGACGTGATCGATTTGGCGTTGTCTCTGCGTGAGCTCGATGTGAAGAGCGTGCCGGTGAACTTCCTCATCCCGGTGCCCGGCACGTCGTTCGAAGGGCGCAACGAGCTCAACCCGCGTCGCTGCCTGCGCATTCTGGCGTTGTACCGTCTGCTGCTCCCCACGCAGGAAATCCGCATCAGTGGCGGTCGTGAAGTGCACCTGCGCAGCATGCAGGTGATGGGGCTCTACGCAGCCAACTCCATTTTCGTGGGTGACTATCTCACCACGCAGGGGCAGACGGCGCGCGATGATCTGCGCATGATCGAAGACGCCGGCTTCGTGCTGGAAACGCCAGACGGTGAGCCGCTCGAAGGCGACCCGTTTGCCGGCGTCCCCGAGAGCTACCCGCGCGCGCCGTTGCCGCTGGTCGAGGTGTAATGCGTTGGAACGGGCGGTGACGCGTTACTCGGTCGCCGCCCGTCGTAGTGCTTCGGCAAAGAGTTCGGTGGGCTGCGCCCCGCTCACGCCAAAGCGGCCGTCGAGCACGAGCAACGGCACGCCCTGAATGCCAAGTCGCGCCGCCTCGCGCTGACTCTGCAGGACATCCACGTGGTGCGTCCCTGCGGCGAGTTGGTCACGCACCACCTGCGCGTCGAGCCCGCATTCGGTGGCGAGGCGCACCAGCACCTCGTCGTCGCCAATGTCCTGCCCGTGCTCGAAGTACGCCGCGAAGAGCGCCTCGACCAACGGCCACGGATTGTGCTGGGTCTGCTGGGCATGCACGACCAGCGCGTGCGCTTTAACGGTGTTGGGCGCGCGCGTGAGTTTATCGAAGGCGAAGTGCAGGCCATCGCCGACGCCGGCACCGGCGACCCGCTCGAACATGGGCTGCGCCCGCAGCGCACCGCCGAACTTCTGCTCGACGACCTCGTTCCAGTCGCGCCCCTCTGCGGGCACGGTGGGGTCGAGCTGAAAGGGGCGCCACATCAGGTCGAACGCTACGTCGGGGAGTTCGGCGCGGACGGTCTCGAGGGCGGCAAAGAGCCGACGGTCCCCAATCCAGCACCAGGGGCACACGACGTCGGCATAGAGTTCGAGCGCAACGGTTTTGGATACGGCTTTCGTGGATCGCATGACGCGGAGTGTACGTTAAGGACAGGGGCGGCAGTAGCCCCGCCCGCGTTTTCCGTTTCCATCGTTATTTCCGCATCATCCCGACGTTCATTCCGATGTCCATCGCCGATATCCGCAAGGACTACCAGCGCGCCGCACTCTCTGAACGCGACGTCGCTGCCGATCCGATCATGCAGTTCACCACCTGGTTCGACGAAGCCGTGACGGCCGAAGTGCTCGAGGTGAACGCCATGTGCCTCGCCACCGCGACGCCCGACGCCTACCCCTCGGCGCGCATGGTGCTGCTCAAGGGCGTGGATCAGCGCGGCTTCGTGTTCTACACCGACTACCGCAGCCGGAAGGGGCGCGAACTCGCCGACAACCCGTGCGCCTCACTCTGCTTTTTCTGGCCCGAACTCGAGCGGCAGGTGCGTATCAACGGCGCCGTGCAGCGGGTGAGCCGCACCGAGTCGGACGAGTATTTCCAGTCACGCCCGTTGCCCAGTCGTGTGGGCGCGTGGACGTCGTCGCAGAGCAGCGTGCTGGCGTCGCGCGAAGTGCTCGAGTCGCAGCTCGCCGAGAACGAGCAGCGCTTTGCGAGTGGCACCGTGCCACTCCCCGAGCATTGGGGCGGGTTCCGCGTGGTGCCCGAGGAGATCGAGTTCTGGCAGGGGCGTTCGAGCCGGTTGCACGACCGTATCCAGTTCCGCAAAGAAGCTGGGCAGTGGGTACGCCGTCGGTTGTCGCCGTAAACTCGTCGTGAGCTTCTGGTAAGCAGATCACGCAGCGGACAGTAAGAAGATGTCCTCGTTGTTCAAGAGCGATGCGATGATCTGGAAAACATGGAGCGACGTAAAGAGCTGGTAAGCCGTTGCCCGCGACCTTCGGGAACCCAGCCCCTGTTTCGCGAGTTCCGCGTGCATGTCCCAGACATCGCACGCGGTTCTCATTTTCGGCGCCACCGGTGGCGTCGGTGCAGCGCTTGCCCGCCGCCTCGTGGCCGTCGGCACTCAGGTATTTCTCACGGCCCGACGCGAAGAGCCGTTGGCGGCGCTCGCCGGTGAACTCCACATGCCGTACGCCACGAGCGACGCTGCCGATTGGACGGAAATCGATCGCGTCACCGATGCGGCCGTGGCGCACTTCGGCACCCTGACCGGCATGGCCAATTGCGTGGGGTCGCTGCTGCTCAAGCCGGCGCACCTGACCAAGTTCGAGGAGTTTCAACTCACGATTGCGCAGAACCTGACCAGCGCCTTTGGTGTGGTCCGTGCGGGTGCGCGCGTGATGACGGGCGGGGGCAGCGTGGTGCTGTGCAGCACCGCAGCGGCGCGCATTGGCTTGTCGAATCACGAAGCCATTGCGGCGGCCAAGGGTGGTGTGCAGGGACTCGTGCTGTCGGCGGCGGCGACCTATGCGTCGCGCGGGTTGCGCGTGAACGCCGTCGCGCCCGGCTTGGTAGACACGCCGCTCACCGCGCGGATTACCGGATCAGCGCCGGCGCTGCAGGCGTCGCAATCCCTGCACGCGTTGGGACGCGTTGGTCAGCCTGACGATGTAGCCGCGTGCATGGCGTTCCTGCTCGGCGCAGACGCGTCGTGGGTGACGGGTCAGGTATACGGGGTGGATGGCGGGCTTGGAACGGTGCGCAGCAAGTAACGACCACTGCGTGGCTGGCACCAACCCCGCAATGAACGGGGGCATCGTCGGCGCGATGGCCCTGATGCCGGTAGGCAGGTCTCACTGATGCCGAAGGTACGGCAGGCGTGCTGGATGGTGGTGCGCTTCGTCAGCAGGTCGGCGCTGAGCCGGGCATCCACGCACCGCTTCTTCAGGCGCCGACTCTCTTCCTCCAGCTCCTTCATCTTGGGGGGGATTCCCCCCGTCACCTGCGTGCCTCACGTGAATCAACGACGCCCCACTGGCGCGGGGCCCGCGTCAAAGATTGGCACGAAAGGGCAGCAGATTGGCGAGCTCGGGTGTACCTTGCACGATTTTCGCCGGGTATTCCTTCAGCATGAATACTCCATCTTTTTTCCGTGCCAGACACCTTGTGTCTAGCTTGGCCCTTGGGGCTAGTATCGTCGCCTGCGACAGCGACAACGCCGTTGGCCCGACGCCCGACGGATCTGGGCGGTTCACCGCGTCGGCGTGCCCGAAGCCCCTTCCGCCGGGGCTCACCGAGGGAACCACCGTGCGCTGCGGGACGCTCACCGTTCCCGAGAACCACGCGGTGCCCAACGGCAAGTCGATCCAACTGTCCGTCCTGATCCTCAAGGGGGCGGCCACGGTAACCAAGGATCCCATTGTCCACTTTCAAGGTGGGCCAGGTGGCACCTACAGCAGCTATGCCCAGGTCCTCGGTGGGGAGTTCGGCCTCGGGACCTCCAGGGAAACTGGCCGCGAGATCGTATTCTTTGATCAACGCGGTACCGGCGATTCGAAGCCGGCGCTCATGTGCAAGGACAACGAGGAAGTTCCGGCATGCCTGAGCCGGCTGAAGGCAGCGAATATCGATCTCGCGGCCTACAACTCCGAGGAGAGTGCGCGGGATGTGGAGATGCTGCGCACGGCGCTGGGCTACGAAAAGCTCAACCTGTACGGCCAGTCCTACGGGACAATCCTGGCGCAGACGGTGATGCGGTTGTTCCCCGGCTCCGTGCGGTCTACGATGATCGAAGGCGTTTCATCCGTTCCGTTCGACGCCCAACTCCCTGGCTCACCGAAGGCCCTCGAGTCTGCGCTCGGGCGCGTCTTCGAGGAATGTGCCGCCGACGCTGCCTGCAAGGCGGCGTACCCGTCGCCCGCCAAGGATCTCGATGACATCCTGCTCGCGCTTTCGCAGGCGGGCGTTGACCCGTCGGGGTTCGTGGGTGTTCTCAGCACGCTGACCCAGTTCTCGCAGGGCAAGTCCTACATCCCGTACATGCTGCGCGCCGCCGCGACGAATAACGAAGCGAAGTTCAATGCGCTCGGGCCGATATTGGAGGAGGCCGAGGGGTATCAAGCTGCGGTTCAGCAGACCCTCGCGCTGGGCGCCTTGATCGTGGTGAATTGCTACGACTACGGGCCGCTCGCCACGACCGCACGGTGGAACGCCGTCAACGGCAGCGCCCGCCCCGCATTTCGCGCGGCCAACCCCGAACAGCCGCTGCCATGCGACCTGCTGCCGACGTCGAGAGTCTCCGCCGCCCACCAGAGCCCGTTCGCCAGCAGCATTCCGACGCTGCTGATCAGTGGCTCGACCGATAGCAACACGCCCAAGGAGACCGCCGACGCGCTGGCGCCTTCGCTGAGCAAGGCCTACAAAGTGGTGGTTCCTGGCTGGGGGCATGTCATACTGGGCTTCTCTGAGCCGTGCAGCACGAGCATTTTCCGCGAATTCGTCAAGGACCCGTCGCGGGCGCCGAACACGTCGTGTCTCGTGAAGACCAAGTTCCCAACGACTGTTCCCTGATCTCCCGCGCCAAGACGCTGGGCCGGCAGCACATCCCCCCGGGACGCACTGGCTCTCCTGGGAGGTCGTGACACCCGCTCAAGTTCTGTGACCCTGTTGCCGACCCTCGAAAGGTCGAACCGTTCGATGTGACTCATTCGGACGGTTCGCCTTGCTGCGACGTAGGCCCCGACGCAATGTTCTCGCGTCGGGCCGCAAAAGGGGAGGATATGGGCTTGTTCGACTCTACTACAGACGGCAGTTGCGTCGCTTCAACGCTGCGGGAAGTACCGCTGAGCCCAGCAGGACGCGCTGGGCGATGAGCACCTCACACAGTGCGGTGGTGTCGATCGCCAAGTTCGCGTCGGTGCTGCGCGCCGCCGAAGCGGTCGATCTGGACATGACCGTCGAACGTACCACGCTCGGAATCGCCGCCGACGACGACGCTGACGTCGTCGGCTTCCTGCCGGTTGAGGCGTACCTCGCCATGTGGGAGCGGCTGATGCGCCGCCACCAGAACCCTGCCTTGCCGATGCTGGTTGCCCGGGTGCCGGTGGAAACCCATGGCCTCATCGGTTTCCTGGCGATCACCAGCCAGACGCTGGGCGAATCGTTGGAACGCGCCATTCGCTTCCAGCGGCTGTGGGGAAGCCTGGACCAGTGGTCGCTCCCGGAGTATTTGGGCGACCGGGTCGTGCTCGGCTGGCGATCGAGCGGTCCGGACTCGCGGCTCGGTGTCCGCGCGGCCGCCGAGTACGCAGCGGCCAGCATGTGGGTCGGGCTGCAGGCCGTTGTCGGTACCACACTGCAGGCCCTACAGGTCGCGTTTCCGCACGCGATGCCTGCGGACGTGACGGCACACGCCGCGGTATTCGGGGTCGCGCCGAGGTTCGGTGCCGCTCGAACGGCGATCGAGTTCGACCGCGCCGTTCTCGAAGTGTCGCTTCCGAAGGCCATCCCGCAGCTTTCGTCCTACCTCGAACGTCAATGTGTCACCCTGCTGGCGCCATCGCGTTCGCCAACACCAACGGTCATCCGGGCCAAGACCGTGCTTCGGCAGGCGATGCTGCACGGCGCCAAACCGTCCGCGACGCTTCTGGCGAAGCAGCTCAACATGAGTCACCGCACGTTGCTGCGTCGGCTGGCGGACGAGGGGCAGACCTATCGCGGTACACTCAATGAAACCCGGCAGGATCTCCTCCGCGCCGATCGCGGCGAGCTCCACGTGACGACGACGCAGCAGGCGGCGTTGCTCGGCTTCTCGAGCGTGAGCGCGTTCCATCGGGCTCGCCGCCGATGGGCGGGCGGCGACGGTCAGCCCTGAGGACCATCACCACGTGGAGGCGTGCATGCCCGCCTCCACGTGGTGACGGGCGGCGACCGGCCCCTCCGCTTCGCGGGCGCGCCTCGTGGGCCATGAGCACTCACCTGCCGCGTGGCGGGCCGAAACAAACGGCCGACGGGCCCGTTGTGTCTCCAGTTTGCGTGATACCTCTCGCCCCCCTCACCCGCTTGCTCCCTATGACCCTGCGTATCGAGTCCATCGCCAAGACCTACCCAAACGGGGTCCGGGCGCTCCACAACATCTCGCTCACGATCCCGCCCGGCATGTTCGGACTGCTGGGCCCCAATGGCGCCGGTAAGTCGTCGCTGATGCGCACGATCGCCACACTGCAACAACCGGATTCGGGAAGCATTCACTTCCGGGACATCGACGTGCTCCGAGAACCGGAGCGGCTGCGCTCCCAGCTCGGCTACCTGCCGCAGGAGTTCGGGCTCTATCCCAACATGCCCGCCGAGGCCATCCTCGATCACTTCGCCACCCTCAAAGGCGTCGTGAACCCTGGGGAACGCAAGGACCTCGTCGCGATGCTGCTGCAGCAGGTCAACCTGTACGACGTGCGCAAGAAGAGCGTTGGCGGATACTCGGGGGGCATGAAACAACGGCTCGGCATCGCCATTGCGCTGGCCGGCAGCCCCAAGCTGCTCATCGTCGACGAGCCAACCGCCGGTCTCGATCCCACCGAACGCAACCGCTTCCTCAACCTGCTGGCCGACATCGGCGAGGATGTCGTGGTGATCCTCTCCACGCATATCGTCGAGGACGTGCGCGAGCTCTGCTCGAACATGGCCATCATCAACAAGGGCGAGGTGGTGGTGCAGGGCGAGCCGGAGCGGATCATCGACACGGTGCGCGGGCGCATCTGGCGCCGCACGATTCCGCGCGAGCAGACCGACGCCTACAAGTCGCAGTACCAAGTCATCTCCTCGCGCATGGCCGCTGGAAACACCGTGCTGCACGTGTATGCCGAGTCCGACCCTGGTGATGGATTCGTCGCCGTGGATCCCGATCTTGAGGACGTGTACTTCCACCGACTGGCCGAAGCGTCAGGCGGTCGGGTCCCGGTGGAGGCCTGATGTTCGGTCCTCTGTTTGCCTTCGAGCTCCGGAGTCACTTCCGGCGCCCGGTCACGTGGCTGTACGTGGCCATCGTCTTCATGCTGTCGTTCTTCGCCCTCAGCACCGACGCGGTCAACGTTGGTACGGCGCTGGGCAAGGTCAAGCGGAACAGTCCGTTCGCCCTGTCCCAGCTCTACGGAATCCTGCTGGCCATCGGGCAGATCATCACCAGTGCGCTGGTGGGTACCACGGTCCTGCGCGACTACGAGGCCGGCGTCCACGAGTTGCTCTTCACGACGCGCATTTCACGTGGCGCGTACCTCGGGGCCAAGTATCTCGCGGCGTTTCTGGCGATGCTGCTGGTCTTCGCGGCGATGCCGCTTGGCGCCCTCGTGGGGTCGGTCATGCCGTGGGCGGATGGCGAGACGCTGCAGGCCATACAGGTCTGGCACTACGTGCAACCGTTTCTGATTCTGGGTGTGCCCGGGGTGTTCTTCCTGAGCAGCCTGCTCTTCGCGGTCGGGGCGCTCACGCGCAGCAGCTTCGCCGTCTACGTGGCGGGCATCCTGCTGCTGGTGGGGTACTCCGTTGCCGATGATCTCGTGCGTCAGCTCGACCGCGACATGCTGGCGAACCTGATCGATCCATTCGGCATCCGCTCGATCAGCCTCGTGACCCGCTACTGGACGCCGTCGGAGAAGAACGCGCAGACGCTTCCGATCGCCGGATTCATCGGCGCCAACCGCGCGCTTTGGGCGGCGGTCGGTGCGGTGATGCTTGCCGCGGCGTTCCGCTTCGTCAAGCTGGAGAAGGAGGCCGCCGTCTCGTCGCGACGCCGGGCCAAGCGCGCGGCGCCCTCGGCGCCCCCGGTGCGCGTGGCGTCCGTGACCACCCGCGCGGCCGGTCGCGCGTATAGCCCACCGGCGATCCTGGCGGGCTGGCGCAGCGTGACCATGTTCCATGCCCAGTCGCTCTTGCGATCCGTGCCATTTCTGGCGATCGCCGCGATCGGCTTCATCAACGTGATGATGTCCTCGTGGTACGCCGACCAGGACGGCCAGAGCCGCAGCTGGCCGATGAGCTGGCTCATGGCCGAGTCCGCGGTGGGATCGGGTGGATTGTTCATGATCGTGCTGCTCACCTTCTTCTCCGGCGAACTGGTGTGGCGGGAGCGGCAGGTGCGGCTCGACCAAGTGCTCGACGCCTCGCCGGTGCGCGACTGGAGCGTGCTGCTGGGCAAGTACACGGCGATGGTGCTCATGCTGCTGGCCTTTGCCACGGTGTCGATGACGGGCAGCATGGCGACGCAGCTGCTCAAGGGCTATGCGCACATCGACCTGCCGGTGTACGCGCTGTACGTGTACCTGGGAGACTTCCCCAGCTGGCTCCTCATGACGGCGATGGCGTTCCTGGTGCAGTCGCTAGTGCCGCGCAAGGCGATCGGGCACGTCATCATGATCCTGGTGTGGACCGCCACCATCGTGACGGTCAACCTTGGCTACGACTATCGGCTGCTGCTGCTGGGGCAGTCGCCGGCGCTCACCTGGTCGGATATGAATGGGGTGGGGCCGTACCTGCGGGCGTTTCCGGCCGTGCATGGGTTCAATGTGGGGCTGGCCGTCTTGCTGCTGGCCCTCACCATGCTCGTCTGGCACCGTGGTACCCAGTTGCCGCGGCTCGCGCGTCGCCTGCAGGAACGCTTCCGCGGGGCCACGCGGTGGATGGCCGCCGTCGGCGCCACCGGCGCTACCGCGGCGGCGGGCGTGTTCTACTACCACGCGAGCGTCGAGAACGTCTATACCACGCGCAAGGAGGGGGAACGACAGGCGGTGGAGTACGAGCGCACCTGGCGCCGGTACGAAACGCTGCCAGTCCCACACGTGGTGGAAATCGCGCTCGATGTGGATCTGGAGCCGACGGACGGACGGGCTCGGGTGGGAAGCCGCTTCACGCTCGTGAACCGGCTGGCGACGCCCATCGACACGATCCTCGTGAACGTGGCGTCTGCCGCGCCCGGGCTTGCGGCATCGCTCGACTCGCTCACCTTCGACCGACCGTTCACGATCCTCAAGGCCGACACGCTCTGGGGGGTGCGCCTGGTGCGGCTGGCCACGCCGCTCGTGGCCGGTGATTCCCTGCGCGTGCGATCGGTGCAGCGCTTCCGGGTGCGAGGCTATCCCAACGGCGAGCCGGACCGCTCGCTGGTTGGCAACGGCACCTTCTTCAACCGAGAGAAGTTCCCAACCTTTTTCTACTCGGAGAGCAGCGAGTTGCAGAGCGATGAGCTCCGCCGCAAGTACAAGTTGCCGCCGCAGCGGCGTGGCAAGCCGCGCACGGACAGCGTGGCGCTCTTCCGCCAGCAGTTCCTGGCCGATGCCGACCTGGCGTCGTTCGAGGTCGTCGTGAGCACCGATCCCGACCAGATTGCCATGGCTCCGGGGTACCTGCAGCGCGAGTGGACGCAGAACGGCCGACGGTACTTCCAGTATCGCATGGACGCACCCATCGACAACTTCTTCTCGGTGCTGTCGGCCCGGTGGACGGTCACCAAGGGCTCGTGGAATAACGTGGCAATCGAGGTCTATCACCACCCTGAGCATCGCTTCAACGTCGAGCGCATGATCGAGGCGTCGAAGGCGGCGCTGGCGTTCTACACGCAGGAGTTCGCACCCTACCAGCACCGGCAGCTGCGCATCCTCGAGTTCCCGCGCTACGCCGGGTTTGCCCAGTCGTTCCCGAACACGGTGCCATACTCGGAGGCGATCGGGTTCGTGGCGCGCGTCGATACTTCGAGCGTCGAGGACACCGACCTGCCGTACTTCGTGACGGCGCACGAGATCGCGCACCAGTGGTTCCCCTACCAGCGCATGGCGGCCGATGTCGAAGGGTCGCAAATGTTGTCGGAGTCGCTCTCCGAGTACGCGGCGCTGGTCGTCACCGAGCGCGCCCACGGGCGAGCCTTCACGCAGAAGTTCCTGCGGAGTGAGCTGGATGGGTATCTGCGCGGGCGGGCGGGCGAAACAAAGGGCGAACGTCCGCTCACACGGGTCGACCTGCAGAGCTACATCTGGTACCAGAAGGGGGCGCTCGCGCTGTACGCGCTGCGCGACCTGATCGGGGAGCGGGCGCTGCACGGTGCGGTGCGCGCGTACCTCGACGAGGGGCGCTTCAGTGGCCCGCCGTACGCCACCACCCTCGACCTGATGCGCCATATCCGCGCGGCAACGCCGGATTCGCTCCAGTCGGCGGTCGACGACTACTTCGACACGATCACCCTCTGGGACGTGAAGACGGATAGCGTGCTGACCACCCCGCTGCCAGGCGGCCAGTTCAAGGTGACGGTGATCGGGACCGCCGCCAAGTTCCGCGCCGACTCGCTGGGGACTGAAACCGCCGTGCCGCTCAACGATTACATCGACGTCGGCGTCTTCGATGCGCCCCGCCCCGGCGCCCGCTTGGGTGAGGCTATCGCGATTCGCAAAGTGAAGGTCACCGGCGGCACGGTGCGCGTCGACTTCACCGTGCCCCGCAAGCCAGCGCGCGCCGGGATCGATCCGTACAACCTCCTGATCGATCGCGTCCCGGGCGACAACACCCGCGACGCGAAGTAGCGAGGCGACCACGGGCCGCTGTCCCGCTGAAGCACCACCACGGAATCACACCACAGCATCACCAACACGGCATCACCACCACAGCATCACCACCACAGCATCACCACCATGGATTCCCACTCATGACTCCAACGCCTCAAGATCCTGCGACGCCGCTCGACGACCGTCGTCGCTTCCTCGCTCGCGCGGGGGCGCTGATCGGCGCCTCAACGCTGAGCACATCGACGCTGAGCGCCGCAACACCAGACGAGCAGCGCGCCGGAGGGCGCGCCGCTGCAGGCGACCCCTTGGTGCACGCGGCCGACGCCTGGATGAATGCGCTGCCCAGCGGGCATCGGATGGTCTGGGACGCGTTCACCACGCCCGGTGCGGTGAATGCGGGACGCTTCTGCAGCAACTGGATTGCCAGCAACGGCAGCGGATACGACCTCAAGCCGACACAACTCGGTGCCATCATCGTGTTGCGCTCCCTGGCCACCGTGACCGCGTTCACCGATGCCATGTGGGCGAAGTATCCGCTGCTCGGCCAGCAGCTGCGCAGCACGGACCCGACGACCAGCAAGCCCTACACCATCAATCCGTTCATGCACCCCGAGCGCGGGGACACGCCGGCACAGGGTATCTCGTGGGCACCGCTGATCGCGCAGGGCGTGCACTTTGCGGTCTGCGCCGGGACGACGGCTGGGCTGGTGCAGGCGATTGCCGCCTCCCAGTCGCTGTCGGCCGATGAGGTCCACGCCGATCTCGTCGCCAACCAAGTGGGGAATGCCCATCAGATGGCGACGGGTATCGTCGCCCTCGGTCGCGCGCAGGAGAAAGGATTCACCTACGGCGGCGGGGGCTAGCCTCGGGGGCGGGTGACATACCCGCCGTCGTACCGTCGCAACGCTTCCGGCAGCCGCGCGGTCTCGTGGTCGAGCCATACGACACGCAGGCAGTCCCGCACACGACGCGCGCACCGTCTTTGACGATGCGCGCGTCGCGTCGAGGGCCCGGGAGTTACCATCATCGCGGCGGCCCCCGAAGCATTCTCCTCGGTGACCGCGAGGAGCGTAATGCCCGTCGTGCTCGTCCGCACGCCGACATTGGCGACCAACGCACGGCCGCTTGCGTCGGGCGTGAACAGCTTGAGCGGCATCGGTGTGCCGTCACGAATCATCCAGAGCATGTAGGCGCGGTCCTTCGCCACCTGCGCGAGACCGAACGCATTCACCACGACTTTGCCGCTCCGCAGTTCCAGAATACCTGCATGCCGGGACCCGTAGACGCCGTCGTGTTCAGATTCACGAGCACGACATTGCCACGTCCCGCCAACAGGGTGGCGAGTGTTTGTTCGCTGGCCTTGCGCTTCTCGTCGCTTCGGGCGAGCTGGAGCGATTTTTCCCGCGCTGCGGCCTGCAGCGCATCGACACGTCTGGCAGAGGCGTGAAAGACGCCGACGCCGATTGCTCGGCGGCAATACGCGCCTGCAGTCGATCGCGCAAACCCGTCGGCGGGGTGATGGCGTGCGAGGCCGCCAATGCGCCGGTCGCCGTTTGCAGCGCCGCCCGTTCAGCCTGCACCGCAGCGCCGAACTCGGGGGAGCGCAACGCGTGTGCGAATCGCGTACGCTCGCCGGCAGCGAGCGTCTCGAAGAGATAGCCCGGGGCGAGCGCGCGAAGTTGCTCGAGCGTTGGCGGTGTCAAGTTCATGTGGCACGCGCTGGCGCGAGCGCACTGAGCGTCTCGCGCACCGTCGACATGCCGAGTCGGATTCTGGTTTTGACGGTCCCGAGCGGCGGCTGCAGTCGCTCAGCCACTTCATGGTGCGTCAATCCTTCGAAAAACGCCAGTTCGATGGCCACCCGTCGTGGCGCCGGCTGGCTGACCGGCCGCGTCAGTTGTCGTCGACGCTCTCGAGCTCTTCGCGCAATTTGACGTAACTCTCGTAGCGACCCTGCGTCACGGTGCCGGCAGCGAGCGCATCACGAATGGCACAGCCCGGCTCCACCGTGTGAATGCAGTCCTGAAAGCGGCAGTGCCCCAGATGCGGTACGAACTCGGGGAAACAGTGGGCGATGTCGCCGGCGTCGATTCCCCAGAGCCCGACTTCGCGAAGGCCCGGGGTGTCAGCGAGGAATCCCCCGCCGGGAAGCGGGTGCAAGACGGCGCCCACCGTTGTATGCCGACCCTTGTTCACGCTGTCGCTGATCGCCGCCGTACGCAGATCGAGTCCGGGGAACAGGTGATTCATGAGCGACGACTTCCCCACGCCCGAGGGGCCGGAGAGCGCGGAGCTTCGTCCCTGCAACTCGTGGCGCAGGTCGTCGAGCCCTTCGCCCGTGATCACGCTGGTGTAGTGCACCGGATACCCGGCGGCGACATGCTCAGCGAACAACCCGCGCGCTGCGGTAGGGTCGACGAGGTCACACTTGTTCACCACAATGCGTGCCGCGAGGCCGTTGGCCTCGGCAATGACCAGAAAGCGGTCGAGCATTCGTGGGTGCGGCTCAGGACGTGCGGCGGCGAAGACCACGAGTACCTGATCGAGATTGGCGACCACCACGCGTTCACCACGTGCGCCGCCCGGGGCGCGGCGTGCAAGCTTGCTGCGCCGCTCGTGGATATCGGCAATGGTCCACGAGCCGGGATCGCGGTGGTCCCAGGCGCAGGTGACGCGGTCACCAACCGCGAGCTTGAGTCCGGCAATGGCTTCGTTCTTGAGGCGGCCTCGCATGGAGGCGGAAAGGACCGCCCCATTGTCGGTGCGAATGTCCCAGATGCCGCCGGTGCCCTGAATGACGACACCCGTTACGGCGTGCGCGTCGGGGGCGGCGGGACCGTGCTGCTGAAAGCGGCTGGCGTCGCGAGTCATACCGACCGTCCGGCACGAATGAGGCCGTCGAGAGTGGCCTTCACGGTGCCGAGCGGCATGGCCCCCAGCTGATGACGCACGACGGCTTCGCTGACGCCCGTGATGAGCAACCCGGTTTCGAGATGGCCCTGCACTTCCGGCTCGCCAATCCCCCAGCGCACGAAAATGAGATACGCGCCCCAGGGGGCATGCCGGTCGCCGGTGGTATCGGTGAGGATGTCGGCGGAGTACGAATGTCCGTCGACGCCTTCAAAGGCCGCAGGGCGCTTGTGCACGGCCATGTAGCCGCCCAGGGTCCGCTCGTCACCCGCCGCCTGGTCGGGCGGGTGATGATGCCCCTGATGCACCTCGGCCTGCCCTTCTGGCTGCTCAGCCGCCAAGAGACTCCTTCACGATGTTGCCGGCCATGAAGGCAATGTTGGCCGGACGTTCGGCCAGACGGCGCATGAGATACGGATACCACTGGCTGCCGAAGGGCACGTAGACGCGCATGCGGTACCCTTCCTTCACGACCTGCTCCTGCAAATCTCGACGCACGCCATAGAGCATCTGGAACTCGAAGCGATCGGGCGCAATGCCCTTCTCCTTGGCGAACCGCTTGGCTTCGACAATGATGTTCTCGTCGTGCGTGGCGATGCCGGGATAGCGCCCCTCGAGCATGAGCGTGTGCATCGCCGCGACATAATTGCGATCGACGTCGGCCTTGTCGGGGAAGGCGACGGCGGGCGGTTCGAGATACGCGCCCTTGCAGATGCGCACGCGTGCCGACAACCGGTTGCACCGCGCCACATCGTCGAGCGTGCGACGCAGTGAGCTCTGCAACACCACGCCGACGTTGTTCTCGTGGCCCGGGAACAGCTTCTGCTCGAACGTATCGAGGGTGCGATCGGTGTACGCACTCGACTCCATGTCGAGCCGGACGAAACTGTCGTATTGCTTGGCCCGTGCGATCACGTCGCGCACGATCTCGACACCGAGATCGTCGGAGATATCCTGGCCGAGCGCGGTGAGCTTGACCGACACGTTCGCGTTGAGCTTGCGCGCGTTGATGCGGTCGAGAATTTCGAGATACTGTCGGCCGGTGTCGCGGGCTTCCACCTCGCGGTGCACGCTTTCCCCGAGCAGATCGAGCGAGGCGGAAATGCCTTTGTCGTTGAGCTGAGCGACCGCGTCGAGCGCGGTGCTCACGGTTTCACCAGCGACAAAGCGCGATGCCATCTTGCGGGCAAATCCGACGTTCTTGACGAAGTCGAAAATGCCCTGTTGGCGCGAGAGAAAGAGAAGAGACGTCCGAAGCATGCCGGAACCTAACGGAGCGGCGCCGTCAAACGGACCACCGGCGCCACTTTCCCCGTCCCGAGCGATGCATCAAACACGTTCCACGTCAGGAAGCCGTCGTCGCTTTCCGGTTCCAGGAGCAGCAGCGCGAGCAGATCGCGGCGCGTACCGGACTGGACCACCAGCGTGCCCGCCGGGAGTTGGCGCGACACGTCCCGCCACCGTCCGTCAACGGACACTTCCCGGTGTCCCTGAAACGGCCGTCCCGAAACATTTACGGTATCGATGACGAACTCCTGCCCCGTTACCGTGGCCGGCGCGGGGAGCACGCGGAAGCTGATCCCGTGCGCCGTGAGCAGCTCGCGTGCCGTGGGCCACTCGCCACTGATGGCGTACCCGTACGGCGCCAGGGTGCGACTGAGCGACGATTCGAAACGGTCTACCACGGGCATGCGCTGGGCCGTCATCACGCCAGTGCGCTGCAGGCCGCGCGGCACGCCGGGCTGGGTAAGCCGCGTGGAGTCGGCGATACGATCGAGACGCTCCACGAGCACCACCTGCGTATCGGGGTGCGAGTTGAAGCGTGCGCGCACCGGGAACGCGGTGCCGCTGCCGGCCGCATACGTCGCCGCGGCAATACCGGCGCGTACGCGCGTCATGACCTCGCGCCGATTCTGCGCCACGTACGACAGAATCTCCTGTACGAAATCGCGTGTGCTTGCGACGCGCTTGTCGAACGGGTCGTGCGAGTACGCTTCGCTGAGAATGCTGATGCCGCCGCGCAGGCCGGCGTAGTTGGTGCCGTACCGCTGCTTGTGCTCGTACGTCACCCACCCCGACTTCACATCGGCGGTGAGGCTTTCGCGTCCGTTCGCCCCCGTGAAGTTTCCGTACGGAAACGTTTCGGTGTTGTGCTTGGACTTCATGCGCCGACGGATTTCCGGCAACAGCGTGTCGGCCGTGAACGACGCCAGCGGCGCCGCCGGGTGCAGCGACGGTGAGTAGGTGAGCGCATACCCGTGGTAGCTGCCGTTGGTCGTGTGCAGGTCCATGAAGAGATCCGGCTCCCACGCATTGAAGGCGGCGAGCGACCCCATCGTTTCCGGGGCTTCGGCCTTCACGTAATCGCGATTGAGATCGAGCCCTGCCCCGTTGGGGCGCTCACCAATCATTTCCGGACCGTGCTGCGCGCCGCGATTACGCGCCTGCGCCGCCAGCTTGTCGTTGCCGTCGGTGTTGTACATGGGCACGATGATCACGACGAGCGAATCGAGTACGGTGGGGCGTGTGCTGAACGACCAATCACGCAGCATGGCCAACACCGCCTCTTTGCCTTCGACTTCTCCGGCGTGAATGTTCGCCTGCACATACACGATGGGACGGTTGAGCGCGCGTGCTTCGGCCGGCGTCCGCACCACAGGGCGCGACGCCACGATGATCGGCACCGACTTGCCCAAGGGCGACTTGGCCAGCTCGCTCACCGCGATCGGCGCCCGCAGCGCCTTCAGCGAATCGACGAACGCGATCATGTCGGCGTACGACGAGGTTTCCGAGATAGTTTCGTGCGTTCGGCGCGGGTTCGCGGCAGCGCAGCCGCACTCGGCGCCGGTGTTGGCGACGTCGTGCACGCGGCCACGAACATCGCGGCCGTGGGGAGCAGGCGACGGAGAGGCATACGCATCAGACGGGCAGTTGCGAGAGAATGGAGCGGAGCTGCACCATGTGGCGCTGTTGGTGCAACGCGAGAAAGTGTCCCCACTGGTAGGTATTCAGCGACCCGAGAATGGGATGCGGATACGACCGTGCGCCCAGCGCGCGCCCAGCACCTTTGGTAAAGGCCGCCATGACGCGCTCGCGCGCAGTCTGCTGTGCGGCCATGGCGTCGGCGAGCGACATCTCTCCCTTGGGCGTCACCGAAGGGGGCGCTTCAATGGGATTCCTGACAGCGTCGGTCACATACAGCCCGGCGAGCGTGGGCAGCACCGGATCCGTCTCGGCGTCCGTCGTGCCCTCGCACTGCTTGATGAGCGTCGAGATGAGCCGACCGGTCCCAGTCCTCAACGAGCAGCAGATGCTCGACCACCTGCGCCACACTCCAGCTGCCGTCGCGCACCACGGTGTTCGCGTGCTCGGGGGGGAGCGAAGCGAGCACGGCGCGCATCGCCTGCTGGGTGCGATCGAGTTCCGTGAGGAGCTCGTGAATGCGGGGGGGCAGCAGGTCAGTCATGGGGAGAAAAGGAGGAGGAACCGACAACAGCGGCGGTCACGACAGGTTACGGATGAAAGCGCCGTCCTGTTGCCGCCATCTCGCGCAGCAACGCCGCCGGCTCGTAGCGCCCCGCATAGCGCGCGTTCAACGCATCGAGCTGTTCGATGACCGTGGGCAGACCAAGCGTGTCGAGATAGCGGAACGGGACCGCCAAGGAACGGCGGAAACCCGATGCCGAAGACCGCGCCGATGTCTCCGTCGCGGGCGTTGCGAATGATGCCATGCTGAAGACAGCGCACCGCTTCGTTGAGCATGGGGAGTACGCAACGACGCTGAATCTCTTCCACAGCGACGCGCTGACGCGTGGCGCCAGCCGGCGTGAGGGCATACACCGTCTCGTCGACCCCGACGCGCTTACCGCTCTCGTCGTAGCGATAGAACCCCTGCTTCGACTTGCGTCCCACGCGTCCGCCTTCCACCATACGGCGCAGCGACTCTGATGGCAGCATGCGGTCGCCGAAGGCCGCCGCCATGATGGGCCCCGACTTGCCGGCGATATCGAGTCCGACTTCATCGAGCAGCGTGATCGGTCCCACGGGAAATCCGAACGCCGTCAACGCGGCGTCCACCTCGTCGATCTTGGCGCCCTCGTCGAGCAAACGACCGGCTTCGTTGAGATACGGCGCGAGAATGCGGTTGACGTAGAAGCCCGCGCCGTCCTGGACGACGATGACGGTTTTGCCGAGCTTACGGCCGTACTGCACCGCCGTGACGATCGTCTCCGGGCTCGTGGCCGGTGTGACGATGATCTCGAGCAGCGGCATTTTGTGCACCGGCGAGAAAAAGTGCATGCCAAGAACACGATCGGGGCGCGCGGCCGCGGCGGCAATGTCGCGGATGGGGATCGTGCTCGTGTTGGAGGCGAAGATCGCCTCCGGTGCGACCGCCTGCACTTCCCGCAGCACCTGATGCTTGACGGCCAGCTCTTCGAACACCGCCTCGATCACGATGTCGACGTTGCCGAACCCGCGATAGTCGGTCGTGCCGCCGATCAGCGACAGCGTTTCGTCCATCTGCAGCCGCGTGATCTGTCGCTTCTTGAGCCGTTCACGCAATACGTCGCGCACCGATTTCCAACCGGTGGCCAAGCGATCGAGCGAGGCATCCTTGAGCCGCACCTGCGTTCCCGCCTGCACGGCGACGCCGGTAATGCCGGCCCCCATGAACCCCGCGCCCAGCACGGCGATCTTCGTGACGGGACGCGGCGTTGCCGTCATGCCGTCGGGGAGTCCATTGTCTTTCTTGAGTGCGGTGGTAGCGAAGAACAACGACGCCAGCTGACGGCACACTGGCGACACCGCGAGCGCCCCGAATCGTCGCGCTTCTTCCCGCTGGCCCGCCTCCGCGCCTTCGGCGTAGCCATGCTGAATGACATCGAGCGCTGCCAGCGGTGCGGGATACTTCCCCTGCGTCTTCTGCATCACGCTTTCGCGCGCCTTGCGGAACACCAGTTTGCGCCCGATCGCGTTGTCTTCGAGCAGCATATCGGAGGTGCTCTGCACGCGCGCCTTGACCGGGGGGGTACGGCCGGCGGCGAGATCCCGCACGCGGGTCATTGCCACCTCACGCAGAATGGCGGGGTGCACCAACTCGTGCACGAGTCCCATCTGCCACGCTTTCTTCGCGCGGATGTTCTTGCCGGTGAGGATCATGTCGAGCGCGGCCTGCAGTCCCACCAGGCGCGGCAACCGTTGCGTGCCCCCCGCGCCCGGAATGAGCCCCAACTGCACTTCAGGGAGCGCCAGCACGGTCTTTACGTGCTCAGTCGCAATGCGATACCGGCACGCCAGCGCCACCTCGAGCCCCCCACCGAGGGCCGCACCATGAATGGCGGCCACCACGGGCTTGCGCATGGCCGCAAGTCGGTCGAGCAGCGCGTGCCCGTTGCGCGACAGCGTCTCGCCTTCCTGTGCGGTGCGAATGTGGGTCAGCTCTTCGATGTCCGCACCGGCAATCCACGAATCGACCTTGGCGCTGACCAGCACCGCACCGGTAATCGTGTCGTCGCGTTCGATGCACGCAAAGCACTGTTCGAACACCGGTCCGATCCGCGAATTGAGCGTATTCACGGGCGACTGCGGCTGATCGTAGGCAATGATGGCCACACCGTCCTGCACGGTGAGCGAGATGCCTGTCGCGCTGTCAGCAATGACCGGCGTCGTGGTGCGTGCGCGGGCGTCCGTGTCGGTGCGCAGCTCCGTGCTCATGCGCGCTCCACGATCATCGAATGACCCATGCCACCCGCCGCGCACACCGTGAGCATGCCGAACTGTCCGCCCCGGCGCTGCAACTCGTTGCACAACGTCGTGAGTACGCGAGCACCGGTCGCACCAAAGGGATGGCCGATGGACAGCGAGCCGCCCATCACATTCAACCGCTCAGGATCGATCTCGCCAACGGGTTGCGAGAAGCCGGCCCGCTCCGCCCACTGGCGCGACGCAAGCCCCTGCATGTTGCTCAGCACCTGCGCGGCAAAGGCTTCGTGCATCTCCACGAGATCGATCTCCTTGAGCGACAGCCCGGCGCGCTGCAGCGCGATGGGGGCCGCAATCACCGGTGCCTGCAACAGCTGGTCGCCGGGATCGACCGCCGCGTAGGCGTACGAGCGGATGTACGCCAATGGCGTATAGCCGAGCGCCTTCGCGCGCTCCTCGCTCATGAGCAGAATTGCACTGGCGCCGTCGGTGAGCGGACTCGCGTTCCCGGCGGTCACGGTGCCGTATTGCCGGTCGAAGACGGCCTTGAGTGACGACAGCTGCTCGTAGCTCGAGTCGCGCCGGACGCCGTTGTCGGTGGCGAGCATGGTGTCGTACTTGGGCGGGACCGGTACCGGAGCGAGCTCGGCGACCAGGCGACCGTCATCGAGACCGCGCGCCGCCCGCTGGTGCGAGCGCAACGCGAACCGATCCTGCGCCTCACGGGAGATGCCGTTGAGCTTGGCCATCTTGTCGGCGCTCTGCCCCATGGTTTCGCCCGTACTCGGCTCCGCAATGGCCGGCGTGATCGGCACGAAATCCTTGGGGCGCACGCGCGCCAGCGTCGCGACCCGTTGCGACATGCTCTTGGCTTTCGACGCGGCCACGAGAATATCGCTCATGCCACGCGAATGCAGGATGGGGACCTGCGTCAGACTCTCGCTGCCGCCGGCAATGGCGACATGAGCGTGCCCCAACGCGATCTGGTCGGCGGCATCGGTGATGGCCTGATTGGCCGACGCACAGGCGCGACTGACGGTGAACGCCTGCAGGGTGCGCGGGAAGTGCGGCATGAGCGACACTTCGCGCGCGATGTTCGGCGCGACGACCGACTGCACCACGGTGCCGTAGACCATGAGGTCCACGTCGGCACCATTGAGGCTGGTACGCTGCACGAGTTCGCCAACGGCGAAGCGGCCAAGATCGATGGCCGAGTAATCCTTGAGCGCGGTGCCGGAGCGCGCGAACGGCGTACGGACGCCCGCGATGATGGCGACACGGCGCCCGCTACCAAAAGTGGGCATCCCTGAAAGCTAGTGGGGCGCACTGGCGACCGCGCGGTCCCGGGGTGATGATGCCTCCATGAGCGCGCTCACGGGGCCCCACTCGCGCACGACCATGCTGAGCCGGCTGGCGGACGGCACCTTTGACCTGCTCATCATTGGCGGCGGGATTACCGGGGCTGGCGTGGCCCGCGAGGCGGCGCTGGCCGGCTATCGCACCGCGCTGATCGAACGCGATGACTTCGCGGCAGGCACATCGAGCCGCTCGTCCCGCCTCGTGCATGGCGGGGTCCGCTACCTCGAGCATGGGCACCTTGGGCTGGTCTTCGAGTCGAGCCGTGAACGTCGGCTGCTGCTCACGCTGGCCCCGCATCTGGTCCGGCCGCTAGCCTTCACCTGGCCGGTGTACGAGGGTGCGCGTGTCCCGACGTGGAAGCTGCGGGCCGGACTGGCGCTCTACGACGCGCTGGCGCTCTTCCGCAACGTCGAGCGCCATGCGGGGCTGAACGCGTCCACGCTGCTTGAGCTGGAGCCCGCACTGTCGCGCGAGGGGTTGACCGGAGGCGCCCGCTACTGGGATGCCGCCACCAACGATACCCGGCTCACGCTCGCCACGGCGCTCGGCGCCGCCGCTGCGGGCGCCGTGCTGCTCAATCACGCGGCCGTGACCGGCGCGCTTCGCACACGCGGTGGACGCTTGGCCGGCGTCACGGTACGCGACCACGTGGCCAACCGCGACATCGAGGTGCGAGCCGCCGTCGTGGTGAATGCCACTGGGCCATGGAGCGAAGCCACCGCCGCGCTCATCGGTGAACGGCAGGGTTCGCAGGTGCTCGGTTCGGCGGGCACGCACATCGCCGTGCCGCGTCAGCGGGTGGGGAATCACGAAGCGGTCACGGTGGTGTCGCCACTCGATGGACGCGTGATGTTCGTCCTTCCGGCGGGACCGCACACGATTGTCGGCACCACCGAGCGACCGGCACGCGTCGGGCCCGACGAGATTCGCGCGACGGAAGCCGAGGTGACGTACCTGCTGCAGTCGGTGAACCGCCTCTTTCCGCACGCGTCGCTCACGCCGGATGACGTGATCAGTGCCTGGTGCGGTATTCGTCCGCTTGCCGCGGTGCGCGCCGGCAGCGACTCGGCGGGTTCAGCCTCGCGTGAACATGCCATCGTGCACCGGGCCGATGGGCTGGTGAGCATCACGGGCGGCAAGCTCACCACCTATCGGGCGATGGCGGCCGACGTACTGGAGCATGCGCGACGCGAAATGCCTGCGGCCATTCGCGTGGCGCGGCGTGGGACGCAGCCCAGCGCCACGACGCCGCTCCCCGGGGGAGACTTTTCGTCGCGGGCGTCGCTCACCGCCGAACTGCTGGCGGTGGTGCACGACCGCGCGATTGCCGAGCATCTCGTGCACGCGTACGGCATGCAATGGCGACAGGTATGGGCGTATGCGGAACGGGATGCCGTCGCGTCTCAGCGCATAGCCGAGCCGTTGCCGTACCTCATGGCGGAAGTGGCGTACGCGGTGGAACACGAGATGGCCTGCACGCTCTCCGACATGCTGATACGGCGTACCCACGTCGCGTTCGAGTCACGGGACCACGGCCGTTCGGTGGCACGGCACATCGCCCCGGTTATGGGGGCGCTGCTCGGCTGGAGCGACAGGCAGTTGGCCGCAGCGCTCGTCGCGTACGACGCCGACGCCGCGCGCATCTTTCGCATCGACCCGTAACGGGGCGAGCGGCGATGGTGTTGTCCGGCGCTTACCGGCCAGTCAACAAGACCTTGCCGTTCCGCGCGCCCTGCGCGGCGAGGGCGACCGCCTCCTGCACACGCGTTAACGGGAACGTGGCGTGAATGCGCGTGGAGAGTTCGCCGCGCGCAATACGCATGGCGAGATCACCGTAGAGTGCCTGCTGCTGAGCCGGTGTCGCCTGACGGAACCAGTGGGCCAGCCAGAAGCCGCGCAGCGTGACGTTGCGGAAGACGAATGCCCCCGGCGCCACTTTGCAGGCGTCACCACTCATGGCGCCGTAATTGACGACCATACCGCCAACGGCAACGCTCTGCGCGAGTCGGTCGGTCGCGCGGCCGGCCACGGCGTCGAGCGCGAGCCGGATCTTCGCCTTCTCGGTGGCGTCGGCCACGCGTGCGGCCAGATCGGGACCGTCAACGAGCACCACGTCAGCGCCGAGCGCGCGCAGGGGCTCGATCGCGTCTTCGCGACGCACGACGTTTACCGTGCGCAGACCGCGCGCTTTCGCGAGCTGAATGACATACGCCCCCACTCCGCTGTTGGCCGCGTTCTGCATGACCCAGTCGCCGGCGTTGAGCGTGACGAAGTCCGAGAGCAGCAACGACGCCGTCGGCGGGTTGACGGTGAGCATGGCCATCTGGAGCGGATCACCTGCCGACGGTACGCGCATGAGTGCCAATGCGGGAACAATGGCGTGTGAGGTCCACGTACCACTCGCCATCGGCATGAGCGCCATGTCACCAACGGCAACGCCTTTCACCTCGTCACCCAGAGCCACGACGCGCCCGACGCCTTCGTTCCCTCCAATGGCGGGGAGCGGCGGCAGGGCGCCGTACTGGCCGGTAATGGTGAGGATATCCGACGGATTCACTGGCGCGGCGATCATCTCGAGCAGCACATCGGCGGGACCGGGGGTCGGCGTCGGACGCTCGACACAGGCAATGCGCGTGTGCGGCTCGGCGCCACGGCTCTCGTACATCGCGACGTGCATGGGTACTCCTCAGGGGGTCGACCATCGACAGAGGGGAACGACAAAGGCGGAGATCGGCAGTACTGCCAATCTCCGCCAGCAACGGTGCCACCGATAGCGTCAGGCGAGCTCGTCGGCGGCGCGATCGTGGATGGTGTAGAGCTCGACAATGGTGAGGCGACGAATGCGATTGGGGAGCTTGAGAATAGCTTGATCACCAACGGCCTTCCCCTGCAGCGCACGACCGATGGGCGAGCCCATGGTGACATGACCGTCCTGCAGTTCGCCGGCATCGCCGAAGACCAGTTCGTAACTCTCACGCGACGTGGTGCCTTCGTCTTCGACGATCACCTTGGAGCCCAGTCCGACCTTATCGGCGGGGATCTGGGTGATGTCGATGTTGGCGAGCTTGGTCACGCGCTGCGTGAGCTGTCCCAGTCGCGCCTGGACGAACTGCTGACGTTCGAGCGCGGCCTTGTACTCGCTGTTCTCTTTGAGATCACCGAGTTCGACCGCTTTCCGAATTTCTGCAGGCAGCGTGACGTTCAGCTCGAACTGGAGCTTCTCGACTTCGCGTGCCATCTGGGCGATGAGTTCCTGAAACATGCGCGTGCCAGCTGGGGCCGATAAAAGGCGAGCGCCCGGCCGTGTTGGGCCGGGCGCGTAGTCCGTGAAATATGCCCGGTTCAGCGAGGGGTTCAACCCTTGCGCCCCACGGGGGCCGGCGGAGCGGTCCTCAGGGGGCCACACCCATCACGAGCCGAAGGGTGCGCGGTGCGCCGGGCATGATGTTGTTGTTGCCGTGGGACGTCGTGTAGAAGCGCGCATCGGCAAGGTTCTCGATGTTCAGCTGCATGGTGAGCCGACTCGACAGTGAGAGATACAGCGCTCCGTCGAGGCGCGTGAACGCGGGGAGCAGGACACTGTTGTCGATGGCCGCGTACCGCTGCCCCATGTGCACCACCCCGAGGCCCAACGAGGTGCCGCCGCCAACACGCACCTTGTTCCAGAGCGAGGCGCTGGTATGTGGTACCAGCGGCGTCGAGGCGCCAACGCGTGCCGCCGACGTGCGGTTCACGATTCTCGCCTGTTGCACCGCGAGACCACCGATGACATCCCAGCGCGAGTGCACCGTTCCCTGCACGCCGAACTCCGCGCCCGTCGTACGCTGCCGCCCCGTCTGCACCAGACGGGTGACATCGACGGGATCCGGGGCCATGGTGTTGGAACGATCGAGCGTGAACCATGCCGCCGTCAGGTCCAACCCGGTACGCGCTGCCCACTTGAGACCGACTTCACGATTGCGGAACTGCTCGGGCTGCAAGGTCTGCGTCGTACTCGTGAGCGCCGTGAACTGATCGCCACTGCTTGGCAGGTGCGACACGCTGTAGCTCCCATAGAAGGAGAGCGTTCGTGACGGGGTGACCACGAGTCCACCACGTGGCGAGAGCAGGTGATCGACGCGCGTGAGCGTCGTGTTCGTGCGGTTGTTGCGCACCTGCATGCCAAAGCGGTCATGGCGCACGCCAGCCACGAGCTGCACATGATTGCCCAGGTGCAGCTGCTCCTGCATGAACGCGGCGGCGACGGTTGCCACCGCGTGATTGTTGGCGTCGGTGGCACTTGACCGGAAGGTCACCGGCGTCACCACGGTGGGCGCCGACACCGGCACCACGCGGCTGGTGGCGCTGTTATCGAAGTAGCCGGTCAGGCGCACGTTGTCCGACTGTTGGCGACTGAGCTCGGTTCCCACAAGGAACGTCGAGCGCAGCGACCCACGATCGGCCTTCCAGATGGCGTCGGTCTGGTTGAAGAGACTGCGACGATCGACGGCATCGTTGTAGGCCGCCAGGGTGAATTGGGTACCGGCGCTGTTGATCGCACTATTCGCAAAGACATTCTGATAGAACTTGTCGTAGTCGAACGCGCGGGTGTGCGTGCGCAGCTGTGAAGCCATGGCCGTTGGCGAACTCCTGCCTGGACATGCGCGCCCTTCACGACCATGCTTGGCGCGGCTGACGGAGGGGTCGCCCACATGCACGCGCGTGTCCATGGCCGACGGACGGACCGTTGGCAGACGGCAAGCCGCGGTCGACGGTGTGACGATCGACGTACCGTTCGACGCCAGGCGCGCACCATCGTGCGTCCCAGCATGAGGGCGGCCGTGGGGGTCACGCCCCACTTCTCGAGGTCCGCGAGCTGACGGAACGTATTTCCCGCCTCGTACATCACGTTGAGCCGACCCGCCACGTTGCCGATGGCGTCGCCCACATCGAGTGACACGCGGCGCTGCTCCCACGAGCCTGTTTCCACGCGGCCCGCACGTACGGGCGTCCACTCCGCGCGCTTCATGACGCGATTGATCACGCCGCCGCCACCGCCACGCCCGAACACGGTGGCGTTGGCGCCTTTGAGGGCGTCGATCTGCTGCACGTTGTACGTGTCGCGATAGTACTGCGCGTCGTCGCGCACGCCATCGACGAAGAAGTCGGCGGTGCTGCTTTGGCCGCGAATGGTGGGGGCGTCGCGGTGCCCTTCGCCCTGCCCCATGCTGATGCCGGGCACGTATTCGACGGCCTTGGCCATGGACTGGATGTTGAGGTCGCGCAGCAGGGGGGCGCCCAGCACCGTGACCGACTGGGGCACCTCACGAAGGGGGGTCAGCGTACGGGTCGCCGAACTCGTAGCCGGCGCCGTATAGCGGGTGGGATCGGGCCTTTGGAGCGCGCACCTTCACTGCTTCGAGCGCCTGGAGCGAATCGCGCCGCGAGGGCTGCGGAGTCGCGGCAGGACGACGGGCACTGTCCTGCGCCGGGGTGGCGAGGACGAGCGAAAGGATCAGCGGGGTGAGCAGGGTCGTGGGCATGGCGCTGTTAGTTGAGAATGGCTATCATCTAGCACACGCTCATCCTAACCTGCCAATCCCGATAAAGTCAATCGGGTTTCCTACGCCGTCCCGCGACTCGCTTCCTGCGCGTCGTGCGCGACCATGACCGCCTGCGCGGCTTCGCGCGGGTCGTCGGTGAGCAGCAGCAGATCGAGGTCGCCCGGCGAGATCTTGCCTTCGGCCACCATCCGCGACGTCATCCAGCGCACCAGCCCCGCCCAGTAGTGCGTGCCAAAGAGCACGACCGGGAATTGATAGATCTTGCCGGTCTGAATGAGGGTGAGCGCCTCGAACAGTTCGTCGAGGGTGCCGAAGCCACCGGGGAAAATGATGAACGCGTTCGAGTACTTGATGAACATCGTCTTGCGCACGAAGAAGTACCGGAAGTTCACCAGCGTATCGACGTACGGATTGGCGCCCTGCTCAAAGGGCAATTCGATGTTGCACCCCACCGAGTGGCCGCCGCCGTCTTTGGCGCCGCGATTGGCAGCTTCCATGATGCCCGGGCCAGGCGCCGGTGAGAATGGCAAACCCCTGCTCTGCCAGCAACCGCGCGGTCTCACGCGCGGCCGTGTACATCTCGTCATCCGGACCGGTACGCGCCGAACCGAAAATCGTTACCCCCTTCTGCACGTCGGAGAGGGCATCGAAGCCTTCTACGAATTCCGACGTGATGCGCATGACACGCCACGGATCGGAACGGGTAAAGGCCGTCGCTTCCTCTTCAGGACTCTGCAGCAACTTTTCGTCTTCCGTGAGCATTGGGCGATCACGGAGCGACTGGTCGACCAGTCGCGGATCTTGGCGTCGTACTGCACGTGGACCGCTGGACACGCGCGTCTGCGCACCGGCCGGCTCGCGGCCCGCGGCGCGGTGGCCTGCCTCTGTTCGCTCCCGATACGCGTCTACCGATTGTTGCTCGGCCGTGGCGCGGGTATCGGGAGACGCCTTCTTGCCAGTTGCGGTCCGGGGGGCGGAGCGTCGTGATTTCGCCATGAAGAATGCAGAGAGACTCGATGAAGCTGCGGTGGGCAGGACGTTGCGGTGACGCATGATACCACCGTGACCACCCGGTTGCTCCTGGTGGTGGCCGATGGCGTTCGCGCGGACATGCTCGAAGAGGAGATGGACGCCGGCCGTGCTCCCGCCATGGCGGCGCTGCGCGCTCGCGGCCGTTCGCAGCCGATCAGCACGTCGTTTCCCTCGGTGACGGGGCCCGCGTACGTCCCCTTTCTCATGGGAAAGCACCCCGGGCGGGTGGGATTGCCTGGCTTACGCTGGTTCGATCGCGCCCGCTCCATCAAGTGGGCGCCGTCTCAATCGCGCAGCTACGCCGGTATCGACATCTGGCACGTGGACAGCGACATCGCCCCGCAGGTGCCCACCTTGTTGGAGTACGCGCAGCCCTCCATCGCGGCGATGAGCATGATTGGCCGCGGCGCCACGCACGGCCGTATTGGCCGCGGAGTGGCGTGGATGGCGCGCGCCGCGCCGTCCCACTTCCGGGGCGATCTCCTCGGCTGGCGTGCCGTCGAGCGGAAGGCCACGGCGGCGTTCCTCGCCAAGTTCGGTGCGGTGCGCCCACGCTTCTCCGTGCTGGCCATCACCAGTCCCGACAAGTTCGCGCACAAGTTCGGGTGTCGCTCCACCGAGGTGCGCACCGCCATCCGCGACGTGGACGATGCCATCGCGCAGGCCCAGACCCTCGCCGCACGCGGCGGGTGGCTCGACTCACTCCACGTGTGGGTCACCGGCGACCACGGACATGCGCCGGTGCACGAGCACTTCGACTTGCACGGCTGGCTCGAAGGCGAAGGGCTGCGCGTGCTGGCACACCCCCGCCTCAACGTGAAGTCGCCCGATGTCGTCCTCATGGTGGGTGGTAACGCCATGGCACACCTGTACCTCGCGCCGGCCGAGCGTACGCGACGCTGGTGGCACACCCACGCAGCGTCGTGGGATCGCACGTTGGACCGCCTGGTGGCGCACCCGTCGGTGGACCTCATGGCCGTGAGCCTCTCCGACTCCGTCGTGCAGCTGCGCCACACAGAGCGCGGCACGGCAGAAGTGCACCGGCACGTCGGCGCCGGTGGAACGCGGTGGTCGTATCTTGCCGAACATGGTGATCCGCTGCAGTTGGGCGGCACGCTTCGCGATCTCGATGCGTGCACGGCGTGGGAGGCCACGTCGGCGACGCCGTACCCGGACGCCCTCGTGCAGCTGTCGTGGTTGGCGGCGGCGGCACGGGCCGGCGACGTCATTCTCTCGGCATCGGACGGGTGGGATCTCCGCGCGCGCTTCGAGCCGGTGACGCATGTGTCGACGCACGGCGCGCTGCTGCGCGATCAAATGACAGTGCCGCTCATCGTCGATGTGCCCACACAGCGCATGCCACAGCGCACCACGGATATTGTCCCCTCGGCGCTCCAGCTCCTGGGCGTTGCGACCGATACTGTGTTCGATGGACGGTCGTTCCTGCGATAGCACTGCGCAGGTGCGGGTGACGCAGCGTCATGCGGCCACTCGATGTCCAGGCATTCCCGCCGACGCCGGTCGTGATGCCGTTGTGTGCGACTGCCCGTGAGCACCCTGATCGCCATGCCCGTTCTTGCCCGCAACAACGTCCACGTGTCCGGACTAGGCCAGCAGGCCATTGTCTTTGCCCACGGATTCGGCTGCGATCAGTCCATGTGGCGCTTCGTGGCCCCGGCATTCGAGGCCACCCATCGCGTGGTCTTGTTCGACTACGTGGGCTCCGGCCACAGTGACGTAACCGCGTACGACGCCACGCGGTACAGCACGTTGCAGGGCTATGCGAGTGACGTGCTCGAGGTGTGTGGCGCGCTCGACCTCACCCAAGTGATTTTCGTGGGGCACTCCGTGAGTGCCATGATCGGCATGCTGGCCGCGACACGCCGACCGTCGCGTTTCGAACGGTTGGTGCTGGTGGCCCCGTCGCCCTGTTACGTCAACGTTCCGCCGCAGTATCACGGCGGATTCGAGCGCCGCGATCTTGAGGGGTTCCTCGAACTCATGGACATGAACTACACCGAGTGGGCCGGCTCACTCGCGGACCGCGTCGTCGGCTCGGCCGAGCATCCGCACATTAGCACGGAACTCGCCGCCAGTTTCTGCGCCACCGATCCTGAAATCGCGCGTCGCTTCGCCGAGTCGGCGTTTCTGTCCGATCACCGGCACGACGTACCTCAGGTGCCGGTCCCGTCGCTCATCATGCAATGCGCGCACGATCAAATCGCGCCGGAGCAGGTCGGGCGCTGGTTGGCGCGACACTTACCGGGCAGTATCTATCATGCTGCGGAAGCGACGGGGCACTGTCCGCAGCTGACCCATCCCGAAGAGACTGTTGCCGTGATCCGTCGGTATCTCGAGGTTCCCGCAGGGATGCCGGCGTTGACCGCCGTGGCATAGTTCGCCCAACAGCGGGAGCGTGGCGACTACTCGACCCGATTCCGACTGCGTTCCGGATCGAACCCCTCGGGGTAGCGCTTGCGCAGCTTGTCGATGTTGCGCTGCGCGATCTCTTCCAGCGAGAGATCGAGCACCGTGGCAAACGCGCCGATGTACCAGAGGCAGTCGCCGAGCTCCTTGATCAGCGCGTCCTTATCGAGCGGCGTGGCATGGAACAGGTGCTTCTTGATGATTTCCGCGGTTTCACCGGCTTCGCCCGTGAGCCCCAACGCCGCGTTGGCGAGCTGCTGCTCGTGGGTCCGGTCGCGCCCCAGCGTGCGCGCCGCCAGCTGCTGATATTCGTCGAAGTTCATGCCCACGAATGTAACGGTGAGACAGCCCGCGCGCCTTACGCCGCGAGCAGCGACACCGCCGGCGGCACGGCTTCGGCGACCTGCCCCTGCAGCGTGGCCAGCTCGCTCTCGGTGAGCTGCAACAGGGCGAGCGCTTCCGCCAGCGGGGCATCGACGTGCACGGTGGCGGTGTATCCGACGCCAACGCGCGCCGCCAACGTGTCGGCGACGTGCATGAGTGCTGGCAACCGCTGCTCCTGCCACGGGAGCGCGCGGAAGTCGTGGTGGTACCGACACGCCTGTCCGAACGCCGGTGGGAAGTTCCACGCGTCGCAGAGTGCCCCCCCGAACGCCTCATGGGACGCGCCGATTTCCTGACGCTCGATTTCGAGAAACGACGGTTCACCGGGCATACCTGCTCGCTTCACCACGACCGAGAATTTCGGCGACCATGCCTGCATCGCGATGATGAGGCCGATGTCGTGCAGCAGGCCGGCGAGCATGGCCTCTTCCGGAAGCACCAGCGAGGTGTGCACCGCCAATGCGCGCGCCGCCGTGCCCACGGCCACCGAGTGATTCCATACGTCGCTCGCTTCGAATCCTGGTATCGCACGCCGCCCGCGGAACAACC
Organism: Gemmatimonas sp.; assembly: GCA_023910675.1. Classification (GTDB taxonomy): domain Bacteria; phylum Gemmatimonadota; class Gemmatimonadetes; order Gemmatimonadales; family Gemmatimonadaceae; genus Gemmatimonas. Next base: position 151,547 of record JAAVWC010000004.1, read on the forward strand.
GGTGCAGGCTCGCCGCCAGCGCAATGTTGCGAATGGCATCGACGCCCAGGAGCCGAATCGCGGCCCGCGGGCTGCCCACCTCGCGCTGGCGACGATAGAACGCCGAGTTCACCACCTTGAGCACGCGCGACGCCAGCGCCGGATCGGTGAGCAGCGCGTCGTGCAGGATGTCCTCGGTCGCCGACGGATCGTCGGCGATCTTCATGATGCGAATGGCGACGCTTGGGAGCGTGGCAACGGCGCCCACCTGGTCGATGGTGGCACGCACGATCTGTTCACTCGACGGCATCACGCGGCCGCCTCCGTTGACACGGCCGGATCGCAGGCCCAGGCCAGAAACGCCTGCGCCTCCATGGGACGCGCGAGCAGGAATCCTTGCCCCAAGGGACATCCGAGCGCCTGCAGCAAGACCAGCTGATCCAGGCGTTCGATGCCCTCGGCCACGACTTCCAGCCCCAGATTGTCGGCCAGCGTCATGACGGCATGCAGCAGGGCGGAATACCCGCGGCCACGGCTCACATTTTCGGTAAGCGCGCGATCGACCTTGAGGACATCGAAGGGATACTCCTGCAAACACGAGAGCGACGAGTAGCCCGTGCCGAAATCATCCATGGCCAGGCGGATGCCGTGGCACTTGAACACGGTGAGCAGCTCGAGGGCCATGTTCCGGTGTTGCATGAGCTGTGACTCGGTGACCTCGAGCTGCAGGCAGTGCGGCGCCATCCCGGTCTCTTCGAGAATGGCCATCGTGCGAGACGCCACCGACGGATCGGCGAGTTGCACCCGCGACAGATTGACGCTGATGTAGTCGGGGGCGAGCTCCGGCATCTCGCGCTGCCAGTGCACGAACTGCCGGCATGCCTGGCGCAGCACCTCATCCGCCAATGGCAGAATGAGCCGCGTTTCCTCGGCAATCGGGATGAAGGCGGCGGGCGAAATGAGTCCCAGGTCCGGATGGCGCCAGCGCACCAGGACCTCGACACTGTGCAGTCGTCGCGTCTCCAGCGAAATGATGGGCTGGTAGGCGAGAAAGAACTGGTCGGTGCCGATCCCCTCCCGCAGCGCGTTCTCCAGCAGGACACGATTGTGCACGCTCTCGCGCATGAATGGCGTGAAGATCACGAAGCAGTCCTTCCCGCGCGCCTTGGCTTCGTACATCGCGATATCGGCGTCACGGAGCATGTCGTCGGACTGCGTATAGCCGCCACTGCTGTGCACGATGCCGACACTGGCGCTCGTACGCACCGTATGCGTTGCGAGCTCGTACGGCTGCGCCAGAACGGGCAGCAGTCGGTCGGCGATCGCGGCGGCCATCGCGACATCCTGCATGTCGTCGAGAATCACCACGAATTCATCACCACCCAGGCGTGCGACGGTGGTGCCGCCCGCGTCACGTGTGACGCAGTCGTGTGCCCGCAGGTTGTTGCGCAGACGCCGTGCGATCTCGACCAGCAGTTGATCGCCTACTTCGTGGCCGAGGCTGTCGTTGATCAGCTTGAAGCGGTCGAAATCAATGAACATTACGGCGAAGCCGTAGTTGGTATGCTCGCGCTGCTGATCGATCGCGTGCTGCAGCCGCAGATGCAGCAGCGAGCGATTGGGCAGTCCCGTCAGAGAGTCCACGTGCGCTGCACGTCCGAGCTCGATGAGCATGCGCTGCCTATCGATCGTCGATTGCACGCGGGCGCGCAGCTCGGCGCCGAAGAACGGCTTGCGGAGGTAGTCGGAGGCTCCGCCCGCGAAACACGCCGTCAGCACATCGCGGCGTTCGGTACCCGTGACCATGATCACGGGCACGTTCTCGGTGAACTGGTCCGCGCGCAGCTGTGCGAGCACCTCGACGCCGGTCGCATCCGGAAGTTCCTGATCGAGCAGGATCAGCTCGGGCGGGTGGCTTCGGGCATGTGCAAGTCCCGTCGCGGCGTCAGACGCGCTTTCGAGCCTTACGCCCAGCGGACGCAGCATGGCCGCGACGAGGTGATAAATGTCGTGGTCATCATCGATGAGCAGCACTCGCGCATCGAGGCGCGAGAGGGGCGTCCATTCGCGGCGTCGGCGGTCAGCGCTCATGCTCCGGCTCCGGATTCGGCCGCCACGCCGCGGGCGGCGGCATCAGCATAGGCCTGCAGTCGTGTCATGAGCGGGTCGATGGAGGTGTCATCATTATCAAGCGCGACCTCTACCCGGCGCGCGAGTTCGCTGATGAGCGGAAAGCCGTAACTGCCGGCCGCGCCCTTGAGTTGGTGCGTGTGACGCGCCGCGCCGTCCATGTCGATGGATTGCAGCATCGCATTGATGGCCGCAACGCGCGCCGGGAGCAATGCGGCGAACAGCTGCGAGAGCTCGGCGAGCTCCGGATCGTTCGCCAGCTCGCTGATCAGCCGCTCGGGGATGTGTTCATCGATACCGCTGGCAGTCTTCGTGCGCGCTTCGCCAAGCGTGGTGAACACCGCCGGCGGCGACAACCAGCGCGCGCAGGTGGCAATGAGCGCTCGCCGATCAATCGGCTTGCTGACATAGTCATCGCAGCCGGCATCGAGACACTTCTGGCGGTCTTCGGCCATGGCGTGCGCGGTCAGCGCGATGATGGGAATGACGCTGCCGTTGGCGCGCAGCACGGAGGCGAGCGTATAGCCATCCACCTCCGGCATTTGCATGTCGGTGAGCAGCAGCTCGAACGCGGCGCCACCGGCCTCCGCCCATTCGATGGCATCCAACGCCTGGCGCCCGTTGGCCACGATGGTGACCTCGGCGCCGGCGGCTTTCAGCAGCACGGAAATGAGCCGCTGGTTGTCTTCACCGTCTTCCGCCAGCAGAAGACGGCGGCCGGCAAGCGCATGCGGCATGGGCTCGGCTACGGCGGGAGAGGGCGCACGATATTCGAGACGGGCAACCGAGGTCGCCCCGGGGGCCGCGAGGAGCGGAATACGGAGCTCGAAGCGCGAGCCCCGCCCGGGTGCGGTCGTCACCAGCTCCACACGCCCGCCCATCAGCTCCGCGAGACGGCGGCAGATGGTGAGCCCCAGTCCTGTGCCGCCGTGCTTGCGCGTCACCGAATTGTCGGCCTGGGAGAACGGCTGAAACAGCAGGCTCGCCTGCTCCTCGGTCATGCCCGGGCCGGTATCGTCGACGGCGACCACAAGCACATCGCCGCCCGGCGCAGTCTCGATACCCGACTCCACCAGAATACGGCCGCGCTCGGTGAACTTCGCGGCATTCCCGACGAGGTTCATGAGGATCTGCCGAAGACGGGTGGGATCGGTGAGAATGCGATCGGGAATCGGCGCCAGCAGCCGGTTCTCCAGTGACACGCCCTTCGTCTGTGCACGCGCGCGCATGAGACTTTCGACGTCGAGCAGGACCGATGGTAGCGGCGTTTCCACCCGCTCGATCTGCAGCTTGCCGGCTTCGATCTTCGAGATGTCGAGAATGTCGTTGATCACCGTGAGCAGGTGCTCGCCGGCGCGCCGAATCGTCTCCATGGACTGCAGCTGCGTCGCGCTCGCGCCGGTGAGTGCCGCTTCGTCGTACAACAGATCGGTATAGCCAAGAATGGCAGTGAGCGGCGTACGGATTTCGTGGCTCATGTTCGCCAGGAACTCACTTTTGCTCTGGCTGGCGGCTTCGGCCTTGGCCTGCGCCTGGCGCAACGCCTCTTCCCGTTCGATCGCCTCCGTGACGTCCATGACGGTGCCGTACAGCCCCACAATACGACGATTAGCATCACGGCGCACGCGTCCTTCCCCGCGCACCCAGCGCACCATCGGATTGCGTCCGGCGGTGCGGAGAATGAGCGAATATGCTTCGCCCGTCGTGGCGGCCCGTTCGACGGCCACGTTGAGCCGGTCCGCATCATCGGGGTCGTACCCTTCGGTCACCGTTTCGTCGTCCAGGACTGCGGTCGCGCTATCGAGACCGAACAGACTATAGGTCTCCGGCGACCAGCTCACTTCGCTCGTGGCGAGATCGAATTCCCAGTTGCCTACGCGTGCGACCGCCTGCGCTTCTTCGAGTTGCAGCGTAGTCCGCGCGAGAGCTTCCCGCTCCCGCTGCAGCAGGTCACGGGCGTGGATCTGCTCGGTGACATCCGACTCGACAGCAATGAATCCTGTGAGGACGCCCGATACACGCAGGGGCTCGATGTTGAGATCGAGCCAGTAGGGGACGCCGCTCTTGCGCGCGTTCAGCAAAGTGAGCCGAACCGATTCGCCTTGGTCCAGGGCATCGCGCATGCGCTGTACGTCGTCCAGGTCGGTGTCTTCCGTCTGCAGCAGGGTGCCGGGATTCTTGCCCACGACCTCGTGCAGCTCCCATCCCGTCAGACGGGTAAAGCCTTCGTTCGCCCAGGTAATGCGCCGCTTGGCGTCGGTGATGACCACCGCATTGCTGGTGCGTTGCGCAACCATGGCGAGCCGTTCGAACTCGAGGCTCTTGGCGGTGATGGCCGTGTGCTGACGACGGAGCAGGCGGACGACGGGCTCTACCACCAGCAGGGCAATGCCAAGCAGCACGGCAAATGCCATGAGGCCACTGCTCATCGCGGCCCTTTGGCTGTTCGCCATGTCGACGTTCTGCGCGCGCTGGACGGTCGCCAGCGCCCGGCCGGCAGCCGTTTGGTAGGCGTCGGCGTGTTCGTGAATCTGGCGCGCGATCACTTCGGTGGTGATTGCGCTTCCCGCTTCGCGTCGAGCCGAGGCGATGAGGAGCGCTTGCTGCGCCGCTCGGAGACGCAACACCACGGAATCGATGAGCGCGGCGTTGGGGAGCGCGTCGTGATCGTGCTTGTCGACCACGCTATCAAGGCGCGTGACGCCGAGTTCGAGCTGCGTGAGCTCATCCGACAGGAGCGCATTGTCGATGCGGTGCTCGTGTGCCGTCGCGGCAAAGCGGGCAATGCGCTCACCGTGCAATCGCAGGTGCGACAGGGCATCGATGACCTCACCCTGACGTGACAGCGTGCGGGAAACGGCGACATTGCCCCAGAGCGCAGCGGCCACGAGTACGGCGAACACGCTCAGTGAGCCGAGGACCGCCACGCGCACCCGCTGGTGCGGACTGCCGGGCACCTTGAGCTGCTCGGTTTTCACACCCTCGTACTTGACATCGACGGAACGTCGATAGAGCGTCCACGCAATAAGCGGACTGACGATGAGCACGAGGCCCACGGCGTCGATCAGTCCGCGGATGTTCTTGGGAATTGGTGCCGGCGTGAGCACGACGGCTTCGTGCAACGCCAGTTCGGCCAGCAGCGTCGCCACGCCCAGCAGCACGGCATCGACCCACCAGGCACGAACCCGGCGGCGTATGGCTGCGTGTTCTGTCGTGTGGCGGTTCGGCATGACGCAGGCGGGAAGGGGCGACGCCCCCTGAAGAGTGTCTGTCGGTCACCAGCGTCGGCGGCCATTAGAGGGAGTGTCGGACTCCGCCGGCTCGACCTTGAGCGACTGCTGGGACCAGCCGGTTCCGCTATATTGAACGGATGGCTTGGCTGTCCCTCTCCCTGACGCTCGCGCTGCGGGCGCTCCTCAACCCGGCGCTGGCGGTGGACCTGCTGCGGGTGGCGTGGCGCTTCCGGCACCGTCACTGGTACCGGCGTTTTCCGTTTCTGCCGCTGCCGGCCCAGAGCTACGTGCGCTGGCGCATGTACACGGCATATGGCGATGAGGGGGCCATTCCGCCCGCCGATGATGTGATCGCGTTCGCGCGCTGGGTTGGCCGTCAGCCCTGACGTCCCCGTGAACGTCCCGGAGTGGTCGGCGCTCACGCAGCGGCTCCTCGCGCAGGCGTACGGCCTGGGGTTCGATGCGGCGGGGATCGCACGGCTGGGCGAACCGGCCACGCGGGCGGCCTTCGAGTCGTGGCTGGGGCACTCGTATCAGGCCGACATGGCCTATTTGTCGGGCGCCGGCGCCGCATTGCGTGCCGATGCCCGCCTGCCGCATGCGGGTGCCACCCATGCCCTTGTGCTGGCGGCGTCGTACGGGGGGCGAGAACCAACGGGGCCGGTGGCCCGGTACGCGCGCGGCGACGACTACCATGAGTCACTCCGTGAGCGCGTGCGTGCCCTGCACCATTGGTTGGAGCAGGAAGTGGGGCACGCGGTGAATGCACGTCCCTACGTGGACAGCGGGCCCGTGCTCGAGCGGGACCTGGCGCAGCGCGCCGGCCTGGGCTGGTTCGGCAAGAACACCATGCTCATTACGCCGCGCGCGGGCTCCTTCGTGTTCTTGGCATCGCTGTTCGTGGAGCTCGAACTCGAACCGAGTGCGCCGTTCGAGGCGGACCGATGCGGCAGTTGTACGCGCTGTCTCGATGCGTGTCCCACGGGCGCGCTACGCGAGGCGCATGTGCTCGATGCGAACTTGTGCATCAGCTATCTCACCATCGAGCACCGCGAGCACATTGCCGAGCCGTTGCGGCCGTTGATGGGTGGGCTGCTTTACGGGTGCGACATCTGCAATGATGTGTGTCCGTACAACCGTAAGTTTTCCAAGGAATTGTCGGAGGACTCGCCCTTCCGGCCACGTCCCTTCTTGGACGGCGTGCCTTCTCGGGAGTTGGCACTTCGTGTGTTGGGAATGGGCGTGCCCGAATACACTGAGTTGTTTCGCGGCTCCGCCATGAAGCGCGCCAAGCTCTCCGGCCTGCGCCGTAACGCGGCCGTTGTGTTGGGCAATACGGGAACGGAGGCTGACCTGCCTGCCCTGATCATCGCTTTGGGGGACGCGCTCCCCCTTGTGCGAGGCCACGCCGCCTGGGCGGTCGGGCGGATCGGCTCCGACGCCGGCTTTGCCGCACTTAGGGAACGCTTGGCCGTCGAGCCGGATGGAGCCGTCCGCGCGGAGATCGAGTCGGCCCTACGCGCGGCCGATAGTGCCCCGGATGAAATGTCGAAATCTCGTGGGACATGAGGTGACGTCCGCAGCGTCACAACGGCCGTCTTGATGTTTGCGCGGCGCTTGCCCGGAACCCGCTCAACGACCACAAGCAGATCGAGCACCCAGTAGTCCAGGATGGCAGCACGATCTTCGGCGGAGCACCGATCCAATACCTGCGCAATGTGCTTGTCCTCGTTTATGATCGCTGAGAGCTTCGCCCACGCGCCTTCGACGAAAGCAGCAAAACGCTCCGCCTCAGATAGTTCTGACTTTGCGGCTTGGATCTGTCGCTTCGCAGCGGCCAGCTCTCGCATCAGCGCGTCGTCCTCCGAGACTTCGACTCCTTCGTGTGCTAGACGCGAGACGGTCCGGGCGAGTGTTCTGAATTTCTGTTCGCGTGTTGCAACAGTTGCTTGGGCGTCGCCGACGTGATGCTGTTCGTCTTTTCGACGTTCATCGCGATCAAGAAGGACTTGCCGTACATACCTGGCAAACTCGTCGCTCGCTCGCTCCCTCACGATGAGCTCTTTGAGTTTGTCTTCGAGCTCAGCGGCGTCAATACTCCACACGCTACAATTGGCCGCGTGCATTCGGGCAAAGGCGTCCGGATGCGCGCCACATGCGACCGACCGTGCTCTGGCTGAGTCCCGTCTTCTTGGCCAGGGCGCGCGTGCTCCAGTGCGCGGCCTCGACGGCCACATCCGAGATCTGGCGCGGGGCGCCAACGCGTGGCTCATCGAGCAAGCCGGCGATGCGCTGTTTGAGAAACCGCCGGCGCCACTTCCCGACCGTCGGGATCACGACGCCGAGCGTGGCCGCGATGGCCGTGTTGGTCGCGCCCGTACTCGCCGCGAGCACGATGCGCGCCCGCAGGGCCATCGCCTGCGCCGTGCGCCGCCGGCGCGTCCCCTCGTGCAGCGTCGCGCGCTCGTCGTCGCGCGCTCGTCGTCGCTCAGCACCACCGGGGGCAGCTTCGCACAAGGCATCGCATCTCGAAGTTACTGGAGATACGCGCCACCCGCCGCATTTGTTTACAGGAACTTCTGACTCGCCACACTAGGTCCTGGCTTTACTTCGCTAAGAAATAGCGCCGCTTCGGGTCCTGTGGCCCGCTTCCAACTTCGCGAACGAGCCCGTTTCCAGCTAGGCGAGCGAGGCGGGTGCGCGTAGCCCGGGAGGTCAGGCCGATAACAGCAGCGATCTCACTGGTCAATTTGCCCTGCCCGTCTGACAGTCTATCGACAATTGCCTGATCGGTGTCGTCGAGCGTGGGGGGGTTGACCTGTGAGGTGAAAATGGTCGTGCGAAATCTGGTCGCGATCTCCTCGAACAGCGGGTCCTGCAGCCCGGCCTCGCGGCAAGCTGCCGTCATGCGCTGGATGCCGCTGCCCCACTGCTCGATGAGACCGAGGGCGTGGAAGACTCGGCCGATGACTCGGTTCCGGAGCTTGGAGATGCCGTGCGCCAAGTCCGCGACCGTGAGACCGAACGGGAGCAGCCCCGGATTCTCGATCTCTAATCGGTCATCGAAGATAGAAACTCGGATTGGAGCGCCGCGCTGCGCATAGTCAGCGTGCGCGACTGCGTTGATCACGGCTTCTCGTACCGCGACGGGGGGTAGGCTCCAGCGTTCCATCCGACGGACCTTTCCGATCTCGGCGCCGTGGAGGGAGTGCTTCTCGATAAATGCAATGGCTGCGTCGATGGCGGCGACCGGTAGCCCCCGGAACTCGGCCCCATCCACGATCTTGGCCTTGTCTCGGCCCGAGAAGCGTCCCGCCTGGATCCAGGCGTCCGGGAAGTGGCGCTTGCGCTCTCGACCGAAAAGCAGCATGCCCCCTACCGTCGGTACGGTGTGGCCCTGATGAGTGGTAAGGAGCCTCAGCGTCTCCAAGTCGCGTCGACGAAGGGTCCGGGTGGGCTTGAAGGACTCGGAAGCAGCTCGGAAGTCGAGCGCTTCCGAGTCGAGGTCCATCATTGGCTGCTCGTCGTAGGTCTCCCCGCGCGCGGTGCGGCGGAGCTCCTGCAGCATCTCGGTGTCGGCGCGGCGGTTGGTTGAGCCAACGCGAACGTAAGTCCCGGACTCCGCTCCCTCGCGTTTGAGATAGTGCGGGCGAGCAGCACTCGGATGAATCTGAATGGCGATCACCTGCGTGCGGCGCCACGGTAGGATTTCAATCTCCGGCAACAGCCGGGGCGCGATGGAATCGCTCACGACGTTCGCGATCCGCTCTTCAACATCGAGAGCGTCTGAAACCCCACGCACGTTTCGAGAGCGATCTTCAACCCCCACGAGCAGCGTGCCGCCAGCCGTGTTGGCAAAGGCGACCAAGGTCCTGAGCACGCCATCCGGGGAGGACAGGTCGCGCTTGAACTCAAGGGTTTTGCCTTCCGGGCGGGTGAGCATCTCGACGAGGTCCATATGCTCGGAAGTATGCTACGAAGAGCTGAAGCAGGGCAAGCTTCCGACACGACGTGCCCTGCGGCCGTAATCGGTGCCGCAGCCGGAAGAGGTTGGCAAGGGTACAGAGGGCGTAGACGCGCGCCGTATTCTTGGCGAGCCCCCGGTAGCGCACCGTTGTAAAGCCCCACAGCCGCGTGATGGTGTGAAACGGATGCTCGACCATGGCGCGAATGCGCGGCCGGGTGCGATGGATCGCATCCCAGTAGTCCGTCCGCTTGCGACTCTTGTTGACCAGGTACCGTCCGCCGCTGAGCTCCCACGGCAGTGTGTCCTCGGCTTTGTAGTCCGCCTTATCGCCATGCAGGGTCGTCTCCTGCACGGGCACCTTCATGCCGAAGTACCACGGGTTGCCCTTCTTTGTCTGCCGCATCTCGGGATCGCGCGTCTTTGTCGCATGCTTCGTCGAGCTGGGCGCGCCAATGATGGTGGCATCGACGATGGTACCGGCCTTCAGCAAGAGCTTCCGCCCCTCGAGCAGCGCCTTCACCGCTTCGACTCCGAATCGTAGAGCATGTCTTCCGCCTGCGGATCCGAGAGGTTGAACCACTGCTGGAGGAAGTAGATCCGCAGCATCGTCCCCATCGGCAGCGGACGCCGGCCGCGTCCCGCCTTTGGATAGTGCGGCGCCACCAGCGCCTCGACCGTCGCCCACGGAATCACCTGATCCATCTCGGTGAGAAACTGCTCGCGGCGGGTCGTGCGCCGCTTGTTCGAGAGGATCGCATCCGCAACCGTGCGCGGCTCGGTCATCCGGTGGCTCCGACAGAAGGGGAATTCGTGCGCGCCAGTATTGCGGGTTGCCCTCCCGAACGCACTACTTGATCAGAGATTCCCTAGCGATGATGTCGCGGCTGACCTCGCCGGAAACGGTGGTGAGCCGTTGGCACGCCCAATGCGGTTCCTCATGCTCCCCAGACTCGAGGAGTCACATGACCGACAGAGAGAAGCGTGGCGCGGAGCATCGTGCCGAAGGCGCGATGGATCAGGTGAAAGGCAAAGCCCGAAACGCCTTGGGCGCCCTGACCGGTGACAGCAGCGAACAGCTCAAAGGAAAGGCCCAGGAAATGAAGGGCAAAGCGAAGAGCGAACTCGGCAAGCTCCAGCAGCGGAAGCCGCGCTGACGCCCGGTGCCCTCGTCGTCAGCGCTTCTGCGCGGCTGGCGGCGCGGGCAGCAGCTCGGCGATGGCAGCACCATCCTTGCGCGGATCGCTCGCGCCGGCGTTGAGCCCGGTGACGAAGTTGCGATACACGGCTTGCCCGGAGCCCATCCGCGTGCTCGAGTAATCGCCACGCATGACGAGCTCATGCCCCATGACCGACAGCGAATCGCGCGTGCTGCGCGCTATACGCGCCTCGAGATTCACGTCGCAGCCGGGAAAGGTCTCCTTGGAGAAGCGCGGCGCATCGAGCGCCCCCTGAATGTTCATGCCGAAGTCGACGATATTGGCCACGAACTGCGCATGCGCCTGCGACTGATTCCACCCGCCCATGATGCCGAACGCGATTTTCTCCGGTCCCTTCTCCATGAAGCCCGGAATGATCGTATGCAGCGGGCGTTTGCGACCGGCCACGATGTTGGGGCTATTGGCGTCGAGTGTGAAGCCGCCACCGCGATTGTGCCAGACGAAGCCGGTGCCATCGGCGACGAGTCCAGCGCCAAACCCGACGGTGGAATAGTTGCTCTGGATGAACGACACCATGTTGCCGTCACGGTCGACGGCGCTGAGGTACGTGGTGCCGTTGTCGGTGCCTTCGGGGGTTCCGTAGGTGAGGTTGCAGGTGGCGCGCGTCGTGTTGATGAGTTTCGCGCGTTGTGCGGCGTAGCTCTTGGACAACAGTTGCGTCACTGGCACCTTCGCGAAACGCGGATCGGCGTTGTACCGCTGCATATCGAGATACGCGAGCTTCTTGGCCTCGATGAGATGGTGCAGTGATTGCACACTGTTATGACCCATGCTCGCCAACGGGAAACTCTCCATGATGTTGAGCATCTCAAGCGCGGCGATTCCCTGCCCGTTCGGCGGCAACTCGTACACGGTCCACCCGCGATAGGTAGTGGAGATGGGCGTGACCCATTCGACATCGTAGTCGGCGAGGTCGGCCGCGTTCATCACGCCGCCATGACGGCGCTGGCTCGCCAGCAACTTCTGCGCGATCGCGCCGGTGTAGAAGGCTGCAGCCCCCTTGGTCGCAATCTGCCGATAGCTCCACGCCAGGTCGGGGTTCCGGAAGACGTCTCCGACCTTGGGGAGTTTGCCGTTGATCAGATATGTACGCGCCGTGGCACTGTCGGCGCGCAACGCCTCTTCGCTGTCTGACCAGTACACGCTGACGACTTCGCCCACCGGAAATCCCTGCTCTGCGTACTGAATGGCGGGCTGCAGAATGCCGGCCATGGGCATTTTCCCAAAGCGCCGGTGCAGCGCTTCCCACCCCTTCACCGCGCCAGGCACGGTGGCGGCATCGATTCCGCGCGACGGGATGCGCGCATGCCCCTTGCCGCGCAGGTAGTCGGGCGTCATGGCACGTGGCGCCCACCCGGAGGCATTGAGCCCGTACAGCTGCTTGGTCTTGGCGTCGTAGACAATGGCGAACATGTCGCCCCCGATGCCGTCGTTCATGGGCGCCACCAGTCCCATCATGGCGTTCATGGCAATTGCGGCGTCGAAGGCGTTTCCGCCTCGCTCCAGCACCCGGGCCCCAACCTGCGACGCCAGCACGCTTTCGCTGGCCACGACCCCTTGGGTTGCTTGGACCATGGAACGTGATTGCGAGCGATCCTGCGCCTGTCCGACAGCGGACATGACGAGGAGGCCGGCGAGCGAAACCGCGATCGCAACGCGCATGGAATTGGGCCTGATGGGAAATGGGGGAACCGCTGACCAACGACACCACTCAACCTTGTCGCGGCCGGGCGGATCGGCAAGCGGATGCCCCACGACGGCACGCACGGCGTGGGGAAAACCACGCTCTGCGTCGACATCGTGAATGAAGTGGCTCGCCGGTGTCCCCAGCCGATGAACGAGGAAACCACCCTCGATGCACAGTCCTGTATGCGGCATACGCAGATCGCCGAAAAGATCGAAGCGGGCGCCGACTACGAGGTGGTCGGGTGTGATCGTTCCGTGCTCGACCATTGCAGCTATCTCGTCGTGTGTGCCGGCCGCCAGCCGGAGTTGGCGCCGCTCGTGCTCCAGTGGGTGCGCGGATAGCAGGCGCTCGTCAACGTGCCGGTGACCGGTGCGCTGGCTGGACGGTGGCCGCACTCGAGCATCTGGGACTTCCCACGTCACCGCCGCAGATCGATCTGTTTCCGGCGCGCGACTGACGCGCCGGTCACCGCGGCCGCTATCTCGTCGTGCGGTACATCATCGCCACGAGTTCGTCATACATCGCCTCGGCGTCTTCAGGACTTTGCTGAATGGCGGCCGAGGCGCAATGCTTGAGGTGATTGCGCATGAGTTCCCGGCCGACGGCGCGCAGCGCTTCGTGCACACTGGCAATCTGGGTCAGAATATCTGCACAGTAGCGGTCGTCTTCGACCATCTTCTGCAGGCCGCGAACCTGTCCTTCGATGCGGCGGAGGCGTTTGGTATTGCGCGACTTGGCATCCGCATCGACGGCAACCGCTTTCCTGCCGTCATCCAAGTGCGTCGCTGGTGACGTCTGTTCGGTACCGCAGCCACAGCCAACCGTGCGGGCCGGCATGAGCGTCGGCGCTGCGGCACGTTTGGTCGTTCCCGCTTTGGACGGCATGCGTGCTCAGGCGAAGGTGGCGCGGCGGAGCCGCAGGGAGTTGCTCACGACACTTACGGAGCTGAACGCCATGGCCGCGCTGGCGAGAATGGGACTCAGCTGGATGCCGAACGCCGGGTAGAGCACACCCGCCGCAATAGGAATACCGATGACGTTGTAGATGAATGCCCAGAAGAGATTCTGCTTCATCGTGCGCATCGTACGCCGGGACAACTCGATCGCGCGCACGACGCCCAGCAGGTCTCCGCGCATGAGCACGATGTCGCCGGCATCGATGGCGACATCCGTACCGCTGCCGATCGCCATACCGACATCGGCCTGCGCGAGCGCGGGGGCGTCATTGATACCGTCACCCACCATCGCAACGACCGTCCCGAAGGATTGCAGTCGCTTGATCTCCGCCACCTTCCCGTCAGGGAGCACGCCCGCGACGACGCGATCCACGCCAGCTGCCCGTGCCATGGCGTGCGCGGTGCGTTCGTTGTCGCCCGTGAGCATCACCACCTGCAAACCCATGGCCTGCATCCGGCCGATCGCGACACGCGATGTTTCCCGCAATGGATCGGCGACGGCAATCACCCCGGCGAGCTGCCCATTGAGCGCCACGAACATCGGCGTCTTGCCCTCGTCGGTGAGTCGCTGTGCCTCGGTGTCGAGCGCCGATACGTGGACCTCCCATTCGGCGAGGAAGGCCGTGTTCCCCACCACGACCGCCGTGCCCTGCACGACGCCCTGCGCGCCGCGCCCGGTGACGGACAGGAACATATCGGGCGCCGCTAGAACCAATGACCGTGCCTGCGCTTCGCGCACAATGGCGTCGGCCAGCGGATGCTCACTCGATTGTTCGAGACTTGCCACGCGCTGCAACATGACGTCGGCGCTCACCGCGGCCGATGGCGCCAGCAGCACGTCGGTGACGACCGGACGTCCTTCCGTCACGGTACCGGTTTTGTCGAGGACGACGGTACCAATGTCGCCGGCACGCTGCAGCGTCTCACCGCCTTTGATGAGCACACCCATCTCGGCGCCTTTGCCGCTCGCGACCATCACGGCGGTTGGCACTGCCAAGCCCATGGCGCAGGGGCAGGCAATGATGAGCACCGCCACGGATGCGGCAAACGCACGCACCAGCGGCGCGTCATCGGCCGCCACATACCATAGGCCGAAGGTGAGGAGCGCCAGCACCATCACCACTGGCACGAAGACCGCGCTGATCCGATCGGCCAGTTGCTGAATGGGTGCCTTGCTCCCCTGCGCATCGCGCATGAGCTGGACGATCTGCGCGAGCACACTGCTGGCCCCAAGCGTTGTGGCGCGATAACGAAAGGCACCCGTACGGTTCACGGTGCCGCCAATGACGCGGTCGCCGGTGCGCTTGGTCACCGGCATCGACTCTCCGGTGAGCATGCTTTCGTCAACGGCACTTTCGCCCTGCGTAACCTCACCGTCGGTGGGGATGCGTTCGCCAGGACGCACGATGATGATCTCGTCCGGCTCCACGGTATCGACCGGCGCATCGACTTCCTGCTCGAAGCGCACGACTCGAGCCGTGCGCGCCTGCAGCGCCACCAGCGATCGCAGCGACGCGGCGGTGCGCATTTTGGCGCGTGCCTCGAACATGTTGCCGGTGAGAATGAGCGCGATGATGATGATGACGGCTTCGTAGTACACGTCGGGCATGACACCGCGCGATGTGAAGAAGCCGGGCGCCAGTGTCGCCACCAGCGAGTACAGAAACGCGGCGAGCGTCCCTACACTCACGAGCGTGTTCATGTCGGTCGTACCATGACGCAGTGCCGCCCATGCTCGCGTGTAGAAGTGGCGCCCCGCCCACAGCATCACCCCCAGCGTTGCCACCAGCAACGCCAACGTGAGCGTGCCACTGGGCACCGTGTATAGCCAGGGCATGATGGCGCGAAGCATCGGGTCGAGCGCCGTCATGCTCCAGCGCATGAACGGATCGGCAACCACTCCATGCGCGTGGCCGGACGCCAGCGCACTCATGAGCGGCATGCTCACCAGCATGGCCACCAGGCCCACCACCCCACTCACTAGCGCTTGGCGCCGGAGGTCGTGATATTCGTCGGCCTGCGCGCGATCACGCGCCTCCTGCTCCTCGAACGCGCTCTGGTCGGCGTCGGCGAGTGCCGCGCCATAGCCGGTGTCCCGAATGACCTCGAGCAGTGCGTCGGTGGTGGTGGCGCTCCGGTCGTAGGTGACCGTTGCGCTCTTCATCATGAGATTCACCGAGGCGTTGGTCACGCCCGGTGCTTTCTGCAAGGTACGCTGGACGCGGGATGAACACGCGGCGCACGTCATACCGGTGACCGGGATGCGAACGGTGTCCGTGGCAACAGTCATGTGATCGCCCTCGCGATCCAATGCAGCGCGCCGCTGCGGTCTCTGGTGCAGAGCGCTGCCAAGAACGGCAGCGGCGCGCGAGTGAAACGTCAGCGGGTGGCGACGACCTGATAGCCGGCGTCGTCGATGGCGTGCGCGATCTGCTCGGCGCTGGTCTGCGCGGGATCGAAGGCCACGTGGGCCGATCCAATCGCAACAGCTTCGACGGTGACGCCGCTGGTCTGCTGCAGCGCCTTGTCGACGGCCTTCACGCAGTGGCCGCACGACATCCCGGTGATTTCGAAGGTCACATGCTCCATAGACAGCTCCTGATGGGAAAGGGTGATTTCAATATACCCCCTCCCCCTATTTGGTTCCAGCCGTCATTCACCGTGCCATCATCCGGTAATGCGCACCGGTGTGCCCCACGGATCCAGCGCCTGGGTGCCGTTCACGCGAAAGCCGGCCGCGGCCAACGAGGACAATGCGGCCTCCGGGCCCGGGATCACGATGTTCCACTCGAGGAGCTGCGCGTTGGTGTTGCGCGGGGAGGAGGCGCCGGGCGCCCATGTATTGGTGGCGAGGTGATGGTGGTAACCGCCCGCACCAAGGAAGAGCGCGCCGGGAGACCGCCAGACCATGCGATCGAAACCGAGCGCATGACTGTAGAAATCCGCAGCACGCGGAATGTCGCCGACGTGCAGATGCAGGTGCCCCATGACCGTGCCGTGGGGCATCCCCGCCCATGGGTCGTCGTTGGCTGCCGCCACTACGCTGACGGCATCGAGCGGATCGGTGGCCATCATGAGTTCCTTGCCGGTGCGCTGCCACTCGCTCCGCGGCCGATCGCGATAGACCTCGATGCCGAGCCCATCGGGGTCCTGCAGGTACAGTGCTTCACTCACGAGATGATCGCTCGCCCCTGCTCGGGCCCCGACACGGGCAAGGTGTTGAATAAACCGCCCCAGTGCGGGGCGGTCTGGCAGCAGGATGGCAACGTGAAAGAGGCCAAGTCGTGAACCCGGTCGAAGCGGGACCGTCCCGGGACGATGCTCGAGCACGACCAAGGGCTCGGCGGCGCCGACGACTCCCATTGCCACGACGTCTCGCTCGCGCGAGAGCTCGCTGAGGCCGAGGACATCGTGGTACCAGTGCACCGAGCGTGAGAGGTCGCTGACCTGCAGGCGGACAGCACCGAGGCGCAGTGTGGCCGGAAGGCGGTAGCCCGTTGGTGCTTCGCCGTAGCTGCCCGGAAGCGCGAGCTGAGGCACCGGGTCCTCGCCGAAAAGATCATGACTGGATACGCCCATGACGGAACCTCTCTGTTGCGACAATGGTTTGTAAGCCAATGAAAGGCGCAGATTGAAGATTAGAAGTCGATGAATGTGGGATGAGACGGAACAGTGGAGCGACAGGGCGCGTTTACTGCGGGTAGGGTTAGGGCAGAGGCCCATGACGAACCCCGGAGGACGCATGCGTAGTGCACTGCGCAGGACCCGAACCGTGAGCACGACCAACCGTTCCGCAGTCGTTGGGTTGGCCCTTGTGGTCGCGGCATCGGTGGTGGGGTGTGCCAAACCGCGCTCGGTGACCGGCGGCGCAGCGCCAGCCACGGCGACCGCCGCGCCGGCGGGCGCGCCGGCGACCAGGACGGCGGCCACGATGGAATCGGCCAATACGATTGACGAAAGCACCTTCGGCCAGCAGCCCGTGAGCCGTGTCGAGGAGCTGTTCATCGGACGATTCCCCGGGGTACAGGTGCTGAATGTGAACGGCCAGGTTCAAGTCCGCATTCGAGGCTCGTCGTCGTTCACGGCCAACACCGAGCCGCTCATCCTGATCGACGGCCAGCAGATGACGCCGGGTTCAGGTGGGCTGATCGGTCTCAATCCGCGCGACATCAAGAAGATCGAAGTGCTGAAGGATGCGGTGTCGATGGCCGAGTTCGGCGTACGCGGCAGCAACGGCGTTATTCGGATCACCACGAAGCACTGACCGCGCGCCTGATCGACAGAGGGGCACCAGTCGTTGTGCCTGTGTCGAGGCTCCAATTAGCTTGACGCCATGACTCGCTGGTCCGCCCGTCTCCGTCGCGCCGCCACGCTGGTGTTCAGCGTGCACCTGCTGCAGCTCGTGCTGCTGGCAGCAAGCGCCGCGTGCGAGCTTGGCGCGTCGGCGCCTCACGGCCCATCGCAGCATGGCGTGGCGCAGCACCCCCCTACGCACGGCGGTCATCACTCGCCGCAGCATTCGCAGCAGCAGGACCAAAGCCCGGACGCCAGCTGCCCCATGGCGATGGCGTGCTCAGCGACCGGCGTGGTCGTCGAAATCGAGACCATCACGACGCGCGTCGACGTCGTCACTCCGGTGCCCGTTCTCTCGCTCGACGTCGACACGCCGACGTCGGTGCGCCCAGCGCCCGAGACACCCCCTCCGCGAGCCTGACCGCTCGCCGTTGTCATCGACAACGGCGCTGCTCGGTTCATTCGCTTCGCACGGTGGATCTCCGTTGCGTGCCATACGGCATCGCGACGCCACCCGTGCGGTTTCCGTGTCTCGCGACTTCGCTTTTCATGAACGTGCACACCCTGCGCGTGGCCGCCCTGTTTCTGGCGGGCCACGTGACTGCTGCCGCTGCGCATGCGCAGACGGACTATTTCAATACCGATGCGGGACGTCCCATCCGCACGGAAGATGCGTACGCTATCGAGCGACGCGCCATCGAGTTGCAGGTCGCACCGCTCCGCCTCGAGCGCGCTCGCGGTGGGGCCTACCGTTGGGGCGTCGAACCGGAAATCGCCATTGGCCTGCTGCCGCGCACGCAGGTCGAAATCGGATTCCCGGTCGAGCACACCGAGGGGCCGCGTGGAACGCGCACGACGGCTTTGGCGGGGCTCGAGATGTCGGCGCTCTACAATTTCAACCACGAGACCCGCTTCCCGGCGCTGGCCGTTGTGGCGGACCTGCTCATCCCTGCCGGACCGGCCGGCCCGGACCGATACGTGCCGTCGTTCAAGGCCATTGCGACCAAGACGTTTCCGTGGGCCCGCTTTCATGTGAACGGGCAGATCAGCCTCAACCGCGATGCCGTAAACGCCAGCGTCACGTCGGCGAACGCCGAACTCTCTCGTTGGACAGCCGGTGTCGCCGTCGACAAGACGCTGCCACTCAAGTCCATGCTCTTTACCGCCGAACTGGTCGCGAGCGAGCCAATGACCGCCGGTCTCGCGCAACGCTGGGATGCTGCGGGCGGATCGCGCATTCAGCTCAGCCCGCGCGTGGCCTTCGATGTTGGCGGTGGCTACCGCCTTCGTGGCGACGAGCAGGGATGGTTCTTCACGACGGGTGCCGCGGTAGCCATTGGCTTCCCGTGGGCCCCACGCCGCTGACCGGAGACCGACACATGCATGCAATCATGAAGGCCGCACCGCGTGCGCTTCTCACGGCCACGCTGCTCCTCACACCGGCCGCGCTGCGGGCGCAATGGAGCACGACGTACGAGCAGTTCTATCTCCAGGCGCCACACAACTGGCAGTTCCGTACGCACTATTCGTCGGCCGATCGCCTGTTCAACGCGTTCGACTACGGTCATGCCATTCTGTACGAAACGCTGTGGCGATTCCCCGATGCCCCGGCGTCGCGACTCGAAGAGGACCGTTACCGCTTTCTTACGGAAACGGTGCTCATCAAGCCGCCGCGCCTCCCGCTCGAAGAAGGCGCCATCGAGCCCATGTACGCGCGGCTCGCGCCCGAGGCGAAGGTGATGTTCGACTGGGCACATCTGCTGCACCGTCAGCTGTACGATGTGCTTGCCGACGAACGGATGTCATGGGACGCACGCGACGCTGAGATCGCGCGCCTGGTGCGCTACTACCGGTCGCGCCCGGAGCTCGCATTCAGCAGCAAACCGAAGTCGATGCGCCTCATGCAGGAGCAGCCATACTCGCTGGCGTTCCGCAAGAAGTATCCGAAATTCAACGGCTTGATCTGGGGCTACCACTGGTTGCAGATGGGGCTCTACGAACCGCTCATGGTGGGCACCACGCGCACCGAGAAGCAGGCGCTCATTCGCGGTACGGTTGCGCGCTTCTTCCAGATGCTCAACGATGTGCCGCAGTCACTGCCGCATCAGATGCCAATGACGGTGGCTGTTGCCCCGAAGTTTGCCGAGCGCTATCCGGAAGCGGCGATCATTTTCGATAATCTGCACTCGATGCACGATGTGGTGAGTGATATCCTCACCAATCCCAGCGTGCCGCGAAACGCGAAGCGTACGCAGATCATGCTGGCGGCGCGGCGCTTCCGCGATGACACCACCGAAGTCATGAGCGTGCCCGCGTGGCGCGTCATGTCCGAGCACATGGGGATCGAAAACATGGGCGGGCCTTCGGTGGGGTTTCTGCCGACGATGCCCACACCGAGCGTGACCTTTGGCGCGGTCATGCAGCATGACCCGCAGACGGGTGCGATGACCGGCTTCGGGTACGGCGGCGCCGTGGGCGGTGGACATGACATGCACACGGGACACAACATGGCGGCACCCGCGCCAGCGGCCGCCGCCGCGGCAGACCCGCATGCGGGACACGCCACGCCTGCCGGCCCGAGCGATTCCGCTCAGGTCGCGACGCTCGTGGCGGCCTTTCATGCCGCACTTGAAGGTGGGGATAGCACCAAGGCGCTTTCGTTGCTGACAGCCGACGTCGTGATTCTCGAAGGCGGTTCGGTTGAAACCCTCGCGGACTATCGTGCGCATCACTTGCCGGCGGACATCGCCTTTGCCCGCGTGATCAAGGCGGAGCGCCAGCCGCGCGCGGTCACGGTGAGCGGCGATGTGGCATACTCCGTGTCCACGTCGGCCGCGAAGGGGAACTACAACGACCGCGCCGTCGACACCCTCGGCGCCGAGTTGATCGTGGCACGCCGACTGGGTGGGCGTTGGCAGATTTCCGCCATTCACTGGAGTTCGCGGCGTCGGCCGTAGCCGGTACCCAAAGTGCAGCACACCGGTCGCCCTGGACCGTCCTCGCGGCTTCGCCGGTCGGATGTGCGTCTCCATGCAGCGTCGTCGGGCCTGAGCCGACCGTCGTCTGCCGATCCACGACGTCCCGGTGCTCACTGAGCACCGGGACGTTTGTCTGTGTAACGATCATCACGGGTCGGTGGCCATAGTGCATGCGGCCTACAGCAGAGAATGCCGGTTTTGCTTACTATTCACCGTGATCCAAACACGCCCCGCCGGAAATTCAGACCTACGTGAGCGTCTCCAGCGTCAGCTCGGAGACGGGTACGTCATCAACCGCGAGTTGGACGGTGGAGGCTCGTCGCGGGTATTCTTGGCCACCGAAGTCGCCCTCGAGCGCAGCGTTGTTCTCAAGGTGCTCCCTGCGGTGCTCACCGATGGTGTAGACGGCGCCAGGTTCCGCCGCGAGATCCTCATTGCCGCGCGCCTGCAGCACCCCCATCTGGTGCCCCTGCTCTCGGCGGGCGACACGGATAGCGCCACCAGCCCCTCGTCGTGCCACTGGTACTCGATGCCGTATGTCGAGGGCCATTCGCTTCGAGAGTTGCTCACGAGACGTGGGGCATTGCCCATGCACGAGGCGCTGCGACTGCTGCGTGAGCTCGCGACTGCCTTGACCTATGCGCATGCCAAGGGCGTCGTGCATCGCGACATCAAGCCCGAGAATGTGCTGCTCTGCGAAGGCGCTGCCATGATCTCGGACTTCGGCGTGGCCAAAGCACTCGATGATGCCAGCGCCGAGGCGTTGAACAGTGGTCGTCGGCTGACGACGGTGAGCATGACGCTCGGAACGCCGGCCTACATGGCGCCGGAACAGGTCAACAACGCCACGGTGGTCGACCACAAAGCCGACTTGTACGCGTTCGCCTGTCTCGCCTACGAGCTGCTCACCGGGAGCGCACCGCTCGTCCGCACATCGCTTCGCGCCACGATCGTGGCCCAGTTGAGCGAAACGCCAGTGCCCGTGTGTGACGTCCGTCCCGATACACCGGCGTCAGTGGCGGACATTCTCATGCGCTGCCTCGAAAAGGACCCGCTGCAGCGTCCGCACTCGGCCTCCGCCATTGTGAAAGTGCTCGATGCGCTGGCCATGCCGACCAGCTCCAGAACCCCGGCTGATGCGGCGGCCGTGGCATCAGGAGCGCCACGTCGTGGTGTACCACGCATGATGATCGTCGCTGGTGCGCTCCTGGTCGCTGCGGCAGCGTACTGGATATTCCTGCGCTAGCGTCCCCCCGTTCCGAGACGGCTCACACGTCCAAAGGCCGCGTCAGCCAGTGACTGGCTTGATGCGCAGTACGCGTCCCTTGCCGCTCTCGGTCACGACGGACACGAAGCCATCGGGACCCACGGCCACATCGCGAATGCGTTCGCCGAGTTCGCCGAGGTAGCGCATTTCGCGCACCACGCGGTCGTTGGAGAGTTCGAGGCGCACCAGATGGCGCGATGACCGGGTCCCAGTAGTACACGGGCTGCACCAGCCCGGCCTTGGCGGTACCTTCGCCGATGCCCGCACCGGAGGAGTCCACACCGTACGTGATGATCGGCCACCCGGAATTCTTGCCGCGCTCCGGACGCTTGAGTTCGTCGTGGCCGCGTGCGCCGTGCACGACGGTCTGCACGACGGTCTGCACGACGGTCTGCTCGACGGTCCAGAGTTGGCCCGTGGACGGATGCAACGCTGCCGTCGGTGTTGATGCGCATGATCTTGCCCTGCCCCATGGCGAGATCCTGCGCACGGTCGCGCCAGTTCATCCGGTCACCCTGCGTCACCAAGAGCTTGCCGTCGGCGGCAAACACCAACCGCGAGCCGTAGTGGCCACCACCGCCCACCACCGTTTGGGAGGTGACCACGCCACGTGTGCTCGACGGCGTTGGCGAGCGGTCGGCCAGCTGCTGCGCCGGGGGCACCACACCGGTCGTTTCCTCGGCGAGCGTCGAAGCCGGTGCGGCGGAGCAGCCAGCCAGCACGAGGAGCGAAAGCCATCGGCGCATACTGTTGGCCCGAGGTCACGGTTGATGCGGGGAGCGCCCGCGGCCACTGGATCATAAGTCCCAGTGAACTGCCGTTCACATCTCCAAACACCCGCTCTCCCCTGTCGTTCCCCGGGCGGCACGAGAACCGATAACCCGACAGCTGAACCCAGCACCCGAAACTGAGCAGTTCCGGGTTGGGGGTTCGGGTTCCGGGTCGTGAGTTGCGACGAACTGGACTCCCGAGTCCCACGAGGCGATTTTTCACCGGTTGCTCCTTCCTTTCCCCCGAGGCTCCGGGTCCCATGCCGATCACGCTCAAGGTCAACGGCACCACGCGCACGGTTGACGTGCCCGCAGACATGCCCCTGTTGTGGGTGCTGCGAGACGAACTCGATCTCAAAGGCACCAAGTTCGGTTGCGGCGCGAACCGGTGCGGTGCCTGCACCGTGCACGTCAACGGGGTGGCGCAGCGCACCTGCACATTGCCGGTCTCGCGCGCCGCTGGCGCCGACATCACGACCATCGAAGGGCTGTCCGCCGATGGCGCGCATGCGGTGCAACAGGCGTGGGAGGAGCTCGACGTGCCGCAGTGCGGTTACTGTCAGGCGGGCCAGATGATGGCTGCCGCCTCGCTGCTGGCGAAGACGGCCAAGCCCACCGACGCCGAGATCGCTACGGCGCTCAACACGAATCTCTGCCGCTGCGCGACCTACCTGCGCATTCGGGCGGCGGTGCACCGCGCGGCCGAGATCAAGGCAGGCGGTGCCGCGGTGGGATCGAGCGGCGCCCCCAAGAACCACGAGGAGGACTGACCATGACCTCTTCCAACGAGAACACCACCGGCGTGAATCGCCGCGACTTTTTGCGCGTAAGCGCGCTCGCCGGCGGTGGCATTCTCCTCGCCAGCTACGCGCAGCCGCTCGAAGCCATTGAACGACTCGGTGTTGGCGCCTCGGCTGCCGATCCCATGCTGAGCGCGTTCATCCGCATCACCGCCGACAACATCGTGACCATCACCGCCAAGAACCCCGAGATTGGCCAGGGCATCAAGACGATGCTCCCCATGCTGATCGCGGACGAGTTGGACGTGGATTGGAAGAACGTGCGCGTCGAGCAGGCGGACTTCGACCCCAACAAGTATCCGGCGCAGGTTGCCGGTGGCAGCACGGCCACCCCGACGAATTGGTTGCCGCAGCGCCGCGTGGGGGCCGCCGGCCGGGCCATGATCGTGGCGGCCGCCGCCAAGCAGTGGAACGTGCCCGTCGCCGAGCTCACGACGTCCAAGGGTGTGGTAACGCACGCCGCGAGCGGCAAGAGCGCCACGTACGGCGCGCTGGCGGCAACCGCCGCCACGGTTACGCCGCCCGATCTCGCGACGGTACCGCTCAAGGACCCGAAACAGTTCACCATCATCGGCAAGCGCACGAAGACGGTGAACGTGAAGGATATTCTCACCGGCAGGCCGATCTTCGGGATCGACGTGACGGTGCCCAACATGCACTACGCCACGTTCGTGAAGTCGCCGGTGTTCGCGGCCAAGGTGAAGAGCGCGAATCTCGACGTCATCACGCAGCAGCCCGGCATCACGCACGCGTTCGTCGTGGACGGTACGACGAACTTGCAGGGCCTCATGCCCGGCGTGGCGATCGTGGGCAAGAACTGGTGGATGGTACAGCAGGCGCGCAAGAAGCTGGTGGTGGAGTGGGCCGAGCATCCCACGGCGCAGCAGTCGAGCGCCGGTTTTGCCGCGAAGGCCGCCGAGTTCTTCAAGAGCCCGGCGCAGCGCACCATTCGCAACGACGGCAACTTCGACGACGCCATCAAGAGCGCGGCGAAGGTGATCGAAGCGGAGTACAGCTACCCGTTCATCGCGCACGCGCCGCTCGAACCGCAGAACTGCACGGCGCACGTGACCGCCGACAAGTGCGAACTCTGGACGACGTCGCAAACGCCGGCCGGTGGACGCACCCTGGTGGCCAACACGCTCGGTCTCAAGGAAGACCAGGTGATTCTGCACATGGTACGCGCGGGCGGTGGCTTCGGGCGTCGCCTGTACAACGATCCGCTCGTGGAAGCGGCGTTCATTGCGCGCGAAGCCAAGGTGCCCGTCAAGCTGCTGTGGACGCGCGAAGAAGACATGCAGCACGACATGTTCCGTCCGGGTGGCTTCCACACGTTCACCGCCGGCCTCGATGCGAGCGGCAAGCTCATCGCGTTCCGCAATCACTGCGCAACATTCGGCGAGGGCGAGCGCTTCGCCCCCAGCGCCGAAATGTCGCCGGGCGAATATCCCGCGCGCTTCGTGCCCAACCTGCGCATGGATGTGTCGGTGATGCCGCTGGGCGTTCCCACGGGCGCGTTGCGCGCGCCGCGCTCCAATGCGCTGTCGTTCGCCTTCCAGGGCTTCATCGACGAGTGCGCCATTGCGGCGGGCAAGGACCCGCTGCAGTTCCGCATCGACACGCTCAAGGCAGAAATCGCGCCCGCGCAGCCACTCACGCCACAGCAGCAGGCGGGACAGATGGACGCGCAGCGTGTTATCGGTGTGCTCGAGATGGCGCGTGACGTGTCCGGCTGGGGCAAGACGAGGCTCCCCAAGGGCACGGGCATGGGCGTAGCGTTCTACTTTAGCCACCGTGGCTACTTCGCCGAGGTCGTGCAGGCCACGGTGAGCAAGGCCGGTGAAGTAAAGGTGGACAAGGTGTGGGCGGTGGGTGATGTCGGCAGCGAGATCATCAATCCCAATCACGCCGAACAGCAGGTGCAAGGCGCGGTGCTCGACGGACTCGGCCAGGCGTACGGGCAGGAGATCACATTCACTGGCGGCAAGGCGGACCAGGGGAACTTCTCACCCGCGACGACGGCGAGTGGCTCACCCGCCAACTTCCCGTTGCTGCGCATCAAGCAGGCGCCGCCGGTGGTCGAGGTGCACTGGAAGAAGACGACGTTCGCACCAACCGGTATTGGTGAACCCGCCATGCCGCCGCTCATTCCGGCGCTCATCGGGGCCATTCATCAGGCCACCGGCAAGCGCGTCCGCCAGCTCCCGCTCTCCAAGACTGATCTCAAGTGGGTATAACCATCACCCGCGTTGCCACGTCCCCGTTCGCTGACCAGCGGCCGGGGACGTCTGGTTTACGCAAGCGAACGCCGGTCTTTCAGCAGCCGCATTATCTCGAGAATTTCGTGCAGGCGCTGCTCGACGAAGCGGCGCTTCCTGCCAACGCTACGCTCGTCGTCGGCGGTGACGGGCGCTTTCTGAATCGTGAAGCGATCCAGACGATCATTCGCATGGCGGTCGCGAATGGCATCACGCGCCTTCAGGTGGGACGTGGCGGGTGGCTTTCCACGCCAGCGGCCTCGCATCTCATTCGCCGGGGAGCGGCGGGCGGCATCATTCTCTCGGCGAGCCACAATCCCGGCGGCCCCGATGGCGACTTCGGCATCAAGTACAACACGGCGAATGGTGGGCCGGCACCGGAGTCGTACACGAACGCGGTCGCGGCGCGCGCCGCGGCGTTGACGTCGTACGCCATTGCCGATGTGGCACCGATCGATCTCGATGTCGTCGGGACGACCACGTTCGAGGGCGTCACCGTGCAGGTGGTCGATCCGGTGACGGCGTACGTCGAGTTGATGGAGTCGCTCTTTGACTTCAGCGCCATTCGTGCGCTCTTTGCTGGCGGCTTCCGCATGCGCATGGACAGTATGCACGCCATCACGGGGCCGTACGCGGTGGAAATTCTCGAACGGCGGTTGGGCGCGCCTGCCGGCACCGTCATCAACGCGGTACCGCTCCCCGATTTTGGTGGCGGCCACCCCGATCCGAATCTCACCTACGCGCACGATCTCGTCGACGAGATGTTCGGCGCGGCCGCGCTCGACTTTGGCGCGGCGAGTGACGGAGACGGCGACCGCAACATGATTCTGGGGCAACGCTTTTTTGTCACGCCAAGCGACAGTCTGGCGGTGCTCGCGGCCAACGCCACGCTGGTACCGGGGTACGCGCGCGGCCTGCGTGGTGTGGCGCGCAGCATGCCGACGAGTGCGGCGGTCGATGCGGTCGCAGAACGATTGGGCATCCCGTGCTTCGAGACGCCTACTGGTTGGAAGTTCTTCGGCAACCTGCTCGACGCCGGCCGCATCACGCTGTGCGGCGAAGAGAGCTTCGGCACGGGCAGCGATCATGTGCGCGAGAAAGACGGCCTGTGGGCTGTGCTCTTCTGGCTCAACGTGATTGCCGCGCGCGGTGAGAGTGTGGAGCAGATCGTACGCGCGCATTGGGCGACGTACGGTCGCAACTACTACACGCGCTACGATTACGAAGCGGTACCAACGGATGCGGCCAATGGCGTGATGGCGCATCTTCGTGCGCAGTTGTCGTCGTTGGCGGGTTCGATGTTGGCGGGTCGCCGGGTGCATGCGGCCGACGACTTTGCGTACACGGATCCCATCGATGGCAGCGTGAGCGCGACGCAGGGTGTCCGCGTGCTCTTCGACGACGGCGCCCGCATCGTGTATCGACTGTCGGGGACCGGCACCGAAGGTGCGACGATTCGCGTGTACATCGAATCGAAAGAGATCGCGGCGGAGCGGCTTTCGATGGAGACGGCGGAGGCACTGCGCGACCTGGTGGAGACGGCGCTCGCGTTGGCGGAGATCGCGTTGCGTACGGGGCGCACTGCGCCGACGGTCATCACTTGAGCGCTTGGTGCGGTTTTACTGCGAACGGCGGTTCGGGTTTTTCCTGCCACTGCAGTGGATGGACGGCCACTGCAGTTCTGGACCGCCACTGCGGTTGAGGAACACTGCAGTTCGGGTTCGATCGGAAGCGCCCGTCGGCTCTGCCGACGGGCGCGTTTTTTGGTGGTGGATACCACAGCCACTGCGGTGGCGGTGAGGTCAACCTCCAAAGGAAGTGCCGACCCGGCAACGCCGGGTCGGCACTTCCCATATCAACCCAAACCGCAGTATTCCCAAACCGCAGGTGCCGTCCAGAACCGCAGTAGCCGTCCATCCACCGCAGTGGCAGGAAAAACCCGAACCGCCGTTGCCGTCCACCGCCGTTCGAGGATCGTGACTAGGGACGTGCCCGCCCAACCACGATGGTGATGTTGTCGCTACCGCCACGCTCCAGCGCGAGGTCGCACAGCCCGCGGCACAGTTGCTCCGATGACGTCATGCGTCCGCACGCGTCGGCGATCTCCGCGTCGTTCACGTGCTTGGTGAGACCGTCGCTGCACACCAACGTAATGCTGCCGCGGTGGCTCACGTCGAGGCGCGAGATTTCCGGCACCGCGTCATCGGCGCCAATGGCGCTCGAGAGTACGTGGTTGAGCGGCGAGTTGTGTGCACGTTCCGGCGTGAGGGCGCCGCGATCGATCATCTCCTGCGCGAGCGTCTGATCAC
The DNA here is from genome assembly GCA_023910675.1 of Gemmatimonas sp. Lineage (GTDB taxonomy): Bacteria > Gemmatimonadota > Gemmatimonadetes > Gemmatimonadales > Gemmatimonadaceae > Gemmatimonas. Next base: position 179,391 of record JAAVWC010000004.1, read on the forward strand.
GCGTGAGCTGTCGCAGCTCGCCGTCCTGATAGTGATAGCAGCGGCTGTCCCCGACTTGCACCACATAGAGCACCGGCCACACGATGATCCCGATGGAGAGCGTCGTCGCCATCTTGCGCCCGTCCAGCTGAATCGCCGCCTGCTCTTTCACGCGGCGGTGCGCCTCGATGGCCGACTCGCGCAGCGCGGCGGTGAATTCGTGCTCGCTGGCCGAGCCGGCCGCGTGCCAGCATTTCATGGCCGACGCGAAGTATTCCGTCACCGCGATGGTGGCGAGACGACTTGCTTCGCTGCCATCGGCGCTGCCACCGACACCATCGGCGACGAGCATGATGGTGGCCACCCGTTCACCGCGCAGCGTGATCGCGGCGGTGTCCTGCAGGCTCGTGCCATGCACCACCACCTGGGGGTGCACGGTGCACAACAGAAACTGATCCTGATTCGACGTGCGAACGCGACCGGGATGGGTGAGCCCGAACAGGTCAAGTTCATCATCGCGGGGGCGCGCCATCTTGGGTCGTTCGTCGGCCATTGACTCCATGCCCCCACAATGCGGCTCCGCGAGGGCTGCGGCAAGCGGCGACCCCATCATTGGCGGGAGGACGGAATGCAGGGCCGGTCTGGCGGGCCCGACCGGATCTGCCAATATTCTGCGGCGCATAGTCGAGCAGATCGCTCCCGTATCCCGCCAGACCGAGCTTCTCCGCTGCCCCTCCCGTCGCGTCTCATGTCGACCACTGCCATCCCCGCCCCCACCTGTGTCATCACCGGCGCGTCATCAGGCGTCGGGCTCTATGGTGCCCTTGCGCTGGCCAATCGCGGCTGGCATGTCGTGATGGCCTGCCGAGATCTGGCAAAGGCTGCCGCGGCGGCCAACGCGCTGGGCATTGCACCGGCCCAGCGCACGCTGCTGCAGATCGATCTGGGCGCGCAGCGCAGCGTGCGCGACTTCGTCGACGCGTTCCGCGCCACCGGCCGGTCGCTCGATGCGCTCGTGTGCAACGCCGCCGTCTACCTGCCGCGGCTCACGGAAGCCCAGCGTTCCCCCGAAGGCTACGAAATCAGTGTGGCCACCAACCACTTCGGGCACTTCCTGCTGGCCAACCTGCTGCTCCCCGATCTCGAACGCAGCACACACCGTTCGCGCCGTCTCATCATCCTCGGCACCGTCACGGCGAACTACGAAGAGTTCGGTGGCAAGATCCCCATTCCTGCGCCGGCCGATATCGGGAACCTGGAAGGACTCGAAGCGGGCTTCCAAGCGCCGATCGCCATGATCAACGGCAAGGCCTTCAAGCCTGGCAAGGCGTATAAGGACAGCAAGCTGTGCAACATGATGACGGGACGCGAACTGCATCGCCGTTTTCACGAGCGCACTGGCATCGTGTTCAATACCCTCTACCCGGGGTGCGTGGCCGATACGCCACTCTTTCGCCATACCCCGCCGGCGTTCCAGCGCATCTTCCCGTGGTTTCAGAAGAACATCACCAAGGGCTACGTCACGCAGACGCTCGCCGGTGATCGACTCGCGCAGGTCGTCGCTGACGAGGCGTTCGGCGCCCGCAGCGGCGTGCACTGGAGCTGGGGCAATCGCCAGAAGGAAGGACGCGCGGCCTTCGCGCAGCCGCTGACCGCGCGGGCGCAGGACCAGCCGCTGGGCGAGCGACTCTGGACGCTAAGCGCGCAGTGCGTCGGGCTGGGGTGACGCCGTAGCCCGCGCGACGCGGCGGCGCCACGCGAGCAACCGGCGCAGTGACAGCAGCAGCCCCGTGTACACGAGCACCGCCGCCCCGAGCGATACCAGGCCGGCGAGTGTCTGCCCCCAGAAGCCCAGCACCTCGCCGGTGTGCGTAAAGCGCATGACGTTGCGCGCGCGCCGGCCGGTGCCGAGCGAATCGAACGGCTGCCACTTGGTGCGCTCACCGGTGCGCGAAATCGTGAGCGTCGCGCGCTTCGTGGGCTCGCCGCCCATACCGCGATCGATGGTGTAGACCAGCGGCGCCTCGGTGCTCTTGGGCCACGCCAGGGAAACCGTGCGCCAGTCGGACATGCGCGCCGCTGCGAGCGTCGGAACGTCGCCCACCAACGGCGCATTGTCGGTCGTGCGCCCAGCCATCGGCGCCGACGGGCGCTCGCGCCCCCCCGCCCCACCCTCGGCGGTCCGGGGGGCCGATCCACCTTCCGGCGCACGCGGCGGCGGCGCCTCGCCCACAACGCGATAGACCAGATCGCTCGCCCACGGAAAGGAGATCACCGCCCCACTGGCCACGATCGCGGCCAGCGGCAGCGCACTCCAGATCCCGATCACGTTGTGCCAATTGAAGTCGCGCGCCTTGGCCGTCTCTCCCCGGCGGAACCAGAGTACGCTGCGCAGCGAGGTCCACGTGAGGTTGCGCGGCCACCAGAGCACCATCCCGGTGAGCACCAACACGAGGAACGCCACGTTCGACCACCCCGTGATGGCACGTCCCGTCTTGCGCGCGTCGTCCGTCATCGCGAGCCAGCGGTGCCAGTCGGTGGCCACACTGAACACCTTCCGCATGCCGGCGCTTCCCGTGCCGACGACCGCCCCAGTATAGACGCTGACGTACTGCCGACCATCACGTCCGAACTGGACCTCTACTGGCATCGACGCACCATTACGCCAGACTACCGCCGTTGGCGTCTTTTTCGACCGCGATGCCACCAGACGCACCAATGAATCGGCACTGAGGGGGGCGGCGCCCGATGACGGCGGCCCCGCCTCGACGCCCCGCAAGTCGGCCCAGAGCGTCATCTGCTTCTGGTACGTCAACAGGACGCCCGTGACCGACATGATAAGAACCACGGCGCCGGCGACGACGCCAGCGACCAAGTGGGTCCAGAAGAGAATCAGGCGAAGACGTCGCATACAGAAAGCGCTGGGATTTCTTTGTTGAGAATACTTCTCACTCGTTGATTCCTGATTGTACCATCGAATACCCGAGTATGTCAATCGGGATTGCGGCGCCTTCCCTCGGTCTACATTTATCCGATGCCGAGTTCACTCGCCTTGCGCGCCGGCCCACGGGCGCTCGCCCTCATCAGGGAGCGTGGGCTACGCGCCCAGGACGTCGACATCCTCCCCGGCGCCTCCGGCGGTGCCAAATGGCTCGGCATCGCGGGACTCGACCGCTACCTGTTCGGCACGTTTCTGCAGCAGACGCGCGCAACGCCGCTGCAGTGCATCGGCTCGTCCATTGGCAGCTGGCGCATGGCCTGCCTGGCGCAGCGCGATCCGCTGGCCGCACTCGCCCGCGGGCACGACGCGTACATCCACCACCAGGTGTACACGAAAAATCCGAGCCCGCGCGAAGTGACCGACGTACTTACCCGGTGTCTCGATCACCTGCTTGGTGAGGGCGGCGTGCACGACATCGTGCACAACGACCGTTTTCGGGTGCACGTCATCACCGCCGAAGCGCGCGGCGCCGCGGCAAGCAGTGCGCGGCTCGTGTTGGCCACCGCGCTCGCCTTTGCGGCTGCGGCCAATCTCATTTCGCGGCGCACCCTCGCCCTGCACGTGCGGCGCACGATTTTTCACACCAGCGGCGACGAGTCACCGTTTCTGCATCTGCGTGATTTGCCCACAGTGCACCACGCGCTCACCACCAACAACGCGCGGGCCGCGCTCCTGGCCAGTGGCTCCATTCCGTTGTTGCTGGAAGGTGTGCGCATTCCCGACACGCCCGGTGTGCACTGGGATGGTGGCCTCACCGATTACCATCTCGATCTCGATTACGGCCCCGGAGATGGCCTCGTGCTCTTTCCGCATTTTTTCGAGCACATCGTACCGGGGTGGTTCGACAAGTCGCTGCCGTGGCGGCGTGCCGGGGCGCGCAACATGTCGCGCACGTTGCTGATGGCACCGAGTGCCGCGTTCGTTGCGGGGCTGCCCGGCGGCAAGATTCCCGATCGCAAGGATTTTTACTCGCTCACCGACGCCGAGCGGTTCCGCCGATGGGAACAGGTAAACGCCATGAGCAACGTGCTTGGCGAGGAACTGCACGAGCTGATTGCCACGGGACGATTCGCCGATCACGTGCGGGCGTGGTAACGACCCGCCGCATTTCCTGCGTTCCTGCCATCTGTGTGGCTGCCGTCCGCCGTCTCGGCGCGATGCCGCGGCTCCACGCCGAGACAGCAGACGGCAGCCACACAGACCGCAGGCGCGCAGGAATGGCCGGTGCCCCTCCTGTGTATTGCACGAAGACTCCATAGCTTTCCCTCAGGCCCGGTCACCAGACGACGATGCCGTCGCTGTGTGTGCCACCGGGCTCCCACCTCAGCTCCCGACCCATGTCCACGAGCTTTCTGGCCCAGGTCAACGCGACGTTCGATCGTGCGGCCACTTATACCAAACACGACCCAACGCTGCTCGCGCAGATTCGCGCGTGCAATGCGGTGTATTTCGTCAGCTTCCCCATCCGGCGCGACAACGGCACCATCGAAGTCATTCAGGCGTGGCGCGCCGAACACTCGCAGCACAAGTCGCCCACCAAGGGCGGCATCCGATACGCGCTCGGCGTCAGCGAAGATGAAGTGCAGGCGCTGGCCGCCCTCATGACGTACAAGTGTGCCATCGTCGATGTGCCGTTCGGTGGCGCGAAGGGGGGTGTCAAGATCGACCGTCGTCGGTACTCCGAAGCGGAACTCGAGCGCATCACCCGCCGCTACACCTTCGAACTCGTACGCAAGCGTTTCATCGGCCCCGGCATCGACGTGCCCGCGCCCGATTATGGCACCTCGTCGAAGGAAATGGCGTGGATTGCCGACACGTACGCGTCGCTGGCCAACGGGGAACTCGACGCGATTGCCTGCGTGACCGCCAAGCCGCTGGCGCAGGGCGGTATTCGCGGCCGCACCGAAGCCACGGGGCGCGGCGTGTACTACGGCCTTCGCGAAGCGTGCGACGACGGCGACGCCATGAAGCGCCTGGGACTCACGCGCGGTCTCGAAGGGAAGCGCATCATCGTGCAGGGGCTCGGCAACGTGGGTTACTGGGCCGCGCGCTTCCTGCAGGAAGCGGGGGCGCACATCGTGGCCGTCGCGGAATACAACGGCGCCGTGGCCAACGAGCAGGGCCTCGACATCGTGACGCTCGATGCGTGGCGCAAGGAACATGGTTCGCTCCTGGGCTTTCCCGGCGCGACCGATTTGCCGAACGCGATGCTGGCGCTCGAGCGGCCGTGCGACATTCTCGTGCCCGCAGCACTCGAGCACCAGCTCACCGCCGACAACGCGCCGCGCATTCAGGCCCGCATCATTGCCGAAGCGGCGAACGGCCCCAGCACACCGGAAGCCGAAGCCATCTTCGCCGAGCGCGGCCTGCTCGTGTTGCCCGATGTGTGGCTGAACGCCGGCGGTGTGATCGTGTCGTACTTCGAGTGGCTCAAGAATCTCTCACACGTGCGCTTCGGCCGCATGCAGAAGCGGCACGAAGAGGAAACGCTGCGCAAGCTGCTGCGCGCGATCGAAGAGAAGACCGGCACGCGCTTCACCGATGCCGAGTCGCTCGCCCTCACCGAAGGTGCCGACGAAGAAGACCTCGTGGCGAGTGGTCTGGCCGAGTCGATGATCGTCGCGTACCGGCAGCTCGCCGAGGTGCATCGTCGCATTGGGGATTCCACCGTCACGCTGCGGACGGCCGCCATGGTGAGCGCGATCGACAAGGTGGCGCAATCGTACATGGACATGGGCATCTTCCCCTGACGGCGACGGGACGGACCGGCGTGTCATCGCCCTCCCTGTCGCGGTATCTCGCCTTCCGTCGCACGCAACCGGCACGGCCTCCGCTCGAGCGGCTGGCCGTGCAGGCGCGCGGACTCACATTCGCCGTGTATCGCACCCCGCCCGTTGGTGATGCGTTGCCCTTGCTGTGCATCAACGGCGGCCTGCTCTTCGATCACCGTCTGCTTTGGCCCGCGCTCGCACCGCTCGCGCAACATCGCCCGCTGATTTTCTACGATCAGCGCGGCCGTGGGGCGTCGTCCACACCACCGGGCGTGCACGCTTCTCGCATTGAGTTCGACGCGGGCGATGTTCCCGCGTTGCGCGAGGCCATGGGCATTGCGCAGTGGGATGTCCTGGGCCACTCCTGGGGCGGCGGCATTGCCATGCTCTCCACCGCGCTCGATGTCGCACGCGACCCGCACGCCGTGCGACGGCTCGTCTTGGTGAACGCCGTAGGTGTGTCCGGCGAATGGCTACCACCCCTGCATGACGCCGCATTGGCACGCCTCACGGGCGACGCGCGGGCACCGCTGGCGGCGATCGATCCGGCGACGCTGCACGTGCCCGATGTGGCGCAACACGCCGACTACGCGCAGGCGTATTTCCCCGCGTGGTTTGCGGATCAGGAGTTCGCCCGCAGCGTGCGTCCGCCGCGGGGTGACAGTGTGACGGGGGCGCACGTCGCCGCGCGACTGCGCCGCGACGGCTACGATTGGCGCGACCGGTTGCGTGACCTCATCGTGCCGACGCTCGTCGTCCATGGTGCGGCAGACATCCTGCCGCTGTCGGAGGCGGCCCGTACGACGGAGTGCCTGACGCACGCGCGTCTGGTCCCCATCGATGGCGTTGGACACAATCCCTTCTGGGAAGCCCCCGATGCGTTCTTTGCCGCGGTGCAGGCCTTCCTCTCGGAGGGCGCACCGGCTTCCTGATCGTGCGCCTTCATGAAGACCGCCGAAACCTTGCTCGCCTGTTGTGTCGTTGGCCTCGCCTGTTTCATTGGCGGCCAGACGATCGGTGCACGTAGCAACGCGGTGCGCGACGAAGCGAGTGGTACGATTGTGGGACGTCCGTCGCGCGCAAGCATGCTGCCTGCACGCCTGGCCCGTACGCCGTCTGCGGCATCACGGGCGGCCGTACCACACAGTGAAGAGCGCCTGGTCGCCGATGCGGCGGGGAGTTCGCGGAGCGCCGGCAACACCGACGACAGGCGCCGGCGCATTGTGAGTGGCATGAGCGGCACCTACATCGACGAGCTCCTTGTCGCCCGCGACTCCGCGATTTCACGTTGGCCAGATCGGGTGACGCGTCCGCTGCGCGTGTTCGTGGGCGAAGGAACGGCACTGGAGATGTGGAACCCGGACTTCCTGCCCGCCGTGCGCGATGCGTTCGACGCGTGGGTGGGGGCGCGTATTCCGGTGCGTTTCACGTTCGTGCGCGATTCGGCCACGGCCGACATTCACGTGCGCTTCGTGAGCACCTTTGCCAGCGGTATCAGCGGCAAGACGGTGTGGAGCCGCGATGGCGCCCACTGGTTGCTCTCGAGCGACATTCAGCTCGCGGTCACACATCCCAACGGCGGCAGCATTACGGCGCCGCAGATGCGCGCGATCGCGCTGCACGAAGTCGGACACCTGCTGGGGCTCGACCACACGCGCGACACCGAGAACATCATGTCGGCGCGGGTGCGCGTGCGTGAACTGAGCGAGGCGGACAAGGCGACGGTGCGCCTGGTGTACGCCGTCCCGGCGGGGTCGCTCAAGCGCTGAGTGCGCCACCGCCGCGTGCGTGTGCGGTGCGCGCTCGGCGGTGCTGGGACTCAGCGCAGCGTCAGGACCACGGTGCGGGTCGCGCCGCTCTTGTTCTGCACCAGCAGTCGCGCTTCGCGCGCCGCATACATTACGCGCCGCAACGCCACGACATCGCGCACCGGCGTGCCGTTCACCGACCGCACGACTTCGCCAGAGCGCAGGCCGGCGTCGGCGGCTGGCGTGCCGGCGGGCACCCGCAACACCAGGACGCCGGGCTCGAGGCCGAGGCTTTCGGCGAACTCGTCGTCGATGGTCGCGAACTGCGCGCCCGCGAGCACGAGGACCCCACTGCCGCTGAACATGTTCATCGTGGGCGGCACGGGCATGGCCGGCGCCCCGCCGGGCTGCACGCGCGAGAGCATGAGCGCCCGCACTTCCTGCGGACGCGGTGCCACCGTCACGGGGACATCGCGCGGCTTGCCGGCGCGACGGATACGCAGCCGCACTGTGTTGCCGGCCGTAATGAGCTCCGCGTAGTTCACCGCCGCGTGCGTCACGTCGCGTCCGTTATAGGCGATCAGCGTGTCGCCGGCCCCGAGTCCGGCGCGTCCGGCGGGCGATCCGATATCCACCGTTTCGACCACGGGATACTCACAGTGGCTCGTCATGACGCCATCGGGCGTCACGATGCGAATCTGCGCGCCGGAGAGCGACAGCCCCATGTACCCCGACGGCGCCGTGACGCCGTTGGGCAGCGACGCTTCGGCTTCGCCGGCGAATGCGGCGACCTGCGGTTGCAGCGACCGGATGAACTTGCTGATGTCGGGCGTCTGCACGCGCATCGCCGTGTCGATGGCAATGAACAGGCGTCGCGGTGCACCGTTGCCGGCTTCCTCACGCGTGAAGCGCACCACCACCTGCATGAGTGAATCAACGCCGCGCTGTACCTGCGAAATGCGCTGCACCTGATGGCCTTCGAGGCCGCGCAGCTGTTCGAGCGTGAGCGCCGCACTTTCGAGTTCGCGCTTGAGCCGGAGCAGCGCCAACCCTTCGGGCGCATTCACCAACATCGACGGCGACGATTCGAGTTCGAGGCACACGTTTGTCGCGCTCCCGGCGTTCGCGCTGCTGACGATGCGCTTGCTCGGCATGCGCGGACGCGACGTGGAGACAGCGGTTTGCGCGTCCGCGTGCGCACTCCACACGCTCGTCGCGATCACCCCGACGGCCGCGCAGACACGCCATGATGGCTTGCTGATTCGTGCGTGCATGATTCAGTACCGCTCGATGATCTTGTCCACGGGCAGCGCGCCGCCGAGCGCCTGCAGTGTGGCCTCGCGCGCGGTGTAGGCGGCGAGATAGTAGTGGTTCAACACGGGGTCCTGCGGGGCGTCGCGGAGCGCGGCCCGCGAGGCGGCCATCATCTGATCGAGTGCCGCGAGGCGGGTGCGATACACTTCGGAGTCGCGCGCGGTGGTATCGTTGGACGCAAGCCAGAGTGACGCGCGCTCGTAGTCGCGTTGGGCGCGAAAGAGAACACCGGTGGCTTCGTCGACCGTGCGGAAATCCGGTTCGTTGCCAAAGGCGACGGCGCGCGCGCCGATGCCGCTGGCGACATCGGTCAGTGTCGCCGACGGCTCGGCGCCAAGCGCGGCGGCAATGGCCGCCGTATCGGCCGACGACAGGCCGCCACTGAGGCGCCCGGCCACCGCACCGCCGGAGATGAGCATGAGGGCGGCAGCCGCCCGGCGCAGGAACGGGGCGAACGCGCGACGGGGCGCGGCCGTGGCGCGTGCCGGTGTGACGCGATCGGCGGGCGTCGTCACCGTGGACGCGCTGACGTCACCACGCAACCCGGCCGCGATCTGCTCCCACTCCACGAGTCTCGGCACCTCGGCGTTCGGCGCCGACTGGCCCCACGCGCTCGCCAGCGACACGACCGACGCCACCGCATCACGCTCGGCGCGGCACGCCGCACACGACGCGAGATGCGCGAGTTCCTCGGCGTTGAACGGCAGCGCGTCGAACGCCGCCAGCCGTTCGAGGTCGAGGTGCGCGTTACTGGGCTGCATATCCACCTGCGTATCCACCTTCATAGCTCCGATCCTGACCGGTGTTGAGCGACAGCGATTCCCCCAACGGGGCGAGCAACCGGCGCAGCTTCGCCCGGGCCTTGAACAGTTGCGACTTGGAGCCGCCGGCCGTGATGCCAAGCGCCTCCGCGATTTCTTCGTGCGTATAGCCTTCCACATCGTGCAGCAGAAAGACGGTGCGCGCGCCAGGCGAGAGCTGCTGCGCGGCGGCCGCAATGCTCTGCGCGAGCATGCTGCGCTCGGCGTCCTGCTCGACCACGGCGGAGTCTTCTTCGATGGCGGTCTCGGTGGCCGCGAGACGCTTCACGCTGCGGAGCGCGTTGAGCGTGCGGTTGATTGCCACGCGGTGAATCCACGTGCTGAACTTCGCGTCGCCACGCCATGACGGGAGGGCGCGAAAGATCTGGATCCAGACCTCCTGCGCGATATCCTCGGCGAGGTCGGGATCCCCGGCGAGGCGACGGACGACGGCGTCCACATGCGGGGCATGCTGATTCCACAGCAGCCGCATGGCGCGCTCGTCGCCGTCGATCGCCCGTCTCACTATGGCGGCGTCAGTTTCCATCATGCTTGCTCAATTTGTCACGCTTGGGGTGCGGACGGTTGCCTGCGGTGGTCGGGGTCTTTGGGGGGTCGGGGTACAGCCACCACAGTCGGGGCACAGCTACCACAGTCGGGGCACTGCCACGACAGTCGGGGTCGATAAACAGTCGAGGTCCCGGTCGGGTCGGGCGCGGCGCTGCGCTGGCGCGTCGGGGTCGGGGTCGGGGTCGGGGTCGGGGTCGGGGTCGGGGTCGGGGTCGGGGTCGGGGTCGGGGTCGGGGTCGGGGTCGGGGCTCAAATGTCGGGGTCGGGGTCGGGGCAGCCCCGACATTTGAGCCCCGACCCCGACGCGCCAGCGCCGCGCCGCGCGAGACCCGACGGAGACCTCGACCGCTGGTAGACCCCGACTGTCGTGGCAGTGCCCCGACTGCCGTGGCAGTGCCCCGACTGTCGTGGCCGTACCCAGACCTCCCCCCCGACCCCACCCACGACCCGCCGGTTGCGATCGGACCATTCAAGGAGTCGAGGGTATTGACGCCTGTCCCCTGTCGCCTTAGATGACGAAGGGGCACAGTTACCCCACCGGCACCGTGAGTCGGTGGGAGCTGTCCTCGTGCGCTATCTCCGGCCGGATCGTTCTGGTGCTTCTGCTCACCGCCCTCGCCATTGCCGTCGCGGATGTCACCCGCGTTGCGCTGCCCATGTCGAGCGGACTCCCCGAGAGGGAGCCCGCTGCTGTGGGTATGTCGGCTGAACGGCTTGGCACCATCGATCGCGTGGTCCAGCGCGGGGTTGACGCCGGCGGGTATCCCGGCGCCTCCGTCGTCGTCGGCCGCAAAGGCTACGCCGTCTGGTCGCGGGGGTTCGGCACCCTCGACTGGACGCGCAAGACGCGCGTATCGGCCTCCGAAAGCATCTACGACCTCGCGTCGCTCACCAAGGTCGTCGCCACGACCACCGCGCTCATGGTGCTCTACGACCGCGGGGATCTCGAGCTCGACGCCAGGGTCTCGCGCTACCTCCCCACGTTCTCGGGCGGACTGCGCGATCAGGTCACCGTGCGGCACCTGCTCACCCACCGCGCCGGCCTGTCGGCTGGGCGCGAGCTGTGGCGCATGGCCCAAACACCGGCTGAGGCGCGCGACGCGGTGCTCGCCTCCCCCATCAACTGCACGCCCGGCACCTGCTACGAGTATTCCGATCTCGGCGCCGACCTCATGGGCTTCATTGCCGAAGCGGTGAGCGGACAAACGCTCGAAACGCTGCTCCAGAAGGCCGTCTTCCAGAAGCTCGGCATGAACGACACCCGCTATCGGGTGTCGGATATGGATGTCATGCGCACCGCCCCTACCGAAATCGCGCCGCCGCGCGGATATCCGCTGCGGGGTGAAGTGCACGACGAAAATGCGTACGCGTTGGGAGGCATCGCCGGTCACGCGGGACTCTTCAGTACGGCGTCCGACCTGTCGGTCTTTGCCCAGATGCTCCTCGACGGCGGCGTCTACAACGGGGTGCGTGTCATTGCCGACAGCACGGTGCAGCTGTTCACGCGCCGCGCCGCCGGCCATCGTGCACTGGGCTGGGACACCTGCGCCGGCGGCGCGGGGTGCGGCCAGTTCATGTCGGAGCGCGCCTTCGGCCACACCGGCTTTACCGGCACGTCGCTCTGGATCGACCCCGACCGGCAGATGTTCGTCATTCTGCTCACCAACCGGGTGCACGCCGCCCGCGCGCGCCGTCCCAGCAAGGTCATCGCCGATGTGCGAAACGACCTGGCCGACGCCGCCGTGCTCGCGGTCATGGACGATCCCGACGGCGTGCGTGCCATGCCGGCCAGCTTCCGCGCCGACTTGGCGCAGGACTGGAACCGCCCCCTGAAATCGCGACGCGCCAGCAGCGCGGCGGCCCGTCGGAAGGCCGCGGCGGCCAAACGGGCGGCGGCCAAGCGCGCCTCCGCCACCAAGTCGCGCAGCGCGAAAAAAGCGTCGTCGGCCAACAAGACGCGCAGCGCGAAGAAGGCGTCGGGCAAGACGACCGTGAAGACCAGCGCCAAGAAGTCGACCAAGGTCAGCGCCAAGAAGAGCTCGACGAAGAAGCCGACGGCCAAGAAGGGTACGGCCAGGAAAACGTCCCGGTAGCAATCCCGAGTAGGGCACTACCCATTGCCCCCATGGCTATAGTTCTGCATGAACTCCGGCACGGACATGGTCATGGACGAAGCAACTGAAGCCCCCCAGAGCGAGCCCGCGCCTGCGGCCGAACAGGCCGAACAGGCCGAGCAGGCAGAACAACAGACCGGCGGTGCGGTGTCTGCCGATCAGGCGCGACTGGTGCTGCGTCGGGTCAAGGACCCTGAGCTCAACCTCAACATTGTCGACCTCGGGCTCATCTACGACATCACCGTCAACGACAGCGTTGTTCGTGTCGACATGAGCCTCACGTCGCCCGGCTGTCCGTCAGGGCCGGAAATCATGGGCGAGGCGGAGCAGCAGCTGCGCACGCTCGCCGGTGTGACCGACGTGCAGATGAATCTCGTCTGGTCGCCACCCTGGACGCCCGAACGCATCGAGCCGCGTGTCCGCGCGTACATGGGCTTCTGACGCAGCGACTGGCGCCATCAGCCAGCACGTCAGGAACACGACAAAGGGGACCGGTATGCCGGTCCCCTTTTCTCGTGCGCCGTAACCGACGGCCGCTCAGGCCAGCTTCGCCTTCGAGTTCGGTACGGCGCGCTGCGCCCGCTCCAACTTCGCCAGGCGGTAGAGCGTCATCCCCACCGGCACGAGCAGGAGCGAACCGCTCCAGAGGAACAAGTCGGCGACGTTGGCCACCATGGTCGTGTCTTCGGTGAGGCGCACGCCGATGAAGTCGGCCACGCCGTGAGGGCCCGCCACCATGCTCAGCAGATTGCCGATCGCGCCGCCGCTCACGAGCCCCATCGCCATCGTCGCCCGAGGGTCGACCGCCGCCATGGGACGCACCACCGACAACACCAATCCGAGCGCCAGCACCGTCATGAGCACGTTCAGCAACCACGTCCCCGGGCCCAACATCAGGCCACCCGCCGTCCCGGTGTTCCACACCAGCGTAAAGGACAGCCGGTCGGTGATGGTGACGAAGCCAGTGTTCCCCAGCAGGCGTACGGCCGCTTCCTTCGTCATCAAGTCCAGCGCCGTCGCGGCCACGGCAATGCCGAGGTATCGACGGACGACGAGATCCTGAAGGATCGTGCTGCTGGACGCGGAGAGGCGGGAAAGGCTCATTCGACGGCACCTGGTAGGAGGAACAACTACGATGTGCCCTTTGGGTATGCACCTCGTGTGCCGCTCAGCGGTGGCTGGGACGCCGCCTGAAACGCGCCTGAAAGAAATGACGCAACACCATTCATTGCAAGGATTTACCGAACGCATTCAACGGCTCACGGCGCCGGATGTCTCGCCATGGTGTGCAGCAGCACCACACAACAGGCGGAGCGCCGGCGACAGGATTGTGGCGCCAGCGCGACACCGTTGGGTGTTCAGTCCGGCTTGTACGGCGAGTCGTCCGCCGGAAAACTCGCCAGCGTTTTGACGAACTGCGCGCCAAGGACCTCGATCTGCCACTTCCGGAGCTCGGGGATGCTGTTGAGGTCATCTACATGACGCGGCTTGCGACGCGCCACGAGCTCCATACGATCGCGCGAGCAGAGCACGCCGGGATCGAGGTCGAGCTTGGCGGCGACGCCGTCGCGCACGGTCTTGAGGCGCGACACCCGGTCGTCGAAATCCGGATCCTTGTCCCAGCGCGCACTCTTGGGGAATCGCGGCAAGTCGGCTTCGGCCACGGCGTTGCCGCGGAGGACGGCCTGCAGCGCTTCGGCGGCGCGCGCGTCGTTCATGCCGCGCGGGAAGCCCTTCACCCCGAACAAGGCCTCGCGTGACGTAGGCGCCACCTTTGCGAGATCGAGCAGCACCTCGTTACCGGCAACACGGAACGTGGCGCGATCGAGTTCGGCGGCAATGGAATCGCGCCACTTCACGAGTTCACGCAACCGCGCCAGTTCACGACGGGTAAGGTCACGCGCGCCCTTGAGCTTGAGAAACCCCTGATCGGTGCCGTCGTTATCCCACCTCGTGCCCTCGGCGCGCGCGAACTCTTCCTGCGCCCAGTGCCAGCGTCCATGTTTCTCAAGCTCTGCGTGCAACCGGTCGCGCAGTCCGAGCAGGTGGCGTGTGTCTTGCGCAGCGTAGTCGAGCATGTCGGCCGTAAGTGGTCGCATGCTCCAGTCGGCGCGTTGATGTTTCTTGTCGAGCTTCATGCCGAAATACTGATCGAGCAGCGCGGCCAATCCGAACGCCTTGATGCCCAGCAACTGCGCGGCCACCCGCGTGTCGAACAGATGCGTGACACGCCATCCATAGTCCTGATGCAACAGACGCAGGTCGTAGTCGGCATCGTGCAACACCACCTCGACATCGCGATCTTCGAGCAGCGCACCGAGTCTTTCGGGCGTGCCGATCGGCAACGGATCGATCACCGCTTCGTGGTGTTCGGTGGAGAGTTGGAGCAGATAGATTCGATCGACGAAGCGATGAAAGCTCGCGCCTTCCGTATCGAGCGCGATCGTGCGCACGCCGGTGAGACCGGACAGAAAGCGATCAACGGCGTCGGCCGTGTCGAGATAGAGTGGAGCGGAAAGGGAAGACATGTCTGTCTGTAAGCTACAACGACGGGTAGTTTCGGGACCATGACCAATATTGACGAGACTTTGCTCCCAGACCCGCTGGGCCCCGAGCGCCGAGGGTGGCGCAGCGCGGACCTGACCCGGGCCGCCTTTGCGGTATTGATGGTCTGGTTCGGCCTGCAGCTGCTCTGGTCGGTCCACGCGTTGGTCATTCTGGTGTTTCTGGCCACGCTCTTCGGGATCGCGGTGGCGCGCGGCGTCGACTACCTCGAGCGGTTCCGCATTCGCCGGGGCATTGCCTCGGCGGTTATCGTCCTCGGCACCCTTGGCGCCATCGGCGGCGTGCTGGCGCTCACCGCGCCGACGCTCGTGAGTCAGGGGAAGGTGCTGCAGCAGGAGTTTCCGGCGGCCGTCGACAAGGCGCAGACCTGGATTGACAGCAAGCGTGGCGGCCTGCTGGGCTCGCTCATCTCGTCGGCGGCCGGGACGGCGCAGACGATCGATTCGGCGGCGGGCGGGGCGGCGGGCGGGGATCCCGCCGTGGCCGGTCAGCTGTCCGGAGCTCCGGCAGCGGGTGCAGCGGCCGGTTCGAAGTCCACCGCCGGTGCCGTGCCTGCCGCCCAGCCCGAGTCGCCCACTGCGGCGATCAAGCGCCGCCTGGGCGAGGGGATCGGCAACGCGGCCCAATACCTCTTTTCGTTCGTCTCGAACACGCTGGCGGCCTTTGCGGCGTTTGTACTCCTGGTCTTCCTCGCCATGTACATCGGCGCCGAGCCCGAAGTGTACCGCGGGTGGATGCTGTCGGTGGTCCCAGCCAGTTCGCGGGCGCAGATGCGCATCGTGCTCGACGAGATCTCGACAGTGCTGCGCAAGTGGCTGGTCACGCAGCTCGTCGCCATGCTCGTCATCGGCACGGTGAGCTTCACCGTCCTGATGCTCCTCGGGGTCAAGGCGGCGTTCGCGCTGGGGTTCATTGCCGGTCTGCTGGAGTTCATTCCCACGGTGGGCCCCATTCTGAGCGCCGTACCGGCCGTGCTCATGGCGTTCGTCGACTCGCCCGAGAAGGCGCTCGCGGTCGTGATTGCGTACTGGGGCATTCAATTCCTCGAGAACAACCTGCTCATCCCGTATCTCATGCGGGGCGAAATGGACCTGCCACCCGCGATCACCCTCGTGTCGCAGACGCTGATGACCCTGGTTTTCGGCTTTCTGGGGCTCATGATCGCGGTACCGCTGACGGCGGCGGTGCTGGTACCGGTGCGCATGATGGCGGAGCGTGAGAATGCGCGCGAGAAGGCGCTGGTGAAACGCCACGAGTCACAGCGGGATCTCATGCGGGCCGAGGTGACGCCGGACGTGGTGATGGGCGAGGCGAATCGTGGGCCGGCGGATTCGCCGTCATGATCGCGCAGCTTCCCGGCTTTCAGATTGGCTATGACGATCAGGGGGACGGCCCGCCGCTGCTGTTCCTGCACGGCTTTCCGCACGACCGCACGTTGTGGGCGTCGCAGCGGGTGGCGCTCTCGCCGCAGGCCCGCTGCATCGTGCCGGACATTCGCGGCTTCGGGCATTCGTCGACGCACGGTCCGTACTCGATGGACCAGTACGCCGACGATGTGGCGGCGCTACTCGACTGGTTGCAGCTGGAGCAGGCGGTCATCTGCGGGTTGTCGATGGGCGGCTACATCGCGATGGCGATGTGGCGGCGGCACCCGGAGCGGGTGCGGGCACTGGTGTTCTGCGATACCAAGGCGGGCCCCGACACCGAGGAGGGGAAGACGCGCCGTGACGAACTCATCGCGCTCGTGAAGCGGGACGGGACCCGCGTGATTGCCGACGCGCAGATCACGGGGATGGTGGGATCGATGACGCGGGAGCGGCGCCCCGAAGTGGTGGCGTCGCTGCGGGCAATGATGGGCCGGCAGTCGGCCGCCGGCGTGATCGGGGCGTTGCAGGCACTACGGGACCGGCCAGACTCACGCGACACGTTGAAATCGGTTAGCGTTCCGTCCCTGGTGATGGTTGGGGAGGACGATGCCTTGACCCCCATCAAGGAGGCGCGCGCGATCGCGGAAGCATTACCTTCCGCAGCGCGCGTGCGACTCGACATCATCGCCGGCGCCGGCCACGTGCCCTGTCTCGAACGGCCCGCCGCCACCACGCACGCCCTCTCCGACTTTCTTTCCACGCTGGAATGACCGATAACGCCGCCGCGCCTGTAATCTCCGAAGCCGAACGTACAACCGCTGCCCGCATCGGGCAGGTGCTGTTCAAGAACCGCGGCTGGCTCCCGGTCCCCTTTCTGGCGGCCCCCCTGCTCCTCCCCGGGGTGCAAACGTCGATGACGTGGACGATTGGCCTGCTGATCGTCGCCCTCGGTGAGCTCATCCGCACCGCCGGTGTCGCCGCCGCAGGCACGGTCACGCGCCGTCGCTCGCGCGACGTGCAGCGCCTGGTCACCTACGGCGCGTTCGCGTGGTGCCGCAACCCGCTCTACGTGGGCAACTTCCTCGCGTGGATCGGCTTCACGGTGGTGAGCGGCGTCTTCTGGTTCATCCCGGTGGCGATCGTGATCTTCGCCATCGAGTACACGCTCATCGTGCGCTACGAAGAAGGGGTGCTGGAGTCGATCTTCGGCCAGGAGTATCTGGACTACAAGGCGCGCACGCCGCGCTGGTTCGGCCGGCCGCCCGCCGGCGCCACCGAAGGGCAGCACGATTGGAAGGAAGCGATCTGGAGCGAGCGCTCTACGATCCTGCAGTATGTGGTCTTGATTGGGGCGTTCTGGTACAAGGGGACGCTGTAAACTCTACTGCGGTTTTGGACTGCTACTGCGGTTCGGGTTTGAGCTGCTACTGCGGTTGATGGACTGCCACTGCGGTTCTGGACTGCTACAGCAGTTGAGGAGCACTGCGGTTGGGGTTGCTATGGAAAACGCCGACCGGCTTTGCCGGATCGGCGTTTTTTGGTGGTTGAACTTACAGCCACAGCGGTGGCGGTTTCCCAACCACCAAGAGAAACGCCGATCCGGCAAAGCCGGTCGGCGTCTTCCTTTTCCACCCAAACTGCGGTGTTCCTCAACTGCAGGGGCAGTCCAGAACCGCAGTGGCAGTCCATCAACCGCAGTGGCAGTTCCAAACCCGAACCGCAGTAGCAGTTCCCGCTTTACCGGGTCGGCCGTCCCGGCGGATTGCCACCGTTGAAGACGTCCTTGTTCTTGCCAATGAAGCTCTTGAGCTGCACGGGCACGTCTTCTTCGGGGAAGATGGCCGTTACCGGGCACTCGGGCTCGCAGGCGCCGCAGTCGATGCACTCGTCGGGGTGGATGTACAGCTGGTCTTCGCCCTCGTAGATGCAGTCTACGGGGCAGACGTCCACGCACGACTTGTCCTTCACGGAAATGCAGGCTTCAGTAATGACGTAGGGCATGTGACGAAGCTCGGGTCGGACCGACCGAAATGAGGGTAGCGCTCGAATGGCGGAAGATACTACAGCAGCAACGTGCGACAAGCGGCAAAGGTGCCGAACCCGTCAGCGTTTCCATGGGGGCAGATCGCCCTTCTTTTTCAGCTCGGGGTTTTCGCGGAACAGCGTAAAGGTTCGGCCAATCACCTGAATGACCTCAGCGCCCATCTCTTCGGCGGCGGCGTTGGCCGCTTCCTTGGCGCTGAGCTCACCGGCCTTGGCCACCTGCACCTTGACCAGCTCTTTGGTGCGCAACACGTCGTCCAGGCTCTGGAGCAGCGTCGGCGTCAAGCCGGAATGGCCGATGTGCACGAGCACGTCGAGATGGTGTGCCTCGGAACGCAGCTCGGCGCGCTCCTTACCGGTCATGCTCATGGACGAACCCCGTCGAGTGCGAAAAACGAATACGGATTGATCGGGGGGCCGTCCCACCAGGCGCGCCCGCGCCCCCGCTTCATCACCTGAAAGTGCAAATGCGGGGTGATCGGTGGCGCATTCCCCGTCGTCCCAACGTAGCCGATGACGGAGCCCTTCGCGACTCGGTCACCCACGGCGAGCCCCCGCCGGTACCGCTCGAGGTGCGCGTAGTAGTACACGAACTGCTCCTCGTCGTCGTAGGCGTAGATCACGATCCCGCCAATCGGCCCCTCGAACATCCGGCCAATGACCTGGTCGGCCGCAGCCAATACGGGCGTCGAGCGGGGGGCGAGAATATCGAGTGCCCCGTGGATCTTGCCGTTGGCCCGCCCCGCCATGTAGTTGTCCCGCAGCGAGCGCGCGGTGAACCCCTCCACCGGCACCATCAGCTGGCGCTCCCAGAGCCGTGTCAGGTCGGCGTCGGTCACTGACTCGCTTCGTGGGCCCGCATGCGCCGGCACCACACCGATCTCGCGCGGCACACCAGGGGCCGCAGCGACGGGGACCGGCTCAGGCTCCGGGCGGCCGCGGGAGCAGGCGGAGCACAACAGGATCGCGGCCACGAGCAGGAGACGTCGCTGCCCGCAGACGCCGGTCACCCTTTGACCACTTCCGGACGGAGATACTGCTCGAGGAAACGCAGCAGATCTTCGACGGTGCGCACCGAACTCTTGAGACCATCGAGTTCCTGCGCACGCGGCAGGCGAGCACCAGCCCGGTCGGCAATGACGAGCACCGCGTCCTCGAGGTCGAGGTCGACCAAGCCGTACTCCCGCTGCAAGTCGTCCGCCGGATTCACGGTGTAGTGCGGCTCCTGCACCCCGTGACGCTCGGCCAGATAGCCGTACACCTGAGCCAGCAGAATCTCGGGGAATCGGCCATGGAACGCATCACGAAACCGCGACAGCCCATCCCGTTCGATGGACTGACGATTGATCCGGGAGGCACGCGCGAGCGCGAACAATCCCAGCAGCAACACGACGATGGCAACTGATACAGAAAGACGCACTACCACACACCTTCAAGGAAGGGACGTACCGGAACAGAGGAGAGAAGAGGCTGCCATAGCCCCGACAACGCGCCACTCCGGCATTCGTGGACCAGGCGCAACGTCCGGTCCGGACGACAATGCAAAGAGTACAACGAGAAGGCAAAACGCGAAACTGCAACACGCGGTTCTGAGGCCGCGGCCAGTACATTCCGAACACTAGAAATTCTCTCCGCCTCGCGCAATTGGTCCTGCCGGTCCTATTCGTGAACAGTTTCGTTGACGAACAGGCTAATGCCGAGTTATAGTGTCGGCATGGAGGACGTCGTCGGGGCGTTAGGAGGATTTCGGGGAGTCCGGGCCGAGTTGCTGGTGGCGCTCAAGAAAGCGCAACCGCTGACGGCTCAGGAGCTCGGCGGGCAGTTCGGCCTCACGGCGAACGCGCTCCGTCGCCACCTGAAGGCCCTCGAGGAGGATGGATTGGTGCGCTACCAGCGTGATGTGCGCGGGGTTGGGGCGCCGGTCTACGCCTTTTCGCTAACGCCCGCCGGTGAAGCGCTCTTCCCGCGGTCGTACGTCCACGTGCTCGCCACGGCGCTCGACGCCTTGCGGGCGCAAACGGGCGATCAGGCGGTGGAGGCGGTCCTCGAAGCCGAGTGGCGCCGGCTGGCCGAGGAAGCCGGCCCGGTGCTCGAAGCGCTCCCGCTCGATGAGCGGGTGCCGCTCGTGGCCGAACTGCTCACCGCCAAAGGCTACATGGCCGAAGCGGTGCGCGTGGAGCCGGCGGCGATGCTGGACGAAGGCAATGCGTTGGCGGCGGGTGAATTGGAGGCAACTCCAACACTCACGTTGCGCATTCATAACTGTGCCGTCCGGGAAATCGCCGAGCGCTTTCCGGAGGCGTGTACGGTCGAGGCGAAGTTCGTTGAGCGGCTGTTGGGCGTTCCGCTGGTGCGCAGTGCGCATCGACTGGGCGGCTGCGGCCACTGTGAATATGGCGTGTCAGGTCACCTTGCAACGGTGAAACAGGAGCAGGCATGAGTTCGACCATCGAGCAACTGGTCAATCGCGAGTACCAGTACGGCTTCAGCACGGATATCGAAACCGAAACGCTGCCGCCGGGGCTGACCGAAGACACGGTCCGCTTCATTTCAGCCAAGAAGCAGGAGCCGGAATGGCTGCTCGACTGGCGCCTCAAGGCGTTCCGTCGCTGGCAGACCATGAAGGAGCCGCACTGGGCCAATGTGCAGTATCCGCCCATCGACTACCAGGCGGCGTCGTACTACAGCGCGCCCAAGTCGGTGAAGCCGCTCGCCTCGCTCGAGGATGTCGACCCTGCCCTGCTCGAAACGTACAAGAAGCTCGGTATTTCGCTCACCGAGCAGAAGCGCCTCAACAACGTGGCCGTCGACGCGGTGTTCGACTCCGTCTCCGTCGGCACGACGTACAAGGAAGAGCTGGGCAAGCACGGCATCGTGTTCATGTCGTTCGGCGAAGCCGTTCGCGAACACCCGGAGCTGGTCCAGAAGTACCTCGGCTCCGTCGTGCCGTACAGCGACAACTTCTTTGCCGCGCTCAACAGCGCCGTCTTTTCCGACGGCTCGTTCTGCTACATCCCCAAGGGGGTGAAGTGCCCCATGGAGCTGTCCACGTATTTCCGCATCAACGCTGCGGAAACGGGGCAGTTCGAGCGCACGCTCATTGTGGCGGACGAAGGCTCGCAGGTAAGCTATCTCGAAGGGTGTACCGCGCCCAAGCGCGACACCAACCAGCTGCACGCCGCCGTCGTCGAAATCGTGGCCCTCGACAACGCCACGGTGAAGTACAGCACCGTCCAGAACTGGTACGCCGGCGACGAGCACGGTGTGGGTGGCATCTACAACTTCGTCACCAAGCGCGCGAAGGCGATGACCAACGCGAAGGTGTCGTGGACGCAGGTGGAAACCGGCTCCGCCATCACGTGGAAGTACCCGAGCGTGATTTTGCAGGGTGACAACAGCGTCGGCGAGTTCTACTCGGTGGCGGTTGCCAGCAAGCGGCAGCAGGCCGATACGGGCACGAAGATGATCCACATCGGCCGCAATACGAAGTCCACCATCGTGTCGAAGGGCATCTCCGCGATGAAGGGACAGAACAGCTATCGCGGCAAGGTGCAGATTCTCCCGAAGGCCGAGGGCGCACGCAACTACACGCAGTGCGACTCGATGCTGGTGGGCAATGCCTGTGGCGCCCACACGTTCCCGTATGTCGAAGTGGGGAACAACAGCGCCACGCTCGAGCACGAAGCGTCGACGTCGAAGATCGGTGAAGATCAGATCTTCTACCTCAAGGCGCGCGGGCTCGATGCCGAACAGGCCGTGTCGATGATCGTGAGCGGCTTCTGCAAGGAAGTGTTCAAGGAGCTGCCCATGGAGTTTGCGCTCGAAGCGCAGCAGCTGCTCGGCATTACGCTCGAGGGGTCGGTGGGCTGATCGCCCGTTCCAAGTTTCAAGTAGTCAGTCGAAGCTTTCAGTGGTCAGTGGAAGTATCCGGTTCTCAGTGCGACTTCACACTCGGGAGTTGACCTGAGGACCGGCAACTCAGACTGAACACTCGCCACGTCCTGCGTACACACTTCACTTTCGTACACCAGATATATGCTGCAGATCAACGACCTCCACGCGTCCATCGACGGCAAGGCCATTCTCAAGGGGATTTCGCTCACCGTCAACGCGGGCGAAGTGCATGCCGTCATGGGGCCCAATGGCTCTGGCAAGAGCACGCTGGCGCAGGTCCTCGCCGGTCACCCCGCCTACGAGATCACCGGCGGTGAGGTGCTCTACAACGGCGAGAACCTACTCGAGATGGATGCCGAAGTGCGCGCGCAGCACGGCGTCTTCCTGGCCTTCCAGTATCCCGTCGAAATCCCGGGCGTGACCAACGCGTACTTCCTGCGTGCCGCCTACAACGAAATCCGGAAGTCCAAGGGACTCGACGAGGCCGACCCCATGGAATTCCTCGATCTCGTCGAAGAGAAGCTCAAGCTCGTCGACATGGATCCGAGCATGCTCAACCGCTCGGTCAACGCCGGGTTCTCCGGCGGCGAAAAGAAGCGCAACGAAATTCTGCAGATGGCCGTGCTGCAGCCCATGCTTTCCATCCTCGACGAAACCGATTCGGGGCTCGACATCGACGCGCTCCGCATCGTGGCCGAGGGCGTCAATGCGCTCAAGCGCCCCGACAATGCCGCCATCGTCGTGACGCACTACCAGCGCCTGCTCAACTACATCGTGCCCGACTACGTGCACGTGCTCGCCGGTGGTCGAATCATCAAGAGCGGTGACAAGTCGCTCGCGCTCGAACTCGAAGCGCGTGGCTACGACTGGATTCTGGAGACGGTGGCGTGACCACGGGCCTCCGTTTCGCCGAGCAGGCGGTGACGTCGTCCGTCGCCGATGCGCCGGACGCACTCAAGGCGTTGCGCGCTGCGGGGAGCACGTCGTTTCAGGCCCTCGGCTTCCCCACGACCCGCAACGAAGACTGGCATTACACCAGCGTATCCTCGATCGCGTCGGCGCAGTACACGCCGGCCGTCGACCGTGCTGCCGAGTCGCTGAACCCCGAGCTGCTGACACCGTTCACGTTCGGGGCCGACTGGCCGCTGGTGGTGTTCGTCAACGGACGTTTTGCGCCATCGCTCTCCACGCTACACACGCTGCCTGCCGGCATCCGCGTGCTCGACCTGGCCACGGCGTCGGTGCAGGAGCCGGAGCTGCTGAGCAAGTACCTCGGTACGATCGCGCCGGCCACGCGTGACGGCTTCACCGCGCTCAACGCCGCGTTCGTCGGCGAAGGGACGCTCATTCACATCGCCAAGGAAATGGTGATCGAGCATCCCGTGCACATCCTGCACGTCATGGACGAGCGCGGCGCCAACATCATGAGCCATCCGCGCCACGTCATGGTGGCCGAGCGTCATGCGAAGGCGTCGGTGGTCGAGAGCTACGTGAGCCTCGCCGAGGTGCCGTACTTCACCAACGCCGTGGTTGAAGCGTTCGTCGAAGACGGTGCGACACTGCAGATCATTCGCGTGCAGCGCGAGTCGCGGGCGGCCAACCACGTGGGTACGGTCGAAGCCCATCAGGGGCGCGACAGCCATTTCCTCACGTTCACGTTCCAGACCGGCGCGAGCCTGTCGCGGAGCAACGTGTATACGGTGCTCAACGGGGAAGGCTGCGGCTGCACGATCAACGGGCTGTACATGCTCGACGGCGAACAGCACGGCGATCATCAGACGCGCGTGGAGCACGTGAAGGAAAACTGCTTCAGCCGTGAGGCCTACAAGGGCCTCATCGACGACAGCGCGCACGGCGTGTTCAACGGCAAGGTGTACGTGCACCCCGAAGCGCAGAAGACCGACGGCAAGCAGACCAATCACACGCTGCTGCTGTCCGAGAAGGCGCAAATCGACACCAAGCCGCAGCTCGAGATCTTTGCAGATGACGTGAAGTGCACGCACGGCGCCACCGTGGGCCGCATGGACGAAACGTCGCTCTTCTATCTCAAGAGCCGTGGCGTGGGCAAGACACTCGCGAAGCAGCTCCTCATGTACGCGTTCGCCGCCGACGTGCTGGAAACGATCGACAACCCCGTGATCGTCGAAGCGCTCGAAACGCTGACGGTGGAGCGGTTTACGGGGAGTGCGAGTCACTGAGGAACTGACCACTGGCCACTCACACTGAAAACTGAAGACGTCGACTGAAAACTGAGAACGTTTCAGGGCTATCAGGTCTTCAGTTACCGGTTGGAGTCTTTAGTGCTCAGTCGAAGTTTTCAGTCTTCAGTTTGAAACACCATGACCGACCTCCAAGAGCTCTACCAATCCGTCATTCTCGATCACAATCGCAAGCCGCGCAATTTTGGCGAGCTGGCGGGGGCGAATCGTCAGGCTGACGGCAAGAATCCGCTGTGCGGCGATGAAGTGCACGTGTCGCTCGTGGTCGAGAACGACATCATCGCCGACGTGAAGTTCACGGGCCACGGCTGTGCCATCTCCAAGGCGTCCGCGTCGCTCATGACGGCCGCCGTGAAGGGCAAGACGCGTGCAGAAGCGGAAGCGCTGTTCACGCGTTTCCACGCGCTCGTGCTGGGGCAGGACGCTGACGGCGGCAAGGATCTCGGCCAGCTCGTGGTCTTCAGCGGCGTGTCGCGCTTCCCCGTCCGGGTCAAGTGTGCCTCGTTGTCCTGGCACACGCTCAAAGCGGCGCTCGACAGCGAGAGCGTCATCGCACCGGTCAGTACCGAGTGAGCCGCGACACGGGATCCACGTCCGCCGGCACCTGGGAACGTGTGGCCCGTGCCGATGAGGTGCCCACCGATTTCCCGCTCGCGGTCACGCTCGTCGACGGCCGTCGCATCTGCCTGGTGCGCATGCACGACGAGGTGTACGCCCTTGAAGACCGCTGTCCGCACCGCGACTTCCCGCTCTCGGGCGGCGACGTGGTGGCCGGCTGCCTCGAGTGTCCGTGGCACGGTGCGCGCTTCGATCTGCGAACGGGGCAGTGCACACAGGGACCGGCCGAGGGCGACGCCATCGCGACGTACCCGGTGATGCAGGTGAACGGCGTAGTGTTGGTGGGGCCGGTGACTGCTCCCAGCGCTGATACAGCCAACTGATCAGGTAGACGAATCATGCTCAACAGCCTCGCCCCTCGCGCCGACTTCCCGCTGCTCGCGGCCAACCCGGCGCTGCACTACCTCGATTCCGCAGCCACGTCGCAGAAACCCGCAGCCGTGCTGAATGCCATTCGTGATTTCTACGAGACGGCGAACGCCAATCCGCACCGGGGGGCGTATGCGCTGAGCGCCAAAGCGACCGATCTCTACCACGACGCGCGCAGCACCATTGCGCGGTTCGTCGGAGCGGCCGACAGCGATTGCGTGCTCTTCACGCGCGGGACCACCGAGGCGATGAATCTCATTGCGTCGAGCTGGGGACACGCCAACGTGCGCGCGGGCGACGAGATCGTCGTCACGGCCCTCGAGCATCACGCCAACTTCGTTCCGTGGCAGCAGCTCGCGCTCGCCACCGGCGCCACGCTGCGCATTGTCGAGCTGACGGCGCAGCAGACGATCGATCTCGACATGCTGCGCGACGTCGTCAACACGCGCACCAAGCTCGTGGCCATCACGCACGTCTCGAATGCCGTCGGGGCGATCACGCCACTGGCCGAGGTGGTGCATCTCATTCGCGCCCGTTCGGCGGCGGTCATCGTGGTGGATGGGGCGCAGGCGGTCCCACACCTGCCCGTCCACTTCGACGCGCTCGATATCGACTTCTACGCGTTCAGCGGCCACAAGCTCCTGGGTCCCATGGGCATCGGGTGTCTCGTGGGCCGTCGAACCATCCTCGAGAACATGCCACCGTACCAGTTTGGTGGTGACATGATCGAGTGGGTGCGCGATTTCGATTGCACGTGGAATGTGTTGCCGCACAAGTTCGAAGCGGGTACGCCCAACGCCGCCGACGCCATCGGGCTCGCGGCGGCCGTGCGCTATCTCGAGGGGCTCGGCATGGCCAATGTGCGCGCACACGAAGTCGCGCTGCTCGAGCAGGCCGAGTCGAAGGTCCGCGCGCTGCCGGGCATTACGGTGTATGGTCCGCCGCCATCGCAGCGCAGCGGGGTGCTGAGCTTCTCGCTTGCCGATGTACACCCGCATGATCTCGCCACCATTCTCGATCAGCATGGCGTGTGCATTCGCGCCGGTCACCACTGCGCCCAACCGCTCATGCGGCGACTCGGCGTAAGCGCCACGGCGCGCGCGAGTTTCTACGTGTACAGCGACGGGAGCGACGTGGACGCGCTGGTGGGGGCACTCACCGCCGCACAGCAGATCTTCGCCGCCGTCGATTGAGCGTGTTGCCATGAGCGGCGGGAAGGCCAGTGCGGCCTCGATGGCCGCCATGTATCAGGAAGCGTTGCTCGCACACCATCGCGCGCCGCACAACCGGCGCGATATGGGCGACGCCACCGCGAGTGCCGCACACAAGAACCCGGTGTGCGGCGACGAGATTCGCGTCATGGTACGGCTCGACGGCGATGAACTCGTGGATGTGTCGTTCACGGGGCGTGGCTGTTCGATTGCCACGGCCTCGGCAAGCATGATGACCGATGCGACCGTAGGACACTCTGCGGCGGCTGCGCTCGCGCTGGTGGATCAGATCGAGCGCATGCTGACCGGTGGAGAGGTGACCCTGCCAGCGGCTTTGGAGCCGTTACTCGGCGTCGCGCCCTTCGCCGGCCGCCATGGGTGCGCGCGCATGCCGTGGGCGGCGCTGCGGGAGGCGCTGGGGCGGTAGTTCGTTACGCTGCGCCCCTGCCGTCTGGGTGGCTGCCGTCTGCGGGACTCGGCGCGATGCGGCGGGTCCGCGCCGAGACGGCGGACGGCAGGAACCTCAGACGGCAGGCGCGGAGCCACTGCGGGTGCCCTGCGCCCCTGCCGTCTGTGTGGCTGCCGTCTGCGGGACTCGGCGCGATGCGGCGGGTCCGCGCCGAGACGGCGGACGGCAGGAGCCCAGACCGCAGGAGCGGGGGAAGTGCGGCGATCGGCCTGCGCCCCTGCCGTCTGGGTGGCTGCCGTCTGCGGGACTCGGCGCGATGCGGCGGGTCCGCGCCGAGACGGCGGACGGCAGGAACCTCAGACGGCAGGCGCGGAGCCACCGCGCGTGCCCTGCGCCCCCGCCGTCTGGGTGGCTGCCGTCTGCGGGACTCGGCGCGATGCGGCGGGTCCGCGCCGAGACGGCGGACGGCAGGAGCCCAGACGGCAGGCGCGGAGCCACCGCGGGTGCCCTGCGCCCCTGCCGTCTGGGTGGCTGCCGTCTGCGGGACTCGGCGCGATGCGGCGGGTCCGCGCCGAGACGGCGGACGGCAGGAACCTCAGACGGCAGGCGCGGAGCCACCGCGCGTGCCCTGCGCCCCCGCCGTCTGGGTGGCTGCCGTCTGCGGGACTCGGCGCGATGCGGCGGGTCCGCGCCGAGACGGCGGACGGCAGGAGCCCAGACGGCAGGAGCGGGGGGACCTGCGGAGTGTCCTGCGACCCTGCCGTCTGTTTGGCTGCCGTCTGCGAAACTCGGCGCGATGCCGCGGGTCCGCGCCGAGACGGCGGACGGCAGGAGCCCAGACCGCAGGAGCGGGGGAAGTGCGGCGATCGGCCTGCGACCCTGCCGTCTGTTTGGCTGCCGTCTGCGAAACTCGGCGCGATGCCGCGGGTCCGCGCCGAGACGGCGGACGGCAGGAGCCCAGACCGCAGGAGCGGGGGAAGTGCGGCGATCGGCCTGCGACCCTGCCGTCTGTTTGGCTGCCGTCTGCGAAACTCGGCGCGATGCCGCGGGTCCGCGCCGAGACGGCGGACGGCAGGAGCCCAGACCGCAGGAGCGGGGGAAGTGCGGCGATCGGCCTGCGCCCCTGCCGTCTGTTTGGCTGCCGTCTGCGAAACTCGGCGCGATGCCGCGGGTCCGCGCCGAGACGGCGGACGGCAGGAGCCCAGACGGCAGGAGCGGGGGGACCTGCGGAGTGTCCTGCGACCCTGCCGTCTGTTTGGCTGCCGTCTGCGAAACTCGGCGCGATGCCGCGGGTCCGCGCCGAGACGGCGGACGGCAGGAGCCCAGACCGCAGGAGCGGGGGAAGTGCGGCGATCGGCCTGCGACCCTGCCGTCTGTGTGGCTGCCGTCTGCCACTCTCGGCGCGACGCAGCGGAATCGCGCCGAGACCGCGGACGGCAGGAACTCAGACCGCAGGCGCGGAGCGAAAGCCCCGGCCCTACCGCTGCGCTCCGTCGCCCTGCGACACCGACACCACGCGCTGGCCGATGGCGATGCCGTGGGCCTTGCCGCCGCTGATGTCGCTCGGGAAGTGAATCCCGCCGTACAGACGCGAAATGCCCGCTTCGTCGGCCCACTGCGTGAACTGGGCGCTGTGCGCCGGAAAGATGGAGCTGAGCACGGTGGCCGCGGCGGCCGAGAATGTGCTGTGTCCCGACGGATACGCCGGGAAATTGGGGAGCCCGATGACAGTCTTGATGGACGGATCGAGCTGCGCCGGCCGCGGGTTGTAGTACTTGAACTTGGTGTCCCAGCAGGCCACGCCGGCGTCGTGCATGGCCATGTTGAGCAGTGCCAGTGTCCGCGCCGCGCGCACTTCACTCTGGCGGGCTTCCGCGATGAACTCGGCGGCGATGTCGTTCCAGTGGCCCGGCGGCGTATACGTTCCCGCACCATCGTTCCACTTGTAGGCGATCGCCATCTGCTCGCGTGTGAGGTTCTGCACGGTGCGCTTGACCGTGGCGAGTTCCGCCTGCATTTGCGCGGAACTGGTGCTTGGCGGCGGCGGCGGGGTGAGCGCTTCCTGCTGCGCCGGCGTCAGCGTCCACGCGGCCACGCGGCCGAAGTTGGGGAGCATGGGCGGACGCTTGGGCGACTCCTGACTTTCCCACGCGATCTCGCCCTGAGCGCGGACAGCGTTGGCCATTCCCTGCCAGAGGGCCGTACTGCCGGCGGCGCTGCGAATGCCATCGTTGGCCGCCCGCGCGAGCACCACGGCGGCGACGGCCTTTCCGAGGGCGAGCCCCGCCGCAATGTCACTCGCCGTGGCGCGACCGCTCAGCAGCGCCGCGTCGCGCTGCTCGGCGGCACGGCGCGTGATCTCCTCGACGGCCCCTGGAAAGAGATTCTTGAGCATCTCGGCGGTGACGCCGGAGAGCACGGCTTCTTCGGACGGGTAAGACGGCAGTTCGGTGGGCGCCACCGTCGTGCGCACGGCGCCATCGGTGATCGCTGGCGCGGGGCGGTTGTAGCGATACTTCCAGAACCACGCGGCCTTGAGCGCCTCGTATTGCGCCACGGCGACGTACGCGTACGAGCGCGCGGCGTACGGTGGGTTGGCAAACGGATAGGCGGGATCAGCGAACGGATTTTCGGGGTCGGGCACCGGATACGTGCCATCAGCCTTGGGCGCCGGCGGCAGGTTGAAGCGGGCGACGAGCGCGCGCATGACTTCGTTCCAGCGCAACACGCCACCGGCGCCCCAGTACGCCGTGGTTGTGCGCTGCGCGCTCGTCATGTTCGCCTGGGCGTTCTTCAGGGCCACGAGTTCGGCGCGATACGCGTCGCTCGTGACCGCGGCGGGCGCCGGCACCGCAATCTGATCGGCACTGGTGAGCACCAGCATGCGCCACGTACCCGCCGTCGCATCGGTGCTGGCGGGCGACAACAGCGGCAACGCTTCGGTGGGTTGCACGGTACGGTCGCAACTCATCTGCGTCACGAAAACAGCGGCGACCAAGGCGACGCGCGCACGCCGGACCGACGCGGCGCCGACGAATGAACGGGTAAACCAATGCGTGTGCATGAGCATCAACGACGAAGCAGGTACGTCACGCCGCCGGTGACCATCGTGGACTTGCCCACGTTGCGTCCGGCGAGTGTGGTCATGGCGCCACCATTCAGAATGAGCGGAAGCGACGACATGGTGTACATCACGTGCGCCTGCACGCGCGAAAAGTTCATGCGGTTCGAGATGAACGGCATGTCCTGTCGACGGATGTCACCACCGCCAAGTGTGCGCTGCTGGACAAAGGCGAGCGGAATGCACCAGCGCGCGTCCTGATAGCCCACCGCAAGCATGGCGTCGCGCATGTCGGGCATGGCCACCTGATTGCTCGACACGAGCGTGCCGTTGGTGAAATACGCGGGACGATCGAGCGAGACGTTGCGGCGCCACTGATAGCCCGCCGAAACGTCGGCAAAGAAGTTGCTGCGATCCTGCAGGTGCAGTGCACCGCGCGCGCGCGCATGACGCGCTCCCAGTCCAATGGACATAGGGAGGAAGTCGGGCGTGTAGCGCGTAGTAGGGATCCCGCCACCGACGAGCGCCGTGGCGCGCAGTGTGGTGCGCGGCGTGGGCGTCACGCTGAACAGGCGGGCCTTTATGCCGGCGGTGAGGTCCTGCATCCCCTGCATGCCACTCAATACTCCTGCGCTCGCGCCGGTGCTGATGTACGGCAGCGTTGCGAAAAGACTGACGCGACGGTGCACCCCGACGCCCAGGCTGAGCATGGCGCTCTGCGTGGTCACCGTGCCGACGTTCTCGTTGGTGCGGCGGAGTCCGCCTTCCCAATACTCGTTCCACGATTCGCTGGCATAGTCGACGCTCAGGCGGATCTGCCGCGGGCGGACCATGAGGCCGTCGTCGAGCGTCTGTGCGGTGACGGGGGCTGGCGACGTCAACGCGAGAACGCTCGCCATTGCCAACAATGCACTGCTGCGGGACGTGAGGCGCGGGGGACGCGACATGGACTGCGGAAAGACGGTGGGGCGCTGCCGGAGGGACGAACCGTCGGAACGGTGAGGCTGGCCAATGCAGTGAGCGCGACGTTCCGGCTGTTTCGCGCCTGTTACATCACTGTGGGGAGCCTAGGCAGGTGTCACCGGCGTCCGCAAGTGCCGTAGGCCGCCAAGGCGTTCCCCACGGCGCGCTCGGTGGGGTCGGAGGGCGAATTGGTCACGCGGACCCGCCCCGAGGCCTGCTCGCGGACCGCTAGGGCGCTCGACCCGCCGCCGTCGAGGTTCATGGCCTCGGTGGCGCCAAGGGCGCGCAGCAGGTCGGCCGTTTGCCGCAGGCTGGTGCCCATGGTGACGCCGGGGCGGCGGCCGTCGATGACCACCCACCACATCGTACCGCGCTGCCGGTTAAAGCCCAGTGCCGACCGCGGATTGAGCCCGCGGAAGCCAGCGTTTCCTTCGGTTTCAACATCGTTCACCACCATGCTGTCCACGAGCAGCAGCGGGCGTCCGCCAACCGCCTGGGTCACCCGCGTGCGTTGCCGTTCCACACCCGTGCCACTCACGGCAAGGGCGATGCGCACCGTGTCGCCGTCGCGCAGCTGCGCCGCGAGCGCCCGATCGGCGGTGCTGTAGTGCAGCAGCAGCGTGTCACCGACGGCGATCGTATCGCCGGGCTGCGCGGTGCGCACCACGGCGCGCGTGGCGAACGTGGGACCGGTGCGGCCAGTGGCGCGCTGTCGCAGCGTCGCGGTCAGTGCCACCAGCTTGACGAGCCGCTTGCGCACCAGCGTATCGAGCGGCGCGCCCCAGCGACCGTCGACAATGCCGGTCGTGCGCGCCGCCGGACGATTCCAAGCGCGCAGGGTGAACGTACCGGCGCGGCTTTGCAGCGTGCCGGTGGCACGCAGCGTATCGAAGCCCATGGCGCCGCGATCACCCACCCAGAACACCGGTTTCACGTCAGGGCCCGTGATGACGGTGCCGTCTTCGATGTGCGCGTTAGTGAGGACGCCGGGAGGCGCGAAGAGAAAGAAGTCGGCGTTGATGGCGGCCAGCGGTGAGCGCGCCGCGGGGAGCGACGCGAGCAGTGCGCTGGTGGTCGTGCGCCCGACCGACGTTGGGCCACCCTTCACGGCCTGCAGCTGCACGCAGCGCATGGGGATTTCCAGCACGTACGCCCACCACGGCGCGGTGGTGTTCACAAGCGTGTGTAACTGCAGACCGTTAGACAGCGGCTCACTGCGCACGCTGTCGACCACGCCGACGGGGAGGGCCAGTGCCACCGGGCGCGGCACCGTGGTGCGCGAGGCGACGGGCCCGACACACGCCGAGAGCATGAGCGCGGCACCGGCCGTGATTGCGGCAGCAGGACGCCGTGAGTGAAGAGCGGGTGTCGTGCAGGTCATACGCGCTGGGTATCCCGTCGGAAAAGGCACATGGCGAGGAAGGCGAGCACGCATGCCTGGCTCGTAGCGGGGGAGCATGCGGAAGATAGCGGAGATCGGGGACGCTACGGTGGGCGGGGTTGGCCGTTTCCGCCCACCGCGTACTTTCCGTGATGCCCCATTTTGTCTCCCGCCTCCACGCGCGCCTTCAGCAGTGGGCCGACGCCGGTTGGTCAGGCCGCGTGGTCTTCGGGTGGGGGGTGCTGCAGGGCGTGGTCTTTCCGGGAGTGGCCGACCTGTTCTTTTTGCCGCTCGCGCTCGCGCGTCCCGAACGCGCGTACCGGCTGGCGCTGGTCGCGACGGCCGGGACAGTCGTCGGGAGTGTGGGGCTCTACTGGGCCGGCGCCGAGGCATTGGCGTTGCTCGAGGGGCCGCTATCGCGCATTGCCAACGCGTCACCGGCGGCGCTCGACACGTATCGCGCGCGCTTGGCCGAGTGGGGCGTATGGATGATCTTCGCCAGTACCATGAGCCCCCTGTCCACCAAACTCACGAGCATTGCCTCTGGTGCGGCGGGGGTCCCCTTCCCCGCCTTTTTCCTCGCCCTGCTCGCGGGCCGACTCACGCGCACCTTGGTGTTCGCATGGCTCGTGCGCCATGGTGGCGCGGCGGCCGTGCTGCGATGGATGGGCAAGGGCGCACCGGTCCGCTGACCGACTACACTTCAGCATGACCGTTCCGGCTGCCGATCTGCACGGCATTCTCGATTTCATTCGCGCCGCCGAGGCGTTGAAGCACACGACGCGCATCGCGTGGACCTCCACCGGTCAGCAGGAGAGCGTCGCGTCGCACACGTGGCGCCTCTGTCTGCTGGCCATGGTCGTCGCCCCGCGTTTTCCGGGCGTCGACGTCGGCAAGCTGCTCCGCATCTGCATCGTGCACGACTTGGGCGAGGCGATCAACGGCGACATCTCCGCCAAGCTGCAGGCCGACCTGCCCGACAAGTCGGTGCAGGAACGTCGTGATCTGCTGCAGCTCACGACGCCGCTGCCGTCGTCGGTGCGCGACGAGATCGTCGCCTTGTGGGATGAATACGAGCAGGCCGCGTCGCTCGAGGCGCGCATTGCGAAGGGGCTCGACAAGCTCGAGACCATTCTGCAGCACAACCAGGGCGCGATGCCCGACGACTTCGATTTCCGTTTCAACCTCGAGTACGGCGCGAAGTATACGAACGACGATCCCGTGTTGCGCACCATTCGCGCGGTGCTCGACGACGAAACCGAGCGGCGTGCCAAAGCGCAGGATGCGCGTGCGCAGGCGTTGCGCGCGACACCGCCTGCCCCGTGACGGGGTTCGGCTTTCGCCACAGCCACGCGAACGGCAGCGCGCGCCTCGGCTGGTTCACGACCCCGCACGGCACCATTGAGACGCCGGCGTTCATGCCGGTGGGCACCCATGCGGCGGTGCGCGGACTTTCCATGCAGGAAATCCGCGCCGCCGGCGCGCAGATGATTCTGGCCAACGCGTACCATCTGTACCTGCGGCCGGGCGACGAGATGGTGCGCGCCTTCGGCGGCGTGCACGCCTTCGCCCGCTGGGATGGCCCCATGCTCACGGACAGCGGCGGCTATCAGGTGTTTTCGCTCGCCCGCTATCGCCAGGTGAACGAAGCGGGCGTGGAATTCCGCAGCAAACTCGACGGATCACTGCACCAGTACACGCCCGAGAAGGTGATGCAGATCGAGCGCAACATCGGCGCCGACGTCATCATGCAACTCGACGAACTCATCGAAGGCGGCTCCGCGCACCGGGCGTCGTATCTCGCGATGCAGCGCAGCCTGCGCTGGCTGGAGCGATGCCGGGTGGAGTTCGAACGCCTTTCGCGTGACGGGCGCGCGCCCGTGACGGGGCTGGTGGTACCCGAGGGCGCGCCGCCGTTGTTCACGCGTGACGTGGACCGCGACCCGCTCGCTCCGCCGCAGGCGCTCTTTCCCATCGTGCAGGGCGGCACCTACCCCGACCTGCGCACGGCGTCCATTGAAGGCATTCTGAACAGCGGCGACTGGGAAGGGATTGCCGTAGGCGGCCTGTCGGTGGGTGAAGCGAAACAGGCGATGTACGACACGTTCGACACGTGCGCGCCGTTGCTCCCGGTGAACAAGCCGCGCTATCTCATGGGCGTCGGCTTCCCCGACGATCTGCTCGAAGCCGTCTCGCGCGGCATGGACCTCTTCGACTGCGTCGCGCCGACACGGATGGGGCGTCACGGTACGGTGTTCACGCGCGACGGCAAGGTGCAGATCCAGAAGAGCAGCAACCGCACCGACCGTCGGCCGCTCACCGACGAGTGCGCCTGCCCCGCGTGCACGCAATACGACCGCGCGTATCTGCGGCATCTCATGGTCACCGAGGAGCCGCTTGGCCCTCGACTCTTGGCGCTGCACAACCTGACCTTTCTCATGGCGCTCATGACGTCGGCGCGCGAGCACCTTTTGCTCGGCGATTATGCGTCGTGGAGTGCGTCGTGGTTGGCGCGGTATCGCGCTAAGGGACAGCGGTAACTGCCACTGCGGTTCGGGTTTGGAACTGCCACTGCGGTTGATGGACTGCTACTGCGGTTCTGGACTGCCCCTGCGGTTCGGGAGCACGGCGGTTTGGGGTCGCTGTGGAAAGTGCCGACCGGCGTTGCCGGATCGGCACTCCTTTGGTGGTTGACCTCACTGCCACGGCGGTGGCGGTTACATCAACCACCAGAGACCGCGCCCGTGAGGCGAAGCCCACGGGCGCTTCCGACTAAACCCGAACTGCCGTGTTCCCCAACTGCAGGGGCAGTCCAGAACCGCAGGGGCAGTCCATCAACGGCGGTGGCCGTTCCAAACCCGAACCGCAGTTGCAGTCCCGCAGTACGGGGCGCGTAAGATTGGCCCACCCCCCGAATAAACGATGACACGCGTGTAGACCGAAGCGCGTATCGTCGGCGGATGACTGATCATCACAAGTTGAAAGTGTGGCAATCGGCGCAGTTGATCTCCGAAATCATCTGGCGCGAGACGCTCTCGTGTACCGCTGGGCTGTCCGTGCATACCGTGCGGCAAATCCGTTCGTCCGCCGAATCGATCGCCGCGAATATCGCCGAAGGAAATCGCCGGAGCCCCAAGGAGTTCCGCCGCTATCTGAGCATCGCGCTCGGCAGCGCCAACGAAACCGACAGCCACCTGGTCACGCTCATGAACCGCGGGCTCTTCGACGTACGCATCGCGCTTCAGTTGCGCGATGACTTGGCGACGGTGCAGCGAATGATCCTCGCCCTACAGAAGACACTGCGGTAACGGCTACTGCGGTTCGGGTTTGGAACCGCCACTGCGGTTGATGGACTGCCCCTGCAGTTCTGGACTGCCCCTGCAGTTGAGGAACACGGCGGTTTCGGGTCGCGACGGAAAGTGCCGACCGGCGTTGCCGGATCGGCACTCCGCTGGTGGTTGACCTCACCGCAACTGCAGTGGCAGTTACATCAACCACCAAAAACCGCGCCCGTGAGGCGAAGCCCACGGGCGCTACCAACTAAACCCAAACCGCCGTGCTCCCGAACCGCAGGGGCAGTCCAGAACCGCAGGGGCAGTCCATCAACCGCAGTAGCAGTACAAACCCGAACCGCAGTAGCAGTCCCGCAGTCAAGGAGGTCAGGTCAAGCGCGCCCACAAAGAAGCCGCCGCGCATGCCCCGATGATTGGCCCGAGCACAGGAATCCAGGCGTAGCCCCAGTCGCTCCCGCCTTTGCCGGCAATGGGCAATACCGCATGGGCAATGCGCGGCCCCAGATCGCGTGCGGGGTTGATGGCGTATCCGGTCGGGCCGCCGAGTGATAGGCCGATGCCCCACACCAGACAGCCCACGAGGAATGAGCCGACGTTCGTGGCGGGGGTGGCGCCGAGGACACCGCGCGCGCCGATGGCGCCGGCGACGATCACGAGCACCGCAGTACCGATCACTTCGGCAACGAGGTTGGGCAGCGGCGCCCGCACCGCCGGCGCATTGCAGTGGCAGGCCAGGATCAGCCCCTGGTCCGCCGTGCGCGTCCAGTGTGGCAGATAGTGCAACCACACCAGCGTCGCCCCCAGCATCGCGCCGAGCATTTGCGCGCCTACGTGGGCGAAACCGGTGGCGAGGGGATAGACGCCGGTCACCACGTTGGCGATCGACACGGCCGGGTTGAGTTCACCGGGCGCGCCAAGCGCCACCGCCACCATGCCGCCGGACATCACGGCAAACGCCCATCCGGCGGTAATCACGATCCACCCGCCTCCATGCCCTTTGGTATCGGTGAGCAACACGTTGGCGACGACGCCGTTGCCCAGGAGCAGCAGGATCATCGTACCCAGGAATTCACCGACGACAGTCGACGGCATGGCGGGGAAAGTGAGGGAGGGGACACGCCGCGGACCGAAGCGTCTCGCGGATGAGACAGACATTGTAGGGCGCGGCGCCCCGTCGCGCGAGACAGCGTGTGTCACGACTCGCCCCGCCGGCGCCGGTGGGCGGGGCCCGCGCACGTTTGCCCTGCCGCCGTATACGCCGCATAATCGGGGATGACCTTTCCCCGTGTCCGCGTCCGCACGCTGGCGACCGCGCTCCTCATCGCGACGACCGCCGCCGCGCTACTCCCGTCCGCCGCGCGTGCGCAAGTGCGCACCGCCGATCCCGCCGTGCGCGGTGTGCCGCTCACCGCGTTCCCGCGGCTCGTGAAACTCACCAAGCACGTGTACGGCTACGAGGAAATCCGCCAACCCGGGTTCACGACCGTAAGCCTCATCGTGCTTGGCAAAGACGGCGTGCTGATTGCCGATGCACAAGGTTCAGCGGCCGCGACGCAGACGATGCTCGATCGCATCCGCACCATTACGCCACTGCCCATCAAGTGGTATGTCGTGGGAAGCGACCACGGTGATCACACCGCGGGCAACAACGTGCTCCCGGGCGGACTCACCTGGGTCGTCCATCCCACATCCCTCGCGCAGCTCAAGCGCGACTCGGCCGCCGCAACCGCAGGACGCGCCGTCATCGTGCCCCCAACGGCCATGACGGGCACCGAGCAGACGATCGACCTCGGGACCACGCAAGTCGTCGTGCGCTTCATGGGACGCGCACACACCGGCGGTGACCTCATGGTGCACCTGCCCAAGGAACAGATCCTGTTCATGAGCGAGGCGTATCTCAACCGCGTCTTCCCGGCCATGCGCTCGGCGTACCCCACCGAATGGGCGCGCGCCATAGACGCCGCCCTCGCCCTGCCACGCGTGAAGCGCTATGTGCCGGGACACGGCTTCATCGAAAAGGCCAAGCGCTCACGCGAAGAACTCGTGACATTCCGCGACGCCATTACCTCGGTCATCGCCGAAGTGAAGCGACTGCGCGCGCTCGGGCTTTCGCAAGACGACGCCGCCAAGCGCGCCAACTGGGGCGACGTCGGCACGTGGTTCCTCGCCGATCAACAGGGCCCCATCGCGGTACGCCGAGTATGGGCCGAACTTGACGGGACGCTGAAGTAACGACACTGCGCCCCTGCCGTCTAACAGGGTGCTGAAAAAAAGGTGAACGGACGCGATTTTCTCGTGGTGCGGACGGTTTCAGCGCTTTTGGCGAGATGATTCGCGTGTGGCGCGGTGGTTCAGCGCGCGGTGGCGCTCATTTTGCCATCGCGCGGCCGCTCTATCGGCGCGCGACGCGCGTCACGTCGCCGCTGGCCGACGAATGAGCGTGCGAATCCGCACCAGGTTGTACGCCGCGTGCACGAAGCGAAACACGAAGTCGACGCGGCGTTGGCCGCGGTGACGCAGTTTACGCAGTCCGCCCACCACCTTGCCCCAGCCGAAGCTCTCCTCCACCAGCTTCCGCTTTTGTTGACTGATCGCGTAGCCGTCGTGTCGCGTGGTGCGGTCATCAATGGCGCTCCGCGGTTTGCGGGCGTGAAGGTTCTGCGCCACGTGCGGCGTGGCGCCGGCGGCGCGCACGCCCTCCACAAAGGCCGGGGTATCGTAGCCTTTGTCCGCGCCGAGCGTGCGCCGCCGGGCCCGGGGATCCAGTGTCGTCAGCATCTCGAGTGCCGCGTCTCGCTCACTCTCGTAGCCTGGCGCGCGCACATCCGTGGCGACGATCAGCCCGTGGCGATTATCCATCAACACACTGCCGAGATAGCCCACGATGGACGCGGTGCCACTACTCTTCCGCGCCAACCGCGCGTCGGGGTCCGTCGTCGACTGGTGCGTCTCGTTCGTGCGACGCTGCTGCCGGAAGTTGACGGTCGGATTCTTCGGGTCGCCATCGTCGCGCGGCGTCCGGGCCGCGGGATCCTTCGGTTGCACACGCTTCTGACTGGCCCACGCGTCGAGCAGGGTGCCATCGACGGTGAAGTGCTCATGCGAGAGCAGGCCATGCGACTCGGCGACCCGCAACACTTCCTGCAAAAACGCGTCGGCAATCCCGCCGTCCATCAAGCGCTCGCGATTCTTGCTGAAGACCGTCGGCACCCAGATGGGATCATCCGGATTGAGACCGACGAACCAGCGGAACAGGAGATTGTAGTCGAGCTGCTCCATCAACTGGCGCTCGCTGCGGATCGTGTACAGCGCCTGCAAGAGCAGCGCGCGCAGGAGGCGCTCGGGCGGAATCGACGGGCGGCCCATCGCCGAATACAGATCCGTGAAGCGCGGGGAGAGCGCCCGCAGGATCGGCTGCACCAGCGCGTGCATCGCGCGCAGCGGATGATCGGCCGGGATCCGGTCCTCAATGGACACGTAGCTGAACATCGTCGACTGCGGCTGATCGGCACCACGCATCGGTAACGCCTCGGGAAAGAGTCGCGCCCACTATACAACACGGCGCGCCATACGCCAGGTTTTTACGGCGACTTTTTCATCACCCTGCTAAATCCCTGCGGTCTGCCGTCTCGGCGCGACGCCGCGGCTTGACGCTGAGACGGCAGACGGCAGAAACTACAGACGGCAGGCACGGGGGAACTGCGGTTATCTCTTCCGCCCGCTCTGCAACAGCGCGCTCACGCCCCCAGCGAGTCCCCCCGCCTGGATCGCCGGCAGCAACAGCGTCGCCAGCAGCACGCCCCATCCGGGAATACTGAAGTTGCCGCCAAGCATGGGCGCGAAGCCCAGCACGTTGCCGCCGCGGAGCGCGATCATGGCCAGCAACAGCGCGCACGCCAACGCCGCCGCGCCGAAGCCGATCGTAAACGCGCCCTTTCGGCGGAGTGCTGCGCCAATGAGCACACCGCCAATGGCTGCACCCCACACGCCGCCGAGTGCCTGCGCCGCGACCTGGAGCACGAGCGCCGTGATGAACAACGGAGTCTTGGACATCGCGCGCCTCAGCGGGTGAGTGTGAGCGTCGCGCGCGTGTCGCGCGCCGAAAGATCTGCCGCCGTGCGCGGCGTGCGCACGCTGTCGAGCTGTCCGTTGGTCCACATGGCGAAGCGATCGAGATACCGCGGGCTCGCCGGATTCCCGCTCTGCCCGCCGGGATACACTGCGCGAATGCGCGGCTGCGCGTCGAGTTCCACCACCATGCGCCAGCTCGCACCGAAGTTGGCGTACTGCGATCCCACCGAGGGGTTCAGTGTTCCGCGCCCGCCATCAATGGGCGTCGGCGGCGCACTGAACCCAGGCAGGCGCAGCACATGACGCGGTTGCGCCGGCGACACGGTGCCCCATGTCCACGGGGTCGAGGCAGGATCACCAAACTGCTTCGCCGTCGCCTCGTACGCCGCCACCAGCGCCCGCGACATCAACGCGTCACGATCTTCCACGACCGCGGCGGTGCGACGGTCGTCCCACCAACGGCTCGTGGAATCGGCGACCAGCTGCAACAAGCGCGATTCCGATGGACGCACTTCGGGCGCCTCCTTCCCCTTGGGAATGAACTCGTCCCAGAGCAAACCACTCAACTGTCCAACCGCGTTTTCAAAGAGTCTCGCGCCGGTGTTGTCGCGCGTGTATCGACGATCCCACGCGCCGAGCACCGTGAGCGCCGACGCCAGCGCGCGCGACGTATCGCCCTTCGCCACACGTGCCGTCGCTGCCGCCACGAAGGCCGGCGCCAATCGATCGGCGCGCACACTGCCAGGGTTGGTGTGGAACTGCCGCATCTTGTCGGGCGTCATGCTGCTGTCGGCGCGCAGCAGGCGGTTGATCTGCAACGCGCGCCAGATTTCGTAGTGCGGGTCGGTCCCCAGATACAGCGAATCGAGCTGCGGATCGATGGGCTCCTGGTTGGCCGAGGCCAAATAGCCCTGCGCCGGACGCACACTCTGCGGGTACTGCGCGACGCTGCGGAATCCGATCCAGTCGTTGGCGCGCGTGTTCCCCTCGAGAATTTCCGTCCCGCGGCCGCGACGCGCGCGAATGGGATGCAGTCCCGTGCTGCGAATGGCAATCGTGCCCGCCGTATCGGCCACGATCATGTTCTGCGCCGGCGCGCGATAATACGCCGCCAGTGAATCGAGAAACGCCTCGGCCGTGGTCGCATGCATGCCGTTGTAGAAGCCCAGCAGTTCGTTGCCCGCCTCCAGGACCGTCCAGCGCATGGAGAGCCACTCACGCCCCTGCTTGTTCATGGGGCCGCGGTGCGTGAAATACACCGTGTCGGTGGCAATGAGACGGCCGCTCTTGTCGCGGTACTGCTCCACCCGCGATTCGAGCGGCTGCTGCGCGCCGTCCAGTTCGTAGCGCGTGGGACTGCGCCGCATCGTTCACCGTCTCGCGCCAGAAGTCCATCACGTCGGCGCCGGTGTTGGTGAAGCTCCACGCGAAGGCGCGCGTATACCCGATCGTCACGCCGGGCAGGCCGGGAATCGTCACGCCGCCCACATCCATCACGCCGGGCACCACCAAATGCACTTCGAACCAGATGCTCGGCAACGTCAATTCCAAGTGCGGATCGCCAGCCAGCAGCGCCTTGCCACTCGCACTGCGCGACGGAGACACCGCCCAGTTGTTCGACGCGAACGCACGCTCCTGCTGCATGGCCGCGCGGTCGCTACTCGGCAACGAGGCATCACGCGACCAGAGCAGGGGTCCGGCGCGACTCCCCAGCGACGCGACCATGCGCCCAGCAGCGCTGTCGGGCGCACCGGGCGCGGGGAGCGACGCCAACGGTTCACGTGGTGCCGAATGCGGCGCCGGTTGAATGGGCTCCTGCACCGGTGACGACGTGTCCCAGAACGCGCGCGCGGCGCTGTCGCCTACCAGCGCGCGCGCCGTGAGCAAATCCAGCTCGAGCGGCGAATGCGCGAGCGTGTATCCCATGCGATTGAGCAGATGCATGGAGTGAATGGGCAACCATTCGCGCGGCGTCTTCTGCAGCAGCTTGTACTCCATGGGCAGCTGCGCCGTGGAGAGCGACGTGCGATACGCGTTGATGCCGTCGGCATACGCGCGCAGAATCTTGTACAGCGTGCCCGTCGTATCCATGTCGCGCATGCGCCGCTCGGCCGCGCGCGGCATGCCCAGTCGGCGCGTCTCCTGGTCGGCCGGCAGCGCGACGTCGTTCACGAGTTCGGTGAGCGTGCCTTCGCCCGCGCGCGACTGCAACTCGAGCTGAAAAAGCCGGTCGCGCGCGACGACGTAGCCGAGGGCCCGCACGGCGTCGAGATCGGTCTTCGCAAAGATGTGCGGCACACTCCGCGCATCGTAGCGGATGTCGACGTTGTCGCCGAGCGCCGCGATCTTGGCGGTGGCGGTCTCCGGCAGATCATCGGCGGCATTGATCCACAGGCCAACCGATGGAGAGAGCAGCGCGCCAAGCGGCGGGACCTCGCCGACACCGCGCGCGCCAAGCCAGGTGGCGCCAAGACCGGCGGCGAGCGACAGGACCGCCAGCGGAGTGATACGAGCCATGGAAATTCCGGGGGAGAAAGGGAAGCCGAAGGATCCCCACGCGGCGCCCGGTCTGCAAGTTCCGGCGGGGGCGGCGTCCTATGGGTGACGGAGTCGAGACACCCGGGTCGCCTGTACGCCCCACCATTTCCCAATCATGGGCTATCTCGAACGATTATTCCGCGAGTGTCACGGCCCCGTGGCGCGGGAACGCGCCTGGCTCTTTGCCGTCGCCACGAAGCTCGTGCGCGACGAGGCCCGGCGGGATTCCCGGGAGCGCAAGCGCCTCTCACTGCTATCGAGCGAAGCCAACGCCGCCGGCACGCGGTCCCTGGAACCGCACATGGGTGCTACGAGCGGCGGCGGCGCCGTTTGTGGTGGTGGGCGGCTCGGTGGTCCTGAGGGACCGAGTACCGCCGGCAGCTGTCCGTGTATTTGCCGAAACCGCTGCCGTCCCTGCAGCGCCAGCGGCACCCGCAACGGCTGCAGCGCCAGCAGTACCCGTGACGATGCCGTCGGGTACTGCCGGCGGTGCACTGTACGTTCACGTGCGTCGCATCGGGTCCAACCCGTATCGGCAAACGCTCGCAGTGCGCGGCGATGCCATCACGCTCGACGTTGCGCTTACGGCGTCGGTTATGGTACGTCGATCGTCGTGGCGAGCAACGCCACCTCGCCCGCGCGTGGCCTGGTCGGCGCGGCCAGCATCGCGACCGTCTCGCCTGGTGCGCCGCTTTCTCACCAGCGGTCAGCATCCACCCAAGGACGCCGTGCGCGTCGACGCGTTCATCAACGACTTCCCGTACCCGTTGCCCGCACCGCGCGGCAACATCCCGGTGTCCATCAGCAGCGATGTCATTGCCGCACCGTGGCAGCCCGAGCATCAGCTGGTCCGGGTGGCGCTGCAGGCCACGCGCATCGAAACGGCCAATCTGCCGCCCAACAATCTCGTCTTCCTCATCGACGTGTCGGGGTCGATGAACGACCGGAACAAGCTGCCGCTGGTGAGCCAGGCACTGCGCCTGCTCGTCGATCAGCTGCGGCCTCAGGATCGCGTAGCGATCGTGGCGTACGCCTGGTGCAGCAGGGGCTCGTGTTGCCCAGCACCAGTGGCGTCGAAAAGGTGCGCATTCTCGAGGCGCTCGACCGGCTCGACGGCCGGCGGCTCGACGGCCGGCAGCGCCGGTGGCAAGCTTCGGCATGCTGCTGCGCGACAGCGAGTACAAGGGAAACAGCAGCGCCGCGCAAATCCTGGAGCAGATCCGCGCGGCGCTGGGAGACGATGTCGGCGGCTATCGCGCCGAGTTCGTACCGTTGGTGGAGCGGATGGCGCTCCATGGGCATTACGGCTGGCGAACGGCGGTAAACGGGAGCACGCCCATGCCACTCACAGTCGAGGGCGCCGGTCATGTTGTCCTTGTCCTTCGAGCACACCGGCAGCCAGTTGATGCATCAGCGCCTGGCCAGCCCATGTCCAGCTGGAAGGCGAACTTAGACCGAATCACCCTTCACCACGCCGGCCATCGGGGCGGTACCCAACTGGGACTCGATCGGTGCCGGCTCAGCCGAAGTCGGCCTTCTGGCGTAATCGTCATGACGGAGGCCTGGGTGCCACCGTCCGGCGTCGCGACCGTGACGTTCCACTTGCCGGTAACGTCGGCGAGGATGCGGGGGGCGGCGACGGCGAGGCTCGCGCTGACGGCGAGGAGCGACACGGCGGCCACAAGACGACGGGAGAGGGACATGGGGAGCTCGGAGTAGAAGTCGGAAAGTGAAGGCGCCC
Source organism: Gemmatimonas sp. (assembly GCA_023910675.1). Classification (GTDB taxonomy): domain Bacteria; phylum Gemmatimonadota; class Gemmatimonadetes; order Gemmatimonadales; family Gemmatimonadaceae; genus Gemmatimonas. The sequence continues at coordinate 223,431 of JAAVWC010000004.1, forward strand.
AACACATGCGGCGCGGGGGCTGGTACCCGGCCATGTTGGGAAAGATACTGAACCGCCAACGATACGGCTCCCCTTCACGTTTGGTTTCCGTGCCTACTCCTGCTGCCTGGCGCCAGTGGCACCGCTGGATCGGTGCTCCCGCTGCCCTCTTTCTCGCCTTCGCGTCGCTCACCGGCGTCATCGTGGCCGGTGTGGAATTCTTCGGCGAAGACGAAGCGCTCCGCGAGGCAAACCGCACCTTGGTGAGTGCGGTCACCACTTCGTCACCACCCGACGCGTGGACCGGGCTCATGTCGCAGGTCATGAGCAACGCGGCCCGGGAAGCGCCGAACGCGCCCATCGACCGCATCGCCATCGAGCTCAAGGGACAGGCGCCGGTCATTTCGTTGTATCTGGGCAAGCCCACCGGGGGCGAAGACACGCGCCTCGTGTTCGATGCCCGCACCGCCACGCTGCTCCGCCGCGAAGACTACGCCGACAAGCCATTCATCAACCGCGTGCATTCGGGCGAGGCCTTCGGCGACGGCGGGCTCGTTGCCGCCATGATCTGGGGCGTGGCGCTCTTCGCGTTGACCCTCTCGGGCTTTGCCCTCTACTGGCGTCTGGCCGGTGCCAACCGTGCCAACCGGCAGGGATTGAAGCGCTGGTTCTTCTAGCCGCGCCTGCTCAGAACGTGGTGCGTTCCGCACCCTCCAACTGCCGACGCACCACCGCCAAAATCTGCTCGGTGGTCGCCGGCTTGGGGATGAAGTTTTCTCCCGGCATCATCGTCACGTCCGACGGGTCGTACTCGGGGTCGTACCCGCTCGTGAAGGCAATCGGCAGCATTGGGTTGGCGCGTCGCAGTTCGCGGGCCAGCGCGGTGCCGCTCATGCCCCCCGGCATGACCAGGTCGGTGAGGACGAGATCGACACTCGCCTGATTGCGCAGCCACCAATCCAGCGCCTCGACGCCGTTCACCGCCGTGAACACGCGGTACCCTTCGCGCTCGAGCACCCGCTCCATGAGCCGGCGCACCGTGGCTTCGTCTTCCACGACGAGCACCGCGGCAATGGGCGCCGGCGCGGTGTCCTCCGGGGTGTCGATCGCCGGTGCCGCAGGGGATGGGACGGGCAAGGGCTCGTGGCTCAGCGGAAGCCACACGTCCATGGTAGTTCCGCGTCCCCTCACCGATGTGACGCGAATGGTGCCGCGATGCTGCTGCACGATGCCGTACGCCGTCGCGAGTCCCAGCCCGGTACCCTGCCCCGGCGGCTTGGTGGTGAAGAACGGTTCGAAGAGGCGCGGCAGATGTTCGTCGGCGATACCGGTGCCGGTGTCCTGCACACGAAACACCGCATAGTCGCCCACGGGTAAATCCGGCACGCTCTCGTTCACGACGTCGCGGCGCGTTTCGATGTGAATGGCGCCGCCCTGTGGTTGGGCATCGCGCGCGTTGAGCACGAGGTTGAGCAGCACCTGCTCCAGCATGCCCCCGTCGGCCGCGATGACCAGCGGCTCCGGTGGCGTGGTCAGCGTGAGGGTGTGTGAACTCGGCACGACACGTCGCAGCAGCCGGATGTGCGTCTGGACGAGCGCCGTGAGATCGAGCAAGTGCTGCTGCATGGCCTGCTGTCGGCTGAACACGAGCAGCTGGCGCGTGAGCCGTGCGGCCCGCTGCGCCGATGATTCCACATCGGTGACGAGTTCTCGCGCCATGCGCGGCATGTCGCGCACAAGCCGCAGCTCTTCGAGCTGCAGCATGATCGCCGAAAGGACGTTATTGAAGTCGTGCGCGACGCCGCCGACGAGCTGGCCAATGGCTTCCATCTTCTGACTTTGCCGCAGCCGCTGTTCACTGCTGCGGAGCGCTTCAACCATGCGCGCGTTCTGTGCGGCGGTTTCCTGCGTTTCCCGCAGCGCCGTCGCGAGCACCAGCGAAGTCACGGAGAGGACACCGACGAACACTTGCAACGCGGTGAGCATCCCGCCGGCCGACGCACCGCCCAACCCCAAGGGTTGGCCGTTGACAAGCAGAATCATGCCCACGCTGGAGACGCCGAGCACGGCAAGCAGCGCGCCGACCTGGCCGAAGCGCAGCGTAGCCCACAATACCGGCACGATCAGCAGGTACGGGCTGGCAGTGACTTCCCCCACAATGCGCCGCTCAAGCAGCGCCCACACCGACGACGAGACGATCACGAGACCAAGCACCACCGTCTCGATGTACGCCGACGACCGCCGCTGAAACGTCGTGCGCAGCGCCGGCATGGCGAGCAGCAGCAGCGTCAACGGCGTCACGATGATGAACGCGATCATGTCGCCGATCATCCATACGGCCGCCGACTCGACGAACGCGGACTGGTTGAAGTGTCGGGCAACGAGCGCTGCGGGGAGGCTGGCCACCGCCGTCGCCGCGAAAGTGCCGCCGAGTACGACCCACACGTCACGCAAACGCGCAAAGCGAATGGGCGTCGGGGCGGCGCGTCGAATGAGCGCCTCGGCAATGGTGAGCTCGAACAGCCCCACGCAGAGGTAGGCCAACGCGGGTGGCGTGGCGAACCCCTGCAGCAGGTTGGAGATCGTATCGATGGCGACATAGCCACCGAAGACGAGCCGCCTGTGGTCGCGCGGCAGCGTCAGCAGGGCGGCGAGCGCGAGTCCTGCCGGGGGCCACGCGGGGGCAAGCGGGCCCCCAAAGCGGATGAACGACAGCGAGAGCGCGTGCGCCAAGAACGTCGCGAGGGCGAAGCCCAGGAGACGGCGCGACTGCAATCCTGCTGGAAGACCCCACGCTGTCGGCATTGACGATCCGCAAAAGCTCAGGCGGAGGTAGGCGTCTCCAGGCGTCGTCGCATGGTGATCCCGATCACGGTCCAGCCAACCAGCGCGAGCGCGTAGCCATACGGCGCATACGCCGCCGTCACGCCGCACCCCAGTGCTAGGATGAACGCCCTTGGGGTGCGCCACTGATCCCGCACTAACCATAGCACCGTCAGCGCTTCGACGAGCAGCAACGCGCCCAGAATGGGCCTGGGCACGAGGCGCTGAAAGGTCGCGGGATCACCCACCAGCAGCAGGCCGGCCAGCACGAGCGCGACGCCATAAATGACCGCGCTGCCACCGGTGCGCGCGCCAAAGGCGTAGTGACCGGCAATACCCCCCGAGCCATGACACACCGGCAGTCCACCCAGCGGCGCGGCGAGCAGGTTCATGAGCCCATAGGTGGTGCCGATCCGTCGTACCGTGAGCGGCTCGCGCGCGGGGAAGAAGTCGGTGACCACCTGTCGTGTGGCGAGCACGGAATTGCCAAGCGACAGCGCGATCTGCGGGAGCGCGAGCAGCAGGGCGGCGCGTCCAAATTCCTCGGAGGTGGGCCACCGCGTGGGGAACGTGGGGAGTTGGAATGCCCAGGGGCCGGGCAGACTGGCAGGCCAGGTGACCGCGGCGAAGACGAGGCCAAGGGCGAGCACCACGAGGCCGGCGGGGAGCGTGTGATGGCGCCGCAGCAGCACGATGAGCGTGAGCGCGGCGGCCGCGAGCAGCCACCCGGCCGTCCCGTGTCCCGGCAGGAAGCGGGTCAGGGCGAGCGTGAGCAGCTGGAGGCCCAGTCCCACCTGGATGCCGCGCACCACGGGCTTGGGGACGGTGCGGGCAAGCCACGCCAGCGCCCCCGTGTTGGCGAGGATGAGCATCACCACGCCCACGATGAGCCCCCCCGCCGCGAGGAGCGTGGGCGCGATTTTGCCGGCAATGGCGATGGCCGCCATGGCCTTGAGCGGCTGCACCGGCATGGGAAGCCGGTAGACGACCCCCGAGGCGATCTGCAGGAGCCCGAAGGCCACGAACGCGGCAGGGGCGTCCATGCCCGTGGCCAGCACCACCCCGACAAGGAGGGGGAGATCGGTGCCGAGGTCACCGAAGGCGCCGGCGAATTCCTGGCGGGTGAAGGAGAGGGGGTGGGACATTTAGCGGGAAACAGGGACGCGATGTATGCTCGCGCGCAACATCGGCAGCGCCAGCACCCACCAGAGCGGTAATGCCTGCACCCGCGCCACGAAGAGTAGCAGCCCCGCGAACCACATGGCGGTAGACCACAGCAACCGGGTGCGTGGTTGACGCAACGACGAGGGGAGAAGCGGTAACACCAGCAACAGGAAAGGCGGTAGTTGCGACCAAATCGGTGCCGACCGGAACCACACGAACCCCGGCAGCACCTGCGCCACCTCGCGCAGCCGGTCCCCCGTGCGCGCCGGTAGCGGCGCATCGGCGTTGGCCAGTGGCGACCACCAAGCCAACAGTATCGCGGCTGACAAGACCAGAAGCAGATCGCCAACCGAGGGGCGCGATGAAGCCCCGCCGGGAACCGCGGCCGCGCTGTTACCTTTCACTGCGCGATCGGGTCTTCCGTCGACAATCCCTGCGTGTTCTCCCCCTGCACCCCGCCCTGGTGTCTGCGTCATCCGTTGCCATTCGCGTCGATCACGTTCGCAAAGCCTATGCGAATCACGTGGCTGTCCGCGATGTCTCCCTCGTCGTGCCCACGGGCACAGTGTTCGGATTGCTCGGCCCCAACGGCGCCGGAAAGACGACCACGATTCGGATG
>JAAVWC010000005.1 GCA_023910675.1 Gemmatimonas sp.
CCCATGCAGTGCACACGTTCAGTGAAATCGCGTTTCTGGCTACTCCTAGCGGCCCTTCTTGCGGGCTGCTCCACGCGAGACGGTGTGACGGAGCCAGAGCTTCGGCAGCCCTTCTCGACCGTCTCCGTTTCGCGGAGCGAAAGGTACTATTTGCATGAGCGTGAGAAGATTACGCTCCGGCCGGACACGCGCCGTCTCGTGATTAGCACCTCGATGGATAACGTGGAGGCTCTCGTTGCGGCTGCCTTCGCGGGAACGCCAACCGTGAAGGTGACGAGTTCTGAGCGATTGTCGGTTCCCAATCACCGAGCCGTCGAGGTGACGGGTGCTTCCGAAGAGGCAATTGCTCGCGCACGTGAGGTTCTGTTGAAGGAGCCGCGCGTTGAGTTCGTATCTCAGGCGTACGTTACTGCGAAAGGGAATCATCCAATCTTGCCAGTGAACCAGCTCGACGTCCGGTTCAAAGATGGTGTTTCTGGCCAAGAAGTCGACGAGAGTATCCGAAGTGTGAGGGCTCGCGTCATTCGAGCACCTCGACCGGACTCGGGGTACTTTGCGTACCGACTTGCGTACGACCGGACATCAGACCCGCTCGAAGTGGCCACCGCCTTATCATCCCGCCCCTCAGTGGACTGGGCTGATCCCGACAAGGTGACCAACTTCGCACCGAGCTACACGCCCACCGATCCATTCTATGGTGCGCAGTTTCATCTTCTGAACTCCAATACGCTCTACGGGGTGCCTGTCGACATTAACGTCGAGCAGGCTTGGAACCTTACGCTCGGTTCGAGTACGCTCAGAGTGGCGGTGATTGATGACGGTGTAGACGTGCTACACGGCAACTCTGGCGGAGGGTTTGCTGGCGACCTCGTCGGCCGTTTCGGCGGTGGATATAGCTTCGACGCAATGGCAGCGCTGGCAACGGGAGACAACGCGTACAATCCATACTCCAACGACACGCACGGGACGTCGGTGGCCGGCATCACCGCCGGGCAACATAACAACGGAGTGGGCGGTGCGGGCGTCGCTCCTAACGTGATCTTGAACGTGCTTCGCATTTTCGTCGCACGTATCCCGACGGGTTTGGTTCCTTGCCTCAGGCTGCCTCAACGGGCCAAATTGCGGACGCAATCAACCAAGCGTGGAGTTGGATGCAGAGCGACGTGATTAATAATAGTTGGGGAGGCGGTGCGCCGGCGACGGCCATCACGAGTGCGATCAACAGTGCGCTTTCTTCTGGAAGGAGCGGCAAGGGATCAGTGGTCGTGTTCGCCGCGGGCAACCCCTCGAGGCGCTCCCTCGGATTAATCGGCTCCGTGCTTTATCCTGCGAGCTTGTCAAGCTCGAGCAACGTCATTTCGGTTAGCGCCATCAGCCGCTTCGGCACTCCGGCGGACTATGCACCGAGTGGCACCATTGATGTAGTCGCACCGAGCGGGATGTTCACCGGCAGCTGTGTAGGTGAGGTGGTCACTGTCGACAGATACGGTGCCTCAGGCTGCAACGACGGGCCGGGCGGCGCTATCGATTTTACCTCGACATTCTCGGGGACGTCGGCCGCCGCGCCACAAGCCAGCGGTGTCGCGGCTCTCGTCCTGACGCGCTATCCTGCGCTCACTGCCGGCCAGGTAAAGACAAGACTCAGAACAACTGCGGTGCCGTGGGGATCTGCCACGACGTTCGGAACAGGTAAGCTCAACGCTTTCGGCTCCGCGCTGTAGTTCCGATCTAGCGGCTTGGCGCTCGGTGTACGTACACGGATGCGCTCCGCTTATCCACTCGAAGACGGAGTTGGCGCCTCCTGCGTGGAATGGCTCGGGAGCCACTCAGGGGGCACGACTCGACAGCGAGTGAGAGGAAATGCAAAGATCCCGCCGCAAGCGGAAGGAAATGTTACGCCTCGCCAAGGAGAGATGATGCCCGTGCACGCTTTGATGGTATTCCTTGCACTCGTTTTGTGCTGGGGCTGTAGCAACGAGCCCAACTCACCACAATCGAATGGGACTGCTCGCGTGCTCGTCACATCAGAGATTTTTGGGGGGGGCAAGACGGCGCTGAGTGTGGTCGGTACGGCTCTGAAGCCAGAAAGATCATCCACCATCCCGGGGTCACTCGAGTCAGCTGCGCTACTCGCCGACAACACACTACTTATGGAGTCGTGCACGAGGACGCGCGACGGGATCTGGTAGCGGTCGATGCGCTGACTTTGCGCGAGCGATGGCGAAGAACCGTTTCATATGCTCTTACGCCAACGGCACAGTCTGGCGTGGGCCTTCGTGCCGTGATCTCGTTAGCGGCATCGCGGGACGGGAGATGGGTATATGTGGCGCAAGCCGAGCAGAGTGGCACGGTGGGCATAGCGCGCTTGAACTCACTTTCCGGCGTTGCAGAAGCCTTCAGCGGGCCTTGGCTTGTGGGAGGCAGATTCCGCGAGGTGCCGCATTTGCCGGGGCGTCCCGACGGTGCTATTGCGATGGTTGCCTCTCGTGAGAATGCGGCTGGAGGCGTTCTCGGCGCCGCGCGCATTTACCTGCTTGATCGTCTGTCTCTCGCACCTTTCGACTCCATTTCTTTTTCGGAATTGGGTGGTGCTCGGGTAGTCATCAACCTTGTAGTCTTGAAGGACGGCGCATCACTGCTGATCGGCACCGACACTCGGTTCTTGGTCTTCGATTTGCTGGCGCGCCGCGTGGTTGCCTCTCGGCAGCGGCTCGGCCTCGGCGCTGTCGTTCCCTTCCAAAACAATTCTCGGTTCGCGGCACTTGATCAAGGTCGCTTTCCCGAGATCGCAGGGTCTGGCATCGTGTATCTTTTTGATGATCAGCTCGCTGCGGTCGATAGTATCGACGTCAGCACCCCACTAGGTGGGTCGCCTCATTCGCCTTTGGCGACTGTTATGGGCGATGGCGTCGTTGATGACGCGACCGGGGAACTGTACGTGCGAACCGGCTCGGCGCCCTTTGGGTCTCTTTACCCGGTGCAGCCCGCGCGCGTCATCGTATTGTCGCTCACAGGCCGTCGAATTGACCGTGTCATTCCCCTTGCCGGCGACAACTTCGGATTCGCGTATCTGCTGCCGCGCTGACCGATGCGTCCGTACGACTCTCCCTTCATCCCTCATGATTGGCGCGAGCTACTGAAGACTCTTCGCTCACGTTCTACGTGGCGCCTACGTTCCTCCTGTCCTGGTTCAGCGTGAATGTGACACGTGGGTGGGCCAACAATGGAATCCAGCGTCCTGCAGGATGTGATGTTACGCCGCCGCCGCGCGATGCGCGAGCTGCCTCGCCGCGCGCGCCGCTTCCAGTTGTTGATCGCGCGTCGCCCAGATCTGCGCCGAGCGACCGGCGAGTCGATCGGCCGGCGTGAGGTAGCCGATCGCGCTGTGCAAGCGCTGGGTGTTGTACTCGGCGACGAACGCCGTGACGAGGCGACGCGCGTCCTCGATCGAGTGCGGCGCCTCGGGCCGAATCGTGGTGACGTTGAGCGTTTGATGCCAGCGTTCGAGTTTCCCGTTCGATTGGGGATAGTACGGCGCCGTGCGCACATGCGTCATGCCCGACACGCGAATGAAGTCGCGAAAATCGCGCGCGACGAATTGCGGGCCGTTGTCGGAGATCATGCGCGGACGCGCGTCGGGGAACCGTTCGCGCGCGCGTTGCAGAATGGTGGTGACATCCGCCGTGGTCATCGATTCGCGGAGCTCCCAGTGCACCAGGTAGCGCGACCAGCCATCGAGAATCGCGCAGAGATAGTAGAACGTGCCGGCGATGTTCACGTACGTGAAATCGATGTGCCAATGCGCGTGCGCCTGCGTCGGTTGGTCGAAGCCCGTGCCCTTCTTCGACGGCGTGCGCGTCCAACGATCCAACCGACCGGCCACCTTCAGCACGCGATACACGGACGAGGGGCTCACCGCCACCTCCCCGGCATCGAGCAGCATGTCGGCCAACTGCCGATAGCCGTCGCGCGGATGGCGGTCGTGAAATGCCAAGATGCCATCGCGCTCGGCCTGGGTAAGGTGATGCTCGCGCGGTACGGGGCCGTGCGCCGTCGCCAGCGCGCCGTACGACGCGGTCCAGCGGGCGTACTTCGTCCGCGCGATCCCGAGCCGGCGGAGCATCGGTCGTACGGGCAGCGCGGTCCGCGTGGCGAGCGCGGTGACCCAATCGACCACCTCGTCGCGCCGATCGGGCGGCACCCAGCGGCCCGTCATCGGTCCCCACTCTTTTTTTTCATGTCGAGGTACTCCTCCGACACTTCCGCAATGATCCGGTCCTTCTTCGCGATGATCGCTTCCAGCGCGGCGAGGCGCGCCCGGTCGGCGCTCGCGGTCTGCGACGCGCCGCGGGCCGTGCGCCCGTCCTGCAACGCGGCCGTCAGATGATCGAGCGCTTGCTTCTGCCACAGATAAAACAGACTCGGGGCGAGCTGATACTCGTCACACAGATCCGACACCGGGATCTTGTCGGCCAGATGACGACGCAAGATGGTGGCCTTCTCCTCGGGCGTGAACACGCGCCGCGAGCGTCGGATGGCTTCCGTCGAGGGACTCATGACAACCTCCGTTGCTCCAGAGTGTGGAGCGGGGAGTGTCACATTTCAACTGGAGCAGGACACGAGAACCAGTGAGTACAGACCGGTTGCGACTTCCTCTGCGTCCATCGTCGGCTCAATCCACGATTCGTCGTTAGGAAGGCAAGCCACGATTGGACTCATGTATCGCGCAATCACCCCCCATGTGCTTCCGCGCGAATCGACGGTTTGGGTTCGTCGCTTCAGCGACGGCGGCATTGCGCGCTTCAGCTTTCCGACTGTGTAAGACCACTCTTTACGAACCGGGAGCAAGAGGAGTTCCGATGCGCAACCCGCAAAGAGTTCCGACGAGTATCTCACAAAACTCTCGTGCACCACTTCTCGTGGTAGAGGCTTTGGTGTGTCAGGCAGCGAGACCAGTTCTTCCAATTCAGCCGTACTCCAGAATGACGGCCATCTAAGGACGCGGTTGAACATAGTGGACTCAGTTGAGAGGTCCGTCTAACGCGCGCTGTGAGTTCTCTATAGTCTGGCGCACTTTTTCTCGATATTCTGTCGCAGGCTGGGCCGTGATGGGACTACGCGTCAGTGGTGTCGACGCTCGTGGTCTCCTTGAGGTGGCGGGTACGGTAGGAGCGGCCGCGCATTTCGAAATGCGTGCCGCGTTCGAGTAGGCGGTCGAGGATGGCTTCGGCCAGATCGCCATCATGCAGCACGTGCCCCCACGCCGCCAGCGGTTTGTTGGTGGTGACGAGGATGGGGAGCTGCCGGAGGTAGCGTTCATTAACAACGCGATACAGCACGTTCGCCGCGTCGGCTGCGTGCGCGAGGTAGCCGATTTCGTCGAGCACGAGCACATGCGGCTGCAGATACGGCCCGAGCGCGGCATCGAGCGTGCCGAGGCTTGCGGCGTGCGACAATTCGCCGATCAGCACATCCGCGGAGACAAAGCGCGCCTCGTAGCCGTGTTGCAGGGCGCGATACGCGAGCGCGATGACCAGATGCGTTTTGCCGGTCCCGGTCGGCCCACTAAAGATCGCGTTGCGCCCATCGGTGATGAGTTCGACGCCGAGATAGCTGCCGAGCATCTGGCGTCGCAGCGCCGATTGAAAGGTAAAGTTGAAGTCGTCGATGGTGCGGAGCACCGGAAAGCGCGCCGCCCGGACGGCGCGGCGCAGCCGCGTCTCCGCGCGATGCGCGATCTCTTCGGCGATGAGCGTGTCGAGATACGCCCGATACCCCATGCCCTCGGCTTCCGCCCGCACCGCCAGCTCGGGGATAGGAATTTCAATCGGGGCGGGTCGACTATCGGTCGAGTATAGGGCGCGATCACCGACCGCGTACGCACCGACTGGCGGGCGGCGGCGTGCCCACTGACGTGTTCGTGCGACTCGAGGGCCGTGGGAACGGCGGTGACTGTGGGGGGGCGATGCCGGCGGGACCAATGAGCCGCGCCGGCGGGACGGCCGCCCACGCCGACGGTCCCCGCGTGGTGGCGGAGCGTCGGGGCCGTCCTCAGAGGACCGGCGCAGCGTCGGCGGACGAGCGTGGGGTGCGCGCCGGGCCCCGGCTCGCGGGGGCCCGGGTCGATGGGGGGCTCCGTGGCCCGGCGTGCGCCGCACGGGAAGCGCGGGTCCGGAGGTGGGTGAGGATCTGGTCGATCACCGACGTCTGGGTGATGAAGGCGACGATGCGCATCGCGCCGTGGGCAGGTGGGACACCTTAGCGGGTCGACCTCAAAGATCTGTTGGAGGAGGGCTGCCGTAGGGCCTTCGCCCACCGGCGGGTGGCCTCGGTCGGCGCCAGCCGTGGGGCGGGGACGATCGCGGGCGGCCCGTCCGCTACGGCGGGCGCCGCCGTGTCCCCGCATGCCACGGAGACGGTTGGCATACCAGCCATAATACCGCGTCGTGACATGCCCCTTGTCGGGGATATGGACCAACACCCGCGCCAGAAACTCCAGCGGGTCGGCGGTCTCGGTGCCCGCCGTCGGGCCGTCCGCCTTGTCGGACCGGTACGTCACCGCCTTCGCGGCGCGGTCGTACGTCAAGCGCTCCAGCGCGACCGGATTCCGCGCACAGTACCTGGCGAGTCGGGTGACGAACGCGCGATCGTCCTCGGGCACCCACACGGCGGTGTGGACGTGGAACCCCGAGTGCGGCCAGGTGAGCATGCCGGCGGCCTGCTCCTCATCAAACAGCTCGAGGCGCACGAAGAGCCGGAGTACGGCGCGGCGGAACGCCTCGGTCAAGCGCGCGGTGTCGTGGGCGGGCCAGGTGACGAAGGTGCCATCCAGCCGGAAGCCGCCGTCGGTCACGAGGAGGTGCAGGTGCGGATGCCAGTTCGCCCGGGAGCCGTGCGTCTGCAGGCACGCGACGATCCCCACGGCGAGGTCGCGCTCGCCGGTCAGTGTGCGAATGGCGGCGGTCACGGTGCGGGCGGCGACGCGGGCGATCTCGCCGAGCAGGCGGCGGCGGTACAGACAGTAGGCGCGGAGCCGCTTGGGGATGGTGAGCACCACTTGGCGGTGCGGCACCGGCGCGAGCAGGGTCGTGTCCAGCCACTGCGTCCAGATCGCCAACCGCTTGGCGTGACCGCTGGGGCAGAAGTAGCGGCACTTGCACGAGAACGCGAGCAGATACTCGTGCGTGCACGCGTCGCACCGGATGCGCGCGAATCCGTGGTCGAGCACGCCGCATTCGAGGAACGTGTCGGCCACCTGCGCGACCACGGGGCGCCACGGGCCGTACTCGCGTGCGAAGCGCTCGTCGTAGACCGTCTGCAGGCGATGCAGATGGTCCGATACCAACCGAAAGAGCGGCGACGCCTGGGGACGTCGGGGCTTGTCGACGCCGCGCGCCACCGAGGCCGCGTCGGGCATGCGCGCTCCGGGACCGAGGAGCGCCGAGCATACATCCGACTCGGGTGCGGACCATCACCGTTCCGTTGCGCGACGGGCTGTTTCGACGCAATGTCCACGTGGTGTCGGCCTAACGGTGCTTGCTGTTGCCGAGCGGACCGACCATCCGCGCAGGGTGAAGCATCGGGCGGTCCGCTCGCAACAGAAGCTGGCGTTAGACCTCCAAGGACGGTCTTGTCCGCCGGCCGGTCCTGCGACACCTTCCAAGTATGTCCTCGCCGATTCTAGATTTCAGTCACCTGACGCCCGACGAGCGTATCGAGCTCGCGGAGCAGCTCTGGGACAGCCTGCCCGTTTCGGAGCAGCAGCCGACTGAGCCCGTCCTCGACGAGCTACGCCGCCGCCGCGCTGCGCTTGAGGCTGACGGGGATCCGGGCGAGCCGTGGGACCTGGTCGTGAAAGAGATCGGTAAGCGCGGCGCGTGACGCCGCGCTTGTTCGTTCGACGCGAGGCACGCGCAGAAATGGCGGAGGCGTTTCAGTGGTACGAAGCGCGAAGTGTCGGACTCGGACATGAATTCCTACGGGCCGTCTCGGTCGCATTCACCTCGATTCAGCGCGCACCTGAGCAGTATGCGATCGCGGTCGACGATATTCGCCTGGTGCCGCTTCGCCGATTCCCGTACGTGGTGTACTTCGTGGGCACTACTCGAGGAATATCGGTGATTGCGGTCATTCACAGCCGCCGTCATCCACGCCGTTGGCAGTCGCGGCGCTGAGGTCTAACGAAACGTTGCTGCTGACAGCGCCATGCGGTGTGCGGCAGGCGGTCGCCGTGCTGGCGCACGTCGCCCGTCCGGCCGCACTTTATTTGATGCGCTGCAGCAGAACGCTGTCGCGTTATACCTCAATTTGCACCAATTCCCTGAGGGGATCATGCTGCCGGAAGAGATTCGAAGTGCTCTGATGTCGCTACGAAGCCGTCTTCGGATGGATGACTCGCCATACGAACGAAGTCTTGCGTCCCGATTGGATACGATTCTCACGTTCGAAGGTCCTGACGTTCGTCCGCTCGTCCGGGAAAACGTAAACTTGGCCGACTGGAACTACTTTCAGGTTGACGTGAATTCCGCCTCAGTAATGAGGCAAGCATATGAAGAAGCTACTGAGTCGTATGCTGCTGACCTGGCGAAGCACTTCGCGGAGCAGCTCGACAAGGCAGTCGAGAGTCAAAAGGCGATACACGCCCTACTGAGTTACGGATGGACCTTCCCACTTAACCAACGCTAGTGCCGAGGCATCTCGTCGCATGATAGACAGCATTCCGGACTGGCTTCTGTGGTCATATCTCGCATCCGTTGCCGTTGAGCTCTACTTCTTCTTGATGCAACGGAGCGCTCTTGAGATCTGCAGGGCAAGCCAACTGCCTGATCAGGCGCGCTTAATGATGCTACCGTCTTGGTATCGCCTAGTGTGGCTTCCTAGGATTCTGAAGTGGGTTGCCATTGCCATGGTGTTCGCACGAACTGGCCTCGACTGGGGAATAGCCGCGCTCGTACTTCCATTCATGCTCGCTGCTTGGTTCCCGGTTGTTCCCCATCGTCACTTCGCGCCGCTATTCGCGAAGACCCTCTCGGAGCAAAGCTTGAACCCGGACGCTGCAATTGTGAAGGAAGCACTTCAAGGCAGTGGTGCCCTGTAGCGGACTCTACTGAATTCGTTAGTACAGCGATGGCGAACACACCGAGCTGGAGGCCAAGCGCCCGCTTTGGTTGGTGCAGTATTGGCAAAAAAGAACGTGCGGGCCTCTCAGTTTGGACAGGCGATCTATAACACGTATGATACAACGATGCCCGCTGAAGGCGGGCGCGTCTGGTAGCGCGCTGCGCGCGCATTTTCTTTGAGCGCACGCTGCAGAAGCAAGCGCTATCCGACACAGGAGAACCCCGATGGTCAGAGTAGCTTGCGTTTCACTTTCGATTCTCATTCTGGCGTGTTCAACATTGGGCAATGCCCAAGGCGGATTCTCAGAGCGCGCTGTGGGTTTTGGCACTCGCATCTCGCTGCCAGTGACTTGGCAATTAGCGTCCGACGCAGAACTGACCTCAAATCGCGAAGCCGCTTTGGCGCGCATGCGCAGCGGCACCGTGCAACAGTTGCGGGAGATGGCTGCTAGCAACGAGAACGCGCCGTTGTTTCGCGCGAAGGATCCAGCTACGCCAAGCAACTCAGCCAATATGAACGTCACGATATCGCCGCAGATGACATCGTCGACGTTTTCGGAGATGACTGCGAGAGACGTCGGCGAACTCGTAGGGGAGCTTTGCCGAGCATTCCGCGCGCAGACGCAACAGATGGGCGGAACTGGCGAGTGTCTCCGGCATGAACTTGTGACGCTTGAAGGTCGGCGAGCGGTTGTTGTTCATCAGACTACCGCAGTTGCACGCGCAGGACTGGATAATCAGCGCACGGTGGTGCTGCTGCCTGCGCCCGGACTGCTGTTCACATTGAGCATTTCGATGCGTAAGACCGGTTTCGATCCAGCCATTCCTCGCGCGATCATGGCGTCGCTGAAGTTGCCGGCGGACCTGAGGTGAGCGGCACGTTCGATCGGTGCCGTATAGCGATCGCTGATGCGGACGGGGTTGGTGCAAGGAAACCGGCTGGCTTGCTCCGCTCGCCTGCCTCATTCATATGAGGCCCCGTCGCAGAGCCTGGCGCGTTACAGACGAAGATCGAAGACGATGCTAGAATCACATCCGGAGTTCCGGCCCCCCACAGATCCGACCGTCAAGATCTGGCGGTACCTGACACTGGCAAAGTTCGTATCTCTTCTTGAGAGGCGCGCACTCTTCTTTTGTCGATCGGACAAGCTTGGTGACCCATTCGAAGGATCCGTGCCGATCGCGAATGCGCTGATTCGCAAGGAGTTCGGAAAGGAGCTTGGGCTGCCTGAGGCTGCCGCACAGTCGCTCAACGATGGGCTCAGTCGCTTCTCCGCTCAGTTCAGAAAGTTTGTCGCTGTGAACTGCTGGCACATGGGTGAGTACGAGTCTGCGGCAATGTGGGCGATCTACGGTCAGATCGGAGAGGCGGTCGCTGTTCAAACAACCTATGCCAAGCTTGCGGCGGCCATCTCGGACGCAGAGGAAACGGTCTACATCGGATGCGTGCAGTACTTGGACTACACTCGCCATCCAATTCGAGAGGGCAACATGTTCACCCCATTCGTCTGCAAGCGACTGAGCTTTCAGCACGAGCATGAGCTTCGCGCTGTTATCGTGCGAACACCGGAGGTGAAGGAGGGAGAGAAGTATGACCCGCCCGAGTACTGGGACCGAGAGACGATAGCGGAAGGGATCTCTGTTCCCGTAAGGCTTGATACGCTTGTAGAGAGAGTGTACGTGAGCCCCACATCTCCTGACTGGTTCGCAGATGTGGTGGCCACGGTAGCGGAGAGATTCGAGATTGGTCGCGACCAAGTGGTGCGATCATCTCTGCAGGCAAGTCCATTCTTCTAGCAGATTCGTTGCTGCATAACGATGCTTGCTGCAGGCGGGCGTTTTCGGAAGCGCGCTGCGCGCGCATTATATACGATCGCCCGCTGCAGAAGCCAGCGTTAGCGAGTCCTAACGAAAACTTCTGTTGTTCCGAGGATGTGCATACAATGGCCTGGCGATACGACGACCCGCGATGGGTGCGACTTGACCAAAGCTTCGTGCTCTTAACGTCTGCGCTTTTCGTTGCGAGCGTGCTCTCATGGCGAGGGGTCCCCGTATTCGGGAGTGAACCGCCGTTTCGGCCGCTCGGCTCGGTCTTTCTTTCGGGAGCCATGCTGCTTCAGGCGGTCGGCGCCATCTTTTCCCGAAGACGCTTGTACGTGGTCTCGTACAGCTTGCTGGTAATTTCCATGGTGTGCCTTTGGTTCAGCGCAACGGCACGTTAGCGCCAAGTGTGGCCGACGCACATGACACCCCTTTGCGAACCTGTGAAGGTGCGCGCAGTTGCTGAAGCGGCGTGCCGACAGCGGGAAATGGCTCGCTAACGATGGGCTGCTGCAGACGGCGCATTACGGACTACGCGCTGCGCGCGTAATTCTATGGCAGCGCCGCAGCAGAGCCTTGGGCGTTACGCCGCTTGACTAAGAATGCCCATGTTCAAGACCACCGACTACTTCGCATACACCCGGACGAGGGCCGATCGCGCCGCGATTCGGGACGAATGGATCGTGCGGGCCATCGAGCATCCGCTGGCCGAGGCCGTGCAGGGGGATGGCCGGATTCGTCGCTGGGTCTACATTTCAGAGGTGGGACGGTACCTGCGGGTGGTGCTGCTCCCGGACGCGCTCACGGTCCACAACGCCTTCTTCGACCGCAGGTTCGAGCCATGAATGTGAAGTACTTCAAGGACACCGACACGGCACTGCTCGAGTTTTCAAACGCCGAGGTGGAAGAGACGCGCGAGATCAGCGAGAACGTCTATGTCGATCTCGACAAGGCGGGAAATCTGGTGAGTATGACCATCGAACATGCGGCGACAGTGGCGAGCCTCCCGCAGGTGCGGATCGAGGAGATCGACGCGAGCGCCGCGTAACGATGCTTGCTGCAGTCGGGCGACTCGGAAGCTCGCTGCGCTCGCGTTTGATTTGATCGCCCGCTGCAGAAGCCGGCGTTCGGCAACCAATCCGAGTTGCATCGTAACCCATACGCCGCTGGTTCGTCGCACGCACGTGCTGTCGGCGCGCCATGCCGAACCCGCATGCGAAGTCACGTCCCGCGCGACTCCGTACGCGGTGCCAGCCCGCTCGCTTGGCCTTGCCGCACTATACGAACTATTGTATACTCCGCGGTGACCGACAAAGAGCTGATCTGGGTGGGATCGGCCCGTACCGATCTCAGCGCGTTGCCCGACGACGCGCGGCGGCAGCTGGGCTTTGACCTGCGTGAAGTCCAACGCGGCCGTGCACCGCGCGACTGGAAGCCGATGCCGACGATCGGTGCCGGCGTTGTGGAGATTCGCGTCCGCGAGGCCGATGGGGCCTTTCGGCTGTTCTATGTCGCGAAGATCTCGGAAGCGATCTACGTGCTCCACGCATTTCAGAAGAAGACGCAGAAGACTGCGGCGCTGGACCTGGAGCTCGCGCGCTCCCGGTACGCCGCCGTTCGCCGGCAACGGCAGGAGAAGTAACCCATGGCGATTCGGCTGCAGCGTGGTTCCGGTAATGTGTTTGCGGATCTGGGCTTCCCCCCGGAAGAGGCGGCGCATCTCCTCATTCGCGCCGACTTGATGGGGCAGCTGCGCGTCCTCATCGCCGAGCGCGGCCTCACGCAGAAGGCGGCAGCCAAGGCGCTGGGGGTGACGCAGCCCCGCGTGAGCGACTTGGTGCGCGGGCGCATCGAACTGTTCAGCATCGATACGCTGGTCGAGATGCTGACGCGGTTCGACGTGGCCGTCACGGTGAAGACGAAGCGTCGGCGCCGGGTTGCCTAACAATGCGTTGCTCTTGTCAGGGCCTTCAAAGATTGTGGCCTGTTCGCTGACGCTCACTGGCCACAACTTATTGAAGGGCCCTGCAAGAGAACGCGAGCGTTAGATGGCTCGCGACCCCCACGCCTCTTGCGGGAGGTGTGTGCGGCTGGTATCGTATATGATACCATATGAAACCCCACGTCATCCTCGATACCAACGTCCTGATTGCGGGTCTGCGCTCGCGGCGCGGGGCGTCGTTCGCCCTGCTCGGGTTGCTGGCCGAGGGGGCGTTTGAGATCAGCGTATCCGTCCCGCTCGTCTTGGAGTATGAGGCGGTGGCGCGGCGGCAGGCCCGCGAGCTCGGGCTGACGCACGCCGACGTCGATGCGGTCGTGGATTTCGTGTGCCGGCAGGCGCACCACCGGAAGATCTTCTATCTCTGGCGACCGTTCCTGCGGGACCCGAACGATGATATGGTGCTGGAGGTGGCCGTCGAAGCGCAGTGCCGCTACATCGTCACCTTCAACACCCGCGATTTCGCTGGAGTCGAACAGTTTGGGCTCCAGACGGTAACGCCAGGCGAGTTCCTGGCCCTGCTGCAGGAGGACGCATGAGCACCATCAGTCTCCGACTTCCCGAATCCTTGCACGCGCAGGCCCGCTTGTTGGCGGAGCAGGAAGGCATTTCGATCAATCAGCTGATCGCGACGTCCTTGGCGGAGAAGATGTCGGCACTGCTGACCAGCGAGTATCTGGAAGCGCGCGCCGCGCGGGGATCAAAGGCGGCGTTTCAGCGTGTGCTCAAGAAGGTCAAGGATCGGCCGCCGATGGCGGGCGACGAGCGGTAGCGTGCGTTGGTCTGCGCGACGAGTCGCCATCTAACCTTGCGTTGCTGCAGGCAAACGCTGCACAGATCAGTGTGGTGACCGCGGGGCGTTCGCAGTAGCCTGAAGGGAAGGTGCGAACGCCCCGCTTGCCTCCGAGTGGGCGTTTGCTGCAGAACGCGAGCGTTCGGCGTCAGCAAGTTGGGTAGCTTTGCCGCAGATTGAGAGGGCGTTCGTAATGTCCCTGCGCCTGATGCACAGAAAGGGGCCCGATTCACACACGTCGCACCAATCTTGAATCGATGACACGACGCCAGATCTTTGTCCGCGGAATGATCGCTGGGATTCTCGTTGGACTGATGCTCCAAGCCGTCAACTGGCTGTACTCTGCTCACCCTGAGGCGAGTGACTTCCGTCGGTTCACGGTCATCGTCCAAGCCGTTCTAAGTGCAATCGGTGCGATCTGGCTCGCGCGCGGAATACCAGGCGAGCCCGATATCGCCGCGCAACGAGTGGCAGAGATAGCCGACCCGCGGGACAGCCAGAGAGCGCTCAGCAATGGGCAAGCCGTCGACGCGGTCCCAGTGTCAGCTGCGATCGCTCCATCACCAATTCCGCACCATCGTCATTCGTAGCCCTTCCCTCGGAGTTACCGACCCGATCGCTGCTGGCGACGGGGCTCATCGCGGACGTCGGCTGCCTGACGTCTTTCGCCTGCCGCATCGTTTCCAGGCCCCACAGCAGGGCGCGGATGTCTAGCAGACAACGAGC
The DNA here is from genome assembly GCA_023910675.1 of Gemmatimonas sp. Classification (GTDB taxonomy): domain Bacteria; phylum Gemmatimonadota; class Gemmatimonadetes; order Gemmatimonadales; family Gemmatimonadaceae; genus Gemmatimonas. The sequence goes on from JAAVWC010000005.1 coordinate 14,459, forward strand.
CGTGCCGGCTCGGACGATCAGTGCAATCTGCGGCAAGTGCCCGGCCGACCCAATGCGGCGGGTTGCGCAATGCACGCGTGCGTTTCAGCCGTGGCGACCATACATTGCAAGAGTCCCAACAACCTCGGAGTTCGCAATGGCCGTAGAGCTGACTGCTGTCTATCAGGCGGTACCTGAAGGGTACATTGCCTTCGTAGAAGAACTGCCGGGTGCCAACACGCAAGGTGCCACGCTCGACGAAGCGCGAGCCAACTTACGCGAGGCCGTGGTGCTCGTGATGGAGGCGAATCGCGCCATGGCGGAAGAAGACCTTGCGGGCGCCGCCGTGATTCGCGAACCCCTCCGCCTCAGCGCGTGAAGCGCGTCGATCTCGTGCGCCATGTCGAGGCGCACGGCTGTGTCCTCCTCCGGGAGGGCGGCAACCACTCGGTCTTCGTTAATCGCCCCGCGCGTCGGACGTCCGTTATCCCGCGCCATCGTGAGGTGAATGATTATCTCGCGCGAAAGATCTGCCGCGATCTCGAAATTCCGGAGCCATGATGCCGAACAGAGCGTTGCAACTGACAAGCGCGTTTCGGATTGCTCGCTACGCTCGCATTTGATCTGATGCGCTCGCAGTTGAACGCTAAGGCGTTATGCCGTCGGAACGATCAGCTTGACTCAATGTATATACAAGTGTAATCTCAAGTATGACGTTCGAGTGGGACCCCGCCAAGAGCACCCGAAACTGGCAGCAGCGCGGGTTCGACTTCGCATTCGCCAGCGGAGTGTTTGACCACACGTACGTCGAGTACGACGACACGCGCCGTGATTACGGTGAACGGCGAGTCGTCGCCGTGGGGCTCGCTGATGGCGTGCCTCTGACCGTCGTGTTCACGGATCGCGTTGACCCGGGTGGTGGCGTAGTTCGCCGCCTGATTTCGGCGCGGGTAAGCAATCGCAAGGAGCGTCGTCGCTATGCCGAAAGCCTCAAAGCCACCCAGTCGCCCGACGAAGGGACGCGCTGACCTCGCGCGTCTGCGGCGGATGACGGACGCCGAGATTGAAGCGACCTCACCGCCCGAGCTCCGCAACTTGCCTGATGACTTCTGGCAGGGGGCGCGTGTGGTCACGCCGGTCGCGAAGGAGGCGATTTCCATCCGTCTCGACAGCGATGTCGTGGCCTTCTTCCGCAAGGCCGGCCCGCGCTATCAGTCGCGGATCAATGCGGTCCTGCGGAGCTATGTGGACGAGATGGGACAGCAGAAGCGGCGGCGGCCGGCGAAGCGCGCGGGATAACGATGCTTGCTGCAGACGGTCGCGATTGCGGTAGCGCGCTACGCGCACATTCTATTTGAGCGCCCGCTGCAGAAGCCCGCGTTACGCGGACAACATTCATTGAACGAGCATGAAGCTACCGTCCGCGGATCGCGCGATTGTCGACGACGCAAAAGTTCGCGACTACCTGCTTTCGCCTGAGCATCCGGTCGGTCGCTTCAAGGCGCGCGTGTTCGCGGCAGCCGGGTACCGTCGCGAGGCATAACAGCAGTTGCGCGAGGAGCTTCGCGCCCTCGCCGGTGTCCTCGACGTGACGCCGGCCGCCGCGGACGAGTACGGCCAGCGCTATCGGTGTGTGTCAAGATAGTTGTCGTATGAAGTTCTAGCCGGTTGCTGCGTCCGCGGTCGCGGACCGTGCGTCATTCAAGTACACGGTTGTTGGACGCGACCAGTTGCGGGTGGTACCGCGCCAGCGCTCAGGCGTGATCGCGCGCGCGGCCTGATAGACCGCCGCGCGCTGTGCGAGGATGGTCACGTCGCGGCCGGTATGCCGATCATCGGGCGTGACAAACTGACTGCCGCCGTGCTGGTGGTGATGGTTGTACCACGTGACGAAGGCCGCGACCCAGGCGCGCGCCGCGTCGAGATCCACAAATGGCTGCGTGGGAAACGCGGGGCAGTATTTGAGGGTGCGAAACAGGGCTTCGGAGTACGGATGGTCGTCGCTCACCCGTGGTCGACTGAAGGACGGCACCACGCCGAGTCGCTCCAAGGTGGCGAGCATCGTCGCGCCGTTCATTGGGCCGCCGTGATCCGCGTGCAGTACGAGGCCGGTCGTCGTGACGGCCTGCTCGTGACACACCGCGGTGAACAGCGCCGCCGCGTGCGCCTCGCTCTGCGTAGGATGCACCGCCCAGCCCATGATGCGGCGACTCCAGATATCCATGATCAGGTACAGATACCAGAACACGCCGCGCCCGGGGCTCTTGAGGTACGTGATGTCCCAGCTCCATACCGGCTGCGGTCCTGTCGCGTGGTGGGCAGGCACCTCGCGTCGCACCGGCGCCTGGGCGCGGCCACGATGCGCGAGTTGGCGTGCCTCGCGCCGCAGGCGATACCTCGTGGATTCCGACGCGATGTACACGCCCGTGTCGGCGAGCTGCGGCACGATCTGATGCGGCGACGCATCGCGGTACGCGGGACTGTTCACGAGCGCCAGCACGTCCGCGCGCTCCGTGCTGGACAGCGCGTTGGCGGGCGTCGCCCGGGGGCCCTGCCGCGCGTCCTGGGGATGCGGACCGCGCCAGCGCTCCACCGTGCGCACACTCAGCCCCACCACGGCGCACGCGCGGGTGCGCCGCGCCCCGCGCTTGACGGCCTCCTCGATGAGCGCGACGATCGTCGTACGCGCGTCGGGTCCGTGGTAGCGTCCGCGTCCGCCCCGATCGCCTGGACTTGTTTTTTGAGGACCAGCAGCGCCGCCGCTTCCGCGAGCGCCGCCTCTTTGCGCCGCCGCTCACGCTCCAACTCCCCAATGCGTTGCGCCTCGGGCGACGGCCCCGCCGGACGACGCGGGACCGGGGCGCTCAGCGCCGCGTCCGCGGCCGCGCGCCACGCCGCGCGCTGCGCCGCGTGGAGGCCCTCCTGCCGCAGCAGCGCCCCAAGCGCCTCGTCGTCCAATCCCTCCGCTGCAAGCACGACGCGCAGCTTCTCCGCGCCGGTCCAGCGGGGCGTCCGCTTCTTCGGTGATGACAGACCGGTGACGCTACGCGCTTGCCGCCGCCACCGCGAGAGGGTCTCTTGGGAGACGCCCACCGTCTCCGCCAACTTATTCGCGCTGACCGCGCGCGGGCCCATCAATCGCTGCACCACGCGCGCTTTAAACGCGGCACTGTACGTTTGCATACGAACCAACTCCGTACCCCCGACTGGTGATCGACATGGGCGATGCGTTTACACCGCTCATGCGACAACTATCCTGACACAGGGGGGGCAGCGAGCGGAGCGCCGCGCGATCGGTCGCGGCGAAGTGCGAGCGCCGGGTGCCGGGCAGTTTCTGAAAGGGCCGGTCGTTCAGCGTCTCCAAGCGCTCGCGGAGCGCCTCATTGAGGTCCGCGAGCGAGCAGAAGCGGCGATGGCGGAGCGGGGCCAGCAGTTCCCGCTCGACGATCTGTACGGCGGTTTCCACTTTCGCGTTGTCGCGTGGTGCGGCCACCCGGGTCGGCAGAATCGCGGTGCCATAGTGGGTCGCGAAGTCCGCGGACGTCGCATTGATCTCGGGGGCGTAAATAGGACGCGTACGTCACGCCCGACCGCAGATTGTCAGGAATGATCAGCGCGGTCACGCCCCCGAAGTACTCGAGCATCCGCACGTGCGACGCGATCCAGTCGGGCACTTGCTGCGTCCACGTGGCTTCAGCAAAGGTATAGTTGCTCGCCCCGAGGACGCCGACAAACATCTGCGCCGCGCGGACGTCGCCGGTGGTGGGGGCCGTGATGTCGACCGTGACGCCGGCGTCGTCGACAAAGGTCCGTTCGCCCGCGCGATGCTCCTGGCGCATCACCGGATCAATCGTCGTGCGCCACTGCCGATAGTGTTCGGCGAACTGGCTGTAGCTATAGCCCGTCGGTTCGGCCTGCCGATACTCCTGCCACAGGAGCATCAGCGTGACCCCTTTCCGCCTCTTCTCTTGAGCGATCCGCGCCCACTCGGGGAGCGGGCGACTCGTCGCCACCGGCACCCGGTCGCGCGCAAACAGGGCCTGCTCGAGCGCCCCGTCATCGAGCGTGGCCGCGAGCGGCCACGTCAGGCCGCTTGCCCGAAAGCGGGCGCAGTAATCCTGCACAGTCGTCCGCGGCACGCCCAGACTGCGCGCCGTGTGGCGCTCGCTCAGTCCCGCGTCGAGGCGCAGCCGGAGTACATCACGAATAGTTCGCATCGAAATCCTGTCACGTGGCACGCAGTCGCTCCGGAAGAAGTCTCCGAAGGATGCGCCTCCCACATGGATGAGGATCCCGCGTCACGTACCGCCATCACCTCGCCGCCCCCTGGCCGGCATCCGCCGGCCGGGTGGCCGGATTCGCCCGGAATCGCTGGCCGGATTCAACCAGAACGGGTGGCCGGATTCCGCCGGAATGGGTGGCCGGATTCAACCGGAATCAGTGGCCGGATTCCGCCGGAATACGCACATGTCCCCGGACAAGTGTGAACCATGTCCCTGTACTGTGCCATCGACCAGGCCCCGGCTGGACCGGTGATGATGTTTGACCCATCTTTGCCACTTAAGCGCTTTTGGCAATCAATTCTCTTGCCTCGATCTGACTATGGAAGCCGCGCCAGTCCACATCATACAGTACTTTGACGGGTCCAAGCAGGGCATCATCCCGCTCTTCCAACGGCCGTACTCCTGGGAGCCGAAGGACTGGAACACGCTGTGGGACGACCTCATGGGGCAGTACGATGAGGACGAACGCGCCTCGCACTTCATGGGCGCCATTGTCACCGTCCCTGTACGGTCCGTCCCCGTCGGTGTGGGGAAGCACCTTGTCATCGATGGACAGCAACGCCTTACGACTTTATCGATCTTGTTGGCGGCCATTCGCGATTCCGCCGCGGCGGCGGACGATCAGGCGACGGCCGGCATCATCGGCGACCTGCTGGTCAATCGACACTACAAGGCGCCAGACGATCTCAAACTCGTCCCCACGCAGACCGACCGAGCGGCCTACAACGCGCTCGTATACTCACAGGACGTTGCGCCCTACGAAGAGTCGAAGGTCATCCAGGCTTACCGGCATTTTCGGAAGAAGCTTGAAGGCTCCGACCTGAACGACCAGCCAATGGTCCCGTCACGGACGCTGCAGGCCATCCAGCAATCGCTGCAGGTGGTGATGATCAACCTTGGCGAGTTCGACGACCCGTACCTCATTTTCGAAAGCCTCAACCATAGGGGCAGGCCGCTCAGTCAAGGGGATCTGGTTCGCAACTATGTACTGATGCGATTTCAACACTCCACATCTGCCGGCGGCGAGCAGGAATCGGTATACGAAGATCCTTGGCGCCCCATGGAGTCCAGCCTTAACGCGTCCATGACCGAGTTCCTCCGTCACTACGGCATGCGCTACGGAAGAAACGTCCGAAAAGGTGACATCTACTCAGCGTCAAAACTGGAGTTCGAAAAGCTCAAGGACGTGAGCGAGGTTCGTGCCTCGTTGGTGGCTATGAAACAGGCCTCTTTGGCGTATGAGGGATTTATCGCGCCAGACACCGCCACGAACCCGAAGATCGCCGTGCGCCTGCAGGGGATGCTGGACCTAGATTCGACGGTATTCTATCCCTTGCTTATCCGACTCTTTCGCTTGGCCAGTCTTAACGCTATCACCGGCGAAACACTACTACACTGTCTTGACGTTCTCGAGTCATTCTATGTGCGTCGACTGGTATGCAACGTACCGACCAACGCGCTGAACAAGATCACCCTCGAGCTCTGCGCAAACCTCTCGGAAGACAATCCGCACACATGGCTTCGCGAGAACCTCGCCAAGGGCTCCAGCGGTCGCCGCTGGCCCTCCGATCAGGAGTTCACCGACGCCCTCGTCACGGGACGCCTCTATCCTCGCCGGAAACTCGCCCGCTTCATGCTCGAAGCACTCGAAGACGCCTTCGACCACAAGGAGCCCGTCAGCACGAGCACGGCCACGATGGAGCATGTCATGCCCCAAACCCTCTCTGACGCATGGCGCGACAGTCTGGGTACGGACGTCGAAGCGATTCACGAACGGTGGCTCGATACGCTCGGCAACCTGACCCTCACCGGCTACAATCCCGAACTGGGCAACCTACCCTTCGAGGCGAAGAAAGCGCAGCTGGCCAACACGCATTTTGAACTCAGTCGCAGCCTGCTCTCCAAAGAAAGCTGGGGCCCCACGGAGCTCGAAGCACGGGGACGTGAGCTGGCTACGATCGCCGTGAACCGCTGGGCGCGCGAGTAGGTGACGGTGACTAACGGGGCCACGGTGATGGCGACCACATGACGCTCACGCCGTACCACGCCAAATACTTTGCGCACGACCTCACCCGTCGTGCCACGAATGGCATGGACCGTCTGTCCATGTCGCTCTTCGACGCGGCGGTCGACCTCAATCCACACCAGATCGAAGCGGCACTCTTCGCGCTGCAATCGCCACTCTCCAAGGGAGTCATCCTTGCCGACGAAGTAGGACTCGGCAAGACTATCGAAGCCGGCATCGTGCTCTGCCAGTTCTGGGCGGAGCGCAAGCGACGGCTTATCGTAATCTGTCCGGCATCACTGCGCCGGCAGTGGGCGCAGGAGCTCACCGACAAGTTCAACGTCCCTACGCGCGTGCTCGATGCCAAGGCCTGGCGTGAAGCAATGCGCGAAGGTCGGGTGCCGCTGACAGAGAAGGTGGTGCTCATCATGTCGGTGAACTACGCCAACGCTATGCGCGACGAGCTCAAGGCAGTTGCCTGGGATCTCGTTGTCATTGATGAAGCGCATAAGCTTCGCAACGCATACCGACCAAGCAACAAAGTTGGCCAAGGCGTACGTTGGGCAACCGAGGATTGCCGCAAGCTGCTGCTGACGGCTACGCCGCTCCAGAACTCGCTCCTGGAGCTCTATGGGCTATCCACGCTCATCGACGAGCACCTGTTCGGTGACCTCAACTCGTTCCGTGCGCAATTCGCCAGCGCCGGCAGCAGTCTCGCTGAATTGCGCCAGCGTCTATCGGGATTCTGCCGACGTACGCTGCGCAAGCAAGTCACCGAGTACATCCGCTACACCGAGCGGCGCCCCATCACGCGTCCGTTCACCCCCACCGACGCTGAGCACGCCCTATACGAGGCGGTATCGGCGTTTTTGCAGCGGGAAGACAGCTATGCGCTCCCGGAGCGGCAGCGCCATCTCACCGCGCTGGTTCTGCGCAAGCTGCTCGCTTCGTCGTCGCAGGCGGTGGCCGCTACGCTGGACGTGCTGCGCATTCGCCTAGAAACGCTACGCGACGAGAAGGTTCAGGACGATCCCGAGTTTACGTCCGGGTTGCTGGAAGCCGAGGAGTTCGACGACGACTTGCTCGACGAAATTCTCGCCGTGGCTGAGGTCGACGAGACGCCCTCTCCGGCCCGCACCATCGACCGACAGAAGCTCCGTGAGGAGATCGCGCTACTTCAGCGGCTCGCCGACTGGGCACGACGCATCGGCACGGACACCAAGGCCGAGACCCTACTCTCCGCCCTGGACATCGGCTTTGAACAGATGGCCGTCACTGGCGCCGCGCGAAAAGCCCTGATTTTCACCGAGTCGCGTCGAACCCAGGATTACCTTAAGAGCTTTCTGGAATCGCAAGGCTACGCTGGACAGGTAGTGCTGTTCAACGGATCGAACGGCGGCCCTGAAACGTCCGCCATCTACGAGCGGTGGCTGGAGAAGAACCGGGAGTCCGGCCGCGATTCCGGCTCGCGTGCCATCGATGTGCGCACTGATCCTTCCCTACGCATGATTTTCTGGCGCTCGACATCCTCCGGCGGGACGAGGAACTGCCTCCAAGTTTACGGACGGTCACTCCCGGGCTTGTGGCGGCCGGCGCCGTCGAGTCCGTGGGGCGCAGCCGTGGGGTGCGCTTCATCCTATCGCGCGGCGTTTACGCCGCACTCGGCGGCAAGGGGACGTACACGCGCAAGCGAGGGCTTGATCGGGCGACGAACAAGGCGTTGCTACTCAAGCACATTCGTGACAACGCCACCGCTGGATCCCAGATGGAGGAGTTCCGGCAAGTCCTACCCGCACTCAAGCGTAGCCAGATTCAGGTGCTTCTTCGTGAGCTTCGGACGGAGGGTTCCGTCCACAACGTCGGCACCACGAGGGCTGCCCGCTGGTTCCCGGGGCAAGGCCCGGGAACTCCAGAGATTGGGACCATTTGATGTTTCGTTCAATCGATGTAGTCCAAGGTGAACGACGGAACGCTATGTTTTACAACGGGTTAGCGGTTTGCGAGATTGCAACTTCAGGCGTGGAGGTTGCAAACTGCTTGCAATCAAAGACCAATCTGTCACGACCGGGGAGCCCGTCCTGATGCCACGAGGAACTCCGCGCGCAGCCGGTACCGCCACCTCTCCCGCCTCCCGGGCCCGTCGCGCCACGACCCAGCCACAGATCCCCTTCCCGTACAAGCTGGTCCTCAACCAGTACATCCTGTCGCTCTTCAACGTGAAGCGCTTCGAGGAGCTGGCCGAGCACCTGCGGGATGAGACCCTGGAAGGGCTGGACGAAAACAACGTCCACCGCTTCCACCACGCGCTCACGGCCAGGTTCTTCAATCTCACGCAGCTGGACACCGACCTGCTGCTCCGGTACGACCAGAACATTGTGCGTCATACCCTGCGGCTCAACGAGCGGCGCATCACGCGGGGCGATGAGCTGATCGTCTGGAAATACTTTCAGTACCTGAGCCTGCTGTTCACGGAGATCTACCTCGATCGGTACTTCACCGACCCCAACGCGTTGTTGGTGGCGCTGAACACCCAGGTGACGGCATACAATGCGGATAAGCCGGAGCCCGATCAGATCAAGCCATTCGATGGCGCGGCCGAGGCGTGGTCGCAGCTCAACAAGCTGGCATTCTGGATGGCGACCGGGAGCGGCAAGACACTCCTGATGCACGCCAACATTTTGCAATACCAGCAGGCGCTGATCACGCACGGCCGTACGCGCGAGCTGAACCGCATCCTGCTGCTGACCCCCAACGAAGGGCTTTCGCAGCAGCACCTGCGCGAGTTCGAGGCGGCCGGTATTCCAGCGGAGATCTTCAACAAGGATGGCCGCGGACTGTTCAGTGGGCAGGCCGTGGAGATCCTCGAGGTTACTCGCCTGCGCGACGAGATGGGTGAGAAGACCATCGCCATCGACGCCTTCGAGGGGAACAACCTCGTGCTGGTGGACGAAGGGCACCGCGGCGCCAGCGGTGGTGCCGGGGGTGCGTGGATGAAGGCGCGCGAGAAGCTGTGCGAGAAAGGTTTCTCGTTCGAATACTCCGCCACCTTCGGTCAGGCGGTGAAGGGGAGCGGCACGCTTATCGAGCTGTACGCCAAGAGCACGTTGGTGGACTACTCGTACAAGTACTTCTACGGCGATGGGTTCGGGAAGGACTACCAGATCCTCAACCTCGATGCCGACACGCAGGCCAGTCACCAAGAGCTGTATCTCACCGCGTGTCTGTTGACGTTCTATCAGCAGCAGCGACTGTACCGCGAGCACACGGGGGCGTTCCGGCCGTTCAATATCGAGAAGCCGCTCTGGGTGTTTGTTGGCGGGAGTGTCACGGCATCGCTCGGCACCAAGGACGCCAGCGACATCGTGGAGATCCTGCAGTTCCTCGCGCGGTTCGTGTCGAGCCGTTTGGCCAGTATCGAGCGCATCCGACGCGTGTTGAACGAGGGCCTCATCACGGCGTCTGGGCGCGATCTGTTTGCCGGACGCTTCGCGTACCTAAACACCAGCCGGCTCACCCCGGAGCAGATCTTCGAGGACACGCTCGCCACGCTGTTCAACGCGCCAGCGGGTGGTCAGCTCTACGTGGAGAACCTGAAGGGCGCCACCGGCGAGATCGCCCTGAGGTTGGGCGTCGAGAACGAACCGTTCGGCGTCATCAACGTGGGCGACGATGCCAAGCTCGTGAAGCTGTGCGAAGAACACGGGCTGGCCACGGGCGACCGGGACTTCTCCGAGTCGTTGTTCCACGGCATCAACACGCTCGCCTCGCCAGTCAACCTGCTGATTGGTTCCAAGAAGTTCACGGAAGGGTGGAGTAGTTGGCGTGTCTCTACCATGGGGTTGATGAACGTTGGCAAGAGCGAGGGCGCGCAGATCATCCAACTCTTCGGGCGCGGCGTGCGCCTGAAAGGTCATGACGTGAGCCTCAAGCGCAGCTCTCGCGCGTCGTTGCCCGATGGGATCGAGCGCCCCAAGCATATCGCTGTCCTGGAGACCCTGGGGATATTTGGGGTGCACGCCGACTACATGGCGCAGTTCCGCGACTTCCTTGAAGAAGAGGGGCTCCCGTCGAACGAGGAACGTATCGAGTTCTTGTTGCCGGTCATCAAGAACCTCGGCACGCAACGACTCAAGACGGTCCGACTCAAGAAGACGATCAACGGCGTAACCACCGAGTTCGGCAACGCGTTCAGGAAGCTGGCACCCATTCCCACGTTGGCGCCGCCGGACCTATCCCGCCCGTCAGAGGCCAAGCAGTTGCACGAGAACCGTCTCGTGCTCGACTGGTATCCCAAGATTCGCTCGCTGGGTTCCAAGGGGCTCGTTGGTGGTGATGGTGAGGGTGCCAAGCACCCAACCCACCTCACACCGCAACAGGTAGCGTTTCTCGACATCGATCGGTTGTACTTCGAACTCGAGCGTTTCAAGGCCGAGCGCTCGTGGTACAACCTGAATATCACGCGCGCGGAGATCGTCGCGCTCCTGAATGACACCAGCTGGTATGTCCTCCTCATTCCGCCCGGTGAACTGGTGGGGAATGGGTTTGCGAAGGTGCAGGTGTGGGAGGAGATCGCGCTGGCGCTGCTGCGCAAGTATGCAGAGCGGTACTACACCTTCAAGAAGCGCGACTGGGAGCTCCCGCATCTCGAGTACCGCGATCTCGAATCTGACGATCCCAACTTCCTGGGAGTGAAGGAGACGCCGAACGACGGCTACTACCGAATCCTGATCGACAAGTCACAGGAAGAAATCATCGCCAAGCTTGAGGAGCTGAAGGCGTCGATCGAACGTGGCGAGATGAAGCCGTGGGAGTTCAAAGGCATGAAGGCCGTGTGGTTCGGCAAGCATCTGTACCAGCCGCTCCTTTATCTCGATACGAACATCGTTGAGATCAGTCCGGCCCCGCTCAACAAGGGAGAGCGGCAGTTCGTGGAGGATCTCAAGGCCTTTCATGATGCGAACAGCGCATACTTCGCCACGCGGGAGCTTTACCTACTGCGCAATCTTAGTCGCGGGCGTGGCGTGGGCTTCTTCGAGGCTGGCAATTTCCATCCGGATTTCATTCTCTGGCTCATCGAAAACGGCGAGCAGCGCGTCGTGTTCGTAGACCCCAAGGGCATTCGCAATCTGTCCTGGAATGATCCGAAGATCCTGTTTCACGAGACCGTCAAGGAGATTGAGGCACGGTTGGGTGACTCGTCGGTACGCCTCGATTCATACATCGTGTCGAACACGCCGGCCGCCACCATGCAGCTGCACTGGAGCAAGGATCGGGCGGAGATGCTTCGGCGGAACATCGTGTTTCAGGACGAGGGTGGTGCGAGTTACGTCGGCACGATGCTTCGCGGGGCGGGTGCAGGGTGATCTCGGGCAGTGGGGAACCTGCGCGCCGGACGGGTAATGGAGGTTGGTGCTGGCGGCCACGAGATGAAAGCGGCGACGCCGGCGCTGCGTGTTACGGAGTGCTCGCATCACCGCCAAACGCATTGTACCTCCTTCATGGAATCCCCGAATGGAATCATGAGATCTCATCGTCAAGCTGACGCCCGAAGAGAAGACTGACGTTGCCTGGATGTTGCTGCGCAAGTTCCTGCGCGGCGGTGGCATTGACAAGCGGGACCACCTGCCGACGCAGCAGCTGTGTCGTGCTCACAGATGCTGCGTCGGATCTTGCCAAGAGTGGCGCGCTAGCGCTTCACACGGTGCGCCACGGTCGCTTCAGGGACCGTCCACGTGGGCCATTGCGCGATAAACGGAGAGCTGGTTACAACCGGCCCACCTTCCGCCCGACTCCGCGCATCGTCGCGAACTCGCGTATCCGGGCTGCTGGCTGTGCGAGCGGCTGACCTGACCAACGATGGCCGTACATCCGGCAATTCGCTCGGCGAACCAGCCTGGCCCCCCTGCACGATCGTATTCGGGCAACGCATCAGCAGCGATGGCAGTTGCTCGTTCAGGCCGGTCACGCGAAACGTCATGGCGCGTGCCACACTGTTGAACTCCGTGAACGCCAGAATGAAGCGTCGCGCTGATGCGATCGTCTGAGCAAAGGACTTCACGCTCGCGCTGGAACCAGGCGTCCAGAGCGTACTGAAGTTCGGCGACAGCTCGTTCCAGAACTGGGAGACCAGCGAGCCGTTGTCGAGGCCATATGCCACGAGACCGTTGGCCGTGACCATATGGGGCACACTCACCCAGAGGAAGAAGCGAGACGTGGGGCTACAGGACATGACCAGACTGGTGTACTGCAGGGTACCGAACCGGTTCGACACGCGCGCGTCGGACTCGAGCGACAGGAAGCCGTCGCCCCCGGAGGTGAACGCCTCCCAATCGTATGCGGAATAACTCGCGTCCCAGTCGGTGCCATCGATCTGCGCCACGATCGTGAAGCTTCCGCGCTGCAGTGGAACCAGCGCGCCGCCTGGTGCCATCTGCGCCCGCGAGGCTTCCCGTACACGGAACGCGACCGGTCGATCGAGCACGGTGCCATCTGCGGCGCGGGCAGTCACCGTGTAGCTGTAGCTATCCCCTACCTTTACCCGCGTGGAGCCGTTGAACACCACGCTGGCTACGGGCACGACCACCTGCAACGCAGCTTGGCCCGTTTGCCCTTGGCTGGTGGCACTGATCACCGCCTCGCCGGGCGCGATGGCGGTAATGAGCCCCGTGCTGTTCACACCCGCCACGGCGGGATTGCTGCTCGCATAGGTCACCGCACGCCCGGTGAGCGTACGGCCACCGGCGTCGCGCAACAGGGCCTGGGCCTGGACGGTATTGCCGGGGAGCACACTGGTCTGCGGCAGCGTCACCAAAACACTCGCCACCGGTGCCTGAATCACCGATAGCGTCGCCGAGGCGCTGCGGCCTTCACTCGCGGCGGTAATGGTGGTGGTGCCCACCGCCAGCGCCGTAATCACACCGACATTGCTCACCGATGCCACGGTGGCGTCACTGCTGGTGAAGGTGACCGCGCGCCCGGTGAGCGCCACATTGCGGTCGTCGCGCAGCTGCACGGTGGCCGCGGCGGTGCTCCCCTGCGGAATGATGCTCTGCGAGAGCGCAATACTCACGCTGTTCACGGGCGGCGGCACCACGGTGAACACCAGCGTGCCACTGCGCCCTTCGCTGGACGCCGAGATGGTGGCACTGCCAGCGCTCACCCCCGTCACGAGCCCGGCGTCGTTGACCGTGGCGACAGTGGGCGCGCTCGAGCTCCACGACACCGTGCGGCCACTCAATGTGGCCCCACGTTCGTCGCGCAGCACCGCAGTGGTTTGCAGGGCGCGATCAGTGACGAGCGTCGTGGCGGGTGCCGACACCGTAATCGCATTCACCGGCGCGAGCACCACCGTGAGCGACGCCGTGCCCACCTTTCCTTCAGTCGTGGCGGTGATGCTCACCGTGCCCGGCGCCACACCGGTGATTACGCCGCCGTCGGACACCGCGGCCACGCCGCTGTTCGACGACGCCCACGTGATGGCGCGCCCAGTGAGCACCGCGCTAGTCGTCGAGCGTACCTCCGCCGCCGCGGTCTGCTGCGCACCCACCTGCAACTGCGCGTTGGCCAACGTCACGTTCACGCTTCCCACCGCCGCCGGGGCGCTGACACTCGCGCCACCCGCATCACCACCGCCGCCACACGCGACTACCGTGAGCGTCATTGCCGCCATTGCGACGGCAGAGAAATTGGCGCGAATGCGCCGGTACACATGACCTGCCATGATCTGCTTGCCTCCATAGATGTCATTCGCAGTACGCAAGGGGATTCGCGGCTGCAGAACGAACATCGTGGCGACCTCTGACAATTCTGGTCGCGCACAACACGCGTGAAATTGATTCGGTTTTCATTCGGAAAACACATTGCACCGATGTGTGTTCATCCGTCGCTATCGGCTGCTATCAGACGTTGTCAGTAGCGGAGTTTCACGCGCATCACTGTCAGATGCCCCCACGATATTTCTGGTGAGAGAAGGCTCGCAGTCGTCACTCTTTTGCCACTTCTGGAGGACTGATGTACTTGGATGTGTACGTAGGGCGATTGGATGATCCAGACTTTGTCGCGAACAGAGGCAAGCCCGGCGGCGCCGTGCCGGGCGCGAAGAGTCGCATGTTTCCCAACGGCAGCAGTGCGTTTTATGCGCTCGTGAGACGAATAGAGACGAAGCAGCTGCCCGGAGGGGCCACGCAGCACATCGCGTACGTGGCACCCGCGAGTAAGGAACAGATCGCGGAGTTCTTCGAGACGATGGTCAGCGAGGATCTATCCCTTCGCTCCAGTCCTCCCTCACCGTACCTCATCGCGGAGGCAGAGGAACTGCGCGCGTGGATCGCGGCGATGGAGGATGATGGGCAGTGGTGCCTTGTTGCTACTGAGTTGTAATGGGGGCGCCTCGCCGACGCGTATGCGGCCTCCGGCGTCGCCGATGCGCTTCGGACTTCACGCGTGGCGGTACCCACCGCCAGCGCGCAGCAGTTCCCGCAGATCCGATGCCGGCATAAAGGCGTGAGCCTTCCCGATTTTGCGTTGGCTCAGTAGTCCCTGCGCGACCAGCTTCATCAAGTCACTTCTCGCCGTCTCATAGCTGACGCCGTGCGAGATCTTGTGCGATTCCACCGAATAGCGCGCGAGTGGCTGCTTGAGCGCATGATTGATCAGCGCAAGCTGTCGTTGGTTGAGCTCGGCGTATACCGTCGACGCTTGGCGTACAATTTCTTCGGCCTCGTGCATCTCCCGGGCCTTTCGCGCCAGGTCGCTGTGCAGATCGTCGATGGCACGGATCAGCACACGCATCTGATAGAGCAAAAAGTACGTCACGTCATTGTCGTCGCTCTCCGTATACAAATACGACCGCGCGTACTGCGCCCGCGCTTTTCGAAGAATGCGTGAGATCGAGACATATTCGCAGAGCCAGTATCCCTGCCGCGCCATGGACCAGTAGAAGAGCGCGCGGGCCGTGCGGCCGTTCCCGTCTACGAATGGATGATCGTACGCGAGCCAAAAGTGCAGAAGGATTGCCCGTACGGCCGGTGGCATGAACTCGCCGGGTTCATCGGCATTTGCGAACGCACACATTTGCTGCATGCGCTCTTCGAGTGTATCGGCCGCCGGCGGTGTATGCAGGCGCGTTCCGGTTTCATCCTCGACGACAATGTGCTCGTCGGCGCGCCGAAATCTGCCGGCCGCGTCCGGATCATCCAAGGCGCCGTCGGTGAGCTTCCGCTGAAGTTCCTTGACGATGTCCGGCGTGAGTGGCGTTCCGATGAACTGCCGCACATACAGCAGAGCCTGAAAGTTGTTCAGAATCATTCGTTCACTTCGATTTCGAGGGGCACGCCCCTCTTGGATCATGGCTTTGGCGACTTTTCTGGTCGTTGAAGCGCCTTCGAGCTGACTCGATGTAATCGCCTCCTCGACGATCGACTTGAACAGGTACGTGTCTCGCGTGGCGGGGTTCGTGACTTGTTCACTGCCTTGAATATTGCCGCCCGCATTGCGGTCTATTTGGTGGAGCATTTCCAGGGCGGGATTCGGAAGCGCGTACTGAAATGGTGTCCCCATTACGTCCGTCAGCGGCAGTCGGCGATACAGGGCCCGCCTCGCGAGCTTTACGGCAATCCACTGTTCCTCTGCCGTGAACCGTTTGGAAGGGGGCGCGTGCCGAAACGTGTCCCAGTGACGGTACTTTCCGCCCGGCGCCGCTCCGACCCCCTCTTCCATGAGCTCGTCAAATCGCGCGCTTCCGCGCTCGCTAGAGAGTAGGTCGCTGAGCAGTTTTCCAAACATCGGCGGCGGAACCGGCAACTTCATGGCGGCGAATTCCACGGAAACAGGGTGGCCAGCTACTAGTTACTACTAATTCCTACAAAATTAGGAGTTGGCGGTCCGTTCGCAAGCGCATGTACTAACTTGGGAGAAACTAGTAGCAAGCTTGGGCACGCCGGTGCACTTTCTCCCCAGCCCGTAGTCCGCCCCCCGCCCCAGGAAAAGACAATGCCCCGCCTCGCCACCACCCGTCGCCCGGTTCTGGCATTGGGTATGCTGCTCGCCACTGCCGCCGCGCCACTACGCGCGCAGCAAGCGCCAACCCCCATGACCGCGGACGACCTCCTCAACGTCCGCACCGTGTCCGTGGGGGCTTTCTCCCCCGATGGCCGCTGGATGGTGGTCCGCATGGCGAAACGCGGTGATGGCCTGGGGTTCGTGGCGGCACGCGATGGCGACCCCAGCTACATGCGGCCGGCGCCGGCGCGCTTGCTGCTCGTCAACACCGCCACCGGCGACACGCTGCCGGTGGTGAACACGCCGCGCACCATTGGGAGTGTGGCGTGGAGCCGAGAGGGGGCGCAGCTGGCGATTGCCACGCGCGACAGCGTGCCGGCGCTGCTGCTCTGGGACATGGCGGCCAAACGGTTGCGCACGCAGTCACTGGGCAGTGCGCGCCTGGCGGAGAACACCGAGCTGCGGTGGACCACCGCGGGCACGTTGCTCTTTGCCGTGCGGGAGCGGGGCTGGCTGGCCGAGGTGAAGGCACGCTTCGATTCGCTGGTGCATGGCCCCATCAGCGTGCAGGCGGGTGGTGATCCGTTTCTTGGGTGGGACGTGCTCCGCAGGTTGGGGAACCGCGCCATGGTGGTAGCGCTCACGCCGCAGCGCGGGACGCTCGACACGCTGGTGCCGGCGGCACAGATCACCAGCTGGACCGCGTCGCCCAACGGGCAGCACATCACGTGGCGCGAAGATCGCACCGCCAAAACCAACTACGAAGGGGGCGCGAGCAACGAGGCGCGTCTCATGGTGCGTGTCGCAGGCACCGCGCCGCGCGGGCTCTTCGCCTCCATGCGTGGCATTACGCTGTCGCAAGCGGACGATGGCGTGCGCTACGCCTACGCCAAGGACGGCGCGATTTACGTGGCCAGCCTCACCGACACCACGCCGCGTCGTCTGGTAGGCCCCGCACCACGTGCCCGCGGGGACTCGGCTGCAGATAGCACGGCGCGCGCGCGCGAAGAGCGCTTCACGCTGGTGCGCATGGCGCCCACGGGCGATGCCGTCGTCGCGTCCACACGCAGTGGGCTGTGGCTGGTGCAAACCGCCGACGGTTCACGCAAGGCGCTCAGCACCGTCACCGACACGCTGCGCGGGCCGCAGGTTTCGCTCAGCGAATGGTCGTCCAATGGCCGCACGCTCTATTTGGCGTATGCGTCGCGCACGTCGTGGGATAGGGGCATTCTGCGCGTAGACGTAGCCAGCGGCACGCTCGATACGCTCGTGCGCGATGGCCGCTTGTACGGCGCGCCGAGTGTGAACGCAGATGGCACGCGCATGGCGCTCACGATTGCCGCCGAGGGGCGTCCGGCCGACCTGTGGCTCGCCGGTGGGCGCATGGACGGGGCAAAGCGTGTGCTCGAGAGCAATCCGCAGTTTGCCTCGCGCGTGCTGCCGCAGACGCAGCTGGTGAGCTACCTCGATGCCGACGGCCGTTCGCAGTTTGGGGTGCTCACCACGCCATCACGCGAGGCGCGCAACCTGCCCACGGTGTTCAGCGTGTACGAGTCGTTCTTCGACGATGGCTTCGATGCCACCACGATGTATCTCGCCAGTCACGGCTACGCCGTCATGAAGCCGTCGGTCACCTTCGATATTGGCTATCCCGGCGAAGCATGGCTGAAAGGGGTCACGGCGAGTGCCAACAAGCTCATCGAGCTCGGTATTGCCGACAGCAGCAAGCTGGGGGTGCATGGCACCAGCTACGGCGGGTATGCCACCAACCTGATCATCACGCAAACCAACCGGTTCAAGGCGGCGATCAACGTGTCGGGCAAGGTGGACATGATTTCGTTCTATACCGATTCGCCGCGGCTCGGGGTGCGCAATGTGAACGCCGCCGAAAAAACGCAGGATCGCATTGGCGCCACGCTCTGGGAACAGCCGCAGAAGTACGTGCAGCACAGCGCGGTGATGTTCGCCGATCGCATCAAAACGCCGCTGCTGCTGCTCACCGGCGGTGAAGATCACAACGTGCCGGCGCTCAATACGCGCGAGATGTACTTCGCCCTGCGCCGGTTGGGTAAGCCGGTGGAGTGGGTGAACTACACGAACGGCGGGCACGGCATTCCCATGACCAACGCGACGGAGTTTACCGACTGGCACACCCGGTTGCTGGGGTGGTATACGCGCTATCTCAAGCCAGAGGTTAAGCGGGCGACGACGTCGCAGTAGCGTGCGACGTCAGCCTCTTCAAGCTCTCCTCCGAACGGCCAATCGCAAGTTCTTTGCTTCAAACGACTTAGTAAAACCCTCCACCCGGTAGCTGAGTTGTGCCCAGCTTGATGCACGAGTGACGCTCCGTCGCCACATTACGGGCACGTATGAATGACCTCATTCTCTACACTACCGATGATGGCCGAAGCCAGATAAAGCTGACGGCCGATCAGCACACGGTCTGGCTCACACAGCTGGAAATGGCGGAGCTGTTCGCTGCCACCAAGCAGAACATTTCCCTGCATTTGAGAAATCTTTTCAGGGAGGGGGAGCTTGCACCGGCGGCAACTGTCAAGGAATCCTTGACAGTTCGAATCGAAGGTAGCCGAGAAGTGCAGCGCCCGGTCACACTGTACAACCTCGACGCCATTCTCGCCGTTGGGTACCGCGTCCGCTCGCCGCGCGGGGTGCAGTTCCGCCGCTGGGCCTCCACCGTCCTGAAGGAATACCTGATAAAGGGTTTCGTCATGGACGATGAACGCTTGAAGAACCCGGATGGCCGCCCGGACTTCTTCGATGAGATGCTGGAGCGCATCCGCGACATCCGGGCCTCGGAAAAGCGCTTCTATCAGAAGGTGCGCGATCTTCTTGCGCTATCCAGCGACTATGACAAGTCAGACTCGACCACCCAGCAGTTCTTCGCCACCGTGCAGAACCTGCTGATCTTCGCAGTCACACGAAAAACAGCGGCTGAACTCATCACCGCACGTGCCAACCCCGACGATCGCCACTTCGGTCTGCTCACCTGGGAAGGCGACAAGGTACGCAAGAGTGACATCGTCGTCGCGAAGAACTACCTGACCGCAGACGAGATTGATACGCTGAATCGCCTGGTGGTAATCTTTCTCGAAACCGCCGAGCTGCGCGCCAAGAGCAAGCAGGAAACGCGCATGGTATTCTGGAAGCAGAATGTGGATCAGATCATCAGCTCGAACGGTTTCCCGCTGCTCACGAACGCTGGCTCGGTAAGTCACGAGCAAATGAAGGCTCGCACGGGCGAGCTCTACCTGACATTCGACGACCAGCGCAAAACACGAGAGGCGGAGGATGCCGACCGGCAAGACTCGGCCGATCTCGAAGCCCTCGAGTCCACCATCAAGCGACGTACGAAGCAATGACGGTGCGGAGCCGGATGATCGTGCGCTCGCCACAGGGGCGAGACACGCACTATCTGTGGACCACCATCGCCCTCGCCCTCGCGACCTTCGGCGGCTTCTGGTTCACGTACTTCGGCCCGCGCATTGCCGGGACGTATCCGACCGTGTCGGCCGCGGTGCATGTGCACGGTTGGAGCTTCTTTGGGTGGTACCTGCTCCTGCCGTTGCAGGCCGCGTTCATGCACACGCGGCGTGTACAACTGCATCGTACGCTCGGGTGGGCGAGCGTCGCGCTCGCGTCGCTGATGGTCGCGACGGGGCTGCTCGTCATCGGGGTGCAAATGCAGATCGCGGCGTCCTCGGCGGAGCCCACCTTCTTTACGTTTTTCGGCCTGATGGTCTTTGCCACGCTCGTGCTCTTTGCCGGGTTCTACGGCGCGGCGCTGTGGCTGCGGCGAAACGGGGCATACCACAAGCGGTTCATGCTCGTCGCCAGCGCTGCGGGCACGGGCGCTGCGGTGTTCCGCTTGATGAGCGCGTTCGTTGGCCAGGTCATGTGGGTCGCTCCGGTCGGTATCCTCGCGACGAACCTGTTCATCGTGTGGGGCATCGTCCACGATTACCGCCGAGACCAGCGCGTGCATCCGGCATATGTCGTTGGGTTGGTTGCCTGTGTGACGCTCGAACTGGCGGGGTGGCTGCTGACGCCGACGCCGGTAGGCGCGGCGCTCGCGTGGGTGGGGCGAGTGGGCGCTGTCTTGTATTAGAAGTTCCAACGACTCTCGCTTAAAAGGGGTCAGAGTCGCTTAATGGAGTCGTTTAATGCGGCTCAACGACTCTGACCCCTTGAACTTGATCTGGCTGTCGGTAAACCGCGATGTCTTCATGGGAACCTCCTCGGGTCAGTGTACGAGAACATTCCACTCGTGGCGACCGTGCTTTTCCGGGGGGATTACCCTAGTTCAGCGACCGGATGGTTGTCGCGCCACCGTGACCCATGGCAGCCGAGTTCACCGACTGACACACCCGGTTGCTGGGGTGGTACACGCGCTATCTCAAGGCTGAAGGAAAGCCGGCGACGACGTCGCAATGACGCGCGGCACCAGCCTCATTCGGTTTATACCCGAACGATTCATCGTAAGCTCATCCATTTGAACGGCTTAGAATAATCGTCCACCCGATGGGAGCAATCAGATGAAGATGAGCGGGATAGCCTTTGGAACCACCGACTGGTCGACGGTGCCGCGAACCGAGCACCAAGGCGACGCCGGCGTTGCGTACTGGCAAACGCAACAGTTCGGCGAGATCAGAGTGCGGATGGTCGAGTACACACCGGGCTATGTGGCGGACCACTGGTGCAGCAAGGGACACATCCTTCTCTGCCTGGAGGGTGAACTGACGACCGAGCTCCTGGACGGCCGAGTGTTCACCCTGACGCCCGGAATGAGCTATCAGGTCGCCGATGGCGCCGAAGCCCACCGGTCGATTACCGCGATTGGCGCAAAGCTGTTTATTGTGGATTGAGCAGGAGTCTTCGAAGTGGTAATCGATGATGGTCGCAGTTTTGTCGATGATTGCGTAGTATCGACAAAGAGTAGATATTAAAGATATATCTACGAAGTCTGGCTGACCATAGATACCTCGCATCATGAGCCATCCGGCCACAGGCGTTCTACCTAACCCGTGGAATATTTTTAACTTACAGATCTCCCCCTTCTGGCAGGACGCCCTGGGGGCCGGCGATCGCATGCACCCGCTGAGTCTGTTTGTGGGTCGTGATGACGAGCTACAGCGGCTCGTCGACGGACTCTTCGGTGCTGGGGCGGGCACCTCGCGACGAGCCATTGCAGGCCGTCCGGGCATTGGAAAAACCACGCTCATCAAACGGTTCAAGGCTCAGGCGCTGGCGGCTGGGTATCTCGCGGTGGACCAATCGGTCCCGATCTGCGGCGATGACACCAACGATTCCGTCTTCGGGCGCGTCCTCGGCTCGGTATACGACACGGTCCTGTCCAACAGACCGGGTACGATCGACCACCCGGCCATGCAGGCCGCTCAGGTGCTGGTCCGCACGACACGCGAGCGCGTGCGTGGCGGAGGGCTCTCCATGGCGGGCTTTGGTGCCAGTGTGAGCCAGGGGGTGGCCAACACGGTGCCGAGTGACGTGCTGATTGACGGTCCGCGCGTGCTGCGTGACCTGATGACCCTGGTGCAGGGAAGTGACGCCAAGGGGTTGCTACTGCACATCAACAATCTCGAGAATCTCACTGAGGCGGCGGCAGAGCTCGCGGGACGCATCCTCCGAGATCTGCGAGACCCCATGCTGATGCATAACGGCCTGCACGTCATCATCGCGGGAACGCAGGACGCCATCCAGGCCGCCGTCATGAGCCACCCGCAAATTCGTTCGGTGGTGAGCGTGCTTCAGCTGGAACCGCTGCCGCTGAGCGACGTGCACTTGCTGTTGGACGAGCGATACGCGTATCTGCGTCTCGATCCAACCAAACCGGTCATCGCGCCGGTAACGCCAGACGCGACCGCCACGCTGTATGAGCACTATCGTGGCGATCTGCGCGGACTGCTGGAGGCGCTCGATCACGGGGTGACGCCGAACATTGGCTTGACGCGCGTGACCAGCACGCCACCCGGCGCCACCGCCGGGAGCATTCGGCCACTCACGTTCGAACAGCTGCAGCCCACGTTGCGGCGCTACTACGACGAACAGCTCGGGGCCCTCGACGAAGAACACCACGTCAAACGACTGGTGGCGTGGGGCACAACGGACCCGCACACCCCGCAGACACAGCAATCACTCTCTGCGTTGTGGGAGGTCAAGCAGTCGACCGTGTCACTGACCATCGGCTATCTCATCCACCACGGATACGTCATGCCGTTGCCTCGAGCCGGACGCTCGGCGATGCAATACCTTCTGACCGGCCGGAGCCGCTTGATCTTCAGCTAAGGGCTGAGTTGTCAAGAATTCCTATGGGAGGAGCGGCTAAACGACTCTGACCCCTTTGGGCAGGCTACCCAAGCAACAGCTCCAGCTCCGCCGCACCAATCGACGACAGGCCACCTCGGTCCGCCGAGAGAATGGCGTCGGCCAAGGCCCGCTTGTTCTCTTGCAACGTGAGAATCTTTTCCTCGATGGTGTCGCGTGCGACGAGCCGTGTGGCCACGACGGTGCGCGCACGGCCAATGCGATGGGCCCGGTCGATGGCCTGGGCTTCGACGGCGGGGTTCCACCACGGATCGAGCAGATAGACGTAGTCGGCCGCCGTCAGGTTGAGCCCGTGGCCGCCGGCTTTGAGACTGATGAGAAACACCGGACACGCGGCGTCGGATTGAAAGCGCTCCACGCGTGCCTGCCGATCCTTGGTGCTTCCATCGAGATACTCATACGGCAATCCCTCGGCCTCGAGCGCAGCCCGCACCAACGCGAGAAAGCTCGTGAATTGCGAAAAGACCAGCGCCTTGTTTCCCTCCTTCGCAATGTCGAGCAACGCCGGAATGAGCGCTTCAAGTTTGGCGCTCGGCAATGCCCGCTTTCGCGGGTCGGCCAGCACCGGGTGGCAGGCTGCCTGACGGAGGCGCAACAGGCCCTCGAGAATGTGCAGCTTGGATTTGCCGATGCCTTTTTGCTCCACCTGCGACAGCACGCTCGATCGCACGGCCTTGCGCACCTGCTCGTAGAAGGCGCGCTGCTTGGGCTCCAGCTCCACGCTCAGCGTCCGTTCTGTGCGCGCCGGCAACTCCGTCGCCACGGCCGCTTTCGTTCGGCGCAAAATGACCGGCCGCAGTGCGCGCGACAACACATCGTCCACGCCTTGCGCCGCCGTGCCATTTCGCAACGCGGTCGTGAAGCGCGACGAGGCCCCCAACATGCCGGGATTGAGGAAGTCGAGCAGGCTCCACAGCTCTTCCACCCGATTCTCGACGGGGGTGCCGCTCATGGCGAGCCGGTGCGACGCGCGGAGCACGCGACAGGCCTTGGCGGTAGCGGTGCCACGATTCTTGATGGCCTGCGCTTCGTCGAGGATGACGTAATCGAAGTGCTGCTCGGCCAACTGCTGGGCGTCGCGGCGCAGCGTGCCATACGTTACGAGTGCGACATCGATGTCGGCGGTGTCGAAACTCGCCGACTGTCGCGCGGCGGTGCTCCAGTCGACCACACGCAATGCCGGCGCAAAGCGCGCGGCTTCGTTGAGCCAGTTGAACACCAACGAACGCGGCACCACGACCAGCGATGGACCGTGTCCCTCTACACGCCGTGTTTCGAGCAGCGCCAGTACCTGAATGGTTTTACCAAGTCCCATGTCGTCGGCCAGGCATCCGCCAAACCCGAAGGTGCGCAGGAAGTGCATCCACCCCAGTCCCTCGCGCTGATAGCTGCGCAAGGCGCCGGTGAATGACGCGGGTGGGTCGGCCGGCGCGACCTGGGTAAAGCCGCGCAACGCCTCGCGCTGTCTGGCGAACGTGGCGTCGACGTCGACGTCCGGTAGTGTGGACACCAACGCATCGAGCAGCGCCAGCTGCGACGATCTGAAGCGCGTCCCGGTTTGCGCGCGCTCACCACTCGACAGCAGCGGCCCCAGCTGATTGAGCCAGTCGTGTGGCAGCAGACCGTACCCGCCTCCCGGCAACACCAGCAGCTCGTCGCCGCGTCGTTGGGCGTCGAGAATGTCCGTGAGCGGCACCTCGACCTCGCCGTAGGAGACCGCGCCATCGAGATCGAACCAGTCCACCCCGGAGCTCACGCGCGCGCGTACCGTTCCCGGCTGGCGGAACGCGTGTCCGTCGGCCTCGACCCACCATCCTTCGGCGGTGATCAGCTGGGCGATACGCCGCAACGAGGCGCGCGGCACCACGTATGGCGTCTTCCCGTGAGCAACGTCATGTGATCGCGATACCCCCAGCTGCATGGCGCGAGCAACGGCGGCGAGTTCATACGCCGTCGCCCGGTGGTGCACCGTTCGTGTTGTCGCATCGAACTTGGTCGCCCCCGGCTCGTGTGCCCGCACTTCCGCGTCTCCATAGCGAAAGCCGATCTCCACGCCAAGCATGGGTGCGCCGTAGCGGCGCCATGGCATGGGGTCCGCCACGAAGCGCACACCAGCCAGCGGCAACGCCGCGGATGTTGTGTACGACAGCTCCGGTGGAAGCTCCAGCGTCGGCACGCGAGGCAACGCCAGCAGACGCTCCAGCGCCGGAGCCGGATTGTCACCAACGGGGAGTTCGCCGTGCTCCCAGAGTGCGCGGATTAACGGCCATTGCTGCTCGAACGACACGAGGGCGAGGGTGTTGCCCAGCACACACACGCCCGACGGATGGATCCAGCGCACGGTGCCCAGCGGCCATTGCTCGTCCCCGCGGACGAGTTTTCCGGTCAGCACCCACTCGGCACCACGTCTCTGCATCATCGCCGCGAAGTGCCACGAGGGTGCGCGTTCGCCGTTCTCGTCCGTATCCCAGTACACGGTCTGCAGCGTGAGCGGAGCACTCGTCACCTTGAGGCTGGCGCGTCCCGTCGCACAGATGGCCGACAGCACATGTGACATGGCGTGTGGCGCAACGGGGAACGACGACCGCGCGTTGCCGTACTCGGGCAGCGGCGCGACGCCCAGCAGCAGCCGAGCGATGTCGCGGTCGTGTGCGTCGGGTGCTGTCATCCAGACGGCGGTGGAATAGGCGAGTCGCTTGGGGGTGAGCCACTCGCCGTGCTTTCCTTGCCGATCGGTCATGATATCGAGTACCAGATGCCGCGACTCGTGCGCGGGGCGCATCGCGTCGATCACGTACAGTATGCGTCGATCGGCTGGCCATTGATCACGCGGCGTACGCGCCGACAGCTCCGCCGCCTCGAGCTGCTGGGCGCTGCGCATCTGCCATTCGGCATTCGTGAGGGCCGCCTGCCACGCGGGGATCGTCGCTACCGTTTGCGGCGCGACCGTGTGCAACTCCTCGTCGTCAAACGCGTCGAAGAACTCGTCGTCCGGGTCTGTCGTGTCATCAAACACCGGTACGAGATGCACCGCAGTGGCGCGCTCGAGGGCGATGCGAAGCGGTGGGGACGGGTTCTCCGCTTGCAGCGTGCGCAGCGTTGCCCAGATGTGCTTGCAGGCATAGCCATCGTCGGCGTGCGGGCAGGTGCATCCGCAGGACACGGACTTCTTCAACACCGCGATCTCGACCGTGTACTCCGCGCTGCCCTGTACTGTGGCGATGGCGGCCACGTCCGACGCGCGCTGGATGTTCACCGTCGAGCTGCGGGCGATGGCGTCGCCGCGCTGTCGCACCTGGGTGGAGAAGAAGCGGCTCAGGGAAGGAAACGTCATACTGGTAAGATACGGTTGCAATCTGCGCGCGGTAGCAACGGGAGATAGAGATTGCGGTCGAGCATCCAGGCGAACATCGGGAACGCCGATGCCCTAATCACGACGGCGAAACTCTGCCCGGCGCACGCTCGCGGCGGTCTGCCGCGTCCGCGCCGCGAGCCGTTCAGCGCCCACGCTGTCCTCGGCCGAGATGAGCGTCACACCCTCCTTCGCATAAATCACCACGAGCGGCTCTCGCAGGGCGTCTACAAAAAGCATCGCCTCTCCGTAAGGCTCCATCTCGAAACGCCCCACGTACGTGTTGCCGCTCTGCAACCCGTTCCGTCGCCCGTGCAGCCCGTTGAGCCCATGCCGGAGCGCGACGGAATCGATGCTCGCGTACGGTATCTGTTGGTGGTAGCCCCGCGCACTGACGCTCAGCCGTTCGGCTTCCTCGGCAATCGTGGGCTTGGTTCCACGACCAACAATCGCCATGAAGGCCATTACGCCCACGATGGTGAGCAGGAGAAACCCCGCAACCTGCTGATCTGCGCGACCGACACGTGCCGTCCGTGTTGCGCGCGCCTTCCGCATGTCCACACCCATGATTTCCTCCGGGCAATGTCGAACGCCTTAACAGTATAGCGCTGGCGGTCTGCGGCAGCGCGATTAGGACCAACTAGTCATAGTCGCCGACCAGGGTGTTGTCTCGTTGATCGTGCCCGGATTCGCCGGCACGGCATGACCATCCCCCTGATGACCACTATGCTCCACGCATTGAAGCACGTGTCGCGTCGCGCGGCTGCGGCGCTTTCCTTCGCCGCGCTGACCACCACCATGGTGGCCTGCGGCGACGATGACAACACGCCCGTGGCCCCGGCTACCCAGACGATCGTGCAGACCGCCGCGGGTACGCCGCAGCTCTCCACCCTCGTGTCGGCGCTTCAGGCCGCCGAACTCACCACCACGCTCAGTGGCGCCGGGCCGTACACCGTGTTCGCCCCGGTCAACCCGGCCTTCAGCGCGCTGCCGGCCGACGTGCTCACCCGTCTGCTGGAAACGGGGAACCGCGCCATCCTCACCAAGGTGCTCACGTTCCACGTGGTACCCGGCCGCATCACGGCCAGTCAGCTGCAGAACGGGCAGACACTCACCACCGTCGAAGGCACCACGCTTCCCGTGACCGTCGCCAACGGCGTCGTCACGGTCGGCGGCGCGCGGGTCACCACCGCCGACATCAACGCCTCCAACGGCGTGGTGCACCTGATCGACGGGGTCATGCTCGGCAGTCTCGACATCGTGGACAACGCCATCATCCGCGGCTTCAGCTCGCTGGTGAGTGCGGTGACCACGGCGAACCTCACCAGCGCGTTGCGTGGCGGGAATCTCACCGTGTTCGCCCCCACCAACGCGGCCTTCGCGGCCATTCCCGGCGGGGCGCCGACGACGGCCGCCGCGCTGGCCCCGGTGCTGCAGCTGCACGTGGTGGGCTCACGCGCCCTCTCCTCGCAGCTCACCAACGGCCAGCAGCTGCCCACGCTGCTCACGGGCGCGAACCTCACGGTCGCACTCGCCGCCGGTCGCGTGAACATCACCGGGCCGCGCAACACCGTGCAGGTCGTCACCGCCGACATCGTCGCGAAGAACGGCGTCATCCATGTCGTCGACAACGTGCTGCTCCCCGCCGCGCCGCCGCAGACGATCACGCAGACCGCCGTGGCCACGGCACAGCTCTCCACGCTGGTCACCGCGCTGCAGGCTGCTGAACTCACCGGCACGCTCAGTGGCGCGGGCCCGTTCACCGTGTTCGCGCCCTGTGAACGATGCCTTTGCCGCGCTTCCCGCCGGCGTCGTGTCGCGTCTCCTCGAAACGGGCAATCGCGCCATTCTGAGCAAGCTGCTCACCTTCCACGTGGTGCCAGGGCGGATCACGGCCAGTCAGCTGCAGAACGGCCAGACGCTCACCACCGTCGAAGGCACCACGCTCCCCGTGACCGTCGCCAACGGCGTCGTCACGGTCGGTGGTGCACGCGTCACCACCGCCGACATCAACGCGTCAAACGGTGTGGTGCACCTCATTGACGGCGTGCTGTTGGGCAGCCTCGATATCGTGGACAACGCCATCATCCGCGGCTTCAGCTCGCTGGTGAGCGCGGTAACGGCCGCGAACCTCGGCACCGCGCTGCGCGGTGGCAACCTCACCGTGTTCGCCCCCACCAACGCGGCGTTCGCGGCCATTCCCGGTGGCGCGCCGAGCGACGTGGCGGCACTCACGCGCGTGCTGCAGCTTCATGTGGTAGGCGCGCGCGCTCTCTCCACGCAGCTCTCCAACGGCCAGCAGCTCACGTCGCTGTTGCCGGGCGGAACGCTCACGGTGTCGCTCGCCAACGGCGGAGTGCGCATTGCCGGACCGCTCAACTCGGCGTCGGTCGTCACCGCCGATATCGTGGCCAAGAACGGTGTCATTCACGTGATCGACAACGTGCTGTTGCCGGCGCCGGCGCTCGGCACCATCACGCAGACCGCCGTCGCCACGGCACAGCTGTCCACGCTCGTCGCCGCACTGCAGGCCGCCGAGCTCACCGGCACGCTGAGTGGGACGGGCCCGTTCACGGTGTTTGCGCCGGTGAATGCGGCGTTCGCCGACTTGCCGGCCGGTGTGCTGCAGCGCCTGTTGGAGACGGGCAATCGAGCCATCCTGAGCAAGTTGCTCACCTTCCATGTGGTACCGGGCCGTATCACGGCGAGCCAGCTCCGCAACGGGCAGACGTTGACCACGGTGGAAGGCACGACGCTGCCCGTGGTCGTCGCGAGCGGGTTCGTCTTTGTGGGCGGCGCGCGTGTGACCACTGCCGACATCGAAGCCTCGAACGGCGTGGTGCACCTGATCGACGGCGTGCTGCTTGGCAGCCTCGATATCGTTGACAACGCGATCATCCGCGGCCTGACCTCACTGGTCGGCGCCGTCACGGCGGCGAACCTCACTACCGCGTTGCGAGGTGAGAACCTCACCGTGTTCGCCCCCACCAATGCGGCGTTCGCGGCCATCCCCGGTGGCGCGCCGACGAATCCGGCGACGCTCGCGAGCGTGCTGCAGCTGCACGTGGTGGGCTCGCGGCTCACCGCAGCAGAACTGAGCAGCGGCCGTCGACTGAATACGCTGCTGCCGAACACCGGCCTCACGGTGGAACTCTTTGCCCGCACCGTGCGGCTCAACGGACCGCGCAACTTCGCGACCGTCGTGGCCGCCGACATCGTAGCCAAGAACGGCATCATTCATCTGATCGATACCGTGCTCCTGCCCTGAGCCACCTCGCGTGACGAGCGACACGGCCACCCGGCATGTCTGCCGAGTGGCCGTGTCGTATCTGCGCTGCCAGACGATCGTCGTGCTCGGCAACGTAGGCGTATGTCGGGATACGAAGCTCAGTTCAGATGGACGCGCGCCACCGCCGGCGTCACAGGCGCGAAGTCGGCGCCGTTGATGTTGGCGAACAGAATGTCCCCATCGAAAGCGCCGCCGAAGAGGTTTATCTCGAAATTGTAGTTGTGCGCGAATCTGAACGTGCGCTTTCCGCCGGTCGCCGTATACACGTCCGTCCGCAAGAGCGCACTGACACTGTTGCGTCCGTTCACCGTTCACCCTGTGCCAGCCGTGTATTGCGCTGGATGTGCCGCCAAGGCCGGCGCATGCCGCATCCGCCTGGTTACCGCATCAGTCTGCTGCACGCTGATACGGCAACTACATGGGTCCGGTCGGATATCTCGTCGACGCCAGCGGCCGGGCAGTGGCTGTCCTGCGTCACGTATGCACTTGGCGACACCGCGACTCGCCACGCCAAGACACGCGCCCGCACAATCGCCCACACACTCTCCCACACACTCTCCCACACACTCTCCCACACACTCGCGGACTTCATACACGGCTACGCGCTCGCGCCGCCACCGCGCGACGATACCGCGTTCCGTCGTTCCGTCGTTCGGTCGTGCTGATCGTGTCGGGAGCGTTGGCGACGCGCTAACGGGTGTGTCTCAGCGCGTCACCATGACGGGCCCGTGCCCGGTCGCGACCGTCGTGTGCTCGTACTGGCCGCACAGCCCCGCCGGACTTGCGACCAGCGACCAGCCGCCGTCGCCGTCGTCGTGTATAGCGTCGGCGATCTCAATCCGTGGTTCTAGCGGTGGCGCGGTAACTCCTTGAGAGAACGCACGACGACTCGCTCGGAACCGGCACGTTCGCGGGGAGTGTGTCGTCTAGCGGGGGTGTATTCCGGTGAATGCACTGCTGCAACTCACGCGGTGCCCTTAGTCGGCGGGCAGCGGAGTGGCGCGGGCGCTGGCGTAAATGAGCGAGCTGCCCGGCTCAGGAAAGGCTGTCCACTCCATCCGCACCCACGTTCCATCTTTTGCCCGATAGCGATTCGTGAACGACAGCGTGGGCTGCCCACTGGCGAGGTTGTGAGTCTCTGCGACGGTTACGTCACGATCTTCGATGTGCGTCAGCTCCACGAACGGACGGGCGAGCAACTCATCGGCGGTGTACCCCAACACACGCTCGAAGGCAGGATTCACCGCCTTGAAGTAGCCGTCGGTTCCGGCAATGCACAGCAAATCCACCGAATAGTTGAACAGGCGATACACGTCGATCGCACTGTCCTGTGTGGCTTTGGCCACCCACGCCCCACAGTGGTGGCAATAGCTGGCGCCCTCGACGAGCACCGTTGCACAGTGGGTACAGACGTTCACGACTTGAGTCATGGTATACCGCTCCGCGAACTCCGGGAAAACTCAGGGGCGTGCTCGGTCCACCTTCCCCAATACACGGCGCGAACGCGGCGGCGGCAAGCGTGAGACGAAGCAAATGAAGATTCTCGTATCCATGGCCTCGCCACGCCTATGCGTTGCGCACGTCTTAGACCACCGACAGCTGTTCCAACCTCATCGGCGGGACGGTACTTTGCGCATATGTCCCTTCCCTTCCGTCTATCGTGGGCCGCCGCGCTGCTGCCTGCGCTGCTGCCTGCGCTGCTGCCTGCGCTGCTGCCTGCGCTGCTCGCTGCCCAGCGCGGCGTGCCGCGTACGTCGGTGGCCTCACCCGACGCCGAGATCTATCTCGTGCCGCTGTCGCTGCGCGGCGACACGGTGCGCGCGGGCAACCCCGTCAACCTCACGCGCCGGGCCGGCTACGACAATCAGCCCATGTTCACCCGGGACAGCCGAGCCATCTACTACACGGCCAACCTCGGCGATGGGCAGTCCGACATCTATCGCTTCGATCTGGGCACCGGGCTCACGCGCCCCGTACAACGCACGCGCCCCGAAAGCGAATACTCGGCGGCGCCCATTCTTGGCGATACCGCTGCAGTGGCGGTGATTCGTGTGGAGGCCGACTCGACGCAGCGGTTGTGGCGCTTGCCACTCAACGGTGGTGCGCCGAGTGTGCTCATTGCCGATCTCAAGCCGGTGGGGTACTTCGCGCAGCCCAACGACTCCACGTGGGTCACCTTTGTGTTGGGCACACCCGCCACCCTGCAGGTGGTACGCGCGGGGCAACCCGGCGCGGTGACGTTGGCGCGCGACATTGGGCGGTCGCTACACCGCATTCCCGGCACGCGGTTCGTGAGCTTCGTGCAAAGGGGCACGCAGCCGTGGCAGGTGATGCGTCTCGATGTGAGCACCAACCGCATCGATACGCTCGTCGCGCTCCCCGAAGGCACTGAAGACATGACGTGGGTGGACAGCACCACCATGCTGGCCGGGCAGGGGACGACGTTGCTGCAGTGGACACGTGGGAGTGGGAGCAGTCGTACCGCCTGGCGTACCGTCGCCGACTTCAGCTACGCGCCGCTGCAACGCATTTCGCGGTTGGCCGTGAGTCCGTCGCGACAGTGGCTGGCCATGGTGGCCGAGTCGGCGCCACGCGGCAAGCAGGCGGCCAGCACCAGTGCGGCGGCGCGGGTGGTCGATCGCATCGATACCACACGCGTGCGTCGTGGCTTGGCGATACTTGCCGCTGACAGCATGGAAGGGCGCCTCACCGGTTCGCCCGGTATGGAGCGCGCGGCGAACGGGGACTCCATCAACAATGGTGCCGACGACGACGCGTCGGGGAACATTGCGCTGTTGGAAATTGCGCGCGCGCTGCGCAACGGTCCGCGTCCCAAGCGCACCATTCGTTTCATGTCCATCACGGGTGAAGAGGTCGGTGGCTTTGGCACCCGCTGGTATCTACAGCATCCGCTGCTACCGCTCGCCAACACGGTGGTGGACCTCAACATCGAGATGATTGCGCATCCCGATTCCCTCGCGGGCGGTTTTGGCAAAGCGTGGTTGACGGGCTACGAACGGAGCACGCTGGGCGATCTGCTGGCCGACAACGGCATTCCGCTCGTGGCCGATCCGCGTCCGGGGCAGAGCTTCTTTACCCGCAGCGACAACGCCGCGTTTGCGCGCATCGGCATTCCGGCGCATTCGCTCTCTAGCTTCAATCTCGCGACGCCGTATCACGATCCGCGCGACGAAGTGGGTGCGGTGAACGTGGCGCATATGGCACAGGTCATCGGCGCGACTGCCAAAGCGGTGCGTTTGCTGTCCGACGGTCCGCGTCCCGTGTGGCATCCAGGCGGGCAGCCGGAAGTGCGGCCGACGCGGTAGTCAGTTTGTGCCGCAGAAAAAGGGGTCAGAGTCGTTTAACCGCAAAAACGACTCTGACCCCTTTAACCTTTAACTTGAGTCTGGGCCGAGCGCCTTGTGTGCCGCTGGTGGCGGTGCTGCAGGGAGAGCGTCGGCCGCAGGAGCTGGCGATGGTACCGCGGCGCGCTCGGCGGCGCTGAGGGCCAGTTCCGCCACCGCCAGCTCCACCTCGGAGGCAAACTCCCGTGCCAGCTCGATGTCAGCGCTGCGCACAGGCAACACCAGTTCGGCCGGGTGTTCGAACGCAAAGCCGTCGTTGCCGACGAGTGGATCGAACGCTGAGAGGTCGCGCGCCGTAAGCACCAGCTCCCACCTGCGCCAAAACCAGCGCCCGCGGGACCTGACGCGTGCATCTCCCAGCTGATCCACCCGCACGGGGACAGAACGCATCCCATCGCGCTCGACATCGGTGCGAATCTCCACACCGACCTTCTGGATTTCCCGTTCGACCCGCCACTGCACGGTGAGGGTGGTCCCCTCGAGGTGCACGACGCCGTGGCGACGCTCTTCGGTGGTGGTCACCGTGCCATTGGCAATTACCTGGTGTTCACCGCTCACCTGAAACGGGAGCGCGGCAATGCGGGTGAAAGTCATGGGTGTGAACTAGCATGAATTGCGGCCATCGCGCAACGCCCCCTTCAGCCACCTTTAGCCAATCGTGCGCCGCGAGGCGTGTGTGGTCCGCTGAGCATTCGTGCGGAAAACCGATCCGCGAGGCATGTTTGTCTGGAGCTACGCGCAAGCGCAACACTCGAAACGATTTCGTGGAGCGGCATATGGGCAAGTACACACTCAACGTGAACGGCACGTCCCGGAGCGTCGAGGTGGAATCCGACACACCGTTGTTGTGGGTGTTGCGCGATTCGCTGGAGCTCACCGGCACCAAGTTCGGCTGCGGCATCGCGCAATGCGGCGCCTGTACCGTACACGTGAACGGCGTGCCCACGCGATCCTGTCGCACACCGGTGTCCACCGTGGGCTCGGCGGCTGTGACCACGATTGAAGGCATCGACACGCCGCAGGCGCGCGCGCTGCAAGATGCGTGGTGCGAACTTGATGTGCCGCAGTGCGGCTACTGTCAGGGCGGACAGATTCTGGCGGCGGCGGCTTTGCTCAAGGCCAAGCCGCGTCCAACCGACGCCGATATCGACACGGCCATGGCGAGAAACGTGTGCCGCTGCGCGTCGTACACGCGCATTCGTGCCGGCATCAAGCGCGCCGCCGAGTTGGCCGCGACGACGACTCCAGCCAACGGGAAGCGCGAATGACGCACCAACAGATTGATCGACGCCAGTTCATCAAGATCAGTGGGCTGGTGGGCGGCGGGTTGATGGTCGCGAGTGCGCTGGATACCGCAGAGGCGATGGCCTCGAGTACGGCGGCGCTCGCACCTGCTGCGGACTTTGCCCCCAACGTGTTCGTGAGCATCGCGCCGAGCGGCGCTGTCACGCTCATCGCGCCCAACTCGGAGATGGGGCAGGGAATCAAGACGTCGCTCCCCATGATCATCGCCGAAGAGCTCGATGTGAAATGGGAGCAGGTGACCGTCGTGCAGGGCGACTTGAATCCGGCGTATGGTCGTCAGTTCAGCGTGGGGAGCGGAAGTACGGTCGCGAACTATATGGCGATGCGTCGTGCCGGCGCTGCTGCACGGGCCGTGCTCGTGGAAGCTGCGGCGCAAGAGTGGAAGGTGAGCACGAGCGAGTGCACCACCGCAGACGGTATGGTGATGCATGCGACATCAAACCGAAAGGCATCGTATGGCGCACTCGCCACCAAGGCCGCGCAGCTGCAGCCTCCCGCCAACCTGACGCTCAAGGATCCGAGCACGTTCAAGTTGCTCGGCACCCGCATCGCGGGCGTCGACAACAGACAGATCGTGAAGGGTGTGCCGCTCTTTGGCATTGATGTGAAGCTGCCGGGTATGCTCTACGCGACGTATACCAAGTGTCCGGTGTTCGGTGGTGAAGTGGGGAGCGCGAACCTCGATGAAGTGAAAGCCAAACCCGGCGTGCGCGATGCGTTCGTGCTGAGTGGCGTTGCGGGGCTGCCATCGGGTGTGGCGGTGGTGGCGGATTCCACGTGGAATGCGTTCAGCGCGACGAAAGCGCTCAAGGTGCAGTGGAACGAAGGGGCGCAGGTATCGCAGAGCAGCGCGGACATGGCTGCGCAAGCGGTGACGCTGGCCAAGGCCAACGGTCCGGCTTCACTGCCGTCTGGCGCGAAGGCTGTCGAAGCGGTGTATCACTATCCGTTTCTCGCGCACGCCACGCTCGAACCACAGAACTGCACCGCGTGGTTCAAGGATGGTGTAATGGAGATGTGGACGCCGACGCAAATTCCGGCCACGGGCCAGGGGCTCGTGACGAAGGGGCTGGGGCTCGCCGCGAAAGACGTGAAGGTGCACATCACGCGACTGGGTGGCGGCTTTGGCCGACGTGGCAGCAACGAGTTTTCCCTCGAAGCAGCGGCAATCGCCAAGCGACTAGCGGGCACACCCATCAAACTCACCTGGACGCGCGAACAGGATTTTGCGCACGACAACTATCGGTCGAACGGCTGGCATTTCTTTTCGGCCGGACTCGATAGCGCCGGGAAAGTGGTCGCGCTCAACGACGAGTTCGTCAAAATACAGGGCGGACCGGGCGACATGTCGGCTACCGGTTTTCCGTTCAATGCCATTCCAGGGTCGGCGGTGCGGTCGAGCAAACTGCGCGGTGGCATTCCCACAGGTTTTTGGCGTGCGCCTGGTGACAACGGCAACGTGTGGGCCACGCAGTGCTTCATGGATGAACTCGCGCATGCGGCCGGCAAGGAACCGCTCGCGTTTACGCTCGACATGCTCGCCACTGTGCCGGCATCGCCGCGTTTTGACGCCGGCAAGATGACGGCGGTGTTGAAGCTCGCCACTGAAAAAGCGAACTGGGGTCAAACACGTCCGCGCGGCGAGGGGCAGGGCTTCGCCATCTGTTTCGCGAACAGTGCGTACGTGGCGATTGTGGCCGACGTGGCGGTGAGCAAAGCGGGCGAGCTGACGATCAAGAAGCTCACCGCCGCCGTTGACGCGGGCACGATTGTGAACGTGAGCGGCGCCGAGGCGCAGGTGCAGGGCTCGATGCTCGATGGCATCAGCGCGGCGTGGTTTCAGAAAGTGACGATCGAGCGCGGTGCGGCGGCGCAGACGAACTTCAACAAGTATCCCATGCTGCGCATGCAGCATGCGCCGCCGGTGGTCGATGTGCATTTCATCAAGTCGTCGGCACCGCCAACGGGGCTTGGTGAGCCGGCACTGCCGCCAGCTGCGCCCGCGGTATGCAACGCGATCTTTGCCGCGACGGGGAAGCGGATTCGCACGTTGCCCATTGCGGATGAGTCACTCAAGTGGGCGTAGCCGCCGCCGTAGCCGTCCTGTCGATGGTCGCGACCCACAAAAGGGGTCAGAGTCGTTGCGCGCACGTTCAACAAGTCGGCAAAACGACTCTGACCCCTTTGGCAATCGCTCTCCGCCCTGTGGGGGACGTTCGGCGAGACCAGCCGCAGCCGGCTGATCTTCAGCTGACGTCGCCCGGCGCGCCGGTGGCGCCGGGCAGCTGGGCAAGTCTATTTCTTCCTGCCTGACGTGCGTCGTCGCATCACGTCTGCCTCGATCATGCGTTGGAACGCGGCAGTCGACCACTCGAGTTCGCGCAGCTCCATGGCCGGCGTGTAGACGACACCGGCCCCACGCGGTCTGTGTACCCACACCTTGTTGGGGATGATGACGCTGGCCAACCCTGACGCTACTTCCCGAATTCGCACCTCCATATACGGAGAGTCGCCCGAGCCGGGAGCACCGATCAGCACCGTGTTGGGAAAGCGGGCGAATACATCCAACGCATCGTTGCACGCGCTGGCACACTGGCCCGGAACGATGACATAGACCGGCGTGCGCAATGTCGGCGGATCCGTTGGCAGATCGGCGGCGACAGCCGACGACACCGGCGTATCATTGCGCTCGACATGAAAGGTATCGCCGCGGGCTGCAGCGTTTGTGAGCGCGACGCCGAGTGAATCCCACTCGGTCGCGATGTCCGGCCGACCCTGTTCGCGCATTTGGCGCGCCGCGGTAACGACGTACGCCGCATTCTCGGCGGAGCTTCGCCACCAGATTTCGACGTTGGCGAAGTACGCCCGCATCTGTCGCCGCACACGATCCTCGCCCCAGAGACATGCCGCGACCTGCCGACTCCACTCGGACGACCCGCCCTGGTTGCCGCGCAGGTCGAGCACGATCGCGTCGGCGGCAAGAAGGTCGTTCCGTTTGGCAGTGAGCTGGCTGAACGCGTTTCTGTACGCGGTGATTTCTGCCGTGTCGGGGCTGAACGTTGGCATCGCCATCCAGAACAGCTTTGCGCGTGGCTCCGTCAAACCAATCGGGAGTGTTTCGCCGTTGTAGGCGCGAGAAAAAAGCGCCAGCGTTGTCGAGTCCCGATCACGCCAGACGAGTTGGATCGTCGTCGTCTTGCCGTTGGCCCGAAACTGGCATGCGCGTGGTGGAGCAATGAATGGATTACGTCGGTCCACGAACACTGATCGCGCGCGAACCCACCATTCGCCAGCCTCGCCCTCTCGGCCTTGGAACGCAAAGACGTTGCGACGGATGAGCGTGCGAATAGGCACCCCATCACACCCTACGACTTCTGCGCCGACCGATGGCCCCCCGTCGTAAGTGGCATACACGCGGAGTGCATTGCCGCGCCACACGGTGATGAAACCCGGCCACCTGGAGGGCAGGGATCCGCTTGATAAGGCAAAAGCGCCGGCGTGCCCGTCCTGAATGACACTCGAGAATCGGGCGATGACGGCGCTGTAGCTTGCTGCGTCCGTAACGCGCGGCAGCATCGCGCGCGCCGTGTCGCGAGCCGCGTTCAACCGACCGGGGAAGTACTTGTTGAACGGATCGTGCATGCCCGGGTGATTCTTCACCGACAGCTCGTACGCCTCTTCGATGTCCTGTCGCGCCGCGCCTTGCCACGCCGCGGGTGTCGACGGTGCCGGCGGTGTCGGACGCGATGTTTGCGCAAGCGCGAGGCGAGGCGCTGCGAGCTGCGCAACGCAAAGGGCACTCAGGGTGAGTGCACGCGAATGATCGGAGAATGTGCGCATCAGATTCCACTCGTGATGATGGTAGCCTGCTGAGGGACATGTCTGGACGGGGCAGTCCGCTCTTCCGTTGGTCCCATTCCATTCGACTTTCGGCAGCGCACAATGGTTTGAAGGGGTAAACGCCCATTGAGTCGGCACGTGCGGCGCGACGCCAGCGATGCGCATCGCCGGGCATTCTTGCATTCACTCTCATTTGCGTCGAGCATGGCGGGCGGCAGCCACCGCGTCGCGACTCCCGCCCCCCCGATGGCTACTTCATGGAATTGAGCCCGAACATGTTCCCCTCAGTGTCCATGCAGAGGGCCACCCAGCCGAACTGTCCGATGGAAAACTTGGGACGCACGAGCGTGCGGCGCCTTCACCAGGGCCCCGGCGGCTCCGTCTGCCTGCATGTTGCCGGGGAAGCTCCGCATGACCGTTTCACCGGTGGGGTCACCCATGGGCTCCAGCGGCTGCTGGAACACCGTTTCGTAGAATTTCGCGGCCCGATCCAGGTCGTCCACGTACAGGTCGAACCAGCCAATCGCGTTGTGCATCGTCATCGCCAAGTCTCCAAAGGGTTCAGGTGGAGTTGGGAGGCTAATCAGCGTGCACGGCGCGGTATCGTACAAATCGGACGTGTCGCGATCAGTCGCTGTGCGATGAGCCGCCGAAGCGTTTGCGGAACTGCACGGGTGTGTATCCGGTGGCATCCCGAAAAGCGTGGATGAAGTGCGCCTGATCGGCGTACAGGTCGAGATAGTGCTTTCGGAACGATTGCTGTACGCGCAACACCTTGAGCAGGTCGTGCGGGGCAAATCCCGTCTGCCGCTTGAGGGTGCGCTGCAGCTGCCTGGGGGTCACCCCCACGAGCGTCGCCATGTCGGCCACGGTCCGAATGGCATGCAACTGCGACAGAATCCGCGCTGTGACGGGGTTGGGAACCACGTATTGCTGCGCGACGCACCATCGCACCAGGGTGGCCAGGTGGTGTGTGGCGTCGGGGAACGCGAGCCCCGCGCGCTTTGCGTTTGTTGCGACGAGCGGGAGCGCCCCCTGATACGGCGTGCCCACGTAGCGGTCGGTGAGTTCGTCACCGCCGCCGTGCCACGCCCCCGGAAAGAGCTGTACGCCCACATAGTGAAACACCGTGCCAAGATTGAGCGTGGTGGCCGATGTGTGCAGTGCCGTAATACCGGCAATAGCGGGGGCCAGTCGATTGAACAGCAGGTTCACGCACGCGTCGGGGAGCGCGTGATATGGAAATCTTCTGATAAGTCGGTGATGGTGCGCAGCTCCCAGAAGCAGTGCACGACGCCCGCCAGATCATGCGGGGGCGGTAGCTCCGTGTAGCGCACCGACGCGTCCCGAATTGGGAAACCATCGGGGACCGGGGCGTAGCTGTTGGTGGGAGGTGACTTGGGCATACGCTCGTAAACTGTGGTGTCGACGACACGGCCGACATCCTCGCCCTTCTGCCGGCCTCTTGCTCTTTGACCCCACGACTCTGACCCCTTTTGCTCCGTGGTGGCACGCAAGCTGACCCAGCTCAATCGGGGACGCGACTTACGAGAACTGGCGATACTGCCTGGTCATCGTTTGGAAGCGCTGAAGGGCGCCTTTCCGCGCCTGAACGAAGCGATCAACGCCAAGCGGAGCGTCACGCCCGCTACCGCGCTGCGCCTCGCCGAGGTGACGGGCATGAGTGCCGACTTCTGGCTCGGCCTGCAACAGGACTGAGATCTGTGGCACGTGCTCCGGTCGAAGGAGGCCGCAGTGATCGCGCGCCTGAAGCCGTCGCCCCGCGCCGGGTGATCATCTTTTCGGCTGTTCACCTGTGACTGGTCGCGGCTGCTACGGCTGGATCCCCGTCACCACCGGCAGCACGATCTTCGACGCGTTCCCCTCACTGCTCGCCAAAGGCAAGTGGCGTTTCTCAAACCATAAGCCTGACGCGGGAGTCCAATCCGCGAGTCGCTGGGTTGTTCGAAATCCAGCGTGTCCATTTCCAGGGAGACTAGCGATGCAGTTGATGCCGAGGCCGATCTTCAGACCGTTGCTTGCCGTGGCGTTGGCGGGCTTGGCCGCGTGGGGCCAGCCTGCCCTCGCTGCTCAGCGTCAGTCTCAAGAAACAAAAGCCGTGGATTGGGCAGCGGCGGCCCAGACAGACATCGAAGCGGTTTACGCCGCGCTGCGCGATAACCACCCGGGCCCACCAGACCCGGAAAGCCGTCGCTTTGCCGCGTGGTTGGAAGAAGGCCGTTCCATCGCACTTTCCAACGCCAGGTTGGCAAGTTCTCAAGCCGATTACTGGCGCGCGGTGCGGGGGTACACCAACGGCTTTCGCGATGGGCACATCTGGTTTGGGGTGAGCGATGCCACCTTCCAATGGCCGGGCTTTCTGACCCGAAAGGATGCTGACGGTCGTACGCGCGTGACGATCAACAGCGGGGCGCTGCAGGTGCCGCTGGGCGCGCAATTGATGGGATGCGATGGCAGCAACGCCGATGCCCTCTTGCAGCGGCTGGTCAACCCGTACCGGTGGAACGCCGACATTCCCCATGAGCGCGATGCGGCGTCGGTATTCCTGTTCGCGCCTTTGGCCGACGACCCGCTCCGGCCACGGAAGTGCCAATTCACCGCGCAAGGACGCGTCGTTTCTCACGCCATGCGTTGGGAGACCATTTCCCCCGAACGCCTGACCGATTTGCTCGACAAGGCCAGGGGCAGCGCGCGCCCGACCTTAGGCTTGCAGCAGGTGGGCGAGGTGTGGTTCGTCTCGCTGCCCACCTTCCAGTTTGAAGCCGATAGCGCCACCGCCATGCAGGCCCTGCTGAAAAAGCTCCGGGCGCAAGCGAAGCGGTTGCATGCAGCACGCTGGGTGGTGCTGGATGTGCGCGGCAACGGGGGCGGCAACAGTGCTTGGGGGAGTGATGTGGCCAAGGCGCTGTATGGCGATGCTGCCGTACAGCGAATCGAGGGGCAGTTCGACTGGACGGTGGACTGGCGGGCCTCAGCCCAAAACGCAGCCACCCTGCGATTCTACGCCTCAGTGGCTCAAAAAAACGGTCAAGAGGAAGATGCGCGTTATCGAAGTGAACTGGCCGAGGCCTTGGAGCAAGCCGCGAAAAAAGGGGAAGCCTACGTGCGTCAAACTGACGAAGACACGGTAGCAGCCACCGCGCCGCCAGTGGCCTCGCCCTTCCAAGGCCGGGTGTTCTTGTTGACCGACAACGTGTGTGCCAGCGCCTGCCTTGACTTTGCCGACATCGCTCGGCGGCTACCCGGCGTGGTGCATGTGGGCTTGCCCACGTCGGCCGATGCCGTCTACATCGACAACACCGACGGTGAACTGCCCAGCGGGCAGGGCAACCTGAGTTATTCGATGAAAGTGTATCGACATCGCGTGCGTGCCAACAACGAGTGGTACGAGCCGGCGGTACGTTGGCCGGGCGGTGCCATGACCGACGCAGCCGTGGCCCGTTGGCTCAAGGGGTTGAGCGTACACGCCCCGAGGATAGGAAATTCAGAGGATAGAAAACTCAATCGAGGTGGGCGGAGAACAGGCCCCGGTCCCCTGCCTCGAGCGCACCGGTGAGCGGGCTTCGGGGCCGGGAACACAAGGGGTCAGAGTCGTTTGGCATTGGCAAACGACTCTGACCCCTTGGGCATCATGCTTACCACGCCAACACCAAACACGGCCCGCACCGCACCCCGAGGCGCCCTGCTGGCACTCTCCGCCATGGTCACCGCTGGGGCACCCCACGGCCCTTCACCATGGCCATTGGCAATGAGCTACCCGGCACACCGGAGCTGTCGTCGTCGGGGTTCCGGCAAATGCGCGTGACCCTCACGCTAGGCGACACCACGCCATTCAAGCAGGCCACGCGCACGGTGGTGGCCATCCTCCCCATGAGCGGTAGCGCGACCATTGAGCGCGAGGGCGGGTCCGCTACGGTGCTCTCCACACCGGGCGCCTTTACCGACTCTTGCTGCCGGCACTCACGATCGGCTGCGCCATGCGTCGGGGCCAACCGCTGAGGTGGTGCTGGTGCAGCCGCACTGAGCGGCGCACCACAAGCCGGTCAGCAAATCCGCGGGAGTTGCTCTCCAATCTGCATCGCGATCACCCGCTGGGCACCAATAGCTGTACGGGCCACCAGCATTCCGGGATGTGCAGACGTGACTTCACCAATAATGGCCGCGTTCGCCCCCCGTGGATGCGCCCGCATGGCCGCCAGCACCGCCTCCGCATGCTGCGGTGGTACAACAGCCAGCAACTTCCCTTCATTGGCAACGAAGATGGGGTCCATGCCGAGGATCTCGCACGCCGAGGCGACCTGCGGCAGCACCGGCAACGCCGCTTCGCGGATGACGATACCAACGCCGGCAGCACCCGCAATTTCGTTGAGCGATGACGCCACCCCGCCGCGCGTGGGATCGCGCAAAACGTGGATGTCGGTCGTGACCTGCAACATGGCTTCCACCAGACCGTTCAGTGGCGCACAGTCGCTCACGATGGTGGTGTCGAACTCCAGCCCTTCACGCACGCTCATGATGGCCATGCCGTGATCGCCAATGGTGCCGCTCACAATAACCGCGTCACCGACTTGGGCACGCTGCGGCGCAATGCTGAGACCGTCGGCCACGACGCCAATGCCCGACGTGTTGATGTAGCAGCCGTCGCCATGACCGCGTTCCACGACCTTCGTGTCTCCGGTAACGATACGAATGCCGGCGTCCTTCGCGGCCTGCGCCATATCACTCACGATACGGCCAAGGGTGGCCATGGGCAGCCCTTCTTCCAAAATGAAGCCCGCACTCAGATACAGCGGCGTGGCACCACTCATCGCGAGGTCGTTCACGGTGCCGTTCACAGCCAGCGCGCCAATGCTGCCACCCGGAAACTCGAGCGGACGCACCACAAAACTGTCCGTGGAATACGCAATGCGGCCGGGGGGCAACGTCAGCACCGCCGAATCGGCCATGCGATCCAGCACGTCATTGCTGAACGCCGGCTTGAACAGGTGTTCGACGAGCTCGTTGCCCAACTGCCCGCCACCGCCGTGTCCGATCACGATGGTCGGATAATCGCGCAGCGGGAGCGGACACGTCCAGGTGGTGCCGATCGCTTCAGGCAACGGACGTGGCCCGTTCGAGTGTGTGGAAGCGACCGTAGTTGAAGTAGGCGGCACAGGCCCCTTCACTGGACACCATCGTGGCGCCAAGCGGCGTTCGCGGCGTGCACTGCTTGCCGAACGCCTCGCACTGACTCGGCTTGATCGCGCCCTGCAGCACCTCCCCAGCGCGACAGTGCGCGCTTTCGGTCGTGCGGATGGCACCAACATTGAACCGGTGCTCGGCGTCGTAGTCGGCATACGCGTCACTGAGGCGCCAACCGCTGGCCGGTATGACCCCAATGCCGCGCCAGGCACGGTCGGTCACCGTAAAGACCTCTTCGAGCAGCGCCTGCGCGGGCGCGTTGCCGTCGAAGGTAACCACGCGCGCGTACGCGTTGTCTACCCGCGCCTCGTCGCTCTCGAGGCACTGCACGGTTCGGCGAATGCCTTCCAGCACGTCCAGCGGTTCGAAGCCGGTAATCACGATCGGCACATGGTGCCGGGTGGCCAATGGCGGATACTGCCAGAACCCCATCACGCTGCACACATGGCCAGCCGCGAGGAATGCCTGCACGCGGTTGCCCGGCGCCGACATGATCGCGTCAATGGCGGGTGGCACCAGCACATGCGAGACGAGCATGGAGAAGTTCTTCAACCCTTCGCGCTTCGCGACATGCACGGCCATAGCATTCGCCGGCGCGGTGGTCTCGAAGCCAATGCCAAAGAACACGACCTGCTTGGCCGGGTTCTCGCGCGCGATCTGGACGGCATCAAGGGGCGAGTAGACGATGCGGACATCGCCACCTTCACTCTTTACGCGGAACAGATCGCGGTCACTGCCTGGCACGCGCAGCATGTCGCCGAAGCTGGTGAAGATCACGTCTGGCAGCGCCGCGATGGCCAGCGCCTTGTCGATCATGTCGAGCGGGGTCACGCACACCGGACATCCCGGGCCGTGAATGAGTTCGATCTCCGGCGGGAGGAGCTGATCGATGCCGTTGCGCAGGATGCTGTGCGTCTGGCCTCCGCACACTTCCATGATCGCCCAGGGCCTGGTCGTAATGGCCCGGATTTCCCGGGCCAGCTTCTGTGCAATGTCGCCGTCGCGGAACTCGGCAAGGTACTTCACGGCAGCACCGGGTCGCAGATCTCGCCATGCGGGGCCGCGTACTCCTCCGGCGTTGCTTCGCCCAGCTCCTCCTCGAGGATGCCAAGTTCGCGGAAATGGCGAAGCGTTTCCTGGGCCGAGGCTTCGTCGATACGGCTGATGGCGAAGCCCACGTGTACGATGGCGTAGTCCCCGACGATCGCATCGGGCAGGTACGCCAGGCAGACCTGCTTCTGGATCCCGCCGAAGTCGAGCTTCGCCATGCGGGTCCCATTGGCTTCGAAGACATCCACGATCTTTCCGGGAACGGCGAGGCACATGGTCAGCTCCGTGACGATAGAAGGTCTGCGGTGATGTCGGCGGTTGCCCAGAGCATCACGCGGTTATTGCCAGAATCGGCGATGGCCATGCGGCCGTCGTGCATCCAGAGTCCATACGGCCAACAGAGGGTGTCGTCCGCGACCGCCTTCCACCGGTTCTCGCCGGCTGCGTCGAAGTTTTCCTGCCCGATCACGCTCTGC
Source organism: Gemmatimonas sp. (assembly GCA_023910675.1). Taxonomy (GTDB): domain Bacteria; phylum Gemmatimonadota; class Gemmatimonadetes; order Gemmatimonadales; family Gemmatimonadaceae; genus Gemmatimonas. The sequence continues at coordinate 58,964 of JAAVWC010000005.1, forward strand.
GCAAGCGATCCGGTGCCCTGCGTAGGAGGCGTGGGCCAAAAGAGGACGCGATTGTTGGCCGTGTCCCCCACCGCGAGCAGGTCGCCATCGCTGGCGAGTCCGTACGGGAAGCGCATGCGGTGCGCTCCCTGCTTGCGATGCGGGAGTTCCGCGTTGGAGGTGAAGTTGGACTGGCCAATGACTACGGTGGCTGGCCCATCTACCACTGGTACCGGATTCCACCCCAGCACCCGGTGGTTTCCCGCATCCGCCACGTACAGCGTGTCACCGATGCCGGTAATGGCGTGCGGCCAGCGAAAGGAGCTGGCGCTTACGTCGGCGCCACGATTCTCATCGCTCGAGGTGAAGTGTGGCTGGCCGAGCACCAGGTCCGCCGGCTGGTCTGCACTTGGTAGCCCATGCCAGCCCAGCACCCGACGGTTGCCGGTGTCCGCGATCCAGAAGATGCCAGCGTGCCAGCCAATGCCGTACGGCCAATAGAGACTTGTTGCGGTGACGCTGCCACCGCGGTTCGGCAGCGCATCGGTGAGCTGGTGCTGGCCAATGGCATAGGCGGGCGCCGTGCCGGAGACGGTCGGGATACCGTCCCACACCAGCACGCGGTGATGCCAGGCATCGGCGACACAGAGGTTGCCGTCCACCACCAGGACTCCGGTCGGCAGGTGCACGCCGTCGATCGCGTCGCGCGGTCCCTCGGAGGTGAAGTCGGGCTGACCGAGCACCACGTCGGCGTCCGCACCATCGTGCCCGGGAATGCCGTGCCAGATCATCACGCGATGATTCCCGGAATCGGCCACGATGAGCACATCGTCGTTGAACCAGACGCCGCGCGGGCCGTACATTTGCGACGCGGTCGGTTGCGCCGAGGGCAGGGCCAGACCGAATGGCGATGCGGCGCCGAGGCGCACCAGCGGCTTCATTCCGGGCGCACCAGGACACGGCCATCGTCCACGCGGACGGGCACCTGCTCCAGCTGTGCCTGCGGTGCCGTCAGGCATTCGCCGGAGAGGCAATCGAAGCGAAAGCCGTGCCAAGGACAGGTGATGGTCCGCGATTCCATGTCCACCATCCCCCCGTCGATGGGGAGCCCCTGATGGGCGCACTCGTTGTGGAAGGCGGAGATTTGGTTCTCGAAACGAAGCAACACCAGACTTTTGCCGTTCTTGAGCTCCATACGGAACGGCTTCCCTTCCGTCAGGTCGGTCACCGCTGGTCCGGACAGCCAGCCGGCGTTGACGCCGCCGCGCTGGAGTGCCACCAGTGGGATCACGGCGGCCGTTGGCTCGTTGGGGACTACTTCGATGGCGGTGATTTCCGGGCACTGCTCCCGGAGGGCCTCTTCGACGCCATTGCGCAGGGTCACCGCGCTCATGCTGCAGCCGTTGCAGGCACCGGCCATCTTCACGTATACGGTGCCGTCCTTCACGTCGACCAGCTCCACGTCACCGCCGTGCGACTGCGTGTACGGCCGGACCGTCTCCACGACGTTGGCGACACGGGTGCGCAAGTCGGCCTTCACGATGCCGTGCATGGCAAAGAGGGCGTAGACGTTCGGGTCGTCCACCAGTTCGAGCAGCAGTTCCATTCCGCGCGGATCGGCTTTCAGGGTGCGCACGATCTGCGTCAATCCGGCCTTGTGAAAGGCCTCGACGGCATCTTTGAGTGCGACCGCGCGCGTCCGGTGGTCAATGGGCATCCCCTTCACATCGGTGAGCGCCGTTTCCACCGCTTTGGCGCGCAGCGCGAGCTCGGAGTCTGCCGCCACGGGGGCACTCGCCGGTGCGGTCGTAGTGGCCTGACTCATTCGTCCACCACCTGAAACGCGAGGCGCTGCTCCAACTGCTCGTCGGTCTTGATGCGCAGGACCGCCGCGAACGCACTCCGGGCCATGGCGCTCATGGCCTGCTCAACGGTCATGTCCGGTACAAGCGTGGCGGTGTTGGGCCGCCGTGCCAGCGCCTGCAGAATAAACGCCGATCCGGCGTCGTTGTCGAGCAGAAAGTCACGGAACAGGGCGGCCGTGAACTCCTCCAGCCAGACGCCCTCGCCGTTCGGGTTGGTGCGCAGCTTCTCGAGCGCCGGCACGGGGCCCCCGCAGCGCTGCTCGATGCGGTCGACAAAACGTTCGATGGCGGCATTGAAGAAGAAATCGAACTGCTGCCGTGCGTGGATATCCATCAGGCGCCGCCTCCGGTGGTCGCGTCGCTGCCGGTCGCCACGGTAGAAAGTTGGGCATTGATGCGTTCGAGCTGTTCGAGAATGGACGCGGCCAGCTCGGCCTCGCCATGCCAATGGAGCAGCTTGTGCGCTTCGGTGAATTTTTCGGTGGCGGGCTGAAACATCCCGAGGTGCGCGAGGGCGTTGGCCTGGTTGGCGAGGAGGCGGGCGTAGCCGAGCGGGTCCATGGCCTTGTTGCGCACCTCGAGCAGCTGTTCGTACGTCTCGACGGCCTGAATAAGGTGTTCTTCCGGGCGTGCCGAGGGCAGATACTGCAGCGCGTTGGCCATGTTGAGCATCGTGCTGGCCCACGCTTCGAGATGTGTCTCTGGCGTGTACACCTTGAGCGCCTCGCGGAAGCTCTGCACCGCCACTGCGTGTCGCAGTTTGTCACCGGCGTCGGTCATCGGCATGCTGAGATAGGCGAGCCCGATGTTGTTCTGGGCCAGCGCGTACGTCTCCGGCGTGTCTTCCAGCGTGATGCCATGGTGCAGGGCATCCTGGTACGTCTTGACCGCCTCTACGAGCATGTCACGGCGGTCGCCCGAGGCTTCGTGCAACGTAATGGCGAGCCCGATACGGAGGTCGCCGCGCAGGTGCGGCAACGGCGTATCACCGGCGAGCGCGATGGCGCTGCGCCAGAGGGCGACGGTACGCTGCACGGTGGCATCGGCAAGGTTCGGCTGGAGCTGCGCGAGCTGGGACGTGAGCTGTGCGGCGAGGATGGGGGAGGAGCCCTGACAGGCGGCAATGCCCTCCGTGAGCAGCGCGGCCGCGTCGGCCTCGTTGCCAGCGTCGAGGCTGGCGGCCGCACGTGCCATCAGCATGTTGCCGCGCAGTTCCCCTTCGCTGCCGGTCGCATCAGGCAGCACATCACTCGCGCCCTGCACGAACATCGCCATCATCGTCATCGTCTGCAGCACGGCATCGCCATCGTTGAGCGCGCGCTGACGGCCCGCCTCATCGCCATCCAACACGAAGCGGTTGTATCCGGCCAGTGCCGACGCGTCGTTGCGCAGCGCCGCCAGCGCGGCATCGGTACGCCCTTCCAGCGCGTCGAGGACGAACTGCCAGGCGGTCGGCATCACCTCCGGTACGGCGCCGCGCATGAGGGCGGCGCGCGCCGCGTCAGCTGCGGGCTCGGTGCAGTCGGGAAGCAGCAGCAGCCCCGCCGGGTACGGGAAGATGCCGAGCGGCTGCGGATGCGAGAGAGACACAGACATCAGAACCCCAGAGGAGGGTGCGGGAGGTTTCGGTTGGCGGCATTTACCGTCCACTTCGCGGCTACCTCGGCGCGCTGACGCGTGGGGTAGTCGGCAATCCGGTGACGAACGATGTAGTCCGGCCGGTCTGGCACCATCAAGATCTCGAGGGACAGCACAAAACGTCCTTGTTCCTCGGTGATAATCGCCCGACAGTCGATGGCATCGGACGAGCGGAGCGGCTCAGGCATCGGACGTTACCAGCGCCACGCGCAATGCCCCGTTGGCGTCGTCCCAGAAGGCCGGCCGGGTGCCTTGTGGGACCACGTCGTCGAGCGTCTCGCGAACGAGCACGCTCCGGTCGCCACGCAGGTTGCGCTGCTTGAGGATCAGCCCACCGGCCGCGGCTCCGCGGGTGGGCAGGAGCCACAGTTCCGGTCCGCGTCGCAGCGCGACCAGCACGTCGAACGGGAAGAACTCTTGCGCCACCTCGGCGCGCAGCACGAGATAGCCGTGGTCCGTGAATTCGACGTCACGCCGCTGCATCGTGCAACTCGGCCAGCAGCAGGTCCGCCAGCCGGTGCATGGACGCCGCGACGGCCGGCGACAGCGCCTCACCCACCGTGAAGTGCTGCCCCTCGATCAAGTACACCGTGATCGTCTCCGGATACTCATCCTTGAGCAGCCAGCGGGCAAAGGCCAGCGCGTGGTCCCAGCGAAAGGCATGCAGGTTGATGCCGGCCAGCGGTGGGAGATGCTCGACCTCGGTGCCGGGCAGCTTGAACAGGGCGCCCGGTTCCGAGCCGCTACTGCACGCGTCCACCAGAATGACGTGCGGCACGCCGCGCATCTGAAAGGCCACATCCATGCCGCCCGTGCCGCCATCGGCGCAGCGCACGCCAGCGGGCACGCCGCGTTCCCACAGGTGTCGAATGAACACCGGCCCAACCGCATCGTCGCCGCGCAGGATGTTTCCACATCCGATGATCAACGTGCGAACGGGCCCGGCATCCTTCACCGGGCCCGACGCGTCGTGATTCACCGCCCAAACGGATGGCTCACGCACCTCCGCTGTCATCCCATCTCGCCGATGCGGAAACTCGACAGTTCCTTGCCGGTCTTTTCGTCGTAGGCGTGCACCGTGCACACCAGGCACGAATCGAACGAGCGGGCCACGATGCCCATCTCGACTGGATCGGAGGGATCCTTGATTTCCGCGCCGATGAACGCTTGCTCCATCGGTCCGTTGATGCCGGTGCCATCGCGCGGGCCGATGTTCCACGCGGTCGGCGTGATCACCTGATAGTTCTCGATGCGACCATTGCTGATGACGATCCAGTCTGCCAGCGAGCCGCGGGCCGCCTCCGTGGCACCGAAACCGCGCCCTTCGGTGTGTTCAATGGGCTTGGTGTAGAACTTGTCGTGCAGGTCGAGCTGATCGAGCCACTGACGCACCCAGACGGTGTACTTCGGTGCTTCGTGCATGCGGGCCATGACACGGGTCAGCACGTTCGGACCGATGGTGTTGACCGCGTCGAGGATGAACGGATCGTAGTCCTGATGGCTGGCGTCGGCGGCGCGGCCGGCGATGATCTGGCGCGAGAGCGGGCCGGCCTCGAGCGGCATGGTTCCCGCATTCGGCACGTTGTAGCGTGGCGATTTGGCCCAGGAGTACTTGCCCTGCTTGTGGCCATCGAGCGGATCGATCGGATCGGTCTCACCTTGCCACGGGTGCAGCAGGCTCTGGCCACGATAGAACGCGTTCGTGATGTCTTCGCGCACGTTCAGGTGGTCGAAGTCATGGAACGCTTTCTTGCTGCCATCGTAGATGCCCGAGCGGCTGATCAGCGCGGCGTTACGCCCATCGACGGTCGGGTTTTCGTACAGCTCCGGCTTGAAATAGGTACCGGTGGAGATGAACGAACCGCATCCTTGGCCAAACTTGTCGAGCCCCGCCCGCAAGGCGAAGCGCAGGAACAGGCCGCAGTCGGAATTGCGCTGGCTGTCGTTCTCGTCGGCCCACACCAACAGGTCGTTCCAGCTCTTGATCTCCATCCAGCGCTCGACCGAGCACCCAAGCCACTGCTTCTCCAACCATTCGCGCTTCCAGTAGTCGAGGATCGCGATCGCGCGGGTGACATCAGAGAGCGTCGGGGCGCACATTACGCCACCGGGGATCATGAAGCTCGAGTGAGGCCACTGTCCACCGAACAGGGCGTAGATCTCGACTGGTTTGCCTGAGAGCGTGACGCCGGGCTCATAGCTGGTGCCGACAAACGGGGCGAAGCGGCGCACCACTTCGTCGTATTCCGGCAGGTGCGCGTAATTCTTGTTGGTCAGGTCGATCGCGAACAGGGCGTAAAACCAGCGCGGGATACTGAGCAGTGTCTCGCAGGCCTGCGCGATGTTGCGGATGAGCGTTGCGTTGCGCGGCACGTGCGTGCGCCACGCTGTGTCGAGGGCATAACACGCTTTGTACAGGTGCGACCCGCCGCAGATGCCGCAAATGCGCGGTGTCACGATCAGGCCGGCCTGCGGGTCCTTGCCGCGAAGGATGATTTCGAACCCGCGAAACATCGATGCTTCCGTCCACGCATCCGTGACAACGCCATCTCGCAGCGTGACGCGCAGGTCGAGGTCACCCTCAACGCGTCCGAGCGGGCTGATGCGCATCTTGTCCGGCATGGGCAGTGTTGACGTTGCCACTGTGATTGAACTCCGGTGGGAATAGAGGGGTCAGACCACGAACATGTCTTCTTTCGACCACTTCGGCGCTGCGACGCGCGCGGCAGCGGCATGTGCCATGTAGGACACGTGGTCCGAGCCGGTCGGTACTTCCTTCGGGATCGTGCCGCTGATCTTCTGCGTCTTGAATACGGTGCCGGGCTTGAGCTCGTGGAAAGGGAACTCGGGCTCGGTACAGCCGGTGCAGGGCATGCCGGCGCGCGTCTTGGAGCTCTGCCGGTTCCAGAGGATGCGGTTGCATGGAGAGCGCGTCATCGGGCCGCGGCAGCCCATCTCGTAGAAGAGGCAGCCCTGACGGGTACCCTGGCCGAACTCCACGGTGCTCTGCTTGTACTCGAAGTACTGCACGCGCGTACAGCCGGTCTGCGTGAAGGTCTTGAAGAACGTCTGTGGGCGCTGCAGCTCGTCGAGGGCGATATCGCCGGCGCGGCCGGCCGCGATCGCCACCAGGATCTGCGTGATCCAGTCCGGATGCGCCGGGCAGCCCGGAATGTTGATGACCGGCAATCCCCACTTCGACACAAAGTCGGCGCCGAGGAATCCGCCCTGCTTCCGTTTCAGGTATTGCAGGCCGACGTTGTCCACCGGATTCGGTTCCGTGGCGGGGATACCGCCCCAGCAGGCGCAGTCGCCAATCGCCACGACGGCACCAGCCTGCGCCGCCAGTTCGGCCACCCAGTCCTTCATTGGGCGGTCGGCGAACATGTTGAATCGCCCCGTTCCGTTGGGGCCGAGGATGACCGTCCCCTCGAAGACGAAGATGTCGAGCTGCTTCTTGCCCGAGGCCAGGTCATGGAAGAGGCGCTGGGCGTTCTCGCCCATCTCCATGCCGATCGAGGGGTGCCACAACAGGTCGACTCCAAAATCTGTGACGAGGTCGACCGCAGTCGGTTCCTCAGCGTTCAGAAATGACATCGTGTTACCGGAACACGCTCCGCCCTGCAGCCACAACACGGTCGCCATTACGTCCTCTCCAGAACCTTCGAGGTTGAACCATCTGTTGGTTGCCGCACAATCGGCCCGTGCGCAACAGCCAGCAATAGCATGTTCTGGCTAGTCGGGCGAACTCCGGCGGGCTGTCACCGCCGTCCGCTCCGGCTCCCGCGCCGCTGGGAATTACTCCCGTCCACTGCTGGTACGTCCGAGGACGATCAGCCCGCGTTGCACCGCCGTCCGCACCAGCTCGGCCTGATTGTGCACCCCCAGTTTCCGCATCAGGTTCGCGCGGTGCCGCGTGGCCGTGTGGGGGGAGATGGCCAGCTGCTCCGCTGCCTGGGACGTCGTCTGTCCATCCGCAATCAGTTGCAGCACTTCACGCTCGCGCGCGGTAAGGTCGCTGGATTGCACCGAGACGTGCTCCAGACGTCCCTGGTTGATTCCGGACGCCAGATAACGCTGCCCCGCCAGCACCGCGTTCATCGCCTCGAACAGCTCGTCGTCCATCGCATCCTTCAGCAGGTAGCCATCGGCGCCGTCGCTCATCGCCTGGGCAACGAACTGATCGTCGTCGTACATCGACAGCACCAGAATGCGCGGCCGTCGCGGCATCTTGCGCAGCTGCCGCAACGCTCCCAGCCCATCCAGCTTGGGCATCGACAGATCGAGGAGCACCAACGTTGGCCGGTGCCGGGCAATCAGCTCTAGTGCCATGGCGCCGTTGCTCGCTTCGGCCACCACCTCGTACCGTCCGTCGCTGGCCAACAGGAGCGCGAGTCCCCGGCGCACCAGGGCGTGATCATCCACCAGCAGGACGGTACGCCGCGCCACCATCATAGAATCGGCGCCGTGACGCGAATGGTGGTCCCCTCACCGGGGGCCGAGGTGACCGCGAACTGTCCTCCCAGCATGTTGACACGCTCGCGCATGCCCAGCAGGCCAAGTCCGGAGGATCGCTCGCTCGGATCGAAGCCTACTCCGTTGTCCGAGATGCGGAGGTCGATGGTGGCTCGGTCGAAAATCTCCACGCGGATCTCGACGACCTGCGCCGCTGCATGCGCCGCCGCATTCGTCAACGCCTCCTGCGTCACGCGGAAGAGGGCGGTCTCCAGTTCGGCCGGCAGGCGTTCGTCGAGCTTCTGCAGTAGGTGGACCTCGAACCCATAGTGCTCGCCACTTTCCTGGGCCAGCTGCTGCAGCGCCATGTCAAGACCGAGCCGGTCGAGTGTCGGCGGGCGGAGGCGCCGCGCCAACACCTTGAGGCGGGTGGCGGCATCATTCACTTGCGCCCGCAGGTGCGCGAGTTGCCCGCGCAGTGCCGGGACTTCGGTCGGCACCAGCCGACCCATCGCCTGGAGCGAAAGCTTGACGCCAACCAACGCCTGTCCCGCCTCGTCGTGGAGTTCGCGTGCGATATGCTGGCGCTCCTCCTCAAGTCGAGTTACATGGCGGGCCGAGAGGGCGCGCATTTCCTGATTCTTGAGCGCCAGCGCGGTACCGAGGCGGGCGTTCTCGATTGCCACCGCCGCCATGTTGGCCACCGACTCCAGAAACGCCGCATCCTGCCAGCTGAATGCCCCGTTGCCGTCCCGACGGTGCAACTCGAAGAACCCCAGCACATCGTCAGTGCCGTTCTTGATCGGCACGGCGACGGCGTACTGGATGTCCCCCATGTCATCGGGGGGCTCGTGCGCTGGATCCTGCGCGTAGTCAGCACACAGATACGGGAACTCGGTTTCGAGCACTACTCCGGGAATACCGACATTCCGCGGCCAGCGACGGGTGCGTTCGAGCCACATGCCGTCGTGCCAGTACGCCGACGACTGCATGACGAGATCTTCGGGAGTGTCTCCCGGTACCACGAGACCTCCCTGCCCCCCATCCGCCTTGAGCAGACGCGCCGCGTGCTCCGCCATGTCGCGCACCAGGCTGATCGGGTCGCGTTCGCTGCTTACCGCCGCGCTGAACTTGAACAGCGCTTCGAGTCCACGCGACCAGCTATCGAGCTGGGCGAGCAGTTGCGCCCGGTTGAACGCGACGGCAGCCTGCTGCGCAATGGTTTCGAGTACGCGCAGGTCGGGCGTACCAAGCCGGTCGTGCACGCGACGCGCTGCCACCAGCAGCAGAGCGACAGGGTGCCCTTGGTGGTGTAGCGCCGGAACGGCAATGACGTCGGGCCAGGGTGACTCCGGGGCGCCGGCAGCACGTGCGGCCTGTGCACGCCCCGCGAAGGGTTGGCGTTGCTGCAGGAGCCAGTCGATAAATGTCCGCTCCTCCTGTGTCAGGGACGGGCTGGACAGGAGGGTGTGGCGCCGAATACGCGTCTTGCTGGCGAGGGTGCTGTCCACCACGGCGGCCACGACGACGTCGTCTGCGCGAAAGGTGCGTACCAGTGCGGCTGCTAGCGCCCGTGTCAGCGCCAAGGCATCGGGCTCGAGGGCCGACGCGCGCGCGCAGTCGTACAGGGCCTCAATGGCGGCAACGGCTATCGCGGGCCCTACGGGGTCCGCGGACGGCAGCGGTGCGTGGTCCACCGCTACCGATGCCTCCGTCATGTATGGGCGTGCGCCGCCATCATTGTCACGGCGACCCGCGTCGAGCAGCTCGAGCCATGCCCCCATGCCGACACCGGATTTGGATGACAGCGGGACGATCTGCATTCCCGGCCGCACCGCCTCGATCGAGGCCTGCGCCGCCGCTGCGTCGAAGTCGCAGGCCTCGGCCAGATCCATCTTGGTGATGATCGCCACGTCTGCCGAGTTGAAGATCGTTGGGTATTTGAGCGGCTTATCTTCCCCTTCGGTCACCGAGAGCAAGACCACGCGGGTGGCTTCTCCCAGGTCGTAGCTCGACGGGCACACCAAATTACCGACATTTTCAATGAACAGATAGTCCAACTGCGAGAGATCCCAGGCGTCGAGGAAATCGCCGATCATCTCGGCTTCGAGATGGCATCGTCCATGTGTGTTGATCTGCTGTACATCCGCACCGCTGCGGGCCAGACGGCGGGCGTCGTTATCTGTCTCGAGATCACCGACTAGGGCAGCCACGCGCGATCCGCCAGCGACCAGCTCGCGCATCGTGCGTTCAAGGAGCGCGGTCTTCCCCGTACCGGGACTGGAGACGAGGTTGACGACATAGACCCCTGCGGTCTCAAACCGCTGCCGCAGCGTCCGCGCCAGCTCGTCATTCTTTTTGAGAATGCCGGCGCGCACCTCGACGATTCGTGTTCCGCTCACCGCTCCACCTCGATTGACGACACTTCCAGCTCCTTGCCGCGGCGTATGTCGCCGCTTGGGGTTTCGCACACGGGGCAGCGAAAGCGGTTTACCCCGACCAGCTCCCGTTCAGCATTGCACGCCCCACACCAAATTGCCACCGGAACTTCGGTGATCACCAGCCGTGCACCTGCAACGCGGGTGCCCTCGGCGGCGATATCAAACGAAAACAGCAGGGCGCCAGCCTCGACGCCAGCCAGACGCCCTACCTGCACATGCACGGCTGCCACCTTCGCGACCGCCGCTTCTTCGGCGGCCGCCTGGGCGAGGTCCACGATCCCGCGGGCTAGTCCGAGCTCGTGCATGCCGAACGGTCCTACTTGTTGAGGTTCTGCCCGAAGGCCTTGGCGAGACGGAGCGCGAAATTGATGGCACGGTTCACATCCGGGTCTCGGAGCTTCAATGCCAATCCGATCGTACCATGCTGCTTGGGATGGGTTTCCTTTGCGGTGCTATAGGCCTGAGCGAACAGGTGGCCCACCTCGGCCAGCTGTCCGACCACCACCGGGTCGAGGATACCGGATGTGACCAGCTCGTTTCCGGCATTGACCAACTTTGGCACGGAATCGAGGATCCCTGATTCCACCAGCTCGTTACCCGCCTGCACCAGCTTGGGCAGCGACTGCATCGTCCGCCGCATCTCCGCCAGGTCCAGCGTCGAGCCGGCATTGCGCAGGTCGTTGACGCCGTCGGCGATCCCTTCGGCGATCTCGTCACCACGGCGCAGGAAGCCGTCTACCGATTCAAGGGCAAAGGCCGCCATCTCGAGCTTGTCAATGAGGGCGCGCAGCGTCTCGATCGTCTTCGGGTCTCCGAGCTGGTCGATCAGCCCCGAGCTGGCCAGCCGCTGGAAGGCCGGCGTGGCCGAGAGGTCAGCCACCTGGGCTCCGGCGCGTGCCAGCTGCGGCAGCTTCTCCATAAGCCCGGTCGTCCCAGACTCCGTTATCAGGGTCCGGATATCACCTACCGAGTCCGATACGTTGTCGGCAATGGTGTCCGCTCGGCGGAGAAAGCCATCCAGCGCCTCCACCGCGAAGACGATGATGTCCATCCGGTCGAGGAGTTTGTTCAACGACTCCACCGTCTGCGGATCCGACAAGCGAGCAAGTAGCTGCTCCTGTCGCTCGGTGTTCCCGTCTGCCAGCCCGAACGCCATGTTTGATCTCTCCATACCCGCTGGGATGCCTGCTATGTTCACACACGCTACGCACCGGTACTGCGACTGGTTATAGCGTGATTTTGCTATTCCCGTGGTCGTTCCCGATTCACAGACTCCCGCGATGTTCGGCACTTCCCCTCCTTCGGCCGTCGTCACGCGTCGGGCTGTACGGGTCCGTGGCGGCGTGCAGGGGGTGGGTTTCCGGCCGTTCGTCCATGGGCTGGCGGGCCGATTCCATCTGCACGGCTTCGTTGGCAACGACTCGGACGGGGTCTTTATCGAAGTGGAAGGCGCCCTCGGTGCGATCTCCGGCTTCCTCCACGCGCTGCGGACCGACGCCCCCCCGCTCGCCCGCATTGATGCCATCGACGACGCGCCGCTGCCCACCATCGGCGCGTACGGCTTTGCCATTGTCGATAGCCGACGCGACCCCGCGCACATCACCCCGGTCGCCCCCGATGTGGCGACGTGTGCCGACTGCCTTCGCGAGCTGTCCGATCCTGCCGACCGGCGGCACCGGTACCCGTTCATCAACTGTACCAACTGCGGACCGCGCTACAGCATCGTGACGGCGCTGCCGTACGACCGGGCCTCGACGACCATGGCCGGCTTCACCATGTGCGTGTCCTGCGCGACGGAGTATGCCAACCCGGCCGATCGCCGCTTTCATGCCCAGCCGAATGCCTGCCCTGATTGCGGGCCGTCGCTGTCGTGGTGCGACGGCGTCTCCGGGCGGTTCGGCCACCGAGGTGAGGAGGCGCTCGCGGCGGCACTCGCGGTGCTTGCGGCGGGCGGGATTGTCGCGGTGCAGGGGATCGGTGGCTTTCACCTTGCCTGTCGCGCTAACGATGACGCCGCCGTCCGGCTCTTGCGGGAGCGGAAGCACCGTCCACAAAAGCCGCTGGCGGTGCTCGTGCGCGACGTAAAGGCGGCTGGTCTGCTGGCCAGAATTTCTACCGGCGGAGGCCGAACTCCTCTCCTCACCGGCACACCCGATTGTGCTGCTGGAGCGCCGTCCCGAATCGGGGCTCTCGCCCTCGGTCGCTCCTGACCAGACCAGCATTGGGGTGATGCTCGCGTACGCGCCACTGCACCACCTCTTGGCGGAGGCGGGGCCTCTGGTCTTCACCTCCGGAAACCTTGCTGACGAGCCGATCGCATTCACCACCGACGATGCGCTGCAGCGATTTGCGGGGCTCGTCGACGGTTTGCTTTGCCATGACCGACCGATCAACGCCCCCGCCGATGATTCGGTCATGCGCGTCGCTCTCGGTGCGGAACTCCCAATTCGCCGGTCGCGCGGGTACGCGCCCTATCCCGTGTCTCTGCCGGCACCGATGCGCCCGGTGTTGGCCGTCGGCGGTGAATTGAAGGCGACGGTCTGTCTGGTTCGTGACGCCTATGCGTTCCTGTCACCGCACATTGGCGATGTGGAGAATCTGGAGACGGAACGGGCCCTAACCCGTACGGTGGAGCACCTTCAGCAGCTGTTCGGAGTACGTCCGGAGCTGGTCGCGGCGGACCAGAGCCCGGTGTATCGCAGTGCACTCTGGGCTGGCCGGTTCGCTGCCGAGCGCGGGCTCAGGCTGGTTCGCGTGCAGCATCATCACGCGCATGTGGCATCGCTGATGGCGGAGCATGGGCTCCGGGGTGACGCGCAGGTGCTCGGTGTCGCTTTCGATGGTACGGGTTACGGCACGGACGGCACGATCTGGGGCGGCGAGTTCCTGTTGGCGGACTATCGTCGCTTCACCCGGGTCGCGCACTTTGCGCCGACCCAGTTGGCTGGCGGCGACATGGCCGTGCGGCACCCGTCCCGGCTCGCCTTGGCGCATCTTCACGCCGTCGGTATCCCCTGGTCCGACGATCTGCCGCCGGTACGGGCGCTTGGCGAGGAAGCGCGCCGTATCTTGCGACAGCAGTTCGAACGACAGCTGCACACATCGGTCACCACCTCAGCGGGGCGTCTGCTCGACGCGTGCGCCGCGCTCTGTGGTGTCCGGCAGTCGGTGAGTTACGAGGGCCAGGCGGCCATCGAGTTCGAGCTGCTGGCAACGCAGGCACCGCGCGGCGTCGGTCGGCACTATCCCATTACTGTCGTCGAGCCGGAGCGTGACGGCGCGCCGCTGCAGCTGGCGTTCCATGATTTCTGGCGTGAGGTCGTGATTGATCTCCGGCAGGGACGTGATCGTCGGAGTATCGCGCTGGATGTGCACCGCGCGCTGGCCGACGTCATTGTGACCGTCGCGCAACGCGTGCGCGACATGACAGAAACGCAGACAGTCGGGCTCACCGGCGGAGTCTTTCAGAACGTGCTCTTGCTTACACTTGCTGTTCAACGTTTGCAGCAGGCGGGCTTTACCGTGCTCACGCACCGCGCTGTCCCACCCAACGATGGCGGGCTTGCGCTGGGGCAGGCGGTCGTTGCTGCGCAGGCGGAGCAGCCATGAACTTTGGCCATGTCGCCTTCATCGGCATCGGTTTGCTGGTCGGGTTCCGTCACGCCTTCGAGCCAGATCATCTCGCGGCGGTGAGCATGCTGGCCACGCGCGAGCGCGGCTGGCGCTCGGCGGCCGTACTCGGGCTGTCCTGGGGGGCCGGTCACACGGCGAGCGTCGCTGTCGTCACGATTGTCATCGCGGTACTCGGCATTCGCATTCCGCCTGCGTTTGCTGCCGTGTTCGAGTTGCTGGTCGCGGCCATGCTGATTTTCCTCGGTATCTCAGCGCTCATCTCAGAAGCGCGTCGGCACCGGCGTGGATTGGGTGATGCGCACGCGCATGCCCACTCATCGCACATCGCTCACCAGCACCCTGACAAGATCCGGAGTGCGCGTGGTGCCTTCACGTTTGGCATTGCGCATGGTCTCGCGGGCAGTGGTGCCGTGATCGTGCTCTTGGTGGCTGCGGCCTCGACGATCCAGGCGCAACTCACCTATCTGTTGGCGTTCGGCATTGGCACGGTGGGCGGGATGAGTGTGGTGTCGCTGCTCGTGAGCGGCCTTGCCGGTCTCGCTGTCGCGAAGAGCCGACACTGGGCGATGTCTGTTCGCGTCGTGACCGCCATGGCGAGCACGGTCGTTGGTGTGATGCTCGGGTGGAGCGTAATCACGGGCGCGTGAGCGTCCTGATTTCTCTGCTGGAGCAAATCGCCGCTCTCGTGTTGACGTCGCTCTGCAATCCGAGACGATGCTCTGATCTGCGCCCATCACGCCTGCTGCGCGATATGGGTGTGGCGACGCTCGTATTGGGCATTGTCGCCTTGGTGAGCAAGCTGGCCCTGGCACCGGTGCACGGGGTGCACAAGGCCGCCGAGTACCGCGAGGCGTACGCCAAGGCCGTCACACGGCAGGATTCGATGTCGGTGGACTTCGCCTCCTTCCCCGACTCGGCTGGCCGCAACATTGCGCACCGTTGCAACGAGGTGCTCCCGCTCAGCGTACGCGCCTTGGGTAGGAAGGGGTAAGAAGGGGTCTGGTAAGAAGGGGTCAGAGTCGTTGAAGAGTCCATCCGTTCAACGACTCTGACCCCTTTGGGCGGACCCCTTTGGGCGATGCCTGCAGCGCGCCTCACCGCGCCACCCGCTCCACCACGCGCATAACGTCCGACAATCGCGGCTGCTTGGTGCACCAGAGCAGGCGGTCACCCGCGGCTTCGCCAAGCGCGGTCGCGTCGTCGCCCACCGCCAATGACTTGGCCACCACGAGCACCAGCGGGAGGTCGCCAATGCGCGTGACCATCTCGACCTTCTCGCGCAGATACTCCGGCGTCCAGAACCCCACCAGTTCTACGTACGCTTCGCGACCGTCGGTATGGCGCAGCGTGAAGTCGGGGAGCGCAACGCGCCCTTCGGCCACGAGTGGCGTGCGTTCGCGGCCGAGGGTCCAGCCGGCGGTGAGTCCGTTGCGCGCGGCGCGGAAGTCGCGCGCGAAACGTCGTTCCCACGCACTGTCGTACCGGACACGTGTGGGCTCAGGTCCTACACGCGCATGTGCCGCGCGCGCGCGACCACGCAGCACGAAGGTGCAGAGGCTTCCGTCACGCACCATGGTGGCGCGCAGCTGCCACGCCGTGGCCCGTGACACGGCCGGCACAATGCGACTGAAGCGTACGCCGTAGCGCGAGGCACGCGCTACATACGCTGCCGCTGGCCCGGTGAGTGTGAGGCGATAGCCGCGCCCCACGCGTTGTACGGTATACATGAGGCGCGCGAGCTTGACCGATGCAAAAAGCGCGCGCCACCCGCCACGCACGCGAATCTCCACGCGCTCCGCGTCGCGCAACACAGCGCGCCCGAGTTCGAGATGATACTGCGCAAGCAGCTGCGCGCCCGTCCAGCGCGGCGCTTCGCGCAGCGGCCACGCGGCCTGCCGGTCGGCGTAGAAGCTGTCGTACAACGACGGCGCGCCAGTGGCATCGCCAGCGATGTCGTACGGCTGCAGTGTATCACCCGGCACCGGTGGCCACATGGCGCCCCGCGCCAGAAACACCTGCGCGCGCTGGGCGGGGAGCGCGTGGAGATTGGCCGGCGGTTCGAAGCGACAGGCCATGAGCAGCGTGCCGGACAGCCCGCCCAACCGTGACGTGTCGCGCACGCGTCGCTCCTGTCGACGCAGCGCCTCTTCGACGCTGGCGCGCGGCTTTCCTTCGAGCTTACGCACCAGTGTGCACAACCGGTCAGCGAAGCGCGTAACGCGACCGTCGGGATCGATGAGTGGCCGTACGGTGACGCGAGAGCGCGCCACCACCACGAACGGATCGACGTCGGCGCGCTTCAGCATGCGCGGCGCGTCACGTCACGACGTCCAATCACAAACCAAACCCCAGCTGCGGCTCAGCGACACGCCTCACCCCGGCGCTGCGCTTCTGCGAGGCGTAAAACTCCCACGTGCCCGCCGCAACGACTTCGAAGAGTGACGCGACCTGATCACCCTGGCGCCGGAGCAGTCGCCCCAAGCGCTGCGTATGCTGTCGCACACCACCCCGTGTGGAATCGCCCAGTACAATACCGAGCTTCGCATTGGGCACGTCCCACCCTTCGTCGAGCACCTGCACTGTCGCGACGGCGCGAATGGTGCCGTGGCGCATGGCCGCGAGCACCGCGTGACGTTCCGATGCCGGCGTGGACGCCGTAATCATGGGCACGGCAAAGCGGCGCGACACTTCCATGGCCATGTCGACCCCGCCGCAAAAGAGCACTGACTGTTCGCCGGGAAACAATCGCAACAACCGCGCGCACTCGTCGAACTTGGCTTCCGCCATGCGCACGATGCGCTCCCGCTCCAAAAAGTCGCGCCAGGCGCGACGCGCCGACGGATTGCGCAGCGTGCTCGCCACGAATTTCTTCCACGCCTCGGAGCCAGTGGGTGCCGCCGAACGCCACCCTGATTTTTCGGTGTAGGCCTCGAAGCGCGCCGTGCAGCCGTCGTAGCGCGCACGTTCGGCGCGGGTGAGATCGACGTAGCGACGTTCGAGCGCAAATCGCGCGAGTTCGGCGTCGGTCATCTCTCCAATGGCGCGACGGTACACGACCGGCCCCACGAGTTTTGCGAGCATGCTGTCGCGCCCGTCGGGATACGTCGCGGTAAGGCCGAGTCGTGCCGCCGCCGGGGCAATGGTGAGCGCGTCGTGCCAGCTTCGCGCGTCACCTTCGGCCCCGTCACTCAGGTGATGCACTTCATCGCAGATGAGCAGGCCGAACCGGGCGCCGTCTTGCTCGAACAGCGTGAAGGCCGAATGGTAGGTCGTGACCGTAATGGCCCGTCGCGATTTTTCGTCGCCGTAATACGCGCCCACCTTCTCCACGCCAAACGCGTCGGCGAGCTGCGTGAACCATTGCGCCACCAGCGCGCGCGTGGGCACGATCACACAGCACTCGGCGGCCGTCGCCGCAATGGCCAAGAGCGCGACATACGTTTTGCCGGCGCCGGTAGGCAGCACCACCGTACCGCGGGAGCCGGCCGCCCGCCAGCGCCCAAGCCCCTCTTGCTGCGCCTCGCGCGGCGCGCGCCAGTCGAGCGTGGATGGCACCTCGAGCGTCGACGGCGCCGACAGCTCGGCGACCCCGTGCGAAGCTGCCCACTCCCGCAGCTGCGGATAGTGCACCCCTGCCGCCACCAGCGCGTGGACACGCGCGTCCCACCGCAGACAGTCGGGCGCCTCCGGCGCGTCGACCCCGCGTACGACGGCGAGACCGCTTTCGAAGCTGAGGGCGGGGGTGACTGTGGGGGCTGGCATAAAGAAACTATTCTTACTTTAAATCGTGTTTGATGTAACTATGCTTTACATACACGGGGTGAAATATGTCGTCAGCCACCATCAGAAACGCGCAGCGAGCCCCTGCTCGTGTGGTCGATGTCGCCAGCAGCATGGGGAGCAACATAGCGCTCGCGCGGAAACGTCGGCGGTTGCGATTGGCCGATGTGGCGGCAAAGGCCGGAATCACCATCCCAACGCTCCGCGCGGTCGAGGCTGGTAACGTGGGGACCAGCGTGGGGGCATACATCGCGGTGCTGTGGGCGCTTGGCCTGGAAGATGGTTTGCTCCCCGTCGCGTCACTGGAGCTCGATCCTGAAGGACAGCTCCGCGAGCGTGCCGCACTCCGCCGAGGGGTGGCGCAGCCGCGTATCAGCCGCGCTCCGCTCGACGACAACTTCTGACCGCGCATGACGCTCCGGGAAGAGTGTTTCGTGTACATCCAACTTCCGCAGTCGGCGGAGGTGGTTACGTGCGGTCGGTTTGTGCGCGAGCAGAATGGATTCGGTGATACCCTCGGGCGTTTCGTGTACGGCAAACGCTATCGCGAGCATCCGCTGGCGGTGCCACTCGATCCTATTCACGTGCCGCTCTCCGGTAACACGTACGAAACCACAAAGCTGGGCGGCGTGTTCGGCGCGATTCGCGATGCGAGCCCGGACGCGTGGGGGCGCAGGGTCATCGCGCATGCCTTAGGCAAACTGGATGTGGGGGAGATCGAATATCTGCTGCACTCCCCCGAAGATCGCGTTGGCGCGTTGTCGTTTGGCCCGGGCACTGTTCCACCACCCCCCCATCGACCGTTCAATAGCACGGTGCACCTCGAAACCTTGCTCGAGGCGGCTCAGCGGTTCGAAGCGCTTGCGCCGGGCGATCCCGTTCCCGCAGCGCTGCAGCGACTCCAGTCGCTCGTGGAGGCGGGAACGTCGATGGGTGGAGCACGCCCCAAGAATGTGGTGGTGGACGATGATGGCCTTTGGCTCGCCAAGTTTCCCGCGCGCGGTGACCGATGGAACAACGCCGCCGTCGAAGCGGCGCTGTTGTTCATCGCGCGCCAGTGCGACATTCGGGTTCCAACGTACCGCATCGAGCGTGTTGGCACGGCGTCGGTGCTGTTACTTCGACGCTTCGATCGTGAACGCTTGGCCGGCCATCCAACGCAATACAGCCGCGCGCGCATGGTCAGCGCACTGACGGTGCTGGACGCTGAAGAAACGCATGACCGGCAGCGATGGTCGTATCTGCTGCTCGGCGATGAACTGCAGCGATGGTCCAGTCGGGCAGCGCATGATCGCGCCGAGCTATTCCGGCGAATGGTGTTCAACGCGCTCGTGACGAACAACGACGATCATCCACGCAATCACGCGTTCGTCGCACACTCCGCCGAGTGGCGATTGTCGCCGGCGTACGATCTTACGCCGGCACCGCTCCATGCGGATGAACGGGATCTGGCCATGATCTGCGGGAGCGTGGCCGGGCGACGCGCGACACGTGCGAATCTCCTGTCGGGGTGTTTGCGATTCGGCCTGACGGCGGACGAGGCGGCGCAGACCATCGATCGCCTGCGCAGCATCGTGACAACCACGTGGGAGAGCGCCATTTTGTCACACGGAGGCACTCGAGCCGATTGCGAAGCGGTACGTCCTGCGTTCGAGATTCCAGGCTTCGACGCGCTGTAACTGTACCGATGCACGCCCGTGTGTCATCGCATTCCTCATTTTCCTACCGCCCATGAACCCGCACAAGTCCGCTCACGATTTCGATCAGGACCTGCTCATCCTGTTCGATGCGTACGTGCACGGTGGTATCGACCGTCGCACCTTCCTCGATCGTGCGGCCAAGTATGCCGTTGGTGGCGTGACGGCGGCGATGTTGCTGGAACAGTTGAGCCCCAAGTTTCTCGAGGCGCAGACGGTCGCGCACGACGATGCGCGCATCGAGCAGCAGTACCTCGAGTACGCGTCGCCGAACGGCTACGGGACCATGCGCGGGTATCTCGCCAAGCCGAGTGGCAGCGGCCGCGCACCGGGCGTCCTCGTCATTCACGAAAATCGCGGGCTCAATCCGCACATCGAGGATATTGCGCGTCGACTGGCCACCGATGGCTTCGTGGCGTTCGCTCCCGACGCGCTGTTCCCGCTTGGTGGCTACCCCGGCGACGAAGAGAAGGCGCGTGAGCTGTTCCCCAAGCTCGATCAAGCCAAGACGCGCGAAGACTTCATGGCGGCCGCTGCTGTCCTCAAGGCCCGCCCGGAGTGTACCGGCAAAATCGGCGCGGTGGGCTTCTGCTATGGCGGTGGGATGGTGAATTATCTCGCCACCAAGCTCGGTGCCGACTTGTCGGCTGGCGTGGCCTTCTACGGTTCCGCGCCCAATCTGCCCGATGTGCCGAACATCAAGGCGCCGCTCATGATTCAGTCGGCCGAGAACGATCCGCGCATCAACGCGAGCTGGCCGGAGTTCGAAGCGGCGCTCAAAGCCGCCGGCGTGAGCTACGAGCGGCACCTGTATGCCGGCACGCAGCACGGGTTCAACAACAACACGACGCCGCGCTATGATGCCGCGGCAGCGAAGCTGGCGTGGGACCGCACGGTGGCGCTGTTCCGGCAGCAGGTGAAGTAGCTGCGGCGGCGCGTGCCGCTAGCTTTCGCTGGCGGCGCGCCTCCGTTGGGCGGCGGTCGTCTCACTCACGCTCCATGAGGGTACTCGTGCAGAAGAAAAAGGCCACTGAGCTCCAGCGGGCGTGGGGCGACACGCCGTGCGCCCACCCTGCTTTCTCGCGGGAGTACGATATGGGGGAGCGCACCGGCAACTACTGTTGCACGCAATGCGGCGCGTCGGTCAGCTTTCGGGAGAAGGCGGAAATCATGGCGGCGCGCATGGAGAACGACGCATGAAGCACGTCACCACAACGCTCGCCGTGTCGCTCACGACACTGATCGTCGCCGCCTGCGCCCGCGCGCCCAAGTATGCTTCGCCCATCCCCGCAGTGAACGACAAGCCGCGCGCGCTCTTTACGTTGAGTGCCGTCGATACGCGCGTCGGTACCGGCGCGCCGGTGACAGCGGGGAGCTGCATCTTTGCGCATTACACCGGGTGGACGACCGACGGCACGCAATTCGATTCGTCGCGCGACACGACCAACGCTGGTGCAGCCAAAAATCCCATCAGTTTTCCGCAGGGGTTTCGGCGCGTCATTGCCGGGTGGGATGCCGGGTTTGAAGGGATGCGCGTTGGCGGCGCGCGTCGCCTCATCATTCCGTATCAGCTCGGCTACGGGGAGAAGGGGCGTCCGCCGGTGATTCCGCCCAGTGCCACGCTCATCTTCGACGTCGAAGTCATGCAGGTGACCGATACGTTGCCACGCCCGGAAGGGGCGCCTCGAGGCGCGGGGACGGCGCCGCCGTGTCCGGCGTGGAGTGCGGTGAAGCCGTAGGGGGCTCTTAGATCACCGCGACGCGTTCGCGAGTGCCGTCGGTCAAACGTTCGCCATCAACGCGTACGCCGTGGATTCCGTCAGACGTGCGTCAGCGGTGACCAGCGTCAGTCTCAGCACCTGCGCGGTGGCCGCAATGAAGCGATCGGCCGGATCCTCATGGGAGAGGGCGAGGCGACGGCCGGCGACGGCGATGTCGGTGGTCAGGGCGGCTTCACGCCGAGGGAGCGCCTGTACCATGCGCTCCACCCATACGGCCGGCGTCGCATCGATCTTGATGCGACCGCGTTCGGCGAGGAGGTGCGCTTCCCAGACACTGATCGGCGAGAGCCACAGTTCGTTCTCCCCCGACGCCAGCGCCGATCGGACCGTTGGCGACAGGCGATCCGGGTCGAGCAGTGCCCACAGCCAGATATGGGTATCGAGCAGCAGCTTCATGCCTTGAACACGTCCCAGTCGTTCGTGGCACTTGCCGGTGCGATGAGATCGTCCGTCATGGTGGCGGAGCCGGCCATGGATCCGAGCCATCCCTCGCCGATGCTGGAAGTCGACGGCGGGTTGATCTGTGCCACCGGCTCGCCCCGCTTCGTGACGACAATGGAGGTCCCGGTACGCCGCACGCGCTCCAGGACCGCCAGGCAGGTGGCCTTGAACTCGGAGATGGCGATGGTTTCGGTGGGCTTGGTGGGCATAGCTCAAACGTATCTTCGAATATGACTATGGTCAATGACTATAGTCACCTTGCGCGACCTTCTGTGACGGTGCAAGCTCTCTCATGACCGCTCCCGACTGGCAACCGACCCTCGTCGGCCCGACGCTGCTCGTGCGCCCGCTTCGCGCGGACGATCTTGAGATGCTGTCCGCGGCCGCGGCCGATCCCGAGATCTGGGCGCTTCATCCGGAGCCCACGCGCTACCTGCGCCCGGTCTTCGAAGCCGGATTTTTTGCGAGTGCGCTGGCGTCGGGCGCCGCGTTCGTGGTCATCGATCGCGCCACTGCGCGCATCATCGGCTCCTCGCGCTACTACGAGAGCAAACCGGATGAGCGCTCGGTGTGCATTGGTTTCACGTTCCTCGCGCGCACGCATTGGGGCGGCACCACCAACGGAGAGCTCAAGCGGTTGATGCTCGACCACGCCTTTCAGTACATGGACACGGTGTGGTTCCACATAGGCAAAACCAACTGGCGCTCTCGCAAGGCCGTCGAAAAAATCGGCGCTGTTTTTGCACACGAAGATGAGTTCGTGGTGCACGGCACGCCGTCCACCCATGTGCTGTACCGCATCGATCGTCCGGGCGGCGGCGCGGAGCCAGCGCAGTAAACGACTCTGACCCCCAAAACGACTCTGACCCCTTGTAGCCCCCCGACCCTCCGGCCATGCAAACGACTCTGACCCCTTGAAGCGCGCTGTGCCGCGGGACGTCACCCCGCATGGTGTCGCGCACGCGCGCCGCGGCTTCTCGGCGCGGTTCGCCTCGTTGCGGGCGACGGGGGCGTCCGCGCTGGCGGCGTTCCTGGTGGTGCTCGGCCCCGGCTTGCTGGCGGGCCTCTCCGACGACGATCCGGCCGGCATCACGACGTACTCGGTGCTCGGCACCGATCACGGGTACCGGCTGCTGTGGATCATTCCCGTCTCGACGGTGCTGCTGGTGCAGTTCCATCTGGTGGCGGTCCGGATTGGGGCGGCCACCGGCAAGGGGTTCGTGGGAATCATCCGCGAGCGCTGGGGGACCAGCTGGGGATACCTGACGGTCGTCCTCCTGCTCTTCGCGAATTTCGGGACCATCTGTGCGGAGTACGCCGGCATTGCCGCCGCCGGGTCGCTGATTGGGGTGCCGGCCTGGATCAGCGCGCCGGTCGCGGGTGTGCTCATCACGCTCGTCGTGCTGCTGGGTTCGTTCCATCGTGTCGAGCATGTGCTGCTGCTGATCTCGTCCACGCTCGCGCTGTATATCGTCGATGGCGTGCTCGCCCGGCCGGTGTGGTCGGAGGTCGTCTCCGGCGCGCTCATTCCGCGAATGCCGGTGAACGACGCCGGTTGGGTGGCACTCACAGCGTCATTGGGCACGACGCTCGCGCCGTGGGGGCTGGCGTTCATTCAGTCGTACGCGGTCGACAAGCGCATCACCACGACGTCGCTGCGCTTGGCCCGCTGGGACGTGATCATCGGGTCGGTGCTCACCGGCGTCATCGGACTCGCGATCGCGGTGGCCTGTGCCGCGACGCTGCACCAGGCGGGGGTGCGCATTGAAACGGCCGCCGATGCCGCGGCGGCGCTGCGTCCGCTGGCGGGCTCGTTCGCCACGCTGTTTTTCGGCGCCGGGCTGCTGGGCGCGTCGCTGCTGGCCGCCGCCATTGTTCCTATTGCTACCGCCTACTCGATCGCCGAGGGCGCTGGAGAACCGGCGTCGCTCGATCTCGATGCCCGGCACTTCCAGTGGTTCTATGCCGCGTTCGTGGGATTGACGGTGACAGCGGTGAGTATCGTGTCGTTGCCCGGGCTGCCGCTGATTCCGCTCATCTACTCGAGTCAGGTGCTCAACGCGGTGGTGCTGCCGCTGCATCTGATCGCATTGCTGCGGCTCGGCGCCGACGAAACGATCATGGGAGCGGCGCGCGCCACGCCGTGGGCCACCCGTCTGGGGTGGGTCAGTGTCGCGCTTGTTGTCACGTGCATCGCGGCGCTGGCGTGGAGCTGGGTGTAACCGCCAGTTACTGCCGCAGCATCGGTTCCTTTCCACTCCCAACACTCGCTACGTCACCCCGGGCGCCTGGAGCTCACGATGCAAATCAGGGTGCAGGGCGATTCCCTCACCGCCACCGAGAACGCCAAGCTGTTTGATGCCACGGGGGCACCGTCTCCCGCGCCGCTGACGCCGAAGCCGCCGCAAGGGGTGCGGCTTACGCTGCGGTAACTGGCGTTGAACGACATCGCAAAACGACTCTGACCCCTTTAGGACACGAACCGCAGTGGCCGTTCCCCAACCACCAAAACGGCGCCGATCCGGCGAAGCCGGGCGGCGCCTTCCGCACGAACCCAAACGGCAGTGTTCCCCAACCGCCGTGGCTGTCCAGCACCGCCGTGGCAGTCCAAAACCGCAGTAGCAGGTCAAACCCGAACCGCAGTTGAAGTACAGCCGGATAGCCCAAAGAACAGCGTCCCCGCCCCGCCTGTACATTCTCCCCCATGACCCACCTCTCCCTCCCCGCCGCCGCGCTCGCGTTGCTCGTGGCCTCGTCGCTGGGCGCTCAGCCCAAGCCGTTCACGTGGCCCACCTCCACGCCGCAGAAGGTCGGCCTCAACGCCGCGGTGCTCGATAGCCTCAACGCCGAGATCACGGCGGGGAAGTACGGCAACATCGATCGCATGCTCGTCATCCGTCGCGGCACCATCGTGATGGACAAGACGTACGCGCGCGACTATGACCGCATTTACGGCGATTCGTTGCGCTCGACCTCGTCGCTCAACAACTCGCACGACCCTACGGGCCCGTTCAACTACTTCAACCCGTGGTGGCACCCCACCTACCGGCGCGGCACGCTGCACACGCTGCAATCCGTGTCCAAAACGGTGGCCTCGGCGGTCATTGGCGCAGCCATTACGCGTGGGGATTTCCCGGATATCAACACGCCCATTCTCAAGTATTGGGACACCACGACGGTCGCGAAGCTCGATGATCGCAAGCGGCGCGTCACCATTCGACATCTGCTCACGATGTCGGGCGGCTTCGACTGGAACGAAAGCATTCCGTACAGCGATCCGAACAACACGGCCGGCGCGCTCGAGGCCAGCCCGGACTGGGTCAAGTTCACGATCGACCGGCCCATGATGCGTGAGCCGGGTACGCAGTTCAATTACAGCAGCGGCGAGAGCGCGCTGCTCGCGCACATCTTCTTCCGCGCCACTGGCGTGGACATCGAGGAGTACGCCGCGCGTCATCTCTTCGCGCCACTCGGCATTACCAACTGGCAATGGAAGCGCACGCCGTCGGGGACCATCGACACCGAAGGTGGGCTCTATCTGGAAGCGCGTGACCTCGCGCGCATTTGGCAGCTCTGGTTGCAGGGCGGCCGCTGGAACGGTGCAACGGTTGTGAATGAACAGTGGGTGCGCGAATCGGTCACGCCGCACATTGCCACCAGCACGCGCGCCGGTGCGCCGCAGTATGGCTACAAGTGGTGGTTGTACAGCAATCCCGTGCAGAAGGACAAGCTCATCTGGGCCGGCTCTGGCTTTGGCGGGCAGTTCCCCATGGCGTTCCCCGATCAGGACATGGTCGTGGTCTTCAACGCGTGGAACATTACCGGTGCGCCTACGCTGCCGTTGCGCGCGGTGCAGGAGCGGTTGATCAAGGCGGCGAAGTAAGCAACCGCCCACGGGCAGGGCTATCCCACAACATGAGACGGGGAGAACAGGAGTGCTTGCTCCCGTTCTCCCCGTTTCGTGTCAGCGCTACCTTGCTTCCGCGAGCTACGGCTTAATCCCCGCCCCCGCCACGGGCAGCGTGTAGCTCCACGGTTGCCGCACCAGCGGCTTCGTACGCGGATGCAGTTCGTCGAGCGTGTTGGCATCGAACAGTCGACCGTTCACCATGACCATGCGCAGCGTGTTGCTGTTGCGGATGTTTACCAGTGGATCGGCATCGAGCACCAGCAGGTCGGCAAACTTGCCGGCTTCGAGGGACCCCACCTCGGTCCCCAAGCCAATGGCTTCGGCGCCGACAATTGTTGCGGCACGCAGCGCGTCGTGCGTGCTCATGCCCCCCGACTGCACGAGCCACAGCTCCCAGTGCATCCCCAGTCCCTGCAGCTGACCGTGGCTGCCAATGCCAATACGTCCGCCACGCTCCACGGTCTTGGCAAGATCTTCGGCGTGCTGCCACATGGCGTATTCCTCCTTCACCGCAAAGCCCGCGGGGCCAGGCGCATTGCCGTTGCCACGACGACGCACCTTGCTGTCGAAGTCTACGGGATGCGTGAAGCGGCGCAGCTTCGCATCGTCGAGCAGGTTCTCCGTCTGGTAGAACCACCCTTCGCCAAACGGCCCGCCATACTCCACGATGAGCGTGGGCGAGTTGACGACCTGCGTGGCTTTGTACCACTCGAACACATCGTCGAACTTGGGCGTGATGGGCAGCGTATGCTCGATGCCCGGATAGCCATCGATGCCGTGCGTGATGTTGAGCTTCTGATCGAGTCCCCCTTCGGTGGTGGGCATGATCCCCAGCTCCTTCGCCGCCATGATGATCCACTGCCGCTGCTGACGATTGCCGCTCATGTACATCTTGAGCGTCTTGGTGTCGTAGTACTTGGCATACCGCGTGAGAATCTCACGCGCATGTTCCAGGTCGCGCACCGGCTCGGCGCTGAATACGCCGGGCCCCGTCGTGTAAATGCGCGGCCCGATCATCTCGCCGTTCTCTACGCGGTCGCTGTACGACAAGAAGTCGGTGGTGGCGGTTTGCGGATCGCGCGTGGTGGTGGTGCCGTACGCGAGTGTGGCGAGATACTGCCACGTTTGCGTGTTGTGCACGTTGGGGGTGAGCCACTGCGGGTGATAGTGCGTGTCGACCATGCCGGGCATGAGCACCTTGCCGGTCACGTCGATAATCTTCGCGCCATCAGGAATGGTCACACTGCCGCGCGCGCCCACCGCCACAATGCGCTGGTTGCGCACCACGATGTCGGCGTTCTCGATGATCTCCTTGCCCTTCATGGTGATGGCTTTGCCACCGCGCAACACCACGGTGCCCGTGGGCATGTCGCGCTGGCCCGTGACCACCACACGCACTTCGGCGGCCTTGTAGCCCGGCGGCGTCTTCTTGGTGGTGTCGGCCTTCGCAATGGAGTCGCTGCGTGCGATGCTGTCCTTTACCGCCTTGGTGGTGTCGGCGCGCAGACGCGTCTTGCGACGATCGTCGACCTTGAGCGAATCGTCCGTCACTTTGGCGCGATCGAGGTCGTACGTGAACAGTGCGTTGCCCAGCGCCCAATGCACCTTGCGTCCATCGCGCGACCAGGTGGCGAACTCACCGCCAATGGTGTTGAGCTTCTTCACGGGCACCGATGCGGCGGCCGGCGCTGCCACACTCACGGTGGGCGCGGTGGCACCAACCTGCGGCACGGTCACGGTGTAGATGTCCATGCCCACCGTCGCCAGCGCCACATCGCCGTTGGGCGACATCACAATGAGTGACGCCGGCGGGGCCGACGGTGTGGGCTCCATGTCGTGTCCGTCGTCCAGGTGCATGCCCTGGCTGATGGGGCGCGCGGAGCGACCGCCGAAAGTGAGCTTCGCTTCTTTGGAGACGAGGGCGCCGTCGAGATTGCCGGCGTTGGGCGGCATGGGGCCCGTCACGCGCAGGTGTGTCTTGATGTCGGTGCCGTCCCAGCGGAAGCTCTGGAGGCCACCGCTGAAGCTGTACGCAAAGATGCGCGTCGTGTCGTTGGTGAAGTGCGGCGTGCCAAGCCCGCCCGACGGCGCGATCATGGAAATGGTGCCACCGGCAGCGGGGAGCCACACCAGTTCAGCCGCGGCCGGGCCAAAGAATGCGCCACCTGCTTCCTGCATTTCGCGTGCAGCGGCACGCAACGCCACCAACCGCGTGCCGGTGGGCGACCAAACGAGGTCGGTGTAGAGCCCCGCGTTGGCCGTGAGTACGCGCGTGCGCCACACGTTCTTGGCGTCGCGATCGGCGCGCACGATGTGCCCTCCACGTGCGTCTTCCCACGTGACCCACGCGAGCGACTTGCCATCGGGCGCCCAGACGGGATTGAACTCACCGGTGGTCGCGTTCGATACACGCGCCGGCTTCATGTCGCCGAAGGCCATGATGTACACCCGATCGAGCGCCGTGAACGCGAGCGACTTGCCATCGGGCGACGGTTGCACATCCCGAATCTGCCGCGCCGTGAAGGTGGGCGCGGTGTCCACCTTGTAGGCGAACTTCACTTCGGGGCCCAGCTCGAGCTTCACCTCGGCTTCGAAGGGAATTTTGACGGGCGCACGCTTGTCGACGGGCACACGCCAGAATTCTCCGCCGTAGCTTACGACCACGGCCCTCGAGTCGGGGGTGAAGCTGTAACCCGGATACGCGTCCATGGGCGCGCGCGATTCCATGTCGTCGCGTTGCACGGGATAGGCGAGCCATTCTTCCTGCTGCGTGTCGAGGTTGCGCAGCATGAGCCCCGTCTTGGTCTCGAAGCGTGTGGCGTATACGAGCCACTTGCCATCGGGGGACAACGCCGGGCGTGCGCCCGAACCGTAGCGGGTGCTCATCTGCGACACGCGTCCCGTTTCCTTGTCCCACACCGCGAGCTGGAACTGGGGGCCGATGCTGTTGTACTGCCAGTCACCGGTGCGCGTGGCGAACCACATGTACCGCGGGTCTTTGCCGAAGGTGGCGCCGAGTTGCTTCTGATTTGGCGGTGCGGCGGGTTGTGTGGTGAGCGGCACACCGCTGCCACCGTCCACATGGTACATCCACAACTTGGCGGTGCCGCCCAGTCCACCCGAGCGCGCCGCCACGATGTACTTGCCGTCGGGGGTGTACTCCGGCGACGTATAGAGATTGTTGTTGCCCTTGGTCACCTGGCTGCTGTCGCGATCGGCGAGGGAGAGCGTCCAGAGATTCTCACCGCCCGAGCGATCGGAGACGAACACGACCGATTTGCCGTCGGGGGAGAAGCGCGGCTGCGCGTCGTAGGCCATGCCGCTGGTGAGGCGCGTGGCTTTGCCGCCGGCCACGGGCAGGGTGTAGAGGTCGCCGAGCAGGTCGAAGACGAGCGTGCCGCCGTCGGGAGAGATGTCCACGCTCATCCACGTGCCTTTCGTGGTGGTGAACGTGTGGGTGCGAGCGGTTTTGAGTGGCAGGCCGGCGTTGGCGCCGGGGGCGACAGGGGCGACAGGGGCTCCCTGCGCGTAGGCGCCGGCAACAGGCGCTGCGACGGCGGCGAGGGCGAGCACGTGCGCCGCGGTGAGACGGCGCCGTTGATGAGGGGTCATGCAAACTCCGCGTGAAGGGTACCGGATGGAACGGTACGACAGCGTACGCGGGGGCGATAGTTCAGTCCGGCGGTGGGCGCGGAGAAAATCGCTTGAAACAATCTCGACAGTCCGGCCGCTGGAAGCGCTGTCTGTCACCAAAGGACATTCATGCTGGCGTGTGCCTTGCACCTGCAGGGGTACCGGCGAGCGCATCCCTCTCGCTCGGTCAACACACTGCACCCAGGAGAGGCATGTCGGACGATATCAACACAGACGCCATTTCGGTCGCGAACGATCTGATCGAAACGTGTCGTGACGGCGAGCAGGGCTTCAAAGCTGCCGCCGAGCGTACGGAGAACCCGAAACTCAAGCAGCTGTTCATGTCGCTTTCGTCACAGCGCGCCGCCTTCAAGCATGAGCTCGAAGTGCAGGTGCAAACGTTCGGTGGTAAGCCCGCCGACCTTGGACACGCCGCCGGCGCGGCCCATCGCGGTTGGATGGCGGTGAAGGCGGCGTTGTCCAGAGACGACGACCAGTCCATTCTCGAAGAGTGCGAGCGTGGCGAGGATTACGCCAAGAAGGCCTACAACGATGCCCTGCAGAAGCCGCTCGCCGACGCCCTGCGTCCGCTGGTATCGCGACAGGCCGACGACGTCCGCACTGCGCACGACACGGTGCGTGACCTGCGCAATCAGCACCGCATCGCGCGTGCCGTCCGCCATCGACTTCGGCAAAGGTCAACCGTCGCTGTCGTTGCTCACGGCCGCCGCCCTGCACACGGCCGCCGAGCGCGTTTTGGCGCAGCACGATCCTCTGTGGTTACGCTATGGCGACGATCAGGACGAAGCGCCCACGGACTTTCTCGCGCTCGACATCTTCCGTGATCACGGATTGCGCGTGGTGGGTGTTCCCATCGACGACGAGGGAATGCAGATGCCGGCGCTGCACGACGCGCTGGCCGCACACCGGCCGTCGATGCTCTACACCATTCCGTCGTTTCAGAACCCCACCGGCGCCACGTTGTCGGCGTCGCGACGGGAACAGCTGCTTGCCGCGTGCGCAGCGCATGATGTGCTCGTCGTTGCCGACGAGGTCTATCAGCTGCTCGACTTCGGTGCGCCACCACCACCGTCGGTCGCGACATATGTCAGCGACGCCCGTGTGCTCTCGCTCGGCTCGTTCTCCAAGATCTGCGCGCCCGGGCTACGACTCGGCTGGGTGCATGGCGCGCCAGCGCTTCTCGAGCAGCTCATGCATGCTGGGCTCGTACAAAGCGGCGGCGGACTCAACCCGTTTACGTCGGGCGTGGTGCACAGCCTCATCACCCTCGGTTTGGCCGACCGGGTGCTCGACGACTTGAAGCTGGTATACGCCGAACGCAGTCGCGTCCTCTGTGAGGCGCTGCGGGACGCCATTCCTGACGCGCGCCTTGTGGAACCGAGCGGCAGGTACTTCGTGTGGGTGCAGCTGCCGGGTGTGTCGGCAGTGGAACTGCTATCTGTCGCGCGTGAAGCCGGCGTGGCGTTCCACGCCGGTCCGCGCTTCGCGACGGATGACCAGTTTGGCGACACGCTGCGGCTCAGCTTTGCCCACTACGACAGCGACATGCTGCGCGAAGGGGTGCAGCGGCTGGCGCGCGCGCGACGTCGCCTTCTTGCGTAGTGTGCTGACAGCCCCCTACGACTGGATGTAGCTCTCGAGCGACGCGATGGTGTGTTCGTGGTCGGAAATGATGTCGTCCATGATGTCGCGAATGGAGATCATGCCCAGCACGCGCTCGCCTTCGACCACGGGAAGGTGTCGGATTTTGCGTGCGCTCATCAGCGACATGCACTCGCGCGTGCGCGTCGTCGCGTTCACGGTGATGACGTTCGCCGTCATGATCTCCGACACGAGCGTTTCCCTGGAATTGCGGCCGAGCAGGGTGATCTTGCGCGTGTAATCGCGCTCGGAAAAGACGCCGGCGAGGCGATCGCCATCCATGACCAACAGCGCGCCGACCTCGAGTCGAGCCAGCTGTTCGACGGCTTCGAACACCGTCATTGCCGGTGTCACATGCCAAAGCGTTCCGTCATGTTTCTTGAGCAGTTCACTGACAGCTTTCATGAGCTCGGTACCGGCTGGAGGGTGACCATGCGCTCAAAGCATACGGGACGGGCAAAGCCGGCGCCAGCACAGCGCGGTACACCATGTTCGCCCGCTCCGGCGAAAGGCGTATACGGATGAGCACTCTTCGGCTGGTCGAGCATGACGGCCAGTGGGCAGCACGGTTCGCCGCCGAAGCTGGGCGTATTCGCGAAGCCGTGGGCGCGAACATCGTCACCATGGCGAATGCTGGCAGTACGGCCGTGCCGGGGCTGCCGGGAAAGCCGGTGTTCGACGCAGCTCTCGCCGTGACCAGCGAAGCTGCCGCCGATGTCAGCATCGCGCCGTTCACCGTGTTCGGCTACGACGACCGCGGTGCGCACGACGATGACCTCACGCGCCGCAACTACGTGCTGATGGCGCCCTCGCCCTCGCTTATGCCGCCGAGACGCAGCGCGTGGCCACAGCGGTGGAGTGGGACAAGCTCGCGTACTCGGTGGAGAAAGGGCTGTTCATTTGGGCGGTGTTGCGGCGGCTGTTGCCACCGCCGGCACCCAAACGACGAACGTGGTGCCGACATCTGGGGTGCTGGTGACGGTGACGTGTCCGCCGGCGCTCTCGAGAATGCGCGCCACCATGGCGAGGCCGAGACCGGTGCCGCGATCGGCGGGCTTGGTGGTGTAGTACGGCTCCCAGATGCGCGACTGCAGCGCGGGCTCGATGCCGACGCCGGTGTCGGTGATTTCGATCGTTGCGCTGCCCCGCGCCTCTTGCGCGGTAATGCACAGCGAGCCGCCGGTTGGCATCGCGTCACGCGCATTGAGTGCGAGGTTGAGCAGAATCTGCTCCAGCCGGCCGGGGTCGATGGCCAGCAACGGGAGCGAGGCGTCGAAATCCATCGCGAGTCGGATGTGGCGGCCGAGCAAGGGGCGCAGCAGCAGATCGAGGCGGACGAACAGTTCGCTGATCGACGTTGGTCGCTCGACCTCCGGGAATGAACGGCCCACGCTCAAAATGGTGCGCAGGCGCAGGGCGGCTTCGTTGCCCACGCGGCGGAGGTCCTGCACTGTCTGCTGTGCATCCGCCCGCAGCGGCTCCTGTTCGATCAGTTCGGCGGTCGACATCATGACCTGCACGAAGTTGGCGAGATCGTGGGTGACACCGGTGGTGACCGTGTTCACGAGTTCCCGGCGCTGGAGCAACTCGGCTTCACGCTGGGCCTCGAGCAACGCTTCCATCCGCTGCTCCGCTGCTGCCTGCGCGTCGCGGTAGATCTGCACGGTGCGCTGCAAGACGCGGGCACTGAACCAGAGCCCCGAGAAGGTTACGGCAAGGGTAATGACTCGATACGGAATGGAGAGTGCGGTGTCCGAAGGCCCCGGCGTAATCAGGCCGCGCGACGCGAACCAGAGCCCCGTCATGGCGGCAGCAAGATAGACGCCCAGGATGACGATGGCGGACCGTATGTGGTGAAAAAACATGGCCAGCGTTACCACGAGGGCGACCGCCATAGTGGAGAGCATGCGCGGTCCGTTCATCACGATGGCGGGGATGGACAGCGCCATGATGACGACGATGGCCATTCCCGCACGCCGCGCGACCCCCCATCGCGTCGAGCGCAGGACAAGTCCGAGCAGCGGCACACCGGTCATGACCAGCAGCAGCAACGGCCGCTGATTCACCTCGTCCCAGCGCATGAACGCCCCGAACGCGAAGATGGGCGTCCACAGGAAGAGGACGAGCCACGACAACAGGACGAGCGCCTCCTGTTGGGCGTACAGCAGCGGATCGTCTGGAGATGTCATGCCGGGAACCACTTGGATTGTAGGAACGTCCGCCAGTGTTACCAGCGAACATGGGTTCCCATTGGGCTTCCGGCTAGGGTGCTGTCGGTAGACCGTTCGTCACGGAAGCAGACGGCCGCGCGTCATCGGGTCGCCACGACAGGTCCGCCACTGCCGCTACTCGCAGCCGTTTTGCCGTCGGCACGACCACCCCGTCGCGTTCCAATCGTCGCTGCTGCGCGGCGGTACCTCCGGGCAGCCGATCGAGTAACGCCCCGTCGTCCCGTACCACGCGCCACCACGGCATGTCGTCACCAGTTCCAGCGCGGTCGACGTCTTCGGCGAGCATGCGTAGAAAAATGCCGGTGGTCATGGGACAGGTGTACGTGGCACCGTGCGTGACGGCCAGTGTGGCACGCAAGTCGCCAAGCCGCAGTACGCGTCCGCGCGGAATCTGTTGCACGATGGCGGCGATCGTGTCGGGGGAAGCGATCAGCATGCGACCCGGGGGATACGCGTTTCCTTTCGATTCGGTAAGCACCACGATGCGCGGCTCGATGGTGCGCGTGGCGCGTTGGCGTTTTGCGGTCATGTGAGTCGTACGCGAATGTCCGTGCGCAGCCGATCGGGCGGCGTGGTGCGCGGATCGTCGAGGGTGACTTCCACCGTGGGTTCGTCGGCGAGCTCGATGCCACGACGCGGCAGGGCTTGTCCCAACAAGGCGTCGTAGGTCGACTGGATGCTATCGTAGCCGCCCACGTGCACGAGACAGGCCCACGTGCCCGCCGGGAGCGTACGCACGATCATGGTAGGCGGCGCCCATTCCGGGACGACGGCCGGTTGTCCGTCGGGCACGACAATGGCAGCTTCGTAGCGGCACTGGGCCGCCTCGGTGATGTCGGGATCGTCGTACACCAGCCCCATGGTGATGGGCGGTGTGGCCAGCCAGCCCAGGCGTCCGGCGACGCCAATGAGCGTCTCCCATGCGGCACCGACGCCCTCGTAGGCGCCGACATGACGCGCCGCGAGTAACTGCCGCTCTGGCTCGCGCATCAGGCGAATGGGCGGCTCGCTGGCGACATCCGTGTCGCGGAAGGCGCTGGGCACCACACCAAAGCGATCTCGAAACGCACGCGTGAACGCTTCGTGCGATCCGTAGCCGGCATCGATAGCCACCGCGGAGACCGAGGCCTCACCGTGCTTGAGGCGCAGCGCGGCCCGTTCGAGACGAAGGCGCCGCACGTAGCCCATGACGGACTCGCCGACCATGCCGCGAAAGACCCGATGGAAGTGGTGCGGCGAAAAGCCGGCGTAACGCGCGAGCTCGGCGGGGTTCACCTCGGCGTCGAGGTGCGCGTGGATGTGATCGAGCGTGCGGAGCATCCGCTCCACCCACGGGATGTGGCGGGGGGTACCGTCGGTCATGGCCGTAGCCGTTTCGGAGCAGTGATGGTACGTGAAATGGTGGACGCCCACAAAAATTACACGGCTCTGCGGCGGCGGCTTGATCGCCCGTGCGGTCGTCGCGCCTGGAATGAGCGCACGGCGGATCAAGCGGAGCCGGAGGCACGCGGCGATCTCTCGGGGGTCACGGCCGGCAAGGGGTCGCCCGTGATCGGAACGTTCAATGGAGAGCTACACGATGTCGCAGGGACCGTTGGACCAAACAGCCGCGACAGTGCGCGGCGGGTTGGGGGGAATACTCTGGCGGGGAGTGATGGTGTGGCTGATACCGTTCGCGGGCACCGCCCCGCTGGTGGACAGCAATGGCAGTCCGATTGTGTCGATCGGCATCTTCAAGTCCGTTGCCCTCGGCCTGCTGCTGGCCGTGCTACTGGTCGTCCGCCGATGGCCGGCGCGCAGAATTCGCGTCGGCGTGGCGGCAGCCGCGTACACGGCAATGTCGGTCGTACTCGATCTCGCCGTGTTGGTTGGAGCATTCCACATGCCTGTGGCGGTGTGGGGAGCGACGGTGCTCCCGGCGTACGCGCTCATTCCGCTGGTGCTGTTGCTACGACAGAACGTCCACACAACGCGGTGAACCGCCGTTCACGATAGGGACGTCGCGGTCCACCATCGTCGCTTCGTCAGGCACCATCACGCGCCGCGAGGGCCAGCGGCGGCCAGCGAGGTCATCGGGAACGCGGAATTGTGTATTTTGCCGCACGAGTCATGGGGTCTAGTTTGTGTCTCGTCCCCCGTGCTCGGAGCCGTCATGCCCATCCCGTTCGCCGTTCTGCTGCTCATCCCGCTGACGTATCTGTCGGCGGCGCTGATGCCGCGCGCGCGTCTGGTGCCAGTCGGCCCGCAACAACCCATCGCGCCCGTCGCTGCCGGCGTGGCAGTGCTGCTCTCGCTGGTTGCGGCGGCGCTGCTCGTGGTGAACGGTCCCGTTTCCGGCCTCGTACACGTTGGGGCGCTGCCGCTGTCGGCCGGCCCGTTCGCGTTGTCGCTTCGCCTCGACGCGGTCACGGTGGTCATGCTGCTCCTCGTGAACAGCATTGGCCTGGTCATTCTGCGTTTCTCGCGTCGCTATCTCGACGGCGAACCGATGCAGGCGCGCTACTTCCGTTCGTTTCTCGCCACACTCGTGGCGGTGTCGTTGCTGGTCATCACCAACAATCTTGGCGTGCTGGCGCTCGCGTGGACAGCATCGAGCATCACGGTGCACCAGCTGCTGGAGTTCTACGCCGATCGTCCGTCGGCACTCATTGCCGCACACAAGAAGTTTCTCATTGCGCGAGTAGCCGACCTTGCCATCATCGGAGCATTCGCGTTGCTGTTCAAGGCGCTGGGTACGCTGGAGATTGACGTAGTGCTGGCGCGTGCCACCGAGTGGACGACGGCAGCCGAGACCCCGGCGCTGGTGAAGATTGCGGGCGTGATGCTCGCCGCCGGTGTCGTGCTGCGTTCGGCGCAGTTGCCATTTCACGGATGGCTCATTCAGGTCATGGAAGCGCCAACTCCCGTCTCGGCGCTGCTGCACGCGGGGATCGTGAACATTGGCGGCTTCATCATGATCCGCCTGTCAGGGCTCATGGGTCAGCTCGATGCCGCACAGCTGCTGTTGGTGCTGGTCGGCACGCTGACGGCGACGCTCGCCGGCCTGGTAATGATGACACGTGTGAGCGTGAAGGTGGCGCTCGCGTGGTCGACCTGTGCACAGATGGGCTTCATGTTGCTCGAGTGCGGACTTGGTGCGTATTCGCTGGCGCTGCTCCACCTCGTGGCGCACTCGCTGTACAAGGCGCATGCGTTTCTGTCGTCGGGGCGCACGGTGGAAGCGTACCTGCGTCGCAACATGACGACCGCGACGCCGTGGTCGACGCGCGCGTGGCTTGCCGGTGGTGGCGCGGCGCTGCTGTTGCTCACTGCTGCGACCGTCGCGTTCGGTTTGCATACCAGCGGGGAGCCGACGCTGCTGATCATGAGCTTCATTCTGGCGCTCGCCCTCGCGCCGGCGCTGGCCCGCGCCGTGGTGGCGCGTGATCGCTCCACGCTCCCGCTCATTGGCGCTTCTGTCGCGCTGTCGCTCGTGTACGCGGCGGGCCACTGGGCCATGGGGCTCATTGTGGCGCCGGTGGGTGCATCGGAGGTAACGGTGATCGCGAGTGCCGCCGTGGTGGTCCTGGCTTTCGCCGTACTCTTTGTGGTACAGACGGCGGTGCTTACGGCGCCGCGCGGACCGTTTGCGCGCGGCTTCTATCCGGCCTGCTTTGCCGGCTTCTACCTCGACGAAGTCTTCACGCGGCTCACGTTCAGGGTGTGGCCACCGTCGCCAGAGCGTCGGGCCGCTCGCATGAGCGCCTCGCGTGAACGCGCCATGGCGGATGTCTCTGCATGAGCATGCCTCACACGACCGTTGCCGATGCGGTGATCGCGGCCTGCGCGCGCATCGCGCCCACATGGCCGCTCGACCGCATGATTGCGGTGAATCCCTATTGGGGATTCGTGGGGCAGTCCATCGAAGATGCGGCAGCGGAGTTGGCCGCGATGACGGGCACGACGTTGCTGATGCGGCGCAGTTGGTTCCGTGCGCAGTGGCGGGCGCGCCGCTTCGCTGCGCGGCACTTGGACGTTGCGCTGGCGGTTGCCGGCGACGGTGCAACGCGAGCGCCTGAGCTCATCACCCTGCTCGACGCAGCGACCACGGCCGACGACGATGCGCTACTGCCGCGCGCCCTCGTTACCGATGTGGCCGACATTGGCCGTGATCTCGCACACGCGATGTCGTGGAGCGAGTTCGTCACGCGCCACATCAGCCAGGCCTGCGCGGCATACTTCGATGAAGGACAGGCGCAGTGGGGACCCGCCCGTGATGACGGGCTCTGGCGCTGTTGGCGCGCGCTCGCCATGCATGACGGCAGCCCGCGTCTGCTCATGGCCTTGCACGGATTTCGTGAAGCGGCGGTCGCGCTGCCCGACAACCCGCATGAACTCATTGCGGAAGCACTCGACGCACTCAACGTCGCGCCCGCGCACCGTGAGGAGTACCTCACGGCGCTGCTCTTGTCAGTGAACGGCTGGGCTTCTGCGTGTGCCTATCGACGGTGGGAAGCGCGACTCGCCAAGCACGACGACGAACAGATCGTGCATCTGCTTGCCGTGCGCCTCGCGTGGGAGCTGCTGCTGTATCGGTTGGCCAACCCCGCGGCGCTGCCGCAGGCGTGGCAGAACGCGCAGCGTGCGTGGCCCACGGCGAAGTCGGAGATGGTCAACGCGCAGCAACAGGACTGGTTGCTGCAGCGCGCCCTCGAAGCCGCGTATCAGGAAGACACCGTGCGTCGTTTGTCGGAGGCGCCACGCAGTGCGCCAGCCAGCGCGCCCACCGCGCAAGCCGTGTTCTGCATCGACGTGCGCTCGGAGCTGTTCCGACGGGCGCTCGAGAGTGCGGCGCCCGCGGTGCAGACGCTTGGTTTTGCCGGGTTCTTTGGTCTGCCGGTCGCCTATGCCCCCATCACGGGCGCGCCGCGCGCGCAGCTGCCGGGGTTGCTGTCGCCGAACATGCACATCGTGGATGTCGATCAGCAAACCCGCGCACGTGTCGTGGCCAACGGCTCGCGGCCATGGGCGTCGACCATCAAGGAGCTCGGCACGCTTGCCGGCTCGGCGTTCTCGTTCGTCGAGTCGGCGGGGTTGGGATGGGCCGCGGCGCTGGTGCGTGATGGTTTTGGTCGTGGCGAACGGACCGGCGATGTGTTGCGCGAAACGATGCCCACGCAATCGGCAGTGGTGCCGGAGCTGTCGACGTTCGCCGCAACCGGCGCCCCGGTCGATCTGTCGTCGCGGGTGTCGCTCGCGGCGGGTGTGTTGCGTGCGATGAACCTTGCGCGCGACTTCGCACCGCTTGTGGCGCTCATCGGTCACGGTGCCTCGACGCAGAACAACCCGCAGGCGGCGGGGTTGTACTGTGGCGCGTGCGGCGGTCAAACGGGTGAAGTGAACGCGCGCGCGCTCGCGTCGCTGCTGAACGACGAGCAGGTGCGGGCCGGCCTCAGGGCCGAGGGCATCGACGTGAAGGACACCCTGTTCATTGGTGGACTGCACGATACGACCACCGATGACGTGCACCTCTATGAGGGCGACGTGCGTGTGTGGGTGCACCGCCAATCGCTTCTCGCGTTTCGCGAGCAGCTGGATGCCGCGGGGCGCATCGCGCGACGCGAGCGTGCACCGTCGCTTGGCCTTGGTGACATGCCCGATGCGAAGCTCGACGACGCCATTCGCGCGCGCGCTGCGGATTGGTCGGAAGTGCGCCCGGAGTGGGGGCTCGCCGGCAATGCGGCGTTCATCGTGGCGCCGCGTGCGCGCACGCGTGGAGTGAATCTCGCGGGGCGATCGTTCCTGCACGAGTACACGTGGCAGGACGATACCGGCTATGCGGTGCTCGAGCTCATCATGACCGCGCCCATGGTGGTGACGCATTGGATCAACATGCAGTACCACGCGTCAACGGTAGACCCCCTGCGCTACGGCAGCGGCAACAAGGTGCTGCACAATGTGGTGGGCGGTCACATTGGCGTGATGGAAGGCGCCGGCGGTGATCTGCGCATTGGTCTCGCGTGGCAGTCGGTACACGATGGCACGCGCGAACGCCACGAGCCGCTACGTCTGTCGGTGTTCATCGATGCTCCCGCCGACGCGATCGAGGGCATCATCGCCAAGCATGCCGTCGTGCGCGACCTCGTGAACAACGGCTGGCTTTTCCTGCATCGCTTTGCCGATGATGGCGAAGTCCACCAGCGCGTGCGGAATACCTGGGCACCGGTGCAGGTGGCGGAAGCAGGAGTGATGTAACTACTCCGCGTCGACCAATCGCCCGCCATCGTTCCAGCCGCCGAATAGCTTGCCGGCCACGCTCTTCTCGATCAGGCTGTTCAGGCGTTTGGTGAACTCGAGCGGAACGCGGCGCTGCTCTTCCACGTAGCCGGCGCGTACGCGTCGGTAGAGCGGCGGTGCCGCCGCAAAAAAATCCCACGCGCCAGCGGCGACAAGCGCGCGCCGTATGTCGTCGGCCAGCACGAACGGCACATCCAGATCGGGGAGCGTGGCGCGTCCGGCGTCGGTCATGAGCCCCAGCGCGATGAGACGTCGCGCGCGTGCCTTATTCAGTTCCGTCCAGTTGCTCTTGGCGCGGCGAGGAGAGAAGCGCTGTACCCGTTCGGTGGGGTTGAGGCGTTTGGCGATGCTGTCGATCCATCCAAAGCAGAGCGCTTCTTCGACCGCGTCGAGGTAGTCCACCGTGGGGACGTCGGGGCGGTCATCGGAAACCAGCCAGACTTCCCGTTTGTCGGCGTGGTGCGCGATGAGCCACTCGCGCCACGCGGCGCGAGTGGGAGCCTTGAGGGTTTCGCCGACAGTGATGGGCATGGGGCGGCAGGTGGGGTGAATCGGCCATTCCGCGTTGCTGCTGTACGATAGCACCGCACCCTATCAACGCACTTCCGGCGCTCCCGTGGCCTGCATCAGCGTCACTACCGCTTTGGCGTACGCAGTCCAGTACTCCACGTGCGTACGCTCCGCCTCCAGCAGCGTGCGCTGATCATCGAGGACCGCTCGGTAGTCTGCCAATCCGCTGGTGAATCGCGACTGTGACAGCGACACCATGGCCTGATACCCCGAGACGGATTCGCGCTGACGCTTGAGGCGCTCTTCGAATTCCCGCACGCGGGCAAACGCGACTTCCACGTCAGATGCCGCGTCACGCACGGCCTGACGCCACTCGATCTCGCGCTGGCTGAGTTGCGCTTGGCGCACACTCACCTGCGCGCGACCGGCTCGCGTGGGCACGTTGATGGCGAGCGAGGGCCCGAACGACCACGTGGGCACCCAGCTGCTTTCGTTCGTGCGGTTGCGGCCCGTGCTTCCGGCCAGCGAGAGACTCGGGCGCAAGGCTCGCTTGGCTGCCTCCACACGTGCGGCGGCCGCCACCACTCGCGACTCAGCAGCGCGGACATCCGGGCGCAAGCGCAACCAATCGGCCGGGATTCCGTTCTCGGGGACTTGCACGCGTACTTCGAGACGTGCCGTCAGTGCGACGACCGAGTCGACCCACACGATGGAGCTCCCTGTGAGCGCGGCCAGATCGGCCAGCAGCTCGGCACGACGGGCGCGTACGGTGGTCAACTGCACGAGCACGTTGCGTTCGTCGCCATCGGCACGAAGGGAATCGCTGCCGCCGTTCAAGCCGACGCGCGCGCGACTCGCCTCGAGCGACCGTGCGGTACGACGCGCCATGCGTTGCGCTTCGAGTACCGCTACCTCGTGCGACGTACTGAGGACATCGAAGTAGACACGCGCGATCTCCGCCACGGTAGTGCGTCGCACGTCGGCCGCATCGTACGCCGCCGTAATCCCGTCGGCCACACCCGCCGCACGCTCCTTTCGCAAGCGACCAAAGAGATCCAATTCCCATGAGGCCGTGGTGGACACGCTCGCCACGGTGGTAGAGATGGCCCCGAAGTTACCGATCACCTGTTCCGATCTGGTATACGAGGCAGTCGGCGACACGTTCGGATCCCAATTGGCATTGGTCCCGCGCATCGTGGCGCGCGCTTCGGCCAGTCGGGCGATCGACAGCTGAATATCGGGGCTGTTCTTCAACGCGGCGTCAACGAGCGTATCGAGCGCCGGCAAGCCAAACCCTCGCCACCACCCCGCGTTGGAGTCGGCGGCCGTCGCGACCGGGACCGGTGACATGGACGGCTGGCTGCGGCCGCCGCACGCCGCGCTCAGCAGGAGCGCGCACACCCCCACGGCAAATCGGTGCTGACGCGTGATCATTGCCCCTCCGTCTTGGGTTTGACGATCTCCACGATCACATCGACCTGCTGCCCCACATAGAGCGGCAAGCGATCCGACGGCAGCGAGTAGACCAGCTGCAGCACGCGGGTGTCTACACGCTCCGTCGAGGCACCGGTGAGTGACGTTTTGGGGCGCACGTAGCGTTCGGTATACTCGTACTCCAAGTCGGCCGTGAGGCGATCATTGCCGCGCATGATGAGGCGCGCACGCGTGCCGGCGCGAATGCGCCAGGCATCGTTCTCGTCGATATCCACCCGCACGTGGAGCCGATCGACACGACCCAGCCGGATGGGCGCATTGCTGCCGCTTCCGCCTACCGCTTCACCGGGACGCGCCGAGACACTCAACACGGTGCCGTTCATGGGCGCCCGCACCACGCGTTCACGCTGCGCCACCTGCGCCGCCTCCAGCTCGGCCGTGCGCGCCTGCACTCTCGCGGACGCGGTGGCGACCTGCGCCTGCGCCAAACGGAGCGCGCTCCGGCGGGTCGTGCGCTCTTCGTCGCTCACGGCGCGCGGGTCGTCCACCATGCTCACACGTTGCTCTTCGAGTGTGGCCTTGTTGACGGACTCCTGCAGCTCCGTCAGCTCCGCGCGTGTCACCGCGAGTGCGGCGTGGCGCGTGGCCACTTCCGCCTGTGATGCGCGCTGGTCGAGGGTGAACAGCGGGTCGCCAGCCTTCACGTCATCGCCCACCTGCACGTGTACGGCCGACAGCACCCCCGCAGCTGGTGCCGCGACCAGCACGTCTTTATGAGCCGACTCGATGAGTGCCGCCCCGGAGACATAGTCGCGAAACGGGATAGCGGGTGGTGGCGAGGAGCGCACCGCAGCCGTCTGCGCTGCCGGTGTCGACGACAAAGAGACGAGCAACGCGATGAGCGTTCCCGCAATGGCGAGGGCATGCAACACGTGACGGCTGCCGAGGGTGCGCGCGCGCGCAAGAGTACTGGTACGCATGGGATCTCTTCAGT
Organism: Gemmatimonas sp.; assembly: GCA_023910675.1. Lineage (GTDB taxonomy): Bacteria > Gemmatimonadota > Gemmatimonadetes > Gemmatimonadales > Gemmatimonadaceae > Gemmatimonas. The sequence goes on from JAAVWC010000005.1 coordinate 101,324, forward strand.
GAGCGTTCAGCGCTGTTGCTGCGGAATCCGCAGACGAGCGCGTGGAGTGTTGCAGAGCGTCGGTGCTTTCCACTGCCGTGATGCGTCCATCTTCCATGTGGCAGGTGCGGTCGGCATACGAGAGAATGCGATTGTCGTGCGTGACGATGATGACACACCGATCGGGGCGAACGATTCGCTCCCGCAGCAGCGTCATGACCGATTGACCGGCGCGGTGATCTAGCGCGCTGGTGGGCTCGTCGCACACCACCAGTCGCGGCTCGTGCACCACCGCGCGGGCAATCGCGACGCGTTGCTGTTGTCCGCCGGAGAGTTGGTTGGGGCGATATCCCGTTCGATCGCCGAGCCCCAACGCGTCGAGTTCGTGCCGCGCCCGCTCCACCGCGCGCGGCATGGGGACGCCGGCAATGAGCAGCGGAATCGCGGCGTTTTCGGCAGCCGTGAGTGTCGGAATGAGTTGGTACTGCTGAAAGCAGAACCCGATCATGCGCTGACGAAACTGCGTGCGCGCGACGGCATTGATGGCGGTGATGGTGGTGCCGAACACGGTGCAGTCTCCAGCGTCTGCATCGAGCATGGCCGCCAGGATTTGAATGAGCGTGGTTTTGCCGCACCCCGACGGACCGAGCAGCATGGCGATTTCGCCGGCGGGGAGTTCGAGATCTACGCCCTGCAGCACCGGGACACGTCCGGTGGCGCTGTCAAAGCCGCGCGTAACGCCGCGACATTCGACGGCGAGCGGCATGGCCGCTGTGGTGTTGGCGTGTGCTGTGAACGAGGACATGGATCAGCCCCGGAACACAGCAGCCGGCTCGAGGCCGCGCAGCTTTCGAACGGAGAGCAACGCGACGGCGCCGCCCACACAGAGCATGACCGCGACGGACAGCCCGAGCTGCCATGGTGTAATGTTCGAGGTCAGTTCGGACGAGCGGGAGCCATAGGAGATCAGTGACGCCACGCCGACACCAATGCCGGTCGCAACGGCGCCCGCCATCCCCGCCTGCAGCAACACCATGCGCACGAGTTGGCCAAACGACGCGCCCATGGCCGCAATGGCACCGAAGTAGCGAATGTGATCGATGGTGAAGTTGCGGAACGTCTGCGCGGCAATGAAAATGCCGATGAGCATCGCAATGAGGCTCGACCCGAAGAACGTGGCCATGACGCCGGAGTTCTTGAGGAACCAATCGCGTGTCATCGCGGCAAAACGCTGCGTGGGGACGGCCTGCAGGCCAGTGCTCTGCTCGATGTCGCGCGCGACCTGTTCCGCGTCGTAGCCGGGCGCGAGTTGCACCAGCACATACGACAGCATCTTGCGCTCGGCGGGTACGAAGTTGCGAATGCGCGTCCACGCGGTGTACAGGCGTGGCAGTGTCTGAAAGCCCGCCGACGCATCGTATAACCCCACCACGCGCGCACGGGTGTCGTTCAGTTCTACGGTGGCGCCCACCGTCGTGTTCTGCAGCGTGCGTGCACCGGCCCGATCGACCAGAATGGCATCACTCTCGCGCAACGCCGCCAGGCTGCTCGGCGACAGGCGTGATGGTGCGCCAATGAACGACGCCGGATCGACGGCAATGATCTCGCAATTCTGAAACGAACCATCGGAGAGCCGCACCCGAGCCTGCCCCTTATAAAACGGCGCAGCCATCGCGACACCGGGCACTCCCCGTACGCGATACAGCATGCCGTCTACCATGGGCTTGGGCTCTTCCACGTACAGCACCTTGGGATCCATGACCCACAGATCCACGCCGCCCGTGTCGCGAATGAGCGCGGTGGTGCGTGCCATGACACCGAGCAGCGTGGCTGGCTGCTGGGTAATGACCAGCGCGGTAAAGGCGAGTGCCACTACCAAGCCGAGGTAGCGGCTGCCATCTCGTACGAGCATGGCGATCGCGATACGTCCCATGTGACTGTCCTGCCACCGGTCGTTACGCCTCGCTCAAGGCTCCGCGAACACGACGAGGTGGCCGGTGGAACACCGCCCCGCACGAGTCTGTACCGGCAGGCGGGCGACGATGTTAGGCGCGTGTCGCGCGTGTCAGCGGCGTCGCAGGCCCGCCGAGTCGGTCAGGGGCGCCATCTTGGCGAGCAGCGCATCACGACGTGCGCGCTGTGACGCGTCGAGTACGGTGTCGAGCGAGTCGCGCGTGATTTCGAAAATGCTGTCGAGCTCCGGACGCAGTGAGCGACGTAGCTCCTCGAGGTCCGCAATCTGTTGCGCCATGATGCGGCGCACAGCGGGCACCTGATCATCACGGAGGCTGAGCTCACGGCGCAGCGCATCGAAGATCTCCGTGAGCTGTTCTTCCGAAGGACGCGCGAGCGGCGCTGCGGCGTTTGCACCGGGGAGTCCCAGCTGTCCGCTACGTGCGAGATACACGCGGTCGAGCGCTACGCCCGCGCCTGCGGCGGACACGAGCAGCACCACGAAGATCAACATCGCACTGCGCGGCGGACGCGCGGACGGTGGCGTGTTCACTGCGCCGCTCCTTTGCCGAGCATTTGCGCAGGGGTCACGTTCAGCCCAAGCGCCTCGTCCGCCAGCAGCGCGGCGCCCGTTCGTCCACCGGCGTAGGCGATGAGCGACACGGACGTGGTCGCCGCGCGTGGAGGCGTCATGGAGAGCGCGACCAGCACCGCCGCAGCTGCAGCCACGGCGGCCGCGGGAGCCCAGCGCTGCGTGCGCTGCAGGCAGAGCACGAGCCCGTTGGCCACACTGCTCCCTGCGTCGGGCGCCGGCACCGGCGATGGCACAGATGTGCGCACCGCAGACACCGCGAGGGCGGCGGCCAGCCGTTGCTCGAGGCGCTGCAGCGACTCGGCGCTTACCGTGTGCTCGCGGTCGACGGCGGTGAGCGCCGCAGACAGGATAGGCTCGCGCACCGGGTCGTCCGGCGGCGGCGACGTGGAATCAGTGGGCATGAGGCGATCCGTTCACGGGTGGAAGTTCGGGTCAGGGTGGTACGCCCGCAATAGAGGCCGGAGCGTGCGACGCGCGGTGTGCAGGTGCCAGCGGACATTCTCGGGCGAGATCCCAAGCAGGTCTGCGATCTCGGCGCCGGAATAGCCGTCGACATCGAAGAGCATGATGATCGAGCGCTGTCGCGCCGGCAGCGTATCGACGGCCTCGTGAAAGGCGTGCCAGAAGTCGGCGCTCTCCGGTTGCTGGTGCCGGTCTACCTCGGCGGTATGCAGCTCCAAAGGCTCATGGGAGCGGCGGCCGATCTTCTCCTGCTGCTGCAGGCCGAGGTTCATGAGCAGCCGAATGAACCAGGGAGCGAACGACCGCGACCGGTCGAACTGGTCGAAGCGCTCCAGCGCCCGCAGCGCGGCGTCCTGCACCAGGTCTTCAGCATCGTTGTGGTTCTTGAGCAGGCGTCGGGCCAGCAACAGGGCGCGCGCCAGATGTGGACCCACCAGCTGGGCAAACGCGTCCCGATCGCCCAGCACCACCCTTGCGGTCAGCGCCCGCTCTTCGGCGGTCGCGAGATCGGCGGGGGCGCTGTTCGTCACAGGGGTGGCGGAGCCTGGGGCGTTGGCGTCGGCTGGTGACATGGGTCGTTCTCACCATGTACCGCCGAGGCTGGGGGAATGTTAGGGGGCGGTGCTAACGCCGGGCGGCGGCTGCCGGTACACCCTGCCACACGCCGCTCATGCGGTGATTCGGTGTCTGACTTTCACTCGTGGTATATGTCCCAACTTCCGAGTCTTTGGCGTACCGTGGTCGGGCTGTGTGTCGCGACGGCTCTAGGCCCCCCGTGGTGTGGCGTACTGGGTGCACAGTCGGCCCCGCCACGCGCGCCGGACGGATTGTGGTGGGATCCACAGAAGGGGGCGGTGGTGCGCATGGGCGCCTGCGGTTCGGGCGCGGACGCGGCGCAGGGGACATGGTGCGGCGTTCTTGTCGGACTCCCGGCGGAAAAGCCGAAGGACGGCGCCGCGCCTCGCTGTGGTTCGCGCCTGTTCCACAACTTCACGTGGGACACTCGACAGCAACGATGGACGGGGCGGCTCAGTCCACCAGAGGCCGGGCGCACGATATCCGCTACAGCTCGCGTGACGCCCGACAGTATGCACGTCTCGGCGCGCGTGCTGTTCGTCAGTCGCACTCTGCTGTTCGTGCGATACACCGGCACTGTAGCGGCTGGGTGCCAGCTCGGTGGTGGCGGGTAGGCGCATCTCTTGCACCCACAGGAGACAGCGCCCGACACCGGTCGTGCGCCGTCGTCGCCTCTGGCCAGAGAGCACACATGAAAGGGTACATCCAGAACATCGAAACGATCGCGGTGGAGAACACGGCGTTCCGGCAGGTGCTGTACACTGCCAAGCACTGCCAGCTCGTGGTCATGGCGCTCAAGCCACAAGAAGAGATCGGTGCGGAGGTGCACACGCTCGATCAATTCTTTCGCGTAGAGCAGGGCGACGGCGAGGCGATCATCGATGGTGTGCACACGACCATCCACGCCGGTTTCGCGATTGTGGTGCCAGCTGGTGCACGACACAACATTGTCAACACGAGCACCGTGCCGCTCAAGCTCTACACGCTATACGCGCCGCCCAATCATCTGGATGGCGTGGTGCACAGAACGCGGGCTGCTGCGGAAGAAGATACCGAACACTTCGACGGCAAGACCACCGAAGGCAGGTGATCGATAGGCAGCACTAATCACTGCAAGAAGGAGAAGGTCTTGGACGGCGTGCAGGGGCCGCTGCCAGACTGTGGGAAACAACGGTATCCGACGCACACATGCGGCGACATCGGACCGTCCTTTCTACACGCGATCGTCGTCTGGCGACCATCACTCTCCGGAGTCATCACATGTTCCGCATCATCACTCGTTGGCGGCGTTCCGACCGGTATCGTCGGCGCGCCGCTTTGTTCACGGCGGCGGTCGGTACGCTGCAAGCCGCCACGGCGACCGCACAATCGCCGATGTCGCCTCGCGGCGTGCACGGCGTGCTCTTTGGCGGCATGGCCAGTGTACCATCGTTCCCGGGCGCCGGGACACAACAGGTCATTCCGTATGTTGCCGGACAACTCGGCGGCAACGGCTGGCAACTGGCGCTCGATGGGACCGCGGCGCGACTCTCCATTCGCCCAGGCTCGTGGTGGGAAGCCGGTCCTGCACTCAACCTCACGTTCGGCCGCGAAGCACGGGATCTCGCGCGTACGACCCCTGCCTCGCTCTCCAGCATCGGTCTGGCCGCCGAGCTTGGCGTGTTCGTCGCCGTCTCCCGCGGCGTGGGACTCACACCAGGCGACGAAGCACGCCTCATGCTCCAGGTGGTGCGAGATGTGAGCGCTGTGAACGACGGACACACGGCATTGCTGCGTGCGAGCTATCGTCGGCCGCTCGGCGCGCGCACGCTGCTCATTGGCAGCGCTTCCGGCACGTTCGTCGATGCCACGTGGAACCGTCGGTACTTCTCGGTAGCACCCGTCGCCTCGTCGGTCCTCACGTTGCCGGTCTTGACGGCACGGCACAGCACGGTGCGCTCGACGCTGGTGCCTCGCTGACGGCGATGTACGCCTTGAACTCGCGTTGGCAACTCGCCGGCTTCGCCAGCGCACGGCGCCTCCTGCGCGCCGCCGCCGCCAGCCCGATTCCCAGGCAGCTTGGCGATTGACAGCAACTGAGCTTCGGTGCCGGGCTCGGCGCCGCCTTCTGACGAGGTCACTCATGACGACTCCCGATTCGATGTTCATTGCCCTCGCCGACGCCGCAGTATGGCATGTTGGCGCCACGTCGCCGGTAGCCACGTTGGCGCCCGCGCCCGCGCCCGTGATCGGTTGGGGCCATATCGGCAACCTGCCAGCAGAAGGCCACATCGAGCCGCCCGTCGAGCAGGTCCCGCGGCTGTTCACTTCACGGAACCCCCGTGGTGACCAGCTCCACATCGCGGCGATCCGTGCGAAACCGCTTCACCGCGCGCCCCGATGTGCTTGACGATGGTAATACGTGTGCGTAGTATACTAATACGTACACGTAGCAATAAATCCTTCCGGGAGAGTCCATGTGGATGCACGACGCGCACGCTGAATCGGATCTGTCCCCTGCGGCCCTCTGGGCGCGATACGTCGACGTCCCGCGCTGGGTCGAGTGGGATCCCTCGCTCCGCCGCGCGGCGCTGGCAGGTGACTTCGTCGTTGGCGCCCCTGGCCGACTGGAAGCCCTGCATGGGCCACCGACGGCCTTCACGCTGACCCACGTGGCAGCGCCCGTACGATTTGACAGTCGCGCGGTACTGCCCCATGTCCGAGTGCCGCTGGTCCGTCTCGATTTCGAACATCGACTCACGCCCACGGCCACGGGGAAAACGCACATAGTGCATCGGGTCTGCATTTCGGGGCCATTGGGGTGGCTCGTTGCACGACTGCTCGGACCGGTACTTGCCGCCGATGCGGACAGGGCGGTGCGCGCCCTGGCGGTGACCACGGCCGCCGAGCCGTCGCGTGTCTGAGCGTGCCCGCGCGGCCGCCGGACGCGGGGCGGTGGCGGTGGGCTCCCGCTTTGCCGGACCCGCCGAGAGTGCAGGCTTTCTCCTCTGGCAGGTGGCATCGGCGTGGCAGCGGGCCATCCGGGCTGCGCTCGACGACCTCGATCTCACGCACGCGCAGTTTGTGTTGCTGGCGACGGTCGTGTGGCTCGCGGCCGAGTCGCCCGAGGTGCCGGTCACGCAAACCGTCGTTGCCGTGCATACCGCTACCGATGCGGTCATGACCTCGGAGGTCATGCGCACGCTCGAGCGCAAAGGATACGTCGAGCGCAAGGCGCATCCGGACGACGCGCGCGCGAAGCGCATCGTATCCACGGCGGCGGGAAGGCGTCTCGTGCGGCGCGCGCTGCCGCTGGTTGAGGCGGTGGACGCGCAATTCTTCGGGACGCCGAACCCGGCGCTACAGTCGTTGGTACAGCGGTTAACCGCCTGAAACGGGAAAGACGCCATCCGCGCGCTTCGGGAGTTTACCACCGACCAATTTCAAGTGAAAACGCCCGCCCCGGCCGTACGAGACCGGGGCTTCCATCCACACGTTGATTGTCGGTGAGGTTGTCGCCGCGCACGCGCCATCGCCACCCGGCCAACGGGGCACCCTCGAATGTCGCGTTCCAGCGGGCTACCATGGGGACAACGACGGGAGCATTCGCGTCACAACCGGGGTCGCGGGACAGCACGCATCCCCACGCCACCGTACGCCATGCGCCAATCACACTGGCGCCCACGGTCAACTGATTTCTCCCGCGGCGCGCGGTCCAAGATACGGCACCGTTCCGCTGAGGGGCCTCCAGCGGTTCGGCTCCCACGGACAGGACGCCGCCATACTCTGACGTCAGCGTCACCACGCGCGAGCGCAGCAGCGTTCCGCTCCCGCGTCCCTCTCCCCATCTGGTGCGCAACGTGCCACTGAACTCGAGTCCGTGCGCCTCGACCGTTCCCAACACGCGATACTGAAACTCGCGTCGCGGCCCCCCGTCCACCGTATCGGCACGCCCTGTTGTGACCAGTTGAGTGAAGCCTTCGGTGCGCTGGCGATACGCCGTGATGTCGAGCGTCGCCGCTGAGCCGAATACGCCGTTTACGCCGACTTCGGTGGCCCGCTGACGTTCGCCCGGCAGCGTCGGGTTCGCCCGCTGCAGAAAGCGGGACGTGCTTCGCGCCGCACTCATCGACGGAGCGGGCGCGCGCGCGCTGCTGCCGTAGGCCACGCGGAGGCGCGAGGCGAGCGCGCCGAGTGCAGGCATATCGAATTGCGCCCCGGCGGACGGGAGCCAGAACCAGCGAATGTCCCGCCCCACCGCGCTGTTCCACTCTCTTCGCACACCCAGCGACCAGCGCAAGCGCGAGTGCGTCGCCTGGAGAATGGCGCTTCCGCCGACGAGGGATTGCGCGACCGAGCTGTCTCCAAGGGCGTTGGCGGTGCCGCTGCTGTCGGGTGCCGTGCGGGCCAGATGTCCGGCATCACCCGCGAGCGACAGCGACAGCGCCTTGCCCACCAAGGGGACTTCGCTGCGGTATCGGGCGGTCGATCGTTGCACGGGTCCGCGCCAGGCCACGCGAATGCTGTCGAGCATGGAGCGACGTTGCGCCACGTTGCCGGCCTCGCGATCGGAGTAGGACACGGCCAATTGCAATGCGTGCATCGCGCGGGACCCGCCCCACTGCAGCGACACACCAACGTGTCCATCGCGCACCCGCTCCTCGTCCAGCGCTGGCGCACTGGCCGGCGCGGGTCGGCTGTTGCTATTCGGAGCGGCCGGGATTGGCTCGAACGCCAGAAACTGTCGACCGGCGGCTCCGCGCACGTTGAGCTGCGCACGCCAACGCTTCGCGTCGACGCTCGCCGACCATGCGACGCCCGCCACGCGTATCGGCGTGATGCTCACGGGTACCTCCTGCTGCTCAAACGAGCCGGTCACCCCGGAGGCGAGCCGCAACCCCGGGCCACCGTTGCCTGTGCCGTCGTCCCGTTCGCCAACCGTGCGGGCCCACCGCCTGGACGCCGCGCCGTCCATCGACCACAAGGAGCCCTGTTTCCATCGAGAACCGGCGGCCCCGAGGCGCAACGACGCGAGGGAGGGCGCCGAGTCGTCACCACGCGACTCGGCCCGGGTGCTGATCGCGAGCACGCCATCGAGCGCATCGGTCCCGTACACCGAGGCGCCGGCGGCGCCGGGCAACCACTGCAGCCGCGCGATGCTGCGCATATCGAGCGCTAGAACCGACGTGGGATCGGCGGCTTCGATGCCATCGATAAAGACCTTCACTCCCGCGCCACCGTCTGCCCCGCGACCGCGCACACTGGCGATGCGCAGCGCCCCCGCGCCGCGATCCCATGCCGCCAAGCCGGGCAGCTGTCCGCGCAGCACTTCGCCTACCGACAGCGCACCACGAGTGAGCGAACCGTCGGCCTCGACCATGGTCACGGCGGCACCGGCGCCCGCGGCGACGGTTGTGAGGAGCGACGAGGACGCGGTGCGTTGCGCCTCGATGTGCTGCATCGGCAGTTGTTGCAGGCGCGCCCATTCCCCACCATCACCTTGGCGTCGCCCGTCGGCGGGTGGCGCCACGATCAGCAGTCCGTCGCGCAGCACCGCGCGGAGTCCTGTCCCGGCAAGCACCACCCGCACTGCCGCGAGTCCATCGAATGGCTCGCACCACACCGATACACGTGTGTCCGGCAGGGCTTCGCTACTGAAGGACACCCGCCAGCCAGCCCGTACGGCGATGTCCTGCAGCGCCTGAACCAACGGCACACGATGACGGTGCCATGCGCTGCGACCGGCGGACGACTCGTCTCCCCGGCACTGTGCCACGCGCCCGTCTTCGCGAGGGCGTGGCAGCGCCTCGGCGTCGCGAACAGGAAGCACCAGCGCCGAACAGATCATCGCCTGTCGAGCAAAGCGGCGGCATGCGGTCATGGTGAATTGCTGCGCAGCCTCCACCCCGAGGGCGTTGAATCGAGCGACGCCCCCACCGTGGTGGCCAGCACATCGAACATGACGTGCGGCAACTCGCCGTCGAAGGTGACGGTGACCGGCCGCTCCTCGAGCACAGTGTCAACACGCAACGTCTGCCCCGTCCATCGGCTCAACCGTCGGGCTACTTCGCGCAATGGTTCATCGGCGAAGACCAACATGCCCTGCGGCCAGACCGTCGCACTACGCATCGCGGCCCGATCAAGCGGCGCGATGAGGCCACGATGCGCGACCATACCTCCAGTACCGACACGTAACGTATCTCGACGCACACCGACGACGACCGCACCATCCACCACGACAACCTGCACACCATCCTCCCGTCCTCGTACCACGAACGACGTGCTGACGTCCTCCACCAGCACGTCGCGCGTCCGCACCTGAAACGCGTGGGGGCCTGCCTTCACGGTGAACATTGCGTCGCCATCGAGCTCGAGCAATCGGTGCTCTGCTCCGTACCCTCGCGCACTTCGCAGCGTACTGCCTGGCGCGAGTGTCACCCGCGAGCCATCGAAGAGCGTCACCGTACGAGGCGCCGCGCCCGGAGCGGCCGCCAGGGCCACAGCGGATACACTCGCCATGTCGGTACGGGAAACGGTGGCCTGACGCCGCCATGCTTCCCCTCCAATGAGCGCCACGGCCAACGTCGCGGCCGCCGCCAGCCCCCAGGACCGATTGCCAAGTGGCGCCACGGAACCAGCGAATCTGACTCGCACGGTCTTTCTCGCAGGCGGTGCGCCTGCCACTCGCGCTCGCGAACCGTCTTGTACCCCCGCAACAGAGCGGGCTACCCGAAATCGCTGCATGGCCTGTTCCGTATCCCACGAGATGCCTGGCAGTGCAGCGAGTGGTGCTGTCTCCGCCCACGCGATTCGGGCCTGTTCCAGCACTGCCTGGCCCTCTGCGGTGGAGAGCAACCATGCACGCACTGGTGAGGCAACGGGCTCATCGAGTTCTCCAGCGACGAGCCGGGTGGCTTCCAGCCAGCGGAGATCGTCTTCCCCGTGTGTCGGTTGGGCCATAAGAATTCCAGTATACGGAATAAGTCAGGGAGGCGGGTGCTGCCGGTGTCTGAATATGGAAATGGACATCACCTGCTCTCAAGGACACGTGCACGCTGTCGTACCCTGACAACCTTTCATGAACGGCATGTCGATTCCTGAGCAGTCATCGAATCGCGAATGGCAGCAGGATGACCGCATCCTCACGGACGCGTTCGACACTGTCGCGCGCGAACTCCACCCACGATTGGCGTCGGCTGCGTATCAGATCGTGCGAGACGCCGCGGCAGCCGAAGACATCGTACAGGATGCGCTACTCGCCACCTGGCGGCAACGCCGGGCCATCGACGTCCCCGCTGGCCTGCCAGCCTATCTGTTTCAAGCCTGTCGCAATCGGGCATTCAACTACGTACGCAATCATCGTCGGCGGCAGCGTACACTGGCGAGCGACTCGGAGGCCATTGAGCACGTCGCCGACGGCGGGCCGTCTATGGAACAGGATCTCGCAGCGGCGGATCTCCAGCGGTCACTGCATGAGGCCATTGCCAAGCTCGCGCCTGGTGCACGCGAGATATTCCTGCTCAGTCGGCAGCGTGGGCTGACATACAACGAGATCGCCATGCTGCTCGACATTTCGGTGAAGACCGTCGAAACACAGATGAGCCGTGCGTTGCGGGCACTGCGACAGCGGCTGCAGGAGTGGCGATCGTGACGGCGTCAGGGTCGTGCGCACCGTTGGTGTGGTACAGGTAGCAGTGGGCGTCGACGTCGCGGTACACACGCCTGTGCTCTGTTCTCACATCTCTTTATAGGAGCATCACATGTTCGGGTTCTACAAGTGCGGCCGACTGGTCGTCGCGCGGGATTGGATATCGGTCGTGGCATTGGTTCTCGTGACAGCCTGCGCCAATGACGCGCCGTTGGCGCCGTCGTCGACCGACGCAGGTACGGGCGTGCTGGCGGCGCAGGTGGCGGCAAACGATAGCCTCATTCGATCGACGACCGCCACCACGCGGAGTGCCGCGGGAGCTGGTGCAGGTACGGTGGTATCGACCGGCGCGTTGCTCTCTCGACTTCCGGCGTCGTTGGCGTTGACGTCTGCGCAGAGGGCGCAGTTGGACACGCTGGTGGCGAAGCACGAGCAGGCCATCGCGTCTGATGTTGCCGCCTACAACGCGATTCTCGTGCAGGCACGGTCCGCACGGGAGTCTGGGGCCACGTCGGCAAGCATCGATGCCATCATTGCCACTGGCGCGGACGTTCGAAAGCGCCTCGACGCCGCCAGCGCGGCCCATTTCGCCGCGATCGAGGCCATCCTGTCGCCCGCGCAGCGCGAGTGGCTCGCCACATGCGCGAACGGTCCCGTGATGTCCTCCGCACAGGCAGAGCAGATCGCCACGCTCCTTCAGGCATTCTCATCGGCGACCGCGGCTGATATGGCCGCCATCGAGCAGGCCCTGGCGACGATTACGGCGCTGCGAAACGGCGCGCAGCCCGACAGCGCCATCGAGGCGCAGATCCGCAGCGTTCTCGAGCAGGTCACGCCGGCGCGTGAGCGTCTGCGAGCCGCACAGCAAAAGCTCGAGGCGGACATCGCGAAGATCGTCGGCAACAACACCTGCGAGGGCTGAGCCCCCTGGCGGGAGTGCTCCCGCGGCCGGATGCGTCCAAGCGCAAACGGTCGCGGGAGTTGCCATGCGTTGTGAGCGCGTAGAAATTCTTCCGGGCGCTGTGCGTTACCGTACCTCGGTAGGCCAGTGCGCCGAGCGCTGGACATCTCCGGCTTGAACACACCACCTGATTGAATAATGGACGCCCTCTACCATTGGCTGCTCGCACTCCTCCTCGCATACGAGCTCGATGGCGTCGCCCGTAGGGAATGGCGGCGGCTCTATGTGTTGCGCGGAACACCGGAGGCGACGGCACGCTCGTGCTTCATGGCGCCGCACCGACCGCTTGCCGCGGCGATCGTGGGTGCCGCCTGTTTGGCGCTGGGGCGGGTGGCATGACCAACCCCGTCTTCCACTTCGAAATTCCCGTCACCGATCTCGATCGCGCGGTGCGCTTCTACGAGGTCGTGCTTGGCACCACACTGGAGAAGCGCACCATCGACGGCTACGAGATGGCCTTCTTCCCGCGGGCCGATGGACTCCCTGGCGCGAGCGGGGCACTGGCCAAGGGCGATGTGTACGTGCCGTCGAAAACCGGCGCCATGGTGTATTTCGATGTGCCCGATATCGACGCGGCGTTGGAACGGGCACGGCTGATCGGCAGCACGGTGCTCTACGACAAGAAGGACATCGGCGACGCGGGGTACGTGGCCGAGGTCGAGGATAGCGAGGGGAATCGCCTCGCGCTCAGTCAGCCCCCCGGGTAATCCACCTCTCGCGGGCGCTCCTTGACGTGCTGTGTTAACAGTGTTAACTAAAATGGCATGAATAACGGAGAGCAGCAGAGCCCTACCCATTCGCGAGCCGATCGCCTCAAAAACCGCTCTGCAGAGCGGCGCGAGGCGCAGCGTGGGCGGTTGCGCGATTTGCTGCTCGTGGTCGCAGAAGCGCAGTTGCTAAAAAAGGGGTACGAAGCGTTCTCGTTGCGGGAAGTCGCGGAGGCCACGCAATACACCCCCACCACGATTTACCGTCATTTCCGCGACCGCGATGCCCTGATTGAGGCGGTGCTTCAGAAGTGGTTCCAGCAGTTTGCCCACGCGCTCGAAAACGCCGACCACCCCGATTTTGCCCCCAACGAGCGAATGATGTCGTTGGGCGATGCGTACCTGCGTTTCGCGCTGGCGCAACCAGAACGCTACCGCGTGATGTTCCTCGACCGGCCGGACATCGGCGTGATGCCGGACAAGAGCGCCCATCTTCGCGACGACCCGGCATTCGGCGTCCTCTTTCGCGCCTGCGAGGCGTTGTGCGCGGCCGGTGAAGCCGGCGCACACCCGCCCATGCAGGTGGCCATGATGGTCTGGCTCGGGCTGCACGGCGTGGCCGCCATGGCCGTTGCATCGAACATCCTCGATCCCCGCGCCGCGCATCAGGTGGGGATGGGGGTCGGTCATGCCCTGCTTCGGGGACTGCGTTCGTCGGATTGACGGGTTTTTTCGTCCAAGTGTGTTAACACCTCTCTTTTTTCTATACTCTACCACAGGAGCACACATGTTACTGGTTCGCGATGCGTTGGTGATAACGGCCGCGATGGGGCTACTCGCCCATGTCTCCCCGCCCTTGCTCCACGCACAGGGCGCGCGACCGGCAGCGCCGGCGACTGCCGCGTCACAACCCGCCCGGACGGGCACCATCCAAGGCCGAGTCCTCGACCGCGAGACGCAGCAGCCCGTCTCCGAAGCGCAGGTGCAACTGGTGGGGAGCACGGCTGGTGCGCTCTCTGACAGCGAGGGGCGATTCACCCTCGCCGGTGCGCCGGTTGGGACACAGGCCATTCGCGTCCTCCGAATTGGGTATCGCCCCACCACGGTGAGTGACTTGCTCATCAATCCGGGGCGCCCCACGCAGGTGGAGGTGCAACTCGAAACGGCCGCGGCCACGCTGGCGGCCACGCGGGTCGTCGCCGGCAACGCGTCGTTCGTCGCGCCGCGAAACGCGCCGGCCTCGCGCATCACCATGAGCTACGAAGAAATCCGCCGTGCGCCCGGTGCCATTGGCGATGTCAGCCGCCTCGTGCAGGCCATGCCCGGCGTGCTGACCGGCAACGACACGCGCAATGACATCATCTCCCGCGGCGGCAGCCCCATGGAGAATCTCTTCCTCGTGGACGGACTCGAAGTGCCCAACCTGAACCACTTCGCAGGACAGGGGAGCACCGGCGGTCCCATCGGCATGCTCAACAACGAGCTGGTGCGCGACGTGGCCTTCTTCGCCGGCGCGTTCGGACCGCGCTACGGCAATCGCCTATCGAGCGTACTGGACATCTCGCTCCGCGAGGGAAACCCCGACGGTCGTCGCACCGAATTCGATATGAGCAACGCCGGGGCGGGTATCGTGACGGAAGGACCACTCGGCTCACGGGCGAACTACCTCCTGTCGGGCCGGCAGAGCTACCTCGATCTCGTCGCGCCCCTTATCGGACTCACCGCCGTCCCCTACACCACGAACTTTCAGGCGAAGGTGACGTGGCGGCCTGGCGCGCGCGACGTCGTGAAGCTCGTGGGACTCGGCGGCTTCGATCGCATCGATTTCAAGAGCACGACCGAGGACGCCGACGATCCGGATCCGCCGGGCACGACGCGCTTTCGCGGTGATCGCTGGACCGGTGGCGCGTCGTGGCAGCGCCTACTGGGTGCGCGCGGCGTGGGCACGCTCGTCGCGAGTGCGAGCACCAACGCCAACGACGTGCGCGTGCGCGAGGAGTTCTTCGGCGCCACTCCCGTGTTCGCGAACGATGCGCGCGAGAACGAGTACACGTTGCGATACGATGCGACGTTCAACGTGCCGGGCTTCGCGGATGTGAATGTGGGGGCAAGTGCCAAGCGCCTGACCATCAACTCCGAGATATCGTCGCCGTTCGGTGTGAACAATCCGTTCTCGGCGTCCCGTGTACGCGTGGACACGCTGGCCGTGGATCGCGCGGATGGGGTAAACATTGCGGGCGCGTATCTCGAACTCGTGCGCTCCTTCGGTGCCGTCGACGTTGCCGCGAGTGTGCGTGGCGACCGGTTTGCGCAATCGAACGCCTCGCGCCTTGGTCCTCGCGCGGCGATCACATGGCGCCCTGCGTCCGCCTTCAGCGTCTCCGGCACGTGGGGGCGCTACCACCAGCAGGTCCCCATCGTGTACACCGTAAACGTGCCGGCGAACGCCGCACTCTCCCCAATGCAAGCCGATCATAGTGTGCTGGCGGCGCGGTGGACCCCACGCGACAATGTGTTGTTCAGCGTCGAAGCCTTTGACCGCCAGTATCGCGACTATCCGGTGGCGCGCGACTACGCGCAGCTCTCGCTGGCGAACACCGGCGACCAGATCGGCGTGCAGGAGCTGCTCTTCCCAATGACGAGCGACGGAACGGGGCGTTCGCGCGGGCTCGAATTCTTTGCGCAACAGAAGTTCACGGGCTCCACGTACGGTCAGGTGAGCTATACCCGCTCGCAGGTTGAACATCGTGCGCGCGACGGACAGTGGCGTCCGGGCGGCTACGATGCGCCCAACCTGTTCACCGCCATTCTCGGCGCGAAGCGCGGCACGAAATGGGAGTTCTCCACGCGTGGGAGCTACTCGAGTGGTCGTCCACTGACGCCGTTGAACGCGACCGCGGCATCGGAGCAGAATCGCCTCGTGTACGACCTCCAGCGCTTCAACGGCAATCGCACGCCGGCGTATGCACGGCTCGATGTGCGCATCGACCGCCGGTTCCTCGTGCGCGGTTCGTGGCTGTCCACCTACCTCGACCTGCAGAACATCACCAACCGCGACAACCGTTCGGTGCAGCAGTGGAACAGCAAGACCCGTGCTGTGGAGTGGCGCGAGCAGATCGCGTTCTTCCCGGTGATCGGGATCAACTGGAAGTTCTGATGTGACGCGTGCGTGCGATAACCGTGGTCGGACTCGAGCCCGAGTTCGGCCACGGTAACCGCTCCGCCCGGGCCTACGCCGGTGCGACGTGGCGACCGTCGTTCGGGGGGATCGGTGGGACATTCCGCTGTAGCCTACATTTGGCGCACGGACTCAATCCGCTGCTGTTCAGCATGTTGGGGCTGGGGCTCACTACCGGATTGGGAGTGGCGCTGCAGCGCCGGGATCCCGCTCGTTGCCCGCCGAGGGTATTCTGGCGCGGGGCGCTTTCTGCGTTCGCGCTCACCGCCACCTCTGCGGCCGCTGGGGACGGCCTGCTGCCGATTGTCCTGCTCAGTCGTACGCTACCATCGCTCTCGGAGGCGGTGTTCGGCTTCGTCAGTTTCTGGGTAGCTGGGCCTTCTTTCTCTCCCTCTGGCTCATCGGGTATACGGCATCGCAGGGTTTCCGGATCTCGTTGCGCGCCACTCGTGAGCGCGAACGGCTGGAATCGAGCATCCGCGATGCCGATGCGCGATCTGCTGACCCGCTACACCGAGGTGTTGCACTACGCCCTCACCACAGGTCGCGCCGCAAGTGTCGCCCCCGGCGACGAGCTTCGCACGCGCATCATCTTCGGTCGCGGCATTGCGACCACGCCGCGCGCACTCCGGACGATCGAAAGTCGTCTGCCCAACCATGCCTTCGTGCGGGCGAATCGCACAGAAGTTGTCGGGCTCGCCCATGTAGGTGAAGTGCATCCCTGGATTGCCGGCCGGTTGAAGCTGAAACTGAATGGTGGAGAGGACGTCATTGTCTCCCGCCGGCAAGCGCGGGCGTTTGCGCTCCATCGCCGCTTGTAGAGCATCGGGGTCAGGTCTCACCACGCCGGTCCGAACAGCAGGTCGATCTCGACACCGGTGAAGGGAGTGGGCCGGCGACCCGCCGCGATGACCGTCCCGGCCTTGACCTTCAATGGCAACAGGAGTTGGGCCGGGATCCGCGCCCATGCTGGCATGCAATAGTAGTTGATCTTCAGCAACGATCCGAGCTGCGCGCCCGCTTGCGGCGCAAAGATGAAGGCGGAGCGATTGTCGCGTCGATCCATCCCGCTCTTGGTGTACGTGAACAGTCCGGTCCATGAAAGTATTCAGCCGAACGGAATCCCACGTTCGTCGTCACGCCCAAGACCATGCCATTGGCTACGCGACTCCGCACAAAATCGCGAAGATATGGCCTCTGGTTGGCCCGCTGGACCTCTGGTCGGCGCGACACCGAGTCGACCATCACATCGTCCAGCTTCGTGCCAGAGAACAGGGGGACATGGGAAAGTGCCGGAAAGCGCCGGAACATGTACGTGGTCCGCGACGCAGACTCCGACGGCACGTTCGTCGTCTCTGTCAAGGTGTCGGCGAGATCGGCGAGTGACGCCGTCACCGCGTTCACGACGCGTTCGGCTTCCGCCGTCAGGGGCGGATAGCTGACGTCGCGGAGCGAGCGATTGCTCAGGTAGCCCTCGTGCGACTGATTGCGGATCGCCAGCTTGCTGTACTCGGGATCGAACATTGCGAGTAGGCCGTGTGATCGCCGCTGAGCGTGTTGACCGTTCCAAAGCCAATCGACGAGCGATGGCGCGAGAGATACGGGAAGGCCTACGCGGCCGCTCCCGTATCGTACGTCAACGGGAAGACTGCAGACGCTTCCGATGGACTGGTCGCTTTGACCGTGTTTTCGATCAGACCGACCAGCCAGCACATGGGGCAACCGCGCATGAGGACCAACGCGCCGGCCACGCCCGTCAAGCGTAGCAACGCGGGCCAGGTGCAGAGTGATGGAAGTGCTGCAAAACATGCCTCAGGCCGCCTTATCCACAGGTTCGGGTTCGCCGTCCTTGAGCCAATAGCCGCTGCCGAGGAGCTGCTCGATGGCGCACACGAGGTCCATGCGCAGGTCTTGCGGCACGCTGGGCGCCGCAGGCTGCGCGGATTCGGGCTGCTCGTCCAGCGCTTGTGGCTGATTTGCTCGGGATAGCGGGGTGTTCGCCAAGAGGGCGTGAGAGGGCAGGAGGGGTCAGGAGCGGTCAGGGCGGTGCAACATTTCGTGCTACACGATAACTCTGTCAGAGAGCGGGAGGCGGCTGCGCTCTGAGACGCTAGCATCCTATCCGGCTGACGTTCGATTGGTACCTGATCCGCATTTACCCTTGCCCGCCATACCCGCCAATGCGATCCCGGCAGGCGTGGCGCGGGCACGGATCGGGGCGCTGCTCGCCGTAAAACATTCCTAAAAGAGATTGGCAGCGCTCCCGATTCGACGTGCTGACTTGGCCGTAGCCAATTCCGTACTCGCGTGAGGTCTGCGAGAGTCTCGTACCCGCCGATTTGTTGCCAGCGGGTCCCTCCGCGGACTCCATGTCTGGCGCGCGCTACCGGGCGGTAAGCTCGAAGACGACTGGTTCCGCGAAGCCTGGTCGATAGTGTAGAGCAGCTGGAAGCCGCCGGTGGCAAACACGACTTACGTGCACCTCAAAAGCGAGGTTGAACGATGGCGCGACGGGCGGTGGTGACGCGTCGGCTGGAGGCTGTTCTAACTCAGAGGAGCGTGTGTTGGTGCCGAGGGGCGGTCGAAGTGGCGCAACGAGAATGACGTACCATTCTTCAGCATAGATATCCTTAGCTTACTCAGAGAACAGTAAGTTAGCGGACACCTGGGAACGTTTTGACGAGGGTGCGCGTATCTACGGTATGACACGACGCGACGGTCGCACCTTGGATCACACGACGCTCGAAGAGATGCGGCGGCTCGCGGTCGAACGCATGCGGGCCGGCGAACGGCCGGCGGCGGTGGCCGCGTCGTTTGGATTACAGCGGTCGTGGGCCTACAAGATTCAGGCGGCCGTGCGCGGGCGCGGGCGTGGCCTTAAAGTATTGCGCGCGCGGCCGGCGACCGGACGGCCACGCACGTTGACGCCAACGCAGGAACGGCAGGTGTTCCGATGGGTGCACGGGAAATCCCCGCTGCAGTACGGCTTCGATTTCGGACTATGGACGCGACGGGTCGTGCAGTCGCTGATCGCGGAGCGCTTTGGCGTGTCGCTCTCGCTCGCCTCCATCGGGACGCTGCTCGCGCGACTCGACCTGACGGTGCAAAAGCCCTTGCAGCGCGCCTACCAGCGCGATCCGGTGGCCATCGCGACCTGGCAGCGCGAGCGGTACCCGGCCCTCGTGCAACAGGCGAAGCGCGAGGGCGCCGAGATCGCGTTCTGGGACGAATCCGGCTTTCGGGCGGACACGGTGCACGGCACGACGTGGAGTGCCCGCGGCGAAACGCCGGTAGTGCGCGTCCCCGGGCAACGCCAGCGCATCAGCGCGGCATCCGCGGTCACCGTGAAAGGCGCATTTTGGTTTGTCACATACCACGGCGGCCTGACGGGCGCGCTGTTCGTCACGCTGCTGAAGCGATTGATGCGCGGGCGTCGACGTCCCTTGCATCTCGTCTTGGATGGATTGCCGGCGCACAAGACCAACGCGGTCAAGACCTATGTGGCGTCGACGAACGGGAAGCTGACCTTGCACGTGTTGCCGGGCTACGCGCCAGAGCTGAATCCGGACGAACTGGTGTGGAGTCATGCAAAGCGCACGGGGACTGCTCGTCGGCCCTTGCAAAAAGGCGAGGCGCTTGAGGCACGGGTCCACGAACAACTCGCCAGTATGCAGAAGAACAAGGCGCTCATCCGCTCGTTTTTCAGACACCCAAGTGTCTCCTATATTTCTGACTCCTGAGTAACGTGGATCGCTGGCAGAAACCTCAAGTGCGGACTGTGGTCGATGAACGACGAAAGTAGCGCCGGCACTTCGTCAAACGAGATGTCAAAGCTGAGCGCGCGCGAGCTCGAAACGCATCGCGAGTTGCTTCGCGTTGACTCGCAACTCGCCGATCTCTACGTCGCTGGGCATGACCTCGCACGGCAGTCCGCATCTGCTCACGTCTACCTCTTGGCGCACGCAGGTCGAGAGTTAAGCCGGGGTTTCATCAGTGCACTTTCGGGCACCGTCGATGAGCTCTCGCGCGATCCGGAGCCTACGGACGATTCGTGCACAGATAGGCGCCGAGACAGAAACAGACAGAGAATCGCCAAGGCGCTTGAGCTGCCCGAGGATCACCGCACCGTTGCCCTCTGGTTTGATGCTGTGAGCGTGTGTAGTAGCCACGCGCATTTCAGGGCACAGGGCCGCGAGATGGAAAGCGTTCGGGCTGCATTCCTGCAACTGTCAGAGCTTCTTTACGGTAGACTAGCGCCGTTTTTCGACGCGTCTGCGGAACTGGCAAGATTGAGCACCCTCTCGGAACCCACGAGCGAGGACGCGGCCGCAGTCAGCCGACTGCTGATACGCCCACAACTTCGTCGGCAGTTCTTTGCGTCTGCGAACTCCCCACTCTGGATCCCGATGCTTGAAGAGTCGGGGCACTTTGCGCGTATCCCCGACCGCCTCGTTGAACCGGACCAGAGTTGGCGCATGCAAGCGTGGCCCGAAGGCGACTACCTCGCGCGCATGGTGGCCGTCGCGCCCGCTGCTGCAGTGCCGCTTTTGCTCGCTCTGCCACGCGACAACTCAAACCCCCTCGCGTGGGGAGCTCTGGTTGAGGCAGCCACCAACGCCGCTGAGCCTTATGCCGAGCGGCTCACGATGCGAATCGTCGAAGGGCTGCGAGCACTTCCACCAGTCTACTTACCGCACAAGGCAGCGGAGCTCGTCGTCGAACTCGCACGTCGGAATCAATCCTACTCGATTCGGCTATTTGAGGCCCTTGTCTGGCCGCGAAGAGAAACGGATCGGCATCAGCAGCTGGAGCTGAGGAACCGCTCAGAATTTGTGCTGCCGTGGTCTGGGCGCTCCACCGAATGGGTGTTGGCTCGTCTCGACCTACACCAGCTACAGCAACTTCTGGAACGGGCGGTTCCACTGCTCGTCGAGATCGATGCCGACGCATTGCTCTCCATCATGATGAAGTCGCTTGAACGAACGCTGTTCTTGCTGAGAGAGTCTGGTGCGGAGCGCGGCGATTGGGTCTCAAGTCAGTTGTGGTGTCCCGACCTAGAAGCTGCCGATGACCGTGATGATGTACGAGCCACGTTCGTCGCAGCAGTTACCATCGTTGCGGTTGCACTCGCGAGCCGAAGCGAGGCGGAGGCGTTTGCCGTCTGCCGGCGCATGTCCGAACGGGACGGAGAGATCTGGCGAAGAATCCTCTGGCACGTGGTGTCCCGGATCGGAGTACGGGTACCCGCCGTAGCTGAGGCGATCATCGGCAGCGACGCCCTGCTCGATTCTCCGTTCGGATTCCGAGAGGCAGGACTTATCCTGCGAGAGTGCTTCGGGTTGGTGTCTGCCAATGCGCGAGCGCGCTATGTCGAGGCTTTACTGGCTGGACCCAATCCCGAGCATCTGTCACGGTTGGTTCAGATGGAGATCGACTTGGAGTCGGAGACGCCGGATAGCGCCGATCTCACGTCACGGGCGGCGGCTGCAAAGGGGCGATGGCAGCTACGCCGCCTTCGGCTCTTTCACGATGCCGTCCCTGTCGAACTGGAAGGACTCTGCCGTGACCTTGGATACGAACCAGTCAGGCCAAACAGAGAGCAGCAGGCGCGGGACGAAGGTCACATGCTTTCTGGTGGCGTTTCCAGCTGGGGAGGCCCACCCAGCCCGAAGTCACCAGAGGAAATGGCCGCTCTCGCACCTGCCGAGCTTGTGGAATTTCTCGCTTCGTGGGCGCCGGCTAGCGAGCAAGAGTACGGCCCGAACGAACGCTGGGCACTCAATCACGCTCTTACCACCTATGCGACCAAGGATGTAGTCGGCGCGCTCGCAGTCCTGCGCGCTGGCGTTCACGGCGCCCTCAGCTTACTCGATGCAGCAATGCTGACAGACGGTTTACGGGACGCAGCCAAGGCAAAGGCCCCGATGCCATGGGGCGAATGCATGTCTGTACTGAAGGCGCTAACCGAGCGATGCAAGGACCGCGGCGACGCCGAGCAGAAGACTGAGAGCGATAACAAGGCTCATGTCCTGCGTGCCGTTGTAGGCGCGATGGTCGCGGCGTGTAACAACGATACTTTTCCGCCGGAGCATCGTGACGATCTGCTCGAGACAGTTTCGGTCCTAGTCCGCTCGGACTTTGTTGGCTACGACGCCGCCTCCAACGGCGAGAGCTGGCGTGAGGTGCTCGTCAAGTCGCTGAACTCCCTCGGTGGTGATCTCGTGCGACTGGTCGTCAATGTTGGATTCTGGGATTATCGGCAACGAAACGGCGGTGACGGGAACGGAGGTGGTAAATGGAGTGGCCCGGACAATTCTGTTGCCGAGGTCCTCCATCCAATGCTGACAGCACTGCTGGACGCATCAGTCAGACGCGACGATGCCCTGACAATCACGATTGCTCTGCAGCTTGAGTCGATTCGGATGCTTGCACCGCACTGGGTGCGAGACGAGCAGGATCGCCTTGTTTTCAGCGCACCTGGAGAGGTTAGCCCTGCGATGCGCGCGCTTCTCCAGTCAGGACCTCGACATTCGAGTATGGCAGAATTCCGCGGCGCGCTGAAGCATGCCACTGGCGTGGCTGCACCTGCCGTCGAGGAAAACGACTCAGATGACACCGTGAGTGCCTCGGTACTTTGGTGGGGCGTTCTCGGATTTCTCTGGGGCGTTTGGTCCGTCAACGAGAGCGACGAGATCCTTGAGGCCTGCTTCTCAGCCTCGACACCCAAAGAGCGAAGTCATGTCTACTGGAGGTTGTTTCGCGAGCTAGCTGACTCACCATCAGCGGATCCCGGTTTCCTCGCACGGATCGTGGCGCTGTGGAGGTGGCGACTCACTACACTGCTAGAATCGCGCGAGGAGCGAGCTGTGGAAGGCGAGGGCTTGCTCTGGTTGCTCAAGGCTCCGCGCGTCGATGCTTTATCGGCCGTTGAACTTGGCGTCGAGACCTTGCGTCTCGGTCCATTCTCGGATCGGCTCGCAAGCGGAGCGTCGGATCGCGCCGGTGAGCTGATGAAGGCCGTGCCGCAGCAAGCGTTCGAGTTGCTGCAGCAATTGGTCGCACTACAGCTTGCTTCGCAGTACCCGTACGTGCCCTTTGAGCAAGTTGCGCCCGCGCTCCGACTGGCGCTTGCAAGCAATGAGCAAGAATTGCGCGAGCGCACGATCACGCTAGTGCACCAGCTGGGGGAGAAGGGACTTCTCGAGTTCGGGCAGCTGTTGACCGAGTGATACGTCCGTCCAGCGAATCTCATCGCCGTGGGCCGAAAGGGTCGGCCGCGCTCGGTTACGAGTAAGCCTCAGGCGCGGGCTCGTTGCGTCTCGTGAAGTAGCCTTCGCCGGTTCACGTGAGGCGGTTCCGTTTTGGTGAGTCGTACCAGGCACCTTGGTCGACTACTGCGCGAGACCCGCCGCGGCTCTGGAATCCTCATGCTCAAACGCCGACCGCATACGCTCGATCTCCGACGAGGCAATGCCGAAGCGCGAAGCCACGGTATGCCACTTCGCCGTGGCGACCCCCACCTCGGCTGCGATGCGCTTGGCGTCCGCCGCCTTCAATCCGAACTGCGGCGCCACCTCTAGGGCAATGTCCAGCGAAGCTGTGGGGTCGCCGTCGAGGCCGATCGCGGTCGAGAGCACGCGATCCGTGATGTCCGTCGGGACCGGGTTCACATCGAACACGGGCGACAAGCGCCAGCCGGAGACCCCCGCATACAGGAAGCCGTGATTGCGTAGATGGTCATCGGTGTTCGAGATGAGCACCGAGAACACGATGCGCCGCCAGAGCTCGGCCAGATCCTGCGTGGCCGCGGCGCCATGTGCGCGCAATGCGTCCGCGATCTCGACATAGCTTCGCCGCTCACCGTCGACGGCGCCCAGCATGCTCATCGCGGACAGGTACGGAATGCGGCGCACGCCCTGATCGGTCACTTGGCGGTCGAACCGAGAGACGAGCAACACGTCGTTGTCGACGACCCGATCCAGGCGTGATTCCGTCGTGCGAAGGCCGGCGTCGCGGGCAAGTTGCAGGGCCACTGCCTCCCACGCGACGACCCGGTAGTCATCCTCATTCCTCTTGGGGAATTTGGCGATCAGCAGGGCACCACTGGTGTCGCGTACCGACGCTTTCGGCCGGGCACCACCAAGCGACGACCCAGGGGCGAGCAGGAGGCGTAAATCCTCGGCGGTTTCCTGGTCGGCCAGATACCGCTCGGAGGCCGCGAGCAACGCCGGGAGCTCGACGAGCGGCGGTACGCCCGCGGGGCGCTCGGGCGCGACGAATGGGCCGCCCTCCGTCAGCGCGAGACGCAGCGCCCCCTGCCGGACACTGTCCGTGACCCCGAGCAGGAAGTCGACCTCGCGCAGGGCGCGCGGGGCACGGTTCTCCACCTTGGCCTGTCGGCGTTCGGCGCGGCGCAGGAGCGTCTGCCCCCAGCGATCGGGCGCGGAATCGCCGAGCGCGCCGAACATGCGTCGATCCTCGCCGGCGTAGTGCGGGGCGCGGGACACCGACAGCGCCGGTTCGAGGGCGAAGCTGTCGTTGCTCGCGATCCAGGTGTCGTCGTACTGGAAGGTCGCGGTCTCGCGGCCGCGATGCGCCGTGACGTACAGGCGCCCGACCAATCGCGGCGCCCCGTCCATGTCGACATAGACGTAAGCGGTCGGCGCGCTCATGGATTCCCCCGATCCGTCCGGGGCACCCGGACGCGCTTAGGTAGACGCTTCGCCTCCAGCGCCAACCCTTCGCGGTCGCCGGCCGGCGCGGCCAACTCTCCCAAACGGTTCGCGAGACCGAGCGCGAACAACACGCTGGCCCACGTCCCGATCGCCACTCGCGGGTCGCCGCGCTCGATCCGGGCTACCGTTTGCCGGGTGGTCAGCGCGCGATCGGCCACCACGTCCATGGGGAGTCGGCGTCGGCGCCGGGCCTCACTGACGTCGGCGCCCAAGCGCTCGAGGGCGCGCTTGACCTCCGAAGGGACTGGCGCCGTTGGCGTAGGCATGTGAGCGGTCTCTTGAGATAACGCAAAATGTCTTAATGTATTACTAAGATAACCTAATGCTGTTTATGTCGTTGCGCGAGGGCTCCGCTCTCGTCAGAGTTTCGATGACGCTGTTGGAGCCTGCGTATGCGTCCGAAGCGGCGGCGAACGCGAAGGTCGCGGAACAGATGGCTGGCGTATCAGACTCCTCAATGCACCAAAGCCCCGCGAGCGAATGGCTGGCGGGGCGTTCGAGCGTGGTGAGCAGCGATACTTCCAGTGCGAACGACCGGGCTCGAACCGGGATGGGTTGCCCCGCCAGCTCTTGAGGCTGGCGCCGCCGCTAGAATCCCACCGCGCCCGACAACGTGCCGGAGGAGGTTTTCTTGCGGGCAGCGTCAAAAGGCTCGAACGTAGGACCATGCGCCCTTCACTACTGTTCCGGCTCGCGGGCACGCTGCTGCTGACTACCGCTCCTCTCCGCGCTCAATCACTCCCGAAGGCAATCTTCACCGACCCGCCGCATGATTCGCTGTACCCGGCGCGGGGAGAGGTGATCGCGCTGTCGACCGGCGGGGGCGTAGTGAAAGGGATGGCCTATCTCCCATCGGGAGCTGATGCCAAGCCGACGTTCGTGTTCCTGCACGGCTTCCCCGGCAACGAGCGCAACTTCGACCTCGTGCAGGCGGTCCGCCGTGCGGGATGGAATGCGTTGGCGATCGGTTATCGCGGCGCGTGGGGCAATCCGGGAACGTACAGCTTCGCGCACAACATGGAGGATGTGAAAGGGTGGCTCCGCTGGCTTCGAGATCCAGCCACGGTCAAACGCTTGGGTATCGACACCACGCGCGTCGTGCTGGCCGGACATAGCATGGGCGGATGGCTCACTGCGCTTGCGGCGGTCGACGAGCGGGGGCTCCTGGGCGCGGCGCTCATTTCCGCGTCGGACATGCCCGTAAAATCGCGCGGGGACAGTGCGCAGACTCGAGCCTTCTACGATGGGGCTGTCGCATCGGCGCTCGCCGGTACCACCGGCACGCAGCTCCGCGAGGAACTGGCGGCCAATCGCGAGCACTGGCACCTGACCGCCGGCGCCACGCGAATGCCGCAAGTGCCGATGCTGGTGCTGTCCTCGGACGACGGCAATGCCCCCAGTACCGATTCACTGGTGGTCGCGCTTCGCGCTGGAGGCAACCGTCGCATCACCACCGCGCACGTCGCAACCGACCATTCGTGGAACGACCGGCGCATCGAGCTGCAGGCACGCGTCATCAACTGGCTCGATGCTCTGCTCGTTGGGCGCTGATTGGATGGGCTGAATGTCGGCAGCACACGCCGCGCCGCGTCAGGCGACGATCGGGTCGCGCACCGGCCTCCGGCCCTTAAGACCAACCGGTCGTGGAGGTCATTTCTCCGAATGCGAACGCCCGGACTCGAACCGGGATGGGTTGCCCCGCCAGCTCTTGAGGCTGGCGGGCACCTCTGAACAGGCGGTATAGCACTCACGCTCGACGATGCGGAATGTCCAGCGCGCAAACGTGGCCACGTACGCAAGGCGTCGATCTGGCGGTAAAGCTGCCACAGCGCGAACTGCACCGCGTCTTCGGCGTCTTCGGTGTTGGCACAGGTGCGGCGCGCAAATCGCTTGAGGTCGGGCTGGCAAGCCTGCACGAGTTGCAGCACGGCGCCAGGGTCGCCGCGCCGTGCTGCTTCCACCAGATGGGGCAGGGAAGTGCCATGGCTTCAGCGCCGCTCGCCGCGCGGTGCCGGGGCATGCGCTGGCAGGGAAGGCCAATAACACGGAATCAGCATGATTGAGCTCTGTGGTCCAATGAGGATGGTGGACACACACAAGAGCGTCGGCGCTGCCAAAAGGATTCAGGCAACGTGTTGAAACATTCAGTTGTCAGGACACACCTCGTCGCTCGTGCTCGCCTTTCTCATCGCCGAGGCTATCAAGTCTCCTCGTGAATCGGCGTTTCGCAGACGACGTCAACGTGGCTCTCGACACGACGCCGCAGCGCAAAGCCTTTGCTCATGGCGATGAACGCGTCGGCGAGATCGTCGGCGGCCACTGGCAATCGCTTGTGCGAGGCGATGAACAGCTGCGTGATCGCAGATGTGGGGGCCTCGCTCAGCGGTGCGCTCCCTGTCGTCCCTGTGCGGAGCTCGATGACGAGGGCGCCCCAGTCCACTTCGGTCGCCGACTGCATCAGGTAGGCCTCTAGGGAGGCCAGCATCGCTTCGATGGAGGTTGCGCGGTACCCGTCGCGCGAGCGCAGCGACCGCCCCGCATCGAGCAATGCCTGCTTCGTGCGGGCTTGGGCGGTGGCCCGGCGGGACGCGGGGGGGCGGACGGCAACAAGCCTCCGGATCGGCATTGGCCTCCTGGCGGGCATCCGAAGAGGATGCCGGTCAGCATTTGACACAGATACCTCGTGGTATGTGAGTATCACGTCGACCTCACCGTTCGACAATGGAGACCCGTATGCCGATGCGCGATCTGCTCCCGATGATGAGCCGCGCCACTGGACAGCCGACGCCAACCCGGCCGCTTCCCTATGCATTGCTGTACCTGGTCGGCGCGGTGAACGAGCTGCACCACAAGGTTACGAAGACACCCGTGCTGTTGCGACACGCCACCGTGCGTGTGCTGCGCCGTGAGGAAGAGCGATCAAGCTACCGCGCTTCAAGGTCGCAGGCCGAACGTGGCGTGCGCTATCGGCCCATCATGGAGACGCTGATGGATACCGTCGCCGATTACCGGGGGCGTGGTCTGGTGACAAACTGACGGTAGATGCCGACGCTTCGTGGCTCAACTTGCCCCCAGCCAGCCCCGCTCCTGCAACACGCGACGAACGGCATCCGGCAGCGCGTGGTCGGTAGCGAAGCGTGATTGGGCACGCAACACTTCGACCACCGAGAACAGCTCGGAGAGTGCCTCAAAGCTGATCGGCGTTTCCAAGACGGGAAGCGCCGAACGCGACGATGTTGGCGCTGCCTGGCCGGTCTTGCGCAGCGCATGCACCTGCGTAGGGCATCGACAGGGTGCACTGCGGTTGATCAGTCCACACTCACTCGCCATGGCGGTTTCGAGCCGCTCGCGCGCTCGGGACAGGCGCTTGCGGTACGCCGCCGGCGCAATGTCCAGCACTTCGGCGGCTTGCGGGCCGTCGAGTCCGAACACCACATCGAGCAGGTAAGCCAATCGCTCCTCGCGCCCCAGCGCCATGAGAAACGATTGTGTGCAGCGGCGCGCGACGTCTATCGCCTCCGCGCGTTCTTCGGCACTCAATGCCGCCGTGTCGGTGAGCGCCGTGCCCTCACTGCGCGTCAACGCGCGCCCGTCGGCGAGCTTGGCGCTGAGGAGATCGAAGCTGACGTCAGGCGCTTCAGGCGCGCGGGTTTGGTAGGTGAGCATGACGTTGCGCGCAATGCGAAACACCCACGTACTGAATCGGGCCTCGCCGCGAAAGCTCGCCAAGTGTGTGGCGACACGTACCAGCACATCCTGTGTGGCTTCGCGTGCATCTTCGGGATGGCCGAGCATGCGCATGGCCAAGGCAAACACGCCGGGCTCCACCTCGCGCAACAGCGCGTCGAGTGCGCGGAGATCACCGGCGCATGCTTGTTGTCGCAGTGTATCGGCGATGTCGGGAATACGTGCTGGCGCTGTCATCGCGTCGTCGCGTTCCTGGCCTGTTGGGTGGGTAGCAGAATCGGCAAGCTGAACCACTCCCATGAAGCGGCGGTCGGCACACCGAGGCGCGCTGCATACGTTCGTGCGTCGCGGTCGGCGTCTGCCCGTGATCGCCAGAAGGTCAGGACAGCCGCTGATCCGTCGGCAGTTTTCACGTCGTAAGAGGCAAACAGCGAGGACGGGCGACCGCTATTGCTTCCGTCTTGCTTGCCAACGGAGCCGTTGCCGAGCATGAGCATAGCAACGGCATCGCTATTCGGATTCGCCAACATTGGCAACGTCGCATCAGCGTGGTTGATCGAAAAGTATCGCACGTCGTCGGCTTTCCCGTACTGTGCCAGCACCCGCGCATGCCAATCGGCGTTGAACCAGCGGTATGCCTGTTCCGCTGAAGCCCAGAGGTACACGCCACCGAAGTGCCGGTCACTGGCGTGTGCATAGGCCTTGAAGAGCAGGCCGTCGATACCAGCGTACTGTGTCTGTGTGCCGCGCATGCGTCGAGTCACGAGCCAGTTGGGGGCGTACCACGGGGTCGGGACACGGACGATGGTGATTGTCGTCGCGGCGTTCACCGCCGAACCTGTTTGCGCGGGCAGTGCCGCAGCGGGGGCAAGCAATGTGGCCACCAAGGCGGCGCGAGCAGTGGGTGTGGTCATGACGGGCAGCTCCGATCGGCAGGGTAGAGGAGTGGTTCCTGCTGTTGGACTTGCCGTGCGCGGGGCGTGTGACCGGCGCGCCGATGTACCGCGCGCGGGTGAGACGCCGTGAACCGTTCGGCTTCGAGCGGACGCCACTCGCCGTGCGCTACGGCCGCTCGCCGACCGCGTATGCCGCTGACGCGGCACATGATGGTGTGACCCGCGTCTGGCGCGGCAAGATACCAAGACGCAGTGGCCGCCTCGCCGCGCCACACCCGCTCCCCACCGCACGACGAATAGAGGATCGCCGCGATGCCGCAACGCGCACGTTTCCACCCTGCGAGGCTGGCGATTCTCGCCGCCATGCTCGCGCTGCCACAACGCCCGGTGCGAGGTCAATTATCACCGGCCTTGGGGGCCGAGCAGGGGGCGCCCACCGTGCGCTGGCGCGTGGTGGAGGGGAAGAGTGCACGGGTTATCACTCCTGAGGCGTTGCTCCCGGAGGCACGCCGGGTGGCGGCGATCATCGATCGCGTCGCGGCGCGGGACACATTGAGTCTTCGCACCAAAGCCCCACGCATTGACGTGGTGCTACGCCACCAGCTGGCCGAGTCCAACGGGTTCGTGGCCTTGGCCCCACGGCGTTCCGAGTTCTTCCTGCAACCGCCGCAGCAGGAGGGTTTGTTGGGAAGTGGAGATTGGCTCACGCTGCTGGCGGTACATGAATACCGGCATGTCAAGCAGTTCTCCGCAGCGCGGTCGGGCTTTACTGGAGCCCTGTCGGCCGTGCTCGGCGAACCGGCATGGCTTATCCTGTCGATGTGGTCGGTGCCCACGTGGTATTACGAGGGCGATGCCACCGTCACGGAAACCGCGCTCACCAGCTCGGGGCGCGGCCGTCTCCCCATGTTCGATGCCGATTTCCGCGCGCAGCTGCTGGAACTCCCCATCCCATCGTACAACACGATGATGAGCGGGTCCTTCGCACAGTCGTGGCCAAGCCAGTATGTGCATGGCTATCACCTCATCAATGCGGGTCGACAGCGTTTTGGGCCCGACGTATGGGATCGTGCGCTGCACGCGTCGGCTCGGCGCTCGTTTCGTCCGCTGTCGTTGTCTCTTGGTCTTCGCCGCGCGGCTGGACTGAGTGCCAATGCGTTGCACGACCAGACGCTCCGCGCGTTGCAGGACAGTGTTCGTGCGCTCGCCGCGGCTACCACGCCCACGCCTGCCAACCCAGTGTCCGGCATCCCCGAGAGTTGGACACGGGACGACACGCCCCAGTGGGAAACGGATAGCTCCATGGTGTCCGTGCGGTACGGTCTGGTGGACCGGCCGCAACTGGTGCGTCACCGCGATGGCCGTGTGACGCGACTGCGGTTGATGGGTCCAGCCACCGGCGCCCCCTTGTCGGTGGGCGGCAGAAGCGCGGCGTGGGTCGAAAGCCGCCCCGATCCGCGCTATGCACTGCGCAGCTACAACGTGATCATGCTGCACGATCTCGCTACGGGAAAGGCGACGCAGGTCGGCGATACCACGCGCTATACCTCCGTCACGCTGTCGCCCGACGGCAGTCGGCTTGCCACTCTCGAACAACACCCGGACAGCGGGATGGCGCTGGTGATTCTCGGCCGCACGGGCGACATCCAGCGCCGCGAGCGGGTGCCGGCAGGAGACCAACTCATTGCGCCGCGCTTCACACGTGACGGTCGGGCGCTGCTGCTGGTACGCACTCGGCGAGGGGAAGGGCGCCGCGTCGAGCGGTGTACCGTGGAGAGCGGCGCATGTCAGCCCCTTTCGCCCTGGGCCACGAACGGACTGGGGGCACCGTCGGGCAACGACACGCTCGTCGTTGCGTTTCTTCCGGTGAATGGTCGGGATCAGATTGTCGCATGGCGTGCCGCTACCAACCGGTGGTATCAGGTCACGGAGCGGCCGGTTGGGGCCATCGATCCGGTCCTCTCTCCCGACGGCCGGCAACTCGCGTTCACCGACCATACCGCCAGCGGTCGTCGCGTGGTCACCATGGCCGTCAATCCGGGCAACTGGCGCGAAATCTCGGTCACGCCACCGGATCTCCCTCGCGTGGCACTCCTGGCCCGCCAAGAGGGAGGCAGCCTTCGCCCGGACACCATCGGTCCCGATCTGTCGCTCAAGGAGCGCGCCTACTCGCGTTTCGCCGGATGGTGGAATCCCGTTGGTGTGTCACTGGAGCTCCCGCCGTTGGGCCCCGATCTCGCCGCCACGCTGCAGTCCCGCAATGTGCTGGGTACGCTGGGGGTCGACGCGGGTGGGCGCTACAACACGCAGGAGCAGGCGTACGGCGCTCAACTGGGTATCACGTATGCCGCGCGCCTTCCCATTCTGCGGGCGTGGGCGGATCAGCGCACGCGCCGCGACGACTATCCGCAGGCGGTCACCTCCACTGGCCCTCAAAAAGGAGGCGAGTGGAGCTGGCAGGAACGGTCCATCGGTGCGGGCGTCGACATTCCACTCGACTTCACTCGTTCCGCCTATTCGACACAGCTGAACATCGGAGCGCACATCGAGGAGCGGCGCGTCAGCGAGAGTACGCTGCCGGCATGGTTCGGCCCTGACGCCGGGAGCGTTCGCCCGATCACGTTCGAAGTGCGAGCCCACCGCACGATGCAGTGGATCCGCGATATCATCCCCGAGCGCGGGCAAGCCTTCGAGGTCGTTGCACGGCAGACCCCATTCGGCGGAACGTTCGAGGGCACCCAATGGTACGGTCGAGTGATGCAGTTCATTCCCGGACTGTCGGCCAACCACGGCCTACGATTCGACGCCGGCATCGACTGGCAGTCGCTTCGCGAACGCGCCGACGCGCAGCGTCCATACCGTTTTGCCACCGCCCTGCCATTCGCGCGAGGATACGACGCCGTTCCCGCGCCCCGTCTGACTCGACTGAGCGCAGAGTATGTTGCTCCACTCTGGTATCCGGATTGGACGCTGCCGCGCGGAGTGCAGGTGCGGCGCATTCGGACCACCCTTTTTGCCGACGCGACGACCGCCGCGAACCGCTCGTTCGTGGGAGGTAACCCCATTACGAGCACACAGCGGTTCCGCTCGGCCGGCGTAGAGGTCTGGATGGACGCGACCTGGTTTCATCCACGTCTGGCGCTGCCGCTGGGCTTCCGATGGAGTCAGCGCTTTGACGGGGCCCAGCGCGGCGGGCGTTTGGGCATGGCCTTCGGACAGTCATTTTGAGCCACTCCACCACTCATCGCGCGCACTCAATGCCGGTGCGCGCACAAACCAGCACCGAAGTGCTTCGCTGGCTGCAAGCTGGTGGGTCGACGTTGCTGCGTTCCATCGACCCGCTGTAGCAAGCCAAGCGCACTTTGCCCCGCTACAATGCTTCGTGAACTCCGCAACGCCGTCTCGACGGGTATACACGCACCCAGCACGATCGAACTCGGACGTGGCTTCTGGGGGCGGCAGGCGCTCTTCTGGGGCAGTTTCTCCGTCTTGGGAATCTCCCTCAATCCCCTGACCGTTGGCCAGACGGTCTACTACGTGCTTTTCTTCGCCACCGGAGCGGCGGTTACCGGCCGTATGGCAGCTCTTCTGCGAAAGCAAGGACTCAGTCATGGTCCACCACGTGTCCTGCTTCGCTGGTCCGTGCGTGAGGTCATCCTGGCCGCGCTTTTTGCGGCGCTGATCGACATTCTCATGGATCTCTTCGTGCGCAGGGTTCTGGCCTTCGAACGCAACGCCGTCGTCGTCGAATATGCCGCAACGGCGGCGGGATGGGTGCTGGTCCTCGGTGCATGGCTGTGCGCCTTCTGCATCTCGGAAATCATGCGGGCCACGCAAGGCGCTATCGAGGCCCAGCGGCGGATGGAGGCTAGCGTGCAGGAGGCCGAGGCGCGCGCCCTGCGCGCGCAACTGGATCCACACTTTCTGTTCAATGCCATCAACGGTGCGCGGGCGCTCATCAGCACCAACCCGGATGCCGCGCGTGACATGCTGTCCAACTACGCAGATATCCTGCGCTACGCCACGACGCGCGGTCGGGGATTGACCGCCGTGCTCGACGACGAGCTCACCGCAGTCAAGAGCTATCTCGAGGTGGAGCGTCAGCGCTTCCCCAACCGGATGGCCATCCATGTAGATGTGCCCACGTCGGATAGAGAGGTTCGAATTCCTCCCATGCTGCTTCAAACGCTTGCCGAGAACGCCGTCCGCCATGGGATCTCCCGTCTTCGGCAAGGTGGGACCGTCGCGATCGTTTCCGAGCTGCGCGGGCAAACCTTGCTGCTGCATGTCACGAATCCGGCACCACTGCCAACTGCCGTCTCCGCCGACTCCGATCCCGGCATTGGACTCAGTAACTCACGTGAGCGGTTGGAACTGCTGCACGGCGATGCAGCCTCGCTCCACGTCGCACGCATGGTCGATCACGACGTCGCGGTCGAATACTGGAAGGTGACGGTTGGGCTCCCATTCGACCGCGTAACCCTGGACGCCCCCAATGTCTGAGCACAAGCTGCGCGTATTGCTCGTCGACGATGAGCCCCTTGCCAATGTCGAGCTGCGGCGACTGTTGGAGGCGCACCATGCCGTATTGGAGGTCGTGGGGGTCTGCGAGGATGCCACCGCAGCGCGCGACGCCATCGACCGCCTGTCGCCCGATGTCATCTTTCTCGATATTGCGCTTCCGGACGAAAGCGGCATCGCGCTCCTCGCGTCACTCGACCCCTCCCCAGCCGTCGTATTCGTCACCGCGTTCAGCGAACACGCCGTTCAGGCCTTTGCGCTTTCCGCCGAGGACTACCTGCTGAAGCCGGTCAACGCGGCACGGCTGGATCAGGCCGTCGCACGACTGCTCACCCGTGCCGATCGCGCCACGCCTGAGCCGCGCGATCTCCGCCGTCCATTGCGGTCGCACGAACGGATCTTCCTGCACGACACCAATGCGCGGCTGTGGCTGATCGCAGTGGCTGAAATCATGCTGCTCGAAGTGGCCGGTGAGGGGACACGCGTCGTGTTCGGGCGCGGCGTTGCCAATTCACCCCGGTCGTTACGCGCCATCGAACCGCGATTGCCAGACGATGCGTTCTTCCGCGCCAATCGTTCGCAGATCATCGCCCTCAAGTATGTCCGTCAGGTACATCCGTGGTTCGCCGGCCGCCTCAAGGTCACGATCGATGGCGGGATCGAGGTCTTCGTTTCGCGACGCCAGGCGCGTGCGCTTGTCAGCGGGCTGAGTCTGTAGGACAGCGCGGCCATTGCCGACCGTATCGCCTTCTACGCCAGCGTACTGTAACGAGCACACTGTCGAACCCGCCTTGTGCAGTCGCAACCGACGAAGGGGGTAGCGTCCCAAACACGCGACGGAGCAGCTCGTGATTGCCAATTGTCGTCGCGTCGGCTGCTCGTGCGTCGTCAATGAGTGTTCACAACGACTGATCGATCGATCTTGCGTTGCCGAGTGCCGCGAACGCCAGCAATGCCTTGCTGTACACGAGATGCCCCTCGCACTCCGCCGCACGGAGTGGCACCTCGGGATCGAGGGCGTCGGTTCTGCCCCGCCAATCGCGGTGGGTTTCGGACTGCCGAATGGCATTCACCCGCGACGGCGCCCAGCGAGTCATGGCGACGTATGCCGCATACTGCGCCAAACCCTCGGACACGAGGCCTGACGGCACGTCAGCAGCCCCGTCGACTTGGCTGCCCCACCACCGATGCGCCACCTCGTTCGCGGCAACGAAGGCCGGGAGATCGATCGTGCCGGAATCTCGAGGCACGCGCGACAGAAACCCGAGATCCTCGCTCTGCAGAATCAGTCCGGGAAGTGACTGGGCTCCGCCAACGGTTCTGGGTACCTCGACAATGCGCAGCGACCCCAATGGGAACGCTCCGAAACGTGCGGAATAGTCTGCGAGATTCACGGCCGCTACGTCGAGCACATGCGGCTGATTCATGGCGTGCGACGGATGCACATAGGCTTCAACCGGAACATCGTTCACGCGGGTGATCCGCTTGAGATACTCCCGGATAGCACGGCGAACCACGCGGGCCCTGGCGTGTCGCGAACGAACACGGTCTGGCGACGGCCCTGGCCCACATCATCCGTGATGATGCGCCCCGGGGCCACGATCTGCTGCGATGCGATTGTGGTCACGTCGAGACGCAGCCGGGCGGCGTCGAGGCGTTGCGCTGAGTCACGGCGACTGTGCTGCGGCGGTACGCCACAGCGGCGGCGACTTTCCGGCGATTGGAGTTCGAGGGCATCCTGATATCCCAACGCGCGTGCAATCGCCGCGTGTCACCGGGCAAGTGGTCGAGGAGCTGGTACACCACGCGACATCGCCTGGCGCGGTCGTGCAGTCCCTTCAGTTGGACGAAGTAAGCAAGCGTGCGTTCGGCGGTGAGCTGCGGGTACAAGCCGAAGTCCCGCGGCAGGTAGCCAATGCGCGTGCGCGCCAGCGCCAGCTGCTTGAGCCGGTCGAGGTCGTGGAGACGAATGGTCCCGCTATCGGGCTGCTGCAACATCGCGAGCGTGCGCATGAGCGTCGACTTGCCGGCACCGTTCGGCCCCAGCAAGCCGAACAGGCCGGAGCCGACTGACAGCGTCACTCCGTGCAGGGCACGGATACCCGAGGGGTAAGTCAGTGATACGTCGTGGAGTTCGAGTGACATCGTCCAAGTGACATCGTCCATAGGCGAAGGACAATGTCCCGGCCAACCACGACGAACCCTTCGAGTGGCTTCGGACGTTCGGCAGCGGCTCTCCGACCGGGCGAGCGATACAAGCACCTCCGCTCGTGCCGGTGGTCGGGCCTGTCGTGCAGCATCGATCGTCTCAGCAACCAGAGCGCCGAGCGAAGGGTGCGACCGTCTACCCCTCACCGATAACCGTTCATCGCCCATCGATACCGCTGGGTCCAACTTCCATTGCCTCCGTCACGCACATGATCATTCGTCATGATGGAAACCGTCGACGAGAAGGGCATGTCGACACCCTGAAACGACTGTGCTGCGTCAGCAGTATTGCCAGCGGTTACGTCTCCAAACATCCGATGAAATTCACAACAAACCTTCCGAAGTACGCGCGCGGTGCGACCTTCGTCTGGTGTGCGATCTCTGCACTGTCCGTATCGATCCCCGCCAAGCTCCTGGCACAGGTTCCCACCCGTCCCGCGCTCCCGTGGCGCACGATCGAAACGCAGTGGTTCCGATTTCACACGCCCGCCGAGTACGAGGGGTGGACGCGCGATGTGGCGCAACGCATGGATAGCGTGCGCGAACGGGTGCGCCTCGTCGTGGGGCACGCCCCCTCAGGCAAGGTCGATATCGTCGTCGAAGATCCGGCGAACGCCACGAATGGAAGCGCGTGGGCGTTATCGCAAGCGCCCACGATCGTGCTGTATCCGGTACCGCCAACCCCACGCTCGTTCATTGGCAACAATCGTACGTGGGGCGAAATTCTCACGGTGCACGAGTTTGCGCACATCGCGCATCTCACGCGCCCGTCGCGCAATACGCTGGCGCAGCTGAGGCAGCGCTTGCCGATTGGCGCCGGTCCTCTGGTGTTGTCTACGCCGCGGTGGCTTACCGAGGGGTACGCGACGTACGTGGAGGGGGTGCTCACCGGATCCGGCAGGCCGCATGCACCGCTCCGTGCGGCGGTGCTGCGCGAGTGGGCGCTCGCGGGCGCCCTGCCGACCTACGACGCAATGAGCGACACTCAGGGATTTCTTGGCGGGACCTTCGCGTATCTGCAAGGAGCGGCGTTCGTCGACTGGCTCGCCGCTACCGAAGGTGATTCGTCGCTGACGGCGCTGTGGCGTCGACAGAGCGCCCGCACGGTGCGCTCGTTTGCCAGCGCCTTTGCCGGGGTGTACGGAGAGGAGCCTCCGCGTCTGTATCAGCGTTTCGTCGCGGATCAGATTGTGGAAGCCCGCGCGCAGACGGCAAAGCTCGAAGCGGCGGGTGTCGTGCGTGGAGAGCTCGTGCAGCGGTTGACTGCGGCCACGGGCGATCCGGCGGTGGCTCCCGATGGACAACAGCTTGCCGTGGTCGTGCGTTCGGAACTTGAACCGGCGCGGCTGGTGATCTGGCGAAACGGTGCCGCCGCCGTCGCGGACACCGTCGTCGACTCGGCGCGTGTGCGACAGGTACGCCGCATGCTCAAGCGCGACCCTGAAGACGTGGCACCGGTTCTGCGGGAGCCGTTGCCGCGGCGTGCGCTGTATACGCTCGATGCCATGGGCGCTCGCAGTCACGAAGATCCGCGCTGGTTCCGCGATGGCAAGCGACTGCTGGTGGTACGCCAGGAGCCGCGTGCTGATGGCACCCTGCGCCCGGAGTTGTTCGAGTGGACACCGGAGAAGCATCGTTTGCGTGCCGTCACGAAGGGGGCGAGTGTGCGTCGCGCCGATCCGTCGCCCGATGGGACACAGGCCGCCGCCATTCGCTGCGAAGGGGGACGGTGCGATCTCGTGCGCGTCACGTTGGCATCGGGGGCCGTGCGCGAGATGGTGCCGTCGTCGCCGGCGCGGCAATGGGATCGGCCGCGCTGGTCGCCAGACGGCAAGGAGGTCGCGGCCGTGGTGCATCGCGATGCTCGCTGGCGTGTGGCCATCGTGAATGCGGAGACGGGCACGTTCCGCGAAGTGAGCCCCGACGACGGCGCCGAACGATACGACGTCACGTACACGCCAGACGGCCAGTCGCTGCTGTACGTCTCCGAACACGGGGGCATCCCCAACGTGGTTCGTCTGGATCTTGCGACGGGGATCGAGACGTCGCTCACCAGGGTGACAGGTGCCGCGTTTGCTCCGGAACCGGTCACCATCGACACGTCGGTGTACTTCCTGCACCTCACGCCAGAAGGGTTCGATCTCCGTCGGGTGGTACCGGCCCGCACGCCGGTGCGCGGCGCGGTGGTGGCCATCGAGAGCCCGGCCGCTGTTCGTGCCCAGCGAGCGGGTGACGCGGTCGCGGCATCGTTGGCACCGCGCGGGCCCACGGCGGTGGATTCGTTTCCGCGCGCGCCGCTGCGTGGCGACCGCGCGTACGGCCTCGGTCCGCGGAGCTATCGTCTGTTACCCGGATTCATCGGTGGTCCCGACGGCCGTATGCTCGGCGGCTACCTGACGAGTACCGATCCCGCCGCACGGTTCACGTGGCTGCTGCATGGCGTGTTGCCCGCGCAGCGCCAGTGGTACGGGGGGTCGTTGCGTGCGGCCTGGCGCGGCTGGCCGGTGACAGTCACGGGCGAGGCGTTCTCCACTGCGCAAGATCTTGGGCACGAAAGTACTGCCGCACCGGCGCGGGTGGTGTCGGGGCTGGATGGTCGACTGCAATGGTCGGGCGGCGCCGTCGTTGTGGAGCAGCGCCGTACGATTGCCGCGTCACACGTGGCACGTACGCTGCATATCCCCATGGCTCGCGTTGATGTGAGCACGCGGTGGCGTGCCGGTGCGGCCGGCGGTCGTATGCGGTTTGCGGGGGACTCGCTGTCGCTGACTGATGCGAGGCGCAACGAGGTGGGACAGCGCGTCATGGGCTTTGGGGAGTTTCAGGCCGGCCTACAGGCGCAGCGCGGCGCTCGCGTGGCAAGTCTGCGTCTCGATGCGCATGGCGCCGCTGGACGGACCCTCGAGCAGCGCTGGACGCGCGCGCGCGCGGGCATGACGGTCGCGTCGCTGCAGAAGGGTAGTGGGATACGCCTCAATGGCGTGATCGGACGCACCTCGTCCGATGCACCGCTCATGGAGCAGTTCGCGATGGGTGGACAGTCACTCTTCGTCTTCGACCCGGGGCTGATGTCGCAGCGCGTCGCGGTTGAGGCCTTGCCGTCCGGGACGGCTTTGGGTACCCACATGAGCGTCGTGCGCGCGTCGGTGCCCCTGCAGGGTGTCGAGGGATATTTCCTAGGCTGGCAGGCCGGCAACAGCTGGGGCGGACGTCTTTCGCGGGTGGCCGGGGTCGAGGCCCGCAGCACCACCGCCGTTGCGAGCATTCTGCGCATACCGGGATCCACGGCCGTGGCCGGTGTTGGTCGGCAGCTGGACGGCGCGCTCAAGGGCAAGACCACGTGGTACGTCTCGGTGCAGTTTGCGCCGTGATGTTTGCCGCAGGGAAACCGCACACGTCCCGCTCCCGTAGCTGTGTGCGGTATCTCCTGGTCGCACCGTCCTCACTTCGGCCAGTCATGAGCACGCGTTCCCGCATCATCAGAGTGTCTCTGCTCTGCGCACTCGTATTTCCGGACAGCGGGAGTGCGCAAACGCCTGCAGCCATCAATACCGCCCGAGTCGACAGTCTGCTCGATGATGTTGCAAAGGCCCGCAGCGCCGGACGATCCGACCGGCTGATACTATCGTGGCTACACGCATGGGCGTGCCGGTCGCCATGGCGACGCCGGCAAAGATCCGATGCGTGCGATTGCGCTGAAGATGGGCGGCGCTGACGTCTACCGTTATCGCGCGATCTCTCAGCGCATACCGCGATGATTCTCGACGTTGAAGTTCTTCAGCGAGAACGAAGGACTGATCATGGGCGCGACGAGTGCGGCCGTGGCGACCTTACGCGCGCTGACTATCCGCACTACTGATGGCGGTCGCGGCTGGCAGCGTGTGGACGAGGGGCCGCGTCCGTTCGAGCTCACCTGGAACGGATCGTTCCCATCACGACTGGTGGGATGCGTCACCGTGCAGAACTACAATCCGAACACGAGTCAGGCACAGCGTGTGGTGGCCAAGACCACCGACGGCGGCAAGACGTGGCGCTCTGTTCCGATGGGTCGGGCGGTGAACAAGATTGTCTCGTGCCGAATGGCAACGCGATCGATGTGAACGTCATTGGCGTCGACCTGTACACGTTCGCATGGACGCCGCTTGGAGCGGGCGACAAATGACATGACGCTGCCGCCGTGATATGCTCCTGCACGACGATTCGTCACCGCGCGATTGCGCGGGATCTCTGACAACCCTCAGACAGCACATGTCATGAAGAAACCGTTCAACATGCTCGCTGTCAGCGTCTCCGCCATGACCAGTGGCCCCGACGGCGACAAGTTCGAAGTGGCGGGGCTCCCGGTACGCTGCGCGCATTGCCGCGGGGAGCTGTTTGTCGAGGGTCGCGCGCGCTAGTCGGACCGACCGGCGCTGCACGCGACGGCATCACGTTATGCATCACGTTATGCATCACGTTATGCATCGCGTTGTGCATCGCGTGACTGCGCACCGCACTCAGGCGCTACCTTGCGGTTGGCCGAACCACGACGGGCAACGGTGGCAAGAACATGTTGGCGTACGTCGTTCGGTATCGACATGGTGGCGCGGCGACGCTGCCGGAACGCCTTGCGGAGATGGCGCGCGTGCTCCCCAATGGACGCCACGGAGGAGGAGCTGTTTGGTAAAGCGCTTGCGGCTGTCACGATGCATCTTTCTCGCACACGCAAACGGTAGAGATCTGTCCAGGAGAACGGTGCCAGCTTCCCCGCAAAAAACGCTCACGGCAGCCGCCGCGACGTTGGCGTTCGCATCATCCATGTCCGCGCAAGCACCGGTGGCGGAACCTGGCGCGTTTCTCGTTGGGAACTATCAGGGGGTCATTGCCGCGTCGCCGACGCCTCGGCGCATCATCGTGCGCGTATTCGAGGGTCCGGATCATCGCATGGCCGCGTACCTGGTGCAGCTCGATCAGGGCGGTATGGACGACCGGCAGATTGCCGATACCGTGCAGTTGCTGAGCAGCGGACTGCGCGCCGTATTTGGTGGGCGCACGCGCTACGAGGTGCGCACCAACGCCGACGGCATCACCATGACTGGCAGCTATGGCTCAGGCGCCACGACGCGTCCGTTCACGCTGAGACGCAACAGCAGCGACACCGAGTATCGCGCGACGAACGCGCCAGCGGCCCGGTTTGTCACCGTCGCGAAGGACGTGCAGATCGAGGTGCTCGACTGGGGCGGGACCGGTCTTCCACTCGTACTGCTTCCCGGACTTGGCTCCAGCGCGCACGTGTTCAACACGTTTGCCCCCAAGCTCGCACAACGGTATCGCGTGCTCGGGATCTCTCGCCGCGGCTATGGCGCGTCGACTATCGCGTCGACGGGATATCGCACCGACAGTCTGGCCAACGACGTCCTTGCCGTACTCGATTCACTCAAGCTGACCAAGCCAGTAGTGGCCGGCTGGTCGTTCGGCGGCGCGGAGATGAGCTCCATTGCCGTGCGCGCTCCCGATCGCGTGTCGGGACTCGTGTATCTCGACGCGGGATACGTGTACGCGTTTCAGGATACCCGGCGTGGCGATCTTTTCGTGAGTGCTGCTGAGGTGCGACGTCAACTCGAGACCATCAGTCTGGCGTCCAGTGCATCGCCTACGGAACAGATTGCGGTGCTTCGCGGGTTGCGCGAGCGCACGCTTCCGGATCTGCAACGCGATGTGCCCATCTCGCTAGCCGCCTTGACGGCGTCGCCGCCACCGCCGCCGCCGTCCCGAGCCTGG
The DNA here is from genome assembly GCA_023910675.1 of Gemmatimonas sp. Taxonomy (GTDB): domain Bacteria; phylum Gemmatimonadota; class Gemmatimonadetes; order Gemmatimonadales; family Gemmatimonadaceae; genus Gemmatimonas. Next base: position 143,169 of record JAAVWC010000005.1, read on the forward strand.
GAAGCGGTTCCAACCTACATCTTCAACGGCATGCAGAAGCACACGCGCATCCCGGTGCCGGTGCTGGCGATCTACGCGTATCCGCACCTGATTCCGCCAACGGTAGATTCCCTCACGCGTGCCGGCATGCTGGACGCCGACAAAACGACCGAAGTGCAGGCGCTCGCCTTCCGGCGCGATGTGCCAACCGCCAGAGTGGTGCTCATCCCCAACGCAAACCACGCAGTCTTCACTTCGCACGAGGCCGACGTGCTCCGCGAGATGCACGCGTTCATTGACGGGTTGGCCACGCTCAAACAGAACTGGTAGCATACCCGTCAGCCTCGGATGCCTCCTTCTCTCGGATGCCTCCGTGAGAGCGGTTCAGACCACGCCAGCTACGCGACGGCGGAGGAACAGGTTGCGCCTCCCGCAGTGCGCGACCAACGTTCAGTAGTGCCCGTGACACTCGCCGTTCACCCGACAATCAGGAATTGACCAGATGCCGTCACCCCATTGGCCTTTCGTCATCGGAATACTCTTCGCCGGCGTCGCGAGCACCGCACAGGCACAGGGCATTCCGCTCTCGCGCCGGGCATCGCCCTCGTCTGTGTTGTTCATGCGCAGGTTGCCGCTCGAGCAGTACGCCGGTTCGCTCTCCGTGGCCACGCCGCCAGGGTCGCTGCGTCGCGCGGTGACCATCGACTCGTTGCCGCTGCGGGCAATGGCGGCCGCGGCACTCAATCAGGACACCGTGCGTTCCGTATCCGCGGATGAGATCGCCACGACGTGCAACATGCCCGTGTTCGTGCGCGACTCGGCCGCGGTGCCGCCTATGCCGGTTATGCGCGGCAATACCTCGACGAGCGAGGTGGGACGGTTACGGGGCTGCCGCAATCTGCTCAATGATTCGCGCTGAGCCTCACGCTACGAGCCGCTGACTCTCCTGCGGCCACCACATGCGACGCGCGCATGGTGACCGCGTCGCCGTAATCGCTGCGGCCCCTTGCGCGACATCCGCTCGAAGAGCACGGCGCCATCACTTGCCTGCGGAAATGCGTTGAGCCGCAGTTCGCGTACCCGCTCCGCCATGGCCGGCTGCGTCTGCGGCCAGAACCACGAGGGGCCGAGGTCGAATCCGTCGGCGCGTGGTGCACCGTCTGCATTGACGGACAGAATGCGTCCGCCGATGCGGTCGCGTGCTTCGAGTACGACACACGGCATGTTGGCGGCGTGCAGCAAGCGCGCGGTGTATAGACCGGCGAGGCCGGCGCCGATCATGACGAGGGGTTGCATGGCTTGCTCAGTGTCGTTGCGCAGGCGGTGCGGGTGTGCTCGCCCAAGAGAATGGTAAGTGTCCTCACGCTGCCATGAACTGATCTCACTGAGGCATCCAAGGATTGGAGGTCACAGAGGGGCGTTTCGGTCAGCGGGTGGAGATCGCGTCAAGGCGATTACATTGCAGACAACATCTTCCACCTGTCGCTTTCATCGCCGCGTGACTCTTCTCTCCTGCTCCAACATCGGTGTCTCCTTCGGAGCCACCGAACTGCTCAAGAACATCACGTTCACCGTCGCCGAGGGCGAACGGTGGGGGGTTATTGGGCGTAACGGCGCCGGCAAGTCGTCGATCTTCAGCGTCATTACCGGCGACCGTCAGCCGAATGTGGGCGCCGTGGCGCGCAAGCCGGGCATGCGCCACGCGCTGCTCGACCAGCACCGCGCCTTCGAAGGGGCAACGACCGTGTGGCAGGCGGGCGCGGCGGCGTGGCGCGAGGTGATCGCCCTCGAGCAGAGCATCGCCGATCAGGCGATGAAGCTGGGCGAGTTGGGGGACAAGGTCACCGACGAGATGCTCGAGAAGTTCGGGCACGATCAGGAGCGCTTCGCCGATATGGGCGGCTACGAGTATCACGCCCGCGTGGATGCCGTGTTGCAGGGTCTTGGCTTCGACGCCGAGGAGTCCAAAACGCGGCTCGTGTCGACGCTGTCGGGTGGTGAACGCGGACGCGTCGGGCTCGCGGCGCAGCTCATTGCGCCCGCCGACTTGCTCATGCTCGACGAACCCACCAACCACCTCGATCTCGACACCATTTCGTGGTTGCAGGAGTGGCTCAAGGATGCCGGTGAGACCGTCTTGGTAGTCTCACACGATCGTGCGTTCCTCGATGCCATCTGCACGCACATGCTGCACATCGAGGCCAAGTCGAGCGAGTGGTACAAGGGCAACTACAGTCAGTTTGTCCCGCAGCGCGCCGAACGACGGCTCACACGTGAACGCGAGTTGGAGAAGCAGCGTGCGTACGTAAAGAAGGAAGAGGAGTACATCAAGCGGAACATCGCCGGCGTGAACTCCTTCCAGGCCAAGGGTAAGCGCAAGCGTCTCGAGCGGTTGCCGCGACTCGCGCCGCCGCCGGGCGATCCGGCCGCCATGTCACTCGAGTTCAAGGTGGGGGACCGCGGTGGTGATCAGGTAGTGGCCATCAAGGACCTGCGTGTGGAAGTCCCCGGGCGCGTGCTGGTCGACGACTTTACGGCTGTACTGCGCCGCAACGACTTCGTCGCCCTCGTGGGCCCCAACGGTGCCGGCAAGTCGTCGTTCATTTCCACGATGCTTGGCGATCGTCAACCCGTCGGCGGCAGCGCCAAAGTCGGCAGCTCCATTACCCCCGCGTACTTCCGTCAGGACTTGAGTGACCTGCCGCTGAACATGGCGATGTTCGACGCTATTCAGGCACAGCGTCCGCTCTGGAATCGCGGGCAGGTGCAGAACCATTTGGGCGCGTTCGGATTCAGCGGCGAAGAGGTGTTTCGCGAAATCCGCACGTTGAGCGGTGGTGAGCGCGCGCGCATGGCGCTGGCGCTCATGACATTGTCCGGTGCCAACCTGCTCGTGCTCGACGAGCCCACCAATCACCTCGACGTCGAAAACATCGAAGTGCTCGAAGATGCGCTCGACGAGTACGAAGGCACCGTGCTCATCGTGAGCCACGATCGCGCGTTCTTGCGTCAGGTGGCCACGCGCGTGTGGTGGTTCAACGGCACGCGGCTCATGGACTTTGATGGGCCGTTCGAAGAGTGGGAAGCAGACCAGGCACGACGCGCTGCGAAGTAGTCTTCGCGGCGCTCGTACCGGCGGTGCAGTGACGAGAAGGTGTGAGTCGGCGAATCTCAGCTGATAGGCGTAGCCGCCGCAGCCATCAGCGCAGCGGACGCCGACGCGAGTGGAAGCCAGCTCTCGAACCGCGTACCTCCCCCCGGTGTCGATTCGACGACTACGTCGCCACCGGTGTCCTCCACGCCAATGCAAATCCACGCCTCATACGGCGCCGCGTCTGTGGTCCGTGTTGCCGCCGTGCGCGCGGCCAGCACACCGCTTGGCCTGTCGTACCGAACGGTCGACGACACGGCAATGCGTCCGCCTGCATCGCAGGCATCGCAGGCATTGACGACGAGGTTGAGCATCACCTGATCGAACTGCGAGCGATCCATGTGCACCCGCGCGCTGTCCGCATCGAGGGCAATGCGGAGCTCGACGCCTTTGGTGAGGCGCGTCAGTATCGTGCGCAGCTCACCGAGCTGCACGTCTGCAACAAACGTTTCGGTGCGAGCCGGTTGCTGGCGAGCAAAGGTGAGGAGCTACCGTACGAGTGGCCGCCCGCGGTCGGCGGCGGCGCTGATTTCGTCGATCTCCGTCAACTGGCCTGTGGTCAGCGCGTCCTCTCGCAAGTTCTCCGCCGTCGCCATGACTACGGCCAGCACGTTGTTGAAGTCGTGCGCCACGCCACCGGCCAGGCGTCCGAGTGACTCGAGGCGTTGTCCCTGCTGCAGCACACGCTCTGCGCGATGCAGTTCGTCACTCTGCCGCCGGTCAATGGCTTCTTCTTCGGCGGCCATGGCGATGAGTCCGAGCAGATTGAAAAGAATGGCCGCAGCCTCCGCCCACGCGGGCAGATCGGGCATGCCGGCGCGTAGCCCCAGCGCCAATTCTAGTACGCCACGGACTGCGAGCGTGGTGAAGCCGCCCGCAAGCAGCAACATGGACAGGCGATTGCGGGTGAATACATGTCGATGCTACCAAGCCACGGCGGCTGGAACAGCATACACGACAGCGTGCAACGCTCGGCTCCAGATCACCGGTAAGAGGCGAATCTCGGACATCCAACGCAGCGCGACCCAGATCCCGACCCCGTGGAGCAGGAATACGCCGGCGCCGAGGTTGATCTGGTCGAATGACGAAAGGTCGGCGAAGCGGACGGGCGCCATCAGGGTGTACTCAATCTCCCGGCAAAGAATCCTAGGGCCAACGCGACGAGCGCTACTGTCAGAAGTATCGGCGTCGAATGCCCATGTCGGGATGCTGAAATCCCTGACACGCTGTCAGTTCTTGGCCCTCCCCCGCGGTCGTGTAGGACGGACGGCTCCAGCGCCGCCACAAACTCGTCGACGGTGCTGAACCGGTCGGCAGGATTCCGTGCCAGTGCCTTCGCGATGGCCGCCGCGATGTGCGCCGGTACCAGTGGGCGCACACTCGCCACCGACCGCGCTTCCGTGGTAATGACGCGCGACATCACCGACTGCGGCGTCGGACCGGCGTGCGGCGCCTCACCCGCGAGCATCTCGAAGAACAGCGTGCCCAGCGCATAGATGTCGACGCGCGCGTCCACCTGCTTTTCGCCGCTCGCCTGCTCGGGGCTCATGTACTGCGGCGTTCCCATGGCGACGCCCGTTTGTGTCATGCGTGCGCGGCCGGCATTGCGCAGCGCGAGCGCGATACCGAAATCGAGTACCACGGGCTGCCCGTGCTGCAGGATCACGTTCTCGGGCTTGAGCACCTTGAGCGCGACGTGGCGATCGTGTTTGAGATCGCGCGCACGATACACGGTGGCCATGCCGCCCTTGCCGAGGTGTTCCTCGATGAGGGAACGGCCAGCGAGGGCGGTACCGAGTTCGTCGGTGTAGCTACGGGGCATATGAAAACAAACGCGGGATGACGGTATCTGTTGCCTTGGCCGCCTTCGCGTCATCGGTTCAACGATCTGCCAGCACCGCCTCAAGCTTGTCAAACGACCCAGTCCACCCCTGCGTCATGCCGCCGCGCTCCTTCACGAACGCCGCGATCTCCTCGGGCGTGGCGGCGCCGAACACCGACCAGCGAACGGTCACACGCGTCGTGCTCGGCCCTTCGGCGGTGAGCAGCACCGTCGTGTGCATCTTCTCTGGCCACACCGGCGCGCCGGGATGCCGGGAGATGTTCTCGTGTTCATCCGCGAAGTTCTGCACGTACTCCACGCGATGCGGTCGCTCGAGGCGCAGATACTGCACGTGGCCGTACATCGTGAATGCGCCGTTGCCCATGGCATAGAACGCATCGCCGCCCTCCACGAGGTTGACGCGACGGAACTCCATGGTGAAGCCAGTAGGCGGCAACCACTTCGCGAAGTGCTCGGGTTGCGTCCACATGTCGTACATCGTGTCGATGGGCGCGTCGAAGCTGCGGTTGATGATGAAGACATCAGCGTTGGACATCTGCTTCTCGAGATACTCGCCGAGGCGGTCCCACGTGGCGTTGCCGCCGGCCGCCTTGATAAAGGCGCGCGTTTGCTGCGCCGCTTCGGGGGTGGGCAGCGTCATCGTCATGACGAGCTCGGTTTGTCCGTTCAGCTCACGAAAGGTGGCGGTGACCTGAAAGATGGGCGCGCTGTCGGCCGATGACGCGCCGTGATCGTAGACGAGCCGCTGCTGCGGGACGACTTCGTGATAGCGCGTGAAGTTGGGCCAGTCTTTCCCGTCGGGGCCGTGCATGGTGTAGTCCCAGAATCCACCGGGGCGTAGCTCTTTGCTGTGCGTCGTGATTGAGAAGCCACGAGGGCCCCACCATTGAGACACTTGGGCGTCATAAATCCATGCATTCCAGACGAGCGCCACCGGCGCGTCGTACAAGCGGGTAATGCGAATCTCGCGCGCGCTGTTATCGGTGGTCATTGTACGGGGCCGGTGGGGTGGTAGGTGGGTCGGTGCGGGTGGACTCACTGACCGGGGGGGCAACGGTCTTGAGGTACTCGCCAAGCCGATCCAGACTGGCTTCCATGAACACGCGGTACTCGTCCATCCACTCCGCCGCGTCCTTGAGCGGCGCCGCATTGAGCGTGCACGGGCGCCACTGCGCCTCACGCCCCTTGGTGACGAGGCCGGCCCGCTCGAGCACCTTGAGATGCTTGGTGACCCCGGGGAGCGTCATCCGCCCCAAAAAGGGCTCGGCAAGTTGCGAAACGCTCGCCTCCCCAAGCCGCAAACGCGCCAAAATGGCCCGTCTGGTGGGATCGGCGAGCGCCGAAAAGGTCTGGCTGAGGGTGTCCGGCATGCTTTACAGGATGGTTAATTAGCCTTTTGATATAATACCACGCCGGAAAATAGCGGCAGGCCCCACCCCGTCGATTATGCGGTGTACTGCACCCGCTTGCCCAGCGGCGCGAGGCTCACGCCGGCCAGGCGGAAGTGTGCCGGGCCGAACGGGATGCCAATAATGGTCAGGCAGAGCGCCACCCCCGCGCAGACACGCGTGATGGCCAGCACGACACCGGAAATCACCCACGCGACCCACGACAAGAAGCCGCCGCAGATGCACCAGAGTACGTTCAGCAGTGTCGTCATGAAGATCCCTACGTCTGTCGCACGGCCGCGTTACACGGTTTGCGCGCACCCATGCGCCTGTGAACATTACGGGGGCCATGCCGCCGAACGGCCCATTCACAATCGACGATACCTCCTGACTATGTCTTTCCTTCGCCTCACGACGCTGTTGGCCGCCAGCGCGATGGCCGTGTCGCCTGCGGCGGCGCAGCCGACCACGCCAACACCGCTGCGCTACCCCGTCACCAAGACGGTGCCGCACGTCGATGACTATCACGGCACCAAGGTGGCCGACCCCTTCCGCTGGTTGGAGGACGACACCGCGAGCGCGGTGAAGTCATGGGTCACCGAACAGAACGCCCTCACCTTCGATGTGCTGGGGCGCATCCCGTATCGCGCGGCGCTGCTCGACCGACTCAAGCAGCTCAACAACTACGAAAAAATCTCGGCGCCCTCCCGCAGCCACGGCTGGGTGGTGTACGCCAAGAACAGCGGCCTGCAAAACCAGTCGGTGTTCTACATCCAACGTGGGCTCACCGGCACACCACGGGTGCTGCTCGATCCCAACACGCTGTCGAAGGACGGGACCACGCGTGTTGGCGCGATCTCCATCGACCAGAGCGGCAAGCAACTCGCCTACACCACGTCGCAGGCGGGATCGGATTGGCAGGAGATCCATGTCATGGACCCTGCCACCGGGGCCGCGAAAACCGATCGTATCCGGTGGGTGAAGTTCTCCGGCATCGCGTGGCGTGGGGCTGGCTTTTACTACTCGCGCTACCCAGCGCCGAGCGACACGACGCGGGCATTGAGCGAAGAGAACGGCAACCAGCAGGTGTACTACCACACGCTCGGCACGCCCCAGTCACGCGACAAGCTGGTATACGGCGACCCCGTGCATCCGCAGCGCTTTCACTTTGCCAGCACCACGAGCGACGAGCGGTTTCTCATTCTCGACCTGCAGGACCGCGGTGCCGGCAAAGACGGCAATGCGCTCTGGGTGCGCGATCTCACGTCACGCGATACCACGTGGATGAAGGTGGTCACCACGTTCGATGATCGCTTTACCGTGTTGGACAACGACGGCGCGTCGCTTATCGTGCAAACCAATCGCGGCGCGAAGAACGGTCGCATTGTGCGCATCGATCCCACGCGGCCCGGCGAAGCAAACTGGATCACGCTGGTCCCCGAGCGTGCCGAACCACTCGAAGGGGCAAGCACGGCCGGTCGTCGCATCTTCGCGAGCTACCTGAAAGACGTGGCAGGTCTGGTGGTGCAGTACCGCTACGATGGCACGCGGGAGCGCGACGTCACGTTGCCCGGGCTCGGCTCCGTGTATGGGTTTGCCGGTGAGCAGTCGGACACCGACGCGTTCTACACCTTTGTCAGCTACACGGAACCGCCAACCACCTATCGCTACGATATCGCGACGGGAAAGAGCACGAAGTATCTCGAACCCAAGCTCCCGTTCGACCCCACGAAGTTCGAGACGAAGCAGCTGTTTTTCACATCGAAAGACGGCACCAAGGTGCCGATGTTTGTGATCGCGAAGAAGGGACTGGTGCTCGATGGTCGCAATCCGACCATGGTGTATGGCTACGGTGGGTTCAACGTTGCCGAAACGCCGTCGTTTAGCACGAGCCGTATGGCGTGGCTGGAGCAGGGCGGTGTATGGGTGAGCGTGAGCCTGCGCGGCGGCAGCGAGTACGGCGATGCGTGGCACGAGGCGGGCATGAAGGACAAGAAGCAGAACGTGTTCGACGACTTCATGGCGGCCGCCGACTATCTCATTGCCAACAAGTACACGTCGAGCGACAGGCTGGCGATGAAGGGCGGCTCCAACGGCGGGTTGCTGGTGGGCGCCGTCATGACACAGCGCCCGGAGCTGTTCACGGTGGCGCTCCCGGCAGTGGGCGTCATGGATATGCTGCGCTTTCAGAAGTTCACCATTGGTTGGAACTGGGTGGCCGACTACGGCTCGTCGGATACTCCCGACGGCTTCCGCTATCTCTCGGCGTACTCACCGTTGCACAATCTTAAGGACGGCACCGCATATCCCGCGACACTCGTTACCACAGCCGACCATGACGACCGCGTGGTGCCGGCGCATTCGTTCAAGTTCGCGGCGCGGTTGCAGCAGGCGCATGTTGGTGCGAACCCGGTGCTCATTCGCATCGAGACGGCGAGTGGCCACGGCAGCTCGTCGCTCACCAAGGCGCTGGCCATTGCGGCCGACGAGTACGCATTCACGATGAGTCATCTCAAAATGACACCCATCTTTCCACCGGCGATGACCCCGTAATTCGCAGCGGGGCGCGGAGCATGGCACAAACGACAACGAGGGCGCCCCGTACCTGGGAGCGCCCTCGTTGTACTGCACGCCACGCGTGTGCGGCTCAGGCCTTGGTCGGCGCATCGGCGCCACGCCACAGGTTCCACGTGTTGAGCTCTTCGTGGCCGCACAGCTTGAGGCTGCAGAACAGCTGCGTGCGATACGCGGCGTAGTTCGCGAGCACCATGGTCACGAAGTGCGCACCACGCGACATCGGGCCACCGAACAGCTGAATGGTGCCACGCATGTCATCGTCGCTCATGGCGCCGATATGCTCGGCGAACCAGGCGCTCTGCGTGGCGAGCAGCGCGTCGAGCCCGGCCAGATCGAGCGCATCCGCCTGCCCCTGCGCCGCACCCCACGCTGCGCCGTCGAACGCACCGGCCTTGATGGCCGAGGTGAGCACGGGACCCTGCACGACCAGGTAGCGCACCAGTTCGATGTTGCTGCGCTGCTTGGGGGTGGCGCGGAAATCGGCCGTGTCGGCGGTGATCTTGGTAATCAGGTGGCGCACGATGCCCACTTCGTGGGTGAGCGCGCCAATGAGTTCGTCTTTGGAGAAGACCATGAGGCCGGGAGGGGTTGAATGCGGAGGAGGGGCCAGCGCGGTTGAAGAAAGGGCCGCGCCGGCTGGAGTATAGCCGTTCTGGAAGTCGAGTGAGTTGCACCGAGTCTGCTGTCGAATGGTTGCGCCCAGGCTGATTGCGTACTCGCTACTCACCCAACGGATGCCGCCAGCGCAGTCCCGGAAATCGGGCAAAGTCGCGATCCGTCGTGATCCACTCCGCGCCAGACTCGATCGCGAGCGCCGCACGATACGCAACAGCACCCGCACCACGCCTGACAATACCAGCTCGGAAATGCCGACTGGCTCCGGCGCCGCCAGCGATGACTCGAGCCAGTGGCGAAAGGCCGCGTGGCGTGGCGCATCGTCGCGCGCGGCGTACACGAGCACGTTGACGTCCGGGGCAATCACGAGACGTCGTCGTCCATCAATTCGAGCAGTGCGGCGTTGTTGTCGAGGTCTACCCCGGCACGCAACCCGCGCCCACCGCGGTACAGCGGCAGCGGCGGCGGCGGTGTGGGTTGATCGGTGCCGCCGCTGAGCAGGGCGACGCGCACGGCCTCTTCGATGAACTCGTTCAGCGAGCACCCGGCGCGGGCAGCGTGAGCCTTCGCCTCGCGCAGCAGGTGGTCTTCAAGACGGATGGTGGTGCGCATACCCCAAAGATTGCATGTGACATTTAAATGTCAAATCGAATCTGCCATATTCCTGTAAATATGGGTACATTGCAGCGATGAAAACGACAATCGAGCTTCCTGACGACCTGTATCGCCGCGTGAAGGCCCGGAGCGCCCTCGAAGGAAAGACGGTGCGTGAGGTGGCCACCTCGCTTTTTCAGCAGTGGGCCGATGGTGCTATCCCGCGCGGGGCGGACCAACCGGCGGTGGATGCGCCACGCCAGCACGAGACCGCGGCCTCGGAGTGGCTGCGGCGTTTCCAGGCCATCGGTACCGAGCTCAGCGAGATGCATCCCGACGGGAGCGCCGTAGAGCAGTTGTACGTTGATCGTCGCCGGCTGGACCGTTGACCGCGTCGGCCGCTGCGCCGCTAACGCCGAGCGTGGGCGCCGTTGAACGGGTGACGATCGACGCGTCCGTGTGGCTGGCCGCGCTGTGGGCGCACGAGCCTGGACATGCAGCGGCAGCTCAAGTGCTCGCGGAGATCGATCGTCAGCAGATCCGCATGGTGCAACCGATGCTGTTTCTTCCCGAGGTGTGCGGCGCGGTGCGCCGGCGAACGGGCCGCGAGGATATGGCGGCAGCGCTTACCGACGTGTTGCTGCGGTCGCCGCTGATGACGATGTCGCCGCTGACGCTCGACGTGGCGACGGAGTCCGCCGCCTGTGCCGTGCGGTTGGGCCTTCGAGGGGCCGATGCCTGCTACGTGGCCACGTCGCGGCTGGAGCAGACGACACTGATCACGTTGGATATCAAAGTCATTGAGCGGACGCGTGTTTTGGCCCATGTGTGGTCGCCAAGCGAATGGCTTGGGCGGTGAGGCGTCGCCATGGCCGTTGAGTCGTGGAATTCAACGAAGAGTGATCAAGGGGGGCCTTCAACGACTCTGACCCCTTGAACCGACCTAACGCGTGATGCTGGGGTCGGTCGATCCAGAGGTCCACGTCGCCGCTGGTCGCAATCGCACTAGGCGAGCCTGCAGCTGATCGCCTGGTCGGCGCCCTGGAATCGCTCGCGTTCCGCCTCGTCTCTGCCGGTTCCATTCTCGAACTGTCGCTGGTACTGCAGGCACGCTTCGGCACGGCGGCAGACATCACCGTCGACGAGCTCGTGCGGGATCTGCACCTCGATGTGGTGCCGTTCGACGGTCCGCAGCTGGTGCTGGCGCGCGATGGCGCCCGGCGCTTTGGTACGAGCCGGCACGCCGCGTCGCTCAACTTCGGGGACCTCTACGCCTACGCATTGGCCATGGACCGGCAACTGCCGTTGCTGTATGTGGGAGACGATTTCTCGCGCACCGACGTGCAGACGCTCGTCATCTAGACGGCGGAAACAGCGCTCCTGCGCTTCGAACCCGAGAAGGTCGTGCGCCGTCTATCTTTGGGTCTGTCATTCCATCAACGCGACCCCATTACGCTCACATGTCCGAGCTCACACAGCTACCCACCGCAACGCTGCACGCCATGAAGGCGCGCCTCACCAACTGGGTCGTGTACGTCGCGGCCATCGACCTGATGGCGGTGGGGGTGTTCGTCTATCTGCTGATGAACAGCTCCCCGGCGAAGGCGTTGCCGTTCGCGCCGCTGCTCATGCTGCCTTCCATTGCGCTCGTCCCGCTCATAGTGCGCGCCGGTGCTGTACGCCGCGAACTCGCGCGTCGCGACGCGAGCAGCTGAGCGCGCTGCTACTGCTGCTTCTTCCACTCCGCATACTGCTCCGGCATACACACGGCGCAGGGGCGATATCCCGCCGCAATGGCGGTGTCTTCGTCGGCAAAGAAGACGCGCTGCTGTTCGTAGCTGCGGCCGGTGCCAAGTGCGCGACGGGCGGCCTTGCAGTCGAGCCGCCCGTAAATGCGATTCTTGCGATGTCCCCCGATCGTCCCCTTGGTGGGGCTGGAGATCGTGCTGCCGTCGGCGGCAATGAGACGGTAAAGTGGCGAAATGGTCATCTCTGAAAGCTAGTCGTATTTGCCACCGACGGCGCGGTTACTGCCACTTTGTTTGACTTACCGCAGCGATTGCTCGAGATCGGCCGCGATGTATGCCATCACCGCCATGACCGCCACACAGCGCTGCACTTCCTTGGGATCGAGCTTGTCGGGGGTGTCGGCATCGGTGTGGTGGAACCAGAAGTAGCGCGTTCCATCGACCTCGAGCCCCATGCCCGGCACGCCGGTCGCCATGATGGGACCGATATCCGCACCGCCACCACTCGGTCCGATCTTGCCGGCCCCAATGGGCACGAGCAACGAGCCGATCGCCTCGACGGCCTTGCGTGCTTCGGGCGTCCCGGTGAAACCAAATCCGAGCGGATTGAAGACCCCGCCGTCGCTCTCGATGGCCAGCTGATGCGGCTCCTGCTTGTGCATGTCGCGATACGCGTTGCCGCCACGCATGCCGTTCTCTTCGTTCGTCCACCCCACCGCGCGAATGGTGCGGCGCGGCGTGAGCCCAAGCTTCTTGAGCAGGCGAATGGCTTCCCATGCCACCACGACACCGCCGGCGTCGTCCATCGCGCCCTGGCCCACGTCCCACGAATCGATGTGACCACCCATGACGACGATTTCGTTGGGCTTCTCGCGGCCGCGCAGTTCGCCCATGACGTTGTGGCTCTGCGCATCGGGGAGTGTCTGCGCGTTCATGGTGAGCGTGACACTCACCTTCTGTCCGCGGGCAATCATGCGGCGCATCATCATCGCGTCTTCAGCCGTCACGCTCGCGTGCGGAATGCGCGTGACGGTGCTGTCGTAGCTCATGCTGCCGGTGTGCGGCGTACGCATGCTGTACGGACCCGCCGCACGCGCGAGGCTGGCTACCGCGCCGGCACGCGCGGCCTCGATGGCCCCCAATCGACGGAACGCGCCGTTGTAGCCGTAGTCGCGCCACTCGGCGTCGTACAAGACAATCTTGCCCTTGGCTTCACTCGCGCGCGCCTTGAGCTCTTCGAAGCTCGCCACCACCATCACCTCGGCGGTGATCCCACCCTTGGGCGTGCCGATGCTGCCACCAAGGCCCAGCATGGGGAGCCGCTGCTTGCGAGGCAACACCAAGTCGAGTGATTCCTCACCACGCACCCAATGCGGCACCATGACCGCTTCCTTCTTCACGTTGTCGAGCCCATCACGCTTCATGGCATCGACGGTCCAGTCAATCGCCTGCTCGAGCGCGACACTGCCCGACAAGCGATGCCCAAAACGATCCGTGAGCTCGGCAATGCGATTCCACGCGGCGGCACTGTCGGCCTGCGCGGCCGCAATGATACGGTTGGCAATGTCACGGTACTTCGCGGGAATCTCGGCGGGTGCCTGCGCCGACAGTGATGAGGCGCTCGCGGCCGAGAGCAGCGCGCCCGTGACGAGTGTGCGGAATGTTGTGCGGAATGTTGTCATGGCGATCACTTCCGTTGTACGAGTTCGCGACCGGTGCGGATGATGGCGTCGGTCTGTTCGGTGGAGCCGGCCATAAGCAATCCCAAATAGCCCTTGGCAATGCGGTCGGCAATGGTCTTGTCGTTGGCGGTCATCATGCTCGGCATGCCCTTCTTCGCGCCGGCGTCGCGCACGTGCTTGCACGCCGTCTCGGCGCCTGGTGCGTCGCCGCCCATGTCGCGCGTGAGGCTGCCAATGCCGCACGAGAGCAGGCTGTACCCTTCCACTGCCGCAATGGCGTCGGTTTCCTGCACGGCGCCTTTGTCTTCGATCATGAGCATGGCGACCACCGTGCCTTTCGTGTTCTTGGGCGACCAGACGTTGGCCTTGACCGCAGTAAAAAAGCTCACTGCCAGCTTGGCTTCGTCAGCGCTGCGCACGTGCGGAATGACGACACCATCTGCGCCCAGCGACAACACGTCACTGACACGCGCCCGCGTGAGCTCTGCGCCTGCGTCGGCAATGGTGGGGATACGTACCAGCAGCGTGGGATGTCCGGTGCTGGCCTTCAGCCCGGCGACCATGGCCTTCACGGCCTCGATGTCGTAGCCGCCTTCGAGATTGAGAAAGAGATAGTCGAGCAGCGGGTTGGCGCCCAGCGTCTTGGCGCCGTCAGCGGTGTAGAGCGGCGGTAGTCGCTTACCGTTCGCGTCGGTGGCCCCAGGCGCGCGCTCGCTGGGCACGAAAATTCCGAACGCCGGCCGATTGGCCTTCCAGAGCGTGAGCGCAGGAGACGGCTGAGCCGCGAGGGTAGCCGGGAGCAGCAAGGCTGCCAGCAACAGAGATGGGCGCATGATGGGGAGCGGAGGGAAGAGCCGGTGGATAACTTCTGCACATGCTGACACTGACTACGCAGAGCACGCGGGCGGCGCTGCTGGCCTTCGCCACGGCGACGGGTGTTGCCGTCGCGGCATGCGGGCCAGCGGCGGAGCGCCCGCCGATCACAGATAGTACCGCCAATCGCGCAGCGGCGCCCGCTATTGCGCCGCCGTCGCCCACGCCGCTGAAAAGTCCTGCGCAGTTCCGTGTCCGTTTCGAAACGAACAAGGGGCCGTTCGTGGTGCAGGTGAAGCGCGCCCTCGCACCGCATTCGGCCGACCGCTTTTTCGAGCTGGTCTCCAACGGCTACTTCGCCGATGTGCGCTTTTTTCGCATGGTGCCGGGGTTCATTGCGCAGTTCGGCATTCACGGCAATCCCGATGTCAACGCCGTGTGGGACACCGCCACCTTTGCTGACGACGTGATGCGCACGAGCAACCGCAAGGGTACGCTGGCGTTTGCGGCCAACGGGCCACACTCACGATCGACGCAGCTGTTCATCAGCACAGGTGAGAACGCACAAAAGCTCGACGGTCAGAAACTCTTCACGCCCTTCGGCACCGTGGTAGAAGGGATGGACGTGGTGGAGCGGCTCAACGCCGAGTATGGCGAAGAGCCGAATGCCAGCCGCGGCGTGCGTCAGGGGAACCGGTATTTCACGCGATGGTTTCCGGCGCTCGATTACATCACGCGCACGCAGATCATCGAGTAGCGCCGTCAGCCGGTGATGACCGGCGTGTCGCTCTGGCTTCCCCACTCGGTCCAGCTGCCGTCGTAGAGCGCGGTGTGCCTGGCGCCGGCCACATCGAGCGCGAGCAACACGGCGCACGCCGTAATGCCCGTGCCGCAACTGGCCGTAATGGGTGCGTTGATGTCGACACCCGCATCGATGAAGCGCGCGCGCAGATCGTCGGCGCCGAACAGGCTACCGTCGCTGTGCACCACCGAGGCGTAGTGCACATGGTGCGCGCCGGGCATGTGTCCACCGCGCACACCGGCACGCGGCTCCGCTTCGCTGCCGCTGAATCGTCCGAGTGAGCGCGCGTCGACTACCTGCTCACGTCCACCACTGACGGTGGCGCGCATGGCCTCGAGGTCGCGCCACCGCGACGCGTCAAATGATGGAGTGAAGTGCGCCGGTGTGTACGACGTGATACTGGGAGACACAGGACGCTGTTCCCGCTGCCACGCCACGAGGCCACCGTCGAGGACGGCGACATTGTGGTGGCCGAGTGTCTTGATCATCCACCAGAGGCGCGGGGCGCTGAAGTGCTGGCCGGAGTTGTCGTACACCACCACGAGGGTGTCGTCGCCAATACCGAGGGCGCCCAGCCGCTGCGCCAGCACGTCGGGTGCGGCAAGCGTGTGGGGAAATGGCGCGGTTTCGTCGGCCAGTGCGTCGAGGTCCGCGTAGACGGCGCCGGGGATGTGTGCGGTCGCAAACTCCTCACGCGGGTTCCGCCCTGCCGACGGCAGATACCAGCTCGCGTCGAAGACGCGCAGCGACGGCTCGTGCAGATGCGCGGCGAGCCATGCGGTGCTGACAATAGGCGTGGGGAGGACGGGAGGCATACGTTGGCGCTCGAGACGAAGGGAGTGTGAACGGCTCCCTCCAATTTCCGCCTATGGCGCTCCGGTCGCCAGCAGTCGCGCGTTATCTTTGACGGCCATGACGCCGATTACCGCCTTCCTGCTGCCGGGGCTCCACAACTCCGGCCCTGACCATTGGCAGAGTGTGTGGGAGCGCACCGACCCCACCTGCCGACGCCTCGTGCAGGCCGACTGGGCGACGCCCCGCTGCAGCGATTGGGCGGCGGTGCTCGACGCGGCGGTGGTGGCGCACGACGGGCCCGTGGTGCTGGTGGCGCATAGCTCGTCGAACATCACGGTGGCTGCGTGGGCGCGCAGCGCGAGTCCGGCCGCACTGGCCAAGGTCCGCGGCGCACTGCTGGTGGCGCCCAGTGATCCTGACGGCCCTGCCTATCCTGCCGGTCCCAGCGGGTTTTCGCCGGTGCCGCTGCAACGACTCCCGTTTCGCAGCATCGTGGTAGCGAGCACGAACGACGAGTACTGCACGATCGAAACGGCGCGTGCGTATGCTGCCGCGTGGGGAAGCGAGTTCGTCGATGTCGGCGCGCGCGGACACATCAATGGCGACAGTGGGCTGGGCGACTGGCCCGACGGGCGCGCGCTGCTCGCGCAGTTACGGGCGGAGCCCAGGGCGGCCGCAGCTGCGCCCCCCAAGCGCGTGTTCATGGTGGGTGCCACTGGCACCATTGGCCGCGCGACGGTGCGCGCGCTCGTGCGCCATGGACACGAGGTGGTGTGCTTCGTACGCGCCAAGCGTGGCCGTGACGTGGTGATTCCCGGCGCAACCGTGCGCACAGGCGACGTGACCAAAGCCGAGAGCATCGCGCGCGACGGGTTGTGCGGTGAACGATTCGAGGCCGTGGTGAGCTGCATGGCGTCGCGCACCGGTGGGTCGCAGGATGCGTGGGCCGTCGATCATGATGCGCAGCAGCATCTGCTGCAGGCCGCAAAGGCCGCAGGTGTTTCGCAGTTCGTATTGCTGTCGGCCATTTGCGTCCAGAAGCCGTTGCTGGCGTTTCAACACGCGAAGCTCGCGTTCGAGAAGGCGCTTATGACCTCGGGGCTCACGTATTCCATCGTGCGTCCCACGGCGTTCTTCAAAAGCATTTCGGGGCAAGTAAAGCGGGTGCAACAGGGCAAGCCATTTCTGCTCTTCGGCGACGGCACGCTGACGGCCTGCAAGCCCATCAGTGACGACGATCTCGCCGAGTTCCTCGCGACTTGCCTTACTGATGCGTCACGCGCCAATCGCGTGCTGCCCATTGGGGGCCCCGGTCCCGCCGTGACGTTACGGCAGCAGGGTGAGTTGTTGTTCACGCTGGCGGGCAAACCGCCACGCTTCACACGCGTCCCCGTGGCGATGTTCGACGGCATCATTGGCGTGCTGCGTACACTCGGCATGGTCATCCCGCCGCTGCGCGACAAAGCGGAGTTCGCGGCCATTGGCCGGTACTACGCGACGGAGTCGATGTTGCTCTGGGACCCGGTGGCGCAACGCTACGATGCCGACGCCACGCCGTCGTTCGGCGGTGAGACGTTGGCGTCGCATTACGCGCGGTTGTTGCGGGGAGAGATTGCTGATGACCGGGGAGAACACGCGGTCTTCTAATCCTGTTGTACTGCGGTTGGGGTTGACTGCTACTGCGGTTCGGGTTTGGAACTGCTACTGCGGTTGATGGACTGCACCTGCGGTTCTGGACCGCAACGGCAGTTGAGGATCACTGCAGTTGGGGTTCATATGGAAGCGCCCGCCGGCTTCGCCGGCGGGCGCATTCTTTGGTGGTTGTCTCACTGCAACTGCGGTGGCGGTTATCCAACCACCAGAGAACGGCGCCGAACCGGCGAAGCCGGTCGGCGCGTTCCGCAGAGACCCGAACCGCCGTGTTCCCCAACCGCAGGTGCAGTCCAGAACTGCAGTGGCAGTCCATCAACCGCAGTGGCACTTCCAAACCCGAACCGCAGTAGCAGTTCAACCCCAACCGCAGTCCCAAGTGCTACGTTAGCCGGATGCGCACACATCGATTCGCAGCACTCGCACTCGTGGCGGCCGCCTGCGCCCCCAAAGCGACCACCGCGCCGTTCTGGGCGCCAACGCCGACGCAGGCGACGCATACATTGCGGCCGTCACCCACGACCGTCGTGAACGGCGGTTATGACCCCGAGGCGGCGCCGGTGCTGCGCATGGCGTCGGGCGATCTGCTCGATGTGAGCACGGTGTCGACCTGCGGCACGCGGTTGTTGCAGGCGGGGAAGGACTCGGGGACCGTGGAGCCGACCATTCGCGCCATTCAGGCGGCCGTTACGGCTGGAACGCTCAAGCGCGGGCCCGGCGGCCATGTGCTCACCGGGCCCGTGTATGTGAATGGCGCGCAGCCCGGTGACGTGCTCGAGGTGCGCTTTCATGCCGTCGACCTCGCCATTCCCTACGCGTGCAACAGCTTCTCTTCGCGCAGCGGCTTCATTCCTGAAGACTTTCCCAACACGACGCGCTCGAAGATCATTCCGCTCGATGCGCAGCGCATGGTCGGGCACTTCGACGATACCCTGGGGATCGAGATTCCCCTGCGCCCGTTCTTCGGCAGCGTAGGCGTCGCGCCGCCGGTGGCGCGCGGCCGCATCAACAGTGCGCCGCCTGGCATGCACGCCGGCAATCTCGACAACAAGGAGCTCACCGCAGGCACCGTGCTCTACATCCCGGTGAATGTCGCCGGGGCGCTGCTGCACATCGGCGACGGACACGCTGCGCAAGGTGATGGCGAGGTCGACATCACGGCGCTCGAAACCGCACTGCGCGGCACGCTGCAGCTTATCGTGCGCAAAGACATGAAGCTCACCTGGCCGCGTGGCGAAACGCGCACGCATTGGATTGCGATGGCCGCCGACAGCAACCTCACCGTGGCCGCCAAGATCGCCGTGCGCGAAGCGATCGCGTTGCTCGGTGATGTATACAAACTGCCACGCGAAGACGCGTATCAGCTCGTGAGCACCGGGTGCGACGTGCGCATCACGCAGCTGGTTGATGGTACCATGGGCGTGCACGTCATGATCCCCAAGGCGCTGTTTGTCCGTCGCTGAACCAGGGAAATGCGGGTGGGCAACTGCGGTTCGGGTTTGGAACTGCTACTGCGGTTGATGGACTGCCACTGCGGTTCTGGACCGCAACCGCAGTTGAGGTGCACTGCAGTTCGGGTTGATATGGAAGCGCCCGTCGGCAAAGCCGGCGGGCGCAATCCTTGGTGGTTGTCTCACTGCGACTGCAGTGGCAGTTACCCAACCACCAAAGAACGGCGCCGAACCGGCGAAGCCGGTCGGCGCCTTCCGCAGCGACCCGAACCGCCGTGTTCCCCAACCGCAGGGGCAGTCCTGAACCGCAGTAGCAGTCCATCAACCGCAGTAGCAGTTCCAAACCCGAACCGCCGTTGCCGTACCGCAGTACTACAAAGCGGGCGCCCTGAACCTCCCACTAGCCGCTTCGTAGGACGCAGCCAGCGCGAACAACCTCGCATCACTCCCCGGCAACCCCACGAAGCTGAGATTCCCCGCCGGCATCCCGTCGGCAGAGTAGCCCGCCGGCACCGAAATCTCCGGAAGGCCAAGCCAGTTACCGTAGCCAAGCGGCGTGCGCACATCGGGCCACGCATCGCTCGCGTTGGGTGCCTGAAAGGGCATCGTTGGGTAGATCATCGCATCGATGCTGCGCGCCTTCATGTGCGCCGCGAGCTGTGACACTGCGGTCTCGCGCGAGCGCAGAAAGCTCACCGACGCCGCATCGGTTTCGTACGGCTGTGCCATCAGCGCGTCCATAGCGGGCCACTCGGCGGGAAGCACATCGTAGAAAGCACGATACGACGCGAGCCCACGTTGCGCGGCGTCGTTCGGATCGACACCCTGTCGTTGGAAATAGCGGCGGAGCGCGTTCGCCGTGGCGGCCGGCGAGTTCGCGTTGGGCGCAACATCGCCGCGTTCGCGCGCGAAGGTGGCGAACTGCTCGCGGTACGTCACGCGGTCCACCGGTGGCGCGTAGCTCTCGACAATGGCACCGGCGTCGGTGCAATCGGCGAGTGCCGCGTCGAGTACGCGCAGACAGTCCGCGGTCATCTGTGCGCGTGGCGCGTGCAACTCCACAAATCCCAGTCGCGCGCCACGCAACGTGCTAATTGAAAGCGCGCCCAACGTGCCGCGACGCCACGTGCCGCGCAGCGACAGCGCGTCGTCCGCATCGTGGCCGGCAATGGCGTCGAGCATGAGCGCCGCATCGGCGACCGAGCGCGCGAGCGGGCCGTGCGTGTCGAGTACTGGCCAGGTGGGAATGACCCCGCTGCGCGGCACCAGTCCGAAGGTGGGCTTCACGCCCACGACGCCGGTGAACTGCGCGGGAATACGGTTGGAGCCGCCGTCGTCGGTGCCGAGCGCACAGAACGCCATGCCGCAGGCGACCGCAACGGCTGAGCCGGCACTCGAGCCACCGGGCGTGCGCAGCCCTGTGCGATCGTGCGGGTTGAGCACCTGTCCGGTGAAGCTCGAGGTGCCGTTGCCGCGATAGGCAAAATCGTCGGCCGCCGTCTTGCCAAGAATGACCGCACCCGCAGCACGGAGACGCGTGACCTCGATGGCATCACGCGACACACGCTGCGGAAAGAGACGCGCCCACTCGGCGCTCGATGCCGACGTCGTCGTGCTCTCCATGTCGTAAATGCTCTTCGCAAAGAGCGGCACACCATCGAGCGGACCACGCAGCGTCTTGCTCCGCAGCCGTGCATCGGAGGCACGCGCCTCGGCGTGCGCGCTTGCGGAAAGCGTGTCGATCGCGTGCAGCGCCGCGCCACTCGTGCGGCAGCGGTCCAGCGCACGTGTGGTGACGTCGAGCGCGGTATACTCGCCGCGTAGACGTCCTGCCTGATACTGCGCAATGGTACCACCAAGTGGATCGGCTGCCAACGACCACGACGGCCACTCCACGAAGGGCAGGGTGAACAGTGCGCTCAAGTGCGCGAGCGCGTCGCGGCGGGACAGCGGCGTGATGATGGGCATAGTGATCGTCAGTCGTTGTTCCAGGGACGCGTCTCGAGGCGCAATACGGCACGGATACCGGGACGCGTGTCCTGCATGACCGGTACTTCGAATACCCAGCTCTCCGGCAGCGGGTTCTCGGCAGCAGCGGAGTGATGCACGGCATTGGGGCCGTGCGTGTCCCATCCATAACGCAGCGACCAACCGGTGCCCGGGGCAAGGAACGCTTCGAGATTCACCTTGTCGCGAAACAGAAAGCCGCCATCGTAGTGATCGCGTTTCCAGAATGGTACGCCATCCACCAGATACTCGGGGACTTGCACCCCGATGTCGAGTGAGAAGCCCAGCGTGGGACGATCGGTATCGACGCGCGCGGCATTCGACAGAAAGACACTCGCCAGGTGCAGCGGCTGTCGCGCGCGCACGTGCTTGTCGTAGTCCACGAGCACCGCCGACCCCTCGTCGTTGGTGCGTCGGTGCAGATCCCAGCGTGCACCACGCACCCGCGCAACGATATCGATGAGATAGTCGGCACGAATGGCGTATCCGCGGTCTTTCTGTTCCTGCACCGCAGGGGGCAGCATGAGCTCCTGCACATCGAGAAAGGCGTCGACGCGCACGTTGCCGAAGAGGAAGCGCCGTAGATTCTGATAGCCGTCCTCCGAGTTGACGATACCGTAGTGCCCCGAATGCGAACGGTGCACGAAGGCGCGCGGTGTATCGGCGACGTACGCGTTGGGGATGCGTACGAGCCCGTCGCTCATGGGGCCAACGGCGTACTTGGCGAGGCCGTAGTCGTCGTGATTCGTGCCCACGAGACTGAAGAACCGCTCCTCGGGGAAAGCACCGTCGAGCGAGTTCACGGGCGTGTCGGTGGCCAGCGAGAGATACTCGCGCATACGTGTTTCGTGGAACGTGTCGGATTGATTGAAGCCGAACCCCGGCACGTTGCCGATGCCGCGCAGGTCGATTCCCCCGTGCGGTGTGGCATAGGTGAACACCTTGTCGATGCGTCGGTCGTTGCGCGACAGCTGCTGCAGCAGGGAGCGGCAGATGAGCCCACCCATCGAGTGCGCCACGAGATACACGCGAAATGCGTCGGTTTGTGCGCCGTGCTGCGCACGATCACCGGGCGCATAGCGGTCGTGCAGGGTGTTCACCAGCTCCAGCAGTCCCTGCGCGTACCCCTCGATCTCACCGCGCGTCCCACGTCCGAGCTCCTTGGAGGCGTCGTCGTAGTAGCGATAGATGAACACCGAACGCGACGACAGCTCGGCGCCATCGGGGATCTCTGCGCCGTCGGCGAACGTGTCGCGATAGCCTTCGTCCTTCATGAGACGCACGAGCGGCGACTCGAAAATGTGCCGCACCACGGAGCGCGGATACCGCTGCCGCAGTTTGGTGGAGCCCACATTGAACCCCATGTACGGATCGGCCACAGTGTTTTCCACTTCGCCGCCGGTCATGGCATAGCCGCGCACGTAGATGATGGGGAAGTACGGTCGCTCGAGCTGCATGCCGCCGAGGCCTCAATGCAAAGGGTCCACCGCAGAAACGATGGACCCGAATTGCGTCACGACGCGCGCGCTGTCAAGCACATCCCTAGCGTTTGTCGTGGGTTGCACGAAAACGAATCGTGTCACCGCCGGTGGTGGTCTGGGGCAGCGACACGTGCCGGTTGCTGTCATCCTGCGAGTCCGAGAACTCGAACGTGCCGTTCACGACGACCTTCACCCCGGTCGTGAGGCGAGCGGTCTTCGCGGTCACCGTCGCGGTATACAGTCCGGCGCTGTCGGCCACCGGCGTGAGCGGCGTGTCGTTTGGCCGGGAAAGCGGTCGGTCCGCGCCGCGAAGACCCACGCTCGACACGGTGGGCACGGCCGAGACATCAACGACATACAGCACCGTGCGATCGTACGCAGCCGGCAGCATGGTCCAGCCGCCACGTCCGAGGGGAACCCGTACGCCACTTCGAAGAAACCCAGACCGTTCTCAGGCGGAGACCACGGGAGACCGAACGCGGGCGCGCCGAATTAGACGGTGAGCATGACGCCACAGACCACGCGCGGGATGAGCAGCAGCAGGTCGGCCGCGAGCGGTAGCCGAACGGGGCGGGGAATGCGGAGCAGCCAGCGGGGAGGCAGCTGTCGCCTGCGGTTCGGGGCAAAACTGATAACCATTTGCACAATCACGTCGAGAACCACCGTCGGCTAAACGTGTGACCATGCTACGGACTGGTGCCGAATCATGCTAGCTTTGAGCGTTCATTCTTCCTGTCCCGTTCGAGCACCGAGTACTCCGTGGCCAACATCCTTCAGCGACTCCCTGCCGGCGAAAAGGTCGGTATTGCCTTCTCCGGCGGTCTCGACACCAGCGCGGCGCTCCATTGGATGCGCGAAAAGGGTGCCATTCCGTACGCGTATACGGCCAACCTCGGGCAGCCCGACGAGTCGGACTACGACGAGATTCCGCGCAAGGCGATGGCGTATGGCGCCGAGAAGGCGCGCCTGATCGAGTGCCGCTCGCAGCTGGTAGCCGAGGGGTTGGCCGCGCTGCAGTGCGGGGCGTTTCATATCAGCACCGCTGGCCAGACGTACTTCAACACGACGCCGCTCGGCCGTGCCGTGACGGGCACGATGCTCGTTGCCGCCATGCGCGAAGACGACGTGAACATCTGGGGCGACGGCAGCACGTTCAAGGGCAACGACATCGAGCGCTTCTACCGCTACGGATTGCTCACCAATCCCAGTCTGCGCGTGTACAAGCCGTGGCTCGATCAGCAGTTCATCGACGAACTGGGCGGCCGCACGGAGATGGCGGAGTATCTCATCAAGTCGGGCTTCGCGTACAAGATGTCCGTCGAGAAGGCGTACAGCACCGACTCCAACATCCTCGGCGCGACGCACGAAGCGAAGGATCTCGAGTTCCTGAACAAGGGGATGCACATCGTGCACCCCATCATGGGCGTGGCGTTCTGGCGCGACGACGTGGAGGTGAAGCGCGAGACGGTCTCCATCCGCTTCGAAGAAGGCTACCCGGTGGCCATCAACGGACAGGAGTTCGGCAGCGCGCTCGAGCTGTTCACCGAAGCCAACGTCATTGGCGGACGGCACGGACTCGGCATGACCGACCAGATCGAAAACCGCATCATCGAAGCGAAGAGCCGCGGCATTTACGAAGCGCCGGGCCTCGCGGTGCTCTTCATTGCGTACGAGCGCCTGGTGACGGGCATTCACAACGAAGACACGATCGAGCAGTACCGCATGAACGGCAAGAAGCTTGGTCGCCTGTTGTATCAGGGACGTTGGCTCGACCCGCAGTCGCTCATGCTGCGCGAAAGCGCCCAGCGCTGGGTCGCGCGCGCCGTGACCGGTGAAGTGACCATCGAGCTGCGTCGCGGCAACGACTACTCCATCATGGACACGTCGAGCCCGAACCTGACGTACAAGCCCGAGCGTCTCACGATGGAGAAGGGGCAGGAATACTTCTCGCCGCTCGATCGCATTGGACAGCTCACGATGCGCAATCTCGACATCGTGGACACGCGCGAGAAGCTCGCCATTTACTCGGCGACGGGGCTGCTGCAGTCCTCGGCGACCAATGGAGTGCCGCAGTTGAAAGGTGGTACGGAGGGCTGAGCTGTCTGACTGCGGTTTGGGTGAACTACGGGAGGGGAACGACGGGAGGGGAACGACGGGAGGGTGAAAACGGGAGGGTGAAAACGGGAGGGCAACCACGACCCCGTGACAGCTCCTCCGACCACGACCATTCGTCGTTGCCCTCGCGTGGTTTCCTTGTCGTGGTCGGGGTCGTTGTCGCGGGGTCGTGGTTGCGGGGTCGTGGTTGCGGGGTCGTGGTTGCGGGGTCGTGGTTGCGGGGTCGTGGTTGCCCTCGCGTTGTTCCCCTCCCGTTTTCACCCTCCCGTTTTTCCCCTCCCGTCGTTCCCCTCCCGTCGTTCACCCAAACCGCAGTTCACGCTCCCATGTAGGCGACGTGCGCCCCTTGCGCATTTCGCGCAATCATCACGCGTCCGTGGGGGGTCGGGAATGGGCCCCGCGATGAACACTCCGCCGTGCCGCTCAAAGATCTCGTTCGCCCGATCGCGATGCTCCACCGCGAAGTAGGGAAGCCTGTTGGGGTTGATCCCTTCCCAGTGTTCGTCCATCTGCAGCACGCCGCACACCGGCTCGCCGCCCGTGGCGGGAATGAGGGTGTGGTACCCGGTACCGGGCATGTCCAACGGCTGCGCCGCCAGGACGAACACGTTGGTGTAGAACGCGCCGTTGCTGGCGGCGTTGCGTGAGTTCACCTCGCACCGGCAGATCGCGCCGGGCTCGCCCTCGATCTCGGCGCCGATGAACGGAGCGGCCTGCCAGAGACCGAACACCGCGCCTTCCGGGTCGACGGCAATCGCCATGCGCCCGCTGCCGGGGATGTCCATGGGCGGCACCATGATGCGTCCGCCGTTGGCTTCGATGTGGGCAACCGTGGCGTCGGCGTCGGCCGTTCCCCAGTAGACCGTCCATGCGGTGGGCATGGCCTCCTGCCCCGGCATCTTGGGGGCCATCGCGGCAGCGGCGTGTCCGTTGGGGGTACGGGCAATGGCCGGGAGAAGCTACGCCGACCAGGTTGCACGCGCTTCGCTCTGAACCCCGTTGGGTCCACGGATCGAGGGCGAGAGTTGCATCCTTGTGGGAATGGGCGAGTATTACCCCTCCCACCGAATCACCCTACCGCAGCAACGGAGTTACCCATGTCGCGTTTTATGCAGAGTGCCGCCGCGGCACTTGTACTGGCCCTCGTGCCACAGCTGTCGCAGGCGCAGGACAACGAGAAGTCGACCGCCGTGAAGGGCGGGATCCAGATGAAGGGCTGGATGGGCGTCGTCGACGCGAAGGAAGCGAAGGCCGGACTCACCGTGGACAGCGCCAAGTTCGTGAGTATGGGCGCCGGCATGCACGCCACCACGGGCCCCGCCATCACGTACTGGAACCCGTCGATGAAAGCCAAGGGTGACTACACGGTCAAGGCGACCTTCTCCGAGCGCGAGTACATGGGGCTCAACAACCATCCGCACCCGTACGGCATCGTCATGGCCGGTAACGACATGGGCGCAGCAGGCGCCAGCTATCTCTACTGCGCGGCGTACGGTAACGGCAACTTCATCGTGCGCGGCTTCGGACCGGCGCCCTTCCAGATGAACGGTCCGCGTGGCGGCGCCAGCGAAGCGGTGAACAAGGCGGAAGCCAAGGGCAAGCCGGTGACGCAGGAGATCGCGATGTCGGTGAAGGGCGACAAGGTGAGCTGCATCATCAATGGCAAGGAAGTCGCGAGCTACACCAAGGCCGAAGTGACCGGCGAAGGCAAGCTCAAGACGACCGATGGTGTGGTCGGCTTCCGCATGGGGCACAACACCGACGCGCACATCGCCGGTTTCTCGCTCACCAAGAACTGAGCCGTATGCGATTCGCCGTGATTGGCGCCGGTGCGGTGGGTGGCGTCTTCGGTGCCCGCCTCATCGTCGCCGGTCACGACGTGACGTTCGTGGCACGTGGGACGACCCTGAACGTGCTGCGCACTGAAGGACTGACCCTGGAGAGTGTGCACGGAAACGTGCACCTCCCTTCGGTTCAGGTGACGGACGATCCTGCCACGATCGGCACCGTCGATGTGGTGCTTGTGGGGGTGAAGGCGACGCAGGTGGCGGCGATCGCGCCGTCGCTTCGCCCGCTGCTCGCGCCGCACACGGCGGTCATTCCGCTGCAGAACGGCGTCGAGGCGAGCGTGCTGCTCGCCCGGGAACTTGGGGATGCCCACGTACTCGAGGGCGTCTGCCGAGTGATTGCGGGGCAATCGGCACCCGGGCGCATCCGGCACATGGCCGTCGTGCCGCATCTGGAGTTCGGCGTCCGCGCCGGCCATCCCCCCGCCGCCGCCGTCGGAGGCGCCATCCCGTCCATCGCCGACGCCATCAACGGCGCCGGCATGCAGGCCCTGGTTTCCGCCGACATGGCCGTGGCGCTGTGGGAGAAGTTTCTCTTTATCGAGCCCATCGGGTTAGTGTGTGCCGCCGCCGACGAGTCGTTCGGCACCGTACGATCGGTGCCGGAAACGCGCGCCCTCGTCGATGCCGCCCTCGACGAAGTGATCGCGGTGGGCCGACGCGTTGGGGTGGAGTGGCCAGCCGACGCAAAGGCGAATGTCTGGAAGCGGTACGATAGTTTGCCGCCGGACGAACGGACGAGCATGGCGCGCGATCTCGAGGCGCGGCGCCCTTCCGAATTCGACGCGCAGACCGGCGCCGTCGTGCGACTCGGTGCGCAGTATGGCGTGCCGACGCCGGTGCATGACGTGCTGAGGGCGCTGCTTTTGCCGCGCGTGGTGGTGGCGTAGCCTCTCCTGGTCCTGGTCGTGGTCGGGGTTGGGGGTGGCGGTCTGGGTACAGCCACGACAGTCGGGGCACCGCTACCACAGTCGGGGCACTGCCACGACGGTCGGGGTCTCAAAACAGTCGGGGTCTCTGTCGGGTCGAGCGCTCCGCTTCGCTGGCGCGTCGAGGTCTGGGCTCAAATGTCGCGGTCGGGGTCGGGGCAGCCCCGACACTTTATCCCCGACCCCGACGCGCCAGCGCAGCGGAGCGCCCGACCCGACGGAGACCCCGACTGTTTATCGACCCCGACTGTGGTGGCAGTGCCCCGACTGTGGTAGCGGTACCCCGACTGTCGTGGCCGTACCCCGACCCCCACCCCCGTCCCCCGTCCCCCGACCACGACCCAAATGTGGAACACTCGAGCTGTCACAGCGAGTTGTCCCTCCCCCGCGTATTTTACAAAAGCGCACATCGCTCCGATCTCCCCCCCGTCGGAGCTGACGCCCCCAACGCTCGTTCAGCAGGTCGCAGCGCGTTTTCGGTAGACGACGCATGACGCAGTGCACCGCCCCGCGATGCAGTGTCCATGCGCAATCTGTGGAGTAGCTGGCATGAAGGTTCTGCTCGCGTGGTCCGGAGTCACGGCAGCGGCAACGATGATCTCCTCGTTGCTCGCCCATGATCCGCTTCCTGCAATTCGAGAACGCGCTACACCCGTCACGCCGCCGCGTGCACCGGTGGCAGCGACGCATCCGGTCCTGTCCCGGTCCATCACGCCCACGCGGGCGCCCGCCAAGTTCGGCGCGCGCGGCATGGCCGTCGCCGCGCTCGACAGCACGGTGCAGCGCTACTGTGGACAGTGCCACAACCCCACGATGCGTCGCGGCAATCTCAATCTCCGCGGCTACAGCATGGCCAAGGCGACCGACAGCGACGCCACGGAAAAAATCATCCGCAAGCTGCGCGCGGAGATGATGCCGCCGCCGGGATCGAAGCGTCCCACCGGTGACACCCTCCTCGCGCTCGTCGAAACGCTTGAGCAGACGATGGACGCCGTGCCGGTCAATCCTGGCACGCGCTCCTTCCAGCGACTCAATCGCCCCGAGTATGAGCGCGTGTTGCGCGATCTCATCGGACTCGACGTGAACGCCGGCGACTGGCTGCCGCTCGACACCAAGAGCGCCAACTTCGACAACATCTCCGATGTGCAGGCGCTCTCCCCCACCTTGCTGGAGGGCTACCTCAACGCCGCCGCCGCGGTGAGCCGCATGGCCATCGGCGATACGAAGACCGGTGTCCAGCAGGTGCTCTACAAGACGTCGCCGTTCACGTCGCAGCATCCGTGGGATCATGTCGAAGGCACCCCGTACGGCACGCGCGGCGGCATGGTCATCAAGCACACCTTCCCCGCCGACGGGGTGTACCAGATTCGCGTCAACGTCGGTGGTGGCGTGGGTCGCCCCACCGAAGACGTCGACGTCTCCATCGATGGCAACCGCGTGGCGCTGCTTCGCTACGACCGCGGCATCAATCGCAACAACGAGTCGGCCGACCTGCCGCTCGGTGCCGACTACCTGCTCACCGAGCCCATCACCATCAAGGGCGGTCAGCGCTCGGTGTCGATTGCGTTCGCCAAGAACATCGACGGCCCGTACGAAGATCTCATCAAGCCACATGAGTGGTCGCGCGCCTCGCAGGGCAATGGCTCCGCCGGTACCACCGAGCCCGCCTACCTCATGGACGTGCTCGTGTCGGGACCGACCAAGGTATTGGGCCTGTCCGATTCGCCGAGCCGCCGCGCAATTTTTTCCTGCGCGCCCAAGGCCGCGGCGGCGCAGCGCGTCTGTGCACAGAGCATTCTCGAGCGCCTCGCAACGCGCGCCTATCGCCGGCCGCTCACGAACAACGACCGCGACGCGCTGATGAAGTTCTACGATCAGGGCGCGAAGTCGGGCACGACCGAAGGCTTCGAAGAAGGCGTGCGACTTGGCATGCAGGCCATGCTCGCGAGCCCGTACTTCATTTTCCGCTTCGAGAAGACGCCCGCCGGTGTCGCCGAAGGGAAGGACTTCCGCATCGATGATCTCGAGCTGGCCACGCGCCTCTCGTTCTTCATGTGGAGCACCATCCCCGACGAACGGCTCCTCACGCTCGCGCGCACGCGTCGCCTGTCGCAGCCGACCGTGTTCAACGCCGAAGTGAAGCGCATGCTTGCCGACCCGCGTGCGGAAGCGTTGAGCACGCGCTTCGCGTCACAGTGGCTCCGCCTGCAGGACCTCGACAAGGTGAAGCCCGACGCGTTCCTCTTCCCCGACTACGATTCGCAGCTCGGGGCCGCCATGCAGAAGGAGACCGAACTCTTCTTCGTGGATATGATTCGCAAGGATCGCAGCGTGCTCACCGCCTTCACCTCCGACTCGACGTACGTGAACGAGCGGCTCGCCAAGCACTACGGCATTCCGAACGTGTCGGGCTCGCACTTCCGCAAAGTCGCCTACGCCGACGATCAGCGTCGCGGCATTCTCGGCCAGGGCAGCGTGCTCGTGCAGACGTCGCTCGGCAACCGCACGAGCCCCGTGTTGCGCGGCAAGTGGGTCATGGAAGTGCTGCTCGGAGCGCCGCCGCCACCGCCGCCGCCCAATGTCCCCGACCTCGAGCAGACGGTGGGCGCCAAGGACGGCAAGCAGCTCACGACGCGGGAGCGCATGGAAATGCATCGTGCGAATCCCACCTGCAAGTCGTGCCACAACTTCATGGATCCCATCGGGCTCGCGCTCGACAACTTCGACGTGACCGGCAAGCTGCGCTACCGCGAGAACGGCGCGAAGCTCGACACGCGCGGCAACCTGTACGACGGCACGCCGATCACCACCACGGCGGATCTCACGAAGGCGTTGCTCAAGCGTCCGCTGCCGCTCATGCGGAACTTCACCGAAAACCTCATGGCGTATGCCCTCGGCCGTCGCGTCGAGGACTACGACATGCCCACCGTACGCGCCATCGTGCGTGATGCGGGCAAGCAGAACTACAAGATGTCGGCGTTCGTCATGGGCGTCGTGAACAGCAAGGCCTTCCAGACCAAGCGCGCCGAGCCGATTGCGGCCGACGCCAATCAGAACTGAACCCGACAGGAGCTACGCCCATGCAATTTCTCACGCAGAAGACGCTGGAACGCCGGACGTTCCTGAAGGGAATGAGTGCCGCAGTTGCCCTGCCGTATCTCGACGCCATGGAACCGGCGCGCCGCTTCATCAGTGGCAGCGGTGCGGCCGCGGCCGCGGCGGGGCATCAGCGCCTCGTGTGTATCGAGTCGGTGCACGGTGCGGCCGGCAGCAACAGCTGGGGCTCGTCGCGTCACCTCTGGGCGCCGGAAGGGGTGGGACGTCAGTTCGAGTTCTCCGCCGACAGTGCGCTCGCGCCGCTGCAGGACTGGCGCAGTAATCTCACGATCGTGAGCAACACCGACGTGCGCATGGCCGAAGCGTTCGACGCGCCGGAAATCGGCGGCGATCACTTCCGTTCGAGCGCGGTGTTCCTCACGCAGTCGCACCCCAAGCAGACGCAGGGGTCCGATCTGTTCGTCGGGACGAGCTTCGATCAGATCGTCGCGCGCAAGATCGGGCAGGACACGCCGATTCCCTCGATGCAGCTGTGCATCGAGAATCTCGATCAGGCGGGTGGCTGCACGTACAACTATTCGTGCGCGTACACCGACACGATCAGCTGGGCGTCGCCCAACGATCCGCTCCCCATGATCCGCAACCCGCGGGCGGCGTTCGACCTGCTCTTCGGGGCGGGCTCGACCAACGCCGACCGCTCGTCGCGTCGCAAGGACAACGGCAGCATTCTCGACTGGGTGGTGGGCGAAATGAGCACGCTCAAGCGTCAGCTCGGCCCCACCGACCGTCGTCGCGTCGATCAGTATCTCGAGAATGTGCGCGAACTCGAGCGTCGCATTCAGAAGGTCGAAGCCAAGAACCAGAGTGGCGACGAGCGGTTGCTCCCCGAAGCGCCGGTGGGCGTGCCCGATTCGTTCGAAGAGCACGTGAAGCTCATGTTCGACATTCAGGTGCTCGCCTTCCAGAGCGACATGACGCGCGTCTTCTCGTTCAAGACCGGTCGTGACGCGTCGAGCCGCACCTTCCCCGAGAGCGGGACGAACAAGGGCTTCCACCCCGCGTCGCACCACGGGGGACGCGAGTCGGCGATTCTCGAGTTCAACCTGATCAACAAGTACCACGTGTCCATGCTGCCGTACTTCCTGCAGCGTCTCAAGGAGACCAAGGAAGGCGACAGCAACCTGCTCGACAACACCACGATCGTGTACGGCTCGCCGATGGCCGACGGCAACGTGCACAACCATCGTCGGTGCCCGCTCATTCTGCTGGGCGGCGACAACGCCATGCTCCCCACGAACACGCACCTCAAGGCGCCCGACGGCACCCCGATGGCCGACGTGTTCCTGTCGCTCCTGCACAAGTACAACATCGAAACGCCGAGCTTCGGCGACAGCGTGTCGCCGTTCGCGCTGTACACCAACGCCTGATCGAGGAGATTCCGCATGCGTAGTCCGTTGCGAGTTCATCTCCAGATGCACCTCCGCGCCGGCGTTGCCGGAGCGGCGGGTCTGGCGTTGCTGTCGTCGCCGCTGCTGGCGCAGGCCACCCGCGCCGACGCCAAGCAGCCGGTTCGGCTGTCGTCGGTGGGGGCGGCTCGCCCTACCAATGGTTCGCCGGCGATTGCCGAAGCCGCGCGTGAGGGCAACCTCGAGCGCGTGCGCGCACTGCTCGCGCAACGGAACGATGTGAACATTCCGCTGGGCGACGGCATGACGGCGCTGCATTGGGCGGCCGAGCGCGGTGATGCCGCCATGGCGAGCGCGCTCATCAAGCGCGGCGCCAAGGTCACGCCCGTCACGCGCAATGGTGGCTACACGCCGTTGCACATTGCCGCCCGCGCCGGTAACGGCGCGGTGGTGCAGGCGCTGCTGACGGCCGGTGCCGACCCTCAGACGCTCACCACGACCGGCGTTACGGCACTGCATTTGGCGGCGCAGGCCGGTGATGTCGCGTCGGTGAGCGCGCTGGTGGCCAAGAAGGCCGACGTGAATGCGCGAGAGAAGACGTCGGGGCAGACGCCACTCATGTTCGCCGCGTCGGCCGATCGCCCGGCGGTCGTGACGGCGCTGGTGAAGGCCGGTGCGAACACGTCGGTGCGTACCAACACGGTGAATCTCACCGAAGAGTTGGCGCGCCAGCAGGCGGCAGCACGCAAGCGCAACGAAGTGCTCTTCTCGTTCCTCCCCGAAAAGGTGCGCGATTCCGCGCTCAAGGCCATTTCCAAGCAGGAGGCCGATCAGGAAGCGCTGCGTCGGCAGTTCGGTCTTGGTGTCGAGCCCGTGCCGGCTGCGGACACGTCGAAGTCGGCCGCACCGCGTGCGGCCGCCGCAGTGGCTGCGGCGCCAGGCGCTGCTCCCGCGCCCGCGCCCGCCAAGACCGACAGCGTGAAGAAGCCGCGCATCGGACTCATCGCGCCGCCGGTGAGTGCGCTCACCCCGTCGCAAGTGGAGCAGGCCATTCTCGCCGGCCGCGAGATGTACAACAAGAAGGACGTCGACAAGACGACCGAGACGGTCGTGCCGCGAGATACGACCAACGGCTTCAACGCGAACTACGAAGCGTCGGTCGGCAACATGGGTGGCCTGACGGCGCTCCACCACGCAGTGCGTCAGGGCAACATTGCCTCGGCGTTGGCGCTCGTCGATGGCGGTGCGAACATCAACGAAGTGTCGGCGAGTGACAGCACGACGCCGTTGCTGCAAGCCACGATCAACGGACACTTCGATCTGGCCATGGAACTGGTGAAGCGTGGCGCCGATGTGAAGTTGGCCAGCATTCATGGGCTCACGCCGCTGTATGCGGCGATCAATACCTTCTGGCATCCGCGGTCGCGCTATCCCCAGCCGCAGGCGGTGCAGTTGCAGAAGACAACGCACTACGAGCTGATGAACGCGCTCATCAAGTCGGGCGCCGACGTCAACGTGCGCATGAAGAAGAACATCTGGTTCTTCGGCTACAGCAACTGCGGCAACGCGAACTGCGGCCTCGAGCTGCTCGATGGCACGACGCCGTTCTGGCGTGCGACGTACGCGGTGGACCTCGAAGCGATGAAGTTGCTCAAGGCGGCAGGCGCCGTCGATACCACGCCGTCGTTCCGTCCGCCGCAGCTTGGACGCCGCCGCCCGCCCACGCAGGGCGAGGGAGCCGGCTTCAGGCCCGATGCGTCGCTCGATTCCGCATCGAAGGCGGTGCCGGCCGGTGTCGGCACCTATCCCATTCACGCGGCCGCGGGTGTGGGCTACGGCAATGGCTTCGCGGGCAACGCGCACCGTCATGCGCCAGACGGCTGGATGCCCGTCATGAAGTATCTGGTGGAAGAGCTGCACCACGACGTGAATAAGCGTGACCTCAACGGCTACACGCCGTTGCATCACGCGGCGTCACGCGGCGACAACGAGATGATTCTCTATCTCGTGAGCAAGGGTGCCGACCCCAAGGCCGTGGGACGTGACTTCCGCACGACGGTAGACCTGGCCAACGGCCCCGTGCAGCGCTTGCGTCCCTTCCCGGAAACGATCCTGCTGCTCGAGAAGCTGGGAGCCAAGAACAACAACCGCTGCGTCGGCTGCTGATTCTCCTGGTTGCATGACCAAACGAAACGGGGGCGATGCCATTGGCATCGCCCCCGTTTTGCTCGAAGCCAGTGCGCTACTTCTTTTCGCCGGCGATGAGCAGTTGCACATGTTCCTGCGCCTGCTGCAGTCCACCTTCGCCGTTGCCCCAATCGACTCGACCATCGGCGTTCGTATCGGCGCCGGCAGCGAGCTGGTTGCACAACGACGCCAGCTGCGAAATGAGGGATGCCGCCTCCTTGGCGTCGGTGGCACTTTGGATCTGCCTGATGAGCGCGATGGCGGCATCGACGCGCGTCAGGGTGCCGCGCGCGGCGGCGGCAATGTGCGTGGCGTGAATCTTCACGCCCCCTGACGCGCCGGTTTCCTTGGCCGCCAGCTCGATGTGCTGCGCCACACCACCGGCGGCTTTCTTGAGCCCGTAGCCCTTGCCCGGTCCCTCCTTCATGAGCGACGGGTCGAGCGCGTTGAGCACATGACCGGCGTGCATCTGCATCGCCGCCAAGTTCGTCGGCGTGCGCGTCGCGAGCGTGGCGTGCTGACTGGCCACGGCCGCCTCGGCGAACGCCATGGGAAGCAGCCCCATCTTGTCGGGCGTGTCCACGTACGACGTGGTGACGTGGCCGATGTGTGTGCCTACCAGGCCGGGCGGGAGTTGCGCGGCCGGCACGAAGCCGGGCGCTGCAGCCACCGCTACCCGTCCCGGGATGGGGACACCGGTGATCTTGGCGACGACACTGTCGAACTGCGTGCGCAATTCGAGGTTGGTGCTCACGACGAAGCGGCGGCGCTGATACTCGTCTTCGGTGAGGCCGCGGGCGGTCAACACCTGCGCAACCGCTTCACGCTTCTTCTGCGCGAGTTCGAGCTGGGCGTCCTTGGTCTTGTTCTTCGACTGCGCCGCGCGGGCGTCGGCGGAGTCGTGCACCAGACCGATGGCGATGTGTGTTTCCGCCAGCAGCTTGATGTCGGCTGGCGTGAGTGAGGACACCTGAGGTTTGGCGCCGACCGTGCTGCTGCCGGTGCTTCCAGTGGACGATTGGGCGTGTGCCGCGACGGGAACGGAGACCGTCAGAAGCGCGGCGACAACGTACGGCGGGAGGGAGTGCGTACGGTTCATACAGAATGCTCGTGCAAAGCCAGCTCCGGCGTAAATGTTCGGCAGGTATGAGCTTTACGCTCAGTGTCCCTGTCCCGTTGCTCTGGCGAACTGGCGCGCGGCGCCGCATCGTCTGTGATCCCACCGTGCTCCGTTCTTCCCCACCTTTCCGGGAGCCCCGCATGTCCCCGATGTGCCCGTCTTTCCTCCGCCGCGCGCTCTGTGCTGCCGGTCTCCTCACTATCGCCGGCGCGTCCGTGCACGCGCAGCAGACGGCCCAGCGTCCGGCACGCGATCCCCGCAGCATGGGCGGCGGCAACTGCGCCGACAACGCCTACAACTGCAAGGACACCCCCAATCCGCTCCCCGCGCCCAACACGGTGTGGCTGGAAGAGATGACGTGGATGGACATCCGCGACGCCCTCAAGGCCGGAAAGACGACGGTCATCATTCCCACCGGCGGCATGGAACCCAATGGGCCCTGGCTCGCCTCGGGCAAGCACAACTTCGTGCTGCACACCAACTGCGACGCCATCGCCCGCAAAATGGGGAACGCACTCTGCGCCCCCATCGTCAAGTTCGTCCCCGAAGGCAGCTACGATCCGCCAAGCGGACACATGACCTCGCCAGGTACCATCAGCATGCGCGAAGAAACGTTCCGCGCGCTCCTCACCGACATCACCGCCAGCCTCAAGGCGCACGGATTCCAGACCATCATCTACATTGGCGATAGCGGTGGCAATCAGGGCGGGCAGCGTGCCGTCGCCGACTCGTTGACCGCACTCTGGAAAGGGGCACCGATCGTGGCGCACGTGCAGGAGTACTACGACTACGCCAGCGTCTCCAAGCACATGGAAACCAAGGGTGTGCACCAGACCAAGGCCGATGGCTTGCACGATGACGCCGAAATCTCGCTCAACATGTTCATCGACGACCCCAGGAGCATCCGCTACGACGAACGCGTGAAGGCCGGCCTCGCCACCATCAATGGTGTGTCGCTCACCAACCGCAAGCAGATGACCGAATGGGCCAAGGAAGTGGTCGCGTTCCGTACGCAGGTCACCATCGACGCGATCACCAAGGCTATCGCCAACAAGGGCACGCTCTCCGCACCGCCCCGTCGCGCCGGCAACTGACGCGTCGACGGAAAAGCAGGGCGTGACTATCCTTCGGGATGGTCACGCCCTTTTTGCGTTCCGCGCTCCGGGCCAGCGTATCTGCGCTGTTGCTCCTTGCCACTCGTCTCGACGCGCAGCCGGTGCTCCGCGCACAGTGGCTGACGTCTCCGCTGCAGCTCGACGGCCGACTCGATGAACCGGTGTGGCGCACGGCGCCGGTCGCCACGAATTTCGTGCAGCGCATCCCGCGCAACGGTGACGCCGCGACGCAGCGCAGCGAAGTCCGTATTGTGTACGATGCCAACGCCGTGTACGTGGGCGTACGCAACTTCGACAGCGCCCCCGACAGCATTGCGCAGCAGCTTGGCCGTCGCGACGCCGACGACTTGTACTCCGACTGGTTCTACGTCGGCTTCGACAGCTACGGCGACAAGCGCACGGCGTTCGTGTTCGGCGTCAATCCGCGCGGTGTACTGAACGACTTCTACATCACCAATGACGACATCGACAACGCTGATGGCAGTTGGGATGCCGTGTGGAATGTCATCGCGCGCATAGACAGTGCCGGATGGACCGCTGAGTTTCGCATTCCCTTGTCTCAGCTGCGCTATGACGTCGCGGGCGCTGTCGGTGCGGTCCGTCCATGGGGATTGAACTTCTCTCGCACCGTTGCTCGCGGTGGGGAAGACTCGTACTGGGCACCCACACCCGCCGATGCTCCCGGCTTCGTCTCACGCTTCGGCACACTCGTCGGCCTTGATTCTTTGCGCGCGCCTTCACGCACCGAGTTTATCCCCTACGTGCGTTCGCAGGTGGAAACGCAGCCCGTAGCGGAGCGCAATCGCTTTGTGCCCGGCGCCAAGCTCGCCGGCGCCGTGGGTGGTGACGCCCGCTTCAAGCTGCCACAGTCACTCACCCTGACAGCCTCGATCAATCCCGACTTCGGACAGGTCGAGGCCGATCCCGCCGTCGTGAATCTCAGTGCGTTCGAGGTCTTCTTCGAAGAACGTCGCCCGTTCTTCCTCGAGAACGCCGACGCGTTTGCCTTTGGCGCGACGCGCACCTTCAACAGCAGCGACCCGCCGCGCTTTTTCTATAGTCGCCGTATCGGGCGCGCCCCCCAACGCTCTCCCGCCGGCGACGATCTCGAGGCCGTCAGCATCAGCGCGCAAACGCCCATTGCCGGAGCGCTCAAACTCTCCGGTACCACCCCATCGGGATGGCAGGTTGGCGTACTCAATGCCAGCACGCCCCACGAACACGCCGACGTGTTGCGCAGCAACGGACAGGTCACACGCGAGCCCGTTGAGCCGTTTACAAACTACCATGTTTCCCGTGTGCGAAAGTTGCTGAATGGCGGCAATACCGGCGTTGGTGTCTTCGTGGCCGACACACGCCGCTTCACGGACGACTCCTTGCTGACGATGCGCATTCCGTCATCGGCCACCATTGGCGGCGTCGATTGGGAGCACGCCTGGCAAAATCGTACGTACACCGTGAGTGGTCTCTACAGCCGCAGCGACGTGCGGGGACGCACCGACGTCATGCAACGCCTGCAGCGCGCGAACTACCGCAGCTATCAGCGTCCTGACGCCACCCATCTTGACTTCAACCCCGCGCGGACTGCTCTCAACGGACACTACGCGGCCCTCTCGCTCGCCAAAACCGCCGGCGAACGCCTCCTCGGCAGCGTTACCTACGAGGAAACCAGTCCCGGTTTCGAAGTGAACGATCTGGGCTTCCAGGTCCGCTCCGATTTTCGCAGCCTCTCGACCGCCTTGCAGTACCGCAATCCGTTCATCGATCGCTTCTCGCGCGAATGGTCGGCCACACTCTATTCCACGCACAGCACCAACTTCGACGGTGATCTGCTCGAGCAGCGGTATGCGCTCTTCACCGAGGCCACCCTGCTCAACTTCTGGGAGATCTCGGCGTTCTCATCGTTTGCGCCGGCCACGCTCAACGACCGTCTGCTTCGCGGCGGGCCACTGGCACAACGTCCCCGCGCGCTGTCGCAGGGACTCTCGTTGAGTACCGATGGACGCAAGACGCTCATCTTCGGACTCGATCTCTCGCGCACCAGCGATGTCGCCGACGGCCGATCGACGGGCGTGGAAGGCTCGATCGACTGGCGCCCACTCCCGCAGATGCGCCTTCGCGTTGGCCCGGAGCTTTCGGCCAACCAGGCGGTCGATCAGTACATCCAGACGGAACCCGACGCGCAGGCGGTGGGCACATTCGGCGCGCGCTACGTCTTCGCCAATGTGCGCCAGCGTGAGATGCGGCTCAACACGCGTCTCGATTGGACGTTCTCGCCGTGGCTCTCCCTGCAGCTCTTTCTGCAGCCGTTCGCCTCTGCCGGGGAGTTCTCGCGGTTCAAGGAATTCACGACGCCTCGAGACTTTACCTTCGCCGAGTACGGCGTTGATCGCGGTACCGTTACGCGCGCGGCCGATGGTGAGCTCACGATCGATCCCGACGGCGCCGGCGCCTCGGCGCTGTTCGTGGTCCCCGTTCAGGACTTCACGGTGCGCGCGCTGCGAGGCAATGCGGTCTTGCGCTGGGAGTATCGCCCCGGCTCATCGCTCTTCTTCGTGTGGTCGCAGCAACGTGAAGCCGAACTCCATCAGGCCAACTTCGACGTCGCACGCCAACTCGGCCGGGCCTACGCCGATCCGGGTCGTCACGTGTTTCTCATCAAGTATTCGCGCTGGATTGGGCGCTAGGGATCGCGCGTGGGGCGAGATCCCTGAACCGATCACACGAAGGCAACCAAGGCAACCGAGGCAACCAAGCCGACTCCGACTCGTGTGGCCACACGAGGACCTTGGACGCCTCGGTTGCCTTGGTTGCCTTCGTGCTATCGGTTCATACCAACTCGGCATTCAAGCGGCTAGCTTCGAGTCATGTCTCGCGTCACTATAGTCTTTGCGCTGCTCTGCGGCGCCTGCTCGACACCGAGTCCCAAGTCCGAAGTCGCCGATAGCGCATCGACCCCCACGGTCTCCGCTATTCCCACGCTGCCCAAGTTCGGGCGGGAAGCGCCAGACAGCGGGCCGCCGTATCGCGTCGAGCGCCTCCAAGTCGGGGCGAAACTCGTCATGGACCCCGCGCCGGGCGACCAGATCAATGCCTTGCAGCCGCCGGTCATACAAACGGCGAACGGCCAACGCCTGCTCTTTGCAGGGTCGGCCGTTACCGCGGACAGTTCGTACTTTGTGGGCGACGTCACGCTCACGCTAAGCCAAGACGCGTTGCCCCTCGAGGGGACGCTCACCACCAGCTACTGCCGCAAAGGCGAGAATCTGTGCCGTAGCGCGAAGCGGCTGGTGGTCGTGCCGTAAACAGCGCGGTGCTCAGCGCACCGTGGCGCGTTCGATCTTGGTGCTCGTGGCCGTGCGTTCGGCCAGATACACCACGCCGCCGGGGCCAAAGCCCAGAATGGTGCGACCAGCCGGGACGAGCACCCGCTCCGCGACTTCGCCCTTGCCGTTGATGACGTCGTACACCGAGCCCGCGGGCTGCGGTTTGGTGGGAATGGTGAGCACCCAGAGATTGCCATCGGCATCGGCACGCGTGCTGTTGGCGAAGAACGGCGGCTGATAGTCTGGAATTTCACTCGCCGACACCACGTTGATCTTGGGCGCCGACACCTGCGGCGCACGCGTCGGCGCACTGCCGCCGCCACCGGGGCTGCCTTCCATGCGCACCATGACCTGCGTACGCGGGGCGCCACCACCGGCCCCGCCACCCATCATGGCACCGAACGCCGACGCCATGGCCTGCCCCTGATTGGGATTGCCCGCCGCCTGCGCATCGAGAATGCTCTTCACCGAGTCGACCAGCTTGGACTTGTCCTCATCGGTCATGCGCTTCCAGTCGAACGCCATCTTGGGCGACACGCGACGCGTGCCGTTCGCTTCCACCCAGTCCACGTGATAGTCACGCCCGCGCAGCAGGGCGACGTCCCCGTTGGGAAGCACCGTCCATTCATCGACGGTGGGTAACGGGTTCACTTCGATGGAGATGTTCATCTTTCCATCGTCGGTGCGGCTGATGTTCGTGTTGGTCTTGGGGATTTTCACGAAGCCCAACGTATCCACCACCCGCGTCTGCAGGTTGACGCGCGTGATGGCCATGGTGTCGGGCAAGCTCGGCATCTGCGGTACACCGTTGTTGATCTGCATGCGCATGGCCGGCATGCCGCGGTATACCAAGTGGCCATTGCTATAAAAGGCGCCGGTACCCATGGCGCCGGCCGCCAGCATCATCGCGTCCTGCGCGCGCGGCACCGACATGACGCGCTGCACCTCGCCATTGCCATCAATGACGAGCATGGAGAGCGACTGCGCATCGACGAACAGCGTCGAGTCACCACGAAAGGCAATCAGGCTCGCGAGGCCACCGCCGTAGGCATTCGGGTTACCGGGCGTGGTGTCGGCCACGACCTTGATGACCGCGAAGTTCGAATCGAGCAACACCACGCGACGGTTGGCGGCATCGTTCACGAGTAACTTGCCGCCGGGGAGCGCACGGACGTTGAAGACAATGCCCATGGAGTCCTTGGACACAGCCTTTACGCTGCCGAGCGGGCGAATCGCTGGACGCGATGAGGACACTGGGGCTTGCGCTGCAAGTGTGCTCGCTGAGAGCGTGAGCGCGCCGAAAAGTAGTCGTGTATGCATGACGAAGAATGGTGTCGGAAGAGTGATCGCGACTTGCTGCGTGATTACTGTCGCATGATGATGGTCTGCGAACCGCCACCCATGCCGCCGGCCATCATCATGCCGGGGTTGAGCATCATGCCGCCGCCACCGCCGGCGGTCCCGGAGCGGATGGTCTTGAGGTAGCGATCGTCAAGCGAGAGCGCGATGAAAGGCGGCAGCTTCCGGAACTGTTGCGCCGTCAGAATCTTCTTTACCTGCGGCGCATAGCTGCGCAGCATGTCGATGCTCGCTTCGCGGGCGCGGACGTACTGGAAGTAAATGCGATCCTTGTCGTAGCCATCGGGGAGCGCGGCGAACTGCGTGGCAATGGGCGACCAGATGGAATCGAGGCGCACCAGATAGCGACGGTTCATGGTCGCAAGGGCATCAGCCTGGTCGGAGCTGAGCTTGAGCGTGTCCTGATCACGCAGAATCGTGCCAAGCGGGTTGGGGACACCACCGTTGCCGAATTGCGCCTTGATGAGCTGGGCGGAAGGCTTGGTGCCTTCCGCGCGACGACCACGATCGAGCGCCTGTGTGAGCACCTGACGCTCGCGGGTGGGACCGATGTCGTAGCGCAGCTGTGCGGTGACTGTGACTGGCGCGCGGAACTGCTGGAACTGCGGGTTGGTGGCAGCGAAGCGCTGGTTCACTTCGTACTTGTAGCGCTTCGACACCGGATCGAAGCCGCGCACATACAATAGCGACTGATCGAGGAACGGCTGCTGCCCCCAGCCGCGCAGATTCTTTTCGCCGTGCAGCAGCAGGTCGGCGGCGCCAATGGGGTTGCTCACATTGAGCGACAGATTCATGCGCTGCGGCAACCGCAGCTTGAGCGGGTTGAAGCCAATGCTCAGGTTGGCCGTGGTCACCCACGGACCCTGGCAACTGTTGCGCGCCGCCAGCGTACCAAGCTGACGCGAGAGGCATTCGCGCGCGACGC
This sequence comes from Gemmatimonas sp., assembly GCA_023910675.1. Lineage (GTDB taxonomy): Bacteria > Gemmatimonadota > Gemmatimonadetes > Gemmatimonadales > Gemmatimonadaceae > Gemmatimonas. Next base: position 185,131 of record JAAVWC010000005.1, read on the forward strand.
GAGAGCCCTGCTGCAGGAGCGACTGCATGCCACTCGCCACCGCGGCGTCGCCGGTGTTGGCCGGATTGAAGACGAACGCGCGATCGTTGGCAAAGCCGTCTCCGTTCACATCGCCGCCAATGGTAGGCGTAAGCGGTGTCCCCGAGCGCAGCTGACCAAACCACCCGATGCGTACGATATCGAAGGCGTTCCAGTTGATGTTGTACGTAAACTGGTGACGCGAATCGAAGCCCGAGCGTGACCAGTCGACCGCGAACGGATCGCCTGCCGTGCTCTGGAAGCCACGGAACTGCTCACGCACGTTGCCATACGTGTAGCTCCCGCTCCAGCTGAAATTCGTGTTGAACGCCATGGGCGAGAGGCGCACGCTGAACTGTCCGCTGCGCGATCGCAGATCGCTCAGCTGCTCGGTGACGCGCTGGTATTGCGACACCGCGCGCCCGTCGCCGGCCGCAATGCCACCGGTCAGCGGTACGATGCTCGACGAGTTCACATACACCGGCCGTCCGCCTTCGTTGTCAAGCACGAAACGTTGCGTGCCGGCAAAGTTGCGATCGACAAAGCTCGCCTGCTGCGTGTTGAGCGAGTACGTCGCGTCGAACGACGCATTGAAGATGTTCCACAGCACCGGCCCGCTCCAGCTGAGGTTGGAGCGTACACTGCGCGACGGTGCAAAACCGCTGCTGAACAGCGTCACGTTGGGGACACTGTTGTTGAATAGCGTGCCGGTGCTGCCATCAGTGCAGCGCGACGGAATGCCGGACAGCGACGTGAAGGCGTTCCAGTCGGGCGTTGGTACCGCGCCCCCCACGCACACCAGCTGCTGAATGGCGCCCGGCAGGCCGGTGTTGTCGATCGCCGTGCCAATGGTGGTGGCCTGCGGCGTGTTCTGGAATACGCCAATGCCACCGCGCACCACCGCCCGCGGTCCGCGGAACGCCCCTTCGAAGGCGCCGATCTGCGGCCCCGTGCCGTACTGCCACGAGAAGCCAATGCGCGGGCTCACGAACACGCCATTGGGCACGCGATCGTTGCGCACACCCAGTCGCGATTCGAGGTCGAAGTTGCGCGCCGGCGAATCGAGAAACTGGTTGGCATCGAGTCGCACGCCATACTGAATCTGCAGCGTCTGTGAGCGACGGTACGAATCGCCGAGCGACAGCGCACCGATCACCACACTGGCGTCACGCTCACGCGGAGACAGCGTGCGGGTGTACGACAGCGGTAGCCCCGCTTGCAGGTCGGCCAGCGAATTGTACGTATATGTGCCCAGGCGGTTTACCGTCTGGTCCTGTGCCGAGGCGTCACGGCGAATTTCGGTACCGAGCTTGAGGCGGTGCTTGTTGTTGCCACTGAACCACGAGAGCGTGTTGTTCGCCATCAGGCTGCTGCCGTTCTGCGTGGTGTTCAGAAACTGATTGCCGCCAAACGACAGCTGCTGCACACCGCTCGTGCCATCGGCAAAGGTGGAGTTCACGCGCACTCGACCGCCCGGCAAGTTGAGATACGGCGTGCCTTCGCTGTTCGAGGCGCTGAAACCCGCGCTCGTTTCTGTAAGCATGCCTACACCGAACACGGTGAAGTACCCGCTGTGCCGCCCCTGCAGTCCGCCGTTCCAGCTCGTGCGTTCGGCACCCGTATTGGGCAGCGCGGTCGTGAGCGGCGTGAAGGCCGGGTTCTGCTTGTTCCACCCCGCGTTCACCGTGAGATTGTACGCCGAGCCACTGCTGCTCGAGGGCGGCGCGAAATCGATAGCCCCAAGCAGCGACCCTTGGTCGGCGAGACGGCTGCCCGGAATGCCACCCGTGTTGATGGGCACACGACTGTTGCCGAGAATGCCAAGCAAACGCGACACGGAGTCGGCACTCACACCGCTGGCCTGCAAACCAGACGGCGACGTGTTGAGCAGCGACTGCAAGTCGCTGCTGCGACGACCGAGCTGATACGACACGTTGTAGAACGCTTTGTCGAAGACGAGCGGGCCGGATACCGTGCCGCCCAGCGAGCCGTTGGTGTATTCCTGACCCGTGGCACGCGCGGCGGCGTCGGTCCATTGCAGCTGTGGCGCGTCGCCCACAAAGCTCAGTCCGCGGTTGCTGAAGTTGGTGCCTGAGCGGGTGCGCAGCTGGAACTGTCCGCCGCTGAAGCCGCCGCGCGATACATCGTACGGTGACGTGATGAGTGAGCTGAGCACACCTGCATCGCGCGGCAATCCGGCGCCGCCGAACATCATGCCGTTGAGCGTGGTGTTGTTCTGATCGGCACCGAGGCCAAGCACCGAGAAGCCGTTGGCTCCGCCGTCCTGACCAGGTACGAGCTGCACACCGGGGAGTGTGGCGGCCATCGCGGCGAGGTCGCCCATCTGGTCGGGCGGGAGCGCCGCGAGATTGCTGATGGTGCGCTCGGTCCCTCCGATATCCTGCGATACTTCGCCGCGCGATACGCGCTGACGCTCCGCCGTGACACGCATGGCGTCGAGTACGGTGCCGACCTTGCTGAGCTTGGCGTCGGCGAGCAGCACGTCTTCGTCGGCGGCGCGCTTCACCTCGAACCGGCGCTGGGCGAACCCGACGGCATTGATGGTGACCATATAGTCGCCATCGCCGTTGGGAAAGGTGACCGTGAAGCGACCGGCGCGGTCGGTTCGCGCTGTGCGGTTCACGTTGCCGGAGATCGACGTGACGAGCACCGACACATTTTCGAGCGGTTCATTGTCCTGGCCGGTAATGCGGCCGCGGATCACGTCGAGCTGCTGAGCAGATACTGGCGGTGCCAACAGCGCCAGCAGGCTGACCAGCAGGGCCAAAAGAGGGATGCGACGGAGCACGTCGGTATTGGTGTCAAGGGAGCGAGCGGTGACCTCTCGCGAACTACGGAGAAGCCTGTACGTGCGTTTCGACACCAACCATGCCGCAAACCGTTTCCAGTGGTTTGCGGCGACACTGCGCGGCCTCAGAACTCGCCGATGAACCCGACTTCCGGCTCCAGCTCGTACCCGAACTTCTCCCGGACCGCCTGCTGGGCATGCGCGACGAGCACGCGGACATCGGCTGCGGTGGCGTGGCCCAGGTTGACGAGGATGTTGGCGTGGATGTGCGAGATCTGCGCGTCTCCCACCCGAAATCCCTTGAGGCCGCACTGATCGATGAGACGGCCGGCGCCAACGCCTTCGATCTTCTTGAAGATGGAGCCGGCGCTCGGGTGTACCTGCAGCCACGGGTGCCGCGAGCCGCGCCACGACAGATTTTCCTGCAGAATCTGATGGAGCCGAGCCGGGTCGGCGCGTTCGAGCTGAAAGCGGGCGCTCAGCACGATATCACGGCGATGATGAAAGACCGTGTCGTCGTAGCCGAACTGGATGTAGTCGGCGTTGACCGTGCGGCGCTCGCCTTCTTCGGTAAGAATGTCGCAGTCGGCGAACACTTCGCTGATGAACATCGTGCGTTCGCGCTCGGGGGCCGGCGACAGGAAGTGCAGGTTCTGCCAGAGCGCGCCACCCACGGTGCTCGGGATGCCGATGTAATGCTCGAGCCCCGACCAGCCGGCGCGGACGGTGTCGAGCACGAGGTCCTGGATCACCGCACCGCTTTCACTCCACAACACGCCATCGTCGCTCAGCGTGTGGGCGGCGGCGCAGTTGCGAATGACCAGTCCGCGCACGCCGCGGTCACCCACCACGATATTGGCGCCGAGGCCGAGCACGAACCACGGCATGTTGGCCGCACGAGCCGCGGTGATGGCGGCGGCGAGGTCGTCGGCCGATGTCGCTTCGTACAGCCAGTCGGCAGGGCCGCCGATCTTGAAGGTGGTGTACGGGGCGAGGGGCGCGTTGGCCGTGAGACGCGCCGACGACAGCGAGGAGAGCGACGATGGAGCCATCAGGGAATGACGGAAAGTGTCAGGTCGTTGGGCGCTACCACTGCAAGGATACACCAGCTGCTGGAGAGCTGCGTGAGGTAGTGCTGGACCGCGAACGATTCCACTGGCGTAAGCCTTTCGAGTTGCGTGGAAGTCGGGGCGACAAGAGCGTTGCCGAAAGAGTCCGGTCCCCGAGCTTCAGATTTCGGTTGCACTGTATACGATATCTAGTATTTTGATACCATGTACGATCGCAAAGTCATCCGCCGCGCGGTCCGAGAAGCGCGCCAAGCCGCCTATCTGACCCAGCGGGAGCTGGCCGATCGCGTTGGGACGTCGCAGTCGGCGGTCGCCGCCCTCGAACGTGGCGACGGCAATCCGACAGTGGAGACGCTGGCGCGCCTCGCGGCGGCGGTGGGAATGCAGCTGCAGGTCACCCTGACCCCGGTGGCGCCCCCAGATCCGGTCGTCGCGCTGTACAAGCAAGGCGTCGATCGGACGCTGCTGCGCCAGAACCTGCGCCGCTCTGTAGACGAGCGGCTGCGCACCCTCGGCGAGTGGCAGGAGAATGGGCGGGCCCTCGCGGAGGCGACTGCGCGGGCACGACGCGCGCGGCTTACGCCACCCGGCGGCAATCCATGACGCAGCTCGAGCAATTGCTCCGGGCCCTCCACGAGGCCCGCGTGGAGTTCATTGTGGTGGGTGGCGTCGCCGCCCGCGCGCACGGCTCCTCCCGGCTCACCGACGACCTCGACATCTCGTACGCACGATCGCCGGCGAATCTCGCGCGCCTGGTAGCGGCGCTTGGGCCGCTGAATCCCTACTTGCGTGGCGCACCACCGGGGCTGCCGTTCGAGTGGTCGGTGGCCACGCTCCGGGCGGGACTGAACTTCACCCTCACCACCAGCGCGGGGGCCATCGATCTGCTTGGCGAAATCACCGGCGGCGGTCACTACGAAGACCTCCTCGCGCATACGCTCCCAATTTCCATCTTCGGCTGCGACCTGCAGCTGCTCGACCTGCCGTGGTTGGTGCGCGTGAAGCGCGCCGCGGGTCGCCCCAAGGACCTCGAGGTGATCGCGGAACTCGAGGCGCTCCAGGAAGAAATCGACGCGCAGGATACGTGAGTCGCTGTCCGGGACGGCGCACGGTCGGACCGTCTTCGTTCGTGTGCGGACCCCGGCGCTAGCGAGCGTGGTAGCAAGGGTGGCATCCTACCCTACAGAACTCTGCGTCGGCTTCCTTTCACCTTAGGTATGACTGCTCTTTCGCTTGCCCGTCGGCTCGCTGGCGTGTGCCTCGCCGCGACCACTATGGCTACCGCGGCGCTCGCCGTCAGTGCCGCGCCCGCATACGCGCAGTCCCGCGCTGAGCTCGACAAAGTGCTGCGCCGCAAAGTGCTGGCGAACGGCATGGAAGTGATCGTGGTGGAGAACCACGGTGTACCCATTGCCACGCTCGAAATCAATGTGCGCAACGGCGCGTTCACGCAGTCGCCGGAGTTTGCCGGCCTCGCGCACATGTACGAGCACATGTTCTTCAAAGCCAATAAGGACCTTCCCGACGCCGATGCCTTCAACGATCGCGCGGCAGAACTGGGCGCGGTGTTCAACGGCACCACGCAGGAAGAGCGGGTGAACTACTATCTCACGCTCCCCGCCGACTCGGTGCGCGGCGGCCTGCGCTTCTTGGCGAGTGCGCTCATCAATCCGAGCTTCCGCGACGACGAACTGGCGCGCGAAAAGGAAGTGGTGCTTGGCGAGTACGATCGCAACGAAGCGCAGCCCGGCTTTCAGTGGCAGCAGCGCGCCAACGAGCTGCTCTATCCCGGGCAGGCGAGCCGCAAAAATACCATTGGCGATCGCAAGGTCATCGCCAATGTCACGCCAGCGCAGATGCGCGAGATTCAGCGCAAGTACTACGTACCAAACAACTGCGCACTCATTGTCAGCGGCGATGTGAATCCGGAAGCGATCTTTGCGCTGGCCGAACAGATCTTCGGCTCGTGGCCACGCGGCGAGGATCCCTTCAAGGTCGATCCCATTCCGCCCATTCCGGCGCTCACTGGCAGTCAGTCCTCCATCAGTGAGGAGCCGATCAACGCCGTGGCGGTCCTGCTGCAGTGGCAGGGGCCGAGTGTGGGCAAAGATCCCGGTGCCACCTTCGCGGCCGACGTCTTCAGCGATGTGCTCAACACGCCGGGTTCCACCTTTCAAAAGAACCTCGTCGATTCGGGGCTCTGGCTCGCGGTGGGCGTGAACTACTACACGCTCAATCAGGTGGGCCCCATTTCGGTGAGTGGGCAGACGACCCCCGACAAGTTCCGCGCCGCAATGGCCGCGCTGGAACGTGAACTCGCCCGCTTCAACGACCCCACCTACGTGTCGGTGCGCGAACTCGAAGCCGTGAAGGCACAGCGCACCGTGTCGAGTGCCTTCGGTATCGAGAAAGCCTCGGAGATTGCACACACCATTGGTTTCTGGTGGAGCGTCGCGAGCCTCGATTACTTCATAAGCTATACCGATCGCATGGCCCAGCAGCGCATCACCGACCTGATGCGCTACACGAGCACCTACATCGTGGGCAAGCCGCGCGTGACCAACGTGCTGCTCTCACCCGATGCGCGACGGGCCATTGGCCTCACGGAGAAGGAACTGCTTGCGCCATTCAAGTCGGGGGTGAAGCAGTGAGCCCGCGTTTTGTTCGTGCGGCGCTTGCCGCGGTATTGTCACTGTCGTCGGTTGTTGCCCACCCGACACTCGAAGCACAGACGACCCGTGCGCCGGTCCGTCGGCCAACCACAGCGCCGAAGCCACCGGCCAAGCCGATAGCCGAGCCGGGGTCGTCACCCGCCGTCATGGGCGACGACTCGCTCACCATGAAGTTCGAGGTGAGTGGCATTCCGGTCATTCTGCGTCGCGTGACCGCCAACAATGTGGTGGCGGCCAACCTGTATCTGCTGGGGGGCGCACGTCAGCTCACGCCTGCCACGCAGGGCATCGAACTCATGCTACTTGAGGCCAGCGAACGCGGCACCCAGAAGTATCCGCGCGATCGCCTGCGCACCAGCATGGCCCGACTCGGAAGCGCCATTAGCGTGAGCGCTGGTGCCGACTGGACCAGCGTGGGGCTGCGCGCCACGACGGCCGGCCTTGATAGCACGTGGGCGATCATGGCCGACCGCATTATGGCGCCGCGTCTCGAAACGGCCGACGTGGAGTTCGTGCGCGACCAGTTCGTCACCGCGGTCGGTCAGCGCAAGGACAGCCCCGACGCCGTGCTCGACTTCCTCGCCGACAGCATGGCGTTTGCGGGGCATCCGTATGCGCTCGAGCCCGCCGGCACCGACGTCTCCCTCAAGACCATGACCGCCGCGCAGCTGCGCGAGTATCAGCGCACGCAGATGGTCACGTCGCGCATGATGGTCGTGGTGGTGGGCAACGTATCGCGCACCAAGGTGGAGACACTGATTCGCGAAACGCTCGGACGGTTGCCGCGGGGCACGTACGCGTGGTCGCTCCCCGATCCGCCGGCCGATTTGCCGAGTGCGTATGTCGTAGAGAAGCGCGCGCTCCCCACCAACTACCTGCAGGGCTACTTCCACGGCCCCAAGGCATCGAGCAGCGACTACGCCGCCCTCCGGTTGGCGTGCGCTGTACTCTCTGGCAGGTTGTTTGGTGAAGTGCGACAGCGCCGCAATCTGTCGTACTCCGTCAACGCGCCCTTTGTCGAGCGCGCGTTTTCGCTGGGCGGCTTGTACGTCACCACCACGCAGCCCGACGAAGTGCTCTCGATCATGCTGCAGCAGATCAAGGCACTCCAGGAAGGGATCATCACGACGGAAGGGCTCGAGCAGCTCGTGCAGCAGTTCATCGTCACGTATTTCCTCGATAACGAAACGAACGCCGACCAGGCCAACATGCTCGCGCGCGCGCAGCTGTATCAGGGCGACTTCCGCCGGGCGTCGCGCTTCGTGCAGGAGCTGCGCGCGGTGACGCCGGAAGAGATTCAGCGCGCGGCCCGCACGTATATGCGCAATGTGCGCTGGGCGTACGTCGGGGATCCCGCGAAGGTGACGGGTGCGCGGTTGCTGCGCTTTTGAGTGAGATCCGGGCATCGGTGAACCGATAGCACGGAGGCATCCAAGGCAACCAAGGCAACCAAGGCAACCAAGAACAGACACGTTGTTTCTCGGATGCCTCGGTTGCCTTGGATGCCTTTGTGTCATCGGTTCCAACCCCATCGGCCCAAGCAACTACTAATGCCGCGAATCATCTCGGTCGACCTGGCCTACAAGCACTACCGCGATGTCGGTGTAGCACTGCTCGAGGCGACGCCAAACGGTACCGCCGTCACGCTGCTCGACATCCCACTCACCGGCCCTCCGTCGCCAGAGGCCTTGACCGACTGGCTGATCACCATCGCCGCGCAACACGCCGCCGCCGGCCTCTGCATTGACGGCCCCCTCGGCTGGAAAGGGCCCGACACCGACGCCGTCCACAGCCGCGTGAGCGAAAAGATCGCGCGCGCGCCCGGAAAAACCGGCCTGCCCCCCGACGGGGTGAAACCGCGCGGCTATCTGGCGTTCACACAATTCTCGATTGCGCTCTTCGAGCGGCTCACCATGTACGAAGGCTTCGTGCTTCCCGGGGACGAAACGCGCGGCGACGGACTGTTCGTCACCGAAACGTTCCCCACGGCCGCGTGGCGGGCGCTTGGGCTCTCAGCGCTGCCGGGCAAGGCGACCACGAAGCCCGCCGACATGGTCGCCGCGCGCGAGCGGTTGGCGATCGCCACCGGCATCGCGCTGCCCGCGCACATCACGCACGACCAGCTGCAAGCCGTCGTTGGTGGCATGGCGGGTCTGCGATGGGCCGGCGGCGAGCGGGATCTCGTGCACCTCGCAGGATTGCCGCCCTTCCGCCTCGACGGATGCTGGCGCGAAGGCTATATCATGCTGCCTGCCCCAGACGCTGCGTCCGCGTGACCGCACGCGACCCACGCCCTCCCCGTTTCTTCCCGCCTGCCATGTCTGATTCGTTTTCCCGCCGCCACTTCGTCGGCACCAGCGCCACGCTGGCCATGGGTGCCATGATCGTGCCGAGGCACGTCCTCGGTGGACAAGGGTTCCGCGCCCCCAGCGACACGCTCAACATCGCTTGCGTCGGTATTGGCGGCATGGGCATGAGCAACATGTCGCAGATGCTCACCGAAAACATCGTCGCCGTCTGCGACGTGGACTTCGGGTACGTGGAGCGTTCGTTGGCGGGACGGCTCAAGCCGCGCGAGGGACAGCCCACCCCCGAGAACGTGCTGCTCGGCGAGAAGTACACGAAGGCCGCCAAGTACGCCGACTTCCGCGAGATGCTCGCGAAGCAGAAAGACATCGATGCGGTGATGATCGCCACGCCCGACCACCTGCACGCCACCATTGCGCTCGCCGCGATGTCGCTCGGCAAGCATGTGTACGTGCAGAAGCCACTCGCTTTCTCGGTGTACGAAGCGCGGTTGCTGCAGAAGGCGGCGGCGAACAATCCCACGATTGCCACGCAGATGGGCAATCAGGGGCACTCGATGGCAGGCTCGCATCGCGTCACCGAAATCGTGCGTTCCGGCGTGCTCGGTAAGGTGCACGACGTGCACGTGTGGACTGATCGTCCCGTGCGCTACTGGGCGCAGGGCATTCCGCGTCCGCGCCCGGCAGGCGCAGCGGTCGTGAATGCAAATCCGCGGCCCCAATGGAACATGGGCACGGTCGACAACGCCGTGCGCAACCTGATGGCCAGCAACGACCATTCGCCACCGGAAGGCTTCAACTGGGACCTGTACCTCGGCCCCGCGCCGGAAATCCCGTATCACCCGGCTTATCACCCGTTCGCGTGGCGCGGCTGGCTCGACTTTGGTGTGGGCGCCATTGGCGATATGGGCGCACACCTCATCGATCAGGCGTACACCGCGCTCGAACTCACGTACCCCACCAGCATCACGGCGAGCTCCAGCCCGTGGGGCGGCGGCGAAAAGAATCCCGCGACGTATCCGCTCGCGATGATGGCGCAGTTCGAATATCCGGCGGTGGGCAAACGCGGTCCTGTGAAGCTGCATTGGTACGACGGTGGCCTGCTGCCGCCGCGTCCCGATATGCTCCCCGTCGACGCCCCCATTTCCAACCCCGGAAGCGACGGTGGTGGCGCGATGATCGTGGGCGAGAAGGGCATTCTCATTCACGAGACGTACGGCAACCGTCCGCGCATCTATCCGGAAGGCACCGCCAAGAAAGCGGAGCAGGTCGCCCAATCCATTCCGCGCATCACGGTGTCGCATGAGCAGAACTGGATTCAGGCTTCCAAGGGGCAGACGAAGTCGAGCTCGCCGTTTTCGCAGGCGGCACCGCTCACGGAAACGATGTTGCTGGGTATTGCGGCGCTGCGGGCCGGTCAGGGACGCAAGGTGCTGTACAACGCCGAAAAGATGGAGTTCACCAACGCGCCCGAGGCCAACCAGTACCTCACGCGCGCGTATCGCAAAGGTTGGCAACTCTGATGTCACAGCCGTACGTATCGCGCGTCCGGACTCCGGGCGCGCGTATCGTGTCCGGGATTGCCTCCGGCATCGTCGCCGCAGCGCTGTTGGGAAGCAGCCCTGTTTCCGCGCAGAGCACGCCGTGGACCGTGTCGACAGCCGCGCCAACTTCGTCGCACGGTTGCGTGCGACCAAGCCCACCAAGCGACCGGTGCGCATCATGGGGCACATGGATGTCGTGGGTGTCGACAGCAGCAAGTGGATGACTCCACCCTTCACAGCCACACGGCGTACGGAAGGCGACGTGGAGTACCTGTATGGCCGCGGCGCCATTGACGACAAGGGTATGCTGGCCACCGCCACCGCGGCCATGCAGCAGCTGGCATTGCATCGTGACCAACTCGACCGCGATGTGATCTTCATGGCGACCGCCGCAGAAGAAGGCGGGCCCGAAGTCGGTATCGACGAGATGGTGAGCACGCCGCTGTATCAGGCCATGGAGCAGGCCGCGGTGGCGATGGTGCCGGGCACCACGGTCATTCCGTTCATGAGTACCGGCGCCACGGACGGCGCGGCGTTGCGCGCCAAGGGTATTCCCACGTACGGTATTCTGCCCATGCTGCTGCCGATGGTCGACGAGTTGCGCATGCACGGCGACAACGAACGGGTGCCGGTGCAGGCGCTTGGCTGGGCGGCGGAGTTTCTGTATCGAACACTCGAGCGCGTTACGGCTCGCTGAGCAACGATTTCCACCGTATACGACATGAGCGATAGCGCAGCGCACGCGGGCGCGCACGCCGCACACATTGACCTCGAGGCCAACGATGGCGCGCATGCACGCGTGTTCCTCGACGGCGCGCAGGTGGCCTCCTGGATACCCGTCGGAGCTACCGACGACCGGCTATTCGTGAGCCGCAATGCGCGCTACGGTGCCGGACAGAGCATCCGTGGTGGCATTCCCATCTGTTTTCCGCAGTTCGGTGCAACCGGTGCGCTGCAGCAACACGGGTTTGCGCGCAACAGTCGCTGGCGTGTCGTACGCCAAAGGAACGATGCAGACGGCGCATATGCCGCGCTTGCACTGACCGATAACGACGCCACGCGCGCCATGTGGCCGTTCGCCTTCCATGCTGAGCTGTCGGTGCATGTGGCGGGCGCGTCCCTCACGGTCGAGTTGTCGGTCACCAATACCGACGGGCAGCCGTTCGACTTCACGGCGGCGCTTCACCCGTACTTCCGTGTGCGCGACGCGTATGCCACACGCGTGTGTGGTCTCGGCGAAACGTGCTACCGCGACGCGCTGCAGGGCGGCGCCGAGTTTCGTGAAGTGCGCGACCAGGTGACAGTACTGGGTGAGGTAGACCGCGTGTACTTCAATACGCCAGACGTCCTTGAAATGGTCGAGCCACACCGCACCCTTCGCGTGGAGAAGCGCGGCTTCCCCGATGTGGTGCTCTGGAACCCCGGGAGTGCGGGCACGGCGGGCCGGGCCGACTTCGCGGACGGCGATGAATACGAAATGGTTTGTCTCGAAGCCGGTGCGATTGGGACGCCCGTATCGCTCGCTCCCGGAGCGCAGTGGACCGGAGCCCAGATCATGACCGCAGTCTCGAACTCGAACTGAAAACCGATTACTTCAACTACATACTACCAACTCGGTTGCCCGTACGTCGCGGTGGGGCAACCGAGTTGGTAGTGCGTAGCTCACGTCTTCCGTTGTCAGTTCGCCTCGGCCGTCGTCTACTCGGTAGGCGATGCGGGGGGCTCATCGCCTTTCCGCGAGATCGACGGACCACGCCGAGCGGAGGTAGTGATCTCACGCGGCGCCAGGTCGGACAGCCCCGCGTTCGAAAGCCCCACTTCGCGATCACTTGCTGACATCGATGGCGAACTGGGAAACCCGTGACCACTCTCCACCATCCGCTTGAACCGTTCGAGCCCCCTGCGCACCTGACGGGCCGGTGAGCGCCCAAACATGCGCGTCACCATGTCGTCGAACGTGCCAGCGGGAGGCTGCGCCTCGAGGGTGACGAATACCTCGGTGCCACCACCAGGCGCCTCGCGGAACATCACCGTGCCATTGTTCGGCACTTCTGTCGGTTCGATGGACCGCCACGCAATCCACTCCCCTTCGCGCTCATCCACAATCTCGGCATCCCACTCCACCGAAATGCCGGCGGGTCCCTTCGTCACCCAATGCGACTTCGTGGGGCTCAGCACATCTACCCGCTCGAGATGCGTCATGAACTGCGGTAGCTTCGAGAAATCGCGCCAGATGGCGTACAGCTCGTGGCGCGGGCGACTGATGAACACGCTGTGCCGGACGTCGACCGAGTGATCGTGGTCGACGTCGGCTAGCTGCCCTTCACGACCGGTTTCCTTGGTGGTGATGCCGAGTGCCGAGTACGCCTTGCAGTGTCCCGACGCACCACGATAGACCAACTCCGCGCCGAGCGCTGCTGCGCCATACCCAAGGCTGCCGCGGCGCTTGAGTCCCCACAGCGCGAGCAGGCCGCCTGCGACGGCCGAGAGCACGCGCTCACCGCCACCGACGTTGCGACGCTCGCCCATCCCCTGGTGGGTCATCGCGCGGCGCAGTTCACGTTCGTCGGCGCGGTTGCGCGCCATCACGTTCGAGAATGCTGTCGTTGCTGATGCCATGTGTTGCTCCGTGGTTATAGTTGCGTTTGGCGGAATGGCGTGTCGCCAGTCCGATCAACCAGGCCCGCGCTTGCCCGTGTCACGTACCACCATGCCGCCGGTATTCGTCGCGGAGACTTTGTCGTCGACGACGATGGCTTCCACGCGCTGCGCGCGGCCAATGGTGCTGCCGCCCGTGAGCACCAAGGTGTAGGCGTGACCTCGCTCGAAGCGCATTTCTTTCTTGATGAGCTGCTTTCCGCTGCCATCGACCTTCACGATCACCGAGGTTGCACCGGCGTCGACGTCCTGGAAGCCCGCGTCGGCGGTGGGGTTCACGTTGTCGAAGACATTCCCCTCGCGTCCTTGGATCGAGACGTCGATATCTCCGATGCCGCTGAGCCCGTGCACGATGCGCAGACGGACTTTGGTGCTGTCGGGTTCAAACTCGTCGTGCAACACACGCAGTCTCACGCCGCCGTCCTTTTCGGGGAGGGCGAGCATGGTATAGCGTGAGCCATCGAGCATGATCTCGTTGTTGGTTGCAATGGTGGTATCGAGTCCGGTGCCCTGCAGCCGGAAGCGGTTGACGTTATCCTTGATCTCGGTGTAGGGCGTCACGGTGCGATAGTCGACGCTCGAAAAGAGTGCGCGATCATCGGCATTCACGGTGGCGCCGCCACCAGCGGGGAGCGCGTTGATCATGCGCACCAGCGACGTCCCTCGCCTCTCGGCGGTCGCTTCGCTGGGCGAGGCCAGCCGTCCTTCGGCGGTCGTCGTTTGCACAGCCGTGTCTGCCGTGCGCTCGCCCTTGCAGGCGGCCGCGCTTGCCGCTGCAACCAGCGAGAGTGTCAGTAGCGATGTTCTCATTCGGTATCTCCGCAAAAGTGTACGAAGACGGTGTTGCATTCATTGTGCCGGTTTCAGGCGGTCGTCACCATTCGGAGCACCCCCCCCATCGAATGGTGACGCCCGTCATGCAATCTTTGGGCGAACGTCACCTCAACGCTGACGGGCTGCCAATACTGCGCGCACCTCATCGAGTGTGCCACCAACAGCGCGCAACGCCACCAGCGCATGGTACACCAGGTCGGCGGTCTCTTCGGCCGCCCGCTCGCGGTCGCCGTCCACACATGCGGTAGCAAGCTCCACCGCCTCCTCTCCAAGCTTCTTGAGGCGCAGATTGCGATCGCCCAGCAGCTTCTGGGTGTAGCTCACCTTCTCGCCGTCTTGCGCGGCGTGTGTCTGGCGGGACGCAATGGTCGCGTCGAGTGACGAGAACACGTCGCTGCGTAGGGCGTCTTCGCGAAAGCACGAGGTGGTCCCGTTGTGGCACGCGGGGCCCGCGGGCACGACCAGCGCCAATACGGCATCGGCATCGCAGTCGGCGGTGAGCGAGACAACGGCGCTGCACGTGGCCGCTGGTTCCACCCTTGTGCCACAGGCCACGGCTACGTGAGCGGTAGTGCATTTCGCCCGTGCGTAGCGTATGCTCGAGCGCTTCACGGTCGGCGTGCGCCACCATGAGCACCGCGCCACTGTGCGCATCCTGCGTGACTACCGTGACGAGCCCATTGCCCTTGGTAAAAGTCGAGCGCTGTCGAGATCGAACATGGCGGTCATGCGAGGACAGGCGTTGGAGGGAACGTCGGATTCGAGCAGGATGCGGCGTGTCGCGTTGGCGAGTGCACCATTCGTGGCAATCACGTCGCCACCGAAGGCCGTGGGGTAGCCCTTCCAATCGCTGAAGCGTCCGCCCGCCTCGGTGATGAGCGGATACATGGCCGCCGCATCCCACGGATTGACGATGTCATCGACCATGATCTCGGCGCGCCCCGTGGCGACCAGCAGGTAGCCGTAGCAGTCGCCCCACGTGCGGCAGACCGCCACTTCGGAGGCGAGTGCACGCCAGGGCTCGCGACGGTGCTGACGCTCCAGAAAACGATCGTCGGTGGTCAGCAGCGTGGCCTCACGGAGCGCAGACACCGTGGAGACCTGCGCGCGGTTGCCGTTCCACCAGCAGCCTTCACCCGGAGCGGCGACCACCAGCTCGTTGACCGCCGGATAGCAGGCGGCTCCGGCCAGCACGGTATCGCCTTCGCAACAGGCCACGAGCGTGCCCCAGAGCGGCACACCGCGCACGAAGGCCTTGGTGCCGTCGATGGGATCGAGAATCCAGCGGCGCGGCGCGTCGGAGCGCACCGTGTCGAACTCCTCGCCAAACAGGCCGTAGGCGGGAAAGCGTTCCTCGAGCCACGCGCGCGCCTGCCGTTCTGCTTCCCGATCGGCAATGGTGACCGGCGAACCGTCGCCCTTGGTCTCGACCGACACCCCGGCGTTATACCACTGCATGGCCACGCTGGCCGCAAAGCGCGCCACTTCGGCGGCTGCCTGCATGAGCGACGCCGGCGATTCACTGAACTGTGCGCTCACGACGACACCGGCGCGGCGGTAGCGTGACGCACGTTGAGTCCCGCCTCGCGCATGACCTGCTTGAGAGCATGCACCGTCGTGAGACCATCATGCAGAATGCCTGCGACCAGCACCGCGTCGGCGTTGGCCTGCTGAACGGCATCGACAAGATGCTGCGCCGTCCCGGCACCGCCGGAAGCAATGACGGGCACGTTCACGGCGTTGGCTACCGCGCGCGTGATCTCAAGATCGTAGCCAATGCGCGCGCCGTCACGATCGATGCTCGTGAGCAGAATCTCTCCCGCCCCGCGCGACACGCACTCCTGCGCCCACGCCACCGCTTCGAGCGGCGTTTCTTCGCGGCCACCCTTCACCCAGACCTTGTACACGCCGTCGGCGTTCTTCTTGGCATCGATGCTTGCCACCACGCATTGCGAGCCAAACCGGTCGGCCGCCGCCGTGAGCATGGCGGGGTTGGTCACGGCGGCTGAGTTCACCGACACCTTGTCGGCACCGGCGCGGAGCGCCCGCGCCACATCGTCGGCGGTGCGTACACCACCGCCAATGGTGAGCGGAATGAACAGCCGTTCCGCTGTCCGGCGCGCGACATCGAGCAGTGTCGCCCGCTCTTCGGCGCTCGCCGAAATATCGAGGAAGGTGATTTCGTCGGCACCTTCGAGCTCGTACCGCTCCGAGAGCGACACCGGGTCGCCCACGTCGCGCAGCCCCACGAAGTTCACCCCCTTCACGACGCGCCCGCCTTTGACATCCAGGCAGACGATGACACGACGCGTCAGCATGTCACCCGTTCCCGTTGATCTCGAGCTTCACGGATCCCTTGGTGCTGAACACCGCACCCGTCTCGACGAGCGCCTCGCGCAGCGCAAGGCCCAGCGCTTTGAACGCCGCTTCGATGATGTGGTGCTTGTCGGTGCCGCGCAGCACGCGCACGTGCAGCGTCGCCTTCGCGTTGTCGGCGAAGGAGCGCATGAAGTGATCGTAGATCCCCGACGGCAGCGGTCCGCGATAGTACGGACGTCCGCCAAGGTCGAGTACGACCTGTACGAGGGCGTCGTCCATGGGCACTGTGCGTTCACCGTAGCGCGCACAGGTGGCCGGCGTGTGCACCGCAAAGGCCTGCCCCAGCGCAATCGCCACATCTTCGATGAGATGATGACGCAGATCGCCCTTGGCCTGAATGTCGAAGCCCACGCCAGAATACCTGGAGAGCGCCACGAGCATGTGATCGAGAAACGGCTCGGTGGTGTCGATGGATGGCAGCGTCGTCGACGGCTCGTCAAGCGCAATGCGGATGTGCGTTTCCTTCGATTCGCGAACGACAACGGTCATGCGCCAAACTCCTCTGCAAGTCGACGCGGATCGATCGCGCCCGTGTACAAAGCCATGCCCAACACCGCGCCGGCCAGCCCGCGATGTTCGAGCGCCCGCATATCCTCGAGACTGGTCACGCCACCCGATGCAAATACGGGCCAGGCACTCGCCTCGGCCACGTCTTCCATGAGCGGCAAGTCGGTCCCCTGCATCTTGCCTTCCAGATGTACCGCCGTCACCAGCACTCCCGCCAGCGGCAGCACCGACAGCTCCTCCACGAAGTCGACCACGTTCAGACGAGACGTCTCCGCCCACCCCTTGGTGACGACGTACCGCTCGCGCACGTCGGCGGCCACAATGAGGCGCCCGGGGAAACGCATCGCCATCTCCTCGCGCCAGTCGGCATCTTCGACCGCACGCGTGCCCACCACCACCCACGACGCACCTTCATCGAGCAGCCGCTCAATGCGCCCTTCGTCGCGCACGCCGCCACCAACCTGTACGGGGACATCGGCGGTGCGCAGAATCTCGCGGATGATCTCCATGTTGTGCCCGCGGCCCGTCGCGGCATCGAGATCGACGACGTGCAACCGCGTGAACCCTTCACGCACCCAGTCGCGCGCGACCGATGGCGGGTCTTCGAGCCGGATCTTTTCGGCATCGTAATCGCCGCCCACCAACTGCACGCACTTGCCGCCGCGCAGATCCACCGCCGGAATGGCGATCATACCGAGCTCCGTTGCTGAGTGGCCACCGCAGTGGCAAAGTCGAGAAACGCCTTCACGAACGTGACGCCCGGCGTACTCGACTTCTCCGGGTGAAACTGGGTGCCGATCACATGGCCGCGGCGCACCGAGGCCACAAACCGATCACCTTCGTGCTCACTCCATGCGGTCACGTACTGCTCGCCATCAGCGGTGGGACGACAGACAAACGAGTTCGCATAATACGCCACATCGAGCGATGCCGTATCGAGCAGCGGTTCCGACACGGCATCGAGACGATTCCAGCCGATTTGTGGCACCCGTTCCGCCGACAAGCGCGTCACGCGGCCGGGCACGATACCGAGCCCCTCGCCAGCCCCTTCGTCGCTGGCGTCGAACAACAGCTGCATGCCCAGGCAGATGCCCAGTGTCGGCAGTCCACCAAGCAGCGCGTCGCGCATGGCGTCGCGCCCGCTGGCCAGGCGCTCGGCCGCCGGCGCGAAAGCGCCGACACCAGGCAGAATGAGCGCGTCGGTGTTCCGTACCGCCGCCGCCGGGTCGGTCTCTACCGTGACCGTGGCCCCGCCCGCTTCCACGGCTTTCACCAGCGAGTGCAGATTGCCGGCGCCGTAATCGAACACCGTCACGCGTAATGGGGTCGTCATGAGGTCACGCCTCCGTACACGTCGGCGGTCGCATCGTCGAACGCCACGAGGAAGCGCTCGAGCATTTCCCACGGCCCCACGCTGATGCGTAGCGTGTCGCCTACGTGCGGCAGCCCGGCAAAGGGACGCGCCGCCACACCGCGTGCGCGCAGCGCCTGTCCGACTTCAACGGCCTGCGCCACCGGCACACATACATAGTTGGCGTGCGACGTCAGCGGGGCATAGCCGCGATCACGCAGCGCCGCCGCCAAACGCTCCCGGTTCTCCACCGCGAGCGCGACATGCGCCTGCACCCATGCCATGTCTTCGCGCAGCGCCGTGAGCGCCACCTGCTCGGCCATCGCATTCACCTTGTACGGGCCGCGCGACTTCTCCACGTCGCGGACCAGCGCCGGCGCGCCGATGCCGTAGCCCACGCGCAGTCCGGCAAGTCCGAACGCCTTCGACATGGTCCGAATCACCAGCAGGTTGTCGACGCGCATGGCGAGCTCCACCGCCGAGACGCCGCTGAACTCCGCATAGGCTTCGTCGATGAATACCACACCGGGCGCTTCGCGCACCGCCCGCTCGAGCGTCTCCTGCGTGAGCAGCGCACCGGTGGGATTATTCGGCGTGCACAGATACAGAATGCGCGGCTTTGCGGCGAGCAGGGCGTCGAGATCCGGCTGATGATCAGGGCGTTCGGGTACCCCGACATAGGTGAGGCCGTTCATCTGTGCGAAGATGGGAATCATCGCGAAGCTCGGCTCACTGCTGGCCACCACCGAGCCCGGGTCACCGAAGGCGCGCATGGCGCTGTCGAGAATGTCGTCGGAGCCGCACCCCGTCACGAGGTACTCGGGCTTGGCGCCGACGAACGACGCCAGTGCTTCCTTGAGTTCGGCCGCGTACAGCGATGGGTACCGCGTAATGCGCGCCACGGGAATCTCACGTAGCGCGCGTTCCGCGTGCGGCGGCAGGCCCCACAGATTCGTGTTGTCCGTGAGGTCCAGGTCGACCGGTGCCCGCTTGGGGTCGTACAGTGGTACTGCGTCGTACAGCGCGCGCGCAAAGGTAAGCCGGTCGGTTGTCATATCGATGTTGCTCGTGCTCATCGGGTGCTCCCCGTCGTGATCCACGCGCGTGCGGCCGCCGCGTGTGCCGGCAATCCTTCAGCGTCGGCAAAGCGTCCGACATCTTCGGCGAGACTCGCGGCCGCTGCGGGCGTGACTTCCTGCCATGTGGTCCAACGCACGAAATCCAGCGTGCTCAACCCCGAGTAGCTGCGGCCAGCGCCTGCGGTGGGCAAAACATGGTTGGCGCCCGTCATGTAGTCGCCATACGCCACACTGCTGGAAGCGCCCACGAAAATGGTGCCTGCGTTTCGCAGCGCCGCGAGCGTACGCTCGCGCACGTCATCGCGCACCACCAGGAGCAGGTGCTCTGCGGCCCACTCATTGGTGAACGCGATGGCCTCACTGAGGAGTGGCACGGTGACAATGGCGCCGCGGGCGGCGAGCGACGCACGCACGACGTCGGCGCGCGGTGCAGTCGCGAGTTGTGCGGCGAGTGCGGTGCGCACGTCGTTTGCGAGCAGGTCGACATCGTCTCCCGCGAGTATCGTGACGACGGCGGCATCGGGATCGTGCTCGGCCTGCGCCATCATCTCCCGGGCAACGGCATCGGCCTTGGCGGAACTGTCGCCGAGGACGAGCAGCTCACTCGGTCCCGCCGGCGAATCGATGGCAACGGCGTTCACGAGCTGCAGCTTGGCTTCGGCCACGTAGGCATTGCCCGGTCCCATGATGCGATCGACGCGCGGCACACTCTCGGTGCCAACCGCCAGCGCGGCAATCGCGCCGGCACCACCCAGCGCGAAGACACGATCGACGTTGGCGAGGGCTGCGGCGGCAAGCACGACGGCGGAGGGCTTGCCATCGGGCCCCGGCGGCGAGCAGACGATCACTTCACCCACACCGGCGACGCGCGCCGGAATGGCACCCATGAGTAACGAACTCGGATAGGCTGCGCGTCCGCCCGGCGCGTAGATGCCCACGCGCTGTAGCGGATCGGGACGACGTCCAACCGTGATGCCGGGCTCCGGTGAACAGATGCTCTCTACCGGACGAAAGGCCGCGTGTACCGACGCGATGTTGCGCGCCGCGCGCTCGAGCGACTGCCGCAGCGCCGGGTCGAGTGCCGCCAGCGCCGCATCCCACTCTGCGCGCGGCACTTCGAGTGCCGTCAGGTTCACCTTGTCGAAGTCGCGCGCAAAGTCGACGAGCGCCGCATCACCTCGTGTGCGCACCTGCTCGATGATCGCCGCCGTGCGCGTACGAACAGACTTGTCCGTCGTCGAGGAACGATCAACGACCGCGTGCACCGTCTTGCGGTCCAACCAGGCGAGTTCGCCGAACGCCCGCAGTTGCACTGGCGACATGCTCACGGCACGAGCCTCTCGATTCGCGTGACCAGAATGCCTTCACCGCCGAGCGCGCGCAGCTGCGAGATGGTGCGATAAATGGTGCTCGCGCTCACCACCGCGTGAACAGCCACAAACGTCGACGACTCCGCAATCTCGATGACGGTCGGGCCATTGAGTCCGGGCAGGACCTCGCGCACCTGGTCGAGGGCCGCACGCGGCAC
Organism: Gemmatimonas sp.; assembly: GCA_023910675.1. Taxonomy (GTDB): domain Bacteria; phylum Gemmatimonadota; class Gemmatimonadetes; order Gemmatimonadales; family Gemmatimonadaceae; genus Gemmatimonas. The sequence continues at coordinate 205,886 of JAAVWC010000005.1, forward strand.
GTTGGCCATGAGGTAGCGTTGCCCACGCGCACGGATGACCGACGCGAGCGCGGTGACGAGATCGTCGAGCTCCTGCCGACGCGCCGGATCACCGTTGCGCGGACCGCCCTCGGCCGTGATGAGGTGGGCGCTCGAGCGCAGCACGGTATCGATCTCGCGCAGTCCATTCACGCGCAGGGTGGAGCCGGTGGAGGTGAGGTCCACCACGACATCGGCGATGCCCAGGTGCGGGGCGATCTCGGCGGCGCCGGACACCGGCACGACGTCGACCGGGCAGCCGCGCGCTTCGAAGAACTTGCGCGTGATGTTGGGGAAGACCGTCGCCACGCGCATGCGGGTGCCGGTACGGCCAATGTCTTCGACGGAACGAATGCCGGACTCTTCGCGGGCGGCCACGACCAGGCGGCACTTGCCGAACCCGAGGTCGAGATGCGAAGTGAGCGGCCGTCCCGCTTCATTGACAAGGTCCCAGCCGGTCACGCCCACGTCGGCGGCGCCGTCGGCGATGAACTCAGGGATGTCCTGCGCCCGGACGAAGATGGCCTCGAACTCCCCACCCAGGGAGGCGGTCAGGGCGCGCTCACCCGACGAGCGGACTTCGAGCCCGGCGTCGTTGAAGAGCTCGCGGGTGTCTTCGCTCAGGCGGCCTTTATTGGGGAGGGCGATTCTCAGCATGGTGTTCTATGGATTGAAAAACGAAAGCGCTGGTAGCGCTGGAATGGCGGCGTTGGGGCGGTGCAAGAGCAACTGCTGGAACGCGGGCAACAAAAAAGGCCCGTCCGGGGAGGACGGGCCGCAGGTCGCTGTGGTGCAGGGGATCCGGTGCTGCCGTTACCCCATCACGCACGAAGCGCCCCGACCCGTCGGGCCGTGGCCATGATGCGCATGATGGTGGGCGGGGCGCGCGAAATGCATAGAGATAGAGGCTAGCCGAGCGGGGGGGAGGCGTCAAGTGCGGAATTCCCAGACCGGGGCCTTTGCGCCGGGCCCTTTTGTGAATAGTTTCACAAGGTTCGCAGGGCCCTGCGAACCCAGAGCACTCTTGCCCTGGTTGAACGGATTTTTCCGAATAGGCTCTGGAGGCCTACAACATGCGGTTTCTCGGCTTTGCAGTAGTGACTGGCGCGGCGATCCTGCTCGGCGCTTGTGGTGGTGCGAAGGAAGGTACTGCCGATACGGCGGCGGCGGGCGCTACGGCGGCAGCGGCGGCTCCGGCGGCTCCGGCGGCTCCGGCGGCTGGCGCGATGGCCCCGATCACGGGCACCACGCACACGATCAACATGGTCGGCGACGGTCAGGGCTATCGCTTTGAGCCCGCCGATCTCACGATCGCGGCCGGCGACGGCGTGAAGTTCGTGATGGTCTCGGGCGGCCCGCACAACGTGGCGTTCGACCCCGCCACGCTTTCGGCCGAAGCGAAGACGGCCCTCACGGCGAACATGCCGGAGCAGGCTGGCGAGCTTTCGGGCAAGATGCTCCTCAACGCCAACGAAGAGTACACGATCTCGTTCGCCGGCGTTCCGGCTGGCGCGTACGATTACCACTGCACGCCGCACCTCGCCATGAACATGAAGGGCAAGATCACCGTCAAGTAAGTCTTGATGTGATATGCAGGACGGCGGGGGCTGGCGCGATGCGCTGGCCCCCGTGTTCGTTTGTAGCACAATGATTTCTCCGCGCGCCCGCTGGCTCGCCGCCCGCACTCGCAATGCCGCGCGGCACGGTCTCCTCATCACCGGTTCCGGCGCGATCGTCATGATCGCGACTCTACTGACGTTCGTGCTGTTGCCACGGCAGGCCGATCGCGCAATCTCCGCCGCCATGGCCGACCTGCCACCGCTGCGTGATACGCTCGTGTTGCGTTCGCAACGTGAGCGCGCCGACACCGCCAGGCAGCGTGCCGAGATGCAGCGTCGTTCGGCGCAGCTGGCGCTTGCCGCCGGCCTCGAGATTACCGACTCCATTGCCGATCGCACGGTCGCCGCGGCGGTCTCGCGCGATTCGCTGCTGCGTGACCTGTTGCAGCAGGTGGTGCGGGCGCGGCACACGCCGCTCGCCGAGAGTTATCTCGCATTGGCCGTCGCCCCGGCGCTCCAGCGCGACGAAACGACTCGCACTGCGGTGCTGGCGCTGCGTGACAGTATCGAGCGGCTCAATCGCGAACGCGAAACGTACGCCGCACTGAGCGGTCCCGATGCGCTCTACGCCCTCATGACGTCGCGTCTCACGCGCATGGGGGAGCGGTTGGTGTCGGTGGCCGCGCGCGCGCTGTCAGGCGCGGCAGCCGCAGCGGCCGCACGGCCATCGACGGATAGCGCATCGTTGTCGCGTCCCGAGAGTGGGACCATGCCGCTGCTGACGAGTGCACTGCTTGCGGATACGCTGCTCGAACATGTGGTGCGGCTCGCCACGGACTCGCTCGTTCGCCTGGATACCGTGTTGGCGCAGGCGCGACGGCACAACGATTCGTTGGAGCTGGGGAAGGCGTCGCTGCGCGCCCGCATGCAGGTGAGCATTCCGCCGGTCGCGATGCTGCTCGCCTCGCTGGTGTTGGGGTTGAGCGTGGGCTTCAGCGTGGCACTCTTTCGCGAACTGCGTCGTCCCACGGTTGGTGATGCGCAGGAGCTCGAAGCGGTCACGCGCGCACGCGTGATCGTGCATGCGCGCAACGAGGCACGCCGCTTTGGCCGGCGCGCGCGCAACGGTGAAGCACCCGTGCCCGTCCTGTCATTCACCGATGATGCGTGGCCGCTCTTGCACCTGACATTGTCGAACATCGGCGATATGGCGCGCGAGGTGCAGCTGCTGGCCGATCAGCCGCTGGTAGCTGGCGCGGTGGGGCTCAACCTCGCATCGGTGGCTGCTCGGGAATCGCGTGCCACGGTGCTGGTGGATGCCGCGCAGCGTGCCGGCGCGGTGGCGTCGCTCGTGCCTGCCACATCGCTGGTGTCGGCGACGTCACACGGCGATGCCGCGCCCGATGACCGCTGGGATGGCAGTCGGGCGCTACCATTGGGGCGCGACGCTGCGGTCGACCTCTTGCTGCCGCGCCGCGCACGCGAGCATACACGCCGCGAGGCGCCTACGGCGACCGCGGTGGACACGGCGGCGCACGCGGCGCTCGCCAGCTGCGTCGCGCAATACGATTTCGTCGTCTACGTCACCGACGTGGCGGCGCCGGAAACGGTGCCGGCCAATGCGGATCTGGTGCTGTGCGCGCGGCTTGGCGTAACGTCACTAGCGTGGGTCACGCGGGCGGTCAAGACGGCCGAGACGGGTGGCCGACGGGTGCGCGCGGTCGTGCTTTGGGCCGACGACCTCCCGCTGGCCGGTTAGCGCGCACTCGGCTAGTCTCCGCGTATGTGGGCAGATACGCTGTATGCGCTCGAGCAGGGCCATCTTCTCCGCCTCGGCGTGTGGGCCGCCGTGAGCATCATGGGAGGCACCGCGCTGCTGGCGTGGTTGACACTCCGTCAGGTCACCGCGCCGCTGGTGCGGCACTTCGCCATGCAGACCGCCGCGTGGGGGGCCGTGAACGCGGCCATCGCGTTGTGGGCATGGCGCGGCCTCACCATGCGCGACTTCGCCGGCACGCAGAAGCTGCTCAGTATCCTCTGGCTCAACACCGGCCTCGATCTGGGGTATGCCGCGGTCGGGCTGACGCTGGTGATCGTCGGATGGCACTGGGAGCGCCGGATGGGAGCCGTTGGGGCAGGGTTGGGCGTTGTCCTGCAGGGGCTGGCGCTGGCGCTGCTCGACCTCCGACTCATTCTGCTCATCGGTCCGCTCCGCTGACCGTTCGTTTTCGTATCGCTTCATCCTGACCAGTCATGGAACCCGTCATCCCCGACCTGCGCGACGTCCCGCGCGCCGACGCGTACGCCCGTCTGCTGGAAATGCAGGCGCTGCTGCTGCATGACAGCACCGACGCCATCGCCGGGATGGCCACGTTGAGTGCGATGCTGCATCACGCGTTCGGGCATCTGTGGACGGGCTTTTACCGGGTGGTGCAACCGGACACGCTGCTCCGCGTTGGTCCCTACCAAGGCTCGCTTGGCTGTCAGGATATTGCCTTTGGCCGCGGGGTGTGCGGGACCGCGGCGGCCGAGCGGCGGACGGTCGTGGTGCCCGACGTGCATGCGTTTCCGGGGCACATTGCGTGTGACGCGCGTTCCCAAAGCGAGATCGTGGTGCCGGTCTTCGACGCGCCGGGCGCGCTCATGGCCGTACTCGACATCGATTCGCCCGTGCTCGATGCATTTGGTGACGCCGATGTGGCGGGACTCGAACAGTTGGTAGCTTGGTTCACCCGGACGACGTATGTTCCCGTCCCCGCCTGACGCCTGCGCTCCCCGTCAGATCCGCCATTGCCCGTCGCCGCCTTGCCGACCATGACCGGATACTCCGATCGGATCAATCATGCCTTCGCCTTTGCCGCGAAGCATCACGACCAGCAGGTGCGTAAGGGCACGCGGTTGCCGTACCTTACCCACCCCGCCAACGTCGCGATCATTCTCACGCGGTACGGGTGCAACGAGGAGACGATCGTCGCCGGTATTCTGCACGACGTCATCGAGGATTGCGTGCGCGAAGGGATGACACGCGAGGTGCTCGAAGAGCGTATCGGCCGCAAGTTCGGCAACAGTGTGCTTGCGACGGTGCTGGCGGTGACGCATCGCAAGGTGGACGACGACGGCATCGAGATGTCGTCGGACGAACGCAAGGAGGATTACCTCCAGCGGTTGTCACTCGCCACCGAAGACGCGCTGTGGGTGTGCGCGGCGGACAAGGTGCACAACGCCAACTCCATTCTGTCCGACCTGCGCCGTACGGCGTTTCCGGAGACGGTGTGGGGACGGTTCTCGGTGGGACACGACGGGCACAGTGCGCTGGTACACGCGCGTGGCGGAACGGCTGCGTGAACTCAAGTTCGACGCGCCCATCGTGGCGGAGCTCGAAGCGGCGGCGACGGAGTTGGCGTCGGCGTAAGCGGGACGTGGGTATTCACCTCTACACGGTTATTGTCATGTCGCTTTCTCTCTTCACTGCAGCGACGGTCATGTCGTTGCAGGCCCAGCCGCCGCGCGCGGCCACCCTCGAAATCTCGCCGGCCAATCCGGTCGTCGTCGCCGAAGACACCCTCCGCCTCTCGGCGCGCGTGCTCGATGCGAACGGGCAAGTCGTGCCCGGCGCGACCATTCGGTTTCTCGCGGCCGGTGGCCGCTTTGAAGGGTCGGTAGAGCCGTCCGGCCTCGTGCGCTCCGGCAGCACCGGGACGCTGCCGGTCACGGTGGTGGCGCAGATGCCCGGTCAGCCTACGCTCACGCAGCGCGTCGAAGTGCGCATGGTGGCGGGTCCCGCCGCCAGCATCACGATTGACGGTGCACCCACGCGTCTCGTGGGTGGTCAGCGCATCGTGCTCGTCCCCACGGTCAAGAGCGGCGCCGGCGATGTGCGCGATGATCGCGTGCAGTGGAGCAGCAGCAACGCCGCCGTGGCCACGGTCAACGCCGACGGCCTGCTGAGTGCCAAGTCGGTGGGACGCGCTGTGCTTACTGGCCGCGTGGATCGCGCCACGGTAACGCACACCGTGCAGGTCGTGGCGGCACGAGTGGGTGCCTTGAGCCTCATGCCGAGCGCGCCGAGCGCGCGCACTGGTGACGTGATTCGCTTTGCCGTGTCGGCGAAGGACGCGGCGGGCAGAGCCATTACGGGGGTGACGCCGAGCTGGAGCTTCAGCCCGGGGCAGGGTGTGATTGACGCCGACGGCGCGTTCACCGGCTACGAGGGTGGCACCTATGTCGTGACCGCCACGCTCGGCACCCAGAGCGCACAGGCGATCGTGCGGCTCGCGCCGCGTGATGTGCGTCGCCCGGCGACCGTGGTTGGGCGGTTGCCGCGCACGGGATTCACCACGGAAGAAGTGTGGCTGCACCCCACGCGCGAGATCGCGTATCTCGGTACGGGCTCCGGCGGCGATCGCATGTTCACCATCGATATCACCGACAAGAGCAAGCCGGTGGTGACCGACAGCATCGTCGAGAACACGCGTCGCGTGAACGACATCATGACGTCGCCCGACGGCAAGCACCTCGTGTTTACGCGCGAAGGCGCGAGTGACCGTAAGAACGGGATTGTCATCGCGTCGCTCGAAGACGCGCTGCACCCCAGGAAGTGCGCCGACTTCACCGAAGGACTTACCGGCGGCGTGCACAGCACGTTCGTGTACAAGCAGGAGCAGTACGGCACGCACATCTATCTCACCAACGATGGTACGGGTGCCATTCACATCATTGACTGGAACGACCCGTGCAAGCCCAAGACGGCCGCGGTGTGGAAGACGCCGCGTCCTGACGCCGGCCGGTCGCTGCACGACATCGATGTGCAGGATGGCCTCGCGTATCTGAGCTACTGGAACGATGGGCTCGTCATCCTCGACATTGGCAACGGCATCAAGGGCGGGTCGCCCAGCAACCCGCAGCTGGTGAGCCAGTACAAGTACGACCTGAACGACATGTACCGGCAGGTCGAAGCCGCAGGCGGCCCGGGCTTCATTCGTGGTACGCACACGGCGTGGCGTCACAAGAACTACGTGTTCATTGCCGACGAAGTGTTCCCGGCCGCGCCCGTGAAGGGTGCGAAGGATGCATCGGCCGGTCGCGCGTACGGTCGCTTGCAGGTGATCGACGTGAGCGACATCGCGAAGCCCAAGAGCGTGGCCTTCTACGAGCCGGAGTACGGCGGCGTGCACAACGTGTACGTGGCGGGCGATACGCTGTACATGGGCGCGTACAACGCGGGCTTCCGCACCTTCGACATTTCTGGCGAACTGCGCGGCGACCTGCGCGCGCAGCAGCGCGAGATGGTGCACGTGAACACCGCCGACATGGATGGCTTCGTGAAGAACGCCGCCATGACGTGGGGTGTGGTGGTGCGCAATGGTTTGGCGTACGTGAACGACATGTACAACGGGTTGTGGATCGTGCGCATGGATCCCAAGCCCGAGCCCAAGAAGAACGCGATCGTCCCGTGATGCCGATGCGTGCGTTGATCGCTGGGGTGCTGGTGTCGATAGCGGCGGCTCTGCCGCTGTCGGCGCAGTTTCCGTCGCGCACGTACACCGCGCTGGTCGCAAGCGAGAGCGTGGATCGCGTGGCGGTCATCGAGCTGGGGCCGCAGGGAGCCCGCGTGGTGCGGCAGCATGACGTGGGCGTGATGATTGCCGATCCCGATGGCCCGCATGGTCTGGCGGTATCGCCCGACGGCAAGTCGTACTACGTGAGCACCGCGCACGGTACACCCTATGGTGTGCTCTGGAAGTTCGACACGCGCAGCAACACGTATGCGGGGCAGGTCATGCTCGGCAACTTCCCGGCCACGGCGCAGGTGACCCCCGACGGCAGCAAGGTCGTGGTGGTCAACTTCAACCTGCACGGCGACATGGTGGCGAGCGACATCAGTGTGGTGCGCGCCGACAGCATGCAGGAGATCGCGCGCATTACCACCTGCGCGATGCCGCACGGGTCACGCGTGAATACGGCGGGCACGCGGCACTACAGTGTGTGCATGATGGACGAGCAGCTCGTCGAGATCGATCTCGACGGGCTGCAGGTATCGCGTCATTTTTTGCTCACCAAGGGCGCCGAGCAGGGCATGAATGGCGCGCCGCCGGTGCGTGGTGCCATTTCGGCTTCCGCCGATGCGGCGCACGGGGGGCACGACATGAGCGGCCACGGTCTCGCGCAGCCGGCAGCGGGGAGCACGCAGTGCTCACCCACGTGGGCACAGCCGAGCCCCGATGACAAGACGGTCTGGGTGGCGTGCAACGGCACGAGCGACCTGGTGGAGATCGATGTGGCCTCGTGGACGATGCGTCGCCGCATTGCGGCGGGGAACGGCGTGTACAACCTGGCGGTGACACGCGATGGCACGAAGCTCGTGGCCACCAACAAGCGTGGCCAGAGTGTGTCGGTGATCGATGCGCGCACCGGTGCGACGCTGGCCGTGCTGCCCACGCAGCGTCGCGTGGTGCACGGCGTGGCGATCACGCACGACGATCGCTATGCGTTCGTGTCGGTCGAGGGGATTGGCAGTGAGCCCGGTACGGTGGAGATCATCGACTTGGTGTTGTTGCGAACCATTGCCCGCGTCGATGTTGGTCAGCAGGCGGGCGGTATTGATGTGGTGCCGCCGCTGCTCTGAGCTGGCATGGTTGAGGCACTGGTGCGTGCGACCCGCATTCGGCTGACGCGCCCCGGGTTCGCGCCACTTCGGGGCGGCCGGGCGCGCAAGCGCGCCGGCGTCGCCCCTGCCAGATGCGCGCCCCCGGCGCGCGTCAGCCGACCGCGTGACGATGCGACGAACCGCGAGGCCGTGGTGCCGCCCGGAACCATGAGCGCGCACGGGAGCTGCCTCGACGCGCGACTCCGACGCGCGACTCTGACCCCTGCCGCGCCCCAGACCCTCGCGTCGACCCCACGACTCTGACCCCTGTGTCGGAATGACTCGCGCTCCGACACCGCGGCAACGCCGCGACCCCCGACCCCGACCCGTGCGCGCCACAACCGAATGGTCCCCATCGCGGCGGCACCACGGCGTCGCGGGTCACACCGTTGCGAGGCGTCCGGGCGGGACACGCCGGGCGCGCGCATCTGGCAGGGGCGACGCCGGCGCGCTGTGCGCGCCCGGCCGCCCCGAAGTGGCGAGCGCCCGGCGTGTCCCGCCCGGACGCCGGTCGCTCACACCAAACAGCGACCCAGACCCAACCCCAGACTCAGACCCCAGCCAGCGTCCCGTACGTCCGCTCCACGTACTCGTCGAGAATGACAAGGAACTCGGGCACGATGTTGTCGCCCTTGAGCGTCGTGAACAGCTTGCCGTCCACGTACACCGGGGCCTTGGGCTCCTCGAACGTCCCCGGCAAGGAGATGCCGATGTTCGCGTGCTTGGACTCGCCCGGCCCGTTCACCACGCATCCCATCACCGCGACTTTCATTTCCACCACGCCCGGCTTCGACTCGCGCCACACCGGCATCTGCTCGCGCAGATAGCCCTGAATATCCTCGGCCATGCGCTGGAAGAAGGTGCTCGTCGTACGGCCACACCCCGGGCACGCCGTCACTTGCGGCGCGAACGAGCGGAGCCCCAGCGACTGCAGAATCTGCTGCGCCACGAACACTTCTTCGCGCCGGTCGCCGCCGGGCTTGGGCGTCAGCGATACACGAATCGTGTCGCCAATGCCTTCGCTGAGCAGAATGGACAGCGCCGCCGCCGATGCAATCACACCTTTGTTGCCCATCCCTGCTTCGGTGAGCCCGAGGTGCAACGGGTAGTCGCAGCGGGCCGCGAGACGGCGGTAGCACTCCACCAGATCCTGCACCACCGAGATCTTGGCGCTCACGATAATCTTGTCGTGCGCGAGCCCCACTTCTTCGGCCAGCGCGGCGGAGCGGAGCGCACTCTCGAGCATCGCGTCCATGTACACGTCCTTCGCGTCGCGCGGCGTGGCCGAGCGCGCGTTGGCGTCCATCATGTCGGTGAGCAGGTTCTGGTCGAGCGAGCCCCAGTTCACACCAATGCGCACCGGCTTGTTGTGATCGATGGCCGCCTGCACGATGGTCGTGAAGTTCGTATCGCGGTGCTTCGTCCCCACGTTGCCGGGGTTGATGCGGTACTTGTCGAGCGCCGCCGCCGTGGCCGGATACTTCGTGAGCAGCAGGTGGCCGTTGTAGTGGAAGTCCCCAATGAGCGGCACGTCCAGTCCCATGTCGTCGAGGCGCTGACGGATTTCCGGGACCGCCTGAGCGGCCTCATCGTTGTTGACCGTGATGCGCACCTTCTGCGAGCCCGCTTCGAAGAGCGCGGCCACCTGGTCGGCCGTGCCGGCGGCGTCGGCCGTATCGGTGTTCGTCATCGACTGCACCACGATGGGCGCCGACGACCCCACGGGGACGTTGCGAACCATGGCCGTCACGGTGGGACGACGGCGACCGAAGCTCGAAGCAGAAGACGACACGGGCAACACCTTGGTGAAAGTGGCGGAGGGACGACTCGGGAAAGCTAGCGCCGTCCGGTAGGGTCCCCCAAGTTCCCATCATGGACGATCCTACTCCCAACGAACACGACTCGGCCGCTTCCGGTGCCGAGTTGGCCCCGCCTGCCGACCTTCCGCCGCGCCGCTCGTTCCTGCGTCGGCACTGGCTCGCGTCCACCATTGTGACGCTGGTCGCGCTCCCGGTCCTCGGTCTGGGCATCTGGTCGATCGCGGCGCTGTCGTGGAGCTACTCCGACGGGACGCGGGCAGGCTTTGTGCAGAAGATCTCCCGCAAGGGCTGGGTGTGCAAAACATGGGAAGGCACGCTGTACACCGATATCGCCAAAGGCTTTCGCTCCGACAGCTTTTCCTTCTCGGTGCGCAGTGATTCGGTGGCGAAAGCCATTGCCAGCCTCAGCGGTAAGCGCGTGACCGTGACCTATTCCCAGCATGTGGGAGTACCCACCTCGTGCTTTGGCGAAACCGAATACTTCGTGACGGCCGTAGAGCTGTCACCCGAGTAATCGGCTGGGCCATGACGGCCCGCCGGCATTCCGTATCGAACTTTTGGGAGGATGACATGAAGCGTGCACTCCGTGCATTTGGACTCGTCGCGGCACTCGCCGCACCGGTTGCGCTTTCCGCGCAGAGCACCAACAAGCCGGTGAGTCTGGGGGTGAGCGGCGGGCTGTCCCTACCGATGGGTGATTTCGGCAAAGGGCTCAATTCCGGCTACAACATCACGGGCCATGTGTACTTCAAACCCGCCAGCCTCCAGGCCGTGCGCTTGCGCGGCGATGTGAGCTTCGATCGCTGGGCCGTTGACGGTTCCGGCGACAACAGCAGGCGCGCGCTCGGCGTCATCGGCAACGTGGTGTACGACTTTCCTACCCAGTCCACGTCGATGATCAAGCCGTATGTGCTCGGCGGATTAGGGCTCTTCAACTCCAAGTCGACGATCACCATCGCCGGCACCGAGGTGTCGGGCAGCGACACCAATCTTGGTGTGCAGGGCGGCGCCGGTCTCGCGTTTCAGCTGTCCGGTTTCTCCACGTTCGTTGAAGGCCGACTGGTGAACATCTTCAGTGACAACACCAGCATCCGCTACGTGCCCATCACCTTCGGCGTCCGCTTCTGACATCGCAGCAGGTACGTGATTGCAGGCGTGAAGGGTAGTCCGTTCGGGATCGCCCTTTTGGTTTTGCGGAGAGCGTCTTCGCATTAGTGTTCAACCATATGAGCGCTCCCATTGTCATTATCGGTGCCGGTATCGCCGGCCTCGTGGCCGCTATCGACCTGCAGGCGGCGCGGCGCGAGGTGCTGGTGCTCGATGCCGCACCCGATGTCGGCGGACGAGTCCGCACTACGGTGGTCAACGGCCTGATCATCGACCACGGCTTTCAGGTGTTGTTCACGGCGTACCCCACGCTCAAACGCTATCTCGACTTCGACGCGCTTGCCCTGCGAAAGTTTCTACCGGCGGCGCGCATTGCCCGCGACGGGCAGACGTCGCTCATTGGCGATGCGCTCGCCAATCCGTCGTTGCTGCTCGATACCATCTTCGCGCGCGCCGTAGGACTTGGTGACAAGCTGCGCCTGCTCGCGCTGCGACGCTTCGCGCAACAGCTCACG
>JAAVWC010000006.1 GCA_023910675.1 Gemmatimonas sp.
CAGCCGCGTCTCACGCACTTTGCCCACAAGCCCGTACACCGACGCGTAAAAGCGCAGGTTCTCCGCCACCGTGAGCTCGTCGTACAAGCCGTAGCGCTGCGACATGTAGCCGATGCGGCGGCGCACCTGTTCGGCGTTCGTGGTGATATCGAAGCCCGCGACAGTGGCAGTCCCGCTCGTGGGGACAACCAATCCGCAGAGCATGCGAATGGTGGTCGTTTTGCCAGACCCGTTGGGGCCGAGCAGTCCAAACACTTCACCGCGCCGTATCTCGAGATCGAGGGCGTGCACCGCGACCAGTGCGCCGAACTGCTTGTGCAGCGCGTGCGTCTGCACGACCGCCGGCGTCTCGCTCACGGTGCCGACGGCGGCAACGTGACCGTAATTGGCAGCCCCGCACGCAAGCGCTGCGTCGTGTCGCGGAATTCGATCTTGACCCCGAAGAGCAGATCTTCGCGTTCCTGCTCCGTGAGCGCCACGCGCGGCGTGAACTCCGCTTTCGACGCAATCGCGGAAATGCGGCCGGCGAACGCGGTCGTGTCGCCATCGAGTCGTGCCCACAGCGTGTCGCCCGCCCGCAATCGCGGCAGCATGAACTGCGACACGTAAATGCGCGCCCACGGTCGTGCCGGCTGACCAATGGTGACGGCACTCTGCCCCGCCGCCATCACTTCGCCGGGCTCCACGTTGCGGCTCGATACCACACCATCAACGGGGGCGACGAGCACCAGATCGTTCGCCGTCGCGCGCCATCCGTCCACCGCGGCCTGTGCGCCACGCACCTCGGCCGCCGCCGCGGCGCGACGTTCCGGCCGCACGCCATCGCGAATGAGCTGCAGCTGAGCACGCGCGGCATCGCGGCGGCCGGACCGTTGCCCGCGCCGCCGCACGCGCCGCGTCGAGCGACGCGCGACTGATATCGCCGCGCTGTGCCAGCGGCTCCAGGCGCACAAGGTCCGCCGCCGCCCGCACCGCGTCGGCATCGGCGACATCGAGCTCCTTTTGCGCTCGCGCAATCTCCGCCGGGCGCGCGCCGCGCGTGAGCTCCGCCGCCGCCTGCGCCGCGGCAGCGGCCCGCGCCTCGGCCTGCGCCACATTCGCAGTGAGTGTGGGCGTCGAAAACACGGCCAGCGTCTCCCCCGCGCGCACCCGGTCGCCCTCCGCCACCAGCACGCGCACGGCCCGCGCCACCTGCAATGGCCCCACATCCACCTCGACCATTTCCAGCGTGCCAACGGCGGTGGCCGACCCGTCTGATGTCCGACAGGCCGTCAGCCCCGCGACAGCGAATCCCAGCACCAGGGGAACGACCAGGGAATGGAGCTCAGCAGCGCGCGACATGTCTCGGGATGAGGGAGGACCTTTCAGGGATCGCTAACCATTGCCTCCGCAGCGCGGCGCGTCAAATGGGCCGCCACGATTACGGCGGCCCCAGGATTCGCTACTTTTGTGGCATGTCCGACGCTCCTGATGGCCTGCCCCCGACGCTCGCCCGAACGCTGAAGCAATTCCGCCTGCTCGGTCGCGAAGACAAGATGCAGGCCCTGCTCTCCTGGTCCAAGAAACTCGAGCCGCTCCCCGAGCGGTTTGCCGAGCTCGATCGCACCGACTTCACGGTGCCCGAGTGCCAAACCCGGGTCGACATTTTCCCTGAGTGGAAAGACGACGGCACGGTGCACTTTTACGCCGATGTGAACGCCCGGCAGTCGCCCACGGTGGCCGCTGTCCTCGCCATCACCTTTGCCGCCGTCAACGATCACCCCGCGTCCACCACACTCGCACTGCCTGCCGACTTCGTCCGACTGCTCATGCAGGACATCGGGCTCGGCGCGCGTGAAGGCGGGTTGGCCGCCATGGTCGCGCGACTCAAGCGATACGCCGCCGCAGCGGCCTGCACAGGACTGTGATGCTCGGTACGATGCTGAATTGGTGGGCGTGGACCGCGACCGTCCTGGTCGTGATGCTCGGCACCCCCGTGGTTGGACTCGTCTTTCTCTTCACCGCGCCCTTCGACAAAGGGCGCTACGCGGCCGGCCGCATGTTTCGCGTTGTCGGTGTCACGGCAATGCGCCTGAACGGCCTGTGGACATTCCGGGTGCGCGGCTCGCTCGCCGATCCGCGCCGCCCGTATGTCGTGGTCGCCAATCACGAGTCGTACGCCGATGTCTTTCTCATCAGCTGCTTCCCGTGGGAAATGAAGTGGTTGAGCAAGGACACCATGTTCAAGATTCCGTGCATGGGGTGGATGATGCAGATGGCCGGCGACATCAGGCTCGTGCGCGGCAACCGCGACTCGACACTCGATGCCATTGCCCAGTGCCGTGATCGGTTGGCCAAGAAGGTGAGTGTGATGATCTTCCCCGAAGGCACGCGCTCCAAGACCCAGGAGATGCTCCCCTTCAAGGACGGCGCGTTCCGCCTAGCCATCGAAAGTGGCGCACCCATTCTGCCCATCGCCGTCGCCGGGACGCGCAACGCCATGGCCAAGGGCACGTTTCGCTTCCTGAGCGCACGCGCACTGGCACAGGTACTCGAGCCCATCACCACCGCCGGCATGACGCTCGAGGATCTCCCGCGCCTCAAGGCGATGGCGCGTGAACGCATCGATGATGGGCGTCGTGCGCTGGCGAGCGAGCTGGGCATTCCCATGCCGCCACGGAGTGCAACCGTCAATGTCCAGCCCGCATAACGGCGCATTCAATAGCGCCCCGACAAGCGAAGCGTCCCTCGAAGCGCGCCTCGCCGCGCCCGATATCGAAACAATCGACGCGTTGGAGTCTCTCGGTGGCGACATCGTCATTCTTGGCGCCGGCGGCAAAATGGGCCCGTCACTCGCCACCATGGCGCGACGGGCTATTGCCGACCGCGCGCGACGTGTCATTGCCGTGTCGCGCTTTACCGATGCACAGACGGCCGCCGCACTGAGCGCACAGGGCGTGGAGATACTGCGCGCCGACTTGTCCGACCCGCGCGCCATGGCCGAGCTGCCGTACGCCACCAATGTCGTGTGGATGGCGGGACAGAAATTCGGCACCACCGGCGACCCCGTGGGCACGTGGACACAAAACGTGGTGGCCAGCGTGCACGCCGCCGAACGCTTTGCCGGTGCGCGTAGTGTGTGCTTCTCCACCGGGAACGTATATGGCCGCACACGCATCGCGAACGGTGGCTCCCAGGAGGGCGATCCCCTTGTACCCGACGGTGAATACGCGGCCAGCTGCGTGGGCCGCGAGCGGGTGTTCGAAAGCGTCGCGCGCCGCACCGGTTCGCCGTTGCTACTCTACCGGTTGTTTTACGCGTGCGATCTGCGCTACGGCGTCGTCACCGAGCTCGCGTTGAAAGTCCTGCAGCAACAGCCCATCGATCTGCGCACGGCGTGGGTGAACATGATCTGGCAGGGCGACGCCAATCGTTTGGCGCTGCGAAGTCTGGTCACGGCCAACACACCCGCCCTCGCCCTCAACGTCACGGGCCCCATGGTGCGTGTACGCGAGGTGGCCGAATGTCTCGGCAAACACGCAGGCGTTGCGCCGCTCTTCGAGCATGACGAAGGCGCTGAGTCGCTCGTGGCCAACGTGACGCGGCTCGACGAACAGCTGCCGCACACCCCGCTGCCGCTCGACACCTTATGTGCGTGGGCTGTGTCGTGGATTCGCAACGACGGCCGGTTACTCAACAAGCCCACCAAGTTCGAGGTCCGCGATGGCCGGTTCTGAGGGCGCCACGCCGGTGAATGTGCGGGCCGCGTTGCAGTCGGGGCTGGTCATTCCGGCGCACCCGCTGGCGCTCACGCCGCGGCGCGACATGGACGAGCGGCATCAGCGTGCGCTCACGCGCTACTATGTCGCCTCGGGGGCCGGCGGGATGGCGGTGGGCGTGCACACCACCGGCTTCCCCATTCACGACGCGAAGATCGGGCTGTACCGACCGGTGCTGGAGTTGGCCGCGGAAACCGCCACCGCGTCGCTCGAAGCACATGAACGTCCGTTCGTGCGCGTTGCCGGCCTCATTGGCGACACCGCGCAGGCGCAACGCGAAGCACAGATGGCACTCGCCCTCGGCTACCACTGCGGCCTGCTGTCTCTCGGCGCCTGGCGCGACGCCACCGACGAGGCCATTCTCGCGCACTGCCGACGCGTGGCAGAAACCATTCCGCTGTTCGGGTTCTATCTGCAACCCGCCGTGGGTGGCCGCCGCCTCGAGTATCGTTTCTGGCGCGAGTTCGCCGAGATGGCAAACGTGGTGGCCATCAAAGTGGCGCCCTTCGATCGCTACGCCACGCTCGACGTCGTGCGCGCGCTCGCGGATGCGGGGCGCGATGACATTGCGCTGTACACGGGGAATGACGACGCCATTGTGCCCGATCTGCTGACCGATGTTCCGGTGCAAAGCGGCGGTCGTGCCTACACGCGCCACTTCGTGGGCGGGTTGCTTGGCCAGTGGGCGGTGTGGACGTCGCGCGCGGTGGAAATGCTGCAGGAGATCCGTGCGTGGCGCGACAGCGGCGCCGACACCATACCGCGCGCGTGGCTCACCCGCGGTGCGGCACTGACCATGGCCAACGCTGTGGTCTTCGATGCGGCCAACAGCTACACCGGCTGCTTACCCGGTATTCTCGAAATACTGCGCCGGCAAGGGCTCGTGCGCGGCACGTGGACGTTCGATACGCACGAGCAGCTCTCGCCAGGTCAGGCCGACATGCTCGCGCGACTTTCCGACTTGTATCCCGATCTCGTCGACGATGCGTTCGTTGCGGCGCACATCGACGAGTGGCTTCGTTAGGAGGCGACGAGGAAGCGCGCGTGCCAGCTGTCAGCTGCTTTTCGCTCGAAACCCGCTCTCCACGCACCCACCGAGGTGATCGTGGTGTCGAACACAGACGTGTCCCCCGCCACACGGCCCGCCGCGGCGAACGCACGGAACGACGGCCGGTCGCTGACCTGCACCAGGCCGCTCGCGTCGCGCCAGTACAACTGACCGCTGGCGACGAGCGAGCTGCCGACTTGCCCCTCGATGGCGCGCAGCGCGTGAAAGAGCGCGTCGATGGAACACCCCGAGGCGCCGGTGGCCGCTTCGTCGACCGCGACGACCAGAAACCGGTCATCACGCCATTCACGTGCGCACACCAGCGGCGCGCCGTGTGCACGCCACGCCCGCAGGTGGTCGTCGACCATAGCGAGTAACGCGACAGCGGCGGCCCCGGTAACCGGAGCCGCCGCCGCGAACACCCATGCACGCGCCTCATTGGGCAGCGTTTCGAAGTTCACAAGCGGCATGGCCGCAAGTTACTGGTTCTTCGTCACACCCGGCAACTGCATCATGGGCATGGCACCGCCGGTCACCTGCGGCATCTGCCCGTTCCAGCGCTTCGCCATTTCGTACTGCACGAGCGTTTGCGTGATACTGCGCGACAGCAACTCGTTCGCTTTGGCCTGCGCCTCGGCTTCCGCCATGATCGCCTTGGCACGACCCGCCGCCTTGATGCTGTCACCCTGGGCCTGGAACGTGTTCTTCTGCAACTCGTTCTGGGCCGTGAGCGCCTGTTGGGACATGACGTTCTTGAGCGAGATGGCGTCCATCACCGCCTTTGGCGCCCGGAACTCGTTGAGCGTGAACTGCCGGACCGAGATGCCATACGGATCGAGGCGCTTCTGGAGTGCGGCCTGCGTGCGTGTCACCGTCTCCGCCTTCTTGGGACCGAGAATGTCGGCAATCATCTCCTGCCCCACCGTTTCCTGCAACGACTGACGGACGGCCTGCTTGATGAACCCGTGCGAAATGGTCTGGATATCGGTGCGGAACGTCTGGTACAACGCCGGCACCTTCGTCCCATCCAGTTCGAACGACATGGACACGTCGAGCGACAGCGGCTGCCCCTCAACGGAGTTCACGTTGATCTCGTCGTTGTTGGGCGAGCCATCCGTGCTTTCCCGCGTGAGGACCAACGTCTGCATGAACGTCGGATACTCCGTGATGGCCGTGAAGAGCGGGTTGCGCAGGTGGAAGCCCGGGCCCAACGGCGTGGGTGACACCCCGCCGCCCGCACGGTTGATCACGATACCCACGTGCCCGGGTTCGATGTACGCAATCGTGGGACGCACCAGCAGAATGGCGACCAGCAAGCCGACCGCCGCCACCGCCAGACGCGTCACGTTGCGTCCCCCGTTTCCGCCACCCGAGTTCTGGAGATTGTTTCGCATCGCGCTGCCGAAGGAATCGCGCAGCCCGCCGAGCTTGTCATCAAGAGATGTAGCCATGGACGGCTTCCTTATAGCAAAGGGGACAGAGCGGCTCACCGTTGGGAAGGCGCACAAGGTCTTCTTCGCGCTGCAACCCGTGAATGGGGCAGGTGAGTTCCGCCGTTTTATCGATGCGCTTGCGATTGGCCGTCTGCTTGATGCGACGGCCAAAGGGCGTAATGCCCAGCGCGGAAACCAAAAGCGTCCCCACCACGGCCAGCAGGCCGATGAAGAGGACACTCTCTACGATGATCGCGTTCATGTATACCAATCTTACGGGATGCACCCGAAAAAAGTGTCAAATCGCCACGCGGGCGGGGCATGCACCAGTGTCCGGGAACCGAATCCTCAACGGAGAAATGAGCGTATCTCTCAATGCAGCAAGCGGTTACACGCGACCGACGGCTGCGTTCCGCTGCGACTCAGTCTGTCGAGACACCCAGTTCGAAGCGCAACATCGAGGCGAGCGTGGGGAAGCGCCACACGAAGCCCTTCCGCTGCAGGACACCGGGCAGCACGCGCTGACTGGCAAGCACAGTCGCGTTCGCCATGTCGCTGCCGAGCGCCAGCCGTAGCGCAAACGCCGGCGCAGCCACGAACGACGGCCGCGACAACACATCACCCAGGGTCGTGGTAAACTGCGCGTTCGTCACGGGTTCCGGCGCCACGAGATTCACCGCACCGGACACATCGTCGCGCATGAGACAGAAGTGCATGGCGCCAATATGGTCGTCAAGGGCGATGGGACTGACCCACTGAGTGCCGCGGCCGAGAGTACCACCGACTCCGAGTTTGAAGAGCGGTGCCTGCTTGGCCAACGCGCCGCCGGCCGCGCCCTGTACGATGCCGGTGCGAAGGTGCACGACGCGAATGCCCGCCTTCTCCGCCGGTGCCGTCGCGCCTTCCCATGCACGTCCCACTTCGGCGAGAAAGTCATCGCCAAAGCGGCTCGACTCGTCCAGCAGCTCATCACCGCGATTGCCGTACACACCAATGGCCGATCCACTCAACAGCACCGCCGGCCGTCGCGAGAGCTGCGCCAGTGTATGCGACAGCAGCGACGTGCCTTCGACTCGACTCTCACGGATGGCGCGTTTGTGCGAATCCGACCATCGTTCCGCAATGCTGGCACCCGCCAGATGAATGACTGCGTCGACGCCTTCGAGCGCACGCGGGTCGAGCTGTCCGCGCGAGGGATTCCACGTAACATCGACCACACCGGGCTGGACCGCGCCACGTCCAATGCGAATGACCTTGTGCCCACCCGTGCTCAGAAACGCGGCCACTTGCGTACCGATGAATCCGGTGGCCCCCGTAATGGCGACGGTGAGTCGCGGACGCTGCGCATACGCCGCATGTCGCTCGATGTCATGCAACGTGATCGCATGACGATAGGCAAAGACGCGCTGCAGCGTGCCCGCCGCGAACGATCCGCCAACCGCCTCACCGAGACCGCCCAGCGGAAGCTCGTAGGCAATATGATCGTCGAGGACGCTGGCCGACGGACCGTCGGGCTCGATGCTGTGGGTGTGCACCCACGACGTGAACGGTCCTTCGAGCATGACGTCACGAAACTGCCGGTTCGCGATATAGTCGCGGTGCTCGAGCGTCCACGTCGTGGGGATGGGGCCCGCGTGGACGCGGAGCTCGACGCGTGCGCCGTCCCGGATGCCCCCGACGTGCGACACCACTTCTGGACGATCCCACGGCGGGGAGAGCCGGAGAAAGGCGCCTGGACGTTCATGCCACGCAAACAGCTCTTCTGCGGACACGGGAACTCGGACTCGCTTGCGAAACTCCGGCATGCACTGCTCCTGCAGGACGACCTGCGCTACCAGCCGCCGGCGTCTTCGAGATCGAGTACACGCCAGCAATACCAACTGGCAACGCTTGCCCACGGACGCCAGTTCCGCGCGATCTTTTCCAGTCGCGCAGCATCAGGGAGCGCCCGGGTGCGGTACATGCGTTGCGCCCCCTTGCGTACGCCAAGGTCAAGTACGGGAAGCACGTCGGGGCGGCCCAGACGGAACATCAGGAACATCTGTGCGGTCCACGGGCCGATACCACGCACCGGGACCAGCGCATCGATAATGGCCTGATCGTCCATCTCGTCGAGCGCATGCAGCGGGAGCCGCTCGTCGACGACGTGTTGGGCCAGGTCGCGCACCGCACGGACCTTGGCACTCGAGAGCCCGCACGCGCGCAGCGCCTCGTCGGCCATGGTGAGGATGACGTGCGGATCCGGCGCCTGCGGATCGCCACCCAGAAGCGCCGTGAAGCGGCCGTGAATCGTGGCGGCGGCGCTGCCCGAGAGCTGCTGATAGATGATGTTGCGCACGAGATGGCCGAAGTGACTGCCTTCGCGCCGTGGTAACAGCGTGCACTTCCCAACGCGTTCGATGGCGCGTGCCATCGTCTCGTCCTGCGCACACAAGGCTTCGCGTGCGCGGACGAGACGGGCCGGCGTGAGTGTGTCGCACCGGGCCGGGCGAACCACGTTACATCGTGGAGCTGAACATGATGTGCGCCTTTGGCGTGCCAGGCAGCATGAGCCACGGCTTGGTGTCCGACGGCACGGTGCTGAGCCCCGTCGTCGCGGGCGTCGCGAACGGAATGTAGACCACGAAGAGATTGCGACCGTTCTTCACGCTGCCGGTCGATGCATCAAAGCTATCGGCAAAGATCTGATACAATGCGGCGGGCGCCGTAGGCATCTTGATCTTCCCCGACTTCACCTCGGCAAAGCGCGCTGTATCGACCTGTGCGCCCTTGACGCCATCCGCGCGGAGCGAACGCCCGCGTGCCATGAACGGCTCCATGGTGTCGGCATAGCAGGAGACGTGGAATCTCTCCTCGGCCGGATCGTCTGCGAGGCAGAGCATCCCATTTTTCCCCGCGCGCAGCAGCTCGAGTTTTCCAGGTACGCGATACCCCATGACGCCGGCCCCGTCACGCATCTCCTTGGGTAGCGCGAGCACCGCGCCCGCAATCTGCTCAGATACCGGCGCGACACTCTGCGCCTCCAGAATTGCCGGGAGCGTGACGACACTCACAGCGGACAGCAGCCCGAGAATGATTCTGTTCATACGGCAGCCCTGATGAAGGAATCGCCATCCCCCGACCCATGAGGGGTGGCACGTGATGTTTTGTACACCTATGGCGCGTTGCCCTCGTCGTGACGTGGGCTGGTGCTCATATTCTACAGTCGATATGCCTCTCCCGACAAATGCGGTGACGAACGAGACGATTGTCCGGTTCGCCCGCAAGGTCTCGCACGACCTGAACAACTTTTCGACGGTCGTCCGAACCTACAGCGAACTCCTGTTGTCCGACTTGCCGCCGGACTCGCCGACGTATGCCGACGTCGCCGAAATCCAGCGCGCGGCCGAAAGCATGGTGCAATACCTCCAGCGGATCACGAAGTTCGCCCGCGCCGGCTCGCTCAAGCGCGCGCCCGTCAGCGTTGACGCCGGGGCCCAGGACGCCGTCAGCCTATTCGCCACCACGGCGCCGACCCGTCTCGTGCAGCTGGTCGTGCAATCCGGGGCCACGATCCTCGCCGACCAGCTCTGGTGGCGCGACGTATTGCTCGAACTCCTGCAGAACGCACACGACGCCGCACCCACCGGGAGCACGATCGTGGTGCGCACCGATCGCGACGGCGACAGCGTGGCGGTCTGCGTTGAGGATGATGGCGCCGGCTTTCCCGACGCCGTACTGGCACATGCGGTCGAACCGATGGTCACGGGCAAGGCCGGTGGGCGCGGAGCCGGCATGGGACTCGCCATCGTTGGCGCCTTCGTCGATACACTTGGCGGAACGCTCGAGGTCGAACGCCGCGACGCGCGCACGGTCGTGACGGTGCGCCTGCCGCTGGCGTAGGCAGAGACCGCAGTTCCCCCGCTCCTGCCGCTCGCGTAGGCACACACCGCAGTTCCCCCGCGCCTGCCGTCTGTGGTTTCTGCCGTCTGCGGTCTCGGCGCGGATCCGCCGCATCGCGCCGAGACGGCAGACGGCAGCCACACAGACAGCAGGGGCGCAGCAGAAAGGGCCGGCCGCGATTCTCGCAGCCGGCCCTCTTCGTTTACATCGAAACCGGAAGACCGTCAGGCGTGCGCGCTCGCGTGCACCGCGTGCAACAATGCATCAGCCACGCGCTCGAGCGGAAGAATGTCCGTAGCGGCGCCGAGCTTGACCGCTTCACGCGGCATACCGTAGACCACGCACGTCTCTTCGTTCTGCGCTACCGTATACGAACCGGCGTCGCGCATGGCGAGCATCCCCTTGGCCCCGTCGGCCCCCATGCCCGTGAGAATCGCACCCACGGCGTTGCGCCCGGCACTCCGCGCTACGCTCTGGAAGAGCACATCGACGGCCGGTCGCTGGTGATGCACCTTGGGGCCGTCCTTCACGCGGGCCACCCAGCGGGCGCCGCTCGCCTGCACAACCAGGTGCTTGCCACCCGGCGCGATGAGCACGAGGCCCGGCACCACGTAGTCACCGTCCTTCGCTTCCTGCACGCGCATGGCGCACACGGAATCGAGACGCTTGGCGAACGACAGCGTGAAGTGCTCCGGCATGTGCTGCACTACGACCGTGCCCGGGGCGTCGACGGGAAAGCGGCGCAGCACATGCTCCAGCGCCTGCGTCCCGCCGGTCGACGCGCCGAGCGCAATGATCTTGTTGGTCGTGTTCAGCGTCGCGATCGTCGAACGCACGGCAGCAGGCGGCTCCTGCGGCTCGACGCGCTTGACCACGCGCGCATGCGATGCCGCACGAACCGCGCGCGCCAATTCTTCGGTGATTTCGCCGGCCGACAATGAACTGCCCGGTTTCGCAATGACCTCGACAGCACCGAGTGAGAGCGCGCGAAGGGCCGTCTCGCTGTTCTCCTGGCTGAGCGAGCTGCACACGACCACCGGAATCGGAAAATGTCGCATGAGCTTGGACAGGAACGACAGGCCGTCCATGCGTGGCATTTCGATGTCGAGCGTGATGACATCGGGGCGAAGCTGCGCAATGCGCTCGCGTGCGACATACGGATCGGTCGCGGTGCCCACGACCTCGATGTCGTTATGCTTGGACAGCGCGTCGGTGAGGATGCGACGCACCAGCGCCGAATCGTCCACGACCAGCACGCGGATGCCCCCCGGCTTCCTGGCCGACGGCGCCGTTCCGAAGACAGGCGACTGAGCGAGTGATGTGGACACGGGGATCAGGCCGCGGCGGCCTGAGTATCGAACAGATACAACACCGTTTCCACACGCCCGTCTTCCACACCGATCTGCACACGGGCCGCCGGCTCATCGTCGTCCCGATGCGGCAACTCGTCACCGTCCACCACCAGTGGCGCAGCCAAATTGAAAAGCTTGTCCGCACCGGCGATGAGCGGCAGCACGTGCCCGCAGATCACGTTGCCGACTTCGCCGAGCGCATCGCGCTGCAACGGTGCCTGCTTGGACTCTTCAGCCCCGAGCATGTTGGCCGCGATCGCGGGAAGAAGGCATTGGGACGCGCGAACCACGAGGCGCCCCGTCAGGGGGCCCCGAAACTCGACTGACACTGCCACATCGAGCGGAGCCGCCGCCTGTACGGCCGACAGATCCAACTCAGGGAAGAGGAGCGCGAGCTCCTCAAAAGTCGCTGTCGTCGCTCGCGACAGGGACTGCGCCGTAATACTCGACATCTGTCACTCCAGTGACACGCAGAATGGTGTCGCGCAGGGTTTCCGGCGCGAAGGGTTTACGGACGATCGCGGCACCCAGCTCGGTGAGCGAGTGGAGCCGTGTCTCACTGCCTTCCGTGGAGACGACGATCACCGGGAGATTCTCGGTTTCGGGATTGGCGCGGACACGCCGCAGCATCTCCTCGCCGTTCATGACCGGCATGTTGATATCCAGCAGCAGCAGGTCTACCCACTGATCCTGGAGGACGAACAGTCCTTCTTCGCCGTTGCCGGCCTCGAGGACCGATGCAAGCGGAAGACCGCTCATCCTGAGAGTTCGAACGACCATCTGCCGCATGACGGCACTGTCGTCGACCACGAGAACGTTAAAGGCCATAGGTCATCCGCTCGTCAGAGCTTGCTTTCGGCGCCGTTGATTTTGAGAGTGACCTCGCCGCTGGTCACCTCAACCCACATGGTCCGCGACGTTTGTACGCCGCCGGTGTCGTGCGCGTGCACCATGACGCCGTTCTTCCACAGCAGCTTGCGCAGTGCGATCATGTTGCGCTTGCCGATCTGAAAGCGGTCATCCTCTTCACAGGCGCCGGCATGCGCGCCTCCTGCGACCTTCACCTGCATCCGCTCCTTCTTGGCGCCCAACTTGTAGCACTCCTTAAAGAGCAACGGCACGCCGCTATCGACGAACATCGCCGGCTTGTCCGCCATCTTGGCCGGATCGATCGTGCCGGTGGGCAGCATCACATGCAGCATCCCAGCCACGTTGGCGACCGGGTCGTGCACCACGATACCGAGGCAGCTGCCCAGCGCATACGTGATGAGCTTTTCTCCGGAAACATTGGACACCTTGAGATCGGCGACGCCGACCACGCGGTCGCTGGCGCGAGCCGTTGCCATGGAATCCATACTCACTTCACGTACACGGCAGGCTGCACGTACCGGAACTTGTGCGCCAGGCCGGTCAGACTTTCGGAGTGTCCCACGAACAGGTGACCACCCGGGCGCAGCAGCCCCCAGTAGCGCTCCACCAACTGCTGTTGTGTAGCCTTATCGAAATAGATCATGACATTGCGGCAAAGGATGGCGTCGAACGGTCCCTGCATTGGCCACCGTTCCATCAGATTGAGCTTGGCGAAGGTCACGTGGCGGCGAAGATTCTTCTCCGCGTCGAACACGGCGCGACCGCCGGCGTCCTGCTTGCGCGCCCAGTACTTCTGTATCCACGGCGCCGGCACATCACTCATGTTCTCGGCCGGATACACACCCGCCTTGGCTTGCGCCAGCACACGATGACTGATGTCCGTCGCCAGAATGCGCACATCACGCGTGGCAATATCCGGGAAGGCTTCGTGGCACAACATCGCGAGCGTATACGGCTCTTCGCCGCTCGAGCACCCGGCGCTCCAGATACGTACCGGTCCCGAGAGCGTCGGAAAGACGCTGTCTCGCAGGAAATCGAAGTGCGTGGCTTCCCGGAGGAAGCTCGTCTTGTTCGTCGTGAGCGCATCGATCATCTCGGCGAACTCCTGCCTGCCGGGTTCGCGCTCAACGTAATCGAGATACGAGTCGAAGTCGTTCAGGCCGAGCTTCCGCAGGCGCTTGGTCAGGCGCGCGCGCACCAGCCCTTCCTTCCCTTCACGCATCCGGATCCCCGCGTGCTCATGGAGCACGTGGGCAATCCGTGCGAACTGTGCCGCTGTGAGCTCACATTCGGCAAACAGCGCTGTGGTGGGGGCAGTCATCCGGGCCTCGAGAGCAGCAGGATCAGATTCAGTCGGCGTGCGCCTGCGCAGCCTGCAAGGCGGCGATTTCGTTCGTGGCCAGCACCTTGTCGATATCGAGCAGCAGCTTCACGCGGCCGCCCGTCTTGCCGATGCCGAGCAGGAATTCGGTTCGGATGCCGGCGCCGAAGCTCGGCGCGTCCTCGATGTCGGCTTCGGCAATGGCGACCACTTCGCTCACGCGGTCCACAACGATGCCGGTCTGAATGCCGCGCATCTGCACAACGATGATGCAGCTGTCTTCGGAATCCTCAGCGTCCATCCCGAACTTCATGCGCAGGTCCGTGATCGGAATGACCTTGCCTCGCAGATTGATCACACCACGCACAAACTCCGGCATGCGGGGGACGCGCGTGATCGGCTGCAGACCGATGATCTCGCTCACTTTGAGAATTTCGAGGCCGTACTCCTCACCGGCCAGAAAGAACGTGAGGTACTTGCCGGCACGCGACTGGACCAGCGTGGCAACGGCACTCTCTGAATTCATGACCTGCAGGCTCTGCGTGCTCATGGCTCGCTCGGGAAATGGGGTGGAACTGGAGTCGGATGACTCGTATCCAAAGAGGTATCGGCGCTCCGGGGACGGAGCTTCACTACAAAGCGCTACAACTTTGGGGCTACGGCGGATCAGGCGGCTTCGCGCTCGCGCCGTGGCGCATCCGTCGACTGCGCCAGCGCGACGGTTTCGTTGACGTCGAGAATGAGACCCACTCGTCCGTCGCCGAGAATCGCGCCGCCACTGACGCCAGCCACCTTGCCCAGACCATCGCCGAGCGTCTTCGCGACGACCTGCTGCTGACCGAGCAGCTCGTCGACCAGGAGCGCGGTCCGCTTGGAGCCTTCACCGACGATCATGAGCAGGCCGTTGAGCGGGCTCTCGACCGCATTGGCGACCTCGAAGAGGCGGTGCAGGCGCAGGATCGGCATGAGCTCGCCGCGCAGGTGCACCATCTCACCCGTCCCGACGACCGTGGAGATCATGCTCGGCTCCGGGCGGAAGGACATGTGGATGTGCGTGAGCGGCACGATGAACCGTTCGTCGCCGACGCGCACCAGCATGCCGTCGGTGACGGCCAGGGTGAGTGGCAAACGGATGGCAAACGTCGTGCCCTTGCCGGGCGCGGACGTGATGTCGATGCGGCCGCGAATGGCTTCGAGGTTGCGGCGCACCACGTCCATGCCGACACCGCGTCCCGAGATATCGGTGATCTTCTCGGCCGTCGAGAAACCGGGCGCGAAAATGAGGCTGAACACCTCACTGTCCGTCATGCCCTTGTCGTTCTCGATCAGCCCCTTCTCGATCGCCTTCTTCACGATCTTGTCGCGATGCAGGCCGCGACCGTCGTCGACGAGTTCGACGACGACATTGCCCGACGCGTGATACGCGCGAAGGCGCACAACGCCAAGGCCCGGCTTGCCGATCGCGGTGCGTTCCTGTGGCGGCTCGACCCCGTGATCGACGGCGTTTCGGACCATGTGTACGAGTGGATCACCGAGGCGATCGACCATCGTCCGGTCGATTTCGACCTCGTCGCCTTCGGTGATGAACTGCACCGTCTTGCCGGCCTTGGTCGCGGTGTCGCGAACCACGCGCGCGAGCTTCTGGAAAGTCGGACGGAGCGGCACCATGCGCATCGACATCGACAGATCCTGCAGTTCGCGCACGATCTTGCCGGCGTGCGTGACCTTGCGCAGGAGTTCGTGCTGCGTACCGCTGTCGAGTGTGTCGTCGCCGGCGATCATGGTTTGCGCGATGACCAATTCGCCCACCATGTCGATAAGACGGTCCAGGCGGTCGGTGCGCACGCGAATGGTCGCATCGGCATTGCTGGTGCCGTTCGCATTGGCGTTCTGCATGCCGGTGTTTTCGGTGCGCTTGGCCGCGTTGCCGGCCACGGGGCCGCTCAGCGCCGCGTCTTCGCCGGACGACTGCGCGGCCGGAAAGATGTCGTCGTTGCTGCTCGTGAGGACGAGCTGCACACCGTTGGCATCGCGCGTGGGATCATAATTGAGCAACGCGTCGAGCAGCTCGAAATAGCCTTCGGGAGTAGGCATGCGCCCATCTCCGTTCAGCGCCTTCTCCACAACCGACAAGAGCGCCTTGAGCATATCGGCCGAGCGCAGCGACAGGTCCGCGCATCCCTGCGAATACGCGATCTCCTTGTCACGAACGCGGCTGAGCAGCGATTCGGCTTCGTGCGCAAAGGCGGCAATGCGGGCAAGGCCGAGAAACGCCGACGTACCCTTGACCGTGTGGAAGGCACGGAAGACGGTGTTGACCGCCTCTTCGTCCGACGGATTGGCTTCGAGCTGCAGCAGCGCGGCTTCCGAGTTCGTCACGCATTCGTTGCTCTCCGTAATGAAGTCCGGGAGCAGATCGCGGTCAGCGTCGTCGGGAAGACGGTCTTCGGTGAAGTCGCGGACGGCCACGAGCGGGGCCGCAGGGGCGACGGGTACAGGGGCGGGGGCCGGGGCAGGAGGAGGCACCTGCCATGCTGCGGCAGGCGTAAACGCCGCAGCGGGTTCGTCGGCACTGTCCACATCGCTGTCGAAGTCGATGGTCGCGGTGGCCCCACTCGCGACGGCAATCCCGGTGGCCCCTCCAACGGTGCTGGAAAGTGCCTGCGCGACGGGATCGGCCCCGACGGCGGCGGGCTGACTTTCGCTCGCCTTCATGGCGGCTTCGATGGCCTGGCCTACATCGGCGAAAGCAGCCGACAGGTCAGCGGCAGTGCCGTTGACGACGGTGCCAAGGACGCGAGCGGCACGCGCGACGTGCGGCTGCGCTCGCAAGGGGACGCGGTTCTCGAACGCGAGGTCCGTCAGCGCATCACGAAGGACGGCAAGATCAGCGGTATCCGTTGCTTCCAGCTGCATGAGCAGCGTAGCAGCATCGTCAAGATTTAGTGGGGACACGGGCCACGCCAGTGCAGGGTCTCAATCGGTGGGATGTCAGAGGGACAGCTCCACGGGTGGGAGTATCGGCTCGCCGGTGCCACAGGTTTACCGCGCATTTGTCGTGAGAGTATCAGCGCCGATGCTGCAGTGGGCGGGAACGCGCGAACGGCCCGTGCGCAAGCGCACGGGCCGTTCGAAGGCGTCGCATAGTCCGGGGGGCGGCCTACACGCTGCAGTGCTGCGCTGTCCTCACGCCGCAGGGGCCTTCACTACCGTGAAGATCTCGTCGGCGATGTTCTGACGCTGCTCGGCGTTGCGCGTCGTAGCGTTCGGATCGAAGCTGTTCTCGTCGATGGCGAGGCTGGCCAACGGACGCTCCACCGCGCTGTTCGAATCAAAGAGATTCGAGATATCGGCAAGGCGATTTTCCATCTCGACGAGTACCGTCGACGCGTGGGCAAGCTGCTGGGACGTGATGTCCTGAAACTGAAGCGCTCCCATCATCATGAACAGTTCGTCGCGCAGTGTGCTACGCAGCTCCAGCGCCTTCTGACGGTCCGGCGTTTCGGCCGCGTCGATCGTATCGAGCTCGTCGACGAGTTGACTGGCGCGGTCGCAGGCATCCATGATGTTCGTCGCCGCGTCTTCGGTGGCCGACGTGACTTCGCGGATCTTGTCGTGTGTCGTTTGCAGCTTGTCGAACGTTGTGCTCTGCAGCGCCTGCCGTGTTTCGCGCAGATGGTTGAGCACGGCGCGGATCTGATTGTTCGCTCGCTCGAGGATCAGCGGGAGGTCGGCCAGGCTCACCGACGCGAGTCGAGAGGAGGCCTTCGCACCGTCACGCAGGGTGTCGAGTTCCTGATCGACCAATCGCAGCGCCGCTTCCGACTCGTAGTATGCCGTTTGGGCTCGGGGATCACTCATTGACAGAATCCTCAGGCGGCCGCTGCAGGCAGGAGCGCATCGATCTTCTCCTTGAGAACCTGGGGAGTGAAAGGCTTGACGATGTAGTTGTTGACACCCGCTTCCATCGCGGTGAGGATGTCTTCTTTCACGGAACGTGCCGTCACCATGAGGACGGGGACGTGACGACCATCGTCGCGGGAACGAAGCACCTTCGTAAACTCGGTGCCCGTCATGTTCGGCATGTTCCAGTCGGTAATGACGAACTTCACCGAGCTGTCGAACTTCGCCAACGCCTCCTGACCGTCGCCGGCTTCGACGGTGTCATTGAAGCCGATGCGCTGCAGCGAGTTGATGACGATGCGACGCATGGTCGCGGAGTCGTCGACTACGAGAAACTTCATACGGCCAATCTCCTGACAAAGCCGGGGTGGAGAGCGCGCCGGTCGATCTGATTACAGATCGCCGCGCGTCAGAATGCGCCGGGCGACCTGATCCACAACATCGAGAGAGTTGTAGGCGCCGGCAAGAACTTTTTGTCGGAGTTCGGCAACCCGCTCCGGGTTCAGCGCATCGCGCTGATCGGCATTGAGTCGACGAGCCTCGTCCGAGATCTGGACCGAATCCGACTTGACCGGCTTGCTAGCCGGAGACTGCGTGACTTCCTGAGCGGGACGCTGAATCGCCTGAGTGCTGATCGGCGTCGGGCGCAGGCTGTCGCTGTAACCGTTGATTTTCATAAGGATCCTCCTCCTCACGTAGGACTATCGGCATCGAGAGACCGTAACTTTACCTCTCGAGGCTTTCCTGTAAACGGAATGCGACGTCCCTGTCGCCCGAGTCGGTCGGCTGAGCCTTACTCGGCTCCAATCCGCGGCGCACGCGCCGGGAATCGGATATCTAACGTTGGTGGGAGTACCGCGTGCTGAGCGACGGGGTCCTGCTGGTACTGCACCGCTGCCCCGCCATGCCACGGGCCGGCCATGCGCGCCATGGCGAGATGGGCCGCCCTCAACCGGAGAAGCTCCACCTCATCCACTGCCAACCGGGCTTCCTGCTCGGCGGCGTGGTCGAGTTCATCCAGCTTTTCCTGCAGGAGCTGGTCGAACGGCTCGGGAGTACCAGCCACGGGTCGACCCGTTACCGGAGATGGTCGACAAGACGGGGGCCGCCGGGCATGCCGTACGCCGTACTGGCGGTGGATGCCCGCTGTACGGCGTCCAACTCTGCGCGGATTTCCTCGCTGCGGCGGGCGACCTTGGCGGCGAGCGCCATCGTGAGACGATGCGACGTCGACACCGCCGAGCAGACGTCGGCCACCAGGGTGTCCGCTTCATCCACCACGCGTTCGGTCGCCGCATAGAGCGCGCTGTCCGCGGTGGGTCGGTGAAGGCGAAGCACCAGCAGCTGTTCCGCAAGATCCTGCAGCATCACCTCACGCTGCTCGAGCAAGGCGAAGAGCCGGTGGTCATCGGCCGCCGTATCGACTTCGCTGTCGGCTTCCAGCGCCAAGGCATCCGCATGCGCACAAATGGAGAGCGCGGCACGTGCAGCCCTGATGCGGCTGGCCGAGGAGATCGACGGAGAGTGCGGAGCGCGCAACATGGCAGAGCGTGTCGGCTGCGACGAGTGGCTCACGCCGTCTTGCGGGACGTCTGCCCCGCCAGCTGCTGCGCCGCCCCCTGAAATCCGTCACGGAGCTGTGACGCGATGTTCACCAGCTTGCGCATGGTGACAATGTCGCCGCGCTGTCCGATGTCCACCAACTGCACGAGCATGAACTGATAGAGATCCGCCAGCTCACGCGCGATGGATTCGCCGGTCTCGAGATCGAGCGTCGCGAGCAACTCGGTCACCAAGCCACGAGCGCGACGAAGCGAGGCCACACGAAGCTCGATATCCTGGCGTTCCATGGCGATTCGGGCGCGCTCGAGATTCACCACCAGCTGCTCGAACATGATGACGACGAGCTTGTGAGGCGAAGCAGCGTGGATCTCCATCTCACGGTAGCTCGACGACTGGGCCGCGTATGACATTGCTGCGTTTCGGGTCAGGAGTGTGTGTGCGGAGCAAATCTGTCCGCCTTACTCATCAAGTATCGGCTACGAATTGTTGTCCTGAAGTCCCCGAACACTCGACAACAACGATCCACTCTGCTGATTCAGTCGCGCCGTGGCCTGCTCCATGCGCGTGAACTGCGCCACGAGCAGCTCACGACGGCGATCCAGCTTCTGCTGGGCTTCCGTTTCGCGTCGCTTCAGCGTGAACGTGTTTTCGTTGATGGTTTTGAGCTGTGCGCTGATCGTTCCGACACCGAACGCGGTGGCAGCGTCGGTCGATTGCACGAATGCCGTGCCCAGTCCTGACAGGCCGAACAGGTTCTCGATCTCGCCGGGTTTGTCGGCGATCGCCTTCTTGAAGGTCTCCTCGTTGAACGTGAGGACCCCGTTCCGGTCGAGAAGCAGGCCGGCGCTCACGGCGGTGTTGTACGTGCCGTTCCCCGCGACCTCGGTCCGGAGGGAATCCGCAAATGACTGCACGACCCGTCGGAGAGAGGTATCGGCATACAACGGCGCGCCGGCCACACGTTGCTCATCGAAGAATGTCCGTATGGCGTTGTACGAGTCACGAAACGCTTTGACGGCATCCGTCGCCCCTTTCACATCGCGGTCGATCGTCACATCGATGGCGGTCCCCGGTTCAGCGGTGAGCAGGTTGAGGGTCACCCCCGGGATGGCATCGGTGATCGTGTTCGACGCGCGCACGATTTCGCGCCCCTCAACCCGGATGATCGCGTCACTGCCGGTTTGCAGCATACGACTCCGTCCGGTCACCGCCGTCGAGGTGGAGCCGAGCGGACTCGTGGAGCCGGCGGCGCGGGCGACGTTCATGCTGAGCGACAGTTTCGACGCCCCGCCAGTGCTGTCAGTCAGACGGATACGTCCGTCCGCCCCGAGCGACGCCGAAGCCGAACGCGCGCCGGAGCCGAAACCGCTTGTCGCGTCGTTGATGCGGTCGAGCAGCGTCTGCATGGTATCGCCCGGGGCAACGACCAGCCCGATGGTCACCGACGTACCGTCCCCGCGCGTGCCCCGGATGTTGATCGCATCACCGGCCTGCACGTTGGCGGAAACCCCGTCGACCTTCAGCCCAACCAGCGACGATGCCGCGGTCACGGTAGCGTTCCCGGTATCCGTAAAGACGGACGACTGCACCGTCTGCTGGACTGTTCCTGGCATTCCAGCGGCAAAGCCCATCGCATCGATGATCGCTTGCGACGCCGGATCACCATTCACCGCAGTGACGTTGCCATCGACGACGAGCCGGTACCGCGTTTCGCTCCCGAACAGCTCCGACTCCACCGACGCGGAGCCACCGGCCGCATTGATCTTCGCGGCGATCGTGGAGAGCGATTCGCTGGCGAGGTCAGCCGTCACGACGACGTTACCCACGCGAATTTGGGCCGGCTGTGGAACAACCGACATGCCCATGGCCGCCGCAGCGGATATCACCGACGACGCAATAGGTTTGGACCGGGTATCGAGAAATCCCAGCTCCCGCGCCAGACCGCCGGCCCCGTCGGTAATCGTCACTCCCGCCGAACCGGCGCTGTTGGCGGTCACGACCAGACGGCCTGCGCTCCCGCCGTCACTGACGATCGACGCTGTCACGCCCGCGTTTGCGTCGTTGATCTTCGTGCGGATCGCCTCGAGCGTATCGGACGAATTTACCGCGATCGAGGTCCCGTTGATGGCGAAGCCGCCCGTCAGATTCTGCGCCGCAGCCACATCGGCAATCGAGCGACCGGCCACCTTCCCGGTATCGGCCAACTTCACCACTTCGACGCGAGAGCGGCCCGGCGTCGCGGTCGCCGAGGCGGTCGCCGACAGGAGCGGACGCGAGGTCGCGGGACTGGTCGGTACCGACGCAGAAAAGCCACCGAAGCCCGTGCGACGAAGCGCACGCGCGTTGGTGTTGAGCGTCTCCGCCAACTTCTGCAATTGCGTCCACGCGTCTTTCTGCTTGCCACGCGTGGTGATCCGGTCGGTGATCGGTGTGACGGTCCGGGCTTCCAGTGCTTTCACCGTCGAGTCGACGATGTTATTCCACTGAAGTCCGCTACTCAGTCCACCGACATTCACGGGGCTGGTCATCGTTCCCTCTGTTCATTGCTTCGAAGGCCGAGCCCCGGGACCGGCAGAACGCCGGGCCCGGGGAGACTCACTTGGAGCGATCAGGTTTAGCGGAGGAGCTGGAGAACGCCCTGGCTGCCCTGGTTCGCCTGCGAGAGCATGGCCTGCGCCGCCTGCGATAGGATGTTGTTGCGGGTGAAGCTCGCCATTTCTTCCGCCATATCGACGTCACGGATGGTCGACTCGGCCGCGCGGACGTTGACGACCGCGGACTTCAAGTTCTGCACCGTATAGTCGAGACGGTTCTGACCGGCACCGATCGCGGCCAGCGAGCCGTTGATGGAATCGAGCGCCGCATCGGCGTCCGCGAGAGACGAGCTACCACCGAGCGTCGAGAGCGTGAACTCCGACGTCACGGAGAACGATCCGTTCGTGCTGTTGTCGGACACCTGGAATGTCAGGGTGCCGAACACCGACGTCCCTTGGAAGTTGGCGTCCGCCTTTACGCGGGCCGCTTCCGCCTGTAGCGTCGTGATTTCGGAGTTGATCGTGGTGGTCGTCGCCGAACTCGACGTGCCGTTCAACTTCTGCGTGATCAGTTCCTTCTGACGCTCGATGATGCGCTGGATGGTCTGGGCTGCACCTTCCGCGATCTGGAGCATCGCGTTGCCCTGCTCCGAGTTGGCCGCCGCCTGGTTGAGCGAACGGCTCTGCGTACGCAGCTTGTTGGCAATCGCCAAACCGGCGGCGTCGTCAGCGGCGCGCGAGATCCGAAGACCCGAGCTGAGCTTCCGCATGCTGTTCTCCGTCGCCATGTTGTTGACGAACGAGTTCCGCGAGGCGGTAAGGGCGCCGACGTTGGTGTTGATACGCATGGTGTTATCCTCCGTGATGTGAATTCGAGGCTTCCGTGCCTCTGTCCGCCTCCGACGTCCGGATCGCGGTCGAGGTATAGTGTCGGAGCAACCCTGAAGAACTTGAGCGCCTCTCGTTTTTCGATCGTGCGTTTAGCCCGATCTCTCACAGTCTCGGCACGACCAGCGGTCGACTGGTCCAGAGCGTCACGGCCATGGCTTCCTCTGTGAACGAGGCCGCCATGGTGCAGCTGTCGGCATGGCTGGCGGAGGGGCACGAGGCCCTCGAGGCACAGCGATACGCCGAGGCCGCTGAGGCCTTCGGGCAGGCAACCGCCGCGCTCCCAGGTGAATGGGCATTGCATCAGATGACCGCGAACGCCTGGCGACTGGTGGGTGACGTCGTCCGGGAAAGGGCGGCGTTACGGGCGGCGTTTGAATTGGCTCGCCCCACGGAGATCGACGCGCTCTACGCGCTCGGCACGGCGCTCTTGGAAACGGGCGCACCCACCCAAGCGCGCGCCTGTTTCGAGGGCGTCGTCGCGCGCCGCCCGCGTGACGCCGCGGCCTTGAGCGCCCTCGCCTCGGCGCGGCGCGCGGACGGCGACCCCGAGGGCGCGTGGTCACTCGTGCAGCGCGCATTGACAATCGCCCCCCAAATGCCTGCCCTCGTGCTCACCGCGGCGCAGGTGCGACATGCGTTGGGAGACCACGCCGGTGCGCGTTCGTGGTTGATGCAAGCAGAGCAGATCCGACCTGGGCACCCTCTGCAGCAGACACAATTGGCCTTCTCACTGTTGATGGGTGGCCCCTGCTCGGCGGGGTGGACCGCCTTCGAGAGCCGGGGGCGTCCTGACACTCCTCAGGGTGCGCGCGACTGGCACGGAGAATCGCTTGTCGGGGAGTCGATCGCCGTCGTCATGGAACAGGGATTGGGTGATCTTTTTCATTTTGTGCGCTATGTGAGGCGACTGGAGGCGCGTGGCGCGGCCCGTGTCGTCGTGGAGTGTCCGCCGTCTGCCGTCTCACTACTCGCCGCCAGCGGATTCGACGTGGTTCCTCGCGGGCAGCTGCCGCCTACGGTTTGGTCAGTGCCGTTGCTGTCGCTCCCACATCGTCTGGAGAGCAACACCGATACCGCGAGTGACTTGGTGCCGTACCTGCGCCTTCATGAGAGCGGGACGGGTGGCGGCACGCGAGCACAGTCCACAGCCACTCCACGCGTCGGCATCGTGTGGAAGGGCAACCCCGCTTTCCTCTCCACGGCGCTGCGCGACCTTGAGATGCCGGCATTGCACGCCCTCATGGATCTGCCCGGGATCGAATGGGTGTGGCTCCAGCTCGGCGAGGACCCTCCCGAACCTCGTCATGACGTCGTGGTGCATGCACCACATCTGAGCGGAGACTGGTACGATACGGCGAGGACACTCGACACGCTCGACCTGTTGATCGCCGTCGATACGGCGACGGCGCATTTGGCGGGGGCCATGGGCATCCCGACCATCGTCCTTCTCCCGTTTACGCCGGACTGGCGGTGGGGGTGGCACGGCGACCGATGCATATGGTATCCGCATGTGCGCCTGGCGCGTCAGCCAGTCCTCACGTGACTGGCGTGGCGCGGTGCGCGTAGCCCACACGCTGGTCGGAGAAATCATTGGCTTCCGTGAAGGTGGGTGCGTAATCGCATCGATGACACGTACCAAGTCATCGTGAGTCAGCGCGGGGTGAATCGGGAGGCACAGCACTTCACGTGCGGCGTGCACCGCCACCGGCAACTGTCGCCGCGTTGCCCCTCGGCAACGTCTGATACGCGGGGAAGTCGGTGATCAGCGGATAGAAGTACCGGCGCGCATAGATGTCGCGTGCCCTCAGCATCTCGTACAATCCGTCGCGCGTTAGCGGATAGTCGGGGCGTACGCGCACCGGGAAGTACGAGTGATTCGGGATGTCCTGATGTCCATCCGGAAGACACTCGATGCCGCGCACTCGCGAAAGCGCCTGACGGTAGTGGCGAGCAATCGTGGCGCGCTTCTCGATGGCCTCATCGACGTAGCGCAACTGCAGGAGACCGAAGGCAGCGTGTACCTCGCTCATCTTGCCGTTGAGCCCGACCTCGTCAACCGTTGCCTCGTCTTTCATGCCGAAGTTCTTGAGCTGATCGATGCGCGCTTTCGTAGCGGCATCGGGCGCAATGATGGCGCCCCCCTCGAACGTGTTGAATACCTTCGTGGCATGAAAACTGAGGACCGACAGGTCGCCCGCGTGCAGGATGCTCCGGCCATCAATGCAGACACCGAACGCGTGGGCCGCGTCGTAGAGCACTTGGAGTCCGTGTCGCTCGGCGATCGCCTGAATCGCGTCGACGGCGCAGGGATTGCCGTAACAATGCACGGCCATGATCGCCGTGGTTCGCGGCGTAATTGCGCCTTCGATCAGCGACGGATCGATGTTCAGCGTACGCGGCTCCACGTCCACGAAAACCGGCTGCACGTTCGCTCGGCGGAGTGCATGGGCGCCGGCGACAAACGAGAACGGCGTGGTGATGACTTCTCCCTTCAAGCCGAGCACCTGAACGGCGGCCATCAGGGCCGTGGTGGCGTTGGTGAAGAGCGAGAGATGCGACACGCCGAGGTGCGCGCACAGCGCAGCCTCCAGTTCCTGATGGAGTTGGCCGCCGTTCGTGAGTATGCGCGTGTCCCAAATGCGCTGCAGATACGGGATGAACTCCTCGAGCGGCGGCAACAGCGGCTGCGTGACCGTTATGCGCGTCATTTCGACGTGAGGCTTGACCGCGCCAGTGGATCATGGGCGAGTCGAGTGAGATAACTGCCGTACGCCGTCGCCTCGAGTGGCGCCGCGCAGGCGAGTAACTGCTCAACGGTGATCCACCCCTGCCGGTAGGCGATCTCTTCGGGGCAGGCGATCTTGAGTCCCTGGCGACGCTCGATCGTCGCGACAAACGACCCGGCCTCGTAGAGCGAGTCGTGGGTGCCGGTATCCAGCCATGCCATGCCTCGCCCCATGACCAGCATCCGGAGATCGCCACGCTCCATGTAAACGCGATTCAGATCGGTGATTTCGACTTCGCCCCGAGCGGATGGCTGGACTCCGGCCGCCAGCTCCACGACGCGGTTGTCGTAGAAGTACAAGCCAGTCACCGCGTAGTTGGAACGTGGCACCTCCGGCTTCTCCTCGAGACTCAACACCCGGCCGCGCGCGTCCAGCTCAGCTACGCCATAGCGCTGCGGATCGGTGACGTGGTACCCGAAAATGGTGGCGCCCTTGGAGAAGCGCGTGGCCCGCGCAAGCAGTGCGGTAAGCCCTTGCCCATAGAAGATATTGTCGCCCAGCACGAGCGCGACCGAGTCGTGCCCGATGAAGTCACGTCCAAGGACGAACGCCTGCGCAATGCCGGCCGGCGTGGACTGCGTCGTGTACGAGAACGACATGCCCCACGCGTCACCCGAGCCAAGCAGTTCGCGGAAGCGCGACGCATCGGCCGGCGTGGTGATGACGAGGACCTCGCGGATTCCCGCCAGCATCAGCACCGAGAGGGGATAGTAGATCATCGGCTTGTCGTACACCGGCAAGAGCTGCTTGCTGATGACCCGAGTCATCGGATGCAGCCGTGTGCCCGAACCACCGGCGAGGATGATGCCCTTCATTCATGGTTCCCGGTCATCTCGGTTCTCCAAGCCCCAGTCGTTCGCCACGGTATGCCCCGGACAACACGCGCTGCCACCACGCCCGGTGTTTGATGTACCACCGAACGGTGTCACGCAGTCCACGCTCGAACTCGACCCTGCGGTGTCCACCCAAGCTCCCGCTGCGTACCGTTTGCATCGATGGCGTATCGCAGATCAGTGTCCGGGGCGATCGGCCACGAACGTGATCAAGTCGCGCGTCCCGCTGGTTCCGCGATACCCATCCACAAGATCGCAGATGGAACGCACGACGGATAGGTTGTCGCGCTCGGCACGTGCACCGATGAGGTACGTCGCGCCCGGGCGACCGCGCTCGAAGGCGGCGACCAGCGCCGCCACGTGGTCCTCCACGAACAGCCAGTCACGGACATTCGCCCCTTTGCCGTAGACCGGGAGCGGCTTCCCCTCGATCGCATTGAGGATCATGAGGGGAATGAGCTTTTCAGGGAACTGATACGGACCAGTAGTTGTTGGAGCAGGTGGTGACGATCACCGGCAGCCCGTACGTGTGCCCCCAGGCTCGCACCAAGTGATCGGCGCCCGCTTTGCTGGCGGCGTAGGGCGAGGAAGGGGCATATGGCGTGGCCGTCGTGCACGGTGGATCGACCGCACCGAGGCTCCCAAAGACCTCGTCGGTGGACACATGCACGAACCGGAACGAGCCCCCTGCTACCCGGCGTCGCTGCCAGTGGCGTCGTGACTCCTCGAGCAGCGTCAGCGTGCCGTGCACGTTGGTAGCCAGGAACAGGGCCGGCGCGTCAATCGAGCGGTCGACGTGTGACTCCGCGGCCAAGTGAATGAGACCAACCGGCTGGTAACGCTCGAGGAGTTCGCGCACCAGTGCCGCATCACCGATGTCGCCGTGTACGAACTGATGCTGCGGGTGATCCAGCACTGAGGTCAGCGAGTCAAGATTACCCGCGTACGTCAGCGCATCCAGCGATACCACGTGATACGCGGTGGTGCGCACAAGATGCCGCACCAGCGCCGAGCCAATGAAACCAGCACTCCCGGTGACGAGCAGAGTGGCGGCCTGTAACGGCGATTGCATCGAGACTCCGCGCACGTTGATGGACTCGGGGACCCGTTACCGGCTATTGAAGTCCGCCGGCCGGACGATCGATCTGGCGCAGCGCGCGCTGTTCAACGTGATTCGCGAGGTGCTCCAGAAACAGATGCGTGGGAAGCGAAAGATTCGCGAGTGCCACACCGAAGGCCGCGCAGCGGGCCCGATGCGCCACGGGATCTTGTCGTACAGTGTCGACCTTTCGTGCAAGCTCCAGCGGATCGCCACCGAAGAACAGATCGGCGAACGCGGGATCGAACGGGGTGCCGCGATGAAAGGAGGAGCTGAGAAGAAATCCTCCCCCAGTCTGCAGAGCACGCGACGTACGGTCGTGCAGCATGTCATTCGACGCCGCGACATCGAGAATGCCGTAGGCACTCTGATACTGATATGCCGATCGATCGGCCGTATCGGCAGGAAAGAACTCGTGCCGTGGATTTCGCAAGGCCTTGTATCGTTCCCATCCTCGACCAAAGATCCGGATAGGGACGTCGGGCAACGCCTCCAGAATGAAAGTCGCGGCCACGTTGCGATGAACCTGATCGAGTTCACGAGTGAGTCGCCACATGATGTCAGCGGCGTCCGGATCGTGAGCGTCGCCTTGGAGACGCACACGTAACGGTGCAGGCACATGGGCCAGAATGACGTCGTGATGATTCACCACATTGCCGTCGCGATACGCCCGTTCAATCGCATCGGCGATGCCGCCCAGGAGAGTGGCGGTCGGGGCATCGCAGCGCCTCTGCCACTCGCGGCGGATGTCTCGAGGATCTCTGATGTTCTTGGCGAGTACGAAGTATTCCCCATGGAATGGCACCGGCTCGGTGGCCGCCGCAAACAGCGTAGGATAAATGCCCGCGATGGCGGGCCACTCACGAGGCATGAGGCGGTTCGCGGCATTGGCGAACGCAGCCGGACCGTACAGATGGAGGATGAACGCCGACGACTGCTGATGATTGAGTGGGTTATAGCAGGGGTGATCCGCGTGGAGACAGACGAGGGGAATTCGCAAGAGCTCCCACAGCGTCTGCGTACATCCGTCGGGCACGATGGCACTCCCCAGCCCCTGCCAGCAGAACGCCAGATCGATCGGCGCGTCCTGGTGCATCTCGGCAATGGTCAGGATGGTCCGCACGTCCAGAGGAACGACCTGTACGTCGTGCCCAAGCACGGCAAGTCGCTGCTGCCACTCACGGCTGAAGTACGTGAACGGGTCGTTCTCCCCTTCGGACCAGTTCAGGATGACGATGCGCATAGGCAGAGGTGTCCGGCGTGGCGTCTTTGAGGCAGTAATTACGCGAAGGACTGGTGGTCCGAAAAGAACAGCGTCGTGTCGTAGAGACTCAGGCCGAAATGCCGCAACGCCACATGCTTGTATTGATGGATGGCCAGTACGGTATCGAGGATCTCGAACATGTCTTGCGGATAGTGGTAGCAAGTGATGGCGAGATCCGGGCGTGAGGTGCGGATGAGTCGATCAGCACCGCGCAGGACCCGACATTCGAACCCTTCAACATCCATTTTGATGAGCGTGCAGCGTTCGACAGTGTCGTCGAGGACGCACGCAGCGTACCTGACGCGGCTCAGCCGTCTCGCCGAGCGTAATGGCGTTACTGCCGAATGGATTGTTGGCGTTCTCGAAGAACGCGATCGAGCCGGGTGTCTCGCCGACGGCCACCTGATGGACCCGGATACGCGGATCAGCGGAGGCCAGCCGCTGCAGTTCGGCGAATTGCACCTCCGTCGGCTCAAAGGCCTCAATCGCCTGGAACTGACCGTTCACGACCGAGGCGAACTTCTCCACCGTGTCACCGCTTGCCGCCCCGACGTCGACGAAGATCTCCTGATTCCCGGGCGTGAGGCTCCACTGCGCGTTCAGCGTATTGAAGTACTGATGCTCGGTACCGATCGTCACATCGAACAGCAGACGCCGATCGCCGCTCGCGAGCGCCGCGCACTTGGCGGAAAGGGTACGACGAGAACGATCGTCGCTGAGCAGGGCAGCAACGCGTTCCATCTGCGCGCGACTCTGCTTGGCCCACCATTGGCGCTCCTCACTGACGGGCACATACGTGTGCGGCAGCCCAAGGCGATCGAGCGCCGAAAGATAGTCGACGATTTGGACGTTGGCGTGCGATTCGATGGCGGCGAGAGCCCAGAACTGGTCTGCGGTCTCGAAGAAGTGCACGAGCGTGAGTGGCCGTTTCGCCGCCCGCTGCAGCACGTCCGACAAGGAGACCAACGGACAGGGTTGCCCCCACAGGCGCATGTGTGAGTGATCCAGGACGAACGTATCGCTGATCACGCCTGCCACACGATCCGCAACGGCGTGAAAGATCCGTGGTGCGAAGAAGCGAAACAGCCAGCCCGGATAGCCGATGAAATAGACGTCCCCCGGACCGTCACAGACCGACGCAGGAAGTGGCCCACGACTTCGCGCGATGAGGTTTCGGGTCAAGCTTGCTGAGGCAGACATGAGGAGATGGGAAAGGGCTGATGATCTCGGGAGCGGCGCGAGCCGTCTCAGCCGCCGTACACGACGAGCGGCTCGTCGTAGCGCGGATCATACACCGTCTTGGATGCCACATCGGTGCGATAGAGCCCGGGGACACCGATATCGCACAAGCGGCCAATCTTGACGTTGGATGCGACGGCGACACCCATCCGCAAGATACAGTGGGCCCCGATCTCGGCCCGACGGCCGATCGTCACGCCGCTGTCAATCCAGCAAGATGCCTTGACGCGCGCACCATAGTCGATCACCGCGCCAGCGTGCACGACGCTGTTGAATTCCACCACGCTACCGGCACCGACGATGGCCCCGGATCCGATAAACACGTTCGGGCCGACCTTCGCATCGGGCGCCACCACGCCGCCAGGGGCGGTTATGCTGGCGAGCTGGAAGCCACGCGCCAGCGCTTCACGCATCAAGTCGGCGCGCTTGAAGTTGCCAAATCGTTCATCGAAAGCGGCGAACAGCAGCGTCGTCGCCGGATCATAGGCATCGAGTGGGCTGGTGTTGAACGCGTAGTCTACCCCTTGGGAGATCTCGACGCCGATCACCGGATCGCCAGTAGCGGCAGACCATGCGCGTGTCGCAAGGTCCAGCATATCGCCACCGCCAGCAACAAGCTTAGACTTCATGGCCGGTATCGATGATGTCGACATACCATCGTTCCACGAGCTTGTTGAATCCCTCGTAGTCGCCCTGGCGGGCGACCGGCCCATCGGCGTGCACGGCCGCCTGGACTTCCTCCATGATCTGGATGTCCTCACCGACCACGAGCTTGCTGCCATGCATCTTCGATGTCAGGACGGTGCTTGCGTATGCATAGGGCGCGCGCTTCTTCGCGGTCATCCAGTAAATCTCCATGTCGGTTCGCCCAGGAGCGACCGGAACATGGTGCTCGATACTGAACGAGAACCCGCCGTCACCTGTGGAGATGTGCAAATTGGGATACGCGAGCCAATTGAAGTAGGCATCTTGGTCTCCCCAGCGTTCCACGTTGGCCTGCCAGTCGTAATGGGCAGCGCCTTTGAATGTGCCCTCGGCTCCCCCCACACTGAACTGCCGAAGCAGTGCGCGCCGGGCCGACTGATCCAGATGCGGTGGCAGATCTTGAGTTCCCTCGCGGTTCATCACTTCATCGACTGCCGTCGCGAAGGACACGCTGCGAGCCAAGGATTTCGAGTGCACGAACCCCACGTGATTCGGGTCACGAAGGTTCTCGTAGCCGATCTTCCAGTTGAAGTGCGCACGAAACGTCGTCGTCATGACCTCCGTGTCATACGCGTTCGAGCTCGATTCGAGCAAGGCGAGAAAAGCGTGATCGAACTGCTCTTCGATCGGCAGAGGATCATCGGCGAGGTTGATGAACAACACGTTCCCGACAGCGCGGAGTGCGAACTGCCGCAGTCGCATGCTCTGTCGTTCGTCGTCAGGGTAGCGATACAGCTCGTCATGAAGCGGGATCTTCGA
Organism: Gemmatimonas sp.; assembly: GCA_023910675.1. Classification (GTDB taxonomy): domain Bacteria; phylum Gemmatimonadota; class Gemmatimonadetes; order Gemmatimonadales; family Gemmatimonadaceae; genus Gemmatimonas. Next base: position 31,241 of record JAAVWC010000006.1, read on the forward strand.
AGGCGCACCCGTGGCATCGTACTTCCAGCAGTGATACGGGCAAACCAACGGCCGATTCCCGGTGGGCGCGCACTGCAAGCGCGCGCCGCGATGCACGCACACGTTTTCGAACGCCTTGAGCTCGCCGTCGAAGTTCTGGATTACCACCGGGATACCGGCAATGGTACGGCCGAGGAAGTCATTGTGTCTCGACACCATGGTACGCAACCCGGCGAACACCCACAACTTGCGAAACAGTTTGACCTGCTCGCGATCGAATACATCCTGCGATAGGTAGTGCCGAGGCACCATTCGAGATTGCATATCGTGATTCCCTCGCGTTGAGCATCAGGAGATTCGCTTGGCGGGATTGCCGAACATGGTGGCCCCGGGCGGCACGTCGTGCAGCACGACGCTACCGGCCCCGATGGTTGCGCCATCACCGATCCGCCGCCCCGGGAGTATTGTCGCATGCGGAAACACCGTAACGCCCGCACCGATCTGTACACCACCACCGACGAAGGAGAAACAACTGATCTGTGAGTAGTCGCCCACCACCACGTCATGGCCGAGCACCGATAAGGAATGCAGCATGACGAAGTTTCCGATGCGACAGTCGGGGCCGACGGTTACTCGTCGCTCGAAAAAGCATCCGTCGCCGAGCGTGACGTTGCGTCCAAGATACGCTTCCGTGAGGATGTTGATGAAGTGCGCCCCCTTCGCGAGCAGCGGGGCGACATACGTCGGGCGGAAGCTTGGTTGCCCAATGGCGCAGACGAAGACGTCCTGGCGCCGCGGTACATACGTCATGGGGTCGCCAATGATGTCGAAGCCGGTTGAATACCCGTCGAGCACATCGACGCGACCGTCCAGAAATCCCGCGATCCGCCATTCTTTGCCGTACGCGTCGTCATCCAAGAGCTGACTGAGCACCACGCGACCATACCCACCGGCGCCGACAATGCAGACTTCGGTCATCACGAGTCGTTGCTCTGGTATCAGGAAACCGCCACCGCGCCGCCGTCCATCACGAGCTCTGTGCCGGTGATCCAGCGACTTGCATCTGCCAGCAGATAGATGGTGGCGTTCGCAACATCGTCAGCCGTCCCCACGCCGAGGGGGTGCCGCGCCGCCTGCGCGAGCAGACGGTCGTCCCACAACGGTGTTTCCACAGCCGATGGCACGACGCAGTTCACACGTACGCGACGCTTCGCCTGCTCGAGCGCCAAACATCGCATCATGCCGTGCAGTGCCGCCTTGCTCGCCGCGTACGGCCCGACGCCGGCCGTACCGGCACGCGCCGAGATCGAGGTGATGAAGACAATCGAGCTCGCAGGGACCAAAATGGCGTGATAGAGCAACCGCTGCGTCAACATGACGGGCGCAACAAAGTTGATGTCGAAGACTTCGCGCAGCAACGTTTCCGAAAGCATTTTGATCGGTGACAGACGCTGCACCCCGGCCGCATGGACCACGCCGTGAAGCGGCGGCATGCGCGCCACCAACGCATCACGTTCGTGGGCGATCGTCAAGTCGGCACGGATTGCATCGTGCCCCGCCCCCTCCAGCGCAGCAAAGGTCTCCTGGAGCCGTTCCTCGCTGCGCCCGCTGATGACCAGCTGTGCGCCCATTCGCGAACAGGAGATGGCGGTCTGCCGACCAAGTCCCGAGGATGCCCCGGTCACCAAGATGGTCTTGCCGGCGAGTGAAAATGCGTGCGACTCGTGACGCAAGGACATCAGACACTCATCCGGGTGGTAAGGCCGCCATCAGCGATGAACAGCGACCGCGTCACCCAGCGACTGGCGTCGGAGAGCAGAAACACCGCCGCATGTGCCACGTCGACCGGCTCTCCCATGCCGAGGGGAGTGATGTCGAGCAGCGCATCAATCTTCGCGCCAGTATTCCCGAGTGCGTCGAGCAGTGGCGTCCGCACGTAGCCGGGCGACAGCACGTTCGCGCGCATCTTGTGCTTGGCCACTTCGAGGGCGAGCGTGCGCGCGGCTCCGAGCAGCGCGGCCTTGCTTGCGGAATAGACCGCGGTGGCCACCGGCCCCACTTCCGATGCCACCGCTCCCACGAAAACGATTGATGCCCCCTGCTGCAGCGAACGCTTGGCAAGCAGCGACTTGATGAGCAGAAGAGGCACATGCACGTTCAGGCCGAGGACCGTGTCCAAGTGCGCCTGAGAGATCATGCGGAACGGCACCATCTTGGCGATGCCTGCCGCAAGGACAACGCCATTCAGGGCGCCTGACGCCGCGACAACCCGATCGATCGCCCCCGTTTCGAGGAGATCGGCGGGCACCGCCGTGTGACCGTCTCCAACCAATTGCCCCAAGGTGTCATCCAATCGCGTCGGATCGCGGCCCGTGATCACCACGGCGGCCCCCATGTCCGCACAGCTGATCGCGATCTGACGTCCGATGCCTGACGAGGCACCAGTCACGAGGATGCGGCGCCCCGCCAAACTGAAAGGGTTGAAGCTCATGCCTCAATCAACTCGGGGAAAATGGCCCCTTCGATTTCCACCAGCGCGGTTCCCCACGAGAGGCCGATCCCGAAACCTGACATCAGTACGCGGTGTCTCCGCGTCAGGAGTTCGTCCCGAATCCGAACCGTCATCGTCACCGGAATCGACGCCCCGCTCGTATTTCCAAAGTCATGGAGCGTCGAGGGAACTTTCTCCGGCGGGAGTCCGAGCTTCTTCCGGATGGTCTCATTGATCATCCGGTTTGCCTGATGAAACACGAAGTAATCGATGGACTCAGGGGCTGCACCGGCATAGTCCATCAGTCGCTTGACCGCCGGCGGCACCCGTTGCGTGGAGAAACTGAGGACGGCCGCTCCGTCCAACTGCAGTTCGTCAGGTCGCCGCCACTCGCCCGTAGCGTCCTTGAACGGAATGAAGTGCTGAATGCCGGCTGGCTCACGGTGGCCGCCGACCGGCAGCATGATCGCGCGGAACCCGCTTCCGTCACTATTGAGATCAAAGTGCACTGGTGGGGCAGCAGGATCGTACTCGAGCGCCGTCGCCGTGGCCGCATCCGAAAACAGCGGCTCGCGAACAGAGCCGGACCGATCCCCCACCAACACCAATGCCTTCTTGATCGTGCCGGCCGCGATCATCGAACCCACAAGATGCAGGGCGAACGGATAGGCGGAGCAACCGAGGTTCACATCGAAGGCGATCGTAGTATGCCGCAGCCCCAAGCGGTCCTGCAAGATGATCGCCGTCGAAGGAATGAGATAATCCGGTGACTGCGTGACCGTGATGAGCGCGTCGACGTCCTCACGGGCCCACGCCAGCTCCGCGAGCAACCGCTCCGCCGCGACGACGGCAAGATCGGAGAAACACTGCCACTCCGGGCAAATTCGGCGCTCGAAAATGCCGATGTTTCGCGCGAGGCGCTCACGCTCCGCTGTCTTGGACGACGGGCAATCGAGATTACTGACCTTGTGCTTCGGCACGCAGGTCGCCATCCCCCGGTACCGGACGTTGTGGAGCGTCGACAGGCCCATGGCCTTACCCGATCAGGGCAAAAAGATCACCGACGGTCTGGCACGACACCAAGCTCTCACCGCTGATGGTCTTGCCATACTCCAAATCGAACATCACGATCACGCCAAGCGCCGCAAGCGAATCCCACTGCGACAGCTCGCCGAAGATCGTATCAGCCGTGATCTCGACAGGATCCTGAAAGTCCACGGCCGTCGTGAACTTTTCAATGAAGTCATCGATCGAAGCAGCCACCACCACCTCACATCAGAGTAGAGCGTACACCACCTGGATGGACGCAAGATACGGCAGCGGGGGGCGACCTGCCATTCACGATACGTCGCGGGAGTTACCAGGCCGTTCCGCCCTGCACGGCCTACGACCCGCGCTTACGCATGAACAGACTGTCGCTCCATACGAACGCACGCTCGAAGCGCCCCGTCGCCAGCAGCTCGTCGCCGACACGTTTGGGCCCGTCGCCGAAGGTCCAGTCGTAGTCGTCGAACACGATCCACCCACCGGGTCTCACCAGCGGCTCCCAGGCCTCCACGTCGCGACGCACCTGATCATAGCGATGGTTGGCGTCTACATGGAGCAGGGCAATCGCACCAGATACGGCCACCTCCCGCAGCTCCGGCACCGTGAGCACACCGTGGCGGGCAGCGTCGCGATAGGCGAGAACGGCATCGACCGCCTCCTGACGGATGTAGCTCATGCTCGGCACCTCACTCGCCAGGGCAAGGAACTCCTCGAACACGTGTTCCTGATTGTACGCAGATTGCGCCACGTTCAACACGCCAGCGGCAGCGCCTTGGTCGGTAATGGACGCGCGTCCCCACGAATCCACGCAGATGGTGCTACCCACCCCATGCGCATGTGCCAGACGGGCAAGCGCGTAGGCTGAACGACCAAAAAACACGCCGAGCTCTACCACCTCGCCGGGAGGTGTGACCCGGAGGATCGCACAGAGTGCCTCAAGCTTCGCAACATCACACTGCCCGTACGTCCGGTGAAAACCACGGTGCAGCGATGCGTATTCAGCCACGGATAGGGGTGGTGCCACGTGGCCGCCTGGTACGGTCAGCCCGGTGGCAATGTCGTCCGCCTGTTGCCGACGTGCCCATGACAGACTCGGCGCGAACACCTGCCACTGCTGCTGGACGGGATGCGTGCCACGGAAGGCGGCACGCACCTCGCCATCGGTCTCGGCCAAGCGCGCGAAATGCGCCCATACCCCGACGTGCATCGTGACCAGTTGCGTGACGTTGTGCGCGCGCATGGCGCGTCGCAGCGCCTCGTCGAACCCGTCGTCCGAGATGTAGGGCAGGTAGATGCACTCGTCGCAACCATCCACCGGTCGCAGTGGCGTAACGGAACTCGCGGCGACGACGCGGACGCCAAGCATGGCCGCCGTACGGACAATCGGCGTCACGCTATCGACATCGACGGGAAAGACCAGCAGCGTCTGGCCGGCTACGAATGACACCACGACGCGGCACTCGTTACGACATCGGACCTCTTCGTCAGCGCGAGACCTCGATGTGTGCGTCGTCCGCGTTCGGATACACGGTCAAATCGACCGGCTGCGAGAGAGAATATGCCTCGTCCCGATTGACCACCTGCTTCGCAAGACGCTTGGCGAGGTTGAAGATCAGCGGTGCGCGGAAGTTGGCCGTCACAGGGGCGCCTACGGATGAAGCCAGAGTGAGCATGACGAGCGCCAGCGCATCGGAGTCGTTTTCCAGCTGTAACTCTTCGCGCTCAGCAGCATTGATGTCAATCCCGTAGCCGGCCTGTACCACAAATGGATCGGCCAACACGAAGGTCGTCGGCGCCTCCCCAACGGCAATGAGCCACCACACGCCGCGCCGCGCCGCAGGGAGCAGGGCGAATTCGACGTGGCCGTCGAACCCCCACATGGGCGTCGTGAAGCGCATGACGGCGTCGTTGGGGACCGCGATCGTCCCCGACGGATGGGAGATGGTGACGTGCCCTGCAGCGTGATCCATGACAGCAACACTCATATGCGTCAGAGGTAGTTGGCCAGGCTGAGCCCGAGGATACGCGTGGTCGCTTTCATGGCTGCCTGATAAAGAGATTCCCTGCCGGACAGTTCGACCATCGCCTCGCCGATATTCGTATCGCGAAGGTCCGAGCGATAGGTCTTCAGGTTCAGTTCGATGGTATCGAGATTGGTCTTCGCGCCTTCCATTTCGTTGATGCGGGCACCGTTCGTTCCCACCAGCGCCTGCACGTTGCTGTTCGCAGCGGTGAGGCGATCGGTCGCGACTTTAATGGCGGCCGGATTGTTGTTGCCGAGCGCATCGGATAGCGCGCGCAGAGCATCGAGCGCGTCGGTATCGAGGAAGACTTGCGTGCCGTTGTGATTCGGCGTGACGAACTTGCCGTCCCCCACTTCGAGCGTCGTATTGCCGCTCGGATTGACGGGGTTGTTATTGGTATCGACGAGACGGGAAAAGCTCCCCGTGGCTGGCGCGGGGGTGGCAAACGGCGCTTCGCCAGCGCGCGTCCCCCCAAACAGGTACTCGTCGCCGAAGCGCGTATTGCCGAGGTCGGCCGACAGATTGATCAGCTGATCGATTTCCTTCTTGACGGTCAGGCGCGACTGCGCGTTGGCGGTGGCCGTGGACTGACTGATGCCGAGCTCGATGGCGCGCGTCAACGACTTACCGAGCAGATCGAGGGCGCTCTCTTCGGCTTGCGCGCGGTTCATCCCGGCGTCGGCATTGCGCCGATACTGATTCAGGGCACGCATCGAGCTGCCAATGCGGACGATTTGTCCAGCGCTGGTCGCGTCGTCGGACATCTTGCGGATCTTCACACCGGTCGCGATGTCGTCGCGGGTGCGATCGATCCCCTGCAGACCTTGCTGAAGACGGAGCTGGCTCCGGGAGGTGATGATCGAGTTGGAGACGCGCATTGGCACCGGGGCTGATCAGTCGTGAGCACGGCTCCGGACGGAGTCGCCTGCTGTGAGCGAGTATCGGAAGCCCGCCGCCGTCCTTGAGCCAACTGAGCCGTCTCGGCGATCGGTCCCATGGGACTTTAGCGTTTTGGCGACAAAGCGGCTAATTTTGCCGGGTGCTTCCCGGTACAAGGACGCGCACAGCGGACGCGGGTCACACCGGCGGCAAAAAGCTCACAGGTGAGCAGCCGGTGCATCCTCGGCCGGTCACCCCCTCCAGCCGCCATGGCCACGATCCTGTACGTCGATGACGAAGCTGCAGTCGGCCTGATCCTCGAGGACACCCTCGCGCAGTCCGGTCATTCGCCTGTCGGCGCGCGCAGCGTTCCCGAGGCGTTGCAGGTGCTGGAGCGTGGGGGCATCGACCTCATCATCTCCGACTACCGAATGCCGGGGATCACGGGACTGGAGTTCATCCAGCTGCTCACCCGTGAGGGATACGACATCCCGCTCATCATGCTCACCGGGCATGCGAGCATCGAGCACGCCGTGGCAAGTATCAAGGCCGGCGCGATCGACTACATCACCAAGCCGGTCCGTCCCCAGCAGCTGGAGCTGGCGGTTGACCAGGCGTTGGAGTTCGTCCGCCTCCGTCGCGAGAACGAAGCCCTCCGCAAGGAGGTCATGCAGTTCCGCAACGAACGGCAGATCATTGGCGACTCCCCCACCATCCGGCGCATTCTGCAGACGGTGAGTATGGCCGCGCCCACCCGGGCGACGGTGCTCCTGCAAGGCGAGTCGGGGACGGGTAAGGAGCTCTTCGCCCGCGCCATTCACGACCAGAGCGAGCGGCGCGACAAACCGTTCATCAAGCTCAACTGCGCCGCGCTGCCCGAAGGGCTGATCGAATCGGCGCTCTTCGGGCACGAAAAAGGCGCCTTTACGGGCGCCATCAAGCGGGTGGAGGGGGCGTTCGAGCGCGCCAACCGTGGGACGCTGCTGCTCGACGAAGTCTCGGAAATGCGCCTCGACCTGCAGGCCAAACTCCTGAGAGTGTTGCAGGAGCAGGAGTTCGAGCGCGTGGGTGGAACGGCACCCATCAAGGTGGATGTCCGTATTGTGGCCACGACCAATCGCGATCTGGCCATGGAAGCCGATCACGGGACGTTCCGGCAGGACCTCTACTATAGACTGTCCACGATTCCGGTCCTGATTCCGCCGTTGCGAGACCGCCCGGAGGACATCCCGGTGCTCGCGCTCCGCTTCACCATGCGCGTTGCGGCGGAACTGGGCAAGAAAATCGACGGGCTCTCCCCCGATGCCCTCGAGGCGCTCCAGCAGTACCCGTGGCCCGGCAACGTGCGCGAGCTTCAGCATGTGATCGAGCGGGCGGTCATTCTGACCCCGGACCCGCTCATCCAGCCGCACTGCCTGGAAGGAACGCGGTTTGGCCTGGCGCATTCTTTGGGGGCCCCCAACATGCGCCCTCGGGCCTTTGCCACACCGGGCATGTCTCCGATGTTGGCGGTCTCCGGTGCGCCCGCCGCGCCCGCCGCAGCCGGTGCGGCCGGTACGGCCGGTGGTGGAAACAGCGCCGGGATCGCCCTCAACTCCCTCAATGTGGCCGATGCCGAGCGGGTCCTTATTCAGCATGCGCTCCAAGCTGCCGATAATAACCGGACGAAGGCGGCAGAACTTCTGGGCATCAGCGTGCGCACCCTGCGCAACAAGCTGAACGGCCCGGGCAAGGACGGCGACGAGGAGTAGACTCGGCATGTGTTGCCGAGCAAGCGCCAACTTTCCACACGGCAACTTGGATCACACTCCGCCCGGCAGAAGTTTCCCTTTTGCCGGGTTTTGTCGTACCCGGTAATTTGTGCCTGCCTCTCCGTGAGGCGTTGCTGTGTATTTGTAAACTATTGTCAGACAATCACTTGAAGCGAACTTGCGCATCAGGTTGCGCGGCCTCGTCCGTTTGGCCCGCCCATTGCTTTTGACCGTACCGGATTCCCTCGCTCTTTCATTTCCGGTACTGCTCATGCTCTTCGGACTCATCGATCGCACCACCCGCGCCGCGTCGCTCAAGTCGTCGCTCGACCAGAGCGTCGAACGGTCGCGTGGCATTGCGGACCGCGTCTCCAAGGCGACGCTGCAGAACGGCGACGGCTTTGCCCTCGAGGCCAAGGCCGGCACGGCGCAGCCCACGGCCAACCCCGTGAATGTAGAAGACGAGATGGTGGCGCTCGCCGACGAACAGCTTCGCGTCCTCGCGACGTCGCGCCTCTTGGAAAAGACCTATACCAGCCTGCGCAGCGCCATCAAGGGTGGGAACAGCTGATGCCGGTCAACCCGACCCGCCAGCCGGCGCTGCTCCCCATTCCGGGACAGCAGGTGGTTCGCCCGATGTTCAAGTCCATGGGCATCGCGGCGAGCGGCATTTCGGCGCAGCGCCAGCGCATGGAAATCATCGCACAGAACATCGCCAACGCCGACGTCACCCGCGGCGCCGATGGCCAGCCCTACAAGCGTCGCGACGTGGTGCTCGAAGCCGCGACGTCGCAGAACGCGCTCTTCAATCCCGGTAACCCGGCCGCGCAGGCGATGGGCTCGCGCTCGACGCGCAACGGTGGCGTTTTCGGTTCGCCCGCGTTCGACGTGCCAGCCACGGAAGATGGTCCCAGGGCGATCGAAGTCCCGGTGCTCGGCGCGCAGGGCGGTGTGAATGGCCCTCTGGGCGGTGAGTACGGCGTGCGCGTCGCCGGCATCGCCGAAGATCAGGGCGCTGGCCGCCTCGTGTATGAGCCTGGTCATCCGGACGCGAACGAAGCCGGCTACGTGCGCTACCCCGACGTGGATACCACGCAGGAACTCGTGAAGCTGATGGACGCCAAGCGCATCTACGAAGCCAACGCCGCGGTGTTCACCACCGCCAAGTCGATGCTCCGCGCCGCGCTCGACATCTGACGAGAGCACCGACGATTCCCAGTAACACCCCATTGTTGCGGCGGGTCCGGGGTTCGGTGCGAGGTCACCTCCTCCTCCTCCTCTCCGACACCGCATCGGATCCCGGCCCGCCGCTTCGTTTTCGCCCCACTCCTCGCTGCACCCGATCAGGCTTATGAGCATCAACGGCATCACCAACTCGCCTCTGCTTCCCAACCTCGGCGCGACGCGCGCCGAGCAGGCGCGCACGCAGAACGCTGGCCAGACTGGCCTCGATCGCGCGGGCGTGGCCACACAGCAGGCGCGTACGGCCGCCAATGCCAACGCCCTCAAGCCGCAGACGCCGATTGCCGGCCAAGGGGCGGCGCAGTCGGTCGTTCCCGCCGAAGCGCCGGCAGGCACCGATCCGTCGTTCTGGAGTGTGCTCACCACGGAAGAGCGGAACTTCTTCGCGAAGACCGCCAACCTTGGTCCGCTTACCTACAGCCGCTTCAAAGCCGCTTCCGATCCGCAGACGCCGCCCGCGGCGCGCGGCGTTCGGCTCGATGTCCGCGCGTAAGTCTTCTTCCTGACCGGACCCGCTCATGCAGACCCGTCTCGATCTCTACGCCCGCGGCCTGACCCTTCCCGGACAGGACAAAGCGCTTGCGACCCAACTCCCCATTACGGGCGAGAGCAACAACAGCTTTGGCGACACACTTACCAAAGTGATCAACGAAGTCTCCGACACACGCGATCACGCGGGGGATCTCGTGCAGCGCTTCGCGAGCGGCGAGAACGTCGAACTCCACCAAGTGATGGCGGCGAGTGAAGAAGCCGGCGTCGCGCTCGACCTGATGATCGAACTGCGCAATAAGGTCGTCGAGGCCTATCGCTCAGTGATCTCGATGCAGTCTTGAGTTACTACCGCACATGAACTCCCTCCTCGAATCGTTTGCAGGCCGTGGACGTCAGATCGCCTTCGGCGCGATTGGCGTACTCATGACCGCACTCGTGTTTGGCGTTTCCCGTTGGGCGACCGCTCCCACCATGGTGCCGTTGTACGCCGACGTGCCTGTGGAGAATGTGAAGGCGATGACCGACAAGCTGACGGAAGCGGGCATCACCTACGAACTCGATCGCACGGGCAGCACCATCATGGTGGCGAGTGCCGATCTCGCGCGCGCGCGGGTCGACCTTGCTGCTGGTGAAGTGCCGAACAACGGGCGCCCCGGTCTCGAGCTGTTCGACAAGCCCACGTGGGGCATGACCGACTTCACGCAGAAGGTGAACTACGGCCGCGCCCTCGAAGGAGAGCTCGAGCGCACGATCAGCAAGATGAAGAACGTGAAGGCCGTGAAGGTCCACCTCGCGCTCGAAGAGGACAAGGCGTTCAAGCAGAGCGAGCGCCCGAGCAAGGCCTCGGTGACGCTGACGATGAACAGCGGAGACGCCCCTGCGCCGTCGACCGTCCAGGGTATTGCGCAGCTCGTCGCGAGCAGCGTGGGTGGACTCGAGCCGGAGCATGTCACGATCGTCGACGAGCGCGGCCAGGCGTTGACGATGCAGGACGAGGGCTCGCTCGCCGGCCTCACGAGCCGTCAGCTGACGGTGCAGAAGGAAGTCGAAACGTATATGGAGCAGAAGGCGGACAAGCTGCTCTCGAGTCTTGTGGGTGGTGGGAACGCGCGCGTGCAGGTTGCGGCGGCGATCAACTTCGACAAGGTCGAGCGCACCGTGCAGGCCGTCGACCCCGAGAAGCAGGCGATGACCACCGAGCAGAAAGCGGAAGTCACGCCCAGCTCGCCGCAGCAGGGCGCCGGCTACAGCACGTCGGCTACGTCGTACGAGAATACCAAGAGCGTGGAAAGCTTCAGCGGCGCCATCGGCAACGTGAAGAAGCTCACGGTCGCGGTGCTCGTTGCGGACAAGGTCACGATGCCGGTGCCCGACACCACGGCGACGGCACCGGCCGCGCCGGTGATTACGGCGCGCACCCCCGAAGAGCTCGCGCGTATCGAAGCGCTGGTGCGCAACGCGCTCGGCGTCGATTCGACGCGCGGCGACATGATCTCCGTGGTGAGCGCGCCCTTCGATATGCCCATGCCGGTGGTGAGCCCGGTCGATTCGGCGGCGGCACCGCAGGACGTGATTGCGAAGATCCAGGCGAACCCGAAGCCGGTCGTCGCGCTCGCCGCGCTTGTCGTGCTGCTCATTCTCGGATTGGCGGCGGTGTTCCTGCTGCGTCCCAAGAAGAGCAAGGAGCTCGCCGCGCCGACGCCGCCTGAAGCGCTCCCGGCCGGCACGGCCTACGCCGAACTGCCCGCGAGCACGCAGATGCAGATGGCCATGCAGGACATGCCGGACATGCAGACGATGCCGGAGGAAGACCAGGACGACCAGCAGGAAGAGATCGAGGAGCGTCGCGCGACCATCAAGCTGCCGCCGTTGCCTACCACCCCCGAACGCGAACAGGCTATTGCCACCGTGGAGCAGCGCCCCGAAGCCGCGCTCCGTGTGACCCGTCAGTGGCTCCGCCAGTAAATGAGCACTATGGTTACCCTCTCCAAGAACGCCGCCGATCGCCTCGCCCCAGACCGTCTGAGCGGGCGCCAGAAAGTCGCCATCCTGTGTATGGCCGTCGGCGCCGAAGCGGCGGGAAAGCTCACCGCCACGCTGCACCCCGAGGAAGCAGAAATCGTCGCGCTCGAAATGGCGCAGCTGAATAGCGTGCCGCCCGCGACGATCAATTTCGTCCTCAACGAATGGCTCGAGCTGACACTCGGCGTCGACTCACTCAGCACCGGTGGTGTGGAGTTCGCCAAGGACGTGCTCGAGAAGGCGTTCGGCCCGGCCAAGGCGCAGCAGATCCTCAAGCGTATTCAGGGACAGCTCGCCGACAGCGATCGTTTCGGCCGCCTGCGGCGTGCCGACCCCCAGCAGCTTGGCAACACGTTGCGCGGCGAACACCCGCAAACCATTGCCCTCATCCTGGCGCACCTCGATCCCGCACACACGGCCGCCATCATCCGCGAGTTCGAACCCGCGCTCGGCGGTGAAGTGATGTTCCGTATTGCCAAGATGGAGAAGGTCTCCCCCGAGATGATTTCGCTCGTGGAGCGCGCCATCGGGAACCAAGCGGATCTGGCGTTCTCGCAGGGCATGTCGAGTGTTGGTGGACCGGCAGCCGTGGCGGCGGTGCTCAACCTCGTCAGCAGCTCGCTCGAGAAGGAAGTGCTCGATCTCGTGTCGGAGAAGGATCCGAGTCTTTCCGACCAGATCAAGAACCTCATGTTCGTCTTCGAAGACCTCTCCTCGCTCGACGACAAATCGCTCTCGCGCTTGCTGCGCGAAGTGGACGTCAAGCAGCTGGCGCTCGCCCTCAAGGCCGCCAGCCCCGACCTCAAGGCGAAAATCATGGGGACGATGTCACAGCGCGCCGTGACAGGGCTCAAGGAAGAGATGGAGTTCCTCGGTCCAGTCAAGATGCGCGACGTCGAAGCCGCGCAGACCGACATCGTATCGAAGGTGCGCGCACTGGAAGAGACGGGCGAAATCGTGCTGAGTGCCGGCACCGACGATGTCATCGTCTGAGCCGCGCAAGATGCACGCAACGCCTTGGTCCCTCGATGAGTTCGTGGCACACGACGTGTTCCTATCGCTGTCGCCGTCGCCGTCTGCCGAGTCACACGCCGAGACGACCGTGGACACAGACGCGCTCGAAGCACAATTCGAGCAGCGCCTGGCCGCCGAGTGCGCCCGCGTTGAGGCTGATGCCTATGCGCGCGGCCGCGCCGATAGCGAACGGTCGGCGCAGGCAACGCTGCAGGATGCGCTGCAGAGCGCACTGAGCGCACTAGGCGACGCGACGACATCGGTCACGATGCACGAAACCCGTTGGGTGACGAACATCGAGGAGAATATCGCCGCGCTCGCGGTGAGTGTCGCCAGACACATTGTACAGCGTGAAATCGATGCCGACCCGTCGTTCGTGGCGGGACTCGTGGCGAACGCGCTGGCGCAGTACCCGATCGATCAGGAGATCACGGTGCGTCTCTGCCCCGACGATCTCGCGCTCTGCCGACAGGTCATCGAACAGGACATGAACGGCGCGCGCACGATGCGTTGGATCGGCGATGCCAGCGTCGCGCGCGGCGGGTGCCTGACAGAAGGCCGTGAGCGCATCATCGACGGACGCGTGGATACGGCGCTCGAGCGTGTCTACCGCGCGATCGCGCAGGTACAGGCATGATGGCGCCCTCGCCGCTGCCCCCCGCCTTCGGCATGACGGCCTTCGGCCCCGGCGACACGGCCGTCGATCTGCTCCTCGACCGTGTCGAGCGTACGGATCGCTTCGGCGAATATGGTCGCGTGACGCGTGTCGTCGGCCTCGTCGTCGAAGCCACCGGCATCGACGTGGGCCTTGGTTCACTGTGCCGCATCACGAGCCACTCGCGCGAACGCTCGGTGCTCGCCGAAGTCGTCGGCTTCAACGAACGCAGCGTCCTGCTCATGCCGCTCGGCGAGCTCGATGGCCTGCACGCCGGCGCGAGTGTGCAGCCGCTGGGCCGTACGTTCGGGGTCGATGTTGGCCCGGGCCTGCTGGGACGGGTGCTCAATGGTCTGGGCCATCCCATCGACGGCAAGGGCAAGCTCGATACCATCGAGCGTGTGCCGCTGTCGGCCGAACCGCCCAACCCGCTCATGCGCGAAACGATTGACCGCCCCATGGAAACCGGAGTGCGCGCCATTGATGGCCTGCTCACGATTGGTCGTGGTCAGCGGGTGGGTATCTTCGCCGGCTCCGGCGTGGGCAAGAGCACGATGCTCGGCATGATCGCGCGTCACGCGCAGGCCGACGTCAACGTCATTGCGCTGCTCGGTGAGCGCGGACGCGAAGTGCGCGAGTTCCTCGAAAATTCGCTGGGCGAAGAAGGGCTCGCACGCAGTGTCGTGATTGTCGCCACCGGTGATCAGGCGGCGCTGGTGCGCGCCCGCGGGGCGTTGGTCGCGACCGCCATTGCCGAGTACTTCCGCGATCAGGGCAAGCAGGTACTGCTCATGGTCGACTCGGTGACGCGTGTGGCGATGGCCTGGCGCGAAATCGGCTTGGCCACTGGCGAACCGCCCACGACCAAGGGCTATCCGCCGTCCGTGTTCGCCAACCTGCCGCGCCTCCTCGAACGTGCTGGCAATGGTGAGCGCGGGGGGATTACGGGCATTTATACGGTGCTTGTCGACGGTGACGACTTCAACGAACCGGTGGCCGACGCCACCCGCTCCATTCTCGACGGTCACATCGTGCTCACGCGCCGTCTCGCGGCGCAGAACCACTTTCCCGCGATCGACGTGCTCGACTCGAAGAGTCGTGTGAAGGACCACATCACCAATGAGGTCCAGCGCCGGTCGGGCAGTGCCATGCTGCGCCTCGAAGCGGCATTCCGCGAGAAGGAGGACCTGATCATGGTGGGCGCCTACCAGAAGGGGAGCGACCCGTACGTGGACGCGGCGATCGCCTACCGGCACAAGGTGCTCGAGTTCTTGCAGCAGCGTCCCGACGAGATCACGCCGTACGGTGACACGTACACCCAGCTGGCGCAGATCGCGGAAGCGATCGACGCGTCGGTGCGGAGACGCTAAGTGCGTTTCAAGTTCCGCCTGCAGCGCATTCTGGAACTGCGTGAACAGCACGAGCAGGCCCAGGCGCGGCAGCTTGCCTCCGCGCAGGAAGTGGCCGATCACGCGACGCAGGCGCAGGACGCTTTGGCCACATTGCGCGCGAATTCGCATGCGCAAATGCACGCGACGACACGGGCCGCACCGCGTGTTGGCCACCTGCATCAGCTTGGCACAGTTCTCGCTTCTCTTGATGAGCGACTGATGGTTGCCGGCGATATCTGCAGGGAAGCTGATGCTGGTGTTGACCGGGCAAAAGCGATGCTGGAAGAAGCGGCCCGCGACCGCCGTGTGCTCGACCGACTGAAGGAGCGCCATACAGACGCATGGCGCACGGACGAAGCCACGAAGGACCGTGTGCACATGGACGAAGTCGCGCTGACACAGTTCGCGCGCAAGCAGGAAGAAAAGAACAACCGCGCGGCAGATAGTGCCGGGTGACCCCTCTCCGACCGGATTGACTCGATGAAGGCGATGATCATCCCCATAGTCATAGGTTTGCTGGCCGGTCTCGGCGGCGGATCGGGCTATTCGTACATGAAGGCATCGGCCAAGTACGTGGCCGACTCCACGCGTATGGCCGACAGCGTGAAGACGCATGCGGATTCGGCGGCCCATGACAGCACCGGTCACGAAGGCGCCGACAGCACGGCGCACGGTGCAACGCCGGACAGTGCGTCGCTGGCCGAGCAAGCGCCCATGACGCCGGCCGACAGCCTGCGTGCGGTCGATGCCGCGCGGAAGGCAGGAACATCGCACGCGCCGGAATCGCACGCGCCTACGGGTGCGCCCTCCAAGGCCGCTGCGCACGCCGAGGCGCCGGCCAAGCTCCCCGAGAGCAAGGCCCCCACGGCGACGCCGCCCGCAGCGAAGACGACCAGCACGTCCAAGACGACCACCGCGGCGGCATCGGTGAAGGATGCGCGCGACCAAGCGCTCCAGACGGCGCTTCCCGAAGCACGCCTCGCCAAGATCTTCGGCGCCATGCAGCCCAAGGACGCCGCAAAGGTGCTCGAGCAGATGACCGACGGCGACATCCGCGCGATTCTCGCGATGATGAACGACCGTCAGGCCGCGTCGATTCTCACGGCGTTCTCGGCAGCGCGCGCCGCATCGATTACCAAAGGGGTCGTCAAGACCGCCGGAGGCGTCGCGCCGTGAGCGCCATGAACATCATGAGTAACGTTCCCCGCCCCACTGCCCGCGCGGCCGCGAAGGCCGACAAGGTGGTACGCGACGAACCGGTACGGGATATCCGTGTCGCGGGTGACACCGCCTCGACGGACGAGAAGCCGACGGTGAGCAAGGCGGAGTTCTCCGCGTTGCTGGCGCTGCTCGCCGGTCAGAGCGACCTGGGACGCGCGGACCTCGTGAAGCAGTTGCCGCCGGAAAGCGCCAGGATCGTGGACCAGCTCCTCAGCGACGCCGCAGCGCCGATGACCGCCGAGAGTGAAGCCGCGAGCGAGGCATTGCGCTATGGCATGTTGAGCGTGCTGCCTCCCGAAGACACCGTCGGTACGCCGGTGACCGTCGGTACGCCGGTGACCGTCGGTACGCCGGTGACCGTCGGTACGCCGGTGATTGATCTCGCCGCCTACGCCAAAGCCCGCGACGTCAAAATGCAGACCGCGCTGGACGGACCGGGTCTACCCGGCGTGGCCGGCCTCGCCCGCGACAACAGCACCGCGACGGCCAAGGCCAACGAGCAGCCCATCGAGGCGCTGACGCGCGTGGCATCGCGCCGCAGTGCATCGCTGGAGCAGCTGCTCGCCGTGGGGGACGCCAAGGGAGCCGACGCGCGCGCCGCGCTCGACGCCATTCTCGCGCAGGCGGGAACGTCGAGCGGCCTGCGCTTGGCCGACGCCAAGCTGACGGCGCGCAAGATCATGTCGGACACCAGCGCCATATCGCTTGGCACCGACGACACCACCGATGCGATGGACGAGCTGACGACGCTGACCACGCTGACGACGCCGACGGGCGGCGCCAATGCGGCGGCGCACGCGAATAGTCATGCCCTGGCGCACGCCGCGCATGCGTCGGCACTCGCCGCTACCAACGCCGCGAGCGCCGCGAATCCCACGACGCCGATTTCCGATCTCAATGCCGTCGCGCCCGAGCTGCGCGAACGCGTGGCGCGCGTGATCGACCGCATGAAGCAGGAATACGGTCACGAGGTGAACGTCGTGGAAAGCGCGCGGTCGCAGGACCGTCAGGACTGGCTGTACGAACAGGGACGCACCCGCGGCGGCCCGGTGGTGACGTGGACGCGCGACTCCGCGCATACGCGTGGTGAAGCGGTCGACGTGATCATCGATGGCACGTGGGACAACCCCGATGGATTCGCCCGTCTGCAGCGGATTGCCCGCGAAGAAGGGCTTCGCACGCTCGGCATGAAGGATCCCGGCCACCTCGAGCTCGCCCACGGTCAGGGCATGCCCAATGACTTGACCGCCAAGGTCGACGCGCAGCGGATGCAGGCGGCCCGCGCAACGCCGATGTCGGTACCGACCGGCAATGCGGCCTCCGCCACCGTGGCACAGGTCGCGGGCGTGGCGCAGGTCGCGGGTATGGCGCGAGTGGCAGATTCCGCGTCGGCCGCACCGATGTCCGGCGAACCCGCCGGTATGGGCGTCGCGGCATACGCCGCACAGCAGCAGGCCGCGCGAGGTCAGAACCATCAGGGCAACAGCAACGCCTTCGGTCGCGGTGAACGCGACGAACAGGGGAAGCCACTGAACAACGGACGCGCCCTCGGCCACGACAAGGAGCATGGTGACCACGCGCCCGCGTTTGGCGCCATACACACCAACAGCACGACGCCGTCGGTGCCGGGCGTGGAGCGCGCGGCGCAGGCGAGCCCCGCGGCGGGGAGTGAACAGGCGCAGCGTGTGTCGGACATTCAGCAGATGCGTGCGGATGCACCCGTCACGTCGATCAACCGCATGACGCTCAAGGTGGATGGCGCCAACGGCGTACAGCAGGAAGTCACCGTCGATTTGCGCGGCAACGTGGTCAGCACGCAGATCACTACCGACGCTTCCACCGCCGACCGCATGCGCCTTCGCACCGCCGATCTGCAGGACGCGCTGGGCCGTCACGGCCTTGAGTCGGAGTCGGTGAAGATCAGCGGGCTCAAGCCGGTAGACGCGAGTGAATCTGCCCGTTCCGTGGGCAGCGAGCGTGATGCCGTGAAGATTACGGCGGCACAGCAAGGCACCGCGCAGGATGGCTCGTCGCGTGACGGGCAGCGCGATCGCGCGCCGTCGCGCGAATGGAACCAGGAAGAACAGCGTCGCGAACAGGCGGCTCGCGCACGTGACCAGCGTGAACAGCAGGAGCGTCAGCAGCGTTCGCGTCGCCCCGAATTCCTTTACGAGAACCTGTGATGATCACCTCCACCCGCAACAGCTTCGCCTCGCCGGCGTTCAATACGACGGCACCCGCAACGACACCGGCGACGGGCAATCCGTCGGCGGCTGTCGCAGCGCCTCCGAAAGGTAAGGCCGAGCCATCCGCACCACGCACCCTCCCGACGAATTCGAAGGTGATGGGGCGTGACGAGTTTCTCAAGTTGTTCGTCGCTCAGCTCAAGAATCAGGATCCGACCAACCCGATGGACGGCAAGGACATGGCGGCGCAGCTCGCGCAGTTCTCGACCGTCGAGCAGCTGATCGCGATGAACAAACGAGCGGATGAACTCGCGCCGCTCGTGGAAGGCCAGATGGCGATGGCCGCCGTCGGCAAGATCGGCGTGACGCCCGGCAACAGCACCTTCGTCGATTCCACCGGCAAGGGCACGATCGTCGTCGATACCGGCGCCAAAGTCGGCCCGGGACGTGTCACCGTCACCAACAGCAAAGGGGAAGTCGTCGGCACCGCCAACGTGACGGTGAACAAGACAGGACAGCAGTCGTTCGAGCTCGGATCGCTCTTCACCGCTCCACCGCTCGCGGCTGGGCAATACAGCTACAAGTTCGAGGTCGCAACGGATGGCGGCCAGTTCCAGGCAGTCACCACGTACACGGCCGGTCGGATAACGGGCATGCGGTACGAACAGGGCACCCCCATCCTGACAATCGGCGACAGCATCAACGTACCGATGTCAAAGCTCACGCAGATTCGCGGCTGACCGCGACCTTTCACCCGAGGATACACCACACATGCTTCGTTCCCTCTATGCCGGCGTCTCCGGCCTGCGCAACAACCAAGTGCGCATGGACGTCATCGGTAACAACATCGCCAACGTGAACACGGTCGCCTTCAAGGCGGGCCGCGTGACGTTCAAGGAAGGCTTTGCGCAGCTCCTGCAGGGCGCGAGCCGTCCGCCCGGCGATCAGGGTGGTATCAACCCAGTGCAGATCGGTCTCGGGATGCAGATCGGATCCATCGACCAGATCTTCAATCAGGGCAATCTCGAAACGACGGGGCTCAACACCGACGTCGCTATTGGTGGCGATTCGTTTTTCGTCGTGCGCAAGGGCAACCAGAGCTTCTACACGCGCGCCGGCAACTTCCAGGTGGACGCGAACGGCCAGCTCGTCTCACCCGCCAACGGCTTCATCGTGCAGGGCCGCATGTACAACAACGGCGCCCAGCTCGACGGCGTACAGGACATCAAGTTGCCGTTCGGCCAGAAGGTGTCGGCCAAGCCGACGACCGAAGCCAGATTGGCAGGCAACCTGAGCGCCTCGTCACCGGTGTTCCAGGGTAACTTCAACGATCCGCTGGTGCGCGCCGACCCGATCAACAATAAGGCGTGGACGGAAACGCAGATTGGCGTGTTCGACTCGCAGGGTACGAAGCACGACGTGAAGCTGCAGATGTGGAAGACCGGCCCGAACTCGTGGGATTGGAAGATCGATCCCATCGCGTCGGCGCAGAGGTTCGAGGTCGAGACGGGCAACACATCGCCGCCAGCCAGTATCCCGCTCCCGGCGCCGCCGACGGGCTACTCAATTCTTCCGGCGAACGTGCGGGTCTACAGCACGACGGGCGTGGAATACAAATCGCCTGCGGATTACGGCTTTACGGCGGGGCCGCCGCCGGCCGTGACGTTCACAACGAGCATGCCGCAGAACTCGATGATCCGCGTGGGCTACTTCATGAGCCCCACGACAGCTACGGCCAGTGAGAACAGCGGCACGTTTACCTTCGACAACGCCGGCATTCTGAATACCGACGTCCTCGCGTCGCTCAACTTCGCGGTGCCGGGTGCCAACCCGGTACGGATCGATCTCAAGCTCGGCGGCGGCGTGAACGGGCTCACACAGTTTGCATCGACCGCATCGACCGCAGTGCTGCGCGACCAGAACGGCTACACCGCTGGTACGCTGCAGGACTTCTCGATCGACCGGTTCGGTCTCATCACGGGCTTCTTCACGAACGGCACGACGTCGCCGCTCGCTCGCATCGTGCTCGCCGATTTCAACAACCCGTCGGGTCTGCTCCGTATCGGCGACAACATGTACCAGGAGTCGGCGAACTCCGGCAGCGGCGTCCTCGGCTTCGCGCTGGAAGGGTCGCAGTCGCAGCTCACGAGCGGGGCGCTCGAAATGTCGAATGTCGACTTGGCGCAGGAATTCACGAACATGATCGTGGCGCAGCGCGGCTTCCAGGCGAACGGCAAGGTGGTCTCCACGAGCGATGAGCTGCTGCAGGAGCTCATGAGCATCAAGCGGTAAATCGCGGGCCAGGGACGGGCGCGGAAGCTCTACGGGGCTTCCGCGCCCGCCTTCGAGGCATGTGTTCTCGTAATTGGAATACCAGTGCCCCACCGGCAGTTTCTGCCGTCGTTGGTGACGAATGCGTTTTTTGCCGGGTGGCTGGGCCTCCGGCGGCGGGCGGAATGGATCGCCAGCATACCACGCAAGCTGTTATATTTGAACGGCTTAAGGCGCTACATCTGGCCAGGGCGACCGTTGGCACGGACACTGCCTTTAGGGGTCATGTCGAAATCACCCTTGTCCGTTCTCAGTCATGGCCAACGAACCAACTCCTGCAGCTGACGCGCCCGCCAAACCCAAGCTCCCGGTCCTTATCGGTATGGTGGCCGTGGGTCTCCTGGTGGGTGGGGCGTCCGGTGCCGTCTTTATCGGCCCCATGGTCGCCAAGAAGATGGGGAAGACGACCCCGATCGTGGCCGCAGCCGCGGCCGATGACGAGCATGGGGACGCCGAGGCGGCGGATGGCGAGCATGCCGAAGCGCCCGCGGCCGAGGATCACGGCAAGCCGGCGGAAGGTGGTGCCGCCGAAGGGGCGGCCGTCCATCTGCTCGAAAATCTGGTGCTCAATCCCGCCGCGAGCGGCGGCGCGCGCTACCTGTTGCTGTCGGTCGCGATCGAAGTGGGCAACGCCAAAGCCGGCGAAGACTTCAAGACCCGCGACGCCGAACTGCGCGACATCATCCTGACCGCGCTCGGCACGAAGACGGTAGAAGACCTCACCGAGATCACACACCGCGAGACGTTCAAGTCCGAACTGCAGATCGCGATCAACGCGCGCTTCGGCAAGAAGGCGGTCAAGAGCCTGTACTTCCCCCAGTTCGTCGTTCAGTAAGTCACCGGTAATCTGCGATGAGCTCGGAAACACTTTCTCAAACAGACATCGATCGGCTGCTCGGCGGCGGTGGTGGTGGTGGTAGTCGCAGCAACGCTACGGTTGACGCGTCATTCGCGGCCGCCGCACTCGATGTGCAGGTGTACGACTTCCGCCGTCCGCACCGAGTCTCCAAGGAGCGGCTGCGCACGCTGGAAGCCATGTACGAACGCCTCGTGAAGGGGTTCGAAGCGTGGCTCATCTCGCGTGTGCGCGGGCAGATCGAAGTGCGCCTGCAGAGTGTCGAACAGTTTTCGTTCGGCGAATTCACGCTGTCGCTGCCCATGCCCTGTTCGTCGTTCATTTTCGATATCCAAGGCACGGGGCAGAAGGGCGTCATCGATATCGGCCCCGAGTTCAGCACTTATGTGGTCGATCGCCTCTTTGGCGGAGAGGGCACCGGCAGTCCGCTGACGCGCGCATTGACGCCCATCGAGCGCATGGCGGTGCGCAGTGTGGCCGACAAGGTCACGTCGTTGCTGCAGGAGATCTGGCAGGATCATGTGCCGATGGAGCTCAACATCACGGGCTTCGAATCGTCGCCGGAAATTCTGCAGGTGGTCAACCGTGAAGACCCCGTGCTGGTGGCGAACGTGGAGTTCAGCACGGGCAGTGTGAGCAGCCTGGTACTGCTCTGCCTTCCGTTCTCCGTGCTCGACAAGTTCTTCACCTCGAGCGGTCAGCAGCGGATGGCGTTGCTCGCCACGAACGAGCAGGAGCGTGAGCAGACGCGCATGCGCAGCGAAGCGGCGCTTCGCGCGACGAAAGTCCCGCTCACGGCCCGGCTCCCGGATTTTTCGCTCTCCATGCGCGACATCGCGCAGATCGTCGAGGGCACGATCATCCCCACCGGCATTCCGAAGGATGCGCGCGTCATCGTGCGCGCCGGTTCGCAGGAACGCTTCATCGGTCACGCTGGACGCGTGAACGGCAATCTCGCGGTGCGCATCGTTGACGCGCTCCCGTCCACTGCTTCGACACCTGACCTTCCGCGCTCATGAATCCCGCTGAAATTGATGCCCTGGTAGCCAGCGCCCAGGCCGCCAAAGCGGCCGGACAACCGGTCTCTTCGCTCATGGAAGAAGCGGGGGCCGCACTGGCTGCCGCTCCGGCCGTTCGCGCGCCGCAGCTGACCGACTTCGAGCAGACCATGCTCGGCAACACCGAAGTCCCCATCGGCATGCTGCTTGATCTGACGCTGCCGGTGTCCATCGAGCTCGGTCGCACGAGCATGATGGTGCAGGAACTGCTGCGCCTCGGGCGTGGCTCGGTGATTCAGCTCGACCGCCTCGCGGGTGAGCCGATTGAGATCTATGTCGGCGATCGTCGCTTCGCCGAGGGTGAAGTGGTGGTGTTGGGCGAACACTTCGGCGTGCGCATCACGCGCGTGCTGGCCAACCCCGGCGCCGCCGGTTCGGCGAACGCCGCGTGAGCTGCACGATGCCGGATTACGTGCCGCCCACGACCTGAGCTACTGAGACGCTATCATGTTGATCGCCGGACTTGGGGTGGTGGCCGCCCTCGCCTTCGTGCTCGGACTTGGCGCCGTGTGCCTGTGGGCACTCAAGCGTTGGGGGGCGGGCGCCATGGGCGCGAAGAGCCGCCTGGCCGTCGAGGTCGTGCAGCGCGTGCCGCTTGGCCCCAAGGCAGGCTTGACCGTCGTGCGCGTCGGCGAGAAGGTCGTGGCGCTCTCGGTGAGCGATGGCGCGGTGACGACGCTCTTCGAACTGGACGAAGCCGATCGGCAGCGCGTGATTGCCAGCAGCACCGTCGCGCAGCCGCAGGCGTCGAGTGCGGAAGCCATGGCGGCGCTTGCGGCGTTCTCGCCGTCGTTCTCCGGCGCGTCGCTCTCGAGCAAGTTCGGCGCGATGCTGGGCAAAGCCGTGGCGCAGTCGGCGTCTCCGGCTATCGCGGCGGTCGATGACGCCGATACGGAGATCAGCCTGACGGCAGCAGCGTCGGCGGCGCCCTGCGGTGCAGGTGGTTCCGTTCACGCTCAACGAACGTTCGGAAATTCCCGGCTTTCTCACGGCGCCGATCACGACGAGCCATGGCGCGCCGGCTCACCTATTCGGCCGCCGCCCGACGCACCGCCGCCCCGCAGGACGGGGACTTCCGCAGCATGCTCGGCGTCTCGCTGCGCAGCGCCACACGGCTCGCGGCCTTCGCCGGACTCGTCATGCTGGCGGGAGCATCGTCGCTGTCTGCACAGGCGGCGCCGCCAGCCTCGCCGCCTGGTCGCTCCGCCCGCCGCACAGCGCACACAGCGCACACCGCCTGCGACGACGGCGGCGCCCGCCGCCACACCGACGACGCCGGCCAACGCCGCGCAGACGCCGGTTGTGATTGACCTGCCCAAACTCGATCTGCCGCCGCTGACGCCCATCACGGTGGGTCGTCAGGCGCCGGTCCTCAACAAGGGCGCGCCCGTCCCAGCCGCGCGCACCTCGGCCCGGCAATGGCGCCGATCTCACCGCGCAGGCGGCCGCAGCAAAGCGTCCGACGAACGCGATGGTCGTCGACTCGGCAAAGGACTCGCGCAACGCTCAGGCAGCGAGCCCTGCACCGATTGCCGCCGACGACGCCATCATGCGCATGATGCCGCAGATGGACGTAAAGCTGGGGGGGAATGGCGAAGACGGTGGCCTGCGACTGAACGGCACTGTGGGCATCGTGGTGATGATGGGGCTGCTCACGCTGCTCCCCACGCTCATCCTCATGATGACGGGCTTCACCCGCATCCTGATCGTGCTGCAGTTCCTCAAGCAGGCCATGGGCACCCAGAGCGCGCCGCCAGGGCAGCTGCTCGCGGCGATGGCCCTGTTACTCACGGGGTTCGTCATGGGCCCCACGCTCGCCGAAATGAATCGCACCGCCATCACGCCATGGCTGGATGGCAAGATCACGCAGGTCGACATGATGAAGGAAGGCGTGAAGCCGATGCGTGGGTTCATGCTGCGGCAAACACGCGAGTCGGATGTGAAGGCGTTCGTCGAACTCAGTCGTATGCCGCGCCCGGCGACCGTCGATGATGTGCCACTGCATGTGCTCATGTCCGCGTTCGTCGCGAGCGAGCTGCGTACGGCGTTTCAGATCGGCTTTGCGATTTACCTGCCGTTTATCATCATCGACACCGTCGTCGCGAGTGTGCTCATGAGTATGGGCATGTTCATGCTGCCACCGGCCATGATTTCATTGCCATTCAAGCTGCTGTTGTTCGTGCTGGTGGATGGATGGAGCCTCACCATTACGAGCCTGGTGCAGAGCTTCAAGTAGGGGTACGTGATGTGGGGGTCAGAGGCGGTCCGGGGGGATCTGTCGCTGACATCGAACACGGGCTGACCGGGGCGATTGCCCTGGTTAGCCCGTTTCGCATTGCCGGGACTGACATTCCGGTCATTATGCCCGATCATGCAGCATTTGCCGCCCGCGAGTTCTGTGACCCAACGCGCACGACTCGACTCGGCATGTTTTGCCGCTCGCTACCGAACCTCCCATCGCCATTCGACCCGGGAGTAAACATGTAAACCATTGACAATAAATGTCTTACAGCTCCACTAGCTGACCCGAGCATTGTGGCACCAACCCTGCTTCAAGCGGTGTCGGCAGCACCTCTCAATTCCTGAAGCCCACGACCGTGACCCATCAGCTCGTCATCGACCTTTCCCGCGACGCGATCATGACCGCCCTCATGATCGCCGCGCCCCTGCTGCTCATTGCGCTCGGCGTCGGTCTGGTCATCGCGATCTTCCAGTCGGTCACGCAGATCCAGGAGCAGACGCTCGTCTTCGTCCCCAAGCTCGTGCTCGTCGGCGGCGCCTTCATCGTCGGCATGCCCTGGCTCCTGCAGATCCTGATCAAGTTCACCACCCAGATCCTTCGCGGCATTCCCGCGATGGTCGCCTGAGCGAACGCTCCACACCGGCCTGGCTCCCGTGAACTCGCTGATCTTCGGGCTCCCCGACTTCTTCGCTCCCGGCGTCGCTGCTGCCTTCGTGCTGACGGCACTGCGCGTGGGCGGGTTGCTGCTGGTGGCGCCCGCCTGGTCTGCCAAGTCCGTCCCGATGCGCCTACGCACCGCGCTGCTCGTCATCTTCGCCGTCATGCTGCTCCCGGGCGCGCTTCACAGCGCCGACCGCACGCAGCTCGCCATTACGCCCGCCACGTTCCTCACCGAAACGGCGATCGGCTTCGCCCTCGGCTTCGCGGCCGCGCTGGTCGTCGCCGGTGCGGAGTTTGCCGGTGAACTCGCGACCAACACGATCGGCCTCTCCGGCGTCGCGATCTTCGATCCGATCAACAACACGCAATCCGCACTGCTGTCGTCGTTCATGCAGCTCATGATGCTCACGCTGCTGCTCATGGCCGGCGGCCACATCATCATGCTGCAAGCTGTCGCGCGCAGCTTCGCGGTCTTGCCGCTC
Organism: Gemmatimonas sp.; assembly: GCA_023910675.1. Lineage (GTDB taxonomy): Bacteria > Gemmatimonadota > Gemmatimonadetes > Gemmatimonadales > Gemmatimonadaceae > Gemmatimonas. Next base: position 57,264 of record JAAVWC010000006.1, read on the forward strand.
GGTGCACCGATCGCGATCGATCTCGGTTTCATGCCGCTCGTCAAAGCCGGCGGCACCATCTTCGCGAGCGGGTTGCAGTTCGCGTCACCGGTGATTGCCGCGGTGCTCCTCACCAACCTCGCGCTGGCCATCCTCGGTCGCGCGGCGCCGCAGCTCCAGGTCATGAGTCTCGCCTTTCCGCTGCAGATCGGCGTGGGACTCATCACGTTTGCCGGTTCGCTCGGCCTCGTCGTGCAGGCGCTTGGCGATTGGCAGTCCAGCTACAGCACAACGGTGGAATCCTTTGTTCGGGCGGCGCTGTTGGCCCCTGAACCGGCGGGGAGGCGCTGACCATGGCGGAGAACGACTCCGGCGAAAAAACAGAGGACCCTACCGGGAAAAAACTCGAGGACGCACGCGAGAAGGGCAACATCGCGAAGAGCCCCGAGTTCGTCACCGCCGCGTTCCTGCTCGGCTCTCTTATAGTCTTCTCGTTCGCGTGGCCGCCGCTCTGGCGTTTTCTCATGGACACCATGGGCGGCTCGCTCGCACAGGCGGCGGACGCCTCGCACGAAGGGCCCGGCCTCATTGCGTATCTGCAGGTCATGAGCTTCCGCATGATGGTCGCCATCGTCGGTGCCATGGCCGCGCTCTCGGTGATCGCGATTGGCGTGCAGGCCATGCAGACTGGCGGCTTGCTCACCACCCAGCCGCTCATGCCGAAGTTCGAGCGCATGAATCCGATCTCGAACATCGGCAAGTATCTCGGACCGCAGCCGTATGTCGACCTCGCCAAGTCACTGCTGAAGATGATCATCGTGAGCTACGCGGTCTACGCGACCCTCGCCGATGCGTGGCCAGACGTTCAGGGACTCGCGCTGAACAGCTCGCCGATGGCACTGATGCACCTGATGCAGACGTACGGCTACGCGCTGCTCAAGAATGCCGGCATGATGTTCGTCGTGCTCGCCGTTGCGGACTATGGGTTTCAGCGATGGAAGACGCACGAAGACCTGAAGATGACCAAGCAGGAAGTGAAGGAAGAAGGCAAGGCGCAGGAAGGCAACGCCGAAGTGAAGGGTCGCCGCCGTTCGCTGGCCCGTGAGCGCATCCGTCGCGCGATGTTCTCCAACGTGAAGACCGCCGACGTGGTGATCGTGAACCCCGTACACATCGCCATCGCCATCAAGTACGACCCCAGTGTCGCGCCCGCGCCGTACGTCGTGGCGCTCGGCGAACGCAAGATTGCGCTGCGCATCAAGGAACTCGCGTTCCAGCACGGCGTCCCCGTGATCGAGAACAAGCCGTTGGCCCGTGCCATGATCAAAGTCGCCAAAGTGGGAACCATGATTCCGGTGGAGATGTACCTGGCGGTCGCGGAAGTCCTTGCGTTCGTCTTGCGTCAGCGTAACCGCTATGGCGCCGGCTGGCGCGGTACGGTGGCGGCATGACCAGCGCGGCGCTCCCCATGCCGGACGTGAGCAAGGGCAAGGTCGCGGAAATCGCGCTGGCGCTCGTCGTCGTCACGATCCTCGCGCTCATCGTCGTACCGTTGCCCCCGGTGCTGCTCGACCTGTTCCTGGCCGCCTCCATCGGCTCGTCGCTCGTCGTACTGCTCGTGGCGCTGTACACCACGAACCCGCTCGACTTCAGCAGCTTCCCGTCGTTGCTGTTGCTGCTCACGCTGTTCCGCATTGGCCTCAACGTCTCGTCCACGCGCCTCATCCTCACCGAGGCGCACGCGGGCAAGGTCATCGAAGCGTTCGGCCAGTTCGTCATCGGCGGTAACTACGCCGTCGGTATCGTGATCTTCCTGATGCTGATCGGCATCAACTTCATCGTCATCACCAAGGGTGCCGGCCGAATCGCCGAAGTCGCGGCGCGCTTCACCCTCGATGCCATGCCTGGCAAGCAGATGGCGATCGACGCCGACTTGTCGGCGGGGCTGATCGACGAGAAGGACGCCCGCATCCGCCGCGAAGAGATTGCGCGCACCGCCGACTTCTACGGCGCGATGGACGGTGCCTCCAAGTATGTGAAGGGCGACGCGATCCTCGGCATCATGGTCGTCGTCGTGAACATTCTGGGCGGCATCTTCATCGGCGTCGTGCAGCGGGGCATGGACATCGGCAAGGCGGCTAGCACGTACACCATCCTGACGGTTGGTGACGGTCTCGTCTCGCAGGTGCCGGCGCTCATCATCTCGACGGCGGCCGGTCTCATGGTCACCGCCGCCACCAGCACCGACAAGATGGGCACGACGCTGACCAAGCAGCTCGGGTCGCATCCGCGTGCCATGTGGATGGTGGCCGGCGTGCTGGGCGCGTTCGCGCTCATTCCCGGCCTCCCCATGTTTCCGTTCGTCGCCATGGCCCTTGGCGCCGCGACGCTGGCCAAGGTATCAGAGAAGTCCGAGCGGCGCCGCATGGAGCTCGCAACGGTCACGACACCGGCGACTGGCGACATCTCCGATGCACCGATCGCGCCCGATCCCATGCAGGATCTATTGCAGATTGATCCTATCGAACTCGAAGTGGGCTACGCGCTCATTCCGCTCATCGATGAGGGCCAGGGGGGCGATCTGCTCGAGCGTATTTCGCTCCTGCGCAAGCAGGCGGCGCTCGAGCTTGGCATTCTCGTACCGCCCATTCGCATTCGCGACGATATCCGTCTGCCGGCCAACGAGTACGTCATCAAACTGCGCGGCTCGGAAGTCGCGCGCGCCGAAGTACTCCCGCGTTTCATGATGGCGCTCAACACCGGCGGCGTCGTGGCGGAAATCGACGGTATGGAAACGATCGACCCGTCGTTCGGCATGCCCGCACGGTGGGTGGCGGCGGCGCGCCGCTCGGAAGCCGAAGCGCTCGGCTACGTCGTGGTCGAGCCGACCACGGTTGTAGCGACACATCTGCTCGAGACGCTCAAGGGCAGCGCGGCCGAACTGCTGGGCCGTCAGGAAGTGCAGGAAATGGTGGAGACGCTCAAGAAGTCGCACCCCGCGCTCGTGGAAGAAATCATTCCCGGCAAGGTGTCGCTCAGCGTGCTGCACCGCGTCCTGCAGCGTCTGCTCCGCGAGCGCGTGCCCATTCGCGATCTCGTCACGATTCTCGAGGCCCTCGGCGATGGCGCCGAGGCGACGAAGGATCCCGAGGCACTCACCGAAGTCGTGCGCAAGGCGCTCACCAACGTCATTGCGCGGCTCTTCGCCGACCAGACGGGTACGGTACGTGGCATCACCATCGGCGCGCGTCTGGAAAGTGCACTCCTGGGGCTCTTCTCGCCGCGTGCGTCGCAGCCCAACGCGCCGGTGCTCACACCCGAATCGCTCGCGGCCATGCTGCGCGACCTGAACAACCTCGCGACCACGTATGCGGTCGATGGTCGCCCCATGCCGCTCATCACGCCGCCGTCGCTGCGGGTCGGCGTGCGCCGTCTCATTGAACCTGTGCTGCCCAGCCTGCCCGTGGTCTCGCTCGCCGAGCTCCCTGCGCAGATCACGTTGAGCAGTGTCGCTACCTGGGAGATGCCGAATGGCTAATCACACGCAGGCCGAGCGCTTTCGCGGCGCCGACCTCTCGCGCGTGTCCGATCGTGCCCGTCGCACGCTCGGTGACGACGTCATGATTCTGCACACCCGCACCGTGCGCGACGGCGGCGTGCCGATGGTGGAAGTGCTGGCCGCACCCAGCTTCGCCCTCGATCATGTGCGCAGTCGCCTCGAGCCGCGTCCGTTGCCGGCGACGCTACGCAAGGCCGATGGCCGTCCGTTCTGCATCGCGCTGGTGGGGCCCACGGGCGCAGGCAAGACGACGACGGCCGCCAAACTCGCGGTGCGCCGCGGCATGTTCGGCGCGGCGCGTTGTGGCTTGCTCACGATCGATACGTATCGCGTGGGCGGCATGGAGCAGTTGGCTACCTACGCTGAACTTGCCGACGTCCCGTTCGAAGTCGTGTACGATGCGCGCGAAGTGGATGGCGCGATGAAGCGGTTGTCGCTGAACTGCGACGTGATCATCATCGACACCCCGGGCCGCAGTCCCGCGAGTGCGGAGCTCACCGAGCGGTGGCGTTCGCTGCTGGATACGATCGGACCGGACGAAGTCCATCTCGTGCTGCCGGCCTCGTTGCGTGCGGATCTCGCGGTGGATATTGGACGCGCGTACAGCACGTCGCGCGCGCATTGCGGCGCCACACATCTGCTCATCTCCAAGCTCGACGAAGTGCCGCGCGAGCGTGGGGTCACCGATATGGCACTCTCGCTCGAGATGCCGACGCGATGGGTGACCGACGGCCAGGATGTACCGGCCGACCTCAAGCCCGGCGTGCAGCGGTTGCTGCGCAGCTGGGGGCTGCCCGCCGATGCGGAAGCCGACTGGATGCCCGCCTGATGTCGAGCCTCCTCATGCCTCCGCCGCGTGGCACCGCGGCGCTCTCGCAAGCCGATGCCGTGCGCGCTGCGCGTACGGGAACGGGCGGCGATGGTGCCGGTGTGCCCACGTTGCTGGTGGCGAGTGGCCGCGGTGGATCGGGCGCGACGCTCATCTCGGCCTTGCTCGCGGTCAGTGCTGCGGGTGAGGGCAAGCGTGTGCTGCTCGTCGACGCCGATGACTTTGTCGGGCCCTTGGCGATGACGTTGGGTGTTGCGCCGCGGGCCAGCTGGGCCGATCTGCGCGGCGGCCGTGTCACGGCGCAGGAGATCGCGACACCGGTGAGCGCGACGCTCACGTTAGTGGCCGGTGGGGCGCCGCGGGTGGGCGCCGATCACCCGGCGACGCCCATGACGGCGGCCGAACGTCGCGCGTGCATGCGTCGCGTAAGTGCGTTGGCCGATCAGATGGATTTGGTGGTGTTCGACTGTGGCGCGCGGCTCGACACGGTGCTTGGCGCCGTAACCCCGCACGCCGATGAACGACTCGTTGCGGTCTCCGCCGGCAGTGATCCGGTGGGATTGGCAGCGACGTACGCCCTGTGCAAGGCCGTGGTGCAGCGGCACAGTGCCCTTCCGGTAGATGTGCTCGTCAATCGTCATGAAGGCAGCGAGGCAACGCGCTGCTACGACGCCATCGACGCCGGTGCCCGTCAGTTCCTGGGGCTCACAACGCGCCTGGCCGGAGCAATCCCGGCCGATTCCACACTTGATGCTGCGCTCCGCGCGGGGATGCCCTTCCCCGATGCGGCCGCCGGATCTCCGGCGGCCATTGCCGCTCACGATGTCGTGATGCGCGTACTGGCCGCCCGAACCCCCTCCCGTTCCGGTGCTTGACCGTGACTCTTGCAACTCCTTCCGCCTCCATCGCCATGAATGCCCCGCTCTGGCAGTCGTTTCAGGCCGGCAATCAAGTCGCCCGTGACCGTCTGCTCGAAGAGCATCTCGGGCTCGTCCACCACGTGGCGCGTCAGGTATCGCGTACCCTCGCGGTGCGTGCGGACTTCGACGAGCTGGTGAGCGCCGGTACGATCGGCCTCATGACGGCGCTGGAAGGCTTCGACGCCACACGCGGACTGGCCTTCAGCACCTTTGCGGCGCCGCGTATCCGCGGTGCCATACTCGACGAACTGCGCAAGCAGGACCATGTCCCGCGCTCCATCCGTCGCAAGACGCGCGAAATCACGGCGGCGCGCGAAGCGTATCAGCGCGCGCACGGGCATGCGCCCGAAGATCGCGAACTGGCGGCGCAGCTCGGCGTGGACATGGATACGCTCTGGCGCTGGCAGGCCGACGTCGAAGGTGCGCATCACATTCCGCTCGATCGTGCGCCAGGTGATCGCGAGAACACCGCGCCGGTGCCTGCAGAGACGCTCACGAGCGAACTCAATGGCGATGTGGAAGAGTCGATGACACACGAGCAGGAAGTGTCGCATCTCAAGGAAGCGATTCTGCGGCTCAAGGAGCAGGAGCGGGTGGTGCTGTCGCTCTACTATTTCGAAGAGCTCAAGCTGCATGAGATCGCGAAGGTGCTCGAGCTGACCGAGTCGCGCGTGTCGCAGATTCGCAGCAAGGCGTTGAGCAAGTTGCGCGTGGAGCTGAAGCCGCTCCGCGACGCCTGATACAGGAACCGGGGAATCGCACGATGTTGAAGACCATCAAAGGTGTGCTGCAGCTGGCGGCGTTGGGCGTGGGGGTCACGATCATCGGGTTGATCGTTGGCGCGTTCCTCATGTCGCCGGGCGTCTCGCGCGAGCAGCGGATCATCGCCTTCGTCGCGTTGGGAGGCGCGGCGGGGTTGGTGCTGCTGTACGATGTCGGGGTGCGGGCGCTGGCCACGTTCCGAAAGGGGCGGAGCCGGCGCGCCACCCTGAGCGGGGTCAAGCGGCCGACCACGGCCGCTGCCCCCTCCATCAAGTTGGCCGGTCGTGGCGGCAAGACGCCGCGTGCGGTTCAGGCGCTGGCGGCGGCAGGCGCCGCTCCGGCGGAAATCGCCTGGAAGACGGGGCTACCGCTGGACGCCGTGTCGATGCTGCTGGAGATCGGCGGCCGCCACTGACGACGCGGAACGCGCGGAAAAGGCGTCCGGGCGAGGGGGGTACCGGCATGAATTGCCGTGCCAATTTCCCGGAGGCACGCCGGAAGTATTTTCCCGAAGCGCACGTAAAGCACTATACAACAACATGTTACAAGTTTTTTTCCGGTCGGGCCAGCTTTGGCCCGACCGTTGCTTTTCCCCCTGGTGAGTTCGTGTCCCCATTTCCAAGACCACGACATGCCAGGTCCCGTCCAAACCAACGGAATGAGCAGTGCGGCTTCGGCCCTCCAGATGCTGGAGCGCCGACAGGCCGTCCTTGCCAACAATCTCGCCAACGCATCCACCCGTGGGTTCAAGGCGGAAACCGCCTTCTCCCGTCTCATGGGCAGCGCGCTGGCGACGACCGACACCGCCATCGACCTCACCCCCGGGACACTCACGCAGACGCACAACCCGTTCGACCTCGCGGTCAGCGGGAATGGCTTCTTCGTGGTGCAGACCCCAAATGGTGAGCGATTCGTCCGCAATGGCAGCTTCGCGCTGAATGCCAACCGCCAGCTGGTGGACGGCAAAGGCAATCCGGTGCTCACCGATGGGGGCCCGATCACGATTCCGCCGGGCCAGACCGAGATCGACGAGTCGGGGATGATCACCGTGAACGGCAAACCGCTCGCCCGCCTGCGGGTCGAGCGCGTCGCCGACGGGGCGGACCTCCAGCACGAGGGCGGCACGATGTTCGTCCCCGATGCCACCCGCGTCGCCATCGCCCCCGCCGATCGGAAGGTGATGCAGGGGTTCGTCGAAGAATCGAACGTGAACGCCCTCACCGCCATGACCGACATGCTGAGCGTGCTGCATCGCTATCAGGCCGCGCAGAAGACGCTGACCACCATTGACGAGGCCCGCGGTATCGCCGTGACCGACCTCGCGACGCCCGTTTAAGGAGACCTGACCATGGATTCAGCACTTCGCGCCGCCGCGACCGGCATGATGGCGCAGCAGACACGCACCGAAGTCATTGCCAATAACCTCGCCAACGTGAACACGGCCGGCTTCAAGCGCAGCCGTGCGCAGTTCGAGGACCTGCTCTATCAAACCATTCAGGGGTCCCAGGTCATCGGTGGCACCGAAGCGGAAACGCTCCCCGCCATTCAGGTGGGGCGCGGGACGCGGTTGTCGGGCGTGCAGCGGTTGCACGAGCAGGGGCCCATCGAGCAGACCGGACGGGAACTCGACGTCGCCATCGAGGGCGAAGGATTCTTCCAGGTGCAGCTGCCGAATGGCGAGCTCGGATACACGCGTGACGGCAGCTTCCAGATCAGCGATCAGGGGGTGCTCGTGACCGGTGCCGGCTACACCATCCAGCCGCCCATTCGCATTCCCCAGGACGGCGCCGAGCTGACGATTTCGAACACCGGTGTCGTGAGCATCCGTCGCGGCAACGACATCAACCCGACCGAAATCGGCCGCATTGAGATCGCGCGTTTCGCCAATCCCAGCGGCTTGCTCAACCTCGGACAGAACCTGCTGGCACCCACGACGGCCTCAGGCCAGCCCGTCGTGGGCTTCCCCAATGACGAGGGCATGGGGCGTCTGCAGCAGCGCAGCCTCGAAGGTTCGAACGTCGAGATCGTGCAGGAGATGGTGGAGATGATCGCCGCACAGCGTGCGTACGAGATCAACTCCAAGTCCATCAAGACGGCCGACGAGATGGGCCAGATCGCCAATAACATCAAGAACTGACGATGTCCTTCGTGTCCCGGCATCTCGTCGCCCTCGTGGCGTTGCTGCTGCTGCCATGCGTGCTCTGCGCGCAGCCGACAGCGGTCGGCACGCCGCGCAGGAGCGATCAGCGTCGTGTGTCGCTCACCGTCGCGACGCGGGCGTTGGCTCGCGGCGAAGCGTTGCAGCCCGCCGACATCGCCGTGGTCGACACGATCATCACCTGGCGGTGGAACGGCCTCGCGCCCGACACCACGCCCGCTCTGCCCGGCTGGGTCACGCGTCGGCCGATCATGGCGGGCGAAGTGCTGCGGGCGCCCGCCGTGTCGGCACCGCCGGTCATTGCCGGTGGCGCCACCGTGCACGCCATCTGGCAGGACGGTCCGCTCACGCTGGTGCTGAGCGGCGTCGCCACGAACACCGCCTCCGTGGGCGCCCCTGTCGGCGTCCGCATCGATCGTACTCGCCGGCTCGATGGCATTGCCGTCGCGCCGAACACTGTCCGCCTCCGCTGAACCTCTGATGTCCCATCAGCGTCTTGCCTCGCTGCTCGTGGCCCCGTTGGCCACGCTGCTCTGCCCCATCGCGCTCAGTGCGCAGCCCACCCCGCCAGCCGGCGCGACCGGAGCCACTACGAAGGCACCCGCCGCCGCTGCCCCTGCCGCGCCTGCCGCGCCTGCCGCGCCTGCCGCGCCTGCCGCGCCTGCCGCCGCAACGCCCGTGCGCACGTCGTGGGTCGCCGATCGTCGCCAGTTTCTCGTGGGCGACATCATCACCGTGCTCGTCGACGATTACACCATCAGCACGGCCGTCAAGGAAAACATCGCGCAGGACACGCGCAATCGTGGACTCGGGCTGAACGCGCGACTCCCCGCCTCGTCCAAGAATGTCGGCATCGACACGCGCAACACTGCCGACCAGACGCAGCGTGGCCAGGCGCGTCGTGAGAATCGCTTCCAGAACGAAATGAGCGTACGCGTCGTGGCCGTTGGCCCCAACGGACTGCTGCAGGTCAAGGGCACCAAGAAGATCGACGTCGACAAGGCGATGCAGGACATCGTCTTCAGCGGCTGGGTGCGCGCGCAGGACGTCTCCGTCTCCAACGTCATCGAATCGAGCCGCGTGGCGGATGTGCAGCTGGGCTACGCCTCCCCCGGTCCACTCGGCAAGCCCAAGCAGGGCATGCTCACCAAGGTGGTTGGAGCACTGTGGCCGTGACCTCTTCTCGTTTGCTTTCGCTGGTCACACCCATGATGCTGTTCCACGCCACGCGTGTCGCGAAAGTGTGCGCGCGCGTCATGGTCGCCACTACCGCGCTGTTGCTGCTCATGCCCACGACAGCGAGCGCGCAGAACGATATCAAGATTCGCGATCTCACGTCGGCTGAAGGCGCACTGCCCGTGCGCCTGGTGGGCTACGGTCTTGCGGTGGGCCTCGACAACACCGGCGATCGCGCCATTGGCGGACAGACCGGCGGCCCCACGGTGCAGAGCGTCATCAACATTCTGCGTCGCTTCAATGTCGAAGTGCCCGCAGATCTCATCCGCATGCGCAATGTGGCGGCCGTGTTGGTAACGGCCGAAGTCTCGCCGTTCCTGCGTGCCGGTGGACGCTTCGAAGTGCAGGTCTCCAGCATGGGTGATGCGCGCTCGCTCCGCGGCGGCACGCTCTTCATGACGCCGCTGGTTGCCGACCCCAGCGGGCCGCCGCTCGCGTCGGCGCAGGGCTCCATGCTGGTGAGCGATGGTGGCTCTACCACCCGCTTTCAGCCGTCGCATGAAACGGCCGCGCGCATTCCCACAGGCGGCGTGCTCGAAGCCGATCTCCCGCGTCCCACGATTGCCGCCACGTCGCGCCTCCTGCTGCGTGAGCCCGACCTCGGCACCGCCATGCGCATCGCGACGGCGATCAACGGGGCCATGGGCGAAAAGACCGCCACGGTCGAAGACGAAGGCTCGGTCATGGTGACGATCCCCGACTCCGTACAGAAGCCGGTGGCGATGGCGAAAATCCGCGATCTGGCCATCAGCACCGAAGCCCGGCCGCGCATCATCATCGATGGCCGCGACGGCACCGTCGTCGCCGGCGGCGACATGGTCGTCGGCGCGGCAACGGTGAGCCACGGCGCCATTACGCTCGCCATCGGCAACCTCGCCCCCAACGACACCGCCGCCATTCCGGGCAGTGTGCGCCTACCGGCGGGTATCCCGGTGCAGCGTGTCGCCTCGGCACTGCACGCCGTGCGCACGCCGCCCAGCGAAATCGCCGCCATCTTTGCCGCGCTGCGCGAAGTCGGTGCAGTGACCGGGGAGATCATCGTCCGGTGATCGATCCCATCGCTGCCCGCGCCCGCATGTCGGTGACTGCCGCGCCCGTCGCGCCGCCGGTCCTCGACGCCGCCACCGACCAGAAGCTGCGTGACAGCGCCAAGCAGCTCGAAGGCCTCTTCGTGCAGCAACTGTTCAAGGCGATGCGCGAAACCGTTCCACAGCAGGAAGGCATCGTTTCAGCCAGCGCCGGAGAAGACATGTTTACCGGACTACTGGATCAGCACCTCGCTGCCGAAACTCCCAGCCAGTGGGAAGGCGGTCTCGCGGAATCCGTGTACCGTCAGATGCGCGGTCGTATTGCGGCCACGTCCTCCCCTTCGCCTTCCAGCACCACCATCCGCTGATGTCGCCCTCGACTCTGTTCGCCACCGAATCTGCGCCGCGCGTCGGTCTGCAATCGCCCGCGCTGCTCGACGCGTTGCATGACGCGCTCGTCAGCGAGCGGCGGCTGCTCGATGATCTCATTGCGCAGATGCGTCGTCAGCGCAGTGCGGTGAGCGCCGACGATATCCAGGGCGTCGACGACAGCACCTTTGCCACGCATCGCATTCTCGCCACGCTGGGTCAGGCGCGGACGCGTCGCCGTCAGCTCAACGTGCTGCTCGGCGGGACCGAAGAGTGCACCCTGCGCGAACTCGAGGAGCTCCTCGGCGATCTCGTCGACGGTCGCTTCCGCGAGGCACGCACGCGCCTGCAGCTCGCCGCCGATACGCTCGCGCGTGAAGTGGGCATGAACCGCAAGATGCTGCGCGAAGCACTCACCACGACCGACACGCACGTTCGTACGTTGGTGGGAGCACCAACGGCGCCCGCCACGTACGCCAATGAAGGCGTGATCGCGCCAAGTCCCGGCACGCCCCGCGGCGTGATCGTCAACCGGACGGTCTGACCCATGAGCTCCGGCTTGTTCAGCATTGCGCGCTCCGCACTCCTCGCACACCAGACCGCGCTGCAAACGGTGTCGCAGAACATCGCGAACGCCCAGACGCCCGGCTATTCGCGCCAGGAAACGGTGCTGCAGCCGAACACGCCGGTCCGTTTCTCGTACGGCTCCGTCGGCACCGGTGTCAGCGTCACGACGATCATCCGCAAGCGCGACGTACTGCTCGACGACTCGTTTCGTTCGGCCAATACGCTGGCGGGTGATGCCGGCATGCGCCGCGATCTGATGTCGCAGCTCGAGTCGGTATTTGGTGAGCCGAGTGATGCGGGTATGGCGAACGCGCTCGATCAGTTCTGGAACGCGTTCAGCGATCTGTCGTCGCAACCCAACAGTCTGGCGGCACGCGCAGTCGTGCAGCAGCGCGGCCGGCAGCTTGGGCAGCTGTTCAACGATTACGACACGCAGCTCACCACGATTCGCGGCAGTACCCTCGAGCGTCTCGACAATAGCGTCGCCCGCATCAATGCGCTCGCCTCGCAGGTGGCCGAGCTGAACGTCCGCATCGTGGGAAGCGAGTCGAGTGGCAACACCGCCAACGATCTGCGCGACGCCCGCGATCTCAAGCTCGACGAGCTGTCCAAGATTGCCGGCGCCCGCGTGGTGCCGCAGCCCAACGGGTCGGTGTCCGTGCTGATCGGCAACTCGATGCTGGTGGAGGGCGATACCGCCACGCCGCTGACGGTGCAGTTCGAAACGCCCAATCCGCTCCCGTCGACGCCGTTGACCGACGTGCCGGTGCGGATCCGACTGGGCAATTCGCTCGACCGGTTGGCGCCGCTCGCCGGCGAACTGGCGGCGCAGGTTACCGTCATCAACACCGAAATTCCGAATGTGCGCGGCCGGCTCAATGCCATGGCGAGCCAGCTCGTCACGGCGGTCAACACGCTGCACACCACGGGCTTCACCTTCACCGGAACGACCATTCCGGGCACCGCTGCCGGAAACTTCTTCAATGCGGGATCGTTAGGTGCGCCGGTAAGCGCTGCGAACATCAGGCTCGACGCTGCTATTGCCGCCGACCCGTCCAAGATTGCCGCGTCCGGCTCGGCCACCGCGCCCACGAACAACACGGTCGCGCAGGGGCTGTCGCTGCTGCGGTCGAAAGAAGGCACGGTCACGTGGAATGCGCCATCAGGCGCGACCGAAACCGGATCATTCATCGGCTTCTTCCGCGGTCTCGTGACGCGTCTGGGTATCCAGACGTCGTCCGCTACAGACGACGCAAATGTCGCCGAAGGACTCACGGATCAAGCGGAACTGCGCCGTCAGTCGGTCAGCGGCGTGAACACCGACGAAGAACTCGTGAACATGCTTCGGGTGCAGCAGTCATATCAGGCCGCGACGAAGATGATCAAGGCCGCTCAAGAAATGCTGGATACCCTGATAGGTCTGGCCTGACGATGCTCATTCTCGGACGCCGTGAAGGCGACTCCATTCTCATCGACGGTGGCATTCGCATCGTGGTCGTCTCGTGCGATCGCGGCGGCGTGCGCATTGGCATTGAAGCGCCGAGCGATGTGAAGATTCTGCGCGGCGAGATCGCGCAGCAGGTCGCGCAGGAGAACCAGCGGGCGGTCAGCGCGTCGGATGCCGCCGACTGGCTTGCGGCCCTTGGGGCGCCGTCAGCCGTGGCGCCGGCGCCGAGTGCCGCGTCCCCGGTATCGGGCACGGAGCACTGATGTCACCCCGGACGTCGTCGCGACGCCTGGAGCGTGGGCACTTCGAACGCGCAACCCCCCGCCAGGGTGGTCCCGCGGCCGTTGCTGCTGCGCAGGAGCCAGCTGATCGTCCGCGCGTCGTCCTCGATCGCGTCATCGCCGGCCTCTTCGCCGCCGCCATCCACACGCGCCCCGACGCGCACGCAATCGCCGACGGTCTCCATCGCGACCGTGATCGGTCCCGCTCCACCACGCGACGCGCCGAGCAGCGCGACGATCATGGCATGCAGGACCGCCGTGGGCTCCGCGCGCGCGGGCACAACGTCACCAGTGAAGACCGGCGTGATCGTGCGGCCGCGCAGATCGGGATGCTCGTTGACCAGTCGACGCGCGGTCTCGAGCGCGTCGCTCAACAGCAGGGGTTCGAGGTCGGCATCGGCACGGCGGGGCAATTGCCGCAAGAGCGTCAGCAAGCCGTCGAGCCGATCGGCGTCACTGCGCAGGCCGTCGAGGAATCGCGGGTCGGGCGTTTCGGGCACATCGAGCACCCCCGCTGCGGCAATGATCGTCGCCAGGCGGTTGCTGATGGCGTGCGCGAGTCCGCGCAACAGATCGTCCTGAATCCCGAGCCAGCGCTCCGCTTCATGCGGCGTTCCGGTTTCGGCAGTCACTGAATTCTCCACTCGAATCCCTGGACGTTTCGCGTGTTCGTCATCATCGGCTTGGTCGTTGTGTTCGGCGCTGTCATCGGTGGCTATGTCATGCACCATGGCGAACTCGCTGTGCTCTATCAGCCCAACGAGTTCCTGATTCTCGGCGGCGCCGGCCTCGGCACCCTCATCATCGCCAATCCGCCGGCCGTGCTGAAGGCGTGCATCGCACAGCTCCTCGGACTGCTCAAGCCTAACCCGTATGGCGCAAAAGCGTATGCGGAACTACTGCAGGTACTCTACGAGGTGTTCCAGAAGGCCCGCAAGGACGGACTGGTGGGCCTCGAGTCCCACATCGAAAGTCCGGAAGGGAGCGACATCTTCCAGAAGTATCCGTCGTTCCTGCACAACCATCACGCGCTGTCGCTATTGTGCGACACGCTCAAGGTGCTGCTCACCGGTACGGTCGAAGATCATAACCTGGCCGACATCCTCGATACGGACCTCGACAAGCACCACCACGAGGCCATGCTCGCTCCGCACGCCATCACCACCGTGGGTGATGCCATGCCGGGCTTCGGCATCGTCGCCGCCGTGCTCGGCGTCATCATCACGATGGGCTCGATCGGCGGTGCCGCTTCGGAAATCGGCGAAAAGGTCGCCGCCGCCCTCGTCGGAACGTTCCTCGGCATTCTGCTCGCCTACGGCGTGTTCGCACCCATTGCGAAGGCCATGGAAACGCGCCTGCACGCCGAGCACGATTACATGATGTGTATCCGCACCGCGCTGCTCTGCTTTGCCCGTGGTGATGCGCCCATGACGGCCGTGGAGTTCTCCCGCCGCAACATCGAACCGCACGAGCGCCCGAGCTTCACCGAACTCGAGGAACTCACGCGCAAGAAGGCGGCGTAACCATGGCAGCGCGCGGCGGCAAGAAGATCGTTATCGTCAAGAAAAAGGTCGCCGGTGGCGGTGGACACCACGGCGGATCGTGGAAGGTGGCGTATGCCGACTTCGTGACCGCCATGATGGCCTTCTTCATGGTGATGTGGATTCTGGGCATGGACGACAAGACGAAGAAGGCCATCGAGGGCTACTTCGCCAATCCCGTCGGCTACAAGAGGGGCGCCGGCTCGGGTTCGAGCCCGTTGAGCAACGGGAGTGTTCCGTTGCCGATTCAGAAGGCCCCGATGCGCATCACGGTGCGATCGGCCGAGCAGAAGACATTCGAGAAGTTGCGCCAGACGATTCTCGACAAACTGGCTGCGAGCGATTCTCTGCAGAAGCTCAACGCCGTAGTCGACGTACAGGTCACGCGCGAAGGACTGCGCATCGAACTCGTCGAGTCGGGACGCGGCGACGTGTACTTCCCCAACGGCTCATCACGCATGAACGCCGCCACGATGCTCACGTTACAGCTCGTCGGCGCCGAACTCTCGCAGATCACGCAGTCGGTCGTGCTCGAAGGACATACCGACGGCGCCAAATTCGGTGCCGACGCGGCGTATACCAACTGGGAGCTCTCGGCCGATCGCGCGAATGCCGCGCGACGCGTGCTGCAGAGCACCGGCGTCGCACCGGAGCGCGTGGTGGAAGTGCGCGGCTACGCCGACACCAAACCGCGCGTCCCTGATGATCCGCTCTCGCCGGCCAATCGCCGCATCTCCATTCTGCTGCCGTTCACCAACATCCCGGACGCCCCACCGAGCGCTCAGGGCATGGCGGCTCAGAAGACCGATTCGATGATCTCCGACATCAGTACCCCGATCAAGCGCAACTACTAAGCGCGACGTGGGATCAGCTGGCGGCGCTGAGGCGCTCGCTGGCCCACGACACGGCGTCGGCATACAGCGTGGGCAACGACAGATCGGCGGCGAGCGCGTCCACCAGCGCCCAGTCGCCGCTTTCGTAGGCATCGGCCAGCATGAGCAGGGTGGCATACGGCCCCGTGCCCTCAAGCAGCGCCGCCTTGATGTCGTCGTGGACGGGAAGGCGCTCCAGGACCTCCGCCATCGGCAGGCCGAGGAGCGCATCCATGCGCGAGAGGAGCCCCACCAGGAAGCGCGCGCCAGCGTCCGCGGCGGCGCCATGCATCGCCACGGTTTCGCAAAAGCGCCCGCGCACCAGCGCCTCGGCCACCGCTTCGTGCGCGACGGGACTGCGCGAGCCCACGCTCGCCACGAGCATGATGAGCATCCAGCGCGACAGCGCTTCGCGCCCGATCAGGCGCAATGCTTGCGCAATGGAATCGACATTGCGCCCGCCGAACGAGGCGGAGTTCACAATGCGCAGCAGCGACAACGACAACGAGGGATGGCTGCGGAACGCCTCTTCGAGCTCCTGCGCGCTGGTGTCCGGTTCATTGAGGAGCGCCATGATCTGAAAGACCGTGGCCTGTTGCACATTGACGGCGCGGCCGTCGATGGTTTCGGGACGGCTGTAGACGTAGCCCTGAAACATCGTGAAGCCGGCGGCGCGCGCCGCGGCAAGCGCTTCCGGGGTTTCCACGCGTTCCGCGAGCACCTCCATACCCCGCGCTCGCAGCGTCCGCACCGTGGGTGCGAGGGTGCCGATGTCGGTGAGAGACAGGACGTCGACCTTCACGATCTTGGCGAAGTCGAGCAAGGGGGCGAGCGAGTCGCGGCCGTCATAATCGTCGAGCGCCAGGGTGTACCCATCGGCGACAGCCCGTGCGCACGCATCGATGACCGCGGGGGTCGCATCGACCGTTTCCAACAGCTCCAGAACCACGGCCGCCGGATCGAAGATCTTGTAGAGCTCTCCGAGCAGATGCGCTTCGGTGACGTTCACGAAGGCGATCGTTCCACCCGTCAGCCGATCGAGCCCGATGGACAGCAGCGCATGCAGCGCCGTGTCACCGCAC
The DNA here is from genome assembly GCA_023910675.1 of Gemmatimonas sp. Classification (GTDB taxonomy): domain Bacteria; phylum Gemmatimonadota; class Gemmatimonadetes; order Gemmatimonadales; family Gemmatimonadaceae; genus Gemmatimonas. The sequence goes on from JAAVWC010000006.1 coordinate 73,894, forward strand.
ATCAGTGATGCCGACACGTCGCCCACATAGGCGTGCGTCGCCTCGCGGGTCGCCCGATACAATAGCTCATAGGCGATCCGCGTGTCCCGCAGATCGAAAATAGGCTGACGGGCAATGAAGACGTGCTGCGCCGTGGGGGGTGGTGTCACAGCGGCATCGGGTGAACGCATGGCGGTGGAACGCATAGATGGGAACGCAGACCGGGCGCGGGCGTACGACACTACCACAGCATCGTGTCACCACTCTGTCAGATTGCGTGACGCCAACGGATGGCGGCACACTCCTCTGTTTCACTATCGTCAACAGTATGGCGGAACTTCACCACATGACTCCGAAAACACCGAGCGTCCCGGCGGCACGCGTGCTCCTTGCCGGCGTCCTATCCCTGACGGTTGCTTGTGGCCGGTCGGAGCGCTCCGCCGCCGCCGGATTGGACTCGGCGTTATCGCGCGATTTGACCCTCGCGGCCTCCGCCACCCCAGACATCGCCCTTGGGGATACCGCCGTGACGAGCGCGCCGTCGGCGCCATTGCCGCCGCCGGAATCGCCGCGTCCTTCACCGCAAGCGGAGCTCCCGGCACCGAGACCGGCGCGAGCTGCCGCACCTGGGGCGCCGCGTCCCGCCCCGGCACCCGCCCAGGCACCCGCCCAGGCACCCGCCCAGGCACCCGCCCAGGCCGCCGCCCCGGCCCCCGCCCCGGCGCCGTCACCAGCGGCGGTGGCACCCTCCCCGGCGCCAACGCCGACGCCGGCCCCAACGGTGAGCGAGGCACCGGCGGCCCGGCGTGCACTGGGGGCTGGTGTTCAGCTGTCGGGGCCGACCAACGCCCCGATCTGCTCCATGGCCAACCGGCCGGGCGATCGCTTCGTTGTGTCGCTCGGCAGCGAGGTGAGCAGCCCGGACGGTGCTCGGCTCCCTGCGGGGACCCCGGTGCTGGTGGAGCTGGCGCGCGTCGATTCCACATCGGGGGCGATGAGCTTCCGGTTGCGTGGGGTGCAGGTACAGGGGGTGTTTTATCCGGCAGACGGCAGTGTGAAAGTGGTCGACGGAGCCATCACCGAACGGAAAGTGTCGAAGGGCGGCAACGATGCGGGCAAAGTCGCGACCGGCGCCATGATTGGCGGGATGCTTGGACGGGTGATGGGTGGCGGCGCGAAGGGGACGATCATCGGCGCCGCCGGCGGCGCGGCGGCGGGCACGATTGCCGCGGCACGGAACTCCACGATCGAGCGTTGCCTTTCGGCTGGTGCCACGTTGTCCACCACGCTGACCGCGCCCCTCGTGCTTTCGCCATCCTCACCGTGATCGTCACCCCGTGATCGACGTTTCGGGATACACCAAGCTCTACGGCGACACCGTTGCCGTGCGGTCGCTCTCCTTTCAGGTGGCGCCCGGTGACGTGCTCGGACTGGTCGGCCCGAACGGCGCCGGCAAGACGACGACGCTGCGCGCCATTGCCGGCATCCTGCGCCCGACGGCTGGTCGCATCGAAGTCGCCGGCATCGATTTGCAGAGCAATCCCGTCGCGGCCAAGGCGCGTCTCGCCTTCATGCCCGACGAGCCCCAGCTCTTCGATTACCTCACGGTCACCGAACATCTGCAGTTCGTCGCGCGCCTGTATGGCGTCCCTGACGCCGCGCCGCGCATTCCCTCGCTGCTCGAAGAGCTCGAGCTCACCGCCAAGAAAGACGCGCTGCCTCCCGAACTGTCGCGTGGCATGAAGCAGAAGCTCTCAATTGCCTGCGGCCTGCTGCATCGCCCTGCCGCCATTCTGCTCGACGAACCACTTACCGGTCTCGACCCCGTGGGCATCCGGCGTATGAAGGAGACCATCGCGGCGCGCGCACGCGAAGGCACCGCCGTGATCCTCAGCTCGCACCTGCTGCACCTGGTCGAAGAGCTGTGCACCCGGCTGTTGGTCATCCGGCGCGGCGAAATGGTCGCACTGGGGACCATCGACGAGATCGTCAGCGCGCGCCCCGAACTCGCAGGCCGTTCGCTCGAGGAGCTGTTCATTACGCTGACGGGCGACGGCGCGCCCGACAGCGCGGTCGCCGGCGCGGCCTGACGCGGTGAGTCTACCCGTGCATCCGGCCACACGCGTCGGTGTGGCCGACTCCGACGGCGTCATGGTGCGGACACCGGCCCCGGCGCGTGCCATGCTGTTCCTGTATTGGCACAGCTTCGCCAACCGCGTCCGTTCGCAAGCGGCCCGCGTGCGCAGCCCCCGCTACCTCATCGCCGTCGCCCTCGGCGCGCTGTATCTGTACTGGGCGCTCTTCCGCAATGCGCGCATGGGCGCGGCACCCCTGGCGGGCATACTGACCTCCGATATCACCTTGGGGGTTGCCAGTACGGCCAGTACGCTGCTGCTCGTGTCGTCGGCACGCTGGTGGATCTTCGGTGCCGACCGGAGCGCTCTCGCCTTTACGCCGTCTGAGGTGCAGTTCCTCTTCCCGGCACCGGTATCGCGGCGCGGCCTCATCCAGACGAAGCTGCTGCGCATGCAGCTCGCGATCTTCGTCAACACCATCATCTTCAGCGTCGTCTTCCGTGGCCACGCGGCGCAATTGGCCACGTGGGAACGTGGGCTGGGGTGGTGGATGCTCTTCTCCACGTTGGCCATGCACCGGGTCGGCGCCTCCATCGTGCGCGCCAACGCTGTCGAACATGGCAACAGCGGCCGACGCAAAGCCCTGTTACCAATCGTCATTTTCGGCAGCCTCATCGCCGCGGTAGTCTTCGGCATCGTGACCGAGATTCCCGCGTTACGTGCGGCAGCCAGCGGTGGCATCAAGTCGCTCGTGGCGGGCATTACCCTGGCACTCGATGCACCGGTTCCGCGCTACGCGCTGTTTCCCGCGCGCGTGCTCATCGACCCCATCATGAACTCCGGCACCCCCGCGTGGACGCTGTCCGCGTTGTGGTCGGGGCTCATCGTCGTGGGCCACTACTTCTGGGTCGTGCGCCTCGATGCGTCGTTCGAGGAAGCCGCCATGGACGCGACGGCCGCGCGCGTGGAGCGCATTCAGCGCGTCCGCTCATCGCAAATGGGTCAGGCGCGCTCCAAAAAGGGCAAGCTGGCCAGGGTCCCGTCGCTCTCGCTCAGCGGCCGCCCGGAAGTGGCGATCGCGTGGAAGAACCTGGCGGCCGCGCTCCGCGGCGGTGCGTGGAGGAGCCAGCTCATCATGTTCGTCCTGGGGCTCACCACGCTGGCCGTCGTCACTCGTTCAGCGTCGTCGCGCGCCGGTGATGCGTTTGTCGGCGTGACCATCGGATGGGGCGCGATGTTGCTCTTTCTGGGGCCGCTGTGGATGCGCTTCGACCTGCGCCTCGACTTGCCGAGGCTCGCGGTGCTCAAGACCTATCCGCTGCCGGGTTGGCGCATCGTGCTGGCCGAAATTGCGGCGGTCACGCTATTGCACTCCATCACGGTCTGGTCGCTGATGTCGGTGCCGGTGGTGATGTTCATCCAGGACCCGCAGCTCTTTCTCGAGAGTGGCGCGACCGTCCCCATTCTGGTCTCCATCGTGGTGGGTGTGCCGGCGTTCAACGCGCTCACGTTCACCATCCAGAACGGCACCGCGCTGCTCTTCCCCGCCTGGGTGCGCCTGGGAACCGAAACCCGCGGTTTCGAGACCATGGGGCAGAACCTACTCACCACCGGGGCCACCACACTGGTGGCGGCGGTCGCGCTCGTGTTCCCCGTCGGCTTGGGCGCGTTGGTGCTGTGGTTCACCAACGACTGGGGCGGGTGGTCGGTGCTTGCGGCCACCCTCCTCGCCAGCGGCATCATCATCGCCGAACTCTGGCCTGTCCTTCATTGGCTGGGCACCGTCTTCGACGACACCGACGTGAACGAGGTCGTTGGCTCCGCCTGACTGGTCACGCGTCCTCATGCTGGTGAGCCCGCGGCACTCCACTACCGGGGGACGACGCAGGTGCCTAACCTGCGTTCTCACCTGTTCCGTGCGCCTTCGAAGAGTTTCCCGATGTCCGCTGACGAATTCGATCCTCCCGACGACGTCCCCCTGAACGAGGACGGTGAAGCCCGCCCCGCGGTCTTCGTCACGACGCGCGAGCCCGTCACCGTGACCATTACCCAGCTCGACGATCCGCGCGCGCCCGATTCTTCGGCGCTTGCCGCCTTCATCGACGGGCGCATGGTGGCGCGCAGCGCCATGCCCGCCGAAGCCATTGCCCGGCTGGTCGAGCTGCACCTGTTCGACGAACCGGTGTCGTTGGGCCTCTTCGCCTACGAAGAGGCGCCGGGTCTGCAATGCCGCCTCTTTGCGCTCGTCCCGCGCTCATTGCTCCAGGCCGACGTGCACAACGCCGAGCCGTGGAAGGGAAGCGTTCCCAGCTACGAGGCCGGCCTCGACGCAGATAACGACGATGATGACGACGAGGAGGACGAGGACGACGAGGACGAGGCGCCGTTCGAGACGATCCTGCTCGGACACATTGTTCGCTTCGACAAGGATCGCCGGCACCCGGAGAGCCTCGCCGAAGAAGCCGTCGATATTCTGCAGCGCATCATTCACGGCGCGGAGTCGCTCGAAGACGCCGACCGCAAAGCCATCGACGATCTGCTCGGCTCGCTGTAGCAGGTCGCGCTGCGGCTACACCAAGCGGCTGAGGCGCGTCAGCTCCAGTCGTGCTGAAAGGGGAGACAGGCACCGTGATCGATGCACCAGATGGTGCCGCGACGCATCATGAGATTGGGATTGCGCGGCGTGCGATCGAGATTCTGCACGACCGCGTCGAGCCAGAGGATACGGGCCGCCGTCGTCATCTCCACGCGCTCGAATTCCGGCGGCGTCAGATCGCGCGCAGTGGCGAGCAGCTCGAATCCCAGATTGATCCCCACGCTCGCATCGAGCAGTTCGCGAAGTTCGTCATTGGGATCATCACTGGCGATTTCCGCGGGAAGCGCGATGAGTGTTCGCGCCGGCGCATGCAGCCCAATGGCCTCGGCCAGGACGCCCACGATGATCTCCGAGACGAGCGGGAGCACCCCTTGCGACGCGCCGGTCAGCTTGAGAAACCACGGCCCGTCGGTTGTGTCGACCACCACCGGCAGCGACGAGCCTTTGCGCTCGCGTCGCACGACGCGCGTGACCACGGGGCAGCCGGCTTCGGTAATCACTCTATGCCTTTCACGGAGAGCTCCAGTACCGGGAGTTCAACGAGCGGCGTGTCTGTGCCACTCAGTTCACCGAGCTTGCGGGCGGTGACGAGCACGCGCGACTCGAGACTGCCGAGCGCACGATTGTAGGCGGTGACAGCGCGCTGCAACCCGCGCCCCAGCTCGAGGAGTTGCTCGTCGAACACGCCCAACCGTTCGTGCAGCTCTCGGCCAAGCAGCGCCACCTGCTCCGCTTCCTGTGCCACACGCTCCTGCCGCCATCCGTACGCCGCCGCCTTGAGCAGCGCAATGAGCGTCGTGGGCGTGGCGAGGAGCACCCGGTCGCCAAGGGCGCTCTCGAGCAGTGTCGGGTCGGCATCGAGCGCCGCCGCAAAGAACGCCTCACCCGGAAGAAAGAGCACGACAAAATCGGGCGCGTCGTCGAACTGCAACCAGTAGCGTTTGGCGCTCAACTTCTGCACATGCGCGCGCACCTGCGCGGCGTGATCAGCCAAGCGCGCACTCCGCTGACGATCATCGGGTGCGGCCATCGCTTCGAGATAACCCGACAGCGGCGCCTTGGCATCGACCACCAGCCGACGATGGCCAGGCAACCGCACGATAAGGTCCGGACGCTGTACACCGTCGTCGGTGCGTACCGAGACCTGCGGTTCGAAATCGCAGTAGGCCAGCATACCGGCGAGTTCGCACACACGTCGCAACTGCAGCTCGCCCCATTGCCCGCGTACGGTGGGCGCCCGCAGCGCCTGCGACAGCTGCTGGGTTTCGCGCCGCAGCGATTCACCCGAGCGCGCCACCGCATCGAGCCGCTCGCCAATCTGCCCGGCTACCTGCGCCTGCGCCCGACTCAATTGCGCCAGCGCATCATCGTAGCGTGACAGCGTATCGCGAATGGGCGCCAGCAACTCCGCCACGTTGCCATGCCGCGCCGTCAACGCCGACTCGGCCTCATGACGCGCGACCTGCTCCCGCAACGTCATCTCAGTAGCCCGTGCACGCGCCTCAGCCTCGCCCAGCGCCCGCGCGGTGTGCGCTGCCGCACGCGAGCGGCTCACGAGCCACGACACCGCCGCCCCTGCAACAACGCCAGCGATGAGACTGAGAGAGTCGAGCATTCGAGTCGGGATGTGAGAGACGAGGCGGGTCAGAGCTCCGAACTCAGCCTCTGATAGGTGTGAGAGTCGAGTCACGCAGGCGTGAGCAGCGAGGACCGGCGGTTGGGGTAACCGCCACCGCGGGGCCTGGCCACTCACATCTGCGTGACTCGACTCTCACACCTATCAAAGGCTGAGTTCGGAGCTCTGAGTTCGGAGTTCTGAGCGCTGAGCGCTGCGATCTCAGTCCTCAGCTCTCAGCAGTGAGGGGGAAAAGGCCGTCGATGGAGAGGTACCGTTCTCCCGTGTCGTAGCAGAAGGTCAGAATACGCGCGCCCTCTGACAGTTCGGGGAGCTTCTGCGCCACGGCCGCGAGCGAGCCGCCGCTGGAGATACCGATGAACAACCCCTCTTCGCGTGCGGCACGCTGCGTGTACGTGAATGCCTCCTCTTCAGTCACCTGTATCGTGCCGTCGAGCGTGTCGAGGTGCAGGTTGGCCGGAATGAATCCGGCGCCGACGCCTTGAATGCGGTGCGGGCTGGGCGCCCCGCCGCTGATGACCGGCGACTTGGCCGGTTCCACCGCGAAGGTCTTGAGCGCTGGCCAGTGCCGCTTGAGCACCTCGCTCACCGCCGTGATGTGTCCGCCCGTTCCCACACCGGTAATCAGATAGTCGAGACCATGTGGGAAGTCTTCGAGGATCTCGTTCGCCGTGGTGTCCACGTGCGCCGCAATGTTGGACGCGTTCTCGAACTGCGACGGCATCCAGGCGTTGGGGGTCGACGCGACCAGCTCCTGCGCACGCGCAATCGCCCCCTTCATCCCCTTCTCACGCGGCGTCAGGTCGAACGTGGCCCCGTACGCGGCCATGATGCGCCGGCGCTCGATGCTCATCGACTCGGGCATCACCAGCAGCAGGCGGTAGCCTTTCACCGCCGCGACCATGGCGAGTCCAATACCGGTGTTGCCGGAGGTCGGCTCGATGATCACGCTCTCGGGCGTGAGCGCGCCCGCCTGCTCCGCGTCTTCGATCATGCGGAGGGCAATTCGATCCTTGATGCTGCCACCGGGATTCGCGCGCTCGAGTTTCATCCACACCTCGTACCGCGCATCGAACAGCCGTTGAATACGCACATGCGGCGTACCGCCGATGGTCTCGAGAATAGTTGCTGCCTTCATTGCCGCTCCCGCTAGATGTGAAACTCCAAGCCGTCGTCACCACCACGCTGCTCCACCCGGCTGGTGAACTGGACCACGCTGCGCGGCGGCACCGAGTTCGTCAGCCATACATTGCCGCCAATCACCGACCCCGCGCCAACGACCGTCATCCCACCCAGAATGGTGGCGTTCGCATAGATCACCACGTCGTGCTCGATCGTGGGATGTCGCTTGCGGTTCGCCAGCTTCTTGCTCACCGCCAGCGCGCCCAGCGTGACTCCCTGATAAATACGCACGCGATCACCAATCACGCTCGTCTCGCCAATCACCACACCCGTACCATGATCGATGGCGAAGCCGGCGCCAATGCGCGCGCCGGGATGAATATCAATGCCCGTTTCGCGGTGCGACCACTCCGACAGCACACGCGGAAAGAGCGGCACCTGCAGCAGATACAACTCGTGCGCAATGCGGTGTACCGCGGTGGCCAGAAAGCCTGGGTACGCCACGATGACCTCTTCGAGACTCATCGCCGCCGGATCACCGGCCATGATCGCGTTCGCATCGAGCACCAGCGCTTCATGTACCGTGTTCATGCGTGCAAGGAACGTCCGCAGCACGTGGTCGGGATCGACAACAAGCGGCCCGATGGCGGCACGCAACAGCGCTTCGAGATGCAGCGCTTCGTCGTCCACGCCCTCGGCACCCATGCGCGCGGGATGCGCGAACTGCGGAAACATCAGCGCCAGAGCGCGAAACGCGAATTCTTCGGCCAGCGCACGCAACGGACGCGGCGCATCACACGCCTGTCGCTCCGCTTTGCGCGCCGCCAGGAAGGTCGCCCACGAAGAGTCGTGCATGCTTACAGTCGCTCCAGCGCGGACACGCGGTCACGGGCGCGACTCGCCACATAGCATTGCATCCCCACGGGCCAGAGGCCCGCGCGACGCATGGCACGCCGATACCACGCCGCCGGACGCGGCGCAGGCCAGTTGGTATCGCCTTCGAACTGGTCGTCGCTGGTGAACAGCTCCAGATACGCCATGCCGCCAACGCGGCGCGCCACCTGCGCCAGCCCGCGCTGCAGCGCCGGTGCCTCGAGATAATTGAGCATCCCACAGCATACCACGAGATCGTACTCCTCGCGCAACGAAAGCGTGTCCAGCTGTTCGATGCCGCCGAGTTGCAATCCACGCGCGCGACCATAGCGCGACACCGCATAGGCGCTGGGATCGACACCGTCGTACTGCAACCGCGGGCGATGCGCGCGCAACGCAGATCGCCATTGCCCCTCGCCACACCCTACATCGAGCACCGACCGCACGGTGCGCCCGAGCACGAACTCTGCCGTCCTCAGCACGAACGCCGCCTGCCGCGCCAACTCCACCGGCGACTTCACGCGATGCTGCGGATGCCGGTACCACTTGTCGAAGTACGCTTTGTCGTAGCGCTTCTCCTCCGACGCCGCCGCAGGTGCTGTACTCAGAGAATCCCCCAGAACGAGCGGTCAATATCGATCGAAAAACGCCACGTGCCGTTGCGCAGACCGCGGGCGACATCGGCGCGCAACAGGTCGTAGAAGAACAGCATACCCACACCCGCCGACGGATACACCCCCGACACGGTTCGACGCTCGGCGGTCCCCGCAGCCGTGCCAAGCACCTGCACGAACGGCGCGAGCGTGACATGTGGCGGCGACTTGCCAAAGCGACGGAGCGGAATGGACGGCGCCGGAACCGGCGTGCGGAACTCGAGGCGCTGCGACAGCAGCGCGCGCGACCCAAAGGCGTGCCAGTCGTAGCCCGGCGCACTCCACGCTCCGCCGGCAAACACCAACCACTGCGGCGGCAGGTCACGCCCGCCGGCCACGCCGGCAACTGTCTGCAGCAACAACGCACGGTCACCACCGAGCGGACGCGTCAGCTGCAGCATGCCGTGGGCACGCCCCACCAGCGGCCGCACGTCGCGAGTGCTGAACACCGTGCCTGGCGCCGGCAGCGCGAGCGGGTCGCCAACGGGCGCCACGCTGCCAGTATATGCGCCGGCACTCGCCGACAGCGTCCAGAATGCACGCATCGAACTCGAGGTCGCAGGCACGGTCCCGCCAGAACCGCTCACTTCGAGTCGTCCGCCGCGTAGCGTCCACGCATTGAGCGTGGGCGCAAAGCTGCGAACAATGCCACTCGCGTGGGCCACAGTGGGTGCATCACGCTCCGCGGCCAACCGCCAGGTAAACGCGCTGGTGGGTGAGCGCTTGTAGAGCACACCAAGCGCGCGCGTATCCACCTGCGTGGTATAGTCGCTGGAGAAGAGCACCGATGCGAGCGTGTTGGTGACCCCCGCGCGCTCGGCAATAGCGAGATCGCGGTATTCGCGTTCAGCAAAGAACTGCAGCGTGGGCACGCGACCGAACGCCGGCACACGACCCACCGCCACCTGCCCCTTCACCTGCTGATCGCCAAAGCCATACCGCGCCCGCGCACTGACCATGATTCCCATGGGGCTGCGATGCGCGCCGCCGAGTCCAACCGCGATGCCCTCAGCGCGCGTCATGCGCACCAGGTCGCTGACGCCACGTCCGGTAACGGACGCCGACGCCGGACGAGCGAGCAGCGACGCGCGCACGGCGGCTTCGGCCTGCACCCGCGCGCGGACGACTTCTTCACTCGTCGCCACCTGAATGTCGGGCGGCAGCGCATCAAGCACGCGACCTTCGAACGGGTGCGCCTGCAGCGAATCGCGCGACACCGAACTCCATCGCGGCAAGGCCATCGTGGCGGGAGGAATCTGTTCGTTCACCTCGTAGTTCGAGATCTCCCACCGACCGCGTACGATGCCACGCGCCGGGATATCGAACCACGTGCTCCCGCGTGACACCTCCACTTCCTGACGACGCGGCAGCCAGTACTTCTCGCGCACCAATCCGTTCTCGAGCGTGACGACGAGCGTTTCGATGCGCCGGTCGAGAATGGCCGCGCGCGTGAAGGTCATCGACAGCCGCACGACGGCGGCGGTTTCGTGATCGAGATACACCGAGCCGATGGCCGCCGGCCGCGTCCCGTCTCGCGGGCGGAACTTCACTTCGTCCACCAGGATCTCACGCCCGGGAATGCGAATGCGCACCGGACGGCCCATCATGTATTCATACTGCGACATCGCGGTCGCCGCGAGCGGATGCGGCACGTCTCGGACATCCTGCCCATCACCCAGACGAATGCGGTCGGGAAGATTGTCGAGCACCACGCCGTACCGGTCGCGATAGTAGCCCACGTCGGCGGGGAGCAGCGTGGTGTCGCGACGTCCTACCAGCCGCTGCGCACTTCGCCCCGGTTGCCACCACGCAATACTCAGCGCGAGTTCTTCACTTTGCACCACGCGCGGGGGAATGATGACCCCTTCGCCCAGCTGGGCCAGAAACGCCAGAAAGCCGCGGGCATCGGCGCGATAACTGAGGAGCGAACTGTCGGCGAGCTGTAGGCCGCGCCGCGCGATCGCGCGTTGCACGAGCGAGTCAGCCGCCGCACTCTGCCAGGCACCGGCCCGACGAATGGGCGTCGGATCGGCGCTTTGCGCCGGTGCGCTCCGCACCGGCAACATGGCAGCACCAAGCCAGCCGGTGAGCTGCAGCGCGTAGGTGAAAGACCGCGTTCGCGGACGGAACATGAGCAACGGCTAAGGGGTCGTGGCGTCGAGCAACAGCCATCCGCGGAAGCGCGACACTGGTCGTCGGTCATCGTGCGGCACCACTGCAAGATAGGCCCATCCATAGCGCCAATTGGAGTCGGGGCGCAGCGTGGAGGGGCCCGGCGTGCGGGGAGCGCGAAACACCCGGCGCTCCACAATGCGCGCCGTCAGCGGTGTCATCGTGCCGGTGGGGCCGGTGAGGTAGACCTTGGCGCTCTTGCCGAGGGCGGGCGCGGCCCACATGGCGCTGAAGTGCACCGCCAACAACGTATCGAACCGGCCGCCGGGCCGCTCCGCTTCGATGCGTGGGCGCGGACCACTCGTCGCCAGCGACGTCGCGGTGAACTCGGCGTCGGGAAAGAGCTGGGCGCCGCGATAGCGCGTCACGACCCATGCGTCGAGCACGCTCGAGGCACCTGCCCAAGCCGTCGCGACCAGCAGGGCGCACGCCAAGGCACCTGCCAGCGCGCCGCCAAGTACTCTGCCACGGCGCACGCTATCGCCCCACGTCAGCGCACCAGCGAACGCAGCCCGAGCGCGCGACGCGACGGCAGCGGCGGCAACGGCTCCGGATGGAGTTGCGCCACTTCTGCGCCTGGTGCCACGACATCGAGCCCCGCACGGAGTGCCGCGTCTTCGCGCACCGCGTACCGCAGCAACGCGTCACGCTCACGCTCCACTTCGAGCATACGCACCATGGCCAGTCGCGTGGCCGTCGTCACCCACTCGGCGCGACGCAGCGGGTCGCGCTCGGTGGCTGGCGTCCGTTGCGCCAACAGCGTCCGCAGTCGCCCCTCGAGCAGCGGCAGTGGCCGCACCACCCACCCTTCACGCAACGCGTGCATGGCAAGGGAATCGGCCATCAGCGCCACCGCGCGCCCTGCCGGTGCACTCCAGCCGTCGGGAACGGAGTACGGATCACGTCGCGACGCCTCGTCCAGCAGCACGTCAGGAAGCAAGCCGCCATGTGCCGCCGCACCCTTCCCTGCACGACGTTCGAGCGATACGCCACGCGGCGTCAGCCAACGCGCCGTCGTCAACCGCAACGACAAGTCCGGGGATAAGCGTACCACCCGCTGCACCAGGCCCTTGCCGTAGGTCGGCGTCCCCACCAGCAGCGCCCGCCCATGATCACGCAGCGCCGCCGCGATCACCTCGGCTGCACTCGCTGTACGCGCATCGACAAGTACCGTGAGCGGCAATGTGCTCCACCGGGAATCGCGCGTGCGATACGGTTCCGTGTTGGTCCCGCCGCGCCCTACGAGCGACGCCACCACGGCGCCGCGCGGCAGAAACAGTCCGGCCGCACGCACCCCTTCCTCGAACAGTCCACCGGTATTGCCACGCAGGTCCAGCACCAGCGCCCTGGCGCCACGCTGAATCACCCCTTCCACTGCGCGCTCGAGTTCGTACGACGACCGTGCCGAAATCGTGGACAGCCGCACGTAGCCCACCGAGTCGGCAAGCAGCCCCTGATCGGAGACCGCGGGCAGATGCCACTTGGTGCGCTTGACCGACAGCTGCACCGTGTCCCCCATGGGCGCGCGCCAGAGCGTGAGGACCACATCGGCATTGGCGGCACGCGTGCGGTCGTTGCCGTTGGTGCGGGCCGACGCACGCCGTGCATCATCGCCCATCGCCACGCCATTCTCGGCCAGAATGCGATCGCCCGCGCGAATGCCCGCGGCTTCCGCCGGCGATCCGGGCGCGACACGTGCGACGCCAAGGCCGCGCGGCTCACGACGTAGCGTGAGCCCCAACCCCTGCCCGTCGCCCTTCAGCGTCCCGCGGTACTTCTCGAAGCCGTCGGGGCGCAGCAGCGCGGCGTACGGGTCCTGCAGTTCGCGCAGCATCCCCGACACGGCCCGGCGGATAAGCTCCTCACTGGGCAACGAGTCGAGCGCATTGGCGCGCACCGAGTCGATGGCGGTGGAGAGCAACTTGGCATCGGCCCATTCGTCCCGCCGCTCCGTGTCGACCCGTTCGTACCAGCGGCCTCCGGCAAATGCCGCCGCCACGGCCACCGCGGTGAGCGGTGCCAGTACACGTGGACGCGTTAACGATCGAAACGAGACCATGGCAGAAGCGAGACCAGTCAAGGGGGCGTCGCGGACAAGCCGCAACCCAATCCATCCCTACTGCATACAACACGAACGACGAGGTGATCCGTCAATGCTGCATCTCGCGATGCGCCAGCGCCAATCCTGCACGTATCTTGGGGTATGGTTGAAGACACCGCAGAGTTCGTCGAAGACGGCTACGTCTCCGAAAAGGCCCCACCCGCCAGTCAGGCATTCAGCGGCCTGTTGCTGCTGGTCTGCGCGGCCGTTGCCCTCGGGTGGGCCAACTCGCCCTGGCAGGAGAGCTATCACGCAGTGCTCCGTGCCACGGTCGCCGGGTGGTCGGCGCAGCACGTTATCAACGACGGCCTGATGGCCGTGTTCTTTCTGCTCGTCGGCCTCGAAATCAAACATGAGATCCAGGACGGGGCGCTGTCGTCGCTCAGACAGGCGGCGCTCCCCGTGGTTGGCGCGGCGGGGGGCATGCTGCTGCCAGCGCTCATCTATTCGGCGGTCGCGTTCGGCACCCCGGCGGCACCGGGGTGGGGCATTCCCATGGCCACCGACATCGCCTTCGCGTTGGGCATCGTGGCGCTGCTGGGCGATCGTGTCCCCGCGCCACTTCGGATTTTTCTGGCCGCCCTTGCCATTGCCGACGACATCGGCGCCGTGATCGTCATCGCCATTTTCTACACGCCGAGCGTCGTGACGCTGGCGCTGGCGGCGATCATCGCCATCATGGGCGGGCTGTTGGTGCTCAACCGGCGACAGGTCGACACCGTGTGGCCGTACCTCGTTGGCGGTCTGCTCTTGTGGATCGCGGTGTACAAGTCGGGCGTGCATGCCAGCATTGCCGGTGTGTTGCTCGCGTTCACCATCCCCTCGCGCGGTGCACACAGTGTGCAGGAGCGCATCGAAGAAGCGTTCTCGAAGCCGGTCAATCTTGGCATTGTGCCGCTCTTTGCCGTGGCCAACGCCGGGGTGACGCTGCCGTCCGACATCGCCTCGTTTGCCACGCAGCCGGCTGTGACGGCCACGATGCTTGGCCTCCTCATTGGCAAGCCGTTGGGCATCTTTGGTGCGGCATGGCTTGCAGTGAAAGTCAAATTCGCCGAGCTGCCTCCCGCGTGCACCTGGAGCAGCCTCTTCGGCGTGTCGGTGCTTGGCGGCATCGGCTTCACCATGGCGCTGTTCATCGCCAGCCTGGCGTTCGGTGAAAGTGTGCAGCTCGATGCAGCCAAGGTGGGCGTGCTCACGGGCTCCCTGCTTACCGGCATCATCGGGGCCTTGCTCTTGGCGCGCAACGCCAAGTCCACGACCGCCCCGACATCGGGGCACTGAGCGCAGCGCACGGAATCGTCCGCGGGCGCTCACGCACTGTGTCCGCTATTTCGGACAGCGGCTGCGATGGTTGGTCAGGGACCGACCGGTGGTCCGCGTGCGCACGACACACGGAAGACATGTATCGGTAACGACTTGCGGCTCGCACTTCGACGAAGAGCCGCAAGTCGCGACGTGTCCGGCGACGTGGCACCGCCAATGCCCTACTGACGAGCACCTGTCACCAAGAGGACACCATGACTGTGCTTCGTCCGACCCGTGTTGCCCGTGCCGCTGCTGCTCCCGCGACTATTTCGCGTCGTGATGCGTGGATGTCGGCTGCCCTTGCCGCCGGCGCCCTCGTGGCGACGCTCGCGGCTGCGAGTGTTGCCCACGCAGCGCCCATCGACCGCCAGCTGTTTACGTGGGCGGGGCGTGTCGACCGCGAGGTGTACATCACCATGCGCGGACGCGATCTCCGCACCTCAGGCCCTGATGCCGGCATGCCCAACCGGGCGCGCGTCAACGACGCGCTACCGCGGGGTCGCGGTGATGTGATCGTACGCCTCGCCGATGGCCGTGGGGACGTCGACGTCGTCGAACAACCGTCGGCGCGGAACAACTTCACCACGACCGTGCGCATCCGCGATGCGCGCAGCGGTGCCGACAACTATCGCATTACGGCGTTCTGGTCTGGCGACGACCGATTCGATGACCGGCGCGATCGGCGCGACGATCGTGATGACCGTCGTGACGACCGCGATGACCGGCGCAACGGAGACTGTGGCCCGAACAACAACGGTCGCGGGGGCATCTGGGGACGCGGTGGCATCTGGGGACGTGATAGCCGGCAACAGAACTGCGACAATCCGCGTGGCCGTGACAACAACGGCAACCGTGATCGCGACGACCGCGGCGGCTACGATGACCGCAACAACAACGGCAGCGGCGAACTACGCTGGAGCGGCCGTGTCGACGACGTGGTGGAGCTCCGCATCAGCGGTCGCCGCGTCGACGCCATCACGCGGAGCGGGAACCGCGTCGAAGACGTGAACAGCAACATCCGCGGCAACGGCCTGCCGTCGCGCGAGGTGACCGTCACCGTCGACAAGAACACCGGCCGTGGCAGTGTGCAGGTCGTGCAGCAGCCCGCGGCGTGGAACGGGTACACCGCCGTCATTCGGATCTACGATCCGGCCGGCGGGGCGAATTTCTACGACCTGAGTGCGTACTGGCCCTAACCGCGGAGGACCACGGTGGGTTGGTCCGGCGACTTACTGGCTACGGCACGAGCCCTCAGGGGGAAGAACGCAAGGACAGAGGAGAAAGCGCGGTGCCGTCCGCACCGAACTGCGGGTTCGGTGTTCGTGGATACAACCGCGCTTTTCCCTCTATCCTTGCGTTCTTCCCCCTGAGGGCTCGATTCGTCGGCTAGTGAACCGCCGGACCAGTCCCCCGCAGGACCCAAACCGCAGTACCGTTGCCGTAGACAGCAAAAGCCCGCCGCCCCTGACTGGGACGGCGGGCTTTCGCTGTGCAGAGGCGCCGGTCGGAATCGAACCGACGAATGGGAGATTTGCAGACCTCTCCCCGACAGGTCGAACGTTCGTAAGTCGTTGATTTACAAAACAGAAGCAAAACGGCTTTACCGGCATAAAGGGCTATTTCCGGTACCGCTTGTTACCGGTTCTGTTACCGCGACCCTGGCTAGGCACCTGCCGTCTGATTGCGTCAAGAGGCAGACGGCGACCGCCTTCTATTGAAATGTACGGCGAGTGAGCGCCTGCGGCGGACGTTGCTGCGCGGGTAACGCAGCGTACAGGCTGTACCCCGTGTGAATTGGTTTCTGAACGCCTCATTTCTCACAGATGGCGAATTTTTAACGAAGCCGTACAGGTCGGTAGGTGGGGTTGGGGCGCGCCCAAAAGTCCCCGTTCGCTGCGTGAGAGCCCGACCCGCGGGCTTGGACCCCCTGTCCCGGACGTTTCCTGAGCCTCTCTCGCCATGACCTATCGTTCGTCACACCTCCCCAACCGCCGCCGGTCTAGCCCCGCCACGCCAGTGCCGGCGCCGGTCGCCCAACCGCTCTCAGTTACGGCTCGCCGTGAAGCGTTCGATGCGGTCGTTCAACGGATGAAGTCGAATCTTGACGATACCGCCGCGCTGTGCGGGCTCTCCGCCAAGGCTCACGAAGACCTGCAGCAAGACCTCGCGCAGCGGGTACTCTCCGCGCTCGTGCTGACAGGCCGCGAAGTGAGCACGTTGCTGGTAGTGGCCGATGACACTGTGAGCCAATGGTGCCGAGACGGCCGATTCCCCAGCGCCTTCAACTTTGGGCGAGCCGGCTGGCGGGTGCCGCTCCAGGAGGTGCTGGCTCTGACGGCACCCCCGACCGACCCGTCGACGCCGAGTGCGGGGGCCGCGCAGCCAACCGAGACCGAGAGCTTCGATACCAAGCGGTTCTCAGATTGGCGGACCGCCGCATGAGCGCCAAGCCAGCCTTCAAGTATTCACCGTCCGTCAAAGCGCTAGCGAATCGCTGTCGCGTCTACCAAAAGGCGCCGAACGGCGCCTTCTACGCCGACTTTCGTGCCTTCGCGGCATGGGGCGGCAAGCTTGCCGCCCTTGTGCCGGACGGGGAAAAGCAGGCCACCAAGGAGCGGTCGGTCGCGGCCGCGCTTTTCGCCAAGCGGCAGCTCAGCCTCATGGAGCTCGCGGAAGCGGGTGCCCGCGTTACGGCGCCGACGCCTCTCGCGCCGCGTTTCGGTGCCTTCATCTCGGAGCACCTGTTTCGAAAGGCAAGAGAGGGGAAATCATCGAAGGGAACGCTGCGTCACGACGAGACGTCCCTTCGGCTGTGGTTCGACTTCCTCGGGAATTGCGAGCTGGGTGACATCACCGCGCTGCGCATCCAGGAATACATTGATCAGCGCCGCGTACAGCCGGGGAGATGTTCGGGCACGCTGCTCAGCAACGCTACCGTACGCAATGATGTGCACGCGCTATCGAATCTCCTGGAACGTGCCGTCGAATTGGGATACGTCGGCAAGAATTCCGCGCTGAAGTGCCGTGCCAAACCAGCGGCACCGGCGCCGCGTATCGAGTTTTTGGAGCGTGACGAGTGCGCCCGTCTGCTCGACGCGGCCGCGGAGATGGATCGAGAGGCGCGCCTCGCGCGCCAGATTCGCGAACTGCAACGTCAAGAAAGCGCGCTTCGCGGTGCCGGAGGTACAATCAAAAAGTGTGGAAATGAACGGCAGACGGTGGCACCTTTTCAGGTAACCCAGTCACCCCCGGGAGAATCCCGGCAACAAAAAGGAGCCACCGCCCGTGATGAAGATCGACATTCCTGCGACCGCGTCAAGCCCGACTTGGTCGACGCTGGAAACGTGTATTCGTGAGCAAGTGCAAACCTGCCTGCAGCGCGTGTTGGACGACGAGGTCGACGCGCTGCTCGGCCGCGGCCGTCATGAGCAGCGGGCGGCGGATACCGTCGTCGGCTATCGCAATGGCCATGGGCAGCCACGACAGGTGGCGTTGATGAACGGCACGATCTCGATTCGTCGTCCCCGCGTGCGTGGGCTCGACGCGCGCTTTGAGAGTCGGATCCTGCCGTTGTTTCAGCGCCGCACGCCGGAGATCGCGACGCTGTTGCCGGAGCGGTATTTGCACGGCCTGTCCAGCGGCGACTTCACGCGGGCGCTGCGCGGGCTGCTGGGCGATGGCGCGCCGCTGAGTGCGAGCCGTGTGCAACGCCTGACCGAAGACTGGCAGCGCGACTACGCGCCGTGGCGCACGCAGGACTTGTCCGCGCTCGAGCCCGTCTCCGTGTGGGCCGACGGGATTTATGTGAAAGCCGGCCTCGAGTCGACGAAGGCCGCGCTGTTGGTGCTGATCGCCGCGCTCGCGGATGGCACGAAGGTGGTCCTGGCGGTCGAGAGCGGCCACCGCGAGTCGAGCGAGCGCTGGGCGGAGATCCTGCGCGATCTCACGGCGCGCGGCCTGCCGGCCCCCGCGTGCGTCATCGGCGATGGGGCGTTGGGCCTGTGGAACGCGGTGGGCCAGGTATGGCCACACGCGGCGGAGCAACGGTGCTGGAACCACCAGCTCCGGAACGTGGTCGACGCGGTCCCGCTCAAACACCAGCCGGACGTGCAGGGCGCGGTACAGCGCATCGCCGCCGCCGAATCCGTTGCCGACGCGGAGCAGGAGCGGCAGCGCTTCCACCGCGCCTATCGGCTCCGCTTCCC
The DNA here is from genome assembly GCA_023910675.1 of Gemmatimonas sp. Lineage (GTDB taxonomy): Bacteria > Gemmatimonadota > Gemmatimonadetes > Gemmatimonadales > Gemmatimonadaceae > Gemmatimonas. The sequence continues at coordinate 92,611 of JAAVWC010000006.1, forward strand.
GAAAGCGTGCGAGCGTCTGGATCGCGACTGGGCGCGGATGCTCACGTACTACCAGTTTCCGAAAGAGCATTGGCGCCATCTGCGCACCACCAACGTCGTCGAATCGCCCTTCGCGGCGGTGCGGCTGCGGACCAGTGCCGCCAAGCGCTTCAAGAACGTCGACCGCGCGACCGCCATCATCTGGCGGCTGCTGCGCGTGGCGGAGAAACGCTTTCGCAAACTCAACGCGCCCAAGCAGTGCCGTGATGTACATCGTGGCGTCCGCTACGCCGATGGCATCGAAATCCCCGCTGTGTCACCCACCCAGAAGGCCGCCGCCTGACGTGCATTTACACACTTCTTGACGAGACCTCCCGCCCTTCGGGGACAGCGACATCGAATGGCGCAGAGGTCGAACCGGCCTCAAGCGCGCTCGACCGTGGGCACAGGTGCTCGCGTACATAGATGCACGCGCGGCGCGCGCACGACTCAACGCGGTACTGGGCCCGTCCCACTGGCGTGTCTCCCATTCAGCCGGTCCAGGCGGGGGCGTGCTGGCGTCCCTGTCGCTACGCATTGACGGCGAGTGGATTTCCAAGGAAGACGGCGCCGACTCGCCGGAACGCGAGCCGGTGAAAGGGGCGTTGTCGAACGCGTTCAAACGGGCGTGCGCCGTCTGGGGCATCGGTGAGCACCTGTACGGCATTGGCGAGGCCTGAGCGAGCTTTTCAGAGACCGGCGCCTATCGCGTTCAGATCGACGGCACGTGGTTTCGATGGGACCCGCCGGGGCTCGGTGGCTCTGGCTCGGCATCTGAAGGTGAGCCATTCACTAAGGAAGCGCCGCAGAATCCCCGGCGCGCGCAGGCGCGCGAGGTATCATTGGCGGCGCCGACGATGGCTGCCCCGACACTTGATGCCGTCGGTTCTTTGCCCATGCCGTTCGGGAAACATCGTGGATTGGCGCTTCGCGACATTCCGCTCGCAGACCTCCAAAGCGCTCGGGATTGGTCGGTGCAGAAGCGGCGCAGTTATCCCGAGTTTCTGACCGCCGTCGCTGTATTGGAAGGCTCCCAGCAGGCTGCTGCATGAGCGCCGGCGCGGGGCCCTGCCCCGCTACGCCCCGGCCGTCTTCTCCGCACCGCGGTCGGTAGTGCGGTAATCCCCCCACTTGTAGGGGGCGCCAGAAGTGGAGCTATGCTGCGAGTGCCAACTTCATAGATGGGGTGATGCCACCCAAGGCCATATTAGGGCGTTCGTTGTTATACGTCCAGAGCCAGCGCGTTGCCGATTCTTGCACGGCTTCAATGCTGTCGAAGAGCGTCTGCGCCAGCCAATCGTAGCGCACCGTCCGGTTGTAGCGTTCGATGTACGCGTTCTGTTGCGGTTGCCCTGGCTGAATGAAGTCGAGCCGAATGCCGCGCGTCTTCGCCCACTGCTGCACGGTTCCACTGATGTACTCGGGACCGTTGTCGCAGCGAATGATGGCTGGTACGCCACGCCATTCGATCAGCTGGTCGAGCGCGCGGACGACGCGGATGGCTGGCAGCGACAGATCCGCCTCGATGATGAGCCCTTCGCGATTAAAGTCGTCCAGGACGTTGAAGAGCCGGAAGCTGCGACCGTCGGATAGTTGATCGTGCATGAAGTCCATCGACCATACCAGGTTGGGTTTGTCCGGCACGGCCAACGGCTGTGGCGTCTCCCGCACGAGCCGCTGCCGCGGCTTGATCCGGAGGGTGAGTTCGAGCGCCCGATACACGCGGTAGACCCGTTTGTGATTCCACGCGCATTGCTTCACGTTGCGGAGATACAGGAAGCACAACCCGAATCCCCACGTGCGATACGTGGTGGTGAGGCGCACGAGCCAGTCCGCGACCTCGGCGTCCTCGTCGACACGGCGGCCCTGGTGCCGGTAGCAGGTCTCGCTGATGCCGAACGTGCTACAGGCATGTTGGATAGTCGTACGCTGCGTTTGGACCGCGTGCTGGGCCAGCGCGCGTCGCTGCGCCGGCCTCACCATTGTTTTGCCAAGGACTCCCGCAGCAGGTCCGCGCTCAGCTGGGCATCAACGTACAGCTTCTTCAGCCGCCGGTTTTCGTCCTCGAGCTCCTTCATGCGGGTCATCAACGACACGTCCATGCCGCCAAACTTCGACCGCCACTTGTAAAAGGTGGCGTTACTGATGCCGTGCGTGCGGCACAGCTCGGGCACCGGGGTGCCGCCCTCCGCCTCCTTCAGGACCGCGATAATCTGGCTGTCGGTAAACCGCGATGTCTTCATGGGAACCTCCTCGGGTCAGTGTACGAGAAAATTCCACTTTTGGCGACCATGCTTTTCCGGGGGGATTACCATCGACGAGGAGTCCCATTTCGGCAGCAGGTACCGACCAATCGCTCGATGGTGAACGCTGCGTAAGTTCTTCACGAGGAATGAAACCACGGCTCCACACGTTGGCCTCAACAGCGTGCCGATCTCTCGAATCGTCGAGCATCTCGAAATGGAGCGTCCGAGGATTTGCCAAGTTTCGAAAGCTGTTGTCGAGTCTTTTTAAGCCTCGCAAAATCGCGATTTCAATCCCTGGTTCAGCGAGGCAATTCCCTTGGATGACGTCGCAGTCTTGGGAGATCACGACACCAAAGTACCTCTCGTCAGCCGTCGACATTGGAGCGAACGGGATGCGTTGAACAAGCGCGAAGGCGTCGTCGGACAGAACGGCGCCCTGTTTCCATCCTTGCCGAACTAAAGCATCTCGGACTGCATCCGCGTTCGAGAGATCGAGGCCAAGAGATCCTGCCCCGGCGACCTCCTGCATGGATGTGGCCGATGTGTCGCTTGGAGCGCTGTCTCCACCTTCGGCTACGGGCATCCGGGAGCGGTTGTCGCCTTCTCTATCAAGTGATTCCATTAACGATCCTGACAGTCGTGGGGCGCCGCGCAAACAACCCGTATTGCAACAACACGAACTATGCCCGTCGACCGATACGACGCGCGCGCTGCACTGCGAGCTGCGAGCGAACTCGCTCAGCCTGCATTTCGGCGACAGAGTGCGATTCAGAAGGGACCGTGATACCTCTCTTATCAGACGCTGCTTGATTTCTTGGCCTACGACGGACGGGATTCTCCGACATTCGCTGTGCGAGGGCGTCCATGGTGCTGATGATGGTTTTCTCGTCCCAGCTCTCCGCCTGAAGTAAGTCGAGTGCGGTGGTACCATGCTCGTCGAGCGCGGCAGTCAGTAGTCGGCGTGGCGCGGGCAGGTCGCGCTCTGTCCACTGTGTCGCGAGGGCAGACAGACTCAACAGCCTCGTGCGAGCCTGTGACTTCGCAGGAGCGCTCGCGTTTGTGCGCAGCCAATTGTGCACGGTCGCGCGCTCTACACCAAGAATGCCTGCGATCTGAGTGATGGAGAGACCAAGCGAATCCTGGATGGCATCAACGCAATCCGCCGCCGTCCGCACGGTGTCAACTGAGACAACGTCACTCGCCTGCCCTTCTGTCGTTTCCCTTCGACGTTGGCGGTCAAATACGACCGGCGTCGACAGTGGAGTGCGAGCCGCATCGCTCGGGCGTCGCTGGAGGTCTGCAAGCGACGAGCTGCCTGGATAAACCGCTGCGGCGCTCATGATGAGAACCGCGACGGTCCCCGAAATCAGATAGTTCGCACGAACAGTGTTCATACTTCCGGATGGCGTGGGCAGCTCGGGCGATTTCCACGGCTCCCCTCCACTCGGGGACGCGTCAAGGCCTGCCCCGAAGCCATGCTGTGTCAGCCAGATTCGTGACTCAAGAAAGTCGTCAGCGTCGCCGCCCGCGGATGCGGGATACTCGTGCGTGTGTTCCATCGCGGTGGTGCTCATGACTTCATTTCCTCGTTGATCCATGGCCCCCATCGCTCCAGCGCATGGGGTGTGCATGCAGCTTCAAATGCCGTGCGTAAACCGCCATGGAGCTTGTTCACCACGTCGACAATTCCTTCGGATTCGAAGCGAAACGTTACTTCGTCGAATTGCACGAAGTGGTCAAAGTCTAGAATCAGACCTGGTACGCCCGCCTGCCCTTCAGTTATCGCGGTGGGATAGCGGAGCACAGCGGGCAATAGATCCCCTGGCAACATCTGACCAGGAGGAAGTACGGAAGAGCGAACCGCCATGATCCCGTGCGCGGTTTTCGAGATGGCCTCGGTGCGGAGTCCGATTCCTCGAGCCTGAAGCTCCGGCGCCTCACGCCAGGGAAATCCGAGCAGGCCCGCATGCACATATTCACCGAATCTCTCGCCAGGGGAGATGCGAACAAGATCGATGTAGCGTAGGCCGATTCGCTGAACAAACTCGACCCCGGCAACCTCCTCAAGCGCACGTAGCACGGAGCGAAGCCTGTTCCGAAACGGCTCGCTTGTCTTGTATGCGGTGGTCTGCAGAACGAGAGCCTCTTCGGTCAACATCACCCCAATGGTCTTATCAGCCGAGAAGAAATCCCACCGCGGTTTGATGTCGACCCTTGGAGGCGCCTGATCCGTCACCGACACGTGATGGACCTGACCCTCGGTGACCCATGGGAAGTCATTGGGGTGGATAGCTGCTCGAAATGCCTTCACGCGCTCCGATAATTCCCAGATGGGTGAATACACCACCTGCGCCAGCACGTGGACCAGCGGGGCGTTCTGTAGCCTCATAATGTCTAAAGCCTAAGGGACGTTATACAATATGCAATACACTTATTTTTACAGTTTGTGTGTCCTAGGCCATAAAATCCCATTTCGGACGTAGGTCACACACATCCGTGAGCGTGAAGCTGCCCCGCTACGGACCGTCCATTCAGCCTTCGGTCGTTCGCAGGGAGTGTAACGCCGTCGAATATTGCGCTAATAAACGAAGAGCGTATAATAAACAGACCGCTTATTATACTATTATCAGTTATCATGCCTCGCGTCCCCGACTGGCTCACCCGCAGGCTCCGAACCCTTCCTGGGGTGCGGGTCGATGTCGACCCGCTCGGCAGCCGCATAACCCTGCACAGCCCAGGAACCCGTCCGGTTCGGTACCGGGCGATTGCCGTATCGGGGATATCGGGCGCCGAGGCGACACGACGGGCCACGGAGCTGTCGAAAAAGGTCGGCGAGGAGCACGCGCTGCTCGCCGTTCGGAGCCTGCCAAGCGCGATCCGCGACGACCTCGCCGAAGCAGGCGTCTCTTGGGCAGAACAACTGACGGGACACCTGCACCTCCAAGCTGCGCCGCTCTTCATCCATGTGGAGGGGCACGGGCAGCGCGAGCCGCCGGCGCTACCCGAGGCCGGCGCGCGGCCCACCCGGCTGATTGGCCTCTCCGGCCGCTGCGCCGAGACGCTGCTCCTACTGGCGACGACTCCAGGTGGACTGGAGCGCGACATCACGACGACGCGCCTCGCGGCGCTGGCCGGCGTGACCCAGCCGCAGGCGACGTATGTGCTGCACCGCCTCGAACGGGAGAAGGTGCTCACGCCAACCCGTAGTGGAGGACGCACCAAGAGTTGGGCGGTGGTTGACGCTGCCGGGCTCCTCGATCTGTGGGGCGCCGAAGACACTGCCCCCGTCGAAGAGACTCAGATTTATGTCTGGTCACGCGCACCTCAGGAGCTCCTACAGGGGCTCGCCCGACTGAACGATGCCGTGGAAGCGTGGGCGCTCGGGGGCGCCGCGGCGGCAAATCTGTACGCCCCCACCCTCACGACCTATCCGGTGGCTACCGTCTGGATCCCCAACGCGATACCAGTCGATATGGTGGCCTCCGCGCTCGACGGACAGGTGGTGGCTGACGGCGGTTCCGTCACCATACGGCAGACAGCCAAGGATCCGTGGGCGCTCCATCGGCTGTCGCTACCGACGAAGGGGACCGTGCACCTGAGCGCAGACGTCGATGCCAATGAGTCTGCGAGACTGCGGGAGACGCTTCGCGGCAACCAAAGTCGACCACCCGCTGCCGATCTGTGGGGAGGGATGTCGCTGGTATCGCGGCCGCGCGCCATCATCGAGACGCTGCGCGATGGCAGAGGTCGATACGAGGAGATCGCGGTGGCCCTGCGAAACTCGCTGGCCCTGACAAGCACGACTGGCTAGCGCGTTAAGCACGCGATTCGTCTCACCTTCCATCTCGACCCAGAAATGCCGCCCGAACAACCACCAGTCAATCCAACGCGCCAGGACTACAATCGCGGCATCCTCGATGCCTGCTACCGCGCGCTCGCAACGATTGTCAAAGCGATTGATGGGCAACAGTTCCCACGACTCGTGGTAATTGGCGGCCTCGCGCCCACGCTGCTGCTCAATGATGATCATCTGGACGCGCTCTTCAAGGATGACCCACATCCCGGAACCAGCGACGTTGACTTGTGTGTGCAGGTGGACTTAACGAACGACGCGAACCTCTATGCGTCGCTGCTCAGGATTTTGAAGGATCTCAGCTTCGAGCCGATGCAACGGAACGACGGTTTCGGGGATAGCACCTGGCAGTGGGTGAGAGACATTGACGAAGCGAAGACCGCGGTCGAATTCCTGTCGCCGTCCGATGGCGTGGTATCCCAGAGCGGTGCTCCCACGGTCGGGCGCATTGGGCAGGCGACGCCGACGAGGCCCGGTGATGAGATCGGCGCATTTCGACTGCCAGCCGGCGAGCTCGCATTTCGAGATGCGCTTCCCCGACAACTCAACGTTGATCTGCTCGGACCTCCCGGCGAGCTCTCAGTAGGAATGGCCGACGTGACGGTATGGGTAGCGAACCTTCTGCCGATGCTCGTACTCAAGAGTTTCGCACTCCAACGTCGTACGAAGCACAAAGACGCGTTTGACATCGTCTGGCTGCTGACTCGATGGCAGGGCGGCCCCGCGCAGGCCGCTCGCGACGCCAAGAACAGTCCGGTCGCGGACGGTCCGCATGTATTGGAAGCGATTGCGATCCTCGACCGCGCCTTCAAGGACCCGGCTCAACATGGTTGCCAACAGTACGCCATCTTCGAGCTTGGCGGAGTCGGTGCGGCGCAGTCACCCACAGATTCGCTCCGCCTCGCACGCTACGCCCAAGGTGCCGTGCAACGCTTTCTCGAAACCTGGCACGCGCCCTAGCCGCACCGCCTCACGGTATGTCCCGGTTATTGCTTCTGAATTGCGTTCATTCTCGCCAACGCCACCGAGCTCTCAGTCGACTCCACCACGATCTTGTGGGCGCCTGACTGTGTAGAGTTGAATGATTGTCAGCTTGCGTCTCCGACTTGATTCCGCCGTACAACGCAAACTGTTCCTGACGAGTTGACGCGCGACTGTCGTTGATTTCCGTACTCGTGCACTCGTAACTCCAAACCACGCGATTCTGGCGAATCCAGTAGTGCGAGCGACAGTCGTACTGGTGGTTGCCAATCGAGGGATAGAGCGTGACCGAACGACCGTCGTACTGCAACTGCCAACCGGCGGGCGAGAGCGGAGTTACAACGCGATTGCCGCAGCCGCAGCAACAGTGATGCACGACGGTATTGAATGCCATCGACATGTACAGCACACCGTCTTCAAGAGTCAGCGGCAGGACCTCGACAAAGCGGTGCTCAAGATGGGCGCACCTCGTCATTGAGACTCGCCTTGATCGTCGCTCACGAGCCCATTCCCCTCGATGATATAGGCGGAATGGCCTTCGCGCTCAAGATCGACGTAGAAGCCGCAGAGCTTCTTCCACTTGATGACCGCCATGACGGCATTCAGTGCATTGAGCTCTGCGATCTGAATGTTCTTCTCGTACTCATCACCAGCCTCACCGTCCCGAGCGCCGAACGATACGCGGCGGTCGATGTACTCCGGGTGCGGGATAATGCCGCGACGCATCGGATCGTACATTCCTAAGAAATAGGCGACTTTACTTGGTCGTCCGCGTAACTGGGTAAGCGAGGCAGCGCCGGGAGCTCGGAAGGCGTTGTGCTGAAGAAACTCATCTCCGTCATAAAGATGGATCTCTTCGACGGGAGTTTTTGCGAGCAGGTCGAGAACGTATGCGCCGGTCCCACCCGTACCGATGATGGCGACTTTGCGCACAGCTAGCGTCGGCGTAAGCGCCGCGATTCCGGCGAGCGCTGATGCATTTTCGGTATAGCGAAAGACCGAGCCCGCATCACGTTCTTCGACGACGCCAAACGTACGCGCCGTGACGCTAGGCTCCAGTGCCTCGGCCGGACCGGAAATTCGGTTCACGTACTCAGTGAGCTTTTCGTAGAAATCGCGATAGCGGTCGGCCGGCTTGGGTTTCGCTGAGAAGGAGTGATCGACGATCAGTTCCGGTTCGACGGCTCGCCGATCCGAGCCATGTACAATCTCTGTCATCAGCTGCGTATTCCGGTCAAAGCGGCCACCTAATCCGATTCAATTCGGCCAGGCATTCTGGTTCAATTCGGCCACCGCGTCTGGCCCATTTCGGCCAGGGGTTACGGCTGGTGGTGTCGTCGCGCTGCGGGCGTGGGATCGGTGAGAGGAATTAGGGTGTGGCGGTGTCGGTCGCGGCGCTCGCGCCGAGTTTACGCAGCGATCCTCCGGTGAGTGTGATGCGGTGCGCGTGGTGGACCAAACGATCCATGATCGCGTCCCCGAAGGTGGCATCGCCGACGCCTTCGTGCCAGTGCTCGACGGGGACTTGGCTCGTCAGCAGCGTCGCGCGACGGCCCGTGCGATCCTCGATCATCTCCAAGAGATCGCGGCGTTCGCGATCCCCGATGGGGGCGAGGCCCCAGTCGTCGAGGATCAAGAGATCCGCTTTGCCGAGTTGCGCGAGCACCTTGCCGTACGTGCCGTCGCTACGCGCGATCGCGAGTTCCGGCAGCAGTCGTGGCAAGCGCAGATAGCGCACGACGTAGCCGTGGCGACACGCACTATGCCCAAGCGCACACGCTAACCACGACTTCCCGGTACCCGTTGGACCGGTAATTAACAGGACCCCGTGTTGCTGGATCCAATCGCCGGTCGCGAGCCGCAAGAGCTGCGATTTGTCGAGCCCGCGCTTCACGCGAAAGTTCACGTCTTCGATCGACGCACTATGGCGGAGCCGCGCGATCTGGAGTAGCCGCGTCACGCGGCGATTCTCGCGCGCGACGTGTTCGCGTTCCAAGAGCAGCGCCAGACGATCTTCAAAATCGAGCGAGACGACATCGGGCTGTCGCCGCTGTTCATCGAGCGCTTCCGCCATCGCGGGGAGTTTCAAACGATGCAGCAGGTCGGTGGTTTGTTGGGCGAGCATGCTATTCGACTCCAAAGAGGGGAAGTGAGGCGGACGCCGCGAAGTACGCGGCGCCGCGCACGTTGTCGTGCGTGGCCGGAAGGTTGGTGGTCGCCTCCATCGTCTCGGGTGGCGATTGATCGAGGCCGAGTTTGAGGATCGAGTGCAGCGAGCGATACGTCATCGCGCCGGTGGTCTGCGCACGCTGCGCCGCGGCCTCGAGGCGGGCGTCGCCGTACCGTTTCCCGAGCGACAAGAGGCCGAGGCAGGCGCGATAGCCTTGCTCGGGATGCGGCTTATGCTCGAGGATGTGCGCGACCACCGCGCCCGTCGCGACCCCGATGGATTCGCCCCAGCGCACGAGGCGTGAGGGGGTCCACTCGACATGGCGCGCGTGCGACTTCGGCCGATGCGCGGGATCGGTGGAGTAGCCGCCTGGCGTCTGGCGCCGCACGTGCGCGGCCACGCGGGTGCCTTGATGCAAGATCTCGCACATCGTCGCGGTGAGGCGCACGTCGACGGTCGCGCGCACGAGCGTGTACGGCACGCTGTAACAGTGCTTCTCCACGGCGATGTGGTAATCGATGTTCACCTTCGCCGTGCGCCACTCGGCATACTCGTAGCGCGTGGCGGGGAGTGGGCGCAGGGCGGGGCGATCGGTCTCCGCAAAGCGTGACCGGCGGGTGCCGGGGAGCTTCTGAAAGGGGCGATCGTTCAGGGCCTCCACGCGTTCGCGCAGCGCCTCATTCAGCTCGGCCAGCGAGGTAAAGCGGTGATGGCGCAGCGGGGCGAGCAGTTCGCGCTCGACGATCTGCACCGCCGTTTCCACTTTCGCTTTGTCGCGCGGCGCGGCGACGCGCGTGGGCAACACCGCGGTGCCATAGTGCGTGGCGAACTCGGCATAGGTCGCGTTGATCTCCGGCGCGTAGTACGACGCGTACGTCACGCCCGCCTTGAGGTTGTCCGGGATCAGCAGGGCCGTGACGCCCCCGAAAAACTCCAGCATGCGCACATGCGACGCGATCCAATCGGGGAGCGATTGCGTCCACGTCGCTTCAGCAAACGTGTAGTTGCTCGCGCCGAGCGCCGCGACGAAGATCTGTGCCTCGCGGATCTCACCGGTGGTGGCGTCGACGATGTCGACGGTCAGCCCCGCGTAGTCGACGAAGAGGCGTTCGCCGGCGCGATACTCTTGCCGCATGACCGGATCGATCGTGGCGCGCCACTGCCGATAGTGGACGGCGAACTGGCTGTAGCTGTACCCCGCCGGTTCGCGCGCTCGGTACTCGTGCCACAGCAGCCACAAGGTCACGCCTTTCTGCTGCTTCTCCTGCGCGATCACCGCCCACTCGGGGAGCGGGCGCGTGGCCGACGAGGGCGTCGTCGCGCGCGCGAAGAGGGCGTCCTCGAGGGCGCCATCGGTGAGCGCGGTCGCGAGGGGCCACGTTAACCCGCTCGCACGGAAGCGCGCACAGTAGTCCTGCACCGTGCTTCGCGGCACGCCGAGGCTGCGCGCGGCGCGCCGTTCGCTGAGGCCCGCTTCCAATCGGAGGCGGAGTACATCTCGAATCATTCGCATCGGGATCCTGTCGCGGGGCACGCGGTCACTCCGGTTAAAGTCCCGGAAGGACGCACGAATCACGCGGGGTGGGGATCCCACACCAGTCACTGCAGCAACACCGCTAGTAGCCCCCTGGCCGGATTCCGCCAGAATGAGTGGCCGGAATCACCCAGAATGGGTGGCCGGATTCACCCGGAATGCGTGGCCGGATTCAACCGGAATGGGTGGCCGGATTCAACCAGAATGGGTGGCCGGTTTGCGCCGTAATACGCATCAGCCGACCATCCTGATGCGCAGGGTGGGCACCCACCCACATCGCGACATGGTCGTTGGGAGCCACAGCAACATCACCGGCGAAGGTGATCGGCATGACGAGCTTCCCGAACTGCACGTTTCGCTGCTCAGACACGTATGGCACTTCGTGGAGCACGAGATGTCCGCCGTGGATCTCCAGCTCGTAGCCTTCGTCGGCTGCGCGCTGGAGATCCTGACTCGCGGCGATCCTAGGATCGATCAGTGGCTGTGACACTGAAAATCATCTCGTTCTTGACCTTCGTGGTCTGCCCGGCGACCAGGGTGCCCATTGGCTTATTGCCGTGGCCCCGCTGGTATGTGACACCGTACAGAATATTCGGACCCGTTGGCAGCCCTCGGGCGAGAGCGACTACCTCTTCGAAGGAGATGTCCTTGTCCGAAACGAGGTGCGGCTCGGCGTTCACGTAGATCGTGTTCCGCTTTCGTCCCCTCTCGGCCTCGCCACGCTCCCCCGCGTCAACCCCATCCGTTTCGTTTACAGCCGATTCCACCTCGTCTACCTCAGTGCTTTGACCCATTGTCCACCTCGCGATGTTGTGTTTCGTAGAATTCCGATCATCGCAGCCGTCGATGTTCGGCCCGGCAGCTAGCGACTAGCGGTTGCGGTCCTTGGGTGGATTGGTGTCGCCGCCGTAGCTGTTCTTCGTCCCGATCTTCCCGTCCTTGTTGTGGATCGTATGCTCGACCTTGGCCTTCTGCGCATCGCTGCGTCCCTGCTCCACGGCGCGCTCCTTGAGCCGGTGGTTACTCAGAACTTCCCCGCCCTGTTGGTTAACCCACCCCTTCCCCGAGGGATTGGGGGTGGTGTGCACGCCCGCCTTCTTGCCCGCGTTCATCGCGCCTCCGTGTTGTGAAATCGTTTTAGGGGACTAGCGGGCGCCCCTGATCGCCCGTATCATCACCGGTACGCTTGTTTCACCGATGCAACACGAAATCCAGTCTAATGCGGACCAGATAGCGTGTCAACGGTGAAACAACCGTTTCATACTTGAAACAGCCTCGACACGTCAGTGCATGCCCCCCACCGTATCTGTTGATCAACTAGGCGCCGAGCTGCGCCGCCGCCGGAAAGCCCTCGGCGCGTCACTGCGAGCTGTTGAGGAGTCGACCGAGATAAGCGCTGCCACCCTTTCTCGAATCGAGCGGGGCAGTACGCCTGACCTCAGCATTGTCGAGCGGCTCGCCTCGTGGCTGGGCGTCCAGGTGGTAGCCAGTGGCGGAGCCCCGACCGAGGGCGACGTCGTCAGAACCGACGCCGACCTACGACGTACCATTGAGATTCATTTACGCGCAACCAAGCACATGTCTGACGAGCTCGCGCGCTCCATTGCCGATACGTTTGACCGGATCGTGCGCGCAGAGGCGGAGCGGGTTGCCGAGGGGCAGCCTAAGGGTCCGCAGGACGAGAGATAGTACAGCCCTTCCAAGCGCCCTAATCCCAAACTGTCGGCGTTCATTCTCCCGCCGCTGCAAAATCGTTCGTCGGTCAGCTTCAGCGCCCTGAGGCGAGCCGCCATCCCTTCTTTTGCCATTTCGACGTCTTGCCCTCGCTCTTTCTGCCGTTCTCAGCGAATGGCAAGGCCACCGAGCTTGCAGCGATTGAAGTGAAACGGCGCCTTGGAATTGGTGCCACCGCAGTGGTCGATCCCTTCGCTGTGCTGCCGACCATCCCGGCGCGCCTCATCGACGCATCGATGCTTACCTCAGCTATGCTCTCAACGTGCGCGGCAGAATGGTCGGGCATCGGCTTCGGTCGCATCGGCGCGGCCGGGGAAGAGTTGATCGCACTTAACCCCACGCACACCGAAGCGCGGCAGCGCGTGACGTTGATGGAGGAGATCGTGCATATTGTGCTCGATCATCCAAAGACTACGCTGACTGTTAGAACGGACGGCGCGCTCGCCGCAAACCTGATTAGTGTTACTTCTGCTCAGCCCCCATCGCCAACTCGAGCGCGGTCAACGAGCACTTCATCGGCACGGACGTATTCGGCGACGGTTGAGGACGATGCCTTCAATATTGGCGCAGCCTGCGTTCTTCCATGGCCGGAGCTGTACAACGCTGTGCATCGCCGGCACGAGGATACGGTCACCATTGCACAGCGCTTTATGGTGAGCGCCGAACTCGTCGCGTTCCGCATTAACCGAGCGGGCCTCGCTCGCGTCTACAAGAAGCATCACCCATAGCGCGAGCACTAAGGCGCAAGCCCGGGGTTCAGGGTGTTGCTCGCGCGGCGCGACTCGGTGAGTCGGCGAACGCCGCCCAATTCAGACATTCCAGAAACTCGCGGTCTTCTTGGTCGACCTCACCTAGACCGAAGAAGTTCATTGCTCGGACGGAGGCAACCGCACGTCGACCATCGACCGAGATGCCAGAAACGGTGTGAGACCAGAATAGCAGTCCTGGAATGCACTTCTTGCCTGCGAATAGGGATTCGAGATGCCCCTTCGGAACGTGCGCGCGAATCGAGCGCGCAAACCCGGCGACCCAGCGCTCCAGCAGCGCATACGGCTCTGAAGGAGTGGCAAATGCGAACGGGACTTTCGCCACGCCACGCGAATCGCTGTTGTCATTTGTTGTCGGCTCAAGCGGCCAGAGTTCGTCATGCGGTAGAATGTTCTTCAGATTGAACACCACCGCACCGACGGTCGCCTCTGAGACTTCAACTTGATCGATGCCTTTCACAAGGTGATCGAGAAATCCCTCGGGGTTCACACCATGCAGAACCTTGCACGCCACTCCCCATCGTTTGCCCTTGGTGGAAACGAGCACGTCCGGATTCTTTCCGGTGGAGCTAACCGGGTCGTCGAGCTCAGTCTGCGAACCACAGGTCAACGCTAGCGTCGCGACAAACAGTTCGAAGAGTTTGTTAGTTGCAGAGTCGCGACCTGACGAACGAGCGTTCTGAATTGCAGAACCTTCATTTAGCAGACGAAGATGCGGGAGCAGCGTAGCAAACTCTGGCGATTTCTCGGCGTCAATGATGAGGCGCGCAAGCTCTGCGACTCCGATGAGATTTCGAAAGAACTCTCGCACGTCGCCATCAATCCTGCCCTGTGCTTGAAAATCAGAGAGCTGGAGCACCTTTAGTACGCGCTCCTCTAGCTCACTTCCTGGTGCTATTGCCACCCCATGATTCTTGAGAAGTACTTCGAGACGCAGGGCGACGTCTACAGCGTACTCATACGCCCAACCACTTTCGAGAATTGGTTTGTCGGCGGTCATCTCAGGCCTTTGGGGGGTACTTCGGAGTTGCTTTCCGGCTGCTACGGATGGGCGCCCGCTCGAATTCGAATGAAGGCCCAGTCTGGCCACCAAAGAGGGCGGTTCGGATCCCGTGCCATCGCAAGTATGTGCGTGTTGTGGTCTGTGCCGCACGAGATCAAACTGTTCCCTGCGAGCTGACGAACTGCCCGCTCTCGTATCAACGCTCGCACAAAGTGACGAGAGCGTTCCTCCTGGCCCAGATGGTCACGCGCCTCTGGCGTCGTGCCATCGGATACGTCGTCCATAATCTTTTCGATCCAACCTGGGCTATCGATGCCCACCACTAAGGTCCCATCGCTTCGCATCGCAGATTCAAACTCGCTAGGCCGACGCGGAAACGCGGGTAGGCCAGAATTGAAGAGCGGCGTTGGAGCACTGCTTTGGAATTCGTCGATTTCGGCCGGGACGTCCTCAACACCGATCACGTTTACAAGATCGCTCATCACCAGCATTCTGGCGGTGCGGATGTTGTCGGTGATGACCTCAGGAACCTCGTGATTCTCGTCGAGGAGAAACACGATGTGCGAGCCGGGTGAGCCGAACTCGTCGATGATCGACGGCGGATGCGGGAGATTTTGGAGGGCAGTATGCGCAGCGCTTGAGAGTGTCATCGCTCGATATTGGTGACTGGCCGAACGGGAATTTAGGGGGCCGCCTTTTGTACCTTGCCCTCTACCCACTGGGCAAGTCGATCCAGAATCACCGTGTCGCTCGGCGCGCTGGCATCTCGTGCAACGGCGATGAGCCTTTGAAACGAGACCTGGCGGAGCGCGACGGAGCCGGCGAGTCCCGCCGTGAACTCGCGCCACGCTTTGCTCTTCACCTTCCGGGGCATTGCGAACGGCCCGTCGGCGTACGCGATCACGAACGCATGAGGCCGCCCTAAAGACTGGGTGAGGGCATGGGCCGCGACCAAGTTGCGCATCCACTGGTAGGCACCACCGGCGAACGGGCACACTGGATGGACTACGTCAGCGCGGACGCCAAGCACGTCCGGGATGTACTCCCAGTAGCGAACGCCCTTGGCTGTCAGAGCGCATGAGTCCTCTGTTGGCGGCCTCCGCGTCGAGTGCGGATTCTTCTGCGGGGCGTAGCTGCCGTTGCACTGCGCGACCTTGCGCCCATCCGGCAGCTCTCGCTTCGCCGTCTGGCTGCAAGAGCCACCATCCCGCTCCGTGAACTTGCATTCGAAGAGGGCGGAGGCGGCGTCGCCACTCACGAGGGCGTCGACCTGGGTGGATTTCGGCTCCCCGAGGAGCGCTCGCTCGATCATGAATTCGGGCTGAATCGAAACCGGGCCGAAGCTCGGAAGCTTCAGGAGATCCGCCCAGGCGACCGCGACGGCTTGCAGCGATGGGAGAGCCCGAATGGTACCGAGCACGTCGAGCGCGAGCGCTTGCGATGAATGCGGTCGCGCAGCGGTGAGGGCGCCCGACCGGTCACGGTGCCAGAGGTTGGCCGGCAGTTCGTCAACGAGGTAATGGGCGGCTTCGAACAGGTTTGCGCGGATCGCTGCGGCTTCCTGGACAGTCAACATTTGGCCTCCGCGGCTGCTAGTGAACGCTACGGCGCCTACGGCTTGTTACCGGAGTTGTTACCGGCTGCCCGCTCGGCCCCGATTGGCGGCGCCGCGACGCGATCATTCCCATCGAATTTCCGTCACGCAAAAGCGCTCCGTCCAGAGGGAACGGAGCGCTTTTGCCCTATACTCTTCAGTGTTGCCCTACACAGAGGCGCCGGTCGGAATCGAACCGACGGTGGGAGATTTGCAGTCTCCTGCCTTACCACTTGGCCACGGCGCCGACGAGAACTCGCCATCTCCAGCGAGTGGTGGCAATGTATGGCGCGGCGGGAGTCATTGGTAGCGTACCCCGCGACAAAACCCGGCTGAAAAGCGACTTATCAACGTCGCTTGACGACATTCGTTTTAACAGTATACTTAGCACTAAGATGCTAGAGGCCGAGAGCACCACCACCGCCACTGCCGCGTCGGAGTGCATGTCCAGCTCCGTTTTCGCCCTCCGGGCGGCGGCCGCGCATGTGGAGCGATTGCTGTCTCGGGCACTCGATCCCTTTGGCATTACCGCAGCGCAGTTCGAGTTGCTCGTGGTCATCGACCGCCACGCCGCTTCCGGCGCGGGCTGTAGCGAGCTCGGACGCCATCTGGCAGTTCCTGGTCCCGATGTCACCAGAATGCTCGACCGTCTCGATACTGCCGGCTTGGTGGCTCGATCGCGCGATGCAAAAGACCGTCGGATCGTCCACACCTCCCTCACCGACAAGGGGCGCGAGCTACTCGCGAGCGCCGCGCCGAACGTGGCAGAGGCGGAGTCGTCGGTCTTCGAAGGGCTCGCCGACGAAGAGCGGCACACACTCACCGCACTCCTCCGCGGTATCCGCCGGAACTGCCCCGGTAACTGAGGCCTCCGCAAACGCGCTGGGAACCCGTTCATTTGCCACAACGTTTGTTATCACAAACACACTCGAAACAACAGGACAATACTAAGATGCTTGCCCACGACATCGCCGCCGACGCCCTCCTCACCGGCGAACACGAGACCGCGTCCCCCCGCCTCTCCGCCGCCGACGCCGCCCTCGCCCGCCACTCCGTGCGCAGCTACCGCGACGTGCCCGTCACCGACGACGAACTCCACCGCCTCCTCGAGCTCACCGGCCGCGCCCCGTCGGCGTTCAACCTCCAGCCCTGGCGCTTCGTCGTCGTGCGCGATCAGCAGGCCAAAGACCAGCTCCGCGCCGCGGCCTACGGCCAGAAGCAGGTGGGCGACGCACCCGTCGTCATCGCCATGTACGCCGACATGGAAGACACCATGGCGCACCTGGACGAGGTCGTGCATCCCGACCTCCCGGCCGACAAGAAGGCGGGCACCATCGCCATGCTGACCAACACCTTCGGCAGCATGACCACGGAGGCCCGTGGCGTCTGGGCCAACGCGCAGTGCAACATCGCGCTCGGCTACCTCCTGCTCATCGCCAAGAGCGAGGGGTTCGACACCTCACCCATGCTCGGCTTCCAGGCCGACCAGGTGAAGCAGATCCTGGGCGTCCCCGCCACCGCGACCATCACCGCGCTCGTCGCACTCGGTCGCGGCGCCGACGACGGATTCCGCTCCCACCGGCATTCGATCGAGCGGGTCGCCACATTTGTGTAATGCCTGACCAGCGCCTGCCCATCTTCCCGCTCAACGTCGTCCTCTTTCCGGGCACGACGATGCCGTTGCATCTCTTCGAGCCGCGCTATCGGCAGCTGCTCAAGGACATTCAGAATGGCGACTCACGCTTTGGCATTCTCACCGGCATCAGCGGTGTGGCCGAACGTGACCTCCCCAGTGGGCGGATGGGCTGCGTGGCCGAGGTGACCGAGGCCGAGGTCATGCCCGACGGCCGCGCGAATATCGTGGTTACCGGGCGGGAACGATTTGTACTCGACAGCTTTGTCGACGACGACGCGCCCTACAACGTCGCCGAGGTATCGTTCGTCGCCGATACGGCAGGGACCAACGCCGTTGCGCTGGCGGTCGCATCCGACGATGTCGCGCAAAACTTCCGGCGCGTCGTGAAGGCGGTGCACCTGCTCAATGGCGAGCAAAGCGTCATGCCCACACTCCCCGACGATCCGGCACAGCTCCCCTGGAGCATTGCCGCCATGATCGATGTCGACCTCACGCAGCGCTATCAGCTGCTCGCGGAACGCAGTCCCGCCGCGCGCCTCAGCAGCGTCGACGGCATTCTCAAGCGCGTGCTCCCCGATCTCGAGCTGCGCGCCGCTATCGCCCAGAACAACCGCTGACGGCGCGACGCACGACGAACGACTACGAGCCGATCTTGCCCATGCGCGGTTCATCCAGTCGACGGCCGCCAATGTACACGGTGATGGCCACCACGACCGCCGCCGCGACGAGCGCATAGGTTGCCGACGGCCCCACACTGTCGCCGCCACCCTCGATCATCGGCTCGGCAATGGCCGTCATCCACTTCCGCACACTCAGAAAGCGGATCGCCTGGAACGTATCGCTCAACGCGCCTTCCCAGAAGAGCACGTAAATGAGCCCGATCACCAATGAACGACGCGTGATGAGCGCCAACATCGTGAACAGCGCCGCGTACGTGACGCCGCCGTAGAACACCGCCACGGCAAACGCACTCACGACGCCCTCGGGATCGCTCCAGCCCACGGCAATGAAACCGGCGCCAATGACCGACACGCTCGCGAGCACACCAGTCAGCAGGCTCGCGAAGAGCAGTCGCGCCGAGACAATCCACCAGCGCGGCGTGGTAGTCGTCACGAGATACAGCAACGTGCCATCATCGGTTTCGGCACTGAACGCGCTCGTGCCGAGCAACAGCGCGATGAGCGGCGTCGCGAGTCCGGAGACAATCGTGTCGTAACGCGCGAGCAGAAAGTCCACCGGATCGCCCGAAAGCGCGCCGCGACTCGCAAAGATGAGCGAGAAGAGCATCGGGAGCAGCAACAGCACTACGATGCCGGCAATGAGCAGCCACGAACCGGTCCGCGCCCACGCCAGCCGCATGAGAACCAATGCCGTGCGCACGAACGACACCCGCCCATGCGCGGGGGCCGTGGTGCGCTCTGAAGTCATGGTCGGCATCAGCGCTCCACCAGGTAAGCGAACACGTGCTCCAACGATTCATCGGTTGGCTGCACATCGAAGAGCGAGATAGGTGGGGCCTGCCCACCGCCGTACGCCGCGCGCACGAGTACGCGCGAGAACGCCGTGTAGTCGGTGGTCCGCACATGCATCGCGTCGGGGCCTTCCACCTCGACGCCCATGACCGCCGGTTCCGTGACGAGGCGCGACGCCAACAGGCGCACATCACTCGCGCGAATGCGCACCGTATGCGGACGATCGGTCATCATGCGGCGCAGCGTCCGATGATCGCCGCTGGCGGCCAACCGCCCCGCGATCATCACGAGAATGCGCGAGGCCACGCCCTCGATCTCCTCGAGGATGTGGCTCGACAGCAGCACCGCCGTGCCTTCGGCGGCGCGCGCCTCCAGCAACTGCATCATTTGCAGACGCTGCCGCGGGTCGAGCCCGTTGAACGGTTCATCGAGCAGCACGAGTTTGGGCTGCTGCACGAGCGCCGCGGCCAGCTTGGTGCGCTGCCGCATGCCTTTGGAAAAGCCCGACACCGCGCGGTCGGCCACGGTATCCATTTCGACCATCTCGAGCGCCGCCTGCGCGGCGCCACGCGGATCACGCAACCCGAGCAGCGTGGCACGCGCTTCGACGAACGCGCGCGCCGACAACATACCGGGCAGCGCTTCACGCTCCGGCACCAGCGCCACGTGCCGATAGATGTCGGGGTTCCGCACGGGCGACGCGCCGAACACGCGCACCGTACCTCCGCTTGGAGGCATCAGCCCCGCCGCCAGCTGCAGCAACGTCGTCTTGCCGGCGCCATTGGGGCCCAGCAATCCGGTAATGCCCGGTTCCACCGTCGCCGTTACATCATTCACCGCCACCACGTCGCCATACCAGTGCGATACATGGTCGAATACGAGCGGCGTCGCCGTGAGCAACGCCTGCTTCGTCACCTCGGGCGCGCTCATACCGTCACCCGCCGCATGCGCCACACCAACCCCAAGGTGGCAACGGCCCCCAGTGTGAACAGCAACGCCACATGCACCCACACCGATAGCGGCGGCGTGAGCTCCATCCACCGCTTGGTCTCGCCGAACAGCTGCATGGCGGTGGTGCGCAGCGTCTCGATGGGATCAATGAGCTTGGTCGTTGCTTCTGACATCCCCGTCAAATCCTGCAAGCCCTGCGAAATGACCACCGTAGACAGAAACACGCCAATGATGGCGGCGGTCGCATATGCGCGGCGGGGCGTAAGGCTCGCGAGAAACGCGCTCACCGTGCTCATGACCCACGCAAGCAGCGCGGCAAAAAGCAGCACCGGCCCGATCTTGCCACCCATGGTATCGAACACCGCACCGGGGTCTTTCGCCACACCGATTTCCCCAAGATACAGAATAAGCAACGGCGCCGCCGCCACGAAGAACATTGCGGTGAACAGCGCCAGTAACCGCGTCAGCGCGTAGTGCGTGCGTGTGACATCGCGCGTGAACAGCAGCGGCAGTACGCGATGCTGCTGATCGCGACACAGCATCTCGGGCGCCTGCGCCGCACTGAAGAGCAGAAACAACAGCGATTGCGCGCCAATGACATTGGCGTATGTAATGGGAAGCTGCCCCTGCGTGGCGCCGCTGGCCGCCACCGATGCGAGCGCCGGCAGCATGGTTACCACACTCACGAACACCGGCACCGCTTTGGTCTTCCACGGCCGACCCACGCCGAACATGGCGCGGAAGCCCTGCCAGTACAGCGCCCGAAATGCGCCACGCGAACCTTCACGTGCACCATCGTAACGACGGTAGCCGAGGTCGTGAATGGTGGAGGTGCTGTTGTCACTCATGCCACCGCCCCGGCAAACAGATCCTGCAGATGTCCGCGGCGACGTTCGAGCCGCAGCAGTCCGACGTCACTCGCCATGGCAGCATCACGCACGACATCATGCACATGCTGCAGTGCCTCGGCGTCGACATGATCGGGAATCTCCACCAGCACGCGCTGCCGTTCCTGTTCGACGGCAAGTCCCGCAGCGACGACGAGTGCGACGAACGCGACAACCGCCGCTTCGTCGCCATCGAGCTCGACCACCAGCGTCGACATTTGCGTGGTGAGCGCGCCAACCTGCGCCGAGCGCAGGAGTCGTCCCTGCTCGATGAGCACAATACGATCACAGATGCGCTCCAACTCACCCAGCAGGTGCGACGACACCAGCACCGAAATCCCGAACTCCTTGCCCGTGCGCGACACCAGAGCGAGCATCTCGTCGCGCCCCTCGGGGTCGAGCCCGTTGGTGGGTTCATCGAGAATGAGAATGCGCGGATCGTGCACGAGCGCCTGCGCGAGCTTCACGCGCTGCGCCATGCCGGTGCTGTAGCCACCCATGGGGCGGTAGCGCTCTTCGAAGAGCCCCACGTGGCGCAGCACTTCGGCGGTGCGTTCGCGTGCGGCAGTCACCGGCAGCCCGCTGCAGCGTGCCATGAAGCTCACGAACTCCGTGGCGCTCATGTCCGGCGGCAGACAATCGTGTTCGGGCATGTAGCCCACCAGCGCGCGAATCTGTTCGCGGTCACGCACCACATCGTGCCCCATCACGTCGGCACCGCCGTCACTCGGATCGACAATGCCGAGGAGAATCTTGACGAAAGTGCTCTTGCCGGCGCCGTTCGCCCCCACGAGCCCGGTAATGCCGGGCTCGATGGTCACCGTGAGCGCGTCGAGCGCCGTTACCGGGCCGTAGCGTCGCGTGAGGTCGCGGGCGGAAATGAGAGGGGCAGTCATGCGCGGGCAAAGGGGCGGAGGAAAACGCTACGGGAAAGTAACGTCTGTTGCCTACGATGGTTCGCCCGCGGATGTTTCGGCATGCAACCACCGGCAGCGGTCGTGCGCCCGTCCCCGGCCCCCGATTATACTGTGCCCATGTGCGCTTCTTTGCGTTGTCCCCGTCTTTCTGCCGTCGCGCTGGTGTTGGCGGTCCCACTGGTCGCGACAAGGGCATCGGCGCAGATCGATTCTACCCGCGCCGACTCACTGCGGCGTCCAACGGGATTGGGAACCGTGGTGGTGACGGCTCAACGGCGTGCCGAGTCGGCCCAGCGTACCGGCGTCGCACTCTCCGCGCTCACCGGCACGCAACTCGCCGAGCGTGGCGTGGTCAGCCCCTTCGACTTGCAACGGGTCGTTCCGTCGCTGGAAATCGAACCGGCCTTCGGCGGGGGGCAGCCACAGTATCGTTTGCGCGGCATTGGCTTCAACGACTACGCCAGCAATAACAGCAGCACGGTGGGTGTGTATCAGGATCAGGTCGCCCTCCCGTTCCCCGTGCAGACGCAGGGACTGCTTTTCGATGTCGCCCGCGTTGAAGTGTTGCGCGGTCCGCAAGGGACCCTGTACGGACGGAACAGCACGGGCGGCGCGATCAACGTCGTCAGTCAGTCGCCCGTGAACCGGCGTGAAGGCTCGCTGCAGGTCGGGGGCGGATCCTTCGGGGCGTTCGACGCCGAAGCCATTGGAAATCTCCCGATCACCTCCACGCTGCTCGCGCGCCTGTCCGTGGCCACGCAACAGGGTGGCGGCTGGCAGCGCAATCGCCTCACGCGCGAGTCGCTTGGCGATCGTGACCAGCGCGCCCTCCGCGCGCAGGTGGCGTGGACGCCCACTCTCGCGTCGCGCGTGAAGCTCATTGGTCGTGTGGAACAGGATCGTGGCGACGCTCAAGGCCTGCTACTCTTTCGCGATTTTGCGACACGCGGCGGCGCGGGGGCTACCATTCCGGCCGATGTGTCTTCCCGAAACACAGGATGGGCACTCCGTCCCGCATTTGCGAATATCCTTGGCGTCGATGCGTCGCGCAAACCTGGGCGCGACAATCGGGCCGGGGGACTCACCGTCGAAGCGTCGCACACGCGACGGGCATTTGCGGTGGCGTCGGTGACGGCCTGGCAAACATTCCGGCGACGTGAGATTGGCGATTGGGATGCGTCGGCGTCGGCGGAATCGGATGAAGCGTTCTACGATGACATCCGGGTGTTCTCACAAGAACTGCGTATCGCGTCGCGCGACTCCGCGCGATTCGAGTGGCTCGGGGGAGTGTATGCCGCGCGCGAAGCGCTGGATGCGCGGTTCTACTCCGATTTCACCGATGTCCCAGGGCTGGGCGCTGCCGCACGTACGCAATACGGACAGCGGGCCTCGGTAGCGGCACTCTTTGGACAGGTCGGGCTGCCGCTGTCGGCGGTGTGGCGCCTGGTAGGCGGCGTGCGGATGGAGTACGAACACCGCCAGCTCGACGGCCTCACCACCGGCTTCATTGCGCCGGCCGTCACGTTCGTACCGCCAACGAACCGCTCGCTACTTACCCGCCTGCCTTCCGCAACGCTGGCGTTCGAGTATCGGCCCAGCAGCCGTACGCTCGCGTGGGTCGGCGTGAATCGTGGCATCAAGAGCGGCGGATTTACCGCGTATAACACCACCAACGTCGCGCAGCTGGCCGCGTTCGCGCCCGAGCGCGTGGATGCGCTGGAGGTTGGGGCCAAGCTCCAACCCACACGATCACTCCGCGTCAACGCGGCGACGTACCTGTACGATTATCGCGATCAGCAAGTGCTCTCGACCGTGTACGACAACGTGTCGCGGGGGCCGATCGGTCGCATTGCGAATGCCAAGCGGTCCCGCGTGCTGGGCATGGAAACCGAAGTCGTGTGGGAGCCGGCGCGTGGCGTGGAGATCGCCCCGTTTGCCGCCGTGACGGGCGGGACGTTTCGCGAGTTTTTCACCACCGACGCGCAGGCGTCCGTTGCTGCCGGCCGCGAGGTGCAGCGCGACTTCTCCGGTGAGCGCTTGCCCATTCCGCGCGTGTCACTCGGCGGCGCCGCAACCATCACGCGGGTGCTCCGGTCACAGCTGTGGCGCGCGCAACTGAGCGCGAGCTATCGCGACACGCAGCAGGCATCGCGCGTGATTTTTTCGCCGCAGTACGATCTCCCGTCGTATACGCTGGTCAACGCCACGCTCACCTGGCAACGGGCGAGCAGTCCATTTACGGTGGAGCTATGGGCGCGGAATCTCACGGGACGGCAGTATGACATCACCCGCAACTTCTTTCTCAACGCGCAGGTGGCCGCCGCGGGCGCTCCGCGAACGGTTGGCGTGCGCATCCGTGTAAGCGATACGTCTCGATGACCGACCTCCTCGACCACACGGTCTTTCACCTCTGTTCGCGCGACGCCGCTCGTCACGCGCAGGCCAGCGGGCAGTACCGCGCCGACAGCCTCGATCACGAAGGGTTCATCCACCTGTCGCGCGCACATCAGGTGCTCCCCACCGCACACGCCTACTTTGCCGGCCTGCCCGACGTGGTCGTGTTGGTCATCGACCCCACGTTGCTGACCGCACCGCTCGTGTACGAACCACCGGCGCCGCTGCCGTCGGATACACCCAAGAGCGATGAACCCGGCGAGCTCTACCCGCATTGCTACGGCCCCATCGATGCGGCGGCCATCGTAGATGTGATGGAACTCGAGCACTACAGCGGGATGCCGGTGTCGGCGGCGACTATGGCCCTGCTCCGTCAGTACCGATTTCAGCGACTTCCAGTTGAAGGCACGCTGTATCGCCAGACGTGGCAAGCCACGGGGACGCTCGCCAGCGGCAGTCCGGTGGGGACGGCCATGATCGGCCTCTTTGCCGATAGCCTGGGGAGTGTGTCGCGCTTTCATCGGCTCACACACGACGAAGTGTGGCACGCCTACGCTGGGGATCCGTTCGTGTTGTATCTGCTGCACGACGACGGCCGCACCAGCAGCGTGGTCATGGGGACCGATCCGCTCGCCGGTCAGTCTCCACAGTATGTCGTCCCGGCAGGAACATGGCAGGCCGGCGCGCTGCTGCCCGGTGGGGCGTATGCGTTGTACGGCTGTACCCTGGCGCCCGGCTTCACGCCGGCGTGTTTCGAGGCGGGGGGCGTCGACGAACTGACGCAGCGCTATCCAGCCGCCGCCGAGATCATTGCGCGGTTGGGTGTGACATCAGGCGAAACGTACATGCCGACGTTGCCTGTGCGCTGACCATGACCGGCTGGACTCGGCGCGCACGCCGAGCGTAGCTTTTTCGTGCAGTGAGATGACGTGGCGATGATGGCGTGTTGTACCGTTGCCGCATGACTCAGACACGATCTGTGCAGAGGTCTGCCCCTATGTACTCGGTACCTTCGGTTTCGATGGACGGGCCTGCCGATCTCATGACGGCAGACCAACTGCTCGCATACGATGCGCGCGGCATGCGTACCGAACTGGTGCGCGGTGTGCTCGTGGTACGAGAACCGGCTGGCTATCGGCATGGTAGTATTGCGGCGCGCATCCTGGTATGTATCGCGGCGTTTCTGGAACGTGATCAGGTAGCGCGAGCGGCCATACATCCGCTCGGGGAAGTCCTCGCCGCCGAGACCGGATTCACGCTGCAACGACGGCCGGATACGGTGCGGGCGCCCGACGTGGCGTTCGTGGCCTGGGAGCGTATTCCATCCATTAGTACCGGCTTTGCCGAACTCGCTCCCGATCTCGCCGTCGAGGTACTCTCACCCGGTGATCGTCCTGGCGACGTGCTGGCCAAGGTGGCCGACTGGCTCACCGCAGGAACGGCGCTGGTGTGGGTCATCGACCCCGATCGACGGGTTGGGCGAGTGTATCGCGCCAACGGGAGCGATACGATCGTTGATGCGTCGGCGGCGCTTGACGGAGAAGACGTTCTCCCGGGTTTCGCAATGCCACTGGCTGGCATCTTGGTGCGCGGCAAAGACGAGCGCTGACCCCGTGAAAGATCACGGCGTTCAAGGAGTCGGAGTGGTTGAACCCGTTACCGGCCGGGCTGATAGTTCGGCAGCTGAAGTTGGCGTACGAGGTCGCCGAACCGCGGGTCGGTGCGCAGCCTATCGTACCCCGGCCAGGTACGCGCTTGCATGACAAAGAAGGGATCGCGGTCATCGATCGCGCGCTGCGCGATGGCGATGGCCTCGTCGAGACCAACCGCATCGGCGGCGGCGCTGCAACGCATTGAGGGCTGCACACAACCGGTCGTGCTAAAATCGGCAAGTTCCTTATACAGCGCACGCGATTGCTCAGGCTTCCCCCACGCCGCATACGTGGACACGAGAATGGACAGCGCCCAGGAATGGCGCTGCGACATCTGCAGCGCCTTCTCGGCAATCGCGACAGCCTCCTCATTCCGACCGGCACACTGCAGCGCGTTCGCGAGGCAGTAATGCGCCAGAGCAGTCGGGTGCCGGCGCGCCGCAGTGTGCCCTCGAGGATCGTCGCAACGCCGAGCTTTGCACCTACCGCGCGCAGATTTCGTTTCTGCCTTTGAAGGAAAAACTCGAACCCCGCCCCGCCACCCGGAGACCCGGGATCTGCGCCAGTGAGGGTACAGGGGTCAGAGTCGTTCAACGACTCTGACCCCTGTACGCAGTTCGTGACCGCGGCCACAGCGCCCGCCAATCCCACCCTCGACGAACCGATCCGCAACATCCGAATGCAGTTGGACAGAGACCTGGCCACGGTGTGGGCGGAGTACCAGCTCCGTATCGGCGGCAAGGTCAGTCATAGCGGATACGATGCCTTTCAGCTCAACCGCACGACGACCGGTTGGAAGATTCTCAATATCGCCGACACGTTCCGCTAGCAGGGGCGCGGGGCGATGTGGTGAGCCCGCAAAGTGCGGACGGCTAGCTGGCCACCGGCGGTAGTCGCCGTGGTGCGGATCTCGGAGAGAAAGCGTTCCCCGCCAAGCGCGGCGCCGAGGTCCAGGTGCAAGACCTTGATCGCGACATCGCGCGCGTGCTTGATGTCGTGCGCGAGACACACCGTCGCCATGCCGCCGGCGCCGA
Organism: Gemmatimonas sp.; assembly: GCA_023910675.1. Lineage (GTDB taxonomy): Bacteria > Gemmatimonadota > Gemmatimonadetes > Gemmatimonadales > Gemmatimonadaceae > Gemmatimonas. The sequence continues at coordinate 119,454 of JAAVWC010000006.1, forward strand.
GCTCGCGGTCGACGCGGTAGCGGTCGGCGAGCGCCGCGCTCAGGCGCTGCGCCGGCGAAGGGTTATCGCTCAAAGTATTTCCGGATCGTGAACAGAGAAGAGACGGTCATTGTCGATAACATGGCGCGCCTCGGCTCACGAGGGAGCGACACCGTTACTCGGTACCCGCCCCGTACGACCGCACATAGTCCACATCAAGGTGAAAGGGCCCGTCTTTTCCATCGACCATGTACAACCCGAGGCCGCGAATGCGCGCGACGTTGATGGGCGGCGCATTCACCGCCCGGCCGAAGATCGTGCTGCGGAGCGCACTGAATGGCACGCGCACCAGCGTCCATTCGGCCGACGTCGCAAATGGCGCCCGCCTCGAGACGGTGCGACCGTACGCGCGCTCGCCATCATCGAGCTCCACCTCGAACTGACGGCCACTGCCGCGTACGCGGAGCTCGATCCCCTGCTGACCGGTGAGGTCCACCGCGCGGAGTGCACGCACCGAGGTAAAGCCGCCCCCCTGCGTGACCAGCGTGCCCGTGAAGCGTAGCGTGCCCTGCTCGACGGCCACGAACCCCGCCGAACGGCCGCCCATGACGCCGTCGTTGACCACGTTCCACTCGGCCTCGTCGGCGCGGTCGAAGGTGAAGAGGGTGACCGGCGCTGACATAGGCAGAGGCTCCGTGGCGGGACGATGAGGGGTGGCGAGTGCGCCAACCGCCAGCAGCAGGGAGGGGAGGAGCAGGAGAAGAGCGCGCACCGCGGTATGCATACACCGAGAAAGCCGCGCTAGACGGACTGAGTTCCCCAGCCGCGAGGTTGCAGACCCATCACGGTGGCGTACTCATCACCGCCCCCCGAACACCGCGCGGTAAAACGCAAAGTTCCGATCGCCGAGCGCCTCGAGGAGCGCCATCGTATCGTGCCCTACATTCGGCACCAGTGTGTACTCCTGCACGATCGCCAGTCGTGTGACATGCGCGCGAAATTCGTCGTTGGCCGGCAACGTGAAGTCGAGTTGTCCGACCACTTGGCGAAAACGCGTCAGCGCGCGCGATGTCCCGCGTATCGTAGCGGCATACTGTTCGGCCACCGTAAACGGGTTCTGCGCGACATAGTACGTCATGTCATCGCTGTACACGTCGCGCAGGATCTGCGCCCGTTCGGCGAGATTCCCCGTCGCGCGTGGCCCATTGAAGTCGAGATCGAGCGGGCCCGCGGCGAACATGCTCATCGCGCCGAACACCTCGGGGTAGCGCAGCCCCCATCGTGACGCGCCAAGCCCGCCCATGCTGAACCCTTCCAGCAACCGGCCGTCGCGCGTGGCCACAGTGCGAAAGGTCGCGTCGACATGCGGCACCAAGTCGCGCACCACCATGGACTCCATGGGGACGCGTCCGTCTTTGGAATCGGCCCACATGCTCGACGCCATACCGTTGGGGAACACGACGAGCATGGGCGGAGTGCGTCCCGCGCTAATGGCGTCGTCGAAGTACGCCGTGAGAATGGCGATGCCCCCGAGTCCGCCCCCACTCCCGTGCAGCCAGTAGAGCACCGGAAAGCGTCTCGCCGGTTCGCTATCGTACTGCGGCGGCGTGTACACGTGATAACTCACGGTGGCGCGCGCGATCACACTGGAGAAGGTACGATACTGCACGCGCGGCGCGCTGATGGCGGTGGTGGTCCACACGACGGGCGGCACCACCGATGGCACCGCGGGAGGCACGGGAGCGACCGGCGATGAAGCCGTCCCGGCGCTGCAGCCGGAGAGCGCGAGCAAGACGAGCAGGAGGGAGCGTCGCACCGCTTACAGTCCTATCGCCCGCAGCAGCTCCGGATACCGCGGATGCGCGTGAAAGGCCGCGCAGAACATAGGCGACCGCGTCCAGAACGGCCCGGTGTTGTCAGACCGCGCCACGGACTCGATCGCGTAGTCGATCGCCTCATCCATCCGGCCCAGTGTGTCGGCGGCAAGGGCCAGCACCATACACGACACCTGCTCCGTCTGCGCACGCGCCTGCAGCTCGGCGTAGATCGCCTCCGCGAGCTTCGGCTGTCCTCGTTGCAGGTAGGCGTTGGGCAAGGACGCGAGGACCCACGGGTTGCGCCCGATCACGGCGAACGCCGAGTTGGCAGCCGCGAGGGCACCATCCGCGTCGCCGGAGAGCGTCAGGACGTAAGTACGGACGAACAACGGCAGAAACGCCTGCGGGTCCAACGCGCACGCGCGCTGCACTTCGGCCACGGCATCTGCCGGGCGTCCCGCCGCGAGCAGACACAGACTGTGTAGCGTCGCACAGTATACGCTTCGCGGGTCATCGGTGACCGCTCGCGACAGTGTCGCGAGTGTCACGAGCGACCGCTGCGGATGCTCACGACGCCCGCTTCTCGAGGCGTTCGGCGATCCACACCTTGATGATCGACTGCCGCGTGACGCCGAGTCTCGCGGCTTCCTGGTCGAGCGAGTCAATCATCCAGACGGGAAAGTCGACGTTCACGCGACGCGGTGCTTGCGTCGGGCGACGCGCAGTGGACAGATCGAGATCATCCGTGATGTCGACCTCGCGGTCGAACTTGCGGTCAAAGTCCTTCGCCTTCATACAACGCCACCTCCTCAGCGCGCGCGCGGCGCACGGATATCAAACGGACTCGATCATCACGATACGTGACCACCGCCGACCAGGCGACACCCGCGATGCGTCCCACGACCAGCCAACGTGGTTCATCGGTGGTCCTCGCCTGCACTTCGAACAGTCGATCGTCGCGCCACAGCGCCTGCGCGGCGTCGAAGTCGATGCCGTGCTTGGCGAAGTTGCTGGCGCTCTTGAGTGGGTCGAACTCAAACTGCACAAAACCCCCTTCTTTGGCATAAAAACTATACCTTTTTAACATCTAGTCAAGCGCCCCCCAGTGACAACCCCCTTCCATGCGGCTGCGCTTGGAGCGACGATTCCATCCCGCCCCCACCCCCACAGCCACGTGCCTCTGATGTCGGAGTCCACCCTCGCGCCGACCACCGGTCGCGCGACGCTCACGCTGCTCGCCCCCGTCTCGGGCGTTATCGTCCCCCTCGAGGACGTGCCCGATCCGGTCTTTGCCCAACGGCTCGCCGGTGATGGTCTCTCCATCGATCCGCTCGGGAGCGAAGTGCTTGCCCCCTGCGATGCCGTGGTGCGGCAGGTCCATCGCGCTTCCCACGCCGTGACCCTCGAGGCGTCCGGCCTCGAGATCGTCATCCACGTGGGACTGGATACCGTGCTACTGCAGGGGGCCGGGTTCCACCCCGCCGTCAAAGCCGGCCAGCAGGTGCGCGCCGGCGACGTGCTCCTCCGTTTCGACATCGACGCCGTCGCTCGGCGCGCCCGATCACTTCTCACGGAAGTGGTCATCTCCAACATGGACCGCGTTGCCGCGCTGCGGCCGCGCTCGGGGATGGTGGTGGCGGGCCACGACGTGTTGTTCGAGGTCGAGCTCAAGGCCGACCCGAGCGCTCCCGCCGCACCGGCCGCCGCAGATTCGGCCATCTCCTCCGCCCCGGTCGTCGTGGGAGCGCGCACGGGCCTGCACGCGCGCCCCGCCGCGGTGGTCGCGGCCGCCGCTCGGCGTTTTGCCGCCGACCTCCGGCTGCACAAAGACGGGCAGGAAGCCAACGCGCGCAGTGTCGTCTCCATCATGGCCCTCGAAGTGGGCGGCGGAGACACCCTCACGGTGGTGGGACGCGGCAGCGACGCGGCTGAGGCCATTCAAGAGCTGGTCGCATTGCTCGCGACGGATCTCGATGCTGGCGCGGCGCACGGGAAACCCGCACACGGACAACCCGCGCCCGCGCGCCCCGCGCCGGTCACCCTCTCCACCACCGAGCCCGTCGCCGAAGGAGTGTTGCGCGGCGTCGCCGCGTCGCCTGGGCTGGCCATCGGGCAAGTCTTCCACTTGCGCCACGACGACGCGGTCGTCGAGCAGCGGGGCGCCGACCCGGCACAAGAACAGCGCGCGCTCGAGTCGGCGCTGAGCGCCGCGCATGTGCAGCTGGAAGGGTTACGCCAACACCTCACCGAAGAGGCCGATGCCGACCACGCCGCCATCTTCGCGGCGCATCAGGAACTGCTCGAAGACCCGGAGGTGCTCGACCGCGCGGCCGCACAGGTGCGCGCGGGTGACTCGGCCGCGTGGGCCTGGCGTCAGGCCTACACCTCGCAAGCCGACCGGCTCTCCGCACTCTCCAATGCCGTCATGCGCGGACGCGCCACCGACCTGCGCGATGTCGGGCGCCGCGTGCTGCAGCTCCTGGTTGGCGGCTCGGCGCCGGTGGACGTGCCCGCCGACTCCATCGTCGTGGCCGAAGACCTCACTCCATCGGACACGGCGGCGCTCGACCGCACCAAGGTGCGCGCGCTCTGCACCACCATGGGGAGCGCCACGTCGCACGTGGCCATCCTCGCCCGCGGGCTGGGACTGCCGGCCGTAGCCGGCGTAGATCCCCGCATTCTTGCCGTGCCGGCGGGTACACGCGTGGTAGTCGACGGCGACCGCGGCACCGTGAACACCACGCCAAGCGCCGACGACGAAAGCCGCCTCGTCGCGCGGCAGTCGTTGGACAGCGAACGCCGCGAGCGGGATCTCGCCGCGGCCATGGAGCCCGCGACCACCACCGACGGACATCGCGTGGAGGTGGTGGCCAACATCGGCGCCGTGAGTGAAGGCGCGCGCGTCGCCGACGTCGGCGGCGAAGGAGTGGGGCTGCTCCGCAGCGAGTTCCTCTTCATGGACCGGCGCACGGCTCCGGATGCAGACGAACAGGCCAAGAGCTATCGCATCGTGGCCCGTGCGCTGGGGCCCGAGCGCATTCTTGTCATCCGCACGCTCGATGTGGGGGGCGACAAGCCACTGCCGTACCTCGATGTCGCCGCCGAACTGAATCCGTTTCTCGGTGAGCGAGGAGTACGCCTCACACTGGCGCGTCCCGAACTGTTTCGCACGCAGGTACGCGCCATTCTGCGGGCGTCCGCGTCTGGCAAGGTGGCGATGATGTTCCCCATGATCGCCACGCTGGCGGAATGGCGCGCCGCGAAGGCGCTCGTGGAGCGTGAGCGTGAGGCACTGGGTGTGGCGCCCATTCCCGTGGGCATCATGGTGGAGATCCCCGCGGCGGCGCTCATTGCGGAGCAGTTCGCACGCGAGGCTGACTTCTTCTCGATTGGCACCAACGATCTCACGCAGTACACGATGGCCATGGATCGCACCAACCCGCGACTCGCGCCGCAGGTGGACGCGCTGCATCCGTCGGTGTTGCGGCTCATCGAGCGAACGGTTGCGGGCGCGCGCGCGCACGGGCGTTGGGTGGGAGTGTGTGGCGCGCTCGCAGGTGATCTGCACGCCGTGCCCATCCTCATCGGACTCGGCGTAGATGAACTCAGCGCCGACATCCCGCTGGTGCCGGCCGTCAAGGCGCGTGTGCGTTCGCTTTCGCTGGCCGAGTGCCAGGAGACGGCGCGCCTGGCCCTCGAGGCAGGCGATGGTGCAGAAGTGCGGGCGATCGTTACGCAGCGTCATTCATGACGCTGCTCTCCAACCGGAGTACATCCAGATGAGTCAGGGTCGCGCCGCCTTCGGGTGGCTGCAGAAAATCGGCAAGTCGCTGATGCTCCCCGTGTCGGTGCTCCCGGCCGCGGGCATCTTGTTGGGCGTGGGTAGCGCCAAGTTCAGCATGTTGCCAGCCGCCATGTCGAGCGTGATGGCGCAGGCGGGTGGCGCCATCTTCGGCAACCTGCCGCTGATCTTCTCCATCGGCGTCGCGCTGGGTCTCACCGGCAACGATGGTGTGGCGTCACTGGCCGCCGTGGTGGGGTTCGCGGTCATGATTGCGACCATGGGCGTCATGGCCCCGTTGGTGGGCTATGAGCCCAAGCAGATCATGGGCATGCCGTCCATCGAGACGGGCGTGTTCGGCGGCATTCTCATCGGCACGATCGCGGCGCTGCTGTTCAATCGGTTCTATCGCATCACGCTGCCGTCGTATCTCGGCTTTTTTGCCGGCAAGCGATCGGTGCCCATTCTCACCGCGCTCGCCGCGGTGGTGACTGGCTTCGTGCTCAGCGTGGTGTGGCCGCCCATCGGTCATCAGATCGATGTGTTCTCGCACTGGGCCGCCAGCAGCAATCCCGCGTTGGCGTTCTCCGTGTACGGCGTCGTGGAGCGGTCACTCATTCCCTTCGGTCTGCATCACATCTGGAACGTGCCGTTCTTCTTCCAGGTGGGACAGTTCACCGATCCGGCCACGGGGCAGGTGCTCACCGGAGAGATCCCGCGCTTTGCGGCGGGCGATCCCACCGCGGGCTACCTCGCGGGCGGTTACCTCTTCAAGATGTGGGGACTTCCCGCCGCCGCACTCGCCATGTGGCGCACCGCGCGTCCGGAGAATCGCGCGAAGGTCGGTGGCATCATGATCTCGGCGGCGCTCACGTCGTTCCTTACGGGAATTACCGAGCCCATCGAATTCGCGTTCATGTTCGTCGCGCCGCTGCTGTATGCCATGCATGCGGCCCTGGCCGCCCTGGCGTACTTCGTGGCGGTAGAGCTGGGCATCCGGCACGGCACCACTTTCTCGCACGGGCTGATCGACTACATCGTCCTCTTCCCCAACTCCACCCGCGGGCTCTGGTTCCTTTGGCTCGGTCCCCTGTGGGCAGCGATGTACTTCGCGCTGTTCCGCACCATGATCCTCAAGCGCGACCTCAAGACGCCGGGGCGTGAAGTCGACGACAGTGCCGCGGTATCTGACGACGCGTCGAACGCGGATGTGGCTGCGGGCACGAGCACGGGCGTGGACACCAGTCTCGCGGCACAACTGGTGGCGGCCTTTGGCGGCGCCGACAACATCCGTAACCTCGACGCCTGCATCACTCGGTTGCGGGTGGACTTGCATGACGTCTCGCGCGCCAGTGCCGCCACCCTCAAGGCGTTGGGCGCATCCGGCGTGATGCAGGTGGGCAATGGCATGCAAGCCATCTTCGGAACCCGGTCGGAGAACCTCAAGACCGACATGGAGGAGTACATGCGCGCCATGCCGGCGGCTGCTGCACGCGCACCCATTGTCGCATCGGCGGCCATCGCTGACGCACCAACGGTCGTCATCACCGACGGGCATCGTACCCGCGCAGCCGCCATTACCGCCGCACTCGGCGGCACCGACAACATCGCCGAGTCCGACGCCGTGGCACTCACTCGTGTGCGCGTGGTGTTGCACGACGCGTCACGACTCAATGAGTCCGCACTCACGGCCGGCGGCGTGCGCGGTGTGATGCGCGTGGACGGTGGTGTTGTGCACCTCATCGTTGGCGAAGACGCCGCCGGCATCGCCGCAGCCATGTTGCCCTCCGTGTCAGCATCGCGGTGAGCAACACGCAACAGCAGCGCGCCGGGGACATCGGCGCCGACTCGCGCCGCCCTGTGCGCATGGTGTGTCTCGACGTAGACGGCACCATGCTCGGGGCATCCGGTATGGTGCGCGATGAAGTCTGGAACGCGGTGGAGATGGCGCGCCGTGCCCGTATTCATCTCACCATGTGCTCGGGGCGTCCAGGCTTTGGCGTCACGCGCGAGCTGGCGCACCGGGTGGACGCCACCGGATGGCACTGCTTTCAGAACGGGGCCAGCATCGTGCGGTTGCACGACGGGCATTCGCAGTCGGCGGTGCTGGACGACGACATCATCAAAATGCTCATCGCGCGCGCGCGCGAAAAGAATCGGCTGCTCGAACTCTATACCGACTCGGAGTACGTTACGGAAAGCGAGACACGCGTGGCACGCGTGCATGCCGAAGTGCTTGGCTTGCCCTATGCGCCGCAGCCGTACGAATCACTGTCGCCGCCCATCGTTCGCGCGCAGTGGATCGTGGCGCACCACGAGCTCGACGCTCTCGTCGCCGAACCGCACGACGGGTTGGAAATTTCTCCGGCGATGGGTCCGGCGCTCCCAGATCAGGTGTTCGTGAATCTCACGCGACGTGGCGTGGACAAGGGATATGCGCTGCGCGTGATCGCCGCCGAGTATGGCGTAGCACTCGATGAAGTGATGTACGTTGGTGACGGCCTCAACGACACGCCGGCGCTCGGCATTGTGGGGTGGCCCGTGGCGATGGGCAACGCTGAGCCGGTGGCGAAGGCGTTGGCCGCGCACATCGTGGCCGACGTGGAGTCGGACGGCGTTGCCGAGGCGTTGGAAATGGCGATCGCCAGTCGTAGCTGACGTTCGCTAGGCGCTGGCTACGCGTTCGTGGGTGCCAGCTCCACCACGCGCCGCTCGCGCGCGGAGCGTTGCGCCGCTTCGATGACATCGAGCATGGCGATGGCCTCGTTTACTTGCACGGGCGGCGGCGCATCGCCGCGAATCGCGGCGGCGACACCCGAGTAGAACGCCGGATAGTTGCCGGGGAGTGATGGCACCGGCGCGCTCGCCGTCTCCGTGCCGAGCATGCCCCATCGCTCCGGCGGCTCCTGTCCCCACGCCGCGCTGCCCGGCTTCACTCCCGCCTTGAGCGCCGCCTCCTGCACGTCGAGGCCCCACTTCACCAGCGACGCCGCAGATCCGCTCACGCGGAAGCGTGGCGTGGCCTGCGCCGCGAGCGCGCTGGCATACAAGTGTGACCGCACGCCGCTCGCATGTGTGAGCGACACGAATACGTCGTCCTCTGCGGTCACGCCGGGCCGTCGTATATCCAACTCGGCGTACACCGAAACCACCGGGCCAAAGAGCAGCAGCGCCTGGTCGATGAGATGACTACCCAGATCGTAGAGCAGCCCACCGGCCACGCCCGGTTCGCCGGACTCACGCCAACTTCCCGTTGCCTGCGGACGCCAACGGTCGAATCGGCTCTCGAAACGATGCACCGTGCCGAACGCACCCTGCGCGAGCAACGCGCGCACCGTAAGGAAATCGCCATCCCACCGCCGATTCTGATAGGGAATCAGCAGCCGATTGGCAGCACGCGCCGCGTCGGCCGCGGCGCGCCCCTCGGCGGCGCTCACCGCGAACGGTTTGTCGACGACCGCGTGGATCCCGTGATCGAATGCCGCCAGTGCGAGCGGAGCATGACTGCGGTTCGGTGTGGCAATCACCACGAGGTCGATTTCGCTCGAGCGGCCCCACAACTCCGCCGCGGAGGCGACGACGGTAACGCCGGGATAATCGCGCTGCGCCTGCGCGCGACGCCCGTCATCGCTCGTGATCACGACACTGAGCGTCATTCCCAGCGTCGTCGCAATGAGCGGCGCGTGAAAGTACGCCCCGCCGGGACCGAACCCGATGAGCGCGACGCGGACTATCGCACCACCCCGCTCTTGATCACCTGCTGGAACCACCGGTAACTGAGCTTCGGCGTACGCTTCTGCGTGGCGTAATCCACGTGCACCAGGCCAAACCGCTTCGTGTAGCCTTCGGCCCACTCGAAGTTGTCCATCAGGCTCCACGGGAAGTAGCCGACCACGGGATACCCGTCGTCCACGGCGCGCTGCACCTGTCGCAAGTACTGACGCAGATACATCACGCGGTCAGTATCCTGCATCTCGCGCGTCGAGCTCACCGGTCCGCTATCTGCGCAGCCGTTCTCGCTGATGAAGATCGGCAACGCTTTTTGTCCGAGTGCATCGGTAATCATGCGAATGCCCCAGTAGATCGACTCGGGCACCAGAGTGAGCCACGGGAGCGCCATGCGCGGGTAGCCTTCGAACGTGTCGAGCGTCTCGAAACCCGCGGGCGTGTTTGCGGCGCGCACGTACGTGCCGGTGTAGCAGTTGAAGCCGAGGGCGTCGAGCTTCTGGTGAATGAGCTCCATGTCACCGGCTTTCACGTCGGGCGCTTCGGCCCCCTGTTGGGCGAGCCAGTACGGGTCGTACTTGCCGGTGAGCAACGGCGTGATGATGGCCCCGTTGAAGTCGGTGCGTGTGAACGCCAAACGAGCGGCCTCAATGTGTTCCGGCGTTTCGATGACGGGCACGTACGGCGAGAAGTTCTCCGCAATGGCCACCGAACACGTGCCCTTCGCCGCCGCCCGAATGGCCTGACAGGCGTGTCCATGCGCCAGCAGCGCGTGATGAATGATCTGCAGCTGGTCTTTCTTGCGTGCCAGCGCGAGCCCTGGCGCATGCGGTGCCGTGTTGCCGACACCATACCCCACCACCGAGAACGTCAGGATCTCGTTGAGTGTCATCCAGTGCGTGACACGATCGCCAAGTCCGTTCACCATCGCGGTCGCGTAGTCGGCGAAGTCGTTCACGATCTCGCGGCTCTGCCATCCCTTGTACTTGTCCTGCAGCGCCTGCGGCAGATCCCAGTGGTAGAGCGTGGCGTGCGGCGTGATGCCGTGTGCGCGCAATTCGTCGCAGAGGCGCTTGTAGAAATCGACTCCCTTCTGGTTGACGGTGCCACGGCCGTCGGGAATGACGCGCGGCCACGAGATGCTGAAGCGATAGTGCTTGACGCCGAGTTCGGCCATCAGCTCCACATCGTCTTTGTAGCGATGGTAGTGATCGCAGGCGACGTCGCCGGTATCGCCGTTGACGACTTTCCCCTTCGTGTGGCTGAACGTGTCCCAGATACTCGGCTTGCGTCCATCCTCGGCGGCAGCGCCTTCGAGTTGGTAGGCCGCCGTCGCAGCTCCCCACCAGAAGTTGGTCGGGAACGTCCGCGATGCCTTCTGCAGCGCGGCCTGCGGGTCACTTTCCGCGAGGTCAGCGCCTCGCTGTCCGTCGAGCAAACCGGGCAGGAGTTGGTTGGCGGTCGCGCCGAGTGCGGTGGCGGTGAGAAAGTGCCTGCGGTCCATGGCGGTATAGCCGTCGCTCAGTGTGGTTTGCAATTGCGCGCGGAGTGTATCGCTCACGGCAGCCGCTCACGCAGATACGCGGCAACCTCAGCATCGCCCGCCTGATTGGTGGCCACCTTCATCGTGATGGCGTACAACTCCGCACCGTTGACGTGCAACGCTGCCCCGTTGAGTGCGAGAAACACCAACGCGCAGGCCAGCCCAGTGCGCTTGTTGCCATCGTTGAATCCTTGCGACCGCGCAAAGCCCACGAGGTACGCCGCAGCGAACTCAGCGAGGTCGGCCGAGTCATCGTCGCTCCAACGCTGTTGGGGACGCGGCAAGGCGGAGAGTACGACGTTCTGATTGAGCACGCCGTGGGCCCCACCAAACCGCTCCACCTGTTGTGCATGGATGGCGAGCAGCGTGGTTTCGGTAAGCCACCGCGGTTCGATCTTCACCCGAGCGCGGACTACTTAGCGAGTGCGCGAAACACGGCGTCATACTCCGCCATGATCTGCTCGTGCACCGCGAGCGCCTCGGCGGTTTCCGGGGTGTGCGGCACCACGCGGAATCCGCCCATGCCGTCTTCAATCCACTCGAGTTCCTGGCCGGCCGAAATCGAAAGCCGTCGAGCGACCTCGGCGGGCAGCGTCGTGACCACAGACGCACCCTGCGCGCGCGTTTTGCTGACGAGTATGGCCATCGGGAGCCTCGGGATTGGCGTCGAGTTGAGCGGTGATCTCAAATGTGTGTAACTAAAGTGCCACTGTCAAGCAGCCAGTTTCTCTACCCGAAGGTCGCTCACTGCTCGATACTCTTCATGATCGCATCCGCGCGCGGATCCTTTCGGAGCGCATCATAGCGCTCGGCGCGATTGTACATCTGCAACCAATTGTCCGGCTGCTTCACCGCCCGCGCGATGAGCTCCACGGCGCCGGCATGATCGCCAAGCACCTCGATCACGCGCCTCGTCGAAGCGACCCATGTGAATGAGGTTCAGCGCGTGCCAGCCCCACAGCGTCGCGATACTGGAGTCGAGCATCTGCGCGCGCCGGTAGTTGGCGTCGGCCGCATGATTGTCCCAGAGGCTCGACTTCGCGGACGCAATCGCCCCCCACGCTTCCGCCACGGTGGAATCGAGGGCAATCGCGCGCTGCGCGGCAGCGATGGCTAAAGGCGCTGTGGTACGCGCCGTCCCCTGCTCATAGAAGGGGATTGCCGAGATGGCCAACGCCAGAGCACCCTGGGCGCGCGCAAACTGCGGGTCGCGCGCGACCGCGCGCTCGAACAGGGCGATGGATTGGCGTACGGTTTGTGCAGTCCGACGGCCAAACAGCACCTGTCCCTGCAGATACCACGCATACGCCTCAGGGTCGGTAGTCTCGACCCGGCTGGCCTGCGCCGCACGTCCGTCGCCGGCTGACACGAGCGAGACGTTGACCCGTACCTGCCCCGCGGCGCGCTGCACACTGCCGGTAAGCAACGAGCCCACGCCCAGTTCGCGCGCGATGGCACTCTCGTTCATGCCGCGCGCTTGCAGGGCGCCAGCGCTCGATCGACCGATCACGCGCACGCCCGTCTTTGAGAGCGCGCGCGTCATCTCTTCGGCAAGACCAATCCCGAAAAAGTCATCGGCCCTGTCGCCGCTCAGGTTGGCGAGCGGCAACACCGCGATGGAGCGGTTCGGTGCAGCCGACGCCGCGCTGGCCACGACACCCAAGGACGAGGCGGCGGTGTCCTCCCGCTTCATCACCATCAGTGCCACCGCGACCGCCGCTGTCAACACGCCGCCCGCGATCAGCATCGTGGTGCGTCGACCACGTGCCGGAGTGACCGTGCCGCCCGTACGGGAGCCCGTCGCTCCCGTTGGCGTCACCACGCCATCAAGGCTCTGCAAGACTTCGTCCGCATTCGCCGGACGATGGGCGGCATCCTTCTCGAGACAGCGTAACACCAGGTCACTCAGTGCGGTCGTCAACGCGGTATTTCGCTGCGTGAGCGGCACGGGCACTTCCGAGAGATGCGCCGCGATCATCTGCGCCGAGTTCGCCTTGCCCGAAAAGGGATGGGCGCCCGTGAGCAGTTCGTACGCCAGCACCCCCCACGCGTAAATGTCGGCGCGCTGATCCACATCAGCACCCACCGCCTGCTCAGGAGCCATGTAGGCGGGCGTGCCTATGGACCCACCCGCTTGCGTGAGCGACGCACTCGTGGGCGCGGCAGTGCCTCCGTCGCCGACCGTGCGCGACGCACTCAGCGCCTTGGCAATCCCAAAGTCCGTGACCACCGCCGTGCCACCCGAGAGCAGGATGTTCTCCGGCTTTATGTCCCGATGCACCACACCCTGTCCATGCGCGTACGACAGGGCACGTGCGACGTCGCGCAGAACGCTGAGCGATTGGGATATCGTGAGCGGTACGCCGTTGGCGAGTCGCGCCCGCAGCGACTCGCCAGCGACGAACGGCATGGTGTAGTACGGCAATGAGCCCGAGCTGCCCGTGCTGAGCACCGGCACGATGTTCGCCTGCTGCAGCCGCGCCGCCAGCTTCACTTCGCGCGCAAAGCGTTCGGCGCTCACTCCTTCGGCCAGCTCGGGGGCAATCACCTTCACCACGACCGTGCGACCCAACGCATTCTCGTGCGCCACGAACACGCGCGACATCCCACCACCGCCGAGCTCGCGCTCGAGGGTGTAGCCCTCACCGAGGGTGTTTTGGAGCTGCGCGCGGAGGTCGGTCACTCAGACAGTTAATGGGGTCAGAGTCATTTCAAGAGTCATTTCAACGACTCTGACCCCTTGAAGTAAACCCTACCGTCACGAATGCGCCCTGCACCGCGAACACGCTGTCGCGGCGATTGCACTGCACCACCTCCACCACGGCGTCGAACGCCGCCGCGATGACCCGCACGCGCGCGCCTACCGCCAGCGGCGCGCCCAAGTAGAAGCTCACGCCACCCACCGACAGGTTGCGCAGCCGGATATCCAACGGTTCGCCCGTCCAGTGGAGTTGGACCGTGCCCCAATCGGCGCGCGAGACACGCGGCAGCGTGCGGCGCTCGCCGGTTGCTGACGGTGGACGGTGCGATGCCGGCCGTATGGCACGGGCGAGCGGTGCCGTACAGCGCGCGCACACGACGGCGCCAACAGTGTTCGTATCGCCACAAAACGCGCAGTGCTCGGCCGACGCGTGGGGCGACGACGGCGACGACGGCGGCGGCGGCGCCTGCTCGGCGCACGACTCGCGCCGGGCCTCGGCTCCCGTCCGGTGACGCTGCCCGGCGCGCGCGCGGCGCGCGTCGTACTCGGCGCGGCTCGTGGCATTGCCCAGCACGGCCCACGCCTCGTTCAGCAGCACGGCCTGCACGTGGTCACCCCCCTCCTGATCGGGATGATGCCGCGCCATGAGCGCGCGGTAGGCGGCGCGCACCACCTCCGGCGGAGCATCGGGTTGCACGTGCAGCACGCGATAGTAGTTCCGGCGGTTCGGTACCGTTCCTCTCACGAGTGGTGGCCGCCTATACCAAGACAGAGTTCGCCGTACGCCTCATCGACGCGCAGCCCCGCTGAACCACACCGCGTTCGGCGCCTCTGAACGCGCCGCCGCAATATCCGGCCAGCCGTCGCCGTCGAGATCGCCAACGGCCACGCCGTACACCGAACCCTTGCCGTCGCCCCACGGCGTGTCGGTAAAGCGCGGTACGCGCGCACCGCCGGTGTTGAAGAGCACCGACCCGACTGCCTCCTGCCGCCCCACCACGAGGTCGGGCTTCGCATCGCGATTCATGTCGGCTATGGCGACCGAATAGGGCGCCCCGCCTGCCGAGGGCAGCGCCACCGGCGCGTCGAACGTGCGCCGCCCCGCGCCCATGTACACAAAGAGCCCCTCGCGTTCATCGCCCACCACCACATCGGTCACGCGGTCACCGTTGATGTCGGCCGCGGCGGCAGCACGGATTTGCGACTTGGGCGGGCCAAGTGGCGTTGGCGGCTCGCGAAACGCGCCCGAGCCGTTGTTCCAAAAGATCAGGGTCTGGCCACCGTCGCGGTGCGGCACCACGAGGTCCGTCTTGCCGTCACCGTCGAGATCACTGGCCACGACAATGGTGGCCGACTGCGTCGCGAGCGGCGTGCACGTAGGAAACGCACCCGCGCCGTTATTGAGGCACACGTAACTCGGCCGCGGCGCCGCCGGGTTGGAACTCCGGTTGGCCACGATCAAGTCCGGGCGCTGATCGCCATTCACGTCGGCCACGGTGACGTAGCGCGTATTCCACTCGGGCGCGCCAAACGTACTGCCAACGCGAAAGTGCCCCGCCCCGTCGTTGAGGTAAATGAGCTTCCGGTCTGGCTTGTCATTGCTCGCCACGATATCGAGATCGCCATCGCCATCGAGGTCGGCGAGCGCCGCCGAGTAGGTGCGATCGGGGGCGTCCGAGAGGGGCTCCGCAGTAAAGTGCCCCTTGCCGTCGTTACGCAGAACCTGGTCGACCAGCGGCCAATGGCGCCCCTTGGCGAGAATCACGTCGAGCGTCCGGTTGCCGTCGATATCGCCGAGGCTCACGCTGGCGGACGTTTCGCTGGTCGTCTCGAGCAACAGCACGCGCTCAAAGACACGGGGCTCGCTGGCTTGGGAGGCCACGGCGGCGCTTCCGGCAACGCACAGCGCAAGCGCCGTGGAGGCGCGAAACCTGCGGCGGCCAAACAGGGGCATGTTCATCGGCAGAAGGTACGGCGCCGGCGCGCCAACAGCCACCGGCTCCGCGCGCTACGTTATGCGCGCCAGGCATCACCAACCGGTCGCTACCCCGTGCCAACCGGGTAGCACCCAACATCATGAGGGCGCGCACATGACGACCTGTTCTCGACTCGCCGCAACGGCCGGCGTTCTCTGTTTTGCCACCGCATGCACGCACAGCGGCGCCCGCACCGGCCGCGAGGTACTCAACCCGCCCGGCCTCGCGCCACTCGTGCCGGCGTACTCCGTCGCCATTCGCTCCGGCGATCAGATCTTTGTCTCAGGAATGACGGGGATGAAGCCGGGCACACAGGATATCGTCGCCGGCGGCGTAGCCGTGCAAACGCGGCAGACGCTCGAGAACATCCGCACGGCGCTGCAGGCCGGAGGCGCCACCATGGCCGACGTCGACGAGTGTACCGTCTTTCTCAAGGACATCGCCGACTACGCCGCCATGAATACGGTGTACTCGGAGTTCTTTCCCGTGGCGCCGCCCGCGCGGGCAACGCTCTCGGTGACGGCACTCCCACGGCCGGCGGCGCTCGTGGAGATCAAGTGCAGCGCCCGCCTACGGCGCTAGACGCAAAGACGCGTCAGTACTCGTTGAAGATCCGCTGAATCTCTCGCGGATCGTTCGTCTTCGTGAGCGCCACCATGAGCAGAATGCGCGCTTTGGTGGCCGTCAGATGCAGCGCCACCACACCGGGCGGCACGGGCGCAACGACCGGACGCGCGACGGAATCACGCCGGGCCGCGGTATCCACGCGCGCCGGCGGCGGCCCATCACCGCCACCGCCGCCACCGTTCACGTTCTCCCCCGACGTGAACGACGTGACGACCACCACCCCCGTCTGACGCAGCGCACGATACGTCGCGTTCTCGGCGGCGGTCATGCCCGTCGTGGCCACGACGACCCCCTTGGGGTTCGTGGTGAACGTCTGCCCCGTGCCGCCGGGGTACGACATCGTCAGTTCGACTTTGGGGAGCGTATCGACGCGATCGAGGTCGAACTCACTGCGTTCACCAAAGCGGCGCACGGGCGCAAAGAAGAACTCCGGCCCCTGCGACGCCACCACCCCAAGCATGCCCATGTCGCCCGTATCGAAGCCACCGGTGCGCTGATACAACTTGCGCGACTCGCGCGCCGACAGAATGCGGTCGTCCATCACGACCATGACCCCCTTCTGCACCGCCCTGGGCGAGGCGGCGGTGCGCACGGCACTCAGCAGGTTGATGGGCCCATCGGGGCTGATCCCCGTCGCCGGACGCTGCGCACCCACCACGACCACCGGCTTGTTGGAGCGCACGGTGAGGTAGAGAAAAAACGCCGTCTCCTCCAACCGGTCGGTGCCGTGCGTGACCACTACGCCGGCCAAGTCCCCGCGCTGCAGCGCCACATTGATGCGCTTGGCCAGCTTCACCCACATCTCCGGCGTGACGAGTGTACTCGCCACGTTGGAGAACTGTTCGGTTTCGATGCGTGCGTAGCGTGCGAGCTCCGGCACCGACGCCGTGATCTGCTCGGCGGTGAGTGTGCCGGCGCGGTACCCCCCCAGCGTACCCGGCGCGTCCTGCACACCGGCAATGGTGCCGCCGGTCGCAATCACCAGCACCTTCGGCGCGTTGGGATTGGGGACGACCGCCGCGGCGCGCGCGACCACGCCCGCAGCGGGCGCGCTGGCGACCGGCGCGGGCGCCGCAGGACTCGGCGTCACGACAGGTGCGGCGCTCGGTCGCACACACGCACCAGCCACGAGAGCGACCAGTGCGACAGCCGGGCGGACAACACGATTCATGCGCATCACCACGAACTCCTCGAGGGGCCTTGCGGCGTACGCGACAACGTCGCCCGCAGCGAGGCCCCCTCCAAGAACGACTGACGTACCAGAGCAGACCGTCGCTGACTCCTGCCGTCAGCAGCGGCACAACGGCCGGGTGCTGCAACTGCGCCGTAAGCTGGATTTCGCGGCGGAAACGGTCGGCGTTCACACTCGCCACCGTATCCGGTGGCAGCACCTTGATGGCCAAGCGCCGTTTCCTCTGCAAGGAAGACGCGACTCATCCCACCCCCGCCGAGCTCACGCTCGAGACGATAGGCGGTACCGAGAACGGCGGCGAGCGCAGTGGAAAGATCAGTCACAATGGCGAGTTGGAGGGGTCTGCGCGCAAAGTTACGCCACGACCCGCGCTCGTGCATCCGCCATTGCCTACCGAAAGCGATCTGGTCGCGAGTTGCGTATACCCAGCCGCCCCCCGACCTTTGCTGCCATGACACTCGGCGACCGGCCAGCCCTCCCCACCCGCTTTCGGTTTGCGTCTGGCGACGGCGCGCGCCCGCACGATGATCTCGCCGCAATGCTGCAAGTACGATTGCGCGTCATCGCCGGGGTAGGCGTCATGTCCATGCTTGCCGTCGCCCTGATTTACACGGTGCGCATGCGCTCCTTGAGCGGCGAAGCGCTCGCGTCCATGAGAACCGGGCTGCTCGCGAATTCATTGCTGCTGCCCACCTGTGCACTGCTGGTGTGGTGGCTGCGACGAGGCCATCCTCGTAGCATTCGCGCGTTGCGGTGGGTGGAAGGTGGAGTCACCGTCACGATCAGCGTCTTCTTTGCGCTGCTCATGATCAATGACTTCCCGTCGATCGTGCCGGTGCTCGATGTCGCGCCATTGGATCTCGGCTACAGTCAGGCAACCTGGATGTCCAGTCTGATTGTGTCGTATGGGCTGCTCATCCCCAACCGATGGCAGCGAGCGGCCGTAGTGGTTGGGTGGATCCTCGGACTGGTAGTAGCGGTCGACCTGTGGTGCTTCAGTCAGTACGAGATCGCGGGTCCCGTAGCCGCCACCTTCCTGGGCGCACAGTGGACGGTACTCCTTGGCTTCACCGCCTACGCACTATTTGGCGCGTATCGCATCGAAACCGCCACCAGTCTCGCGCGCGACGCGGTGAAGCTCGGCCAGTACGTGCTGGTGGAGCGGCTCGGTGCCGGCGGCATGGGCGAAGTGCACCGCGCCGAGCATCGACTGCTGCGGCGACCGTGCGCCATCAAGCTCATTCGGCCCGAACACGCCGGCAACGCGGACGTGCTGCGCCGTTTCGAACGCGAAGTGCAAACGACCGCCACGCTCACGCACCCCAATACCATTGCGATCTACGACTACGGCATCACCGACGACGGCACGTTCTACTACGTCATGGAGTACCTGCCCGGCGATACCCTCGAGCAACTCGTGTCGCGCGATGGGCCTATGGACGCTCAGCGGGCCACGCACGTGCTCATCCAGATTGCCGGGGCGCTGCACGAAGCACACAACGCCGGCCTCACCCATCGCGACATCAAACCAGGCAACGTCATGCTCGGCGAACGCGGCGGCGTGGCCGACGTGGCCAAGCTGCTGGACTTTGGGCTGGTCACCGCTCAGAACGCCACAGGACAAGATGGTGGCGACGTCACGGGCAGCATCACACAAGTCGGGATGGTGTTGGGCACGCCGGCGTACATGTCCCCAGAGCAGTGCGCCGGCGACGAGCAGCCCGGCCCCGCCAGTGATCTGTACAGCCTCGGGGCGCTTGGCTACTTCCTGGTCACCGGCCTGTCGCCGTTCGAGGGGCGCGCGCCCTTGCAGATGATGCTGGCCCACATGAACGACACGCCACCCTCGGCGCGCGCACTGCGGCCGGAGCTACCGGCTGACTTCGACGCCATCCTGCAGCAATGTCTCGCGAAACGGCCCGAAGATCGCTTTGCCTCGGCGCGAGCATTGGAGCAGGCCCTACGCGGCGTATGACCATTCGTCGCCTGGGGGCCATGGCGTCTGCGGCACTGGCCATGGCCTGCACCAACCCCGAGCCCGCGGCACCGCCCTTCGTGCCACCCACGCTCACGCTGGTGCCTGCACCGGAGCTCCGCATCACGAGCCCGGTGGGAAGTGATTGCAACCGTCCGTCGTTCTGGGTGGGCGACACGTTCTACCACATCGTGTCCAACCAGCACGCCTGGCGAAGCAGCGGCGCCCGCGATGCCGCCGGCGCGCAGGCGTTTACGCTGGCACGCTTCGCCGACGACCATCCCACCTTTGCCTGGGACTCGACGCGCCAGTGGTATGTCCACGACATCAACACCAGCGAAGGGCCCACCAACACCCCCATGCGCTGGATCGAGTCGGTGTATCGCCGCCCGTCCACCGGCGCGTTGTACGGGCTGTATCACACCGAGGAGGGGCCGTACGTCCGCTGCGGCCCACCGTTTGAACGGCCGTATCTGTCGGTGCCGCACATTGGCCTCGCCAAGTCCACCGACGATGGGCGTAGCTGGCAAAATCTCGGGCTCATCCTCAGCGATGGCAGTTTCCCCATTCACTGCGATCTGCCTATTCGCTTCTTTGCCGGCGGGGTCGGTGACCCCAGTATGGCCGTGGGCCCCGACAGCGTGTACGCCTACATCGCCTTTACCGACTACTCCGGCGCCAATCCCGCCACGCAAGGCATTCAGCTCGCGCGCATTGCCTTGCAGGACCTCGATGCGCCGCTGCACCCCGATGGGCGCAGCAAGGCACTGCGCTGGCATGATGGCGACTGGCGTGGCCCTGGGTTGCAGGGCACCAGTTCGCCGCGCGTGGGGCAGTCGTGGACACCAACCCCCATTGGGCAGGCAACGCCCATTCTGCCCCCGGCACGCTCGTGGCAACAGGCCGATGGCGGCGGCTTCTGGGGGCCGTCGCTCTCCTGGAACACGCAGATCAACGCCTTTGTCTTGCTCCTCAACAACGTGTCAGGCGCGCGCGTGTTCGACGCAGAAGGCAACTACATCACGTACCTTCCGTCGATCGACACACCCGCCCCCGTCCCGCGCGTACCGCTCCGCCTGCAGGATTTGCCCAACGCACCGGCGTCGAGTTGGTACGTGCAGGCCTTGGGTGATCCAGGCATGAAGGGGACCAGCGCGCTCACGGGACAAGACGCTCGACTGTTTCTGGGCGACCGGTCGAACCTCTTGCTGCGCTTCTCGCGGTAAGCATCGCGGAACACATACGCCGGCGTTGTGCCTCACGACCTGCTCGCTACGGCACGCGCGCCACGCGCTCCGCCACCTGCGACACGCTGAAGTACCCAAGCGCCCGTGCATCCGGGCGCGTCCGGTTGGCCACGTTGCCCCGCACACTCGCCGACGGAACACCAAACGGCGATGCATCGCCATCCGTCTGTGCGCCGAGCGCCTGGTAATAGCGCCACATCGCTTCGGAAATCGAGTACTGCCGAATACGCACCTCCTGCCCCGACCGCACCGCAATGCCGTCGAACGGCTGAAAGACGCGTACGCGGCGCCCATTGAACAGTTCGTCGCTGGCCACCACCCTGACACGCACCAAGGTGTCCGGCGCGACGGTACGCACCCCGTCGATGAACTGGTCCCACAAATAGTAGTTGGCGGTGCCCGCAGGATCGCGAAGATCGATGGTGGCGCGCACGCCATCGGTGGCCGCGCTTTTGTTGGGACGCGCGCGAAAGTACAACGTGTCAATCGGCGCGACCTCGACCAACCGCTCCGTCGCTTCGTACACATCACCCTTCCATCGAATCTGGAGGGTGTAGCTGCGCCCTACCGTCAGCGGAAGACTGTCGGTGCGATACACACCCGGCGAGGTCTCCGCCAACCGCACGCGCGCGTTCTCCTCGTCCACGACCTCCACCACCGCGTCACGCGCTGGCGGCGTGGTGGTATTGGAGAAGTAGGGCGCGCTGGTCGAGAGCCGAATCTCCTGTCGGCTCACCACGAGCCCCCGCACCGCCTCCAAGCGGGCTTCTACGACAAGCCGCTCGGGACCTTCGGTCACCTCGATACCGACCACCCGTTCGCACGAAGCGAGCGCCGCCAGCGCCAGCAGACTGACATACCGCGCATACCGCGCATACCGCATGGAACGCTCAGAAGCGAAAGACATAGTTCACGCTGGGGACAACCCCGAAAATGGATAGCTGCACGGCTTCCGCCACGAGAGGATTCGCCTGCTGCTGCCGAACACGAAGGGACTGCGCGTTAAAGCGGTTGTAGGCATTCAGCACACCAAGCTGCAGTTCGCCGCGCTTGATGGTGCGGGTTACGCTGAGATCGAGCCGATGGTAGAGCGGCAGTCGTTCACTGTTGCGCGGGGCATACTCCGCCACCAGAAACCCGTCGATCAAATAACGGGACTGCGGGAGCGTCGTCGGTAATCCGCTCGCCAGAATGAAGGTCGACCCGAACGACCAACGGTTGGATTTCCGGTACACCCCCACCAGCGACACGCTGTGTGTCTTGTCGAACGGCGACACATACCACGCGCCGTTATTGACGCCGCCACCGGACATCGCACCGGCGCGGGCCGGCACCGGAAAGCGCTGCTCCGAACGGCCAAGAGTGTACGAGGCCCAACCCGTCAACCGACCGGTGTTTCGCCTGGCAAGCAACTCGAGGCCGTACGCGCGTCCTTCTCCCTGCACGAGAATCGTCTCAAGCCGTGGATTGAGCACCACGTCGGCGCCATCGATGTAGTCCACGACGTTGCGTGCCGTCTTGTAGTACGACTCGACGGTGTACTCCACCGAGCCACGACGCGCACTCAGCCCCAGCGCATACTGATCGGCCTGCTGCGGCTTGATCCACTCACCGGCTGGCTCCCATACATCGAGCGGCGTCGGCGAGTTCGTATTGGAGACCAACTGCAGAAATTGCTGGGTTCGCGCATAGCTGGCCTTGATGCTGGTGTTCTCACCCGTCGAGAACCGTACCGAGGCGCGGGGCTCGAGCCCCGAGAAGTTCGCGATGGACTGCGACCCGGTCGTCCGCGAACTGTCCAGCAATCGTCCAGGCTCGTACCGGCCCAGCGCCGCGTTGAACACCACCGGCGCGTCGTTCGCGTATCGGTAGCGCGTGGCCGGCCCGTACCGATCGAAGGCACCGTAGCGAAGCCCGTAGCGCACCGCAATGCGCGTATTCAGCTCGACTTCGTGCCCCAGGTACGCCGAGCTTGACATACCGTAGCGGGTTTGGATGGTGCGCGGCTGCAACAGCAGTGTGTCGCCGCGTGGCCTCAGCGATCCCGGACTGAATTCGTGAGCGATGAATTCGCCACCGAACTCCAGTGTTTGCTTACTCGTCAGCCGGAATGTCTCGTCCACCTTGATGCTGTTGCCGATGATGCTGGCCGTCCATCGGGCCGAATCTCGCGGCTCGAGGGGAAAGTCCAACCGGTAGTCATAGTTGCTCGCCGACGTCGTGACCTTCGAAAACAGTCTGCCGAAGGCCTGGTTCCAGCGGAGCGTCGCCGAGCGGTTCCCCCAGCCCACCCCAATTTTCTCCGAAGGCTGCCCGAACGCATCGCGCCCCACATAGCCGGACAGCATGACACTGCCTGTCTGTCCGACACGCACATTGACCTTGGCGTTCAGATCGTAGAAGTACGCCTGCTGATTGCGCAGCGCGGTATCGCTGGCGAGTCCGAGAAACGCGTCGGCATATGAGCGTCGCGCCGCCACCATGAAGCTCCCCCGCCCCTTCGGCAGTGGCCCTTCCACCAACGCGCGGCTGGCCAGCAGACCAATGGATGCCACTGCCGAAAAGCTGCGGGCATTTCCCTCGCGTTGCCGTACATCCACCACGCTCGATAAGCGCCCGCCAAACCGCGCCGGAATGGCCCCTTTGTACAGCACCACGTCGTCGACGGCATCGGCATTGAACGTGGACAGAAAACCCAGTACGTGCGACGGATTGTAGATGGTACTCTCATCGAGGAGAATCAGATTCTGATCAACGCCGCCACCGCGTACACTGAACGCCGTCGACGCATCGCTGGTCGTGGCAACACCGGGCAACAGCGTGAGGGTACGAATCGGGTCGACTTCTCCCAACACGGGGGGAATCTGGCGGACGGTTGCGAGATCCAGTCGCGTCACACTCATGTCGGGAAGCGTTGGGTCGAGATCGCCGCGCTCCTGTTTGGACGCCTGCACGCGCATGGCCGTCAACACCACCTCGCGGCGGCGCAACACGATGTCGCGGGTCGTCGATTCCGTCAGCGTGATGGTGGTGTCGAGTGGCGCCGCCCCCAGTGCGCGAAACTGCAGACGATGCGTGCCGGGCGCGAGCAGCAGAATGTAAAACCCTTCTTCGTTGCTTTCGCGCCGCGTCACGTCGTCGTCCACCAGGATCGTCGCTCGGCGAATGACTTCGTTGCTCTCGGCGGTGCGGATGTAGCCCGACATTCGCAGACGCGTGGTGGATGGCGTGGTGGCACCAGAGGGCGCCGGTTCTCGCCGCATGACCACCACCTGTCCGTTGGGACCCACGAAGGCGCGTAGCGATGAACCGGTGAGCGCGCGGACGAGGGCATCGCGCGCCGACATCGATTGCAGCTGGATGCTGACCAGCGTGCTGAGCCCCGGGAGCAGCGGATCGGCGGCGAACGACAGACGGGACTGCATGGCGATCTCTTCGAGGACGCGTGACAACGGCACCTTCGACAGCGTGAGCGAGACCTTTGCCGCGAGCGCACCCGTGGGCGCGGCCACACTCTCGATGGACACGAACCCCGCCGGGATCGTCGGCGTGATTGACGGCGTGGCTCCTTTGCGTGCGGTTGGTTGCGCCGTCAACAGTCGCCCAGCGACCAACAGCACGAGGAAAAAACAGAGTCGCCAGGTCATGGGGCGGGAACCAGGGTGAAGGTTGTGCCGCGCTGCTCACTGCCAAGGCCGAGTGCGAGCTGCAGCGATTCGAGGAGCTGCGGGAAGGGCTGCGTGACGAAGCGGGCCGTAAGGCGGCGATCGAGCAGGGTGGAGTCGGCGGTGAGGGTCACACCGTACCAGCGACTGAGCACCGGCAGCACCTCGCGCAGCGGCGCATCGGCGAAATACAGCTCGCCGCGTAGCCACGACAGCTCCGCGTCGGTGCCGCTCGCGACACGGACCGTTCCGTCGGCAAGGAGTCGCCCGCTTTGCCCGGCGCGCAGTTGGGTGCGCAGCGCGACCGGACGTGCCACGCCCGACGCGCTGTCGCTGAGCGCCACGATCCCCTCGTGGACGGCCACTTCGACGTTGGCGAGCTCCGGCCACCCCTTCACGAGGAAGCGTGTCCCGACATCTTCCGCGACCGCGTCTCGCACCCGAACGCGGAATGGACGATCGGTGTCGTGCACGACATCGAAGAACGCTTCGCCGGTGAGCGCCACACCACGTTCGGCGCCTGTAAAGCGACGCGGCCAGGTGGCCTGGCTGCCCGCTGCAAGAATCATCGTGCTCCCATCGGGGAGCGTGACCGTCACGCGCTGCCCTTGGGTCGCGGTGACGCTCACTGGCAAACGGGCTATCCATTCGTTGCCCGCGAGCGCAGCGGAGACGAACACCGCCGCCGCGGCCATGCGTCGCACCCAACGTTGCCGTGGGACATTTTTCGCGACGCCCGTGGGCGTTTCGTGGCGAACGATGGTTCCAACAATCGCGGAGTCGTGCACGGGACGCATGGGAGAGGCGACGCCGTCGGAGATCCGCGCGCGCAGCCGCAGCCACGCGGCATCGGTAGCGCCATCTCGTGTATCGGCGGCGTTCGCATACTCAGCCTGCAGGAACTCCCAGAGAGAGGCGTGCGATGGCGCGCTCGAAAGCCACGCCTGTACCCGGGCCTCGTCCTGCTGCGAGCCCTCGTTCGAGAGCATGCGATCCATGGCGTCCACCAGCGATCGCTCGAGCGCGAGATCCTGCAGGATTCTGTCTGAACCGGAAGACCGATGGTCAGTAGACATGGGGGCGGCGGAAGAAGGTAATGCACACTGCTGTTGGCATCACACGCAACGCGGCCGAATCCCCCCTCAGTGATCGAGCAACGCGTTGCGCAAGAGTCGCAGTCCGCGCGCAAGCTGCTTTTCCACCGCCTTGACGCCGGTACCCATGGCCGACGCCACCTCGGCGTAGCTCAACTCATGGCGCCAGCGCAACTCCATCGTTTCGCGACAGCGCTCCGGCAGTGTCTCGAAGGCCACCGTCAGTCGCTGCAGAGTTTCCGCCTGGTCGTAAAGGCGGTCCGGGGCGACCGGTGGCCGATGCAGCAGTCGAACGTCATCGTGGCTTTCGTCCTCCTCCCACGCGCGCTCTGTCGCCATCCGGCGGCGTGCATTCAACGCGCGGTTTCGCGCCGCCGTGTACAGGTAGCCCCGAAGGCTGCCCCGCACATCCAGCGTGTCGCGGCGCTCCCACAACTCATGAAAGACGTCCTGCACGATCTCTTCGGCGCGCGCACCGTCGCGAAGGTAGCGGTCGACGAAGGCGCACAGCGGACGATGCATTTCCCGGAACAGCGATTCAAACACGGAAAGATCGCCAGACCGAAGTCCGACGATCGTCGCGTGTTCAGAATTGGGACTAGGCTTCGATACGTACACGACGAAGGCGAGGGGAAGGTGCTGTTGGAAGACGATACACACAGAAATTCGTTTCCCCCCCTCCGGCGCGTCGAGGCGTTCAGCTACCCCCGCACCAGCGCGCGATCGGAGCAGCGATTACGGCGGGCGCCGGGACTTTGAGGCGCGTGGTCGCAGCAGATCGCCCGTCCGTCGGCGTCTTCGCCAATGACGTCGGGCTCACCACCTGTCGATTCCATCACGGCGAGGGTCTCCAGCAGGGGCTTGGCTTGGGCCATGATCGCGCTGTTCCAAAAAAAGGGGGCTCTCTCACTCAGTCGACCCGTACAACACGCACCGCCGTACCGTAGCAGAGCACTTCCGTGACCCCACTCATGATTTCGTTGGCGTCGTAGCGAATACCGATCACGGCATTCGCGCCCGCCAAGTGCGCCTGATGCAGCATGGTGTCGAACGCCTGCTGGCGCGTGCGCTCCGCCAACTCGGTAAACAGCGAAATGTTACCGCCAAGAATGGTCTGAAAGCCCGCCCCAATCGTCCCGAGCACGGAACGGGAGCGTACCGCTACGCCGCGAACGACGCCCAGATTCCGTTCCACCCGGTAGCCCGGCAGATCGAATCCGGTCGTCGTCATCTCGTGCGGAAGCTCGATGGCTTGCGCGGGAACAATGGGGGTCATGGCAGCGAAGTGAGAGCGGGAGTGACGGGCGACCATAAAGTATACTGCGCCGACGGTGAGTCGAACCGCGTGTTCCTTGCGGCGCCGAGGGCTGGCGATATTACACAACCATATGGTTGCACGTTTATCGCTCACCGACCCCGAGCTCGACCAGCTCTTCCGTGCCCTCGCCGACGGCACACGCCGAGACATCATCGCCCGGCTGGTGGCGCTATCTCGCCATTACGCCGCACCAGCAAATCGATGTCGAAGACGGCTTCGCCGACGAACACGGCACGCCCAACACCGATATGCCCTCCATGCGCATGTCCTTCTTCTTCGAGTCGACCGCTACGGGTTCGCGCTTCCGCAGCGTCACGCGCCTCCACAGCCTCGACGCCATGGAACAGCTCGTCGCCATGGGCATGATGGAAGGCATGCGCTCCGCGATGAGCCAGATCGACGACGTGCTTGCCGACCTTACCACCTTTGCCGCCGAACGCGGCACCCACGCGCAGCTGCTCAACGACACCACGGTGCGCGTCAGCCGCGTGGTGCGCGGGACACCCGCGCAGGTCTGGCGCGCGCATCAGGAGCCCGCATGCATGCAGCGCTGGCTCACCGGCCCCGATGGATGGACGATGCCCGTCTGCGAAGTGGCGAAGGCCGTTGGCGATCGGTATCGCTACGAGTGGGCCAGTGCCGACGGCGCGCAGCGATTCGGCTTCGAAGGCGCGCTCCTGGAGAGCCATGCGCCGCACCGCGCCGTCACGACTGAACAGATGGTCGGCACCGACGGCCCCGCCACACGCAACGAACTCACACTGGTCCCGGTGCAGGGCGGTACACTGCTCTGCATCGTGATCACGTATCCCAGCACGGAACTCCGCAACATGATCCTCGGCACCGGCATGACCGTCGGCATGGAAGCGAGCTACGCGCGCCTCGAGCAGGAACTCGCGGCAGCATAGACTCAGCTCCCCCCGAACAGCCAGCTCACCGTCATCACCAGCCGGCAACCACTCCCAGCGCAGCACGAGATTGGAGCGGAAGGACAACCGGTGGAAATCGAGCGCCGACAGCCCACCGTGATCGGAAAAGCGTCCGCTCGCCGCAAACGGCTCGGCGTACCCTTCCACTGTGAAGTTCGGCGTAAATGCATAGTTCAATCGGTAACCCACCGCCTACAACGCGGCCTGCTCCGCCGGCACCGCGTCGCTCGCCATCACGCCGGCCGTCGCCGCGCCTTCCACCACCGGCAGCGTGACCCCCGCCTTCGCCGCCCGCTTTTCCAGCGTGTCGCGATCGGCAAGACTGCGAATGAGCGCGTCCGCCTCACGATTCTGCAGATACCTCCCCTTTTCCCAGCCGTCGACAATCCCTTTCGGGGTCCCGTACATGAGCTCGGCAAACTGCGGCAGGGTCAACCCCAGCGACTCCCGCAATTGACGGATCGCCTTGGGAATCAAGAGGTTATGCTCGCTCCGGATAATCTCGGTGGCCGCCTTTTCGGCCGCATCCCGCTGTTCGATCGTGCGATTGTCATGTCCGCACTTCTCGCATCGGTAAAACTCGCGCGTCACCTCGGCCGCCATACCGCTCAGGCGCATCGTCACGGTCTCGGTGTGGAGCGCATAGCGCCCTCCGCATCCGCGGTGCAGCGAACCATCCAGCGTCGAAAGACTCATCTCGGAGAGCTGTGGGCCGATACTAGAAAGAGTGGGGGTTCGGTCCCTGCTGGCACCGTGCCCCGGCTGACGTCTTGATCGTCTCAAGCTCGTCAGGACCGCCATGTCCGCGCCACCCCTTGCATCACGCCGCACCTCGCTTTCTCCATGTCAGATTTCGCGCTCGTTCGTCAGCCCGTCTTTGGCGGCACCGGCTCACTCCTCGGCTATGAGATCCGTTTCCAGGATGCCGACGGGCCGGGCTCCTTTGCACAGTGCTTCCTGAACGGCACCTTCGACCTGATCCGCAACCGCATGCCGGCATTCATCGCCTGCACGCGCGATCAGCTCGTAGCCGATGCGTATCTGGTGGCGGAGCCCGGGTCGCTCATCATCATGCTGCCGCCGTCGCTCACCCCGGATGACGAGGTGAACGACGCCATCGCGCGTGTGATCGGCGCCGGCGGCGTACTCGCGCTCGACGCCGTGAGCACGGAGCCCGCTGCGGCCGAGGCGTTTCTGCCGCAGGTCTCGTGGGTGCGCATCGATTCGCGTAGCGGTGAACCGGCCACGATCAACGCGATCTGCGACCGCGTGACGCGCGGACTGGGCAAGGCCGGTCCGCGGCTCGTCGCGTCGCACGTCGAAGATCTCAATCAGTACGAAGCCACGCTCGAACGCGGCTTCGACGGGTTTCAGGGCACCTTCTTCAGTCGCCCCGAGCCGCTCCCCGCAGCCGACATGCCGCAGAGCACCGTGGCGGCAATGCGCCTCATGGGCCTCGCGCGCGACCAGAATATCAGCGACGGCCAGCTCGAACAGGTGATTGCCACCGATCCCGTACTCACCTTCCAGCTACTGCGTCTCGTGAACAGCGCGGCGCTCGGCGGACGGGGCGTGGCGAGCATCAGCCAGGCGCTCCGTCTCATTGGCCGCAACGCCTTCCTCCGTTGGCTGGCCGTCGCGGTGGCGGCCGCGCGCACGAGCAAGAACGGCGTCGATCGGGAACTGGTGCGTCAGGCCGTCGAACGCGGCCGGTTGTGCGAACAGCTCTCCGGTGGCGGCCGCGATTCGGGCACGCTTTTCCTCGTGGGCCTCTTTTCGCTCCTCGACGCCGTGTTCCGCATGCCGCTCCCCGAAATTCTGGAGCGCGTCGTGCTCAGCGCCGACGCCAACGAAGCGCTCATCGATCGCACCGGCCCGTACGCCGACGCGATCAACTTCGTCGAGTCGTACGAGCTCGGGCTGTTCGAGAACGCCACTGAAATCGCGAAGGAGATGGGTGTCGACCCCGCCAAACTTGGCGAGTTCTATACCAACGCGATCACGTGGACGGCCGATGCCCTCGGGGCCGCGCTGGAGAGTCAGGACGCGGCGCCCGCGCGCAAGGCCAGTTGAATCGGCCTGCTGGCGGAGCCCCCTGCCGTCTGATGGGCGACAGGCGTAAACCGTTGGCGCGCTCAGATCGTCCAACGTGGTATGACCATCTGACGTAGCGTCTCGTGGTGCCTGCTCCTCTGCGTCGTAACGGGGACCGCCTGCACGGGCGGTACTTCGCTTACCGCCCCGTCTGACCCGGAGGCGACGGTCTTCGACACGAGCGATGTCGATCAGTTCTGGCGCGCGTGGGACAACGGCGGGCGCGCAGGGAGCGCCGACGCATTTCAGCGCCGGTACCTCGACTCAGCATCGACGGGACTGCGGGAGTTCATCCCGCTCCGGTCCGGAGCCGCGTCGTCACTCGTATCGGCCACCCGGAATGCGCCTCGCTATTTCGACGCGCTGCAGGCGTGGTGGAAGTCAGAGTCACGCAACGCGCTGGCACTGTCGATCATCCGGCAAAACAACCGACGGCTGTCGGCGTTGTATCCGCAGGCCACGTTCCCGCCCATCACGCTGCTCGTTGGACGGTTCAGCACGGGTGGTACGGTGAACAACGGGCGCATCTTCATCGGCTTCGAGTTCTTCGGCACCGATGCCGGCGCGCCGCTGGATGAGCTCAATGGCTTTGGGCGGGCCAACCAGAAATCGTTTGCGCGCGACTTGCCTACGTTGGTCGCTCACGAGCATTCGCATTTCCTGTCGTCGCGAGCGGGGTCCCGCGCCGGCCGCAGCGGCGCGCCCATGCTGCACACGGCCCTCAACGAGGGAGTCGGGGAACTTGTCGCCGAGTTGGTAGCTGGCGCCCCCATCTTTCGAGGGTTCTACGTCGGCTGGCAGCAACGCGAGCGTGAATTCTGGGAAGCTTTCGATCGGGAACGCACCAGCACCGACATCAGCCGCTGGCTCTACAATCAGGGCAATGCCACCGACGCGTGGCCGGGAGATCTGGGGTACTTCATGGGGTACCGTATTGCGCAGGCGTACTACCTGCGCGCGACCGACAAGACGGCGGCGCTGCGCGATCTCATTGCCCTGCGTGATCCCGACGCGCTGTACGCGGCGAGCGGGTACCGTGGCAGTGGACCGCCCATCGTTCCCTGAAAGCAGGAGGTGTCGGCGGACTCTCCGCCGAGGCCACCCTCCTATTCTCAGTCGGGACGACGCCACCTCACTCCCGGAAATCGGGCATAGTCGGTGTCGTCGCTGAGCATTTCGCACGAGTGCTCCATCGCCAAGGCGGCGATCCACGCGGCAGGAACCATATTCCCTACCGCGCGCGAAGTGCTGAGGAACGACAAGAAGAGCTCCCAATGCCGAGGGCCCGGCTGAAGCACAATGGCGTTGAGCGAGTCACGAAGGGCGCGCACGAATGACACGGCCAGCGGCAGTGGCGTGGGTGGCGTGAAGACGCGCGGATGCGTGAGGACACGGATGGCGCCGCTCAGCACGGGCTCGCATAACCCGAATGGCTCGGGCGAATTCCGGAGTTTTTCTATGCACCGTCCCATGACTGCGTGAACGGGTGCATCGGTGCGCATGGCGCCAACCAACACGTTTACGTCGAGCAGGTACACGCGCTATACCGTTGGGCGCACGTTCACAGCGCATCCATGTGGTCGAGCAGCGCACCATTGCTGGAGAGATCTACGCCGGCCTGCAGACCGCTTCCACCATACGTGGGAAGCGGTTCGGCCACGCGGCGAGGCGCCGTGCCACGCTGAAGCTCGAAGCGCAGCGCGTCGCTCAAAAGCTGGGTGAACGTGCGACCGGTTTGCGCGGCGTATACCTGCGCCTGCTCCAGCAGGTCGTCGGGGAGCCGAACGGTAGTTCTCGACATACAATATGTCTATACAACGACATATCGTATATCAATCTTCGTTACTGCTGCCGCATCTCCCTCACCGCCCGGTTCACCACCGTCGCGCCGGTCACGATGCCAACGCGCGTGACCATGAACAACTGCCCCTTGTGTGCACTCTTGCGTTCGGGGCGCCACGTCAGGCTGAGCGCACTCGCGGCCACGATGGCGCCCAGCAACGGCACGTTGGGGCGGCGCTCGCCGGCGTGGTTGCGGGCCACGAACGTGCTCTGCCACCCGCACCGCGTGGCCGCCGCCGCACGCACCCGGAACGCTCCGGCACCGCGCGCGCGGGCACTCCGGCGTGCTGTTCTCCCAGCCCGTGACACGCTCCAGCCCCAGTCGCAGGCACTTCTTCCGACACGGCGAGGCCCACCTGATCACTCAGGCGGTTGCCGTATCCCTGCCAGGTGCTGCCCCATCCTTCGGGTATGCCCAGCAGTTGCGTCCAGGTCGCGGCGCTCACTGCGCCTAGCGCCATGGCGCGGTAGCGCAGGGCCACGGGATCGGGTCTAGCTCCTGCACTAACGCTATCCTGTGCCAATGACGGCGCTGGAGTGATGCTGGCAATTCCCAGGGCCAACACGGCGAGCGCCCGTCGCCACCTCTTCCTGGGCAACGTCCCGGACTGCGTGGTACCGCTCACCGCGCAGTAGCCGGAGGCAGTTGCTGCGGCCGTTCCGTGTAGGGTTGCGGTGCACCCGCCGTCAGCGCCAGGCGCACCCGCTCCGCCTGCCCCGCCGTCACCTCGAAGAGCACTGCAATCATGTTCGCCGTACGAATGGCCTCGAAGGGCGCCGTAGGCCACGCCCCTATGGAGTCGCGCGGCGGGGTGAGCCGAAGCTCGTCAAGCGATGCCGTGGCCTTGGCGCCCGTGAGTGAGTCGGCGAAGAAGAAGATCACCAGCTTGGCCGTCTTGCCGATCCGGTAGCGCGTTCCTCGCTCCGCGAAGTACGGGACGGTGATGCTGTCGATCACCTTGATGCCCATGCCCGCCTTGTTGATGCGGTCTTCCAGGTGACACGCGCGCCAGAGCCCGTCTCGCGGGCACGCGGAGTCGCTGGGCGTTGGCGGCCGCAGAACCGGCGCGTTGGCGACCGCCGAGCCCGTGGCCGGGGCGGGTGTATCGGCAGCACAGGCAGCAGCGGTGAGCGACATGAGCAGCAGCGCGCCGGCGCGCACCACGCGGCGGTACCGGCGGGAGAATGTACAGGGCATGCTGCAAACTACTCGCGGTGCACGCGGCTCGTTCCGGGTGTGCTAGTACCAACGGAGGCTCCTGGCGGGTCAGGTGTGGCAAGACCCGCCGGGCGCGCCGCATGCCCAGGCTCCGCTGGCAATTCTCCTGGCACTCGCTTCGCGACGCCACTGATCGAAGTAGCCGGGCTGATCGACTATTTCGGGCGCAGGGTGACGCGGTGATCGTTTCTTCGGCCGTGGCCCAGCGGGCCCCGTATGGGCCGAGGCGGTCGATCGGTTGGGCCCGTCCGGGCTCTTGGACGCACCCAATCCGATGCGATTCGATGCGGGTGAGCGAACATGGGCACGTCACCCCCGGTGCGTTGGGTTGAGCCGTACCTCATCACGCTCAACCCAACGCGCGGGCGCGAGATCCGAAAAACGAGCCCGTATACCGGTCAATTCGACCGCGACACCGACACACTCGACCCGTCTGCACTGAACCGATAGAATGGGCGCCGCGCCGGGTCGGCATCGAGCACCATGCTCACCATTTCGCGGATAAACTCCGGCAAGGCGCTGCTCTGGATGGGCGTAAGCTGGCGCTTCACCAGGTCTCGCTGCTGCCAGAACAGCTCCTCGTACCGCCGGTCGGCACGCCGCACCATCTCCACGGCCGCGTCGGCGTCAAAGCGTCCCGGCAACGAGGCCAACGAATCCGGCAGCGCAGTGTAGATATCGCGCGCCTCGGACCGGAAGCCGGTGTCGGCCTTGGCAAACGCCTCGATTTGCGAGCGCGTCAGGAAAAGGGTGTCGGCGTGGTGCAGGATGACACTGTGCACACTGGAAATGCGACGCAGATAGCGCTGCACGATGGATGTGGCGGGCGGACGTGTCCACGCGCCGTTGACCCGTACCGGCTCCATGCTGCGCGACATGTTTTGCGACGCCTCGGAGCGCGAGAGGTCCCAAGAGAAGTCCAGCGACAGACGAAATGGCGTGCGTGTCACGGTGCGCGCGGCCCGCGTTTCGCCGAAGCGCGGATTCACGCGATACTGGAAAGTACGAGTGCCGGCGTCAAAGCCACGAGGTACCAGAAGCACCGGGTCGGGTTCCGCATTCGCGCCCCAGCCCCGCAGGCGCTCGCCATGCAACAGGGCATCCAGCCCGCCCAATGGATTGCTGGCGTTGAGCGACAGGGTCGTGCGACGGCCCATGAAGCGCGACGGCACGCGCAGCTCCAATCGCGCATTCATGGAGTGGGTCCAGGGTCCCTCGCAGCTCTGCCGACCCACCACCCGCCCCGTCTGACGCGAGAGGCACTCCCGGATGCGCGGGGCCGCTCCATCGAGCAACATGGTAAAGTCGGCCTGCGCCTGTACGGCCTGCGGAATGGCCGCCCGATCGCCGCCCACTCCGTCGCCATCCACATCGCCGGCAATGAGGGGTGTGAATGGACGTCCCGACTGCACACGCCAGAACAAGGTGAATACGCCCACCCGCGGCACGTTGGTACCGGCTTGCAGCAGAAACACGTGCCGCGCGTCGTTCACACCGCGCTCCCACTCCACGCGGGCAGGATCGCCCGCGTTGCCTCCGTCGAATCCACGATATTGCTGACGCACATGCTGCACGGTGTACGACCCCGAGAGAAAGCGTCCACCGGTGCGCAGCAGGTCTGGCGTCACGAACACGGTGGCCTGGGCGCCCTGCGATTCCAGGTCGTTGCGCAGCATGCGCACGGCACCAAATGCGTTGCTGCGCCGACTCGCCGCCGCCGAGACGGCGCCCGTGGCCGGGTCGATGCTCGACAGCGGCACGAACACCGGACGTCCATCGTCACCCAGCGTGAAGCGCGACGCGTTCGTGAAGTTCGCGTCGATGCTGCTGGATTGGCCCAGATTGCGCGCCCCAACTGCCTCGGCGCGCAGCAACCAGATGCCCACCGCGCCCGACCAGTTGAGTGTGGCCCGCCAACTGCGCGCGGCATCGGAGCGCGGATCCAGAACCTGCACGCCCGGTGCCCGCTGCGCGAGGGCGCCGCCGCCATCGCGGCAGGCATCGGGAATGCTCGCCTCACCGCCTGCGGCGTAACTCCCCCATGACGGGGTGGGCGCCGCTGCGCCCACACAAAAGATCGACACGTTGCTGCCAGGCAGCCCCGTGTTGGCGGCGGCGTTGGCCACAGCACCCGGACGATACGGGTCTCGAAACAAGCCAATACCACCGCGGACGATGTTGGTGCTGGGCTTGATGAAGGTGCCCATCTCCGAGCGATTGAT
Organism: Gemmatimonas sp.; assembly: GCA_023910675.1. GTDB lineage: Bacteria > Gemmatimonadota > Gemmatimonadetes > Gemmatimonadales > Gemmatimonadaceae > Gemmatimonas. The sequence continues at coordinate 154,401 of JAAVWC010000006.1, forward strand.
GCCCGTGGAGATGGGGCGATTGGCCAAGGGACGCCAGGTGAAGCCCAGCCTCGGGCTGGGCGATGCTCGCACTGGCGTCACGTCATTGCGCACGCCCAGCGCCTGCTCGAGCGCAATGTTGCGCGCGGGCGCGTTGCCGAACGCGCTGCCCTCGAGCCGCAGGCCATAGAGCAATTGAAACTGCCGCGAGGGCGCCCAGCGATGCGCGACGGCCAGTGCCCCATTCCACGCCGATCCCACACGCGCCTGCTCGCCCAGCGTGCGAGAGAACCATGCAGGCTGGTTGGCGGCAAAGTCGGCAAGACTGTTGAAGCTATAACTGCCATAGGCGTTGGGACGTGCCACGGCGTCGAGGCCATCACCGCGCACCCAGGCAATCGCGCGGAATCGGTGGCGCGTGCCACGCGCCACCCATGCCCACTCGCTCGCGGCCTCGGTGGTCCAAGCGATCTCCGACCGATCGGCGTTCGTGGCGCCACCGGTGGTGATGAAGGCGAGATCGTCGTCACCTGACGCGCCGAGTCCGCTCATGAGCACCGTGGCCTGCGGCAACACCCACTCGGCGGCGCCATCCCGCGTGCTGCGTGTGTAGGACAGACGATTCTCGTTGTACACAGTGCGTTGGCGCCCCACATAGTGCTGATGCATGAGTCCGAACGACATCGCCGAAGACGAACCACGCGCCAGCGTGCTGCCGGTACCAAGGGTCTGCGCGCCCAGGCCGCGATCTCGCCCCGCGCTCAGCAGCGAGGTGAGGGCCAGCACACGGGTGGTGTGGTAATCCCCCCACTTGTAGGGGGCGCCAGAAGTGGAGCTATGCTGCGAGTGCCAACTCCATAGATGGGGTGATGCCACCCAAGGCCATATTAGGGCGTTCGTTGTTCTACGTCCAGAGCCAGCGCGTTGCCGATTCTTGCACGGCTTCAATGCTGTCGAAGAGCGTCTGCGCCAGCCAATCGTAGCGCACCGTCCGGTTGTAGCGTTCGATGTACGCGTTCTGTTGCGGTTGCCCTGGCTGAATGAAGTCGAGCCGAATGCCGCGCGTCTTCGCCCACTGCTGCACGGTTCCACTGATGTACGCGGGACCGTTGTCGCAGCGAATGATGGCTGGTACGCCACGCCATTCGATCAGCTGGTCGAGCGCGCGGACGACGCGGATGGCTGGCAGCGACAGATCCGCCTCGATGATGAGCCCTTCGCGATTAAAGTCGTCCAGGACGTTGAAGAGCCGGAAGCTGCGACCGTCGGATAGTTGATCGTGCATGAAGTCCATCGACCATACCAGGTTGGGTTTGTCCGGCACGGCCAACGGCTGTGGCGTCTCCCGCACGAGCCGCTGCCGCGGCTTGATCCGGAGGGTGAGTTCGAGCGCCCGATACACGCGGTAGACCCGTTTGTGATTCCACGCGCATTGCTTCACGTTGCGGAGATACAGGAAGCACAACCCGAATCCCCACGTGCGATACGTGGTGGTGAGGCGCACGAGCCAGTCCGCGACCTCGGCGTCCTCGTCGACACGGCGGCCCTGGTGCCGGTAGCAGGTCTCGCTGATGCCGAACGTGCTACAGGCATGTTGGATAGTCGTACGCTGCGTTTGGACCGCGTGCTGGGCCAGCGCGCGTCGCTGCGCCGGCCTCACCATTGTTTTGCCAAGGACTCCCGCAGCAGGTCCGCGCTCAGCTGGGCATCACCGTACAGCTTCTTCAGCCGCCGGTTTTCGTCCTCGAGCTCCTTCATGCGGGTCATCAACGACACGTCCATGCCGCCAAACTTCGACCGCCACTTGGAAAAGGTGGCGTTACTGATGCCGTGCGTGCGGCACAGCTCGGGCACCGGGGTGCCGCCCTCCGCCTCCTTCAGGACCGCGATAATCTGGCTGTCGGTAAACCGCGATGTCTTCATGGGAACCTCCTCGGGTCAGTGTACGAGAAAATTCCACTTTTGGCGACCATGCTTTTCCGGGGGGATTACCCACCGAAGTCAGAACTAGCTGCTTTCCATAAGTCCCTCCTGCATTTTGTGGTTATCGGAGCTCAGAAGGAATCGCGGCTCTTGCAACCGCTGGCCAAGGGGTATCGGTGCCAATCAGCAAACTTGAACGGTCCTGAGCCATCGCCACGAAAGACGCGTCGCGGTCGAGCGCGAACTCACCAAGGAAGCGCCCTTCCCAGTCGAATGCGTGAATGAGTCTGGCGCCATAGCGCTTCTCGTCGTCGCGCGCGCCACTGAACAGCGCATAGATCCTCGACGACGTAGCCGTAACGCCGACGTAGGCATTTTCACTGGAGTCCTCCCACTTGAACCGATTTTGAGGAGGGACGAATCGATAGGTGGCGGTTGCCTTCCTCGGACCATGCACTCTCACGAATGTCCGAGTGCGAAGATCGATGATGTCCAAGTCAGACGTCATCAGATACGCGAGTACCACTTTGGACGCCGACGGCTGGTTCGTCGCCATGGCGCTGACGTTCAGGAGCCTGCGCGCCGTGGGATTGCTAACTTCTGGAGGCCCGAAAGGAGCCGTCAAGGTGAATGAGCCTGATACTTCGCCGTCTCGGCGAATGCGAATAAGCGACACGTCAGCCGAGATAGGGTTGGCGAGAAAGCCATCACCATCTGGTATCACGCCAGCGAGAGACCCCGCATGCTTTAACGATACGGTGCGCCCAACCTCCTTCAGGTTGCGGATGTCAAACCAGGCAATCCGTCGGAGATTGAAGTCGTACACACCAATTGCGTTGCTGTCCGGCGATGAAAAGACACTGGCAGGGTAAAGCACCTCTCCTGGGCCACTCCCCTGACGGGCGCCCGAGTGCGTCAGGTTCCGTGATTCCGCCGAGAACCGGAACAGGTGCGGGCTCGTGCGGCTGTCGGCGGCAACCAAGGCCCCTCGCCGTTCCACTGCTCCCGTCAAACGAGCGAACAGCTCCGCATCTCCGTACAGACTACTCGCGCGTACGATCGTTTTGGCGGGCGGAGTACGAATGCGCGCGGTCGTGACTTCGCGCACCATTCGGAGCTGGACAGCGGAATCCACGTATCCACCCGTGGCCGCTTGCCGCCCGCTGAACATGTGCGCCAGCAGCAGAAGAACAGGCGATAAACTGAAGATATTCACATGAGCTCCGAGCTTTTGCCAGGCGGAAGTTCCATTAGGCCCTACCGCGGCATGCTTATTCATCAAGTCAAATATTGTCAAGCTCAACCGTACGATCAAAAACTGCGTCTTCCGAAGTCGCCATCGTTTTCGGTTTAGTTTTGGTATTGCGACTGATGTTGTCATGTTGATACCAAATTTGTGCATTCCATGCACATTTCTCCCGTCACCCCACCGCTGCCGCCTTGGTTTGGGTTCCGAACGCGACCATATTTCTGCGTGTCTTGCACAAAATCGGCGACAGCACAGCGCAGTCGCCTGAACTTCTTTCCGCCCCGTCCATGGCCAACAACAACAATCCGCGCGCGATCGCCATGCGCGAGATCTCGCACCGTGCGCCCCGCCACACCTCGCGTCCCGAGGAAAACGGCGTCCAGCTCCCCACGAGTGCCTGGTTCGGCATGAACACCTTCGGCATTCGCCAGATGCGCGCGAAGCTGCCTAAGGACGTCTACAAGAAGCTCGCGGCCTCCATCCGCCTCGGCAAAAAGCTCGACTCCGACATTGCGCCCGTCGTCGCGCAGGTCATCAAGGAGTGGGCGATGTCGCGCGGCGTCACCCACTTCACGCACTGGTTCCAGCCGCAGACGGGGCTCACCGCCGAAAAGCATGACGCCTTCCTGAACTTCGACGAGCACGGCCACGCCATCGAGACGTTCACCGGCGAGCAACTCATTCAGTCCGAACCCGACGCGTCGTCGTTCCCGTCGGGCGGCCTCCGCGCCACCTGGGAAGCGCGCGGCTACACCGCGTGGAACCCCGCCTCGCCCGTCTTCATCAGCGAAACCGGCGGCGTGAAGTACCTCTGCATTCCGTCGGTCTTCATCGGCTACAACGGCGAAGCGCTCGACGAAATGACGCCGCTGCTCCGCAGCTGCGACACGCTCTCCGCCCGCGCCACCGAAATGCTCGGCCTCATTGGCGACACCGGTGTGCTGCGCGTCATCACGACGCTCGGCGTGGAGCAGGAATTCTTCATGATCGACCGCGGCCACTTCGCGCTGCGCCCCGACCTCGTCATGGCCGGCCGCACGCTCGTCGGGTCGCCGCCGCCGCGTGGCCAGCAGCTCGAAGACCACTATTTCGGTGGTATCCCCGAGCGCGTGCAGGCGTGCATCAGTGAAGTCGAGCACGAGCTCTACAAGCTCGGCGTGCCCATCACCACGCGCCACAACGAAGTCGCGCCAGCGCAGTTCGAAATGGCGCCGTACTTCGAAGACTCCGAAGTCGCGGTCGACCACAACCACCTCGTCATGGCCATCATGCGCAAGGTCGCGCTGCGTCATGGCCTGCAGGCGCTCGTGCACGAGAAGCCGTTCGCCGGCATCAACGGCTCGGGCAAGCACTGCAACTGGTCCATGGCCATTGTCTCCGACAACGCGCTCGACGGCACCAACCTGCTCAAGCCCGGCAAGACGCCGCACCAGAACATCCGCTTCCTCCTGTTCCTGGCCGCCGTGCTCAAGGGCGTGCACAAGCATGCCGGTCTGCTGCGCGCGGGCATTGCCGTCACGGGTAACGAACACCGCCTCGGCGCCAACGAAGCGCCCCCGGCCATCATCTCGGCGTTCCTCGGCTCCGGCCTCACGCAGGTCGTCGAAGACATCGCCGCGGGCAAGACGTCGGCCAACAACGCCGAACAGGCCATGCTCAAGCTCGGCGTCGCCAAGCTCCCCGAAGTCGAGCAGGACAACACCGATCGTAACCGCACGTCGCCGTTCGCCTTCACGGGCGCGAAGTTCGAGTTCCGCGCGGTGGGTGCGTCGCAGAGCATCGCGTTCCCGGTCATGCTCTTGCAGGCTGCCGTCGCCGAAGCCGTCGGCGACATGATCGAAGAGCTCAAGAAGGAAATCGCGGCCGGTGCCAGCACCGACAACGCCGCGCTCAAGGTCGCGCGCCAGGCGTTCAAGGAAACCGCCGCCGTGCGCTTCGAAGGCAACAACTACTCCGACGAGTGGGTGGTCGAAGCCAACAAGCGTGGCCTGCTCAACCTGCGTCGTACGCCCGAAGCGCTGGCGCAGCTACGCACCGATGCCGCGAAGGCGCTCTTCAAGGACACCGGCATTCTGTCCGACGTCGAACTCGAGAGCCGCTATCATGTGCGTCTCGAGCGCTACGTGAAGGACATCCTCATCGAGCTGCACACGCTGCAGCAGATCGTGGACACGCAGGTGCTCCCGGCGTCGTACGCGTATCTCGGGCAGCTGGCCGGCGCCGCCGGACAGGGTGCGGCAGCGGGCATCAACATGCAGCCCATCGTCGACGCAGCCAACGCCATCTCCAAGCTCGTGGCCACACTGCAGAAGAAGCGCACCGAACTCGCCAAGGTCACGACCAAGGCCGAGCATCTGCACGAGGACCTCGCCGCGCAGGGGGTGTACCTCACCACGACCGCGTGCGACACGATGGCCGAAGTGCGTGACGCCAGCGACGCGCTCGAACTCGCCATTGCCGACGAAATGTGGCCGCTGCCGCGGTACCGCGAGATGCTGTTCCCGGTCTGATTTCGGCGCGTATTCTGTGGCGGCACGACAGGCTCCATCGCTTAGGCGGTGGGGCCTGTCGTGGTAGTGCTGGTCGATCGGGCACGTCCTGCGCAGATTACCATTCCATGCAATACTATTGCAGACAGTAAAAGTAGACCTTGAGGTGACGGTGGACCTTTACAGCGCCCGCCCGGCCTTGCAGCGATTCCTCGGAAGCGGTCTCTCTCGTGACACGCTGGCGCTTGTTTACGGGCGCCGACGCATAGGGCATCCCACCCTGCTTTCGACACTCGCCACGGATCGGGGCGGCTTTTGCTGGGAGGACGCCCTGCAGCGCCTTCTGGCACTTGGCGCAGAAAACAGCACGCCGGTCATCCTCGACGAGTTTGGCTATGTGCTCGAATCAGAGCCAGGGCTCGATTCGATCATCGCCACATTGCATGGACCGTCCCGCAGGCGTGAGCGCGGCGGTGCCCGTCTCGTGCTGTGCAGTTCGGCCATGGCGATGATGCGCAAGCTCACCGACGGACAGGCTCCCCTTCGCGGGCGCGCCGCTCTGGGAGTGGTTATGCAGCCCCTCGACTATCGGGCGGCGGCACAGCTCATGGCCCCGATCGCCGACCTGATGTTGGCCACTCGCGTCTTCGCGGTCGTTGGTGGGGTCGTGAGTTACGCCACCGATATGGTCGACGATGATCTGCCACGCGACTTGGACGATTTTCCGCGGTGGGTAGCTGAACGGGTATTGTCGCCGGCCGCTACGCTTCACCACGAGGCGACAACCTTGCTGGCAGAGGACCCAACGCTCGCCGCTGCCAACCAGACCCTGCACCATAGTATCCTCGGCGTGCTTGCCAATGGAGCCGTGACGGCTGGAGCGATCTCCAATCGACTACGCAAGCCGGTATCCAATCTCGATCCGGCGCTCAAGCGACTCGCGGCCGCCGGCTTCGTGGTACGCCATAAGGATCCCATTCGGGGGAAGCCGCCGGTGTACGCCCTCGCTGATCCGTTCCTGCAGTTCATTATGCCGTGCTTGAGCCGCTTGCGACGGTGCTCCGTGAGCGCGATCCGCGAGACACATGGGAACGTCGCTTGGCCAACGTCTTCGACACGCATGTACGTGGCCCCGTGTTTGAAGAACAGGTCCGCACATGGGTCCATCGCTTTGCCGACATGACGACGCTCGGTAGAGCGCCAGATCATGTCGGCCCGTCGGCCGTCACGATGGAGGGGACCAACTTTCAACTCGATGTGGTTGTGGCTGCCGATGCGGAAGCCCCCGAACCCTCTGCCCGCGCGATACGCGCAATCGGGGAGGCCAAGTCTGGCGAAACAGTGGGTGAATCACGGCTGCGGCACCGCAAGCACGTCCGCGCAACGCTCGGGACAAATGCGGCCGGGGCTCGACGGTTGCTATTCGCGCCCGCATGTTCGCCCTCTCTAAAAGGGCTCTTCGTGACTTCGTGTGGGTAGATCTGGGCTGATTTCCGTGGCTTCGGCGGTGTTTCCCGAGGGAAACGGGTGCTTGCGACGAGCGCGACCGGCCTGGAAGTTCGCAGATGACCAAGTTGCGGCAGACCTCCGAGGAGTTGCGGGATGCGTATCGATACCCCGGCTTCGTGCCGAGTCGTACCATCGAGCGGCTGGTGGACGATCCCTCCGCCATTGTGCTGGCGCTCCAGCGGCGCGAAAAAAAACGGCCTGCGGCGTATGTGGATGGGTGGCGCGGCGTTGGTACGATCGGCGGCAGCGACTGGTCCGGGATCTGCCCTGCGGCGATCTGCGGGTGCTGTTGGCCGTGGATGTCCGGCGGGTCCGCTGTGCGGCGTGTGGTGGCGTGAAGCAGGAGCGGCTGCCGTGGCTCGCCGAGAACCCGCACTACACGCGGCGGTTCGCACGGTACGTGGGGAAGCTCTGTCGTGGGTCGTCGCTCACCGAAGTGGCCGCCGACCTGCGGCTCGACTGGCATGCGGTGAAGGCCATGGACATGGCCTATATGCAGGAGCAGCTCGAGCGCGCCGGGCCGCCCGCGCCCCGAGTCATCGGTATCGACGAGATCTCCATTCGCAAAGGCCATGTTTACCGGATCATCGTCAGTGACCTGGAGGTCGGACGGCCCATCTGGTTCGGGGGCGTGGATCGGTCGGATGCGAGCATGGCCCAGTTCTACACCGAGCTCGGCCCCACCCGGTGTCAGGCGGTCGAGGTCGCGGTCATGGACATGTGGCGGGCCTTCCGCACCGCGACAGAGCGGCACGCGCCGCAGGCCGCCATTCTCTACGACAAGTTCCATGTCCTCCGCCAGTTGGGCGAGGCGATGGACCAGGTCCGGAAGGCCGAGTACAAACGGTTGACGGATCGCGACGAGCGCCAGTTCATCAAGGGCCAGAAATACGTGCTGCTCTCCCATCGGGCCAATCTCAGCCCCGAAAAGCGACGCGCTCTCACCACCTTGCTCGCAGCGAACAAGCGGTTGCACACGGCCTACGTGTTGAAGGAGCAGTTCGGCCAACTCTGGGAGTATCGCCGTGTCGCATGGGCGCGGAAGTTCTTCGAGACGTGGCGCCGCGCCCTCCGCTGGCAGCGGCTCGCCCCGTTTGAGCAGTTTGCCGCGCTGATCGAACGCCACTGGGACGGCATCGCCGCGTACTGCGAACCTGACAACAAAGTGGCGCTCGGCTTCGTCGAGGGCCTCAACAATAAGGTGCGGGTGATTCAGCGCCGCTGCTACGGCATCCGCGACGAGCAGTACCTCCGCCTCAAGGTCCTTACCTGTACACTCCCGCCGCTTCCACGGGAAGAAAACGGGTGAGAATCACCCACACGATTCCCCGAAGAGCCTCTAAAAGATGTTGCCGAGGGACGACGCGATGTCGAATTGATCGGACTGGAACGGTTGTACGCGGGGAAACTGTGCGGTGTAGCGCGGGTTGCCTCTGGTCAAAGCGGCTGCCGTCTCGTATGTTCACGCTCCTCGGAGTCGAGAGGTGTTGCTGTGGCACCAATCTCCTAGCTCGATACGCGCCAGTTCTATTTCAATGACGCCTATGCAATACCCCTGGGGAAAGCTTGGTCACGACGATCACGGCAGAGTGATCGCTTGGCAGTCTCTTAACGACCACTCACAGTACGTTGCCTCGGTGTTTCGCGCTCTGGCTTCGTTACCGGGGATAAGAACAAGGCTGGAGACGGCCGCTGACGAACCGATTGACGACGTTCAGCTCGACCGATTGGCGTACCTCGTCTTTCTTCATGACTGTGGCAAGGTGAACGTCGGCTTTCAAGCGCGAGTTGACCCTCGCCGTCCGCCGGTAGGCCACATCGCTCCGCTATCAGCGATCTTTGGCAAGTCACCCGACATGACTGTTGCACAACGTGCGTGTGACATCCTCGATGCGGCGCGCCTCGACTCATGGGGGCGTTCGGTCCCTGACATTCTCGACGTCATCTTTTCGCACCATGGCGCACCGTGGCCGCATGAGGAGATGGGTGCAAAACATCGGAACCATTGGCAGTCTACCTCAGAGTATGATTGCTGGGAGGCACTGGCGGCACTTTCACGCTCAGCCAATGTGCAGTTTCCGGGAGTCGGTGCACGTACTGACGCGTTGCCCGATAGCCAACGGTTCCTACATGCGTTGGCGGGAATCATTCAACTCGCCGATTGGATCGGTTCTGCTGCTTGGTCTCCAACGGACGCATCAGCCGCATCGCCCGGATGGGAGGGCCGCGCCCTCGTTAACATTGGTCTTGATCCACGACCGTGGCGGACGGACTTGGGCGATCCGGACTTCGCCAAGGTTTTCGGCTACTATCCGTATGCCCATCAACGCGCTGCGGGAAGTGCACCGGGACGCCTATTGATTCTCGAATCAGAAACCGGATCGGGGAAGACCGAGGCGGCCCTATGGCGCTTCCTGCAACTGTTTCGCACTGGCGACGTCGATGGCCTCTACTTCGCGCTTCCGACACGGACGGCCGCGGCTCAGCTTCACCAGCGGGTAGCTCGCTTTGCGGGTACGATTTGGGGCAACTCAGCCCCTCCAGTTGTATTGGCCGTCCCAGGGTATCTGACCGATGATGGCGCCGGCGCAATGCCGGCAGCGTACGACGGTATGGACACCAGCGAAGGGGATGACCGCCGCTTCATCGGGTGGGCGAACTCCCATCCAAAGCGCTACTGCTCATCGCTGCTCAGTGTCGGAACCATCGATCAAGCGCTACTCTCGACCTTGCTCGTGAAGCATGCGCACCTGCGCGGCTCGCTTCTCATGCGCCAGCTACTGGTGGTGGACGAAGTGCATGCCTCTGATCGCTACATGCAATCGTTACTGGCGCAGCTCCTCGAAGACCATCTCGCAGTCGGCGGTCACGCCGTGCTGCTCTCAGCGACGCTTGGGGGAATCGCCCGTGAGCGTCTACTGTCAGCAGCGCGGGGGGAGCGTTTTGAACGCACCATGACACCGCCACTCTCGGCGTCGCTGGCCGTTCCCTACCCGCTGCTGAGCGGCAACGCGATTGTGCGATCCCCTGCCGATAACAGGTCCGCACGTGAGCGCAATGTTCGTATGCGACTTGCCGAGCAGCTCGATGACGCACAGGCGGTTGCCGGGATGGCGCTAGCTGCGGCGAGGGATGGAGCGAAGGTGCTAGTGATCCGCAACTCTGTTCGCGGCGCAATCGATGTGTTCGACGCCGCCAGCGCACAGGAGCAGGACACCGAGGGACTCGTGCTCCGAGTGAACGGTGTTGCCGCCGTGCACCACGGTCGGTTTGCCCGCGAGGATCGCATGCTCCTCGACGCGGCGGTCGAGGCATCTATTGGACGCGTGCGGGGCGCAGACGGCGTCCTGGTGATTGGTACCCAGACGCTTGAGCAGTCGCTCGACATCGATGCGGATCTGATCTTTACGGACCTCTGCCCGGCCGACGTGCTCTTGCAACGACTGGGACGGCTGCATCGACACAGTATGGAGATTCACGGCGAACCTCGCGCACGTCCAGCCGCATTCCGTGAGCCATCAGCGACGGTGCTGGCGCCGGCGGACGGCTTGGACCCGTACCTGGCAGCGCGCATGGGTGAACGAAATCGGCACGGCCTTGGCTTTGTGGAGATCGACGGCGAACTGGTAGGGACATATCAGGACTTGACCATCGTCGAGGCCACCTGGCGCCTGATAGTCGAAATGCCCTTCTGGAGTATTCCAGCCATGAACCGCGAGCTTGTTGAGCGCGCGACGCATGACGAGGCGATCACGATGCTCCTTCAGTCGTTCGAAGGAGAGCGGCGCAATGCATGGACCACGCACGCCAGTCGCATCATGGGGGACCTGCTGGCCAGAAACACCAGCGCGGCACACTCGGTGCTCCGGCGCTCACGCCCGTTCATGGAACAGCCTATGCGGCCGGAAGAGCATGTGACCACGCGGCTGGGAGGCGATCGGCGGATTGTGGAGCTGCCACCGGGAACAATCGGGGCGTTTGGGCGTGCGGTGACATCCATTTCGGTTCCTGGATGGATGATGCGTGCATCGGATCGCACGGAGGACCCGCTCGTAACACCGCGAGTGTCAGACCCCGGATTTACGATTGCTATCGGATCGACAACGCTGCTATACGACGTTCGGGGCCTTCAGAGTGCCCTCCCGGAGAAATGATCATGAATCTGCTGCACGACCAACTGATTTCGGTTCAGCTTCACGATGGCTCCCTGTGCCAGCAGTGCTTGCCAGAGGTAATGGCCGCACTTGCAAGCGACCAGGTGCAGGACTTTCCGGGCCTTCGGCCGCATCAGCGTACGGCATGGCATTCCCTGCTGGTGCAGCTCGGGGCACTGTGTTGTCTTGAACAAGAGGCCAACACCCTTTCGGTTTCACCAGTAGAGTGGAGAGACTGGTTGTTGTCCCTGACGCCAACGTGGCCGAATGGTGATGCATGGGCTTTGACGGCTACGGATCTGTCGCAACCGGCGTTTCTACAGGCGCCTGAGCCAACGGGTAGCCTAGCTGATTTCAAGGAGATTACCTGTCCCGATGACCTCGATATCTTGGCATCATCAAAGAATCATGACGTCAAGCAGTCGACAATGGTGCGCGCATCCCCGGAACATTGGCTGTTCGCCTTGGTGACGCTGCAGACGCAGCAAGGATTTCTCGGGGCGGGAAACTACGGCGTCAGCCGAATGAACGGGGGGTTCTCGAATCGGCCGTTCTTTGGCGTTCGCCCGGGTGGCGGACTGGGACGGTGGCTACAGCGCGACATCCGGGAACTGCTCTTGGGTCGCGCTCAACTATTGGAGGATTACCCAGCTTATCCGGCAAACGGAGGGGTCGCGCTCCTGTGGCTGGCCACGTGGGATGGATCGACGTCAGTCCGCCCTCCAGATCTTGACCCGTGGTATGTGGAGATCTGTCGGCGAGTGCGATTCGAAGCACGCGATGGCCTCGGCATCGTGGCGCATACAACGGGTAGTAAGGTAGCACGTATCGACACCAAGGGCCTTCTCGGTCGCACTGGTGATCCATGGGCACCGCTCGTGGGCGACGGTAGTGATTTCAAGGCACTGACCACCCAACGGCATACATTCTCGTACCGATCGCTGGTACCACTGCTTTTCCCTTTCGGTGAGCAGTCCGATGCAGTTCGACGCGCCCCGCTACAGATCGTCTCGGACAACGATGATCTTGATGGCCTTAGAATCGTTGTCTCGGCACTCGTGCGCGGCCAGGGCAAGACTGAGGGATTCTTCGAGCGAGAGATCCCCGTCAGCCGAGCAACGCGTCGATTTCTGATAAGTGTACCAACTGACGCAGCAGCCAATCTCGCCAGCGAGCGTGTCAAAGATGCCTCGGCATTGTCGCGCGAGGTCCTCTTCCCGGCTGCGCTAGCACTGTTTACAGGCGCACCCACAGCAGACGAACGCAAGCGCGACGACGATACAGCAAA
>JAAVWC010000007.1 GCA_023910675.1 Gemmatimonas sp.
GTTCGCCCGGACGGTCTGTTTGGCATGCCACCAGACTGGAATACTTGACGGCTCATTCGATTGTGTCCATAGTTCATGAACACTGGACACGGAGCCTGCTCTGCCGCTCAAGCCCGCTGATGTCGCCGTTGCCCTCCAACTGTCGCTCACGCCCGATGCGCCCTACCGGGAATTGGCGGGGCCGTGGGCATCTCCCATGGCGAGGCGCACAACGCGGTCCGGCGTCTGCAGGCCGCGCGGCTCCTTCGCGCCGGCTCGCGGACGGTCAAGCCGGAGGCGCTCCTCGAATTCCTGTCGGTGGCGTCCCCTATGTGTTGCCGTCACACCAGGCGCCGAGGTGCGTGGTGTGCCCACGGCACACGCCGCGCCACCGCTGGCCGTCGATTTCACCGGGGCAGACGCCTACGTCTGGCCGTCAGCAGCGGGGAGGGTTCGCGGAGAAACGCTCGAGCCATTATACGCCGGAGCCGTGCATACGGCGACGATGAATCCAGCACTGTACGAGCTCCTCGCACTGGTAGACGCTCTGCGCGCCGGGCGCGCGCGCGCGAACGACAAAGGGCCCGTGACTTTCTCCGGCAGCGGCTCGGCGCGGCGGCATGATCGTCCACCTCGATCATCCCAATGCGCAGCAAGTCCGGCGTACTGCCGTCGCGCCTGGGCGAACTCGTACACGAGGTCGTCTTTGTCGGCGGACAGATGGTGCCGTTCTACATCTCTGACCGCGGCCTGCACGCCTGCGTCCCCACCGACGACGTCGACGTGGTTGTTGCGTGCCACACCAGGCATGCCTATCACGCGTTCGCACAGCGACTGCAGGCGCTCGGATTTCGCCCCGATCAATCACCAGGCGCGCCGGTGTGCCGCTATCGCACGACGGATGGTCTGGTGCTCGACGCCATGCCACTCGACGGAGAGATCCTCGGATTCAGCAACCAGTGGTATCCGCTCGTCATGGACTCTGCCGTTTCGGTGGACCTGACCGATGACGTCGTGATCCGTGCCGCGCACCCGGCGGCGCTACTCGCGACCAAATGGGAGGCGTTCCGTGACCGTGGCTACGACGATCCCTTTGGCAGCCATGACCTGGAAGATCTGCTGATGCTCATTGCTGGACGTCCCGAACTCGCGAACGAGTTACCGTCGCTCTCGCTGGACGTGCGCACATTCCTCGCCGACTCCGCACGGACGCTGCTGGCCGCACCGTGGTTCGACGACGTCCTCGAAGGGACATTCCCTGATGCGCAGCGTCTGCCGAACGTCCTCGTGGGAATTCGCCAAAGGATCTCGGAGCTTATTCCGTAATCCTCTGCTACAACCGGGAACGGTATTCGGTGCCTTCGCCCGACTTCACGCAGCGACTCTGGATCAGAAGCTTCCTGGTTCGACCCCAGGAGGGGCAATCGCAAGCGCCGCCGTCACTTACGAGTGATGGCGGCGTTTGTGTTCGGTGGGGCAAATTAGCAGGATTCCCAGTTCCAGCCGGTCAGAGACTGCCGCGTTACGTACCTGTCGCGGGGGCAGCGGTCACCCTCGATACCAGCGGGAAATCCGCCGGCCGTCGGATCGAGTTGATGGACAGATCCACGTCCAACCGTGGTCAGTAGAGATGGTCCGCGCTCGGCCGCTCGACGTTGGTCAACGCGTCGATGGTGGCCTGCCGGAACCACGGAAAGTCCTCGAAGCGCACGAGCAGTTCCTCGTCGCCCAGCAACAGCCAGAAGCCGTGCCGAGAGACGTGCGTGACCTCAGGCGCCGACGTGGCGACGCCAGGCATCTTGGCTCTCTCCCGTATGGCGTTCGACAATGTCCTTCGCATCGGCAAGTTGACGAGCCGAGAGGCCCACCGACTCCGCCCGGGCAATTTCTGACTGAAGCCAGAACGTGGCCTCGCCGTCCGGATGGGACACAGGGACGTACCTCCGCGGTTCCTCACGCGAAAAGCAGAACAACCGGAAGGGCCCTCGTGCAGGACGGTGGGTCACATGTCGAATCACCCCTCGCGCCTGCAGCACCGCTGGTGCCTTCACGACTGGCCGCTCAGCGCCCCCAATATCCGGCACTCCGCCATCGCATGCTTCCCGGCGCAGGCGCCGATCACCCGCTGCAGTTCGTCACGCAGCGCAGTGAGTTGCGCGAGCTTGTCTTCCACCGCCATGAGATGTGCCCGGGCCAGCTGACCCACTTCGCCGCAGGGGCGCTCCGGGTCGTCGGCCAGGCCAAGGAGATCCCGCACCGCATCGGTGGAGAAGCCGAGAGCCCGCGCCCGCCGCACGAACGCCAGCCGTACGACATCGGCGGCACTATACATCCGGTAGCGCCCGCTCCCGCGGCGCTGCGGCGGCGGCAGCAGGCCGATCCGCTCGTAGTAGCGGATGGTCTCCGGCGACGTGGCGGTACGCGTGGCGAGTTCGCCGATCACGAGGCCGGGGGCGTCGGGCGAACGTCGGGCGTTAGGGGACATGCGCGGGGATCCTGAGGCGAAGGGTTGACCTTGTAGCTGCTACAAGGTGTACCGTGCGGATGCTTCCGTGCCACCTCCACCTGTCCACTCTCCCTGGTGACATCACCCGTGCTCATGCGCCCGACCCGCTGGTGTACGCTGGCGCTGCTGCTCGCGGTCGCTCGTCCGCTTCAGGCCCAGTCCACAGCCGCCGGCGTCACGGACTCGCTCGCCACCGTGCGTGTCACGGTGCGCCAGGCTGACGACCCCGTGCCGGGAGCAGTGGTGCGCTCCCTCGATGCGATCGATGATGCGGGGCGTGCCATCGGCGCGGTGACCGATGCCGACGGACGCGCGACGATTCGCCTGCCCGCCGGAGCGCGCCGCGTCCTGGTGTCGCGGCTCGGCTTCCGAGCGGATACGCTCACGCTCACCCTGCGCGCGGCCCAGGACACGAGTGTGGTGGTTCACCTCGAGTCGCTCGCCGCGGACGTCGAAGCGTTTGTCGTGAGTGCCACGCGCGCCGAGCGGCGCCTCGAGGACACGCCACTGCGCGTCGAGGTGGTGGACGAAGAGGAAGTGACCGAGAAGCTCGCGATGCGCCCCGCGTCCATCCAGATGCTGCTGGCGGAAACAGGTAGCCTGCGTGTGCAGACCACGAGCCCCTCGCTGGGCAATGCGAATGTGCGCGTGCAGGGGCTGCGCGGTCGCTACGCACTGCTGCTTACCGATGGGCTGCCCCTGGCCGGCGACGGCGGTGGGTTCTCGTTGTTGCAGACGCCCATCGATCTCGGGCGCGTCGAGGTGCTGAAGGGCGCGACGGGGCTCTACACGGGCGGTGCCGGCGGGGTGATCAACCTCGTGAGCCGCCGCCCCGGCCGGGAGAGCGAACACACGGCGCTGCTCAACCAGACGTCGCGTGGGGGCAGTGATGCCCTGGGCTTCTTCACGGGGCCGCTCGGTGAGCGCTGGGGATACACCCTGCTTGGCGGGGTGCATCGCCAGCAGCGCAACGATCTCGATGCCGATGGCTGGACCGACATGCCCGGGTACGAGCGGGCGGCGGTGCGTCCTCGTCTCTTCTACGACGATGGGAGCGGACGCACGGCGTTCTTCATCGGCGGCTTCACCGCTGAGGATCGCGTCGGCGGCACGATGCGCGCCGGTGTCCTCCCCGGTGGCGCGAGCTTCGCCGAGGACGTGCGCCTGCGACGCGGTGATGTGGGTGCGCTCGCACGGTGGGCGTTCACCGACTCCACCACCCCGGTGGGGCTCTCGGCATTGCGTGGCGCCATCGTGACCGTGCGTGGATCGGCGGTGGAACAACGCCACGGCCACCGTTTCGGCGGGGTGCGTGAGCAGGACCGACATCGCACATGGTTCAGCGAGGCGTCGGTGGCGGTGCCGCGCGGACGCGCGACATACGTGGCCGGTGCCGCGTTCCAGCAGGACGCGTATCACAACGCGAACGTGACCGGCTGGAACTACACATTCAACACACCTGCCGCGTTCGCCCAGGTGGATGTCGACCCCAGTGCATGGCTGTCGGTGTCCGGGAGCGCGCGGGTGGATGCCCATGATGTGTACGGCACGTTCGTGAACCCGCGTCTGTCGGTGCTGCTGCGGTCGCCTTCAGAAGGGGCACTTGCCCGTTGGACGGTGCGCGTGTCCGGCGGCACCGGCATGTTCGCCCCCACGCCACTGATCGAAGAGGTCGAGGCGGTGGGGCTCACGCCGGTGGTGCCGGTTCCCGGTGGCATCGCCACCTTCATCGCCGAACGCGCGCGGAGCGCCTCCGTGGATGTGGGTGGACCAATGGCGCTGTCGTGGGGAGAGCTGGAGGTGAACGCGACGGCGTTCGCGTCACGCTTGACAAACCCGTTGCAGGTGCGCGCGGCCGACGGCGTCACCGCGAGTGGCGCGACTCGCCTCGCGCTGGCGCATGCGCCGGCGCCCACGCGCACCTATGGCACCGAACTGCTCGCCCGTCTGGCGCGGCCGCTCGGTGAAGCGCGCGAAGGTGGGGATGAGGCTCCGGCGCTACGCGTGACCGCCACGTATGTGTACCTGCGTTCGACGGAGTGCGATCCTGATGGCATCGCAGGTACCACCTGCGCGCGCCGCGAGGTGCCGCTCACGCCGCGTCACGCCGCGACCTTCGTGGCAAGCGTGGAGCAGGAGGGGAAGAGCCGTGTGGGCCTCGAAGTGTACTACACCGGGCGCCAATCGCTGGAGCGCGATGTGAACCCCTACCGCAGGCAAAGCCGGCCATATGTGCTGGTCGGACTGCTTGGCGAGCGGGCGTTCGAGACGCGCGTCGGCGTGGCCCGACTGTTCGTGAACCTCGAGAACCTCACCAACGTGCGCCAGACGCGCTTCAATCCGCTCGTCCTGCCTGCACGCGGTCGAGGGGGGCGTTGGAGCACCGACGCCTGGACAGAGCTGGTGGGCTTCACGGTGAATGGCGGCGTGCGGTTCGGGTTCTGACAGCGTGGTAGGTGCACGGGGCTTCGTTCACCTCGAGAGCAACTCGGAAGAGGCGGTGAACTCGGTCGACGCTGGCGCAAAGAGGCCGCGGCATGTTGTGTCTGTGGACTGGGGTTTGGCCTCTTGGCCACTATCGTTGGCCGAATCCGCAAGCGAGCCCGCCGAAAAGCCCTATCGGATCGACTCTGGATCAGAAGGTTCCTGGTTCGACCCCAGGAGGGGCAATCGCAAAAGCCGTGTTCCGTAAGCACTTACGGGATGCGGCTTTTTCGTTGCTAGGCAGCTGCTAGGGTCGCGCTAGGGTTCTGCTAGGGCTTGCTAGGATGCTGCGAGGGTCGTGCTAGGGTCCTGTTGTGGCGTCAGCTCACGAGGCGGAGCGCTTCACGGGCCAGCATGTTGCTCGGCGAGTTCCCGGCCGTCGCCGGCTTGGCTCCGGCGACGGGTTGTGCAACGTGGCGTCCTTCGCCAGCCGCAGCGGGCTGTTGATGACCGCCGCCATCGCGGTGATCATTCATCGCGCGGCAGCACGACTCGAAATGATCATTGCAATGACAACGAGCGGCATCGTTCTCCGTGAGGTGCCAGCGCTCACGCCGATGTTGCTTGATCCCGCTACGCTCCTTTGCGTCACATTGAGGTCACGGGTGGGTTTCGAGTTTTAAGCTTACTTGTTTGCCTAAAGCCCGGCTTCTAAACGTTCAAAAAATGGATGCGAATGTCGCACCATTGTGCAGCAACCAGTCACTAAAGGAGCTTGCGTGCTCACAACATTGCAAATGCGAAACGCAGTTCGCGCGATAGTTCTACCCGTTACAATTGCTGCGTGTGACCGATCCCCGACATCGGTGGGAGCATCCGTGTCGTCGCTGCAGCAGGATGCGCCGCCGGTCACAGTGCGTGAATTACATCATCGTTCGTACGATGACGTAATGGCCGAGGTGGATAGCGCGTCTCCAGGATTTGCTGGAGCGTTTATCGATGAAACCGGAACACTCGTTGTGCGCGACGTTCGCCAAGTGTCGAACGGGGAAGATAGGGCAAACCAGCTAGCCTCGGCACTCTCTTCTCGCTTGCTCACCAATGTTGCTGCGGGTCGAAAAGTCCGGCGAGAGTCCGCCGACTTCTCGTTCGCGCAACTCCGAGACTGGCTCCGCGCGCTCATGCGCGTGCGTTTGCCGAGCGACGTAGCAACCTTTGATATCGATGAGCGTCGCAATCGACTCGTTGTTGGGCTCACATCGATGAGCGCGATTCCCGCCATGGAGGCGGCGGTTAAGAGCGCTGGAGTGCCATTGCACGCGCTAGTGTTGGAGAAAGCGCCGCGGACCACCTTGTTGCAGGCAGGCGCATTCCCAAACGACACGTCGCTACGGCACCCCGTACGTCCGCTGATGGGAGGCGTGAAGATAGACGTCGAAGCTGTTGGTACGAGCGGCGGACCATGCACTGCGGGTTTCACCCTCACCGTCGGGGGCGTTCCGAGCTTCGTCACTGCGTCGCATTGCACGACCAACTACGCTTCATACGACAATGGGCGAATCCGGCAGCCGGGCCAACTGTTCTACTTTGGAACGATCTTCGATTTCTTCATTGGTCGTGAAAGCGTCGATGTGCCCCATCAATGGGGGCTTGGCGATGGGCATTGCCCATACTCCGCAGTCGGATGCCGGTGGAGTGATGCCGCAGTTATCGGAGTGGATCCAGGTATTCCTGTGTCTGTTGGCCGCATCGCGCGCGCTTCACAGACGAATGGATCGATGGTTCTTGGAGGCTATCCACCCTCAGTATTGCTCGCACAGAACAGCGGGCATTGGCGTGTGTTAGGGAGAGAGGAGCTCTTTCCGCCGCTCCCCGGTGCACCCGTCATGAAAATTGGAGCCGCCACAGACCAAACAACCGGTGCAATTTCACGGGCCTGCATCTACGAGGTGCGCGATCCATCCGCACCAATGGAGCAGAAATGGCTGCTTTGCCAGTTCGAGGTCACGGGCCCTGCTTATTGTGGTGACAGCGGCGGTCCGGTTGTCGGTGTGCTCTCTTCGCAATCAGGCACGGTAGCGCTGCTTGGTATCGCCTATAGTGGCATCGAGGGCTCGGCGTGCAATGGCTCGCCGTTCATAGGGTATCGATACAGTCCGATAACCGGCGTCATTGCGGACTTGTACAACGCATACACTCCATGGAGCCACGTCGCGCCATGAGCGTATTGTACAACGGCCACGCGCGCCGACGAACCCAAACCTCGCCCCTGCACTCTGCCATCGGTGGGTCGACGATCTTGCTGTTATCGGTGATCGGCTGTGGCAACTCTGTGCCGAGTCAGCCCGCGAACTCCGGTATTGCTCGAATCGAGATTCAGGAGGATTCTTTCGGCGTGATTAGCGTACCGTTTCGCGGGACGACGACAGTCACCGTTCTTGCTCGCGACGCGGCTGGGCGTGTCGTGATGAATGCCCCTAGCGCGACACTCGTGAGCCGAGACACAACGATCATCCGGGTTGAGCCAGGGCTAGTCCTGCGCTCTACCGGGCAGGGGACGACAACAGTCATCGCAACAATGAACGTCGATGGTCGCACTTTGCTCGATAGTGCGCGAGCTGGAGTCGTTGTGCCGCTTGGCGGACTCGTACGCTGAAGTTGGCTGACGGTTGGCCACGTGCTGAGACTGTACCCGCAGCCGTGAGTCGAAGGGACCGTCGTCGAGGGGTGACTCGGAGGGGTGATCGCAGACCGCCCCTCTAGCGCCAACTCGGCACCCGCGAATTGCGAACATCTGCGCGCGATTTGGCGAAACCGGCAAGCTGCTTGGGCGAAACCACAAATCGGCGCCTGTATCACGCCTGCCGGATCGACTCTGGATCAGAAGGTTCCTGGTTCGACCCCAGGAGGGGCAATTACAAGCGCCGCAAACACTTACGAGTGGCTGCGGCGTTTGTGTTTCGAGGCAAAGGGGCCTGATTCCTAAGTTCCTTCCAGTCAGAGACTTCCGAGTTCGCGACCGAATCAAGGCCACGGCTCACGCCCACCCGGCGCCCGGCCGACGACGCACCGTCGGCCGCTCAGCAGGGGTGGTCTCCGGGAGGGTACCATCGACCTCCGGCACCTGTGCATCAGTGCGTACCGCGGCCGCCGCGTTTCGCGTACCGTTGTCGGTGTGGCGAACGTACCGGGCGAACGTCTCGTAGTCGGACCAGCCGCCCGCCTTCATCACGGCCTAGGATCGAGGTGCCGGCGCTCGGTGGCCCACGTTACACGGGCTCCGTGCCAGACGCTGTCCGGCGTCAGCTCAACCTGGGCGGCCTTGGCCAGTTCGTGGAGTTCTTCGATGAATGCGTCCGTGCTCATGGGCATCCCCTTCGCGTTCGTAAAAAGCAGCCCGTTGCCGATTACTGGCAGTTCGACCAGCAATTCGCTGACGAGCCGAGATTCCTTGAGCGGAAACGGGATCGTGCGCTGGCGGGCGCCCTTGAGCGTATCACCACGGAACGTCAGCTTCAATTTACGACCGGCGCCACGCTGAACGAATTGCAGGTTGCTTCGCCGAAGCTGGCGAACACCACCAATGCGTTCGCCAGTGACATCGACGATCAACAACGTGAGAGCGAGTCGGGTCCAGCGCACCGCGGCGGCCGTGTCCATCTGCGCACGCGCCTGCGCCGTAGGCGACAGGGCTGGGGCGCTTGCTCCTCGGGCGAGCCCGATAACAAGAGCCGCCGCGCCAGCGCAGAACGGACACGCCCCTGCCACACGTGCGTGCGGCAGGGCCATCGCCAGCGTTCGCGTCATTGGATCTCAACCCTGTGCCACCAGAGGGCACGGTGGCCCCGCACTCAGGCGGTGTGGTGCGCGTGCTGGTCTCGGGAGTGTAGCGGGAACGGCGTGGCATCCGCCCAGGCCGAATGGAATGGGGGCGCGGCTCTTCGACTGCAAGTTCTTTGGTGCCGACGAGGCAGGGGCGCGGGTCGACGACGTTTACGTCGTGTGTGAGCAGGCCCACGACTCTCGATTTACGCACCCGTCGCCGGGGCAGCGGTCGCTCTTGATACGCCGCCGTCACTTCCGTGAGGGCGGCGCTCGTGCGTCACAAGCGTAGTTCCGGGGGAACCCTATGTGCCACGGTGGCGATTCGATGCGACGTAGCGTACCGGGTACGGGACCGTCACGCTGAATTAAACTGAGGCCACGCGTCATGGCGAGCTGAACATGTACGTTCCGCAGGGCCACCTTTCGTTCTTGAGGACTCTTGATCGCTCAGGACGTGGAATTGCGGCATCCCCTTGACGGAATGCGAGTCCTGTGGAATGCTGCGTCGTGTTCCGTGCGGACGCTTATCAATGCCGCACGAATCGACAAACACCAACTGGAGCACATTGTGACACACGCGTATCGCGTTTTGAGTATCACCCTCTTTGCCGTCGTCAGCGCTGTGCTGGTGGCCTGCGCGGACCAGCCACTGAACACCCCGGCTGTGACGGAGCCCATTGCGGTCACACCGGTCACGACGACCGTCACCTGCGACAGCGGGTGGGTTGAAGACGGCAGCGGTGGGGCGACGTGCAACGAACCGGTCGACCTTTGCGCTGACGACTGGTACGCCAACTACGGCACCTGTGCGGGGTATGACCCCACGACCGACCCCTGTTTTCCCTTTGGGTGTAGCGGTGGGGGAGGCGGCGGAGGTGGAGGAGGCGGGAGTACCGCGTGCAACGACGAACGAGACGTGTTGATCTACGAATACCAGACGCAGTCGGGACTCGCGGCGCCGGCCTGCGGGGCCTTCACCCAAAGTGCCTCCAATCAGTTTTACTCGTTCAGCCAACTGAACGTGAATAACACGCATGGGTGGGCGATCATCTGTCCGCCGCTGCAAATCAACGCCAGGCAATCGTACGGCCTGGCGCGGTGGGTGGCAGAGATCGACGGGGTGCCGCGGACGTTGAACAGCGTCTATCGTTGCCCCCACCGCAACGCCGCGGTGCAGGGTGCGCCGAGCAGTCGCCACATGGCAGGGGACGCTGTCGACATGGATGTCACCACGAACTCGCTCAGCGAATGGCAGGTGTATGCGAACGCCGCCGTTCGCGCCAAAGCGTCGTATGTTGAGCCAACGACTTTGCCGTGCGGCACGGGGTGCACGCACGCCGACTGGCGGGGATACTGATATGCGGCAGGTCTTCTTGAGAGCAGCGGGAGTCGCGTGCCTCGCGGGGGCGCTATTGGGGACACCCCTGTCTGCGCCGTCAGCCGCAAAGCAGCCCCCCGCGTCTGGGCGTGCGCTGACCGTGAGCGTCCTGCTCGATCAGTTCCGCAGTCCCAATCAGACCGCGCGCATCCAAGCGTTTTACCTTCTGTTTGGCGCCTCGGCGTTCCAACAGGCTGGCGCACCCCAAACAAAGTTCACTGAGGTCGAACAACGAGAGCCGGCGCAGCGACATCGGCTGCGCACAGCGGTCGTTGATCTCCTGCGGCGCGAGCAAGCATACGTCCGCTCCTTACGCGCTCCCACGTCCTCCGAGCTCTTAAGCAACTACTACGGCGATCTGATCTGGATGGTGTCCGAGATCCGCGAGCCGGCGGCTCTCGAGGTGCTCATCGAGGTCCTGCCTATCGGACACACGGCAGCGCTTGGCGTGGTTAAACTCGGCGATCCGGCCATTGCGCGTTTGCTGTCGATGAGTACCTCTGCTGATCCGGGCGCACGAGAGCGTGCGGCGCGGGCGCTGTCGATCATCGGGGACGCGGAGGTGGCGCCCTGGGTCACGACGGCTCGACGCGCGGAGGTACGGGCGGCGCTGCTGCGCCTCTCGAGTGACAGTCACCCGACCACTCGCCTCTTTGCAATAACGGGACTCGAACACGAACCTGCTGATGCGCAGATTCGCGCCGTGTTTGCGCGACTCGCCAACGACAGGGCCGACTGTACCCAAATTGGTGGAAAACCTGTCTGTCCAGTGCAGCGGGTGGCGAAACAGTGGCAAGCAGCCCACCCAGAACGGCCGTAGGACAATCACGGGTGTAATCACGTCCGCCCATTCATTGTGGGCGCGGTACGCCAAGACTCTCTATCGCGTGTGCGGTGCGGAGTCTTGGCGGACCACACGGAACGGTCATGTGCGTGGGACGGTCGAGGCGACGACGCGGTCAAAGCACCGGAAACGCGAGCGCGACCGCCAGCGGCAGGAGATGCGTCAAGATGGCCGCGACGACCGCCTGCGCCACGCTGACCTTGCCGTCGTCGGCCGCGATCAGCGCCATGCTCCACATCGCTCACAGGTCTACACTCGGGGCGAGTGTCATGTTCAGCGGCGACGCCACGCCCGGCTCGAGCCAGCGTGCCGGGCCCACCGCGAGGGTCGTCATGGTGGGGAAGTCGCTGTGCAGGATGATCTGCACCAAGCCCACGGCCGGACCAAGCACTAGCAGCGGGAGGCTGGCGAGGAGCACCATGCGGAAGGCGCGGCCAAACGTGACCGCCGGGCCGACCACGACCGTCACGAGCCAGAGTGCGACACCATAGAAGAACGGCTGCGTCATCACGCGCAGCGACTCCGACGCGAGCGTCAACTTCGCAAGCGTCTCACTGCGCATCGCGGTCGTCCCTTTAGCGGCAAGGTGCGCGGCGGCTTCAGCGTTGTACGCGGGAAAGAGGCCGGCGCCGAGACCGCTTAGACGAGGATGGCGAGCAGGGCGGTCCGCCTCATCTGCGCGCTCGTGCTCCATCAGGAACAGCAAGCCGGTCGTGCTATCGAATATCAATGCGAGCGTCGCGTGGTTAAGGCGGTGCGGCGTGGAACAGGCAACGAGGGACTCACGGGCGGGCACGAGGCCACATCCTGAGAAGGATCGCCTTACTGTTACGGTGATGCTCAACCTGTGCAGTATGTGGAAACCCTGATGCAATACCCTTTGCAGGCAGGCAACTCGGACGCTCTTGCGTCGACCGCCATTGCCATGACGACTTTACTCGCGAGAGTTGCGTCTATCACGCTACCGCTTGGCCGAAAGGCCAAGCCGCTTGGCAAAAACCGCAAATCGACGTCCCCACAATGCTCGGCAGCTCGACTCTGGATCAGAAGGTTCTGGATCAGAAGGTTCCTGGTTCGACCCCAGGAGGGGCAATCGCAAGCGCCGCCGTCACGTACGAGTGATGGCGGTGTTTGTGTTTTGCATGCCAGGTGTTCGCGATTCCTTGTTCCCATCTGGGAAAGCGTGCCACGTCTCCCACGTTGCGCTGCCGCCGTCTGATGAAGATATTTCTGTTCGAAGTTCGCGAACAAGGAACACGGAGGTTGTCATGGCCGTCGATGCACTACATGCCCTGGACGTCGTTGTCGCCCTGCGGCTCGCCGAGAGCCCCGGGGCGGACTTCCGCACACTCGCGGAGGATCTCGCGCTGAGCGTGAGTACCACGCACGCGGCGGTGAAGCGGCTGATGCTGGCTGGGTTGGTGCGGTCAACAGGTACAGGGGTGGGTGCGGTAAACCGGCACGCATTGCTCGAGTTTCTCGAGCACGGCGTGCGTTACGCGTTTCCGGCCGCGGCCGGTGCCCCGACCCGCGGCGTTCCGACGGCGCACGCGGGCCCGGTGTTCGCCGAGGTGATGGACGCTGCCGACGCCCTCGTGTGGGAGGACCCGGATGGCACCGTGGAGGGGCGCGCCCTGGCCCCGTTGCTCCCACGGGCTGGCCAACTCGTGACGCGCGCTCCGGTCACGTACGCGCTGCTCACCGCGGTCGACGCCTTGCGTGTTGGGCGGGCGCGCGAGCGGGGCATCGCACGCCGCTACCTTCGCGAGGTACTGAAGGTGCCCTTGCCGAGTCAGCTGTCTACCGGATGACGGCCCCGTCAGTGCCGCCACGATTCACACGCCGGAGTACGCCCGCGCTCGACCGCCTTCGTCGCATCGCGCGGCAGCTCGGTCCACTGTGTGAGCGTGTGGTGTTCATCGGCGGAGCCGTAGCGCCCCTGCTGCAGACAGACGAGATCTTGCCGCGTGTGCGCCCCACGAAAGACGTGGACGCGGTCATCGCCACGAGCTCCTACGCTGAACTCGGCGCGTTACGTGATGCGCTACGGGAACGTGGATTCTCCGAAGCGGCGGTTTCGCCGCATCACGGCGCGACCACCCACATGCACCGCTGGATCGCGCCCGACGGCGGTGGCCCGTTCGACCTCGTGCCGGTCGGGGACCATCCTGGCGGCACGGGCGCCGTCGCTGATGCCTACGCCGTGGAATCCGCCGTTCGTATCGATCTCCGAGAGTCGGACGGCGACGCGCCATGCATCGTACGACATGCAAGCTCCGTCGCCTTCCTGATGTTGAAGTGGGCGGCGTTTAGTGACCGGGGTCGCGAGAGCCCTTTCGATAGCCATGACCTGGAGGACATCATCGGCGTGATGGCGTCACGGCCGATGATACTCACCGAGGGTCGCGCCGCGCCGCGTGCGGTTCGCCGTTTCCTCGCGGAACACTGCCGTGCGTTCTGTTCAGACGCCGACATGGGCGACGAACTCATCGCGGCCCATCTGCCTGCGGGTACCGTGGTCGGAGTCAGAGAGAGCGTGCGATTGCGACTTCAGGACCTGAGCGCCATCGACCAGGTCTAGCATCACGCCGCTCGCCTGGCGTCGTGAACACGGAACGATAGGCACGAGTACGAGCGCGTGAGGGGCGGGGAGTGCTCTCGCTTGGCTACACCTCCGCGCCAGTTGCTCAAAACGGCAAGCGCGTTGGCGTCCATCGCACGGAAGCGGCTCTGGCGCACCTCGCGGAGCGACTCTGGATCAGAAGGTTCCTGGTTCGACCCCAAGAGGGGCAATTGCAAGCGCAGCGCTGACTTACGAGTGATGGCGGCGCTTGTGTTTGTCGCGCGAAAAGAACCCGCCTTCTCGTTGGCGGCATTAGCACTCGCACGGCGCACCCCGTCGCGGGTATACATTTCCACTGTGACCCGATCCCTCTGGTCCCGCTGGACCGTCATCCTGCTGGCGCTGGTCGCCAGCCTCGCGTCGCCCGGCTTGGCCGTGGCGCACGGAATGGCGCACGCGCATGGGGCCGAGGCGCATCACCTCGGGGAGCACGAGGGTGGGCACCATGATCACGGGTTGCCCGAGCATGATCGGTCGACGGAGCACAGCGACCACCATGATCACCGTGACCACGATGTGCCGGACGCAGATCCCCTGACGGGGAGCGCCGCGACGTTGGCCGGTCGGGAGCATCGCCATCAGCACGATCATGCCCGCGTCGAGTCGGTCCCCACCGGCCGCGTCGACACCCGAGACGGGCTGCAGGCTCCGGCAATCAGTTCCCCGGCCGCCGTAGTGCTGCCGTTGGCGACCCACACCCAGCCGCCGCTCACGCGCTGGGACTCCGTGGCCCTGGCGCGCCCTGCGCCGGACACCGGGCCTCCACCCACCCTGCGAGCTCCTCCGACCTGCTGACCTCGACGTCGCGCGTCGTGTGCCCTGCGCGCACGCCCGCGTGACGCGTACGCGGTCGCGCCCTGCGCGACCGTCCCCGAGGGATGCGGCTCGCGCATGCGGCCGGTGTCGCACCACCCTCGGGAACGTCAGCCCCTCGTTCTCGTGGTCTCGTCGTTCTTCTGGCCCCGGCGTCTACAGGCCGCTGTCTTCGTGTCGTTGAGTCTCGTCGCATCGACGCTCCGGGCCCAAGAGGGTCTCGCGCTCGCGGATGCCCGCGCCGCCGCCCTCCGCCTCGATCCCGCGGTTCGTGCGGCGCGCGAAGCGGTAACCGCTGCCACCGCGCGCGAGCGTCAGGCCGCCGCCCTCGCCAATCCCACGCTCAATTACGGGCGCGAGCAAACGTCGCGCACCGGCCAGTCCAACGCGCAGGACATCGCCCAGGTCGAATGGCCGGTCGACGTGGCCGGTCAACGCGCTGCCCGTATGGCTGCCGCACGATTTCGCCGTGAAGGCGGCCGAAGCGCGCCTGAGCGCCGCCACGCAGGCGCTCGATGCGGCGGTACTTCCGCGCATACGTCGACGCGATAAGGGCGGCCCATCGTGTGCAGCTCGCCGACGCCGCGTTTCGCACCGCGACCGAGGCGCAGCGCGTCAACGATGAACGGGTGCGCGCAGGCGATGTGGCCGGGTACGCCGGGAGACGCCTTCGCCTCGAAGCCGGCCGATACGCGGCGCGACGCGCCGATGCCGCAGGGCAGGCGCGCGTGGCGCTAGAACGATTGGCGCTGCTCACCGGGCTGCCGACCGCGCAAATCATGGTACCCACGGCTTCCGCATTCGATAGCACCGGGACCGCCTACAGCGCGCTGCTGTCGTCGGCGCTAGGATCGGCCACCGCCGCCCTGCGCGCATTGCCTGATGTGGGTGACTCGCTCGTCACGCGTGCACTCGCAAATCGCGCCGATGTGCAGATCGCGCAGCGCGAAGCTCAAGCGGCGCAGGCCGATGCGCGTCTCGCGTCACGCGAGCGGATTCCGCTTCCCGCCATCTCCGCCGGCTACAAGGGTGAGCGAGTGCAAAGTGGCGCCAGCATGACCGGGGTTTCGCTCTTCGGTTTTGTGGCGGGATTCTCCATGCCGCTCCCGTTGCTCGACCGCCGCGCGAGCGCCTGTCGCGGCGGCCGATGCCACTGCCCGTCAGCTCGACGCCGAGGGAGACGTCGCACGACGTCGAGTTTCGCGAGAAGTGCTCGACGCGCTAAACGCTTTGCGTAGCACCGAAGCCGAGCGTACGGCGCTGCAGCCGTTCGCTGGTGCGGAATCGCGGCTTGCGCTGCGGGCGGTGAACGCCGCGTATGCCGAAGGCGAGATCACGCTGACCGAGTGGCTCGAGGCCATGCGCGCGTGGCAAGAGACAGAGATCGCATTGCTGACCCTCACCACGGATATCGCGCTGCGCCGCGCCGACCTCGCGCGCGCCGTTGGCCTTCCGCTTTTTCCCCCAACCGAATCGAACCGATGACCGGCCGTTTTTCCCTTCGCGCACTCGCTGCGATCAGCCTGACCGTTTTCGGCACGGCTGCGTGCGGCGAATCGAAGAACGCGGCAGACGCTGCCGCGAGCGCAATCGACGAACCGGCCGGCGGCGCCATTACCCAATGGACTGACAGCACGGAGCTCTTCATGGAGCATCCGGCGCTGATCGTCGGGGCGCCCGACAAGTTCGCGGTGCACCTCACTGATCTGACGGATTTCGCGCCGCTGCGCTCGGGACGTATCACCCTCACGTTCACGCCGCGTGGTGGCGGAAGCCCGGTGGTGGTGGTGCAAGACGCCCCGCGTTCGCCAGGCATCTATGGGCCGAGCCCCACGTTCACCACGGCGGGCGTCTACGACCTGATCATCCGTGTGGAGAGCCCGCAGGCGCGCGACAATCTCTACGTGCCGGGGCTGACGGTCTACGCGAATGCGGCGGCCGCCCCGCGCGACTCCGGTGGCGCCGAGAGCGGGATCTCCTTCCTCAAGGAGCAGGCATGGAAGACCCCGGGGTTCCGCTCGGCGTTCGCGACCGATGGAGAGTTGGCGGGCACGTTCGAGGCTCCCGGCGTAATCGAACCGGCCGCCGGTCGGTTCGCGCAGGTGAGTGCGCCCATCGCCGGGCTCGTCGACGCCTCCGGCGTCGCCAATACCCCGTCACCCGGCATGCTTGTGTCGCGCGGACAGACGCTGGCACTCCTGACGCCGTCACTCGGCGACGCCGGTAGCGCGGCCTATGCAGAAGCGCGCGCACGCCTGGCCGAGGCCGAAGACGAGCATGCGCGTGCGTTACGACTCTATGCTGTCGAGGCGGTGCCGCAGCGGCGTGTCCACGAGGCCGAGATCCGTCTTGCGGCGGCGCGCGAGGCGCTTGCTGGCTACAGTGGCGGTGAGTTGACTGGTGGACGTGTCGCCGTGCGCGCGCCTGTCGCGGGTGTGATTGCCGACCGGCGCGTAACACCGGGGAGTCGGATCGAGGCAGGGACACTGCTCTTCACGGTCGTCGATCCGTCTGTGGTGTGGCTGCGCGTGAACGTGCCTGCCGCGCAGGCGGCCACGGTGTCCCGCACGTCCGGCATGGAGTTCCGCGTGGAAGGGTCGGATCGCGTGTACACCGCGCGTCGCGTGATCTCGCTTGGCAGCGTGATTGACAGCGTATCGCGCTCGGTGCCGCTATTGCTCGAGGTGGCGAACAGCGACGGCACGCTCAAGATTGGCGCCGGCGCGCGGGTGGCGGTGCGCACCGGACAGCGCGAGTCGGGGGTAACCGTACCCGCTTCGGCCGTGCTCGATGAAGATGGTCGTCCCATTGCCTACGTGCAGGTCGAAGGCGAGACGTTCGAGAAGCGCGTGCTCACCCTCGGCGCTCGCGATGGTGGCCGCGTCCTCGTGCGCGACGGCATTCGCGCGGGTGAACGCGTGGTGACCGGCGCCGCGTATCAGGTGCGGCTGGCGTCGCTCTCCACGGCCGTGCCCGCGCACGGTCACGAGCATTGAGGCGCGCATGTTGAATCGCTTGATCGCGTGGGCGCTGGCCAATCGCGTCATCGTGCTTGCCGCATCAGCGCTCATGCTGATCGGTGGGGCCTACACGGCGTGGCGCATGCCGGTGGATGTGTTCCCCGATCTCACGGCGCCCACGGTAACCGTGCTTACCGAGGCCCACGGCATGGCGCCGGAAGAAGTCGAAGCGTTGGTGTCGTTCCCCATCGAGACGTCGGTGAACGGCGCCACGGGTGTGCGTCGCGTGCGCTCGTCCACGGCGCAGGGCATCTCGGTGGTGTGGGTCGAGTTCGACTGGGGCACCGATATCTTCCGCGCGCGACAGATCGTCGCCGAGAAGCTGCAGACGGTGTCGGCGGCGCTGCCCACGGGCATCTCCGCACCGGTACTGGCGCCGGTGTCGAGTGTAATGGGCGAGATCCTCATGATCGGTCTCACCGGCACGCAGTCGCCTACGGAGCTGCGCACGGTCGCCGATTGGACGATTCGTCGTCGGCTGCTGGCGGTGCCCGGCGTGGCGCAGGTGATCCCTATTGGTGGGGCGGTGAAGCAGTATCAGGTGCTTGCTGATCCGGCACGCATGATGATGGCCGGCGTATCGCTCGAGCAGGTCGTCCGCGCGGCGCGCGGTTCGAATGCGAACGCATCGGGCGGCGTGTACATGGATCGCGGGCAAGAGTACGTGGTTCGTGGCATAGGCCGAGTGCAGTCGGTGGCGGATATTGCCAGTACGGTGGTTGCCGTGCGTGGTGGCACGCCGGTCGCGCTCGGGCAGGTAGCCGACGTGACGGTGGGCACGGCCCCCAAGTTCGGCGACGGCAGTGTGAACGCGCAGCCCGGTGTGGTGCTCGCCGTGCAGAAGCAGCCTGGCGCGAACACGCTGGAGCTCACCGAGCGCATCGAGCGGGAACTCGCGGCCATTCAGGTCTCGTTGCCGGCCGGCATGAAGGTGCACGTCGAACTCTTCCGTCAGGCGAGCTTCATTCGGGTCGCGGTGGACAATGTGGTGAAAGCGCTGCGAGACGGTGCCGTGCTGGTGGTGATCGTGCTGTTCCTTTTTCTGTGGAACCTGCGTGCGACGGCCATTTCCATCGTGGCCATTCCGCTCTCGCTTGTGGTGGCCATCTTCGCGATGAAGCTGCTTGGTATCAGTATCAATACGATGACGCTGGGCGGTATGGCCATTGCCATTGGTGCACTGGTGGACGATGCCATCATCGACGTGGAGAATGTGTTCCGGCGTCTCAAGGAGAATCATCATCGCCCGCCCGCCGAACGGCAGCCGGCCCTGCGCGTCGTGTACGATGCCTCGAAGGAGATTCGGGCGAGTATCGTGAACGCCACGCTGATCATCATCGTGGTGTTCCTGCCGCTCTTCTTTCTTGGTGGCGTGGAGGGGCGGCTGTTGCGTCCGCTCGGCTTCGCCTATGTGGTGTCGATTCTCGCGTCGTTGCTGGTCGCGGTCACGGTCACGCCGGTGCTGTGCGCGTATCTTTTGCCGAACTCCAGAGCGGTGCAGCGCGAAGAAGAGAGCCGCCTCGTGGTGTGGCTCAAGGCGCGGTATGCTCGTGTGCTCACGCGGGTGCTGGCGCACCCCAAGCGGGTGCTGGCCGGCGCAGTGATCGCGCTCGTGTTCAGCATGGCGGGTATCCCCATGCTGGGCTCCGCGTTCCTGCCGGAGTTCAACGAAGGGGCGCTGACGGTCTCCGTGGTCACCGTCCCCGGCACGTCGCTCGAGGAGTCGAACACGATTGGTCTGCGGGTGGAGCAGATCCTCAAGTCCAAACCGGCGGTCATCAACACGGATCGTCGGCAGGGGCGGGCCGAGCTCGACGAGCATGCGCAAGGTGTGAATGCGGCGGAAATCGACGTCACGCTGCGCGATGATGCCGACAAGGAGGTGCTGTTCGAGGAGCTCCGCAACGAGTTCACGGCGATCCCCGGTACGAACGTCACTATCGGACAGCCCATCGGACATCGCATCGATCACATGCTGTCTGGCACACGGGCGAACATCGCGGTGAAGCTGTTTGGGCCGGACTTGTATCAGCTCCGGCAGATCGGCACGCAGATTCGCGACGTGATGGCCAGCGTGCCCGGCGTGGCCGACCTGCAGCTCGAACAACAGTCCGATGTGCCGCAGCTCCGCATCAAGGCAGACCGCGCGGCGCTCGCGCGGCACGGCATGACGGTGGGGCAACTCGCCGAAGCCATCGACGTAGCGCTGAACGGTGAGGCCGTGTCGCAAGTCCTCGAGGAGGGGCGCAGCGTTGATCTTGTCGTCCGCTACCCGGAGGCGTATCGCCTCAACGCGGAAGCCATTGCGGCGGTCTCGTTCGATACGCCCACGGGCCAGCACGTCCCGCTGTCCCAACTCGCCGCGGTCACGGTGGACCGTGGCCCCAACACCATCTCGCGTGAGAACGTGCAACGAAAGATTGTGGTGCAGGCCAACGTCGCCGGTCGAGACCTTGGCAGCACTGTCGCAGACATCGAGCAGGCGGTGAGCAAGGCAGTAACGCTGCCACCAGGGTACTTCGTGGAGTACGGTGGGCAATTCGAGGCGCAGGCGGAGGCCACGCGCACGCTGTCGGTGCTCTCGCTGTTGTCGGTCGCGGCCATCTTCCTGCTGCTGTACGGTGAATTCGGGTCGGCGCGGACGGCGGGGCTGGTGATGGCGAACCTGCCCCTCGCGCTCATCGGGGGTGTAGTGGCGGTGCTGCTCACCGGCCGTGTGGTGAGCATCGCCTCGCTCGTTGGGTTTGTCACACTCTTCGGCATTGCGACACGCAACGGCATTCTGCTGGTGGCGCACTATCGCCAGTTGCTCTCGGAGGGGGTACCGTTCGCGGAGGCCATCACGCGCGGTTCCCTCGAACGCCTGTCACCAATTCTCATGACCGCACTTACGGCTGGGTTGGCGCTCATTCCGCTCGCCTTCGGCGGGGGAGAGCCCGGCAACGAACTGCAGACCCCTATGGCCATCGTCATTCTTGGTGGCTTGGTATCGGCCACGGTGCTCAACATGATCGTGCTACCGGCGCTCTACTGGTTGTACGGGGCGCGCGAAGTGAAGCTCGAGGAGGGTACGACATGATCCCCGCACGCTGGGCGCGATGGGCCCCGCTGCTCGCCGTGATGCTGCTCGCTGCCGCACCAAGCGTGATGCTCGCGCACGGCGTCTCCGTCGGCGACAAGGGCTACATCCAGGAAACCTTCGGCGTGCGTCTGGTGCCGTTTCTTTACCTGGGTGCCAAGCACATGGTCACCGGGTACGACCACATCCTGTTCCTGTGCGGCGTGATCTTCTACCTGTACCGCGTGCGGGACATCGCCACGTACGTCACGCTGTTCGCGGTGGGCCATTCGAGCACGCTCATCCTTGGTGTGCTCACGAAGATCAGCGTGAGCCCGTACCTCATCGACGCGATCATCGGGTTCTCGGTCGCCTACAAGGCGCTCGACAATGTGGGCGCGTTTCAGAAGTGGTTCGGCGTGCAGCCCAATCCACGCGCCGCCACGTTGGTGTTCGGTCTCTTTCACGGCTTCGGGCTTGCCACCAAGCTGCTCGACTTCGAGATGGATCCCGACGGGCTCGTGCAGAATCTGCTCGCGTTCAACGTGGGTGTCGAAGTCGGACAGATGCTCGCGCTCACTGTGGTGCTCATCGCGATGAGCTACTGGCGGCGGTCGTCGTCGTTTCTCCGCAGTGGTTTTACGGCCAACATGCTGTTGCTGGTGGCCGGCCTCCTGCTCGTGGGTTACCAGCTCACGGGCTACTTCTCCACGCAAGCCTAAGGTCCCGCCATGTTCGCACTGTTTACCCGCCTGATCGTCGTCCCGGTGTCGCTCTCCATCTCGTCGCCGACCGCGCGTCCGGTCGCGTTGCTCTCCGATGTCGCGGCGACCACCGCTGCGCAGACGAGGCGCGATTCCATGACGGTGACCATCGCGCCGGCTAAGCGGATCGAGGTGAAGCTCGTGATGAAGAAGGGCGAGAAGGCCACCTTCGAGTGGGCCACGAACGGCGCCGAGGTGGGCTACAACCTGCACGGCGAGGTGCCTACTGATCCCAGCGTGAAGGCCCACATTTACCAGCGCGGCTCATCGAAGGGTGAGAAGGGCAGCATCGAAGCGGTGTTCGATGGCGTGCATGGCTGGTCGTGGCGAAACACGGGTGAGCAGCCGGTCACCGTAACGGTGAAGGCGAACGGGCAGTTCTCTGCGCTCAAGAAGATGTGATGACCGCCCCGTCTCAAAACCCCGAGGGGCCGAGTCTCGCGTCGCTGCGTCGGGCGTCGCTCGTCGCCGTGGTCATCGCGGCGGTGCTGGTAGTGACCGCTGTGCTTCCGGCCGAATACGGGGTCGACCCCACGGGGATCGGCCGCCGTATCGGTCTTACGCAGATGGGCCGTTTGAAGCAGGAGCTCGCCAAGGAGGCCATCGAGGACGCGCGAGCGGACTCGGTGGCCGCTGCGGCGGCGCGGGCGACGTAGTTAGTCCTCCAGCACGAGATCGCCGCACGCCACGCGACGCGAGTCGCGTGGTGATGCGGCGACGACTACATGAAATCCACCAGTGTCGGGGAGCGCGAGCCGCAGTGTCACCGTGCCGACCCCCTTACCGTCCTTGCCGATGCGAATGATGGGGTAGGCGGTGGAGTCGCCAAACACCGTCCCGGGCTTCGCGCACGTGCCGTGTCGTACCCGCCACATGCGCACGGCACCCGGGGTGTCGTTGCGCTGCGCCATCTCCACGAACGTGGTGTTTGGCGCCTTGTCGGCAAACATCTCGAGGTCGCCGCGCATGGCGCCGCCGTTCACGGCGATGGCGGTGCCGATCCACACCTCGTGTGGTAGGGGCCGGGCGGCGGCGAGTGGCGCCGTAATGAGCGTCAGCAGCAGTATGCGGAGTGAACGTGACTATGGCATCCCCTGAAGGTGCTCTCCGAGGCGTTGGCGTCGCTACTGCGCCGACGGATCGGGCACATTGGCCCGGAATGCGGTGTCTGGCGGCTGGCGATGCCACTGCGTCTCGCGGTCTCAAAAGGGGATTGATTTTATCGGGATAAGGATTGATACTATCTCGGAGATTGCGACTCGTTCTCAACTAGCATCACGCCATGGCCCACCCTCTCTTCCCCGCTCCCCCGATGAAGCGCTTTATCCGGTCGCCCCGTCCCCTCGGCCGCCTGCTCCTCGGCCTGTCCTTGCTCGCGGCGGCATCGCGGCCCGCCGCCGCCAACGCGCAGTCGGTCGGTACAATCGTCATCGCGCACGGCGGCGATTCGCTTTGGAATGCCACCGTCCGTCGGAGCATCGCCGGCGCCAACACTGGTGGCCCTGTGGAGTTGAGTTTCCTCATGGGTCCCGAAGCGGCGCACGCGCGCTTTCAGGATGCGGTCACTCGCCTCGAGAAGCAGGGCGTCTCCGAAATCGTCGTGGTCCCGCTCCTCGTGTCCAGCTTCAGCGGGCATTACGATCAAATCCGCTACCTGGCGGGAGACTCGGTGCGCCTCGATGAACAGATGACGCACCACCTGCATATGGCGGGGATCGAAAAGCCGACGGCCAAGGTGCCGCTGCGCCTGGCCAAGGCGCTCGATAACTCATACGAGGTGGCACGCATTCTGTCCGACCGGGCACTCGCCTTGAGCAAGATACCCAAAGACGCGGCCCTGTTCATCGTGGGCCACGGTCCAAACTCGGCTGAAGACTACGCTGCCTGGATGGAGAACCTCCGTCCCGTGGCCGACTCGGTAAAGGCATGGACGGGCTTCAAGGATGTGCGCGTTGATATGGTGCGCGACGATGCGCCGGCGTCCGTTCGCGCCGAGGCCGTTCGTCGCGTGCGCGAACTCATCGACTTGCAGGCGATGGCCACGGGACGTGATGTCATTGTCATACCGGTGCTCATCTCGAAGGGGATGGTGAGTCGCGACAAAGTGCCCAACGACATTCGTGGGACGCGTTCGGTGTACGCCGGAGAGCCGCTGGCGCCACACCCGATCCTCGCGCGATGGGTCGAACGCCGCGTGCGCGAGACGGCCTCCGGACGCACGGCACAGTAACGGCCGGCAGCGCTCGCCCGTTGGCACCGCGCGTGGCCGTCGTCACCCTGCCACGGGCACGCAACTTGACGACCACTGCTGACTCACGTTGAGACGCGCCGCCGTGTGCGGCGCGTCGCGCCACGCCCGCAGGAGGTGCCTTGTGTCACACGACGAAAACCGTACGCCGCGGTCCGCCGATCTCCCGGCCGACCGCCACGCCGACGAGCCTGGATGGGAAGCGGAACAGGAGAAAAAAGGCGGATGGGAACACCGCAACGACCGCGTTGACCGGCTGCGTGAAGGGGACGAGCACCCCCTCCACCACGGGCAGACGCTACACGGCGGACACGCCTTCGACGGTGAAGCGCATCACGATCCCGAAACGCCAAAGCGAGTGAATCCGAAATCGCCGTGATTGATGGAGGGATCGACGGTCGAGCGCAGCGAGTCGCGAGTCGGTGCATCGCTCAGCGGGCACCCTCTCGCCGCTTGCGCGTCACGTACCGCCCGCCTGCAATGAGTCCAGCGGTGCCATGAGCAGCCACACGGTAAACACCGCCCCTTCGCCCGTCAGTCGGTTGATCACATCGAAGCTGATGTCGCCCCCCATCTGTCTGGCGTACCGTCGGCTGATGTGCAGCCCAAGGCCGGCGCCTTCCGGAGGGCGGTCTTTCGGGCTGAGCTGCACGAACGGTTCGAAAATGCTGTCCCACTGCTCGCCGGAAACGCCCGGGCCCGTATCCTCCACGCGAATGAACACCCATGGCCCCTTGCCTCGCAGTGCCACCCCTTCGGGCGGCTGAGTCGCCGTACCGGCGCTCACGAGGACGGCGGCGGGCTCATCGCCATGCGGTTGCGCGAACCGTACGGCGTTGGCGAGCAAGTTGATGAGGATCTGGCGCAGCCGAGCCTCCTCCCCCAGCAGGCGAGACGCCCAGCCGTGGTGCCGGTGTTGTCGCGAAGACTGATGCCCCGCTGATGCGCCTGCGGTTCGACCAGCCCAAGGGCAGACGTCACGACGTGCCCGACGAGCACGGACTCGACGATGGTCGGTTCGTGGTGGGCTTCCGTGCGCGTGACCTCGAGCACGTCATTCACCAGCGTCAACAAATGATTGGCGCTCAACTTCATCCGCGACACAAAGCGTCGCTGTTTGTCGGTTAACGATCCCTCGGCGTCGCGCTCCAGCAACTCGGCATACGCCATGATCGCCTGAATGGGCGTGCGCACTTCGTGGCTTACCGTTGACACGAATTGGCTACGCGCCACGTTGACCGCGTCAGCCATCGCCGCCGACCTTGCCTCCGCCGACGTGTGCTCGAGCGCGACATCTGCGGCACGTCTGGCGGTCAGATCGCGCGTGACCTTCGTGAACCCGATGAGTGTGCCATCTGGCTCGCGCAGCGCCGTCAACGTGACGCTGGCCAGGAACATGGACCCATCGCGT
Source organism: Gemmatimonas sp. (assembly GCA_023910675.1). Taxonomy (GTDB): domain Bacteria; phylum Gemmatimonadota; class Gemmatimonadetes; order Gemmatimonadales; family Gemmatimonadaceae; genus Gemmatimonas. The sequence goes on from JAAVWC010000007.1 coordinate 24,894, forward strand.
CGCACCCGATGTCCCTCTCCCACGTACTCGCCGTCACGCGCGGCGTGCAGGAGGTGGCGCTCCGCGGTGCCGTCGTCGGCGCCGCCGTCAGGATACAAGAGACGAAGATGCGCCCCTTCGGCCTCGTGCCGCATCCACCACTTGATGTAGCGCGCGCCCTCGCCCCAGTACGTGATGATCCCCTCGGGGTCCATAAGAAAAATGGCATAGTCGCGAACCCCCTCGGCCAGAGCGGGAAAGGCGCGTTCCAGGGTGTCGGCGTGCGCCGTCTCGACCGCGGTCGGCACCATGCGGGCGGCATCAGTTCCGGGTGCGGAGCGACGGAGCGCCGCGCGGCGTTCCTCGCTCTCCCGCGCGGTGGATTCGGCCGCGGGGGACTCGGGGAGGGCATCGGCGTTGCGTTCGCCGTGCCCCGGTGAAGGCGTACGATCGGGCATTCATAAATGCCATGCATACGGAAGGCCAACACCTTTCGCGATTCCGGCACGACGGTGACGATCTGGCTCCCGGTGGCCGATGACGTGGCCGCGCCAGCGACGAACGACCGGATCATTGCCGCACTCCCCTTCGCGCCGAGGCACTCATTACCGAGGACACGCGGGAATGGCTGGACCGGGAGGCCATTCCCTTCCTGCACAAGCCCTTCGCGCTGGGGGCGTTCCACCAGCTCATGGCGCAGCTTGGCGAGCCGGCGGCGGCTCCGGCATTCGTTTGACGGCCGCGGGGCGGCACGCGGGCGGTGTCCTTTGTCCCCCCGCCTGATTATTGATTGAACCACGCGGCCGCCGCGATGTCCCGGCGTGCGGCCCCACCCCTTCTGCTTCGGTTCAATGCCTCCGCGCCCCAAATCTGCCCCGATCCCCACGCCACGACGCGAACGCGTCATGCCGCGTGAGGTCACCGACGAAATGCGGGATTCGTTCATCAACTATTCGATGAGCGTGATCACGTCGCGTGCGTTGCCCGATGTGCGCGATGGCCTCAAGCCCGTCAATCGTCGCATTCTGTACGCGATGAACGAACTCGGCCTCGCACCGGGGCGTCCGTTCAAGAAGGCCGCCACGGTCGTCGGCGACGTGCTCGGCAAGTACCACCCGCATGGCGACAGCAGCGTGTACGATGCGCTTGTGCGCATGGTGCAGGATTTTTCACTGCGCTATCCGCTTATCGAGGGACAGGGTAACTTCGGCAGCATCGACGGCGACCCCGCTGCGGCGTATCGGTACACCGAAGCGCGCATGGCCGCTCCCGGCGTGGCACTGCTCGAGGGCATCGATCAAAACACGGTCGCGTTCGTCCCCAATTACGACGATCGTCTCGAAGAACCGTCGGTGCTGCCAGCAGCTATTCCCAACCTGCTCGTCAACGGGGTGAGTGGCATCGCGGTGGGAATGGCGACGAATATGCCGCCGCACAACCTGCGCGAGATCGGCAAGGCGATCATTCGGGTCATCGAAGAGCCGACGGTGGACCTCGCCGAGTTGCGCAAGATCGTGAAGGGGCCCGACTTCCCCACCGCGGGGCTGATCGTGGGGAAGGAGGCGATCAAACAGTACATGGAGACGGGTCGCGGGCGCCTCATCAACCGTGCCCGTGTCGTGCTCGAAGCCAAGCCCGGTTCGTCGCGCACGCAGCTGGTCGTCACCGAGTTGCCCTACCAGGCGAACAAGGCGCGCATCATCGAGCAGATCGCCGACCTGGTGAAGGAAGAGAAGCTGGTGGGGATCAGCGCGCTGCGCGACGAGTCCGATCGCGAAGGGCTGCGCATGGTCATCGAGCTCAAGCGCGACGCGGAGCCCAAGAAGCTGCTTGCGCGCCTCTTCAAGCTCACGGGCCTCGAGGTTACGTTCGGCGTCATCAACCTGACACTGGTGCCGGAGCATGGGCGCCTGGTGCCGCGCGAACTCGGACTGCGCGCGCTCATCGATCACTTCATTGCGCACCGGCACGATGTGCTGGTCAAGCGTACGGAGTTCGAGAAGGGTAAAGCCGAAGCGCGACTGCACATCGTCGAGGGGTTGCTCATCGCGGTCAACGACATCGACCGCGTCGTGCAGCTCATCAAGACGGCCAAGGACGGTGAACAGGCGCACGCCCGACTGCGCAAGGAGTACTCCCTTTCCGAGCTGCAGGCCGACGCCATTCTCGCCTTGCGATTGGCGCGTCTGACCGGCCTCGAGGTTACCGCGCTCAAGAACGAAGCCCGCGAACTCAAGGCGCGCATCAAGGAACTCGTCGCCCTGCTCGCGTCGCCGCCCATGCGCATGGCGGCGCTCGCCGAAGAAGTCACGCACGTTGTCGATCGGTTCGGTGATGCGCGTCGCACGGAAATCGTGACGGCTGAAGCCGCCGCCGAAGTCGCGGAAACCGTCGCCGACGCCGAAGTGGTGGGTGTCGTCACGTACGGTGCACGGGTGCTGCAGGCGCCATTGCCGTCAGGACGCGCGCGGCGCGCCGAAGCCGCCGAGCGCGCGTTGCCGCTCGACGAGTTGCCGATGGTGAAGGGCCGACTGCGTCAGACGGAATCGCTGCTGGTGTTGTCGCAGGACGGGCAGGCGTACACCATCTTCGGCAGCGAACTCCCGCCGGCGGCACGCAGTGGCCGCGGCACGCTGCTCAAGGAGTTGGTGGAATGGCCACGGCACGGGACACCCGTGCTTGGCTCCATCGTCCGCGACTTTGCGCATCCGCTGTTCGTCACCATGGTCACCGCAACGGGTCAGGTAAAGCGCACCGCCATCAAGGAGTTCAAGAACGCGCGCCTGGCCGGCATCAAAGCCATCCGGCTCGACAAGGGGGACCGCCTCATCGGCGCCGCCCTCACGACGGGGCAGGACGACCTGTGTCTGGCGACCGCGTTGGGACAGATCATCCGATTCCACGAGTCGGAGGTCCGCGACATGGGGCGCGATGCGGGCGGCGTGCGCGGCATGACGCTCAAGGACAACGATCGCGTCGTGGCGCTGGCAGTGGTGGGGCCGCAGGACGAGGTCTGCGTCGGCACCAGCGGTGGCTATCTCAAGCGGGTCGCCGTTGAATCGATGCCGCTGCAGGGGCGCGGCGGGCAGGGCGTGCAGCTGGTGGCGCCCGCCGAGCGGACCGGCGCCGTCGTGGGCTTGGTGGCGGTCGCTGCGGAGCTGTCGGCGTCGTTCATCACGGGGGCCGGTACGACGGTGGCCGTCGACCTCGACGAGCTGCCGGTGGTGGGGCGGAACATCAAATCCACGCGCCCTGCGGATTGGCCGGGAAGCCTGACGTCGGTCGCGTTCGTCGCCAACCCCGACGAGTAACCGCGGCCGCGCCAATACAAACGGTCAGGGCGTCTTCATCGCGCCCTGACCGTTTGCGTTTTGTGTCGCGCGTTACGTCGCGCGTTACGGTGTCTTGGCACCGAGCGCGCGGACGAGCAGCGACTCCCAGATGGCGTCGAGCGCTTCCAGGCCGGCCGTGTCGACGCTGGCGCCGCTGAGTCGGTTGGTGAGCCGCCGACGGTTGCGGTGGTAATACTGCTCGTATCTCGCCTTGGCTTGCGCCTCGGGAAGGTTCCGGGCGTACCACTGCGTCACCACGGTCAGGGTTGCCTCGTGCCAAGTGGAGGCCGGCAGTGAGCCGTCTTCGTACTGCAGGACCAACTCCCACTGCCACGAGCGATGCTCGGCCGTCGCGGTTTGCATGTCAGCCATCGGAGTGCTGCCTCACTGAAAAGATTGGATGCGGCGGACTACGGAAGGTACGTCAGGGACCACCTCGCCGCCGCGCACACGGGATCGCCACCCAAATCCACCATGTCCCGCAGCGACCCAAGTACGGCCAAGATCCCATAGGCCCCCCTCTTCAACGGCCGGGGTAAAAATCCGAGACTTGATATCATGCTCGGTCCAATGCCCGTCGCAGTCGTCCGCATTTGGGAAGTCGATCTGCCAGTATCTCTCGTGTCGCCCAGTGTGGCGGCGCTTGTCGCTGGCGCGGTTCTTTTCGTATTCCTCCTGCGTCGTCGGTCGTGGACGCGCCCCCGCAGGAGCGCGCAGGCCCCATTCGTCGGGACGAACGCCGTCGATGCCCCGGGCTCTGCCGCCGAGGCACCGCCCCAGACAATGGGGACATCCGCAGCGCACGTCGGTGTCGTCCTGTCCCGCCTGGACAACGTGCTTTCGCCGCTGCTGGGCGAGGCCATCTCGCTCGATGTGCTCAACGCCTCGGCGGGACGGCCATTGCTGGCACCGGATCGATTAGAGCAAGTGCTGGTACAGCTGGCGCTCACCGTTCGAGACGGCATGGATGGAGGGATCGTGACGATGCGCGCGTACGATGGCCTCGGCGACGTGACACGCGGCGATGGGCGACGGACGTGGACGATCATCGAGGTGGGGAAGGTGGATGCCCCTTCGTATCTGCCGCTGGTGTCCCGCGTCTCCGCGTCCAACGAGCAGGGGTTGCAGCAGGTCCGCCAAATGGTAGATGAGGTCGGTGGCCGACTCGCCATGGAACAGCGCGCGCCTGGGAATCCGTACTTCGTGCTGCAGCTGCCCAGTATCGCCGCGTAGGCGCCGGGGACTCGCGCCGCGCAGAGGTGCAGGCGGCGATCACGGGTGACAGATTGGGGCGATGGTGAGGGCAGCGATTCCCCTCTGACGCGCTGCACTGCCGCCGTTTGTACCATTCACCCGACGTGACGCGCACGCTCAAAGACGATGCCTTTGTCTTCTCGAAGCCGCTGTCGCCGGGCAAGACGCCGGCAGCAATGGCGGCGTTCGCGGAGAAGCCGGTCGGTGCGCCGCCGGGCATGCCGATGGGTGGCATTACCAACATCCTCCCGGGCGACACCGTTTACCTGCCCGTGACGATACCCGCCGGCGAGTACGCGTTCATCTGTTTCGACCCCGATGCCAAGGACGGGAAGCCACACTTGGTGCATGGCATGATCAAGCAGATCTCCATCACGTAGCCCCGGGTTACCGCGACAGGAAGAGCCAGACGGCGCTGCCGATTCCGATAAGGGAGACAGCGCCGCGCACCCACGCCTGCGGCACCTTCTGCGCCAGCCCGGACATCGCGTAACCGCCAGCGCTCGAGCCGATCGCCATGACGAGCGCAATGGGCCAGTTGACGAGCCCCTTGAGCGCGAAGGTGATGGCGGCGATGCCGTTGAAGCAGATGCCGTTGAAATTCTTGAGGCCGTTCATGCGATGAATGTTCGTCATGCCCATGAGGCCGAACGTTGCGAGCATGACGATGCCGGCCCCGGCGCCGAAGTAGCCGCCATAGATCGCGACGAAGTACTGGGCGATGATCATGCCGCGCGTGGGTTCAATGGGCGCCGGTCCGTGCGGCACTTCGGTCACGTAATGCCGGAGCCATTTCATGAACCGCGCTTGAAACGCGAAGAGCAGGGTCGCGCCGAAGACGAGCCACGGCACAATGGCGCGGAACTGGTCGTCACTCGTGGCCATGAGCAGGCCGGCGCCGGTGAGGCCGCCGAGGAGGCTCGGAATGGCGAGCTTGATGGCCCAGCGCTCCGAGCCTTCCAATTCGCGTCGATACCCCAGCATGCTCGCGAGCGAACCGGGCCACAGCGCTACCGTGCTCGTGGCGTTCGCCGAAACGGGCGTGACACCGAGGCCAAGCAAAGCCGGGAAGGTGAGCAGCGTGCCGCCGCCAGCGATGGAATTGACGGCGCCACCGATCGCCGAGACGGCGGCGATGGCGGCCAATTGTGAGACGGAGGGCTGCGTGAGGAGCATTGGCGAAGGATCGCCCAAATCGCGTTCCAGCGTCACCCCTTGAGGCGATCAGCCGGTGCGGGCCGCCAGCGCGAGGCATATCCATCCGGCGATGAAGCACACACCGCCAATCGGCGTGATTGCGCCCAAGGCGCGGATGCCGGTCAACGCCATGGCGTACAGCGACCCGCTGAAGAACAGTGTGCCGGCGAGAAACAGCCATCCACTCGCGGTGCTCCACGTGCCGGGCCAGCGGCCGGCAATCCACGCTGCGGCGATCAGCGCCAGCGCATGGTACATCTGGTAGCGCGCGCCCGTTTCGAATACCTCGAGCATGCGCGGCTCAAGACGCGCCCGCAACGCATGCGCCCCGAACGCGCCTGCAGCGACACCGATGGCCCCTGACAGGGCGCCCAACGTGAGAAAGAGTCGTTCCATACCAGCAATGTATACCAGCGATCTAAGCCGGCGGAGTCGACAGGACTATGTCGCTCCCACGACTGCCGACCATCAGGCTGCCGATCGCTTCGGTCAGTGCCTGCTGCGCCTCGGTGAAGGGCCGTGATTCGTGCCACGGCAGGAGCTTCACTTCGAGATCGCCGGACGTTTGCACCGGCACGTGTACACCGTACTCTCCAGGCATCATGAGCTGCGCGTCGAACGGTGGCGTTTGCCCCGCCGGCAAGACCTGCCAATGGCGCTGTCCGTGGGGGCGCATGTGCCAGACCACGGTGGTGGCCGCGACACGTGCGCGCAGTGCGACGCAGATGCTGGCGCCGAGTTCGTCGAGCGTCGAGGCGGTGCGGATGCCCTCGGCTTCGGTGATGCGCCCGACATCGTTCAGGCGGGAGAGCACCTGCTGGAGCAGCGGCAGGACAAACGTGGTGGGCACACGATGGGGCCTTTCTGTATATGCGCTCACGATTACTTGGGGCCGATCTGGTATTCCTTCGGAGGCGTCGCGCCCAGCAGGTGCTGCACGAAATAGTCCCAGCGACGCCGCATCATGTAGTTCGACGCGCTGCCGTAGCCGTGCGCGGCGTTCGGAATCATGAGGAGATCAAAATCCCTGCCCGCCTTGATGAGCGCGTCGACCACCAGGTACGTGTTGTCGGGTGGCACATTGTCGTCCAACGTGCCATGGGCCAACAGCAGCTTGCCCTTGAGGTTCTTGGCAAAATTCTGATTGGCTTCGGCATCGTAATTGTCGCCCGTGCCGGTCTTCACGAGCAGGCCATGATAGCGCTCGCCCCAATCGTCTTCGTAGTTGCGGTTCTCGTGATTCCCCGATTCGGAGATGCCCACCTTGAAGAAATCGGGATAACGGAACATCGCACCCGCCGTGGCGAATCCACCGCCCGAGTGCCCCCAGATGCCGGCGCGATCGATGTCGATGAACGCATAGCGCGCCGCGAGCTGCTTCATGCCGGTGATCTGGTCGGGGAGCGTGTTGTCGCCCATGCGCGCATAGTACGCGTCGTGGAAGGACTTGGAGCGCGTGGGATTGCCCGTGCCGTCGATCGCTACCACGACGAACCCCAGCTCGGCGAGCGCCTGGTTGTCGCGCGTCGCCGCGCTGAACTGGCGACTCCCCACCGAGCCACCCTGCGGGCCCGGGTAGATGTAGTTGATGATGGGGTACTTCTTGGTGGAATCGAGTTGCGTGGGTGTCCACATGAGGCCGTACAGGTCCCACTTGCCATCGCGGTCCTTGACCGTGATGCGCGTGGGGGGCTTCCAGCCGGTGGCGACGAGCTTGGAGATGTCACCCTTTTCGAGCGTCGCCATGAGTGCGCCCGACTTTGCATCGCGCAGCACCGCCGTCTGCGGCAGGTCCGGGCGCGACCAGCTGTCAACGAACCGCGCGCCGTCGGGGGAGAGGGACACGTTGTGGTCACCGTCTTCCGGCGTGAGCAGCGTAGGCCCTTTGCCGTTGAAGCCGATGCGGTAGAGATGACGGAAGTACGGGTCGCGCCCCTTTTCCCTCCCGGCGGCAGTGAACCACACCGTACGGCTCTTCTCGTCGAGGCGCTCGATGGACAACACCGTGCCTTCGCCGGTCGTGATCTGATGCTTGAGCGCGCCGGTGGTGAGATCGTAGAGGTACAGCTGGCCCCAGTCGTCGCGCTCCGAGAACCAGAGCACTTCGTTCGAGGCGGTCAGCAGGCGCCAGTTCTGATCGCCGTCGCCGCTTTCGAACTGCGTTTTCACTTCTTCGCGCAACACCTGCCGCACGTCGCCCGTGCTCGCATCGGCGACGCGCAGCGTGGCGATCTTGTGATCGCGCGAGTTGGAGAGGAAGGCCACCTTGCTCGCGTCGGGGAACCATTCCACGTCGGCCAGCTTGCCACCACACTGAATGTGGTCGCACACCGAACTGCGGTGCTCGTCCGCCGGCATGTTGAAGCGCACCACGCGCGGCGTGCTGGCCGACAGGTCCACCACCACACGCTCGATCATCGACACGACGCTGTCCCCCGGCAGCGGATACTTCCACGCGCTCAGCTCGGGATGTCCGACCTTGGTGCGCACCAGATACATGTCGCCGACTTTGCGCTGGTCCTGCTGAAACGTGGCGATCTTTTTCGAGTCCGGCGACCAGAGCAGCACGGCGCGATCGCTGTGGACCCAGCCGGCGTTGTCGGTGGCGTATCCGTAGTCCTTCACGCCGTCGGTGGTGAGCTGGCTTTCCTGATTGCTCGCGACATCGCGAACCCAGAGGTTCCAGTCACGAACGAACGCGGCCTTCGTGCCGTCGGGTGACATCGACTCGGGGGCGCGCGTACGGTTGCGGGCGGCCGGGCGGGCCGCCTCGGCGGCGGGGCACGACGCACCGGCGGCGGCACAGTTGGTCTTGATGCCCTTGGCGTTCACCACGAACATGGGCTGCGCGCCGTCGGGTTGCCGCACGCGATAGGTGAAGCGGCCGTCGGGGAGCCAATTCGGTTGGACGCCGGTGTTGGAGACCAGCGGCTGCGTGTTGAAGCCGAGGAATTTCTCGGCGCGGGCGTAGTCGGCGGCGGTGAGGGCGCGCGGCTGGGCGGACAGCGCCGCGAGGGGGGAGACCGCGGTAATGGCGATCAGGACGGCGGAACGTCGCATCGGCAAGGAAGGGTAGAGGAAGACGACCACTCAACTTGTGTCGGAGAGGCTGGCAGCCACCAGTGGTCGCTGGTCGTGGTCGGGGTTGGCGGTGGTCGTCGGGGCACAGCCGCAACAGTCGGGGTACTGCCACTACGGTCGGGGTACCGCCACCACAGTCGGGGTCGATAAACAGTCGGGGTCCCGGTCGGGTCGGGCGCTACGCGGCGCTGGCGCGTCGGGGTCGGGGCTCAAATGTCGGGGTTGGGGTCGGGGCAGCCCCGACACTTTATCCCCGACCCCGACCCCGACCCCGACCCCGACCCCGACCCCGACCCCGACCCCGACCCCGACCCCGACCCCGACCCCGACCCCGACCCCGACCCCGACCCCGACCCCGACCCCGACCCCGACCCCGACCCCGACGCGCCAGCGCCGCGCCGCGCCCGACCCGACCAGGACCCCGACTGTGGGTCGACCCCGACTGTCGTGGCAGTACCCCGACCGTTGTGGCAGTACCCCGACTGTAGTGGCTGTGCCCCGACGACCACCGCCAACCCCGACCACGACCAGCTAAGCCCGCACGACGGCGGCGGCCGTCTTGAGGCCGACCGCCACAAACGTGAGCGTCCCGTTGCAGCAACTCGCCGTCGGCTGCGTCGGCGCCCCCGCCACCCAGAGATTCTCGTGATCGTGTGCACGCCCGTCGCCGTCGACGACGCTGTCCATCGGGTCCGTGCCCATACGGCAGCCGCCGGTCGGGTGCTCCTGCCCAAGATCGTTGGCGCTGTTCTCCATGCGCAGAATCTCTCCGCCGCCGGCCTTGGCCATACGGCGGAACAAGTCGCGCAACGACTCCTCCTGATACTCGCGCAGCACCGCACTCTCCGGCGCGTCCCTGAACGCCATGCGCGGCATCGGGTCGCCGAAGCGATTGGTGCGCGTGTCATCGAGCCAGAGCTTGCTCTCCTTGTCGGGAAGCACGTCGTAATAGCCACGCACGCGCGCCGTCGCGCCCTTGGCACGCTGCTGCCAATCCTTCACCATCGCGTCACCAAAGAGCAACGCGTCGTTGTCGTCGCGCAGTCGCGGTTCGCGCCCCACGCTCGATTCCCAGAGGCGCAGATCGTGCCGCAGGTAGCGCGACTGCCGGCCCACACGCATGAACTGCTTGCTCACGAGCGAATGCTGCACGTTGATGCCCGGCACCAGCTCCATGGGGAGACGCAGATAGGCGTTCACATTGCGATGCCCCGCCAGATACTTCCCAACAAGACCGCTGCGATTGGCGAGCCCGTTGGGGAACGCCGTGCTACGCGACAGAAGCAACAGGTGCGGCGACCAGGTAAAGCCTGCCGCCAACACGAACGTCTTGGCACGAATCTCGACCGGCGTGCCACGCGCGTCGGTGCGATTTCCTGTCGCGCGCGTAATGCGCCCGGTCTTGGAGTCGGCGTCGAGACGCCGCACGAGCGTCTCCGTGAGCATCGTGATCTTCTTCGCCGCAAGCAATGCGTCCCACGTGAAGTCGGGGGAGTACTTCGCGCCTGACGGGCAGACCGGAAAGCAGCTGTCACAACGCTGACACTGGGCACGGCCGTCGCGCGCCACCGAATTCTTCGCCGACGGCGTGCTCCACGTGGCGATGTCCGCCTTGCTGGCCCACTGCTGGAGCTGCGCCAGATTGTAGTTGATGGGGAGCGGCGGCAACGGATACGGCTTGCCACGCGGATCGAGTGCCGGCGGCCCCTGCTCACCGGCGACGCCCATCCGTTCTTCCGCTTCCTGATAGAACGGGTCGAGCGTGTCATAGGTGAACGGCCAATCGGTGCCAACGCCATGCAACGACTTGAGCTGAAAATCTTCGGGCGAATAGCGCGGCGAGACACCACCCCAGTGCATTGCCAACCCGCCTACGTGCATGCTGGGCGAGAAGCCCCAGGTGTTGCCGTACGCGTTCTGGTCGTCGAGATGATCCGACTTCCACGGGCTCTCGCCGTACGCCAGAAACCGTTCGCGCGCACGCGTGCGATCGCGAAACGCGGTGGTCGGTTTGCCGGCCTCCACGACCAGGATGGACTGCGTAGTGTGCTCTGCGAAATGCGCGGCCATGAGCGCCGCCGTGATGCCACTCCCCACAATGCAAATGTCCGCCTCGTGCACCGCCGTCTCACCGGTCTGAATGATCATGCGGCACCTCCAGCGAGCGGCAGCGGGCGCTTCACGGCGTCGGCAAGCGTGCGGCACGTCATGGGATTCACCTGCGCTCCCAGTGCGAGGTTCCACGCGTCGGGGCCGCTGCTCCAATGCGAGAGCAGCGCCAACGCCACGTGCCTGGCGCTCAATGGCGCGGGCAATCGCTCACTGCGTTCACTGCGCAGTACCGCACTCAACAACTCGCGACGCCCCTCCAGCGGCAATTGCGCAAACGTGGTACGGGCGGCTTTCTGCGCCAGCAAATCGAGCGCCTGCAACTGCGCTCGCCACGCCGGCGCCGGATCGGCGGGCAGATAACGCACGTCGGAGTAGCCGTACCCGTGCATCTCCTCCGCCACGGGATCGTAGCCATCGGCCCACGCGATGAATCGATCGGTCGCACCACGTATGCCCGCGGCGCCGAGTGACTCCGGAAGCACGGCGGTGGCGACCGCATCGAGCGTGGGGCGATCGAAACCGCGGACGCGCTCGAGACCCGGATCGTCGGCCGTGTTGACGGACGGTCCTTTCACATCGCAGCCCGTCGCCGTACCTGCCGTCGCGGCCCCTATCGCCAACACGCCAGCCGTCTTGAGAAACGTGCGACGCGCGGTGGGCGAGGAATCTCCGGTACTCATTGGCGAAACGCTCCTGCGGCACGGCGCGCGGCGGTCGCATTCGCACCGTCGTTACGGTACACCGTGCCCATGCGCATCACGAACGATACGCGCTGGGAGGCTTCGAGGTCCTGCGAGGGATCGCCGTCCGTGGCAAGCAGATCGGCCGCGAAGCCCACCCCAAACGCGACGCCCACCGCGTCGAAAGTGCCGATGCCTTCGAACCAGCGCGTGTTGTCGAGGTAATGGCGGAACACCAGCCCGCACTGCGGATCGAAGAACGTCCCGTGCTGTACCATCGCCGTGCGCGTGGCGTTGTCGGCAGCCACGCCGTGCTCGCCCTGCGTGCAGCCGGCGTTGGCGGCACACGGCGCCGCGTCCGCCGAGTGTGCGTGCACCACCGAGCGCAGCTCCTGTGCCGTGGCCTCACCGCCTGCGGCTTGCAACTGTTCCGTCGTCATGGTCGCGTCACCGCCCTCGCGAATGCTCTTCGACGCATCGACCTTGATGACATCGGCGCCCTGTGGTTTGATCCGCCGGCGTGTCACCATCATCGTCGGTGTGCAGGCGATCATGGCCGTTGACATCCCAGCCAAGGTGCACAGGCGTGTCGATGAGTTGGGGCAACAGCGTGCGCCCGCCGAGATCGATTCCGCCGGCCGGGAGGGGACCGCAGGCGGCACGCAAGACCAGAGGTCGCACGGCTGATTGGGCGGCCGCCGGAGACGGGGCTACGGAACCCAGCAGCGCGACAACCGCGAGCGCATGGCGGTGCAGCGCGCGCCGCACGCTGGCGGACCGGGGCGGTTTCAGGAGAGAAGACATGCCGCAGAAGTGACCGCACGGGAGCCGCGACGGCAAGGCAGGGACCGGTGCCTGCGCTTGCGAATCGGTGACCGTCCTGACAGTCTGCAGCAGGGTCGGTTGCGCGCCGGGACCGTCCTCACGACTTGTCACCTCCTCGAGGATTCCATGATTCGCCACGGTTCAGCCGTCTGGAACGGCACGATCAAAGACGGCAGCGGCACGGTCACGACGCCGAGCGGTGTGCTCAACAGCACGCCCTATTCGTTCAAGCTGCGCTTCGAGGATGAATCCGGAACCAACGGAACCAATCCGGAAGAGCTCATCGCCGCAGCGCACGCCGGCTGTTTCTCGATGGCGCTGTCGGGCCAGCTCACGCGCGCCGGCTATACCGCCGAGTCGCTGGCCACGTCGGCGGCGTTGACGCTGGAGCAGAAGGATGGCGGGTTCGCTATCACGAAGGTGCATCTCACGCTCGATGCCAAGGTGCCGGGGATTTCGCCAGAGCAGTTCCAGGAGCTGGCCGCAGCGGCGAAGGCCGGGTGCCCGGTATCGAAGGTGCTGAACGCGGAGATCACACTCGCGGCGTCGCTCGGCTAACGCGGAAGGGGCTATCAAGCGGGCGCGTGACCGGTCACGGTGGCGCGCCCGTTCAATTGTCGTATATATTCATTGTTGTGTATGTCTGTATGTCTAACCGAGGCTGAGGCGATCGATGGCAACGAAGCGTATGAGTCCGGAACTGCTGGAGATGGTGGCGGAACGTTTCAAGGCGCTCAGCGACCGGGCGCGACTGAGCTTGTTGCAAGAGCTGCGCGGCGGTTCGCGTACCGTGAACGAATTGGTCGACGTCACCGGGATGGGTCAGGCCAACGTCTCCCGCCATTTGTCGCAGCTGTTTGCCAATGGGCTCGTGGCGCGCGAGCGTGATGGGGTCTTCGTGCGCTACCAGCTGGCCGACCAGGATGTCCTGAAGCTCTGCGAATTGGTCTGCGGACGCCTCGAATCGGAACTCACCGAGCGTCGTAAGGTGCTCGGGCGGCGTTAGCGGCGGCGTTAGCGGCGGCGTTAGACGCCGGCCACCATGCTGTCCAGCGCGGCCATGGGGACGGCGCCAACCTGACGCGCGACCTCACGACCACCGGCCATCACGGTCAGTGTGGGAATGCTGCGAATGCCAAAGCGCAACGACACCTGTGGGTTCTCATCGGTGTTGACCTTGGCCACCAACACGCGCCCCTTTTGGCGGCGTGCGAAGTCGGCAAAGACCGGGGCCATCATTTTGCACGGCCCACACCAGTCGGCGTAGAAATCGATCATCACCGGCACGGTGGACTTGCCCACTACGACATCGAAGTTGGCATCCGTGAGGTTCACGGGGGAATCGACGGCGATGACCGCCTTGCACGTCCCACAGCGGGCCGGCGCATCGGCGCGGTCCATGTTGATCCGATTCAGCTTTCCGCAGGCCCCGCACGGCATGATCGCGTGCCGTGCGGGGCTGTTCGTTGTGCTCATACTCGACTCCACAAAGGTATGCGGAAGCTTATCGCGTTGACGCTCCCGATGCACGGCAGCCGAAGAGCCCAAACCGCCCCAGAAGTTTCTCCAGTGGGCAGAAGTTGGTTAAGCTCGACTGCAGCAGGTTGAAGCCCACGAACGCCGTGACGTAAAAGAAGTTCGGCGACACCAGGAAGCCGAGCGCGACCGACAGCAGAATGAACATGCCGGCAAAGCGGCGGATGACGTTGTCGTTGCACATCAGTCGAGATTCTCCGTATGGAGAGGGGAGTCAACGAGAGGCGGCGCGTTCTTGCGCAGCTCCCAGTACAGCAGGGGCACCACTACCATGGTGAGCAGCGTGGCTACTACGGCGCCGCTCATGAGCGCCACCGCGAGCCCCTGGAAGATGGGATCGAGCACCATCACCAGCCCGCCGACGACGACGGCCGCCGCCGTGAGCGCAATGGGGCGAAAGCGCACGGCGCCGGCTTCGAGCACGGCGTCCACCAGGTTGCGACCGCGCGCTTCTTCCAGCTGAATGAAGTCCACCAGCAGAATGGAGTTGCGCACGATGATGCCGGCCAGCGCGATCATGCCGATCATGCTGGTGGCGGTAAAGAACGCGCCGCCCATGGCGTGACCCGGCAGAATGCCGATGAGCGTGAGCGGAATGGGAGCCATGATCACCAGCGGAATGGTGAAGCTCTGGAACCACCCCACCACCAGCACATAGATGAGCAGCAGCACAATGGCGAAGGCCAGCCCGAGGTCGCGAAACACCTCGATGGTCACCTGCCACTCGCCATCCCACTTGATGGCCGTTTCGCTCAGCGACGCCGGCGGCACCGCGTTATAGATGCCGATACTGGCCCCGTTCACCTTCATGGCCTCGATCTGGCGGTTCATGTCGAGAATGGCGTACACCGGGCTTTCAATCTCACGGGCCACGTCGCCGGTTACGTAAATGGCCGGCCGCAGATCCTTGCGCACGCGCACCCCCTCCCGCGTGCCCTCTACCACCGCGACAAAGCGACCGAGCGGTTGCGGTCCCCGCATCGTGGCAATAGGCAGCGCCAGCAGCGCGTCCACCGACGACCGCTGCGACAGCGGCAGCCGTGGCACAATCGCCACCGCTTCCTTGGCCGTAGGTGAGCTGGCAATTCCGGCCGGCGCCCCCGACAACGCGAGGTACAGCGTCTGCGTGATCTGCTCCACGCTCGCCCCCACCTCGGCGGCCCGCACACGGTCCACGCGGAAGGTGCGCTTCTGCTGCGGTGCTTCTACGGTCCAGTCCACGTCGACGACGCCGGGCGTCTGCTCAAACACGGTCTTCACCGCCTTGGCCGCCTCGAGACGCGATGCATCGTCGGCCGCGTATACTTCGGCGACCAGCGTGGAGAGCACCGGCGGGCCCGGCGGAATTTCCGCCACCTTGGCCGACGCGCCGTAGCGACGGGCAATGGAATCGACCGCCGGCCGAACGGCCACGGCAATGGCGTGGCTCTGCCGGTCGCGTTCGCCTTTCGCTTTGAGGTTCACCTGCACATCGGCCACGTTGGCGCCGCGGCGCATGAAGTAGTGGCGTACGAGTCCGTTGAAGTTGAACGGCGCGGCGGTGCCGGCGTACACCTGCGTACTCACGACTTCCGGGACGGTGCCGAGGTAGGCCGCAATCTCCGACGCCGCTCGGTTGGATGTTTCCAACGACGTGCCTTCGGGCAGATCGAGCACCACCTGGAACTCACTCTTGTTGTCGAACGGGAGCATCTTGACCTGCACCGCCTTGAGACCCACGAGGCCCACGCTGCCCAGCAGCAGCACCACGACGACGCCGTAGAACGTGTAGCGCGTGTTCTTGCGCTCAATGAGCGGCGACATGATGCGGTGGTACAGCTTGTCGGTGCGGGACCCTTCTTCGGGCGGATGCTGGATGGAGCCCGGATGGGCAACTACATGCCCCTTGAGCAGGCGGTACGCCAGGTACGGCGTGACGATGAACGCCACCGCCAGCGACGCCAGCATGGCCACCGAGGCGCCCACGGGAATGGGGCGCATGTACGGCCCCATCATCCCGCTCACGAACGCCATGGGCACGATGGCCGCGATGACGGTGAACGTGGCAAGAATGGTGGGGTTGCCCACTTCGTCGACGGCATCAATGGCGGCGATGTGCGCCGGGCGATTTCCCATGGCCAGGTGACGGTAGATGTTCTCCACCACGACAATGGCATCGTCCACCAGAATGCCAATGGAAAAGATGAGCGCGAAGAGCGTGATGCGGTTGAGCGTGTAGCCCAGCGCGTAGTACACGAACAGCGTGAGGGCGAGCGTGACCGGTACAGCCACCAGCACCACCAGCGCCTCGCGCCAGCCCAGGAACAGCCAGATGAGCGCCGTCACGCTGAGCGTGGCAATGATGAGGTGCAGAATGAGCTCCTGCGCTTTCTCGCCCGCCGTCTCGCCGTAGTCGCGCGTGACATCGAGCTGCACACTGGCCGGCAGCAACCGTCCCTTGGCCTGGTTCACGCGCTCCAACACGGCGTGCGTCACGTTGGTGGCGTTGGCGCCTTTGCGCTTGGCCACGGCAATGGTCACCGCGGCTTCGGCGGCGCCGGTACCGCTGCGGTGCGATACGTAGCTGTTCACGTCACCAAAGTCGTCGCGCACAGTGGCCACCGCCCGCAAGTACACGGGCGTACCACTGCGGTTGGACACCACCACACTGCCCACCTCGCGGGCGTTGAACAACGGGGCGCCCACCGCGATCTGCACCACACGGTCGCGCATGGTGAGCTCGCCGGCGTCGAGGCGCGCGTTGGCCTGCCGCAACGCCATCGCCACTTCACCCGGCGTGACGCCGCTGGCGGCGAGTCGCGCGGCATCAAGCTCCACACGCACCTGTTTTGGCGCCCCACCGGTGACAAAGGTTTCCGCCACCTCCGGCACGGTGCGAATCTCGTCTTCCAGATGCACCGCAAGCTGACGCAGCGCGTTGGCATCGCTGCCGGCGCCGTGCAGCGTGAGCGCCAACACGGGGACGTCATCGATGCTGTGCGATTTCACAATGGGCGGCAGCGCGCCAGCGGGCGCCTGGTCCATGGCACCAGCCAGTTTGGCCTGCACGCGGGTCACACTGCGCTCCTGATCTTCGCCCACCTTGAAGCGCACGGTGACCATGGCGTAGCCGTCACCAGACATGGTGTACACATGGTCCACGCCGGGAATCTCGAGCATGCGCTGTTCCACGGGGCGCCCCAGCAGATTCTCCGCCTCGGCCGGTGAGGCGCCCGGCATGGCCGTGATCACATCGATCATGGGGACCGAGATTTGCGGCTCTTCTTCGCGGGGCGTGGCCATGATCCCCAGCACGCCCACCGCCAGCGATGCCACCGTGATGAGCGGCGTGAGCTTGCTGTTCAGAAAGGCTTTGGCGATGCGTCCCGAGATCCCCCAGGACTTGATGCTGGTCATGTGCCCGCCTTCGGCGACGGCGCCGTCGCCGCGCGGGGAATCACGATCGTTTCACCCGCCTTGAGACCAGCCGAAACTTCGGCGTGCGTCGCGGTCATGGTGCCCAACCGAATCCAGCGCCGGTCGTCCACGCCGTTGGCGCGCACGATCACGCCCACCAGATCACCGTCGCGCACGAGCGCCGCGAGCGGCACCACAAGGCCGGTGGTCGTTCCCTGCGGCAGCGAGAGCGTGACCGTGCTGCCGGCGCGTAGCGACCCATCGCGATTGCCGAGAATGGCGTTGACCGTGTACAGGTTGCCCGCCCCTGCTGGCACGATGCCCTCCACCCGCGCCTGCAGCACTCGGCCGTCCACGGTGGCGGCAATCGACTGGCCACGCGTGAGGGTGCCAATCGTATTCGCCGGCGCCGTCACGGTGAGCCGCAGGCTGGACACATCCTGCACGGTGACCAGCGGTGCACCAGGCGCGGCAAAGGTGCCGGGGTCGGCGTGGCGCATCGTCACGATGCCGGCGAATGGCGCCCGCACCGCGGCGTAGCTGCGCACCGCCTCCAGCTCCGACGCGCCGGCGCGCGCCGCCTGTAGCCCCGCGTTGGCGCGAGCGAGACCTGTTTGCGCGGCGTCATACTGCGCCTTGGTAGCGGCACTGTCGTTGTAGAGCGCCGTAAAGCGTGCGGCATGCGCCGCAGCTTCACGCTGCATGGCTTCGGCGTCGGCAATGGACGCCGCCGCCTGATTGGCTTTGGCGTTCAAGTCCCGCGCATCGATCTGCACGAGTACCTGCCCACTGCGTACGGCATCGCCCTCGTGTACGAGCACCGCGGTCACGGTGCCCATGAGCTTCGTGCTCACGATGGCCTGCTGCATGGGCTCCGCCACGCCGTTGGCGTCATACGTGCTGGTCAGCGTGGTGTCGGCCAGTGTGAGGGTGGTGCCACTCACGGGCGCAGGAGCCGCAGTTGCCGCGGTGTGTTCAGCGGTCTTGTCACCGCAGGCGCCCAGCACCAGCGTGGACGCCGCCAGGCCGGTCAGTAGCAGCGCCGACGCGCGGCGCGAAATGCTCGTCGTCATCGAGTCGGTTCCTCATGGGTGGCGCCTGCCGGAGCGGCGCCGGTGGATGCAGCGGGTGAGAGCGTATCGAAACGGGCCAGCGCGCCGGGATCGGCGCCCACGGCTTTGCGGTATTGCGCGAGGGCATCAATGACCTCAAAGCGGGCGGCCGCATGGGCCAGTGCGGCCCCGGTCGCGGCCGTCTCCGCGCCCAGCAGTTCGGCCACCGTCGCCAGCCCACCGGCGTAGCGCTTCTCCACGAGGCGATGCGCTTCGGTGCTTTGGGCGGCGGCCTGCGCGGCCAGCGTGAGTCGCTGCAGCGTCAGGGTGACCAGGCGCTTGGCGGCGTCGGCTTCGACACGGGCGTTGGCCCGCGCGGCTTCTTCACCGGCACGTGCCCCGCGAGCGCGGGCATCGGCACCGGCCACATCGGCCAGTTCACTGCCGCCGCCAAAGAGCGACCACGACCCCATCACGCCGACGGTCCAGTTGGGCTTGCCGGCGTACAGGGTGGTGGGCGAGTTGTAGTCGTAGCGGGCATAGCCGTTCAATCGCGGCAGCATGGTGGCGGCGGCGCGCTGGCGATCGGCGAGCGCGGCGCTGGTTCCCAACTGCGCCGCGCGGACGTCGTCCCGCTGTCCCTCGGTTTCCGCTCCCGCCGTGTCCTGCGCCGCGAACGCCCGCACCGCACTGTCAGTGGGGAGCTGCGTGGGGAGGAGCAGGGTGCCTGGCTCGGTGCGCCCCAGCAGCAGCGCCAACTGCGCGCGTGCGGTGGTGGCATCGTTGCTGGCCGACAGCAGCTGTGCCGACACATCGCCGGCCCGCACAGTGGCCTGCAACTGGTCGGCCTTGGTGACCACCCCCTGCCGCACCATGCTCTCCACCTGCTTCACGGCCGCGGTGGCGGCGCGTTGGGCCTGCGTGAGCATGGCGACTGTTTCCTGCGCGAGCACGGCGCCGTAGTAGGCTCTGACCACCATGGCGCGGGTGGTCACGCTGGTCCAATCGGCCATGGCCGCACTGGCGTTGGCGGCGGATCGTGCGGCCCGCCAACCGGTGAGGGCATCGGCGTTGAAGACCGGCACTTCCAGCACGAGGCCGCCGGTCATGTTGTTCACCGGCGCCGGATCGTTCAGTCGGGCCGGATCGAAGGCGGCGGGGGTCACGGCCCGTTGGCGCAGCGTGGTGCCGAAGGCGCCAATGGGGTCAGTGGTTCGGACAACCCCGCCTTCGACGCGCGCCGAAGGGAGAATGCCCTTGAGAGGGAGCGCCGCGCGGGCGCGGTCACTCGCGGCAGTGGCCGCCGCCTGGCGATTGCCAAAGGCGCGGCGGTCGGCCTCCGCCAGCGCATCCGCGAGGCGGAGGGGCGACTGCGCCGCGGCGAGCCCGGGGAGAGCGAGCACGGCAGCGGCGACCAGGGAATAAGAAATGGTTCGCATATGTAGATATACATAAATGCGCATATACACGAACGCAAGAGACTCATCACCCCAAACACTAACCCGGAACCCGGAACTGATCCGTTCCGCGTCCCGGGTTCGGGTGGTGGGTTGTGGGTATTGGTGGCGCGGTGGCCGCGCCTCGGCCTACTTCCTCAGCGTCCGATCGAAGAACGCCCACACCCGGTCCCAACTGTCGATCTGCTCGGGTGACTCATCGCGCTCGAGCGTCTGGCGGTTCACACGGCGGCTGAACGTGTGCCCCACGCTGGCGGGCCCAGGCGTCGGATTCACGTAGATCTTCGTTTCGGCGAGCGCAGGCTTGCGCGCGATGAGCGCGTCGATGAGCGGTCGCGCTTCTTCGAAGTTCACATCTTCGTCGTTCGTCGCCACGTGCACGAGCAGCGGCGTCTTGAGGCTGTCCACCCAGTAGTACGGGGAGCGGCGGATATACTCCTCGCGCTTCTCGAACGGCAGTCCGCGCACCGTGGCCATCGTGCTGAATGAGCGCTGGTACGACGGCCCCTTGAACGACAACCGGAAGAGCAGGTTGGTCACCGGCACGATCGCCGCGCCCGACTTGAACGGCGAGCCTGTGGCTTCCCGCGTGAGCAGCAGCGCGGTGATGTACCCGCCGTGGCTCCAGCCCATCACGCCAAGCCGTTCGGGGTTCACATAGGGGAGCGCCTTGAGCACCTCGGCCGCCGACTCCACGTCGTCGACTTCCATGCCGCCATAGTCGATCGCGTTGTGGTGCGCGGCGCCGTAGCCCGTACTGCCGCGATAGTCGGGCGTGATGATGGCATAGCCGCGTTGCACGGCCTCACGGATGAACGGCCAGTAGTTCTGATCCATGTTGCCGTGCACGCCGCCGTGCACCCACACCATGGCCGCATGCTGCTTCGTCCCCTTCGGGGTGAGCGGCTCGAAGAGGTACGCGGGAATGTCCATCCCACCAGCCTGGCTCTTGTACGTCACCTTCGAAAACTTCACCACGCCCTTGGCGCGCGCCGCGAAAATGCTGTCGGTCGCCGCCTTGCTCTTGATGGCGCGATCGTAGTCGGCCAGCGGGTGATCTTCCGGGCGATTGCTCACATAGAGCCGCGCGGCCCGGGTGGAGTCCATGGGGACGATCTGCCGACGCCCCGGGGGATCGTCGGCTTGTGCCCGCAGCGGGCTGGTGACGGCGAGCCCAAGCAGGGAAATTCCGAGCAGCGGACGAAGCGCGTTCATGGGCATGGCGGCACACGAGAGAAGGGCGTGACCGACGCCGGAGCGCCGAATTGAGGAATGCTTGCTGTACGGACGGGCGGGACCCAGCGCTGAAACGGCATCGACGAGTCCCCGTGCTGACGCGCTCTCGGTCGTCACGGCGGCGACGACGAAACATCGCACCGAGCGATAGCTTACGCCCATGACTCGCATACAGACTCCGAGAATCACGAGCGGCACGCTGGCACTGGCGCTGCTGATGAGCGCGGCGCCGAGCCTGCCGCTTCGTGCACAAGCGCTGGCCCACACGCAGGGTGGGGCGCAGACCACCATGCCCGTCGAGGGCGGCCAGTCGGCGTTCGCGGCGATCGCCGAAATCGTGAAGCGGCTCGAGGCGGACCCCAACACCGATTGGCGCAAGGTCAATCTCGAGCGGCTGCGGCAGCATCTGCGTGACATGGATATGGTCACGCTGCGCAGCGCGGTGACCGCCGCGCCGACTACCGGCGGGGCGACCTTCGTCGTGCGTGGCACGGGTGAGGTGATCGGGGCGATCAAGCGACTGACCGGCGCCCACGTGGCG
Source organism: Gemmatimonas sp. (assembly GCA_023910675.1). Classification (GTDB taxonomy): domain Bacteria; phylum Gemmatimonadota; class Gemmatimonadetes; order Gemmatimonadales; family Gemmatimonadaceae; genus Gemmatimonas. The sequence continues at coordinate 46,572 of JAAVWC010000007.1, forward strand.
ATGGTGGAGATGATGGGTGGCCCCCGCGTGGCGCGGACGGTGCTTCCTGACGGGGTACGGCTCGTCGTCACCGCCCGTGATGGTGACCCGGCAGCGGGGGCGGCCCGCATTCGTGGTCTGGGGTTCATTGGCCTCATGGCCAGCGGCGATCACCACCAGATGCACCACCTGATGCTCGCCCGCGGCGAGGCGATGGCCAACCACGGCGGCCGGTAACCACGCGGGGCAACGGCAGCCCCGACCGCAGCGTAACCTTGTATGGGATCGGGACCGCGGTGGTCCCGCCCTTTCCTGCTACGCCCGGCCATGTCCCCTTCTGTTCTGCGTACCGGCTGTGGCCGGGCGCTCGCCTCCCTCGCCGCTGGACTGCTGTTGCCGGCCATGCTCTTGGCGCAGGGCGCACTCCCCGACTCGCAACTTGTTCGCCCGCTCACCTATCGCAATATCGGCCCCGCGTCGATGAGCGGGCGCATTACCGACATCGCCGTCGTCGAAGGCCCGCGCTCCGTGCGCGGCGGACGCCTTGGCACCACCATGTATGTGGCCGTCGCCACGGGCGGTATCTGGAAGTCGACGAACGCGGGGCTCACATGGGCTCCCGTCTCCGACTCCATCGGTGTTGGCTCCATTGGCGCCGTCGCAGTCGCCCCATCCAACGGCGATGTGGTATGGGCGGGGAGCGGTGAATCGAACAACATGCGCAGCTCCTCGTGGGGCGTGGGCGCGTTCAAGAGCACCGACGGCGGCAAGACGTGGTCGAAGGCCATGCTCCCCAAGACGCAGCACATCAGCCGTATTGTCATCGATCCGCGTGATCCGGACATCGTGTACGTCGCCGCCATGGGCCCGCTGTGGGCACCCGGTGGTGATCGCGGCATCTTCAAGACCGTCGACGGTGGCAAGACGTGGACGAACACGAAGAGCCTCTCGCCGCACACGGGCTTCACCGAGCTGGTGATGGATCCGAACAACCCCGACGTGCTCTACGCCGCGTCGTATCAGCGCGAGCGTCGCGCGTATGGATTCCTGCCCAGCGGCCCGGAGAGCGGCATCTGGAAGACGATCGATGCCGGCACGACGTGGAACCGCCTCGCGAGTGGTCTGCCCACCGGTGATGCGGGCCGCATTGGTCTCGCGGTGTGCCGCTCCCGCCCCAACACGCTGTACGCCAGCGTGCACGCCACGGGCACGCAGAACGGCTTCTATCGCAGCGACGATGCCGGCGCCACCTGGCGTCAGACCGATCGCAGCAACGGCACCGCGTGGTATTACTCGCAGGTACGCTGTGATCCGTCGGACGCCGAGCATGTGGTGCGCCTCAATGTGGGCAGCACGGAGTCGTATGACGGCGGCAAGACGTGGCGCGGCTACGCTGGTGGTGGCGGCGTGCACAGTGATCATCACGCGTTGTGGATCAATCCCGACGATCCCGACCATCACGTGATGGGCAACGACGGCGGGCTCGACATCACGTATGATCGTGGCCGCTCGTGGTACAACAACGAGAACATCGTTGGCGCGCAATTCTATGCCATTTCCGTCGATGACCAGTGGCCGTTCTACCACGTGTACGGCGGCTTGCAGGACAACCAGACGTGGGGCGGCCCCAACCGCACGCGCAACACGTTCGGCCCGACCAATGCCGACTGGGTGCGTATGGCGGGCGGTGACGGCTTCTTCAACGTGACCGACAAGTTCGACGCGAACGTGGTGTATGCCGAATCGCAGAATGGGGGCATTCAGCGCTACAACGCCAGGACGGGTCAGACCAAGGGCATCAAGCCGTTGGCTAAGGACGGCGAGAAGCACCGCTACAACTGGAGCGCGCCCATCGTGCCGTCGCGGCACACGGGCGGCACGGTGTACTTCGCGGCCAACTACCTCTTCAAGAGCCACGATCGTGGCGACTCGTGGAAGACGATCAGCCCCGATGTCACGCGCAACCTGAACCGCAACCAGCTCCCCATGCGCGGCAGCGTGCCGCCGCGTGATGCACTGGGCCTGCACGAAGGCACGGCGGCGTTCGGCAACATCAGTGCGGTCAGTGAATCGCCGCGTCGCGCGGGTATTCTGGCTGTCGGCACCGACGACGGCGTCATTGCCGTCACGCGCAACGAGGGCCAGTCGTGGAACCGCATCACGAGCTTTGCCGGTGTCCCCGATACGACGTACGTGAGTGGCGTGCAGCTGTCCAAGCATGCCGACGGTACGGTGTACGCCACGTTCGACGGACACCGCAGCAACGACATGAAGCCGTACGTCTACAAGAGCACCGACTTCGGCGCGACGTGGACGAGCATCACCGGCAACTTGCCGTCGCTCGGCCCGGTGCAGGTCATCCGCGAACATCACCGCGAGCCCAATCTGCTCTTTGTCGGCACTGAGTTCGGCGTGTTCTTCACCATCGACGGCGGAACAACGTGGACCGCACTCAAGACGGGGATGCCGGGCGTGCCCGTGTGGGATCTCGCCATTCAGGAACGGTGGAACGATCTCGTGGTGGGTACGCACGGTCGTGGCGTCTTCATCCTCGACGATCTGTCGGCGCTCGAACATCTCGCGGCGGCCAAGCGGGAGCGCGTGGCGTATCTGTTCCCGGCGCGCAATGAGATTGCGTTCCAGCTCGACGGCAGCCGCAACTCGGGGATGGGCTCCACCGGCTTCACCGGGCAGAACCCCGAGCATGGCGTGCGTCTCGCATATCTGGTGAACAACGCGCCTGCCGACGCGAAGGCGAAGCTCGAAATCATCGACGGTGCCGGACGTGTCGTGCGTGAACTCCCCGCGAACGCCAAGGCCGGTCTCTATCGCCCGGTGTGGGATATGCGCGTTGGTGCGCCGCTGACGGGCGCCGTGACGGCCGCCGCGCCAGCCGGTGCACGTGGCCAGGGCGGCGGCGGCGGTGGCTTTGGTGGGTTCGGTGGCGGCGGTGCCCGCAGCTATTCGGCGGTGCCGGGCAGCTACACCGCGCGCCTCACCATCACGCCCGCATCGGGCGCAGCGACGGTCCTCACGCGCAAGTTCACGCTGCTTGCTGACCCCGAGCAGACGATGTCCCTGGGTGAGCTGCAGTCGCTCGACGCTTTCCGCCTCGAGGTCGTGCGCTTCCAGAAGCGTGTGACCGATGCGCAGACGGTGGCCGACAGCACGATGCGGAAGTTCGCCGACCTGAAGAAGGCGGCCGCCGCCGACAGCGCCAAGCTCACGCCGGCGCTCACGTCGCAGCTGGCCGACGTGGACAAGGTGCTCTCGACGTTCACGTCCGAGATTGGTGCCACGCCCGCCGCCCGCGCCGCACAGTTTGCCGGCCGTGCCCCCGGTGCCGGTGCAGCCGCGCCGCCGTCGGATGACATGGAAGACGAAAACCGCGGCGCCTCGGGGGCGCCCGATATGTCCTTCTCCGGACGCGCGGGCACGCTCAACAGCGTCATCGGCTCCAACTTCGCGGTGTCCTCAGCGCAGCGCGCGCTGCTGCAGAAGCTCGGCAAGGAAATCGACGCGCAGTCGGCGGCGGTGGCCAAGGTCAAGGCGACGTCGTTGCCAGCGCTGTCCGCGGCACTTACGGCGGCCGGGGTCAAGGTGCCCTGAAAGTTGGGTTGAACTGATCGCACGAAGGCATCCAAGACAACAAAGGCATCCAAGAGAATTCTGTTCTCGGATGCCTTTGTTGTCTTGGATGCCTTCGTGCGATCAGTTCTTGAAAATGGGTAATGCCACCGCCGCCTGCGGCTCGGCCGAACGCCAATCCTTGCCGAGCGCCGCTGCGATCGTCGCCGCCATCTGCGCCTGTTGCGTCGGCGAATTGCGACGGACACCCAAAGCCCCAATGTCCGGGCCGATCGCCGCACTCCAGATATACTCGGCGCCGTTCACCTCTTCGCCGTGATCGGTCCATTCAACGCCCCAGCCGCGACCGTGGTCGGTGCTGATCAGCAGCGTGACTTTATTGCGCGTGCGAGGATCGGCCTGAAATCGCGACCAGAGCTGCGACAGATAACGATCGACCTGCTGCGCGCTGCGCAGATACAGATCGTAGCGGCCACTGTGCGCGTATTCGTCGGTTTCGCCGTAGCCAATGAACAGCACCTTCGGCATGGCGGTGTTCATCTGTACGACGACCAACTGCTGCATGAGCGCATCGAACGCCACATCGGGCCACAGCTGCGTGGTGGTGCGATAGAGTTCCTGCAGCAGCGTGCTCTTGTCGTCAGCAAACGGCGCGGCGCCCTTGTCCCAGCCGTCATTAACGGGAACGCCACTGCGCTCGGTGTTGATGATGCGGCGGAACGCGTACCATGTGGCATGCGCCGCGACCTGTCCACGATAGGCACTGTCCTTGTTCAGCCACTCGAAGACGGTCGTATTGGGGTTGGGCTTGAACCCGTTGCTGTTGATCTGCGGGTCGAAGAACCCCGTGAACGTTTCGCTGTAGCCGGGATACGAAAAGCGGAAGCGGTTCACCACGCGGGCCGCGCTCTGAACGGCGCTGTCGCCGAAGATCTGTCCCTGTTTCGCAACCGTCCCCCAGAGGAACGGCAGGTGGCGTCGACGACTGCGCAGACGCCGTCTTTCCCACCACGAAGGCCATGGCTGGCAGCAGCCACCGAGCGCCGCGCATCACCGCCGCGGCCGCCGCTGCGTGGCCGCCTTCTCCACCAGTCGACGGAGCTCCTTGATCGGCTCCGGATTGTCGTCTACCTGCAGGCGCATCACCACGTCATTGTGCAGCCACACGCCGCCGTCCTTCTTCACGATCAGCATGGCCGCGCTCTGCATGCCGCGCTTGTCACCACCGGCCAGCTGGCCGGCTTCCAATGCGGCGAGCAATCGCAGCGACAGATGCCCCTGCGTTTCCTCGAACGCCTTCACCATCCCGCTCACCACGTCGGGCCCGGCGAGAATATTGCCCTGCGCCGTGCAGAACTTCCCCTGCTTGTCGCCGGCCCACTCGCTGGCCTTGGGGCCTGTATAGGCGGCCACATTGCCCTGCATGTCGATCACGGCGAACTGCCGGCCGAACTTCGTCCAATCGGTCGGACGCGGATCGGGGTCGCTCTCCCACACCTTCTTGATCACGTCGGCCGGCTTCATGCCGCCGCGCAGCAGCGCAATGGCCTGCGGCCCGTACGACACATCCTACAATGGCCTGCGTGGCCGCCACACCCACTCCGGCCTCGGCCCACAGCACGCCGTTGCCCACGGAGAACACGCGGCTCTGCACCGCACCCCCCACTTCACCCGTCGCCGGGTCATAGCCGAGGATGGAGAACGTGGCTACCGGTGGCCACGGCGTCGGCGGCATGCTGGAAAAGGTGGTGGCGGCGCTTCCGGGCGAAGTCTGCGCTGGAAGCGCGGGGGCGAGCGCGAGGCTCGCGAGCAGGGCGATGAGGATTGGACGCATGCTCGAAATGTGGTGCGCGCGCCCTGAATTCGCTCGATGGGTTGTGGGCGACCCGCCGCCGCGCGGTGCCGAGCGTCCGGCGCCGGTCGCGCGTAGCATGTGAGAGTCACTTCACTCCCCGGAGCCCACATGACCAGAACTCGCGACCGGTTCGCCGCCGGCGCCCTCGCCCTGTTGCTCGCCGCGCCACTGCAGGCGCAGCAGGCCATCGATAGCGCCTATACCGCCAAGATCAAGGAATTCCTCCAGGATCCGCGCATCACCACCGAACTGGTGGACCATCTGCCGGCCTCGGCCACCGTACCCACGCCGCTCAAGTTCCACGGGCGCATTGTGGGCACGCCGGGCGAGCTCACGTACGCCAAGGACATTCACCGCTACTTCGAGGCGCTGGCCAAGGCGTCGCCGCGCGCCAAGTACTGGACTATTGGTAAAACCGAAGAAGGGCGCGACATGGTGGTGCTCGCCATCGCCGACAGCGCGACCATTACCAATCTCGACAAGTACAAGGGCGACATTGCCGCGCTGACTGATCCGCGCAAGACAAGCGAGGCCGAAGCCAAGCGCCTCATTGGGACCACCAAGCCCATGTACTGGCTCACCAGCGGCATTCACTCGCCCGAAACCGGCGGCCCGGAAATGCTGCAGGAGCTGGCCTACCGGCTCATCGTGCAGGAGTCGCCGTATATCCAGGCCATTCGCAACAACATCATCACCTTCATCACGCCCGTCATCGAAGTGGATGGACGTGAGAAGCATGTGGATACGTACTACTACAACAAGACGCTTCCCGTGGGTGCCGCGCGCTTGCCGCTCATGTACTGGGGCAAGTATGTCGCGCACGACAACAACCGCGACGGTATGGGCCAGTTTCTGTCGCTCACCAAGAACGTGAACGACTTCTACCTCGCGTGGAAGCCGCAGGTCATGCACGACCTGCACGAGTCGGTAACGTATCTGTACAGCAGCACCGGCACCGGCCCGTATAACGACGCCATCGACCCCATCACGGTGACCGAATGGTGGACGTTCGCGCAGGAAGACGTGCGCGAAATGACCAAGCGCGGCGTACCGGGTGTGTGGACGTACGGCTTCTACGATGGCTGGACGCCCAACTACATGTTCTTCGTGGCCCACACCAAGAACGCCATTGGGCGCTTCTACGAAGTGCAGAGCTACGGCCCCGACAACTACGAAGTGCGCCCGCCGGCCACGACCACCAGTCGCGAGTGGTTCCGCCCCAATCCTCCGCTGCCGTACATCAAGTGGGGCCCGCGTAACAACACGAATATCCAGCAGTCGGCGGTGCTCATTTCGCTCAAGCACTTTGCAGACAACAAGGCCAACTACCTCGAAAATTACTGGATCAAGAACAAGCGTGCCGTCGAGAAGGGCAAGACGGGCGCCGGCCCGTACGCGTGGGTGATTCCGGCCGCGCAGCGCCGCAAGGCCGATGCCGCCGACGCAGTCAATGAACTGCGCAAGCAAGGCCTCGAGATTCACGTGGCCACGGCGGCGTACACGGCCGGCAACATCGCGGTGCAGCCTGGTGACTGGATCGTGCGCGGCGACCAGCCGTTCCGCACGTTGGCCGACATGTACTTCAGCATTCAGAACTACTCGCCCGCCAATCCGCGCCCGTACGACGATACCGGGTGGACGTTTCAGTTCATGCGCAACGTCGCCGTGCTCCCCGTCATGGAAAAGAGCGTGCTATCAGTAGCGATGGCGCCCGTTACGGAGAAAGTCCGCGCGGCCGGGGGCATCACCGGTACCGGTGCGGTGTTGCTGGTGGAGCACACCACCGACAACAACCTCATGAAGCTGCGCACGTCGTTCGCCTCCACGCGCATGCTGGCCGCCGAAGCGTCGTTTGAGGCGGCGGGACGAAGCTTCCGCGCCGGCACCTTCATCATCCCCGCGGGCGATCGCGCTAAACTCGACGCGTCACTCAAGGAACTTGGCCTCACCGCCTACGCCGTCGCGGCGGTTCCCACCGTCAAGTCGCACGACCTCGACCTGCCGCGCATCGGTTACGCACACGCGTGGCAGCGCACGCAGGACGAAGGATGGGTACGCGCGGCGCTCGATACGTACGGCGTTCCGTACACCTACTTCGGTGATATCGAACTGCGAAAGGGTAATCTGCGCGCGAAGTACGACGTCATCATCTATCCGCACGTCGGCGGCAGCGCACAGTCGCACATTGCCGGCATCATCAAGAACGGCGACACCCCGTTGCCGTACAAGAAGACGGCCAAGACCCCCAACCTTGGTGCCAACGACTTCGCCGACGACATTCGCGGTGGACTCGGCATCGAGGGGCTCACCGAGTTGTACAAGTTCGTGCAGGCCGGCGGGACGCTCATCATGGAGGGCAGTACCTCCACGATCTTCCCCGCGTACAACCTCACCAGCGGCATCACCATCGAGTCGCCGAGTCAGTTGTTTGCGCGCGGCACCATTCTGCGCGGTGTCGTGTCCGACCGTACAAGTCCCATAGCCTACGGCTTCGATGCGCAGATGCCGGTGTACTTCAATCAGGATCCCGTCATGAGTGTGGGCGGCAGTCAGGCGCTCTTCGCCGGCGGCGGCAGTGGTGCCGGCGCAGCGGCGCTCGCGCAGAACACGACGCCCAACGCGAATCCACTCCGTCTCTCGACCTGGTCGTGGAATCAGAACGACAGCACCGGCACACCCATGCCATCGCTGGCCGTCTCGGCAGGTCGTGCGGCTCCGGGGCAGGGTGGTCGTGGTGGAGCGCCCGCGGCGGCCGCCCAGTTCGGCGGCGCCACCAGCATTGATGGGGCACGTCCGCGTGTCGTGATGCAGTTCCCCGCCAACGCGGCCGACATGCTGCTCTCCGGCACACTCGCCGGCGGCGAAGCGCTGCAGAACCGCGCGCAGCTCATCGACGCGCCGGTGGGCAAAGGACATGTCGTGATGTTTGCCATTCGCCCCTTCTGGCGGTGGCAGACCCAGGGCACGTACTTCCTTGGCTTCAACACGATCCTCAACTGGAACGACCTCGACGCCGGCAAGTAGTCTGCCCGTGTGAACGCACGAGGGCCCCGACTGCGACCGTCGGGGCCCTCGTGGGTTACGGCAGGCGGACCGCCGTCATCATGTCGGCACGATTCTGTGGACGACGCTTCCCCAACGCGTTGGTCTCGACGTCCTGGTTGGGCCGTTCCTCCGGATTGAGTTCCGGGCAGTACCCCGGGAGCGAATCAAGCGGTTGTCGTCGGCGTGGGCGGCGCCAAAGTCCTTCGCGACACGCGAACGAGGCACCGGATGCCCGTCTGCGATGAGATAGACCTTGCTGCCGGCTTGCTGCCGGCTTGCTGCCGGCGGCGGCGTATGACATCGACGAATGTCGGCGCGCGGAAGGTCCCGTGAAAGACATGAAAGACGAGCCGGCCGCAGCTGCAGCCAAATTGCTGGCCCGTCGCTCGTACCACCGGCGTCTGGTCAACCGGGGCGTAATTCGTGCCCGTAACGTGGTCGCTGCGCAGCCCCATTTCATCGCCCGAGTAGATCGTGGCGCCCACTGGTCGACCATGGTATCGACGATCCGCTGGCGCACCTTCACTACGCACTATTTGATGCACGGGTTGGTAACTGCTGTCGGCGCCGTTCGTGCTGGAGCCAATGCGTGTCGTTACTGCAGCCGCAGCGTATCCGGCGGCGTCGTCGCCGCACCGCTGTCACCACTACTTTTGGCTGGCACGGGATCGACTGTGGGCGCGCTTGCGGTTGCCGAGGTATCGGCGGTGGCCTTCTTCACCTTGCGGGCAACCGGTGCGGCAGGGGGCGCAATCGTCGTCACCGTACTGTCTGCCTTCTTGCCGGTGAAGTTGGTAACCATCGCCTTGGCCGACGTCGCCAAGGCGGCGATTTGTACCGCCGCGTCGTTGGCCGTCGTGCCAGTCGGCTGTTTGGAGCCGTAGAACCACACCCCGTACGTGATCGCGCCGACCATGATGATGTACGGCATGATCGACTGCCGGCGACGTACGGCCATCGGGTCGCGACGACGCTTTGCATCAGCTTTCTGCGCTTTCGCTTTCTGCGTTGCCTGCGCCTTGGCCGGCGTACGCACGCTCGAGTTCTCAATCGGCGTGCGCGCCGCCACGTTCAACATCCGCTGCCCCAGCGCGTGCCGGTACATCTCGGCCGTCTGCGTCGGCGTCATCTCCTCGACGGCGTTGGCCAACGCAATGCCGAACTCGGCGATACTCGCAAAGCGGTCGTTGGGGTCGGGCGCGAGCGACTTGTCGAAGACACTCTGAATGCTGTTGGGCCAATCGAGATCGTCACGCACTTCGTCGAGCCGTCGCGGAGGGCTGGTGAGCCGCGCGATGAGCGATTCCTTCGACGACGAATTGGCAAACGCCTCGTGCCCGGTGAGCGCGATGAATGCAACGAGTGCGAGCGAGTACTGGTCGGAGCGCGCATCGAGCACATCGCCCGACAGCTGCTCCGGCGACATGTACTCGGGGGTGCCCACGGCGAAGCCGGCGCGCGTCACTTGCTGTGTCCCACGCTCCATCGTACGGGCAATACCAAAATCCACCAGCTTCACGACGAACGTACCGTCGGGACGCTGGGAGATCATGATGTTGTCGGGCTTGATGTCGCGGTGCAGAATGCCGAGCTCATGAGCTGCCGCCAACGCATCTGCGCACTGCGCGATGATGTCCGCGCCCACCACGGGATGCATCGCGATCTCGCGCTTGAGCAGCGCCGAGAGCGACTCGCCCTCGATGAACTCCATGGCGAGATAGACGAGTCCTTCGTCCGTCTCACCGAAGTCGAAGATGCTCGCCACGTTGGGGTGCGAAATCTTCGAGGCGTTCTCGGCTTCCCGCGTGAAGCGCTGCAACGCTTCCGGCTCATGCACGAGAGCCGCGCGCATGATCTTGATGGCACTCTTGCGCTTCATGCGCACGTGTTCGGCCAGGAACACCTGGCCCATGCCACCTTCACCAAGCTGCTGAATGACCAGGTAGCGGCCGCCCACCATCTTGCCGATCAGTCCACCGTCGGCCTTCTCTACGAGCGGGGTTCCGTCTTTTGAACAGAACCCGACCGCCTCATCGTATTCGTCCCCGCATTGGGGGCAGACCTTGGTCGTACTCACCAACGCCAAACTACTGAGAGGGGGCGGGACGGCAAGCACCCACAACATGGAGAAGCCTTCATGAACGGGCAGGCGAGCAACGGACGCGCGTACGTCCCCCGGCTCCCCCCGATATCTTTCAGCATGCACACTCCCCGTCTACCTCGTCTTCTCGCGTCGGCCGTACTTCTGGCCGGGCTCGCTACACCAGTGCTCGCGCAAACCGGCTGGGCCTCGGCCGGCAAACAGGGCGACTTCATCATCAGGAACTTCGCCTTCGGAACGGGCGAAACGCTCCCCGAACTCACCCTGCACTATACGACCCTCGGCACGCCACACCGCGACGCCAAGGGGGTCGTACGGAATGCGGTGATGATCCTGCATGGGACTGGTGGCACGGGCCGTGGCTTTCTGTCGGGGAGCTATGCCGGTGAGTTGTTCGGCCCCGGCCAGCTGCTCGACAGCGCGAAGTACTACATCGTGCTCCCCGATGGCATCGGGCATGGCGGTTCGAGCAAGCCGAGCAACGGTCTCCGTGCGCGGTTTCCAAAGTACGGATATGCCGATATGGTGGCGGCGCAGCACCGCCTGCTCACTGAGCATCTCGGGGTGAACCATCTCCGTCTCATCATGGGGACCTCCATGGGGTGCATGCACGGATGGGTGTGGGGGTACAACTACCCCTCGTTCATGGACGGGCTGGCGCCGTTCGCCTGTGTGCCGAGCCAGATTGCCGGCCGCAACCGCATGATCCGTACGATGGCCATGGACGCCATTCGGAACGACCCCGCGTGGCAGAACGGTGATTACACGACGCAGCCGCCGGGACTGCGTTCGTCGCAGATGATGCTGTACATCATGTCCAGCGCGCCGCTCGTGCAGCAGGCGCAAGCGCCGACGCGCGATAAGGCCGACTCCGTCATCCGGGCGTATCTCGATGGACGTATGCGTGTGACCGATGCCAACGACTTCCTGTACCAGTTCGATGCGTCGCGCGACTACGACCCGTCGAAGCGCGTGCAGGAGGATTACCGCGCCGGCGTTGTTCATCAACTCCGCCGACGATCAGGTGAACCCCCCGGAGCTTGGGCTGGCCGAGCAGTTTGCGAAGCAGATGCCGAAAACGCGATTCATTCTGCTGCCGATCACCGCCGAGACCCGCGGACACGGCACGCATTCGTTGCCGCGCGTGTGGGGGAAGTATCTCGCAGAGTTTCTCGCCACGCTGCCGGAGCGATGAGTATGGTGATCACTGGCATGCGCGCCATTGACCTGCCGCGTGCCAGCATCACGCAACTCATGACGCGTGCGCTGCGCCTTCGCTGTCCGCACTGCGGTGGCACGCGTATCTTCGCCTCGTTCTTCCAGCTCAAGGCCAACTGCCCGAGCTGCGGGCTGCGGCTCGAACGGGGAGAAGCCGACTATTTCGTGGGCGCCTATCTCTTCAATCTCATCGCGGTCGAACTCATCCTGTTCGTCTGCGTGTGCGGCTTCGTGTTCATCACGTGGCCCGATCCGCCGTGGGATCTCATTACGTACGTCACCGGCTTCCTCATGCTGGCCGGGTGCATCGGCTGTTATCCCTTTGCGAAGACGACATGGCTCGCGGTAGACCTGGCCATCCGGCCGCTGTCGCCGGAAGAGTTGCGGTGGCATCAGGACGGCGGAGAAGTTGGTGACCGGGAACTCCCGCACCTCTAAGGCGGTGCGTACGGAGGCGAACGCGTTGCCCGCTGCTGTGCAGGACACTGCCGTGCGGCGGGCACGTTTGTTTGCCGTGTGGCAATTCGAAGTCCGGGCGCAGCTGCGCGAACCGCTCACGGTGCTGTACCTGCTCGTGTTCGGTCTGTTGTCGTTCGGGTATGCGGCGTCGGATGTGGTCGAACTCGTCTCGTCGCGCGGCGCGGTACCGCGCACCGCCAGCTGGGCGCTCATGCTCGGCCTTTGGCGGGCTGACGGCATTCGGTCAGGTCATCACCACGATGATCGCGACCACCGCCTTGCTCCGCGACGAGGCGCAGCGCACCCGCGAGTTCGTTGCGACCAGCGGATTGGGTGCACGTACCTGGTTTGTGGCGCGCGTGCTCGCGGCGCTGTGCATCATGGTGTTGGTGTACGCGGCCATGCCGCTCGGCATCGTCGTCGGTGCGGCCGTGAGCGGCGGCGCTACCAACGGCGGCCTGCAGACGCTGCTGAGCGCCATCACGGCAAGCCTCAGGGCCTTCGTCGTGATCACGCTGCCGACCATGGTCGTCGTGACGCTTCTACTGGCGACCGCCGCCGCGTATACCCGACGCGTGCTCGGCGTGTTGGCCGCCGCGCTGGTGCTCGTCGGTCTATGGCAGCTGGCACTGGCATTGGTGGCACAGCCGCACATGGCACACGTCGGAGCAATGCTGGACCCCTTCGGAAATGCTCCCGTGCTGGCGATCACGACATCGTGGAGTGAAGCGGAGCGAGCGACACGCCTCGTGCCACTGACTGGTCTGCTGCTGCTGAATCGCCTGCTGTGGGTGAGTATCGCGCTCGCGCTGACCGTTGCCCTGCTCATGACGCGCTCGACGCAGCTGCTGGGGAGCGGACCCTCTCCGGCGAAGACGCTGGCCGTCTATCGCGTCGGTCATGCGCTGTCGCGCGCGCGCTCCGCCACCGCGTCACTTCGCGCGTTTACCTCCGCGTGGATGTGCCTCGATGGCGGTTGGCGCGTGGTGTCGGCGCTCGCGGTGGTGAACGCCGTGGCCAATGCGGCCACGCGCCCCATGGTACACGACGCCGTCGCCACGCCGACCAGTGCGGCGGTACTGCTGCTGGTGAGTACGCACGCGCGCCTCTTTTTCATACTGCTCGCCACGGTATATGCCGGCGAACTCGTGTGGCGCGAGCGCGATGTGCGCGTCGACCAGCTTCTCGGATCGCTGCCGGTATCGCGGCGGGCGCTGGTGTTGGGGCGCATCAGTGGGCTCCTTGCGGCGCAGTGGCAGGTCGTGGGGCCGCTTGCCGCCAGCGGCCTGCTGCTCGCCGTGGTCCGTGCCACGCCAACAGCCGGTACACTCTGCTCCATCCTGTCGCCGTGGACCGCATGGACCGTGTTCGTGCTGTGGCTGCCCTTCGTGCACCTCACCATCCTGTCGCTCACGGTGCACGTGCTCCTCGATCACAAGGTGCTCGCGCACCTGCTGCTCATTGGCGGCTGGGTGTTGGCCGTGAGCATCGATCAGTCGTTCGCGGCCCCATGGTGGGTGCGCTTTGCGGAGAGTGCACCGCTCATGCGGGAGGACGTGGTCACTTGGGGCGTGCTTGCACAACGCGGCGCTTACTGGAGTGCCGTAAGCGCCGCGTGTGGGGTGCTCTGTTGGTGGCGATGGCCCGTTGGGGCGACCGCCGCGACGTCAGTCCCTCGAACGTCGCTTACTTCTCGGTGATGATGAGATAGCGCGACGGCATCCAGAACTTGGACGGATCGGTGATACGGATGCTCTCGCCACGGAACGATCCATCCTTCTCCTTCTTGGCCACTTCGATGAGGCCCACGTCGTGGCGTGAGACGATCTTGTACGCACGGTCGTTGCGCGGCAGCGGAATCGTGAGCACTTCGCGACGGTCGGCGCGGGTAAAGCGCGCATCGTCGAGCGTGCGCGCGGGCACGAGCGTCTTGCCAAGCTTCACGATGAGCAGGCCGCGTGAACCGCCTTCTTCCGTGACGACCCCGTCGGCGATGAGCTGACGCCGTGACCCCACGACGTAGTACACGCGGTGCTCACGCACGTCCATCGCCTTCACCGTATCGGTGAGCACCCCCTTTTCCGCCGTGAGCTGCTCGTTCTGCGTGCGCAGCGCGCGGATTTCTTCCTGGAACGCGGTGATTTCCTTGTTGCGCTGCTCGAGGCGCGCATTGAGATCGGCCAGCAGCGTTGCCGAGGCACTGGAATCGGCGCGCTGCGCCTTGAGCGTGTCGAGCAGCGCCCGCACCTGGGCCTGACGCGTGTTCAGGCGCTGGCGCATCTGCTTGAGGCGGTCGAGGATATCCTTCTGCGCCGCCGCTGCCTCGGTCTTGCCGGATTCGTCGCTCTTGTTGACGCCCACCTTGGAGCTGAGGCCGCGCACCTGGCGGAGCTCGGCGTCGACTTCATCGGCGAACTTGGACGCTTCCACCACCTGCGCGAGGGCGCGGTCCTTTTCGGACGACGTACCTTGCATGAGCCCCTGCAGCGAGTCGCGCTCGGCACTCGCGGAGGCGAGGGCGGCCGCGAGCGAGTCGGCGCGCGCACGGGCGGCCGTGTCGGTGCAGGCGCCGGTGGTCAGCGTAGAAAAAATCACCGCCGCGGCGATGGCGCGCTGGCGAAGAGAAAGACGTTGCATGGCAAACGGGTTGGGGAAGACTACAGATCTGGAAAAACGTACCGATCTCGGCTATCGGTTGACAGTGAGCCAGATCACCAACGATGCAACGCGTTGTGCGCTTTGTCACCAGCCATGCCGTTACTGCCACCCGCGGGAGCGGTAGAGGAGGGTGGCCGCAGATTCGTACAGCAGATCGGCGAATACCTGCCGCCGACTGTCGGGGCGGTCGAGGCGGCTCAACGCATAGCTCCGTGACACCGCTGGCAGGCATTGCACCGCCAGCCCCACCCGCTCGACGCCTCTTGCACGCCCGGCGGGTATGGGCGGGGGACGTGACCACCAGGACGCGCCGCCACCCGTTGGTCCGGGCCAACGCCGCGAAGGCCAGGGCCTCATCGCGGGTGCTGTGCACGTCGTGCACGAAGCGCAGGGCGAGTTCCGGGGCGAACGCGGCCGCAAGTTCACGCTGGTCCCGTTCAGAGGTCGCCACGGTGGGGTCATCATCGTCGCCCACCGTCGAAAGCACCAGCGCGGGGATGCGCCGGCGCTTGCCTTCGGCAATGCCGGTGAGCAAACGATCGAGCGCCGGTCCCATGACGCGCCCCTCGCTGGTGACGGAGCCGGAGAAGACGACCACGGCATCGACTGGTGGGCCTGACTCCGGGTCGCGCCGCACAAACGCGTCGAGGAGCGGCGGGATCAGCGGCGTGTACGACACCGTCAGCAGGAGCAGGGCGCCGGTGGTGGTACTCCCCCAGAGCCATGATCCGACACTCGACGTAGCCACCAGCGCGCCGATGGTCATGGCGAGCGCGCGCGCAAGCGAGAGTGGCATGCCAAGGGTGTCAACGACACCAAGCGTGGCGAAGAACTGTACGGTGCACAGGCCCAGCAGTGCGCCGGCACCTCGCACGATGATCGTGGGGGCACGCGCTCCGACGTCGGCGCCTCGACCACGAAAGAGCAGATCACTCACGTGTCTGCCGTCCCGCCGTTCGTGCGCGCGTCAGCGCGACAACGAGTCGGCCAACGCGAGCAGGCTGTCGCGTATCTGCGCGCTGTTGACGTCGACGAAGCGACGGACGCCCTTCCACTGGCGAATGAGCGGGTTGCGCTGATTCAGCGACGTTTCGATGACGCGGCGCTGTGAGGTGCTGGCGTGCACCATCTTGCCATCACCGACGTAAATGCCGACGTGCGAGATGCGTGAGCCGCGACCGAACGTGAGCACGTCACCGGGCTTGAGCGCCGCGACGTTCTTGGGCACCTCGGCGCCGACCTTCGACTGCCCGTGGGCCGTCCGCGGCAGCACCACGTCGATGATGCTCATGGCGTAGCGCACCAGACCGCTGCAATCGAGACCGACACCGGGTTTGGTGCCGCCCAGCCTGTACCGGGTGCCGACACTCCCACGGGCCTTTGACACGATGCTGTCGCGCACCCGTTCGGCCGACGCACTGAACTGCGCAAACGGCTTCTTCGATTCGAGTTGAATGCCACGCCCCGTGTCCTGCGCCTGCGCCGCCGCCGACACCGCGACGAGCGCAGCGGCGACAACCGGAAGCAGGGTGCGGGAGAGTCGGGTCACGTGGTTTGGGCGACTGGAGAAGGCCGGGGTTGGCGGACTCGTGAAATTATTCATGAGAATGACGCGGCACCAGAGTGAACTGTCACGCGGGGGGCACTTTCTGTGTGCTGGCCGTGCATTCTGGTTGTTGGAACAATGGGATGCTGGTCCGGCGGTCTACTGGTCGACGGATCGAGCCCTCAAGGGGAAGAACGCAAGGGGAACGGGGGAGGCGCGGTACGATCCACCACTAAGGGCCACGACCACTGCGGTTGCGGTTTCAGTGGACACAACCGCGCTTCCCCCTTTCCCCTTGCTTTCTTCCCCCTGAGGGCTCGATCCGTCGGCGAGCAGACCGCCGGACCACACACCCGTTGTTCGCTGCCGTTCAGCGAATGCCCAGCACCTTGTGCGTCTGCACCGAGAGCCGCCATTGCGGGTGCGCTAGGCAGTAGGCGAGTGCGGCCGCCGAATTCCGCGCCTGGTCCGGCCCGTCCATGGGCTGCAGCAGGAAGTGCTGGAAATCCCACTCGGCAAAGCGCTCGGGCATGGCCAGCGGTTGCGGGTACACCAGCTTGAGCTCATGCCCCGACGTGAGGACGACGGGTGCGTTGGCCTTGGGGCTCACACAGATCCAGTCGAGGCCGGCCGGCGCCGGCTGCGTGCCGTTCGTCTCCACGGCCACCTCGAAGCCTTCGGCATGCAGCGCGTCAATGGCGGCCGCGTCGAGTTGCAGCAGCGGCTCGCCGCCCGTACACACGACAAGGGGCCGCACCGCTGCCGGTGCATCGGCCGGCCAGCGGCTTTTCACGAACGCCGCCAGCGCCTCGGCGGTGGCGAACTTGCCGCCGTCCGGCCCCACCCCTACGAAATCGGTATCGCAGAACGTGCACACGGCGGTGGCGCGCTCCGCCTCACGACCCGTCCACAGATTGCACCCCGCAAACCGGCAGAACACGGCGGCGCGGCCGGCGTTGAGCCCTTCGCCCTGCAGCGTGTAGAAGCACTCCTTGACCGTGTACGCCACCGTCAGCTCCCGTACGCGATCGGGTCGGTGGCACCGGCTTCGGCAAAGCCGCGTAACCGCAGCTGACAGGCGTCGCAGTGTCCGCAGGAGACGCCGTCCGGCGACGGATCGTAGCAGCTGGTGGTCAGGCTATAGTCCACGCCCAGTTCGTGGCCCAGCGTGACGATCTGCGCCTTGGTGAGGTGCTGCAGCGGCGCGTGAATGCGCAGACGCTGCCTACCCTGCACGCCAGCGGCAGGTCGCGAGATTCGCCATCGTTTCGAACGCCGCGACGTATTCCGGACGGCAGTCGGGATAGCCGGAGTAGTCCAGCGCGTTCACGCCAATGAAAATGGCGTCGGCCCCCAGCACCTCGGCCCACGCCAGCGCGAACGACAAGAAGATCGTGTTGCGCGCCGGTACATACGTGACCGGAATTTCGTCGACCGCGTGCTCCACATCGCGATCCTTCGGCACGTCGACGTCGGCCGTGAGCGCCGAACCGCCCCACTGGCGCAGGTCGATATCGACCACCACGTGCTTCGCCACCCCCATGGTCCTGGGCCACGCGCCGCGCCGCCTCGATCTCCACCGAATGCCGCTGCCCGTAGCGGAAGGTCATGGCATACGGGGTGTACCCCTCGCGTTTGGCCACCGCGAGGACCGTCGTGGAGTCGAGTCCCCCGGAAAGCAACACCACGGCCGGAGCCCCTGCCACCGACCTCAGCGTGGGGGACTGTGTTCGGTTCGCCAGTCATATGCTCACAAAGTACACCATTGGCCTCGTCGCGTCCCCCACACCTTTTCCGCACGCGTGTCCCTCGCCAGCTTCCGCCCATGTTCGATTGGATTAACGACCCGCAGGCGTGGATTTCCCTGCTGACGCTGTCCGTGCTCGAGGTCGTCCTCGGCATCGACAACATCATTTTCATCTCGATCCTCTCCGGGAAGCTCAACGACGCCGACAAGGCCAAGGCGCGCATCGTTCGGGCTCGCCGGTGCCTTCATCAGCCGCGTGCTGTTGCTGCTTTCCATCACCTGGGTCATGCAGCTCACGCGGCCGTTGTTCACGGTGCTCACGCGTGACGTGTCGGGGCGCGACCTCATTCTGCTCATCGGTGGACTCTTCCTCATCGCCAAGGCGACGATGGAAATCCACAGCAAGCTCGAGGGGCCCGACGAAGAAGTCGAACAGCAGGCGCGCGCCGGTCGGTCCCTTTGGGGAACCGTCGCGCAGATTGCGGTGCTCGATCTCGTGTTTTCGCTCGACTCGGTCATTACCGCCGTGGGCATGGCCGACGATGTCAGCATCATGATTCTCGCCAACGTCGTCGCGTTGTGCGTGATGCTCTTTGCGGCGCGCTCCATTGGCGACTTTGTCGAAGATCACCCCACCGTGAAGATGCTCGCCCTCGCCTTTCTCGTGCTCATTGGTACCAACCTGGTGGGCGAAGGTATGGGACAGCATATCCCGAAGGGCTACACGTACGCGGCCATGGCCTTCTCTGTCGCGGTGGAAATGCTCAACATCCGCGTGCGCAAGAAGTCGAAGACCGCCTGAGGTAGAAGCGGCTCATCAGTTGGGGTCACCCGGGTGTCCACATTGGTGGACACTTGAATTGGCGGGGTTCTGTCAACTTACTGGTGTACAACGACTTGGCGTGCCGCACGTGGATGGCCCCGGCTGTGCGACATGGGGGGACGTCACCAACTCTGGAGTTTTCATGAAGTCCTATCTCGTTCGCACCTCGCTTGCAGCCGTCATCGTGGCCGCCTCCCCGCTCCTCGCGCAGGCGCAGAAGGGGACGGGCGTTGGCGCGCACCTCACACCGTTCGCCGGGTATCTCATTACCGGCGATTGGTACGACGGTCCGGTCGGGACGAGCATCGCGGCCACCAATGCGCCCATGCTCGGGGTGCAGGGCGGCATTCCGCTTTCCAAGGGCGTGTCGCTCGTCGGCAATCTCGCCTATGCCTCAGGCGACCTGCGCATAGGGTTGCCGCTGCTGGGTGGTGTCAATGTCGGGTCGGCCAACACGTGGATGTACGACGTGGGCCTCGAACTTGGGGGCCTGGCCGGGCGTTCCACCGGTATCGCGCCCTTCGTGCAAGGCGGGATCGGCGGGATGACCAACGACATCAAGGCGAGCGTCTTCGAGACGCGTGCGTCGAACGTGGCGTACACCGCCGGGGTAGGGGTGGATCTCGGGATTTCCAACGGGTTGGTCGTACGCGTTCAGGCGAAGGACTGGATCAGCCGGTTCAACTCCGAAGACGCCGTGGGCTTTCGCGTGAATGGAAACCTCGCGCACAACGTGGCGCTTACGGCCGGTGTGAAACTGCGCTTCTGACGCAGTGTTCTGCTGATGCCATGAGCGACCTGCCGGGATAGCTTGCAGCAGGACTTTCTCCGAACAGGACTCCAGTGGATCAGCTTGTGACTTCAGTTCGTCAACTCATGGTCGCGGTAGCGTGTGCGTCAGCATTCGCTGCCGTGACTGCCGTTGTTTCCACGCCCCTGTTGGCGCAGGCGGGCACCGGGCAGGCCACTACCACCGACAGCATGTCGTCGGCGTCGGTGCGCGATCCGCTGCGTGGTTCCCCCAGCAGCGTAAGCAGCCTCGGTTCGTCGGCGCGTGGCCAACAGGATGCCTTCGAGCGCAATCACCGCCTCGGCCTGCGCTTCTACAACGGCGGCGCCGATGCCACCTGCGAAGTGCCGCTGGGCCGCATCTGCTATTGGAACAACAATGGCGATGTGCCGCCGCCTGCCGAGCGTACCGATGCGAAGATCGAGCGTGAGCAGTTGCTCGAACTGCTCGGCCGTGCGCAGGCCGCCGACCCGAAGGACGATTGGGTGAGCGGTATGCGGGTGCGCTACGCGATGGAAGGCGGCCTCCCTGATACGGCGCTCGTGGCGGCGCGCGCGTGTGGTGGTACCGACTGGTGGTGTCAGGCCCTGCGCGGCATGGCGCTCCACAACGCCAATCAGCATGTGGCCGGTGGACAGGCATTCGACCGCGCATTGGCCAGCATGTCTGAGTCGCAGCGGTGCGCGTGGAGCGATCTCACCATGTGGCTCGATCCGCTCATGCAGCCCGCGTACAAGGCACTCTCGTGCACCGAACGTCTTGCGCGCAACGAGCGCATCTTCCGCCTCGCGCAGCCACTGTGGATGCTGCCGGGCAACGACATCAAGAACGAACTCTTCGCGCGCCGCACGATGTCCCGTGTGCATTCGCTCGGTCGCATTCCCTACGATTTGCAGTGGGGCGACGACCTGCTCGAATCACAGGTGCGCTACGGATGGCCCACGGCCTGGTCGGTGCAGAATGGTGGCGTGGCCGATCCACGTCCGCCGCAGGTCATCGGTCACGAGCCGACGCCCAGTTACGACTTCATGCCGCTCATCGAAGCCATCGACACCCCGCTCGATGCCAAGTCGACCGATTGGGACATGAAGCGCAAGAAGGCGCGCATGCGATACAGCACGCGCTACGCTGCCGGCTTCGGTGCGCTGCCGCATCAGATCGCCCGTTTCCGTCGGGGCGACACGACGGTAGTCGCTGGCGGCTACCGGCTCATGCGTGAACTCGAAATGGGTCGCGCGCCCTACCAGGCGGGGCTGGTGCTCGACCGCGTCGACGGGGCCAAGCCGATCGTCGTCACGAAGGATAGCGCTGGGGCGAACGGCGCGTTACTCGCCGCCATACAGGCGCCGATGCTCGCCAGCATCGAAGTGCTGGCCCCGGTAGGCAAGCGTGCCGCCCGCGCACGGACGGTGGTGCAACCGCTCCCGGCCGATGCGCGCCTTTCCGACTATTTGTTGCTGCAGCGTGGTGATCCGTCGCCGACGCCGAGTCTCGAACGCAATGCCGCACAGGCGTACGGCTCGCTCGAAATTGACGGCGGCACGCAGATCGGCATTTACTGGGAGATGTATCGCCAGGCGAGCCCCGGCGCGCCACTGCAGGTGTCGCTGCGTGCCACGCGACTGGGCGCGAGCTTCATGCAGAAGCTCGGTTCGTCGATCGGGTTGTCGAAGGCACTCACCCCCGTGTCGATCAAGTACAACGACAATGGCCGTCCCGATGGTGGTGCCGGTCGCAGCCTCACGCTGAACTTCCCGAGCGTGCCGGCCGGTGATTATCAGCTGACGCTGCTCGTGAGTGGTGCCGGTGTCACCGATTCGACAACGCAGCGCATACGGGTGCGGCCGGCGAAGTAGCCGCTATCGCCGCACCAGCACCATGCCCACGGGGCTTCCATATTCATCGTTGCCGATGGGAAGTCCCGGTGGGGCAATCCACTGACCGCCGTCGGCGCGCACGACAATGCGGTGCATGCCGGGCGATAGTTTGAGCTCGGCACGCCAGCGCCCGTTTTGCAAGCGGCGCATGGGGGTAATGCTCCACTGCGTGGCGTCGCCCATGAGCTCCACCGATTCGGCTTTCGGCGCATCGATGAGCAGGACCACACGCAGGGTATCGCGGACGGTGGCCAACAGGGCGTCGTCGGGCCTGCCCGTCTCGATGGACGCGCTGTCGACGACGCCGAGCGTGCGCGCCTCGAACGCGAGAATGCCGCCCGGTGTGCCGTCGTTGTCGCGCCAGGGCAGTCGCGAGATACGCACCCCGAGCGCCACCATGGGCGAGAAGGCCGACCGGTTACGCAGCTCGTCGCGCAACATGGCGCCGCCGACGGTGGCGCCATTGGTGGCCGCTGCGCCAACGAGCGAAAGCCAACCGGTGACCGGCTGCACCACGGCCACTGACGCCACCGTGGGAACGGTCTGCGGCGTGGGAGCGAGCGCGTCGCTCGTGATCCAGCGCGCGACCGGCGCGGTCACCGAGAGCAACCACTGCGCCTGCCCCGTATTGAAACCCGCCGAGGCAATGCCGGTGGCGAGATCGCGCCGCTGCACCGTCCGCAGCGTACTGCTATTCGTCAGTCGGCCGGCACCCGTCGGCACGTTGACCATGGGGCGCGGTACATCGACGGTGAATGTCTGGGTGGTCACGCGCGTCGCCCGTTCGAACGACAGGCCGAACGCGAAGTCGACGCCCAGATACGTCGTCACCATACCGCCTTCGGCGCGCGCCAACTGGCCCACATCGATACGACGCGTAATGGTCGTATCACCAATGAGGGGATCGGCCGCGATCGACGGCGCCATCAGTCTGGCCAGCGAGCTGCCGAACGGATTCGTGCCGGGCTGCCCGTTGACGGACGACCGGCCATAACTCACCGCACTCCAGAGGCGCTGTTCACCAAGGCGCGCGCGCGCGCGCACGGAAAGCACTCCCTGCGCTTGCGCATGGCCGGTGACGCCGTCGGTGAAGTGCACGTTGCCGCTGCCCAGTAACGCGAGACGGATGCGTCCGAGACGCCCCACCGGCTGCGTCGCGCCGAACCAGAGATCGTTGCGCTGCGCGAGCGAGTTGCCGTTGCCATCGGGGAGCGAGGCGATGCCCAGCACCGAGAATGTCGAGGCGTCGGTGACGGGGCCGATCGTGGACGCTGGCGCCATGGGGGCATCGCCGCGAACCTGCGCGCGCAGCTGTTCGGCCGACGTTCCCACGGAAAGCAGGGCGCAAGGCAAGGCCCACCCGCGGCTCCGAAGGGAGCGGCGGCGCATCGCGCGGGAGAAACGGCGAGCGGGCGTCACGAGTCTGGCGGTCGAACCGGTTTGCGGTCGGTGGTGGCCGGAGTGACCGGCGGACTGCTGCCGGTTCCCCTAACGTAGCGATTGAGCGCATCGAGAGCCATCCCGGGGCCGCGTTGCGCGTTCTTCGCCACCGTGGCTTGCAGCCCCATCAGTACCTCGTCGGAGCGTGGTGTGCGCGCGAGCTGTTGCACCGCGTCGCGCGCTGACGGCGCGGGGACGCCGCGGCGCACGATATCCGTCAACACGACGAGCGGCACCACGGCCTGACCGGCCGGCCGTGTGCTACGGACGCGTTCGAGCGTGCGTTCGTCCAGGCCGGCGCGCACCGCGATGGCGCCCGCTTCGAGCTCATCCTCGGTACTGCCGTCGCCGAGGGCGCGCTTGGCCGTTTGCAGGGCCCCCGCATGCTCTCGCACGACGCGCAGAATGCGATCGCCGGGCATGCGCCGCGCCGCGCCCTCGAGCGCCCGGTTGATGAGTGGGCGCACGGGCAATCCCAGCTCGGCGGCCTCATCGAACAGCGACCGCAGGGCGTTGGCCGTGAGCGAATCGAAGCGGCTCGCATCGAACCGCATTGGCTGCCGTGTGGGGATGGCGGTGGTCACGGCCGGCTGTCCGCGACCCATCGCGTTGAGAATGGTGTCGGCCCGCACCGCCGCCGTTGAGGTCGTCAGCTGCAACGTGAGCAGCAGCATTGTCGCGACGGTCACTGCGACGCCTCACCATCGACGATCACGGCATTGGTCGGGCCGTAGCCGCCATCCGGTACCTGTGGCGCCAGCGGGTCGACCAGCCAGCGCTTGCCATCGACCACAAATGCGTACTGATGACGGCCGGGCGGCAGCGGGATGCGTGCCGACCACGTGCCGGTGTCTCCTTGCTGGACCATCGGCGTGGCGCGTTCATCCCACCCGTTGAAATCGCCGACGAGCGCGACCCGACGGGCATCGCTGGGGACGGTGAACTCGAAGCGCACGGTGCCGCCACCTTCTTCGCTGGTGCTCCCAGACGGCAGGAGCTGCGCGCGCGCGTTGGTGAAGGCGCTGTCGGCTTCGCGTTGGCTGAGATCGGCACGCCAGGGGTGCATGACCACGGCAACGAGCATCGCGGCGGCGACGGCGCCCCACCACCACCGGGGGCGGATACCGCCACGCGCCGGCGCCGCCTGATGCATGGTCTGCGCGAGCACGGCGCGGGACACCCGGGCGAGCGTATCGGAGGACGATGGCGGGATGGCGGCATACGACGCGCGCAGCCGTGCGCCGATCTCGTCGGCGAATGGATCGCGCAGCTCGTCGGCCGACGGGAACGGCAGCCCGTTGTCGTTGACCGCGCCGCTCATGAACGCCCGTCCCCGACTTTGGCGAGCAGGGCCCGCAGGCGCTCACTGCCGCGTTTGACGCGCATCTTGAGTGCGGACTCTCCGACGCCGGTCATGGCCGACATCTCAGTGTACTCCATCCCTTCGGCGTACTTGAGCAGCAACGCCTCGCGTTGCAGCGGGTCGAGCTGGGCCATGGCCCGCAGCAACACGGCGTCTTCCACGCCCGATGGCAGCCCCATCGGTGGGGATGCCGCCGTTTCGATGGCAATCTCGTCCTGCACGAACCGCCGCGTGCGACGGCCGCGCGAAGTGATGGAGTTGCGGCACTGGTTGGTCAGGATGCGGAAAAGCCAACCACGGAACTGATCGCGCTCGTCGTACCGGCCAATGGCCAGATACGCGCGCAAAAAAGTGTCCTGCACCACGTCTTCCGCATCGGCTCGCTCCCCAAGCATGTGGTACGCAAACCGCCATGCCGCGTCGTAGTACCGCGACACCAGCATTCCGAACGCGTCCGGCTCCCCTGCCCGGGTCCGGACGACCAACTCGGCGTCAGTCATCGGTGAACAACAGCAGATCCCCGGCGCCCGTCACCTTGCCGGCGGCGGCCCCCGTCATCCGGCTATCTTCATAAGCGTCATGATGACGATGAGCGCTACGTACAGACTGGTCGCCGACCGGTTCACGCCTCCCATTCGCCGCATCAGCGCCAGCGTTTCCGGCTCGGGGAGTTGCTGCATGGCCACGAACCGGTTGGCCGCGCGCGCCCGGCGGAAGAGAAACCAGTTGGCCGTACCACCCGCCGCCAGGCTCGACGAGACCATGACCGCGATGCTCATGATCTTGAGCCATTCGTTTTCCGGTTTCGACATTTCCGCCATCGTCTGCGGTGTGTCGGAGCCAGTCAGAATGCGGAATACGAACCCCGGCACGAGGAAGAACAGCGCGAAGGGCAGGTACAGCTTGCGGTAGAGAAACCACGCGGGCGGAAACGCGATCGCCGCCGGCCAGTTCCACGTGGGCACAAAGCTGGGGTCGGCAAAAAATGGAGCGAGTTTTCGCTTGTACGACGTTTCCCACTTGGGCCCGAAATACGCGAGCATGCGATCGTCACTGAGCACCTCATCGGTGGGTGACGGGCGCGCCCACCGCGGAAGCTCCGGAACGACGGGCGCGTCGTGGTCAGCGCGCTGTTCGCGGTCGCGCGGTTCGTTATCGCTCACGACGTCCGCCGGGATGCCGGCTGCTGCTGGGACAGGCAATGCAACGTCCCCAGCCCCCACACGAGATCGACGGCATGAATGCCGATGACTTCGTGCGAGGGCAGCAGTTCCGACAACGTGTTGAGGGCCACGCGATCATGGCGGTCGTTGAAGGTGGGCACGAGACACACCCCGTTGCCGATGTAGAAGTTCGCATAGCTCGCCGGCAGGCGCATGCCATCCATGACCACCGCGCGCGGAAACGGCAGCGTAACGACTTCGAGGCGCTTCCCGCGCGCATCGGAGGCGCGCTGCAGCCGATGAAGATTGTCGAGCGACCGCACATGGTTCTCGTCGTTCTCGTCCTCTTCGTGCGCGAGTAGCACCATGCCGGACGCAATGAAGCGCGCGATGTCGTCAATGTGGCCGTGCGTGTCATCACCGACACACCCTTCGCCAAGCCAGATGGTCTTGGTGATGCCGAGATACTCGGAGAACGCGCGCTCGTAGTCTTCGCGCGTGTAGCCGGGATTGCGCACCTGCACGTCGCTGAGTAACCACTCTTCGGTCACGAGCAACGTGCCCTCGCCGTCCGTTTCGATCCCGCCACCTTCGAGAATGAGCGGCTCGCCGTTGTCGTGCCGCACGGCGTTGATGACCGGCAACTCGGAAATCTCGGCCATGCGCGCGGGTACTTCGTTGTCGCGGGCGTAGTTGTCGTACTTGGCCCACGCATTGAAGCCCCAGCGCACGAGCGCCACACTACCATCGGCGCGGTGCACACCGGTGGCGCCGGAGTCGCGCAGCCACACACGATCGGTGGGTTGCAAGTGCAACCGGTACTGTGAGTCCTCGACGCCGTGCAGCGTCAGGCACGCGCGCGCTTCCTCCGCCACCTGCTCGTTGTGGCAGAGAATCTCGACGCGCTCGAACCGGCCGAGCCCACGCACAATCTCGGCATACACCCACGGAATGGGACCGAACTTGCCGGGCCAATCGGGCTCGTGATGCGGCCAACCAATCCACGTGGCCTCGTGACGCGCCCACTCCGCCGGCATCCGTACCGCTGGAGGTGTCACGTTACTTGCCCAACCAGCGGTTGAGGATCGGGGCGTACGCATCGATCCGACGGTCGCGCAGGAACGGCCAGTTCCGGCGCGTTTCCTCGATCAGGTCGAGATCGCACTTCGCGGTCAGAATGGCGGGCTCGGTGCCGGCCTGCGTGAGGTAGCGACCGAACGGATCACAGATGAACGACTGCCCGAAAAACTCGAGGCCGTCGGTGTTGGGTTCCGGTTCGAACCCCACACGATTGGGAGCCGCCACGAACACACCGTTGGCGATGGCGTGTGCGCGCTGCGCCGTGCGCCACGCGTCCACCTGCGCGTCGCCGAACGTCGCCTTCTCCGCCGGATGCCAGCCGATGGCCGTGGGATAAAACAGAATCTGCGCGCCGAGGAGTGCCGTGATGCGCGCGCCTTCGGGATACCACTGATCCCAGCAGATGAGCACACCGATGTCGGCGTAGCGCGTACGCCAGACGCGGAATCCGTTGTAGCCCGGATGCTTGTCGTTGCGCTGATCGCCCGTCACGTCACCCGGCGCGAAGTAGTACTTCTCTTCGAAGAGCGGGTCGTGCGGAATGTGCATCTTGCGGTACGTACCCAGCACCGCGCCGTCGGCATCGATGACCGTGGCGGAATTGCGATAGAGCCCCGGCGCTTCGCGCTCGTAATACGGCACGACGATGACGACGGCCAGTTCCTTGGCGAGCGCCTGGAACGTGTGCACGATGGGCCCGTCAGCTGGCTGCGCGATGTCGAAGCGCTCGGGGCGCACCGTCTTGCAGAAGTACGGCGCGTTGAACAGCTCCTGCAGGCAGATGATCTGCGCGCCGCTCTTGGCAGCTTCACGGACCCGCGCCACGGCGCGAGTGATGTTGCTCTCGAGATCATCGGACGCGGTGTCCTGCACGAGACCGATAGTGACGATGGTGGGCATGATCGGAATATAAGGAATTCCGGGTCCTGCAGGCGTCAGCTACCCTTCGCTTTGCGACTCTTTGCCGTATCGGTTACCATCACCGGCTCAAGTAGCGGCTGGAGGTAGACGAGCAAGAGGCGACGCAGGTCGTCCATGAGCGGCTTCTTGTCGGCTGCCTGCGCGCGGGCGCGGCGGGCGAGCACCGACTGTCCGACGCTGGCGGCCACGAGCGCGGCGCGCCGCCGGTCGCGCGAGGGGAGCTTGGGATTCCGCGAGGCGAAAAGCACATCGAGTCGATCGACAAACGAGTCGAACAGCTGTGAGCGCAACCGGGCCGGGGCCGAACGGGTGTCGTCCACGGGGCCGTCATTGCTCGCAAAGACGCGGCGAAAAGCCGGGTTGCGGTCGTGGAACTCCGCCAACGGCTTCACGATGCGGTCAATGAGCCGATCGAGCGGCATGCCGTGCGAGTCCATGGGAAACGCGCGCTCGTGAATGGCGCGCATCTCGTCGGCGTAGCGCAGCGCGAGCGCCGCCAGGACCGCATCACGATTCGGGAAGAACTGATACAGCGATCCCTTGGCGGTGCGGGCCTGCGCCGCGATCGCCTCCGCCGTGGCCGCTTCGATGCCGCTCGTGGCGATGACTGTGGCGGCCGCGTCGAGCAACAGTTCCACCCGCTTCTGGCCACGCGACTGCCGCGGCCGTCGGCGGTAGGCGTCGGGGGCCTCGTCCGTCGGGTCGGTGTCGGGTGGCAGGTCCGTCACGTCATCGGGGGGGCGGGGGGCGGCGCGCTTGGCAGGCATATCGGGGACATTACGGTCATCCGTCCCCATTGACAACGTGACGTTCCCGTCAAGATTTAACGGCGTTAACTGTACTATCCATGTTTTATCATGACGGCCGCGTCGCATTTGAAGCGGCGCCCCGCATTCACCTCCGTATTGGGTGCCATGCCTCGTTCTGCTCGTGTCTTTGCTGCGGCCACGGCCGCGCTGCTGATCTCTGCGTGCGCCCAGGCCACATCGCCGGCGACGTCGGGCACGCAGCATACCGTCCCGAGTGCCTCGCAGACGGCGATCGCCAACGCCATGGCCGTCATGAACGCGCCCTTCGTGGGCTCGCTCAAGAGCAAGAAGTTCTACCCGGCCGCGTGCCACACCGTGAAGCTCATCAAGAGCACGGACCAGGTGGGCTTTGCGTCCATGGCCGACGCACAAAAGGCGGGCTTTGCGAAAGACCTGTACTCCACCGATTGTCAGTACTGAACGTCAGCCGCTGACGCTGGGCCGGCGCCCCCTACCTGACGAGCACCGCCACGACGTCCATGACGTTGGTGCCGGTGGGGCCGGTCTTCAGCAGAGCGTCGGCGGCGTCGAGGGAATACCAGGTACGGCCCGTGACCAGATCTTCTTCCGGCGCACGGGCGCTGCGGCGCGCGAGGGCCGGGACCGCCGCGTCGACAATCGCGCCGGCCGCATCGGTGGGGCCGTCGCGGCCGTCGGTGCCGGCGGCCAGCACCGTAATGCGCCAGGCATTGCGGTCGCCGCGCGCCGTGGCCGCTTCGAGGGCGAGTGACGCCGACAGGGCGAGCACCTGCATGCGGCCACCACGGAGTGGTTCATCGGCGGCCGACGGCGGCTGGATAAGCAGCGGGGCCGCCGCCGCCGTTTCGTCGAGACGCGCATCGTCATCGTCGCCCGCCTGCATGGCGCGCTCGATCGTGTCGCGCAAATGCACGACCGGCTCACCGCCGCTCACGAGCAGCGCCGAATGCCCCGCAGGCAACGCGCGCGACAGCGCCAACGCGCGGCGCGCAAAGAGATCCCCAAGGGCCGCCGCATCGCCTTCGAGGGGGACATCGTCGATGTGGATCTCGTGAATGCCTTCGCGCTCTGCGGCAGCGGCCAGGGCGTTGACGGCGTCGGCGTTCCGCGCAACGAGTGTGTAGTGTACGCGGGCAAACGCCGGATGATCGGCGTGCGCCACGGACGGCGGCGTGCCCGCGCCCGTGAGCCCGAGTACCTGACTCATGGCCCGCTGCAACCGCGGACGCATGTCGTGCACGTCGAGGAGCGCGAGAAAGGTCGCGTCGTCGAGCGGGTCTGGAGTGCAGGGGCCCGAGCCGATCACCGAGGGATCATCGCCAATGACATCGGAAACGGCGAAGGTGGCAATCTGTTGTGCACCGCGCGCGGCGAGCGCCGTGGCCAGCCGCCCTGCACCAAAACGCAACACACGTCGACGGATGGCGTTCATTTCGTGAATCGCCAATCCCGACTCGAGCAGCGTCTGGGCCAGATTCGCCACGAGCGCCTGTGCGGCGTCGGCGCTCCCCACCGCTTGTGACAAGGCCGCGATGGGCGCAGCACAGAGAGCGGTCGTGCCTCCGGAGAGCAGCACGACGACGAGGGCGTTCGGCTCCATGTCCTGCAGCAGATCTTCGAGCGCTTCGGCCGCGAGCAGCGAATTGGGGCCGGGCACCGGATGATCACCGACGTGTACGCGCAGCAAATCGGCAACGGGCAGGTCGTGCCAGTCGCGTGGCGTGGGGACATGCGCACCGACCACGATGCCGTCGGTCACGGCCACACGCAGTTCCGTGAGCGCCGCCACCGCGCCGGCCGACATTGCGGGCGCCGCCTTGCCGAGGGCGACGACATACACGGGAACATCAGGCGCTGGCGGCAGCGATTGCTCCTGCCACCAGCGGTGCACCGCTTCACGCGTACGTGCAAACGGCGCCGCGCCCTGCACCGCCGCGTCATGCAACGCGGTGAGCAGGGCGCGGGGATTGGTCATGGTGGGCACGTTACCGCAACAGAAAATGGGGCGCCCACACCACCTTACTTCGAGCCAGCAGACTTGCTGACGGCGTCGCCGAGCGTGGTATACGCCTCAGCGGACATCTGCTGGAACGGCGTCGTGATGTACGCGATGTTGCCCTTGGGGTCGATCACATACAGATGGCGCTTGTGATACCCGGTGCCCGTGTTCGCGCCGTACGCCATGCCCACCTTGCGCTCGGTGTCAGCGGCGAAGTGGAACTGGAACTTCGCATCCTTGGCCCACGACACGAGCGCGGTGTCGGGATCGACGCTCACACCCACGAGGGTGACCTTCTTGCCGCTCTTGAACAGGTCGGCGTACTTGTCGCGATACGACTCCATTTGGACCGTGCAGCCGCTGGTGCGGGCCTTCGGGAAGAAGGCCAGAATGACGGTCTCTCCCTTGTGCTCGGAGAGCTTGAACGGCTTCGCTTCGACGCCCTTGGCGGTCACCGTGGTCACGGTGAAGTCAGGTGCGGCATCACCAACCTTGAGCGCGGTCTGCGCGCCGGCAAAGGCAGGAGCGAACGACATCGTGGCAGCGCAGAGCGCCACGGTAAAGGCGGCACGCGAACGGACGGACATGCAGGGACTCCTGAAATTGGGTCGGGCCGGGTGAACAGCAGGAACGCTACCCCGGAGAGCTCGGAGTGTCCACGGAGGGAACGGGGACATGACATCACCGGTGGACAACGAATGGTGATTTGCCGCGGTTTCCGGCGTATTTCGGCCGTTTTGCGCGGGTTTTCGCTGGCATGCCCCCTGCCTTTCCTGACGATGTCGACGGGTGCGGTGCCCGTCCCGTTCAATCAGGAGGAGGTCATTTCCGCGTTTCATACCCGTCTTCGGGCCGCTGCGGTCCCGCTGCTCACGCCCATCGCGTTCGGGGTGCTCACCGCGTGCGGCGGTAGTGATTGCCAGATCGACGAGCCGCTGCGGGCCGACCTCACGGCTGCGTCGCAGTCGCCCGCGAACCGGCAACCGTTCATGAACCCGGCCGAAATGGACTACCCGCAGCGGTATGCGCCGGGCTATCAGCAGGGGGACGCGCCCTATCCGGGGCAGTATCCGCAGCCCTACCCGCAACCATACCCGCCGCAGGCGTACCCGGCCCCGCATTCGCAGCAGGCGCAGACGCGGGGGGTGTACGTGCCCCAGTCCGGTGCGGTGCGCCGCAGCGGGAGCGTCGGGGGCGGCAGCGGCGTTGTGTGTCAGGAGCGACGCAACACGCAGAAGGGCGCGGGCATTGGCGCCCTCGGAGGTGCCGTCCTGGGCTGGCTCATCGGGCACCAGGTCAACACACCGTAACGGCACCGCGACGCGCGCGTAATGCGAATCACTGTGCCGGCGCCTGATAGCGCTCTGATTCGAAAACTCGAGAGGTGAGAAGGCAACCTTCCAAGAGGTTGTGGTGTCAGACGAGTTGCAGGGGGGTAGGTGATGGAGTTCGGAGGCTTCGTGGAGGGGGCGCCGAACGAGAGAGACCCGGAACGACCAAACGCGTGGGGGCGTGGTCGAGCTCCGGGTCTTTTCTTGTGCTGGATGCTCGAGGCGACGTCAGCGCGATTACGCGATGACGCGCAGCGCCTGCGGACGTACCGTGACGTCGATGGTCGTGCCAGCGGCGCGATAGAGTTCGCCGTCGGCTTCGAAGGCGAGCGGGACTCGACTGGTCATCACGATGTGCGTCGCCCGTGCATGATGCACAGCGGCATGCGACAGATGCGTCCCGTGTGTCGCCCGGAAAAACGCGGCCAATCGTGCGACGGACGATAGCCGGGCGAAGTCGATGACATCGAGGTGCCCGTCGGTGAGCGACGCCGTCGGCGCAATGCGAAACGCCCCGCCGAACGCGCGGCCGTTGGCGAACACCGTCATGAGGTGGCGCGTATTCGGACTCGACGCGCGCACATGGTCTGTGCCATGGTGCAGCTGTGCATCGAATCCGTCGTAGCTGAACAGCGCACCCAAGGCCGTGCTGACATACGCGGCGGTCCCGCGCAGCCGAAATGCCGACGACGTTGACGGCTGCTGCATGCGTTCGAGCACGGCCACATCGAACCCCATGCCAGCCGCATTCAGGAACGGCACCCCATCGATGACGCCCACATCGATGGCGAGTGAGGTGCCGCGCATTACGCGCGCGGCCATCGCCGGCACGTCGTGCGATGGCGTGCCGAGCGTCTTGACGAAGTCGTTGCCCGTGCCGGCCGCGAAGATCGCGAGCGGAATAGGCGCCCCGCTTTCGAGCAGCCCGCGTGCCGCGTGATGCGACGATCCGTCGCCACCCACCACGGCCACGATGCGCGCGCCGGCGTCGCACGCCTCGATGGCCAGCGCACGCTCCTCTCCACGGGCGCGCGTTTCGAACAGGCGGACGTCACCCCACTCCGCCAGCGCACGCGCCACCAATACGGCGCGTGCCTGTGCACGACCACCGCCAGCCGCCGGATTCACGAGCACGCCAATCACGTGACGATCGAAGAGTAGAGGGTGACGACATGGTGATGACGGACACGGTGATCGTGTCTGCCAGCACGACGGCCGTGCGCTGAGTCACTGACACACGAGTCCGCCGACATGAACTTATCGCATGGGCGGACGGACGTCGCGACGGTGCGGCGGATCCGCATTGCCTCCGCCAACAATCACCACAGAGATCCTTGTCGATGCAATCTTCCCTTACGCGTGCGTCCGTGCTGGTCCTGTCTGTCGGCGTCTCGTTGCTCGCGGCGTGCAGCGATGGCACGGGCCCCAACGCCTCGGGCGAGGTGGGGCTCGGCTTTCAGCTCGCGACCAGCCAATCTGGCACATCGGCGCAGTCGGCCCCCGGTACGGCGACTGGTACGGGTGTGGCACAGGTGAGCACGACGCCGGCAGGGTTGAGCATTACGAGCGGGACGGACGCGATTGTGATTACGCGCGCCCAGATCGTGGTCCGCGACGTGAAGCTCAAATCGGCCGCGGCGACGTGCGTCGATGATGATGACGATGACGACAAGTCGTCGTCGAGCCGCAGCGGGACGCGCTCATCGAAAGACGATGATGACGATGACGACGACTGCCCGAGCATTCGCGTGGGGCCGTACCTCGTGAACATTCCCGTGAGCGGTGCCGACGGCGGACGCGTCGCGGTGATGGTACCAGAAGGGACGTACTCGTCGGTGCGTCTCTCGGTGCACAAGGTCTCGAGCAGCGACTCGGCAGACCTTGCCTTCCGTCAGGCCAATCCGGACTTCCGCAACATCAGTATCCGACTGGAAGGGACGTTCAATACACAGCCGTTCACCTTCGTCAGCGATGTGAACGCGAAGCTGGAGATGCCGCTCACGGCGCCGGTGGTCATTGGCAAAGGCGGTGACAACGTCACGGTCACGATCGATATGAAAGACTGGTTCACGAAGCCGACGGGCGGACTCTACTCGCCCGGGGCCGCCAATACGTCGGGGTTCGTGCAGGCCAAGATTCAGAACAACATTCGCAATACGTTCCGTGCGTTTCGCGATAAGAATCGCGACGGCAAGGAAGACCGCTAGAATTGGTGCGCGCGAGGCGCCCTGGCGGCGCCCGCTCACCCCGTTCGCTGCTCTCTTCGGGGGTGGCCGGGCGCGGTCGCGCCGGCGTCACCCCCTCAGGGATCCGCTCACGAGGCGAGCGGGCGTCGCCGGGGCTCGCATCGAGGCAGGGCGGGGCGCATAGTCTGGGCCTCGGTCGGGGACGCTGCTCAGCGCGTCGCAGCGGTCACGGCGGCGCCTAACGCCGAGTACGCGTCTTCCGACATCTGATTGAACGGCCGCGCGATGTAGGCAATACGCCCCTGCGGATCGATCACGTACAAATGCCGCTTGTGCCAGAGCATCCCGCTGGCGCCGTACGCTTTGCCCACGGCTTTGTTGCCGTCGGCGGCGAATTGAAACGAAAAGTTCTTCTTGCGCGCCCAGCCGGTGAGATCGTCGGTATCGTCGGTGCTGATGCCCAGCAGCGTCACCTTCTGCCCGTTCTTGAACAACGCCGCGTAGCGATCGCGATACGCCTCCATTTGCGTTGTGCACCCCGGCGTGCCGGCCTGTGGGAAGAACGCGAGTACCACCGTTTCGCCGCGATGCGCCGAGAGGGTGAACGCTGCGGCATCCACTCCCTTCGCGGTGGCGGTGGTCACGGTGAAATCGGGCGCGACGTCGCCCACCTTGAGCGACTGAGCCAAAGCAGGTGTCGCAAAGGCGACAAGCGCGACGGTGGCAAGCACGCGAAGAGTACGCATCGGGAAACCAGTATCGAATGGTGAGGAGCGGGGACGCCACACGACGTCAGTCTACCAGCGAGCACACACGGAGCGCGGTTCCCAGCGTCAACTCCCGTGCAGCCCCGGTCGCGCCCGCTCGCCCCGGTGAGCGGATCCCTGAGGGGGTGGCGCCGACGCGCAGCGCACGGCCACCCCCGAAGAGAGCAGCGAACGGGGTGAGCGGGCGCGGCCGGGCGTGTCGCGAGCTACAAAAAAGCGGGCCCCGAGCCAAAGCCCGGAGCCCGCCAATACACCAACGAAAAAACGTCAGCGAGAAACGAGCGACCGCAACACGTACGGCAGAATGCCGCCGTGCTTGTAGTACTGCATTTCTTCCGGCGTGTCGATGCGGCAGCGCACGCTGAACGACTTGACCGTGCCGTCGTGCGACGTCGCCTGCACCGTGAGCGTCGCGCGCGGCGTGAGCGTGTCGTCGAGCCCCACGATCTCGTAAGTCTCGAAGCCCGTGAGCCCGAGCGACTGACGCGTCTCGCCGTTCACGAACTCGCACGGCAATACACCCATGCCGACCAGGTTCGACCGGTGAATGCGCTCGAAGCTTTCCGCGATCACCGCGCGAACACCCAACAGCATCGTGCCCTTGGCCGCCCAGTCGCGCGACGAACCCGTGCCGTATTCCTTGCCCGCAATGACGATCTGCGCCACGCCCGCCGACTGACGCGCCATGGACACATCGTAGATCGCTTCCGGCTCCGCACCCGGCGCCGTGGCCGTCCACCACCCTTCCTTGCCACCCGTCAGTTCGTTCTTGAGGCGGATGTTCGCGAAGGTGCCGCGCATCATCACTTCATGATTGCCGCGACGCGCACCGTACGAGTTGAAGTCTTTCTTCTCCACACCCAGCTGCGACAGGTACTTGCCCGCCGGACTCGCCGCCGCAATGGAGCCGGCCGGTGAGATGTGGTCGGTGGTGATCGAATCGCCGAACATGCCCAGCACCTTGGCGCCCGTGATGGGGCGGATGCCCGGCGGCGTCATCGTCATGCCGTCGAAATACGGCGGGTTCTTCACGTAGGTGCTGTTGCCGTCCCACGCGTACTGGCTGCCCGTGGGCGCCTCGATGGCCTGCCAGTACTTGTCACCCTTGAACGCATCGGCGTACTGCGTAGTGAACTGCTCGCGCTTCACGCTGCTGAGTATCGTGTCTTCGACTTCCTGCTGCGTGGGCCAGATGTCGCGCAGGAACACCGGGCCATCGGTGCCGACGCCGAGCGGCTCGGTGGCGAGGTCGATATCCATGCGCCCCGCCAAGGCATAGGCCACTACCAGCGGCGGGCTCGCGAGATAGTTGAAGCGCGTTTGCGGATTCACGCGCCCTTCGAAGTTGCGGTTACCCGAGAGCACCGCCGCCACGTTGAGCTTGCCCGCGTCGATCGCTTCGCTGATCTCCACCGGCAACGGACCCGAGTTGCCAATGCACGTCGTGCAACCGTAGCCCACCACGTTGAAGCCGAGGGCGTTGAGCGAGCCCATGAGATCGGCCTTGTGGAAGTATTCGGTGGCTACCTTCGATCCCGGCGCCAGCGACGTCTTCACCCACGGCTTGCTCGTGAGCCCCTTCGCCACGGCGTTGCGCGCCAGCAAACCGGCGGCGAGCATGACCGACGGGTTCGACGTGTTCGTGCAGCTCGTGATGGCCGCAATCACCACATGCCCATCGCTCAGCGTAAAGCGCTGGCCCTTGTAGGTGACGGCCACGCCGTTGGCATCGGCCGGTCCGCCTTCCGACACCATCGTCGCGACCGCTGCACTGTTGGCGGCCGTCCCGTTCTGCACCGCGCGCTGCGCCGCGAGCGCTTCGCGGTACATGCGCTTGCTCTGCGATAGCGGCACGCGATCCTGCGGACGCTTGGGGCCGGCAAGGCTCGGCACCACCGTGCTCAAATCGAGTTCGAGCGTGTCGGTGAACACCGGGTCGGGCGTCGCATCGGTGCGGAAGAGCCCCTGCGCCTTGGTGTAGGCTTCCACCAGCGCGACCTGCTCGTCGCTGCGTCCGGAGAGACGCAAGTACTTGAGCGTTTCGGCGTCGACGGGGAAGAAGCCCATCGTGGCGCCGTACTCGGGCGCCATGTTCGCAATGGTCGCACGGTCGGCGAGCGCGAGGCTCGACAAGCCCGTCCCGTAGAACTCGACGAACTTGCCCACCACCTTCTTCTTGCGCAGCATCTCGGTGCAGGTGAGCACCAGGTCCGTGGCGGTCGCGCCGGCGGGGAGCTTGCCATGCAGCTTGAAGCCGATGACTTCGGGAATGAGCATGCTCACCGGCTGCCCCAGCATGGCCGCTTCGGCTTCGATGCCACCCACACCCCAGCCCAACACGCCGAGGCCGTTGATCATGGTCGTGTGCGAGTCGGTGCCTACGAGCGAGTCGCAATAGGCGAGCGTTTCGCCGCCGTCCGGCGCGGTGAACACCACCTGCGCGAGGTACTCGAGATTTACCTGATGACAGATGCCGGTACCCGGCGGCACTGCGCGGAAGTTGCGGAGCGCGGTCTGTCCCCACTTGAGGAACTGGTAGCGTTCGCCGTTACGCTCGAATTCGAGTTCGGTGTTGAGCAGCAGCGCCGCTTCGGTGCCGTATTCGTCCACCTGCACCGAGTGATCGATGACGAGGTCGACGGGCTGCAGCGGATTGATGCGCGTAGGATCACCGCCGAGGGCGACCATCGCATCGCGCATGGCGGCGAGATCGACGACGCAGGGGACGCCGGTGAAGTCCTGCAGGAGCACGCGCGCCGTACGGAACGCGATCTCCTTGTCGACCGGCTGCTTGACGTCCCAGCGCGCGAGCGCTTCGACGTCGGCCTGCTTGACGAAGGCATTGTCCTCGCCGCGCAGCAGGTTCTCGAGCAACACGCGCAGCGAGAAGGGGAGTGTGCGCGCGGTACTGCCGGCGAGCCCGTCGAGGGCATCGAGACGGAAGTACGCGTACTGACGGTCGCCCACGGAAAGCGTGGCGCGGCTGCCGAACGAATTGGGATGCGACATGAAGGGGAGTGTCCTGCGCGCATCAGCCCCTCGGGTGACCACGCGCGTCTGGAACGGAGCCACTCATCGCGCCGTAACGTCCTGCAACTGCCCAGGATGCCCGGTACCGACGAGGCTCCCGGAAATATCGGCCGCGGGACGTCGGGAGGCCACCTATTCGTAACCGGGAAGGTGCCGTTTGTCGGTTTCCCGCATGTGGGACGCCTTAGGCGGACTGAACGAGCCGTTCGGTGGCCAGGTCGCGGGGGGCGAGCGGCGCCACGGTAATGGCGGCCGAAGGGCAGCAGCGGGAGAACGCGGTGTCGGCCGGGGAGAAGTTGTGCACCGGCTGCAGCGGATACGCCTTCTGGTCGCGGCCAAGCCCCATGAGCGCCGGGTGGTGGGCCACGCACAGGCCACAGCCCGTGCAGCGGTCGCGGTCGACGGTCACTTCCATCTCGTGGCGGGGGAAGATGCCTCCCGGTGCGGCGAGGGCGTCGAGCAGGTGGGTGAGCGCCGCGCGGGTGGCGTCGTACCCCACCTGAAGGAGCTCTTCGACGTGCGCAAAGGAGAACCACCCGATGTGCGACACCGTTGGGCGCACGAGCAGCATGGGGGGACCGGCCCAGCGGGCGAGGGTGGCCTGCTGCATTTCGTGCATCATCATGGAGGCCGCGCGCATGAAGATCGTCGCGAACCCCTGTTCCGCCACGCCCACCGCATGCGGGACATCGGCGATGCCGACATCGACGGCAATGATGGCATCGACCTCGAGGCCGGCGATGCTGACCGGCAAGTTGTCCATCGTGCCCCCATCGATGCACACGCGATTCCCCACGACGCCCGGCGGGAAGAAGCCGGGCAGGGCGCACGACGCGTAGACGGCATCGCGCACGCGGACATCCCGAAAGCCAGAGCGTCCGAAGACGACGGGGAGACCGCGCTCGAGATCGACGGCACTCACCAGCAGCGGGTGGCGGAAGCTGTCGAAGGTGCCATCGTCGACGAGTTCGTCGCACAGCGCCCGCAGCGGCGCCTCGAGGTAGATGGAGCGCGACAGCATGCGCTCCATGAGCATCCCCATGTGATTGATGCGAAACAGGTCGCGGCGGCGAACACGCAGCGCGCGCGCCATGAGGTCGTCGGGGGCCCGCCCGCTCGCCGCGGCGGCGGCGATCATGGCGCCGATGCTGGAGCCGGCGTACAGCGCCGGGACGATCCCCGCCTCCCGGATGGCGCGGAGCGCGCCCACGTGCGCCAGTCCCTTGACCGCGCCACCCCCGAGCACCACGGCAATACGCGGCGCCGTGGCCTTCGATCCTGTCACGTTGGTCGAATTCATCCGTGATTCATGTCGCATCGTAGATTACGGGCATGCGTGTATTACTCGTGGAGGACGACGACACGTTGCGCGAGAGCGCA
The DNA here is from genome assembly GCA_023910675.1 of Gemmatimonas sp. Classification (GTDB taxonomy): domain Bacteria; phylum Gemmatimonadota; class Gemmatimonadetes; order Gemmatimonadales; family Gemmatimonadaceae; genus Gemmatimonas. The sequence goes on from JAAVWC010000007.1 coordinate 85,706, forward strand.
ACGGCGTATCTCCGGGCGTCGGGGTTTGCCGTGGATCCTGCCGCTACGGGGAAGATGGCGCGCGAACTCGCTGCCGTCAGCCCGTACGACGCCGTCATTCTCGACCTCCGGCTCCCCGACGACGACGGCTTGGCCTTGTGCACCGTCTTTCGCACCCGCGTGCCCGCGCCACGGATCCTCATGGCCACGGCCCGCGACGGCGTCGAAGACCGTATTGCCGGGCTCGACCTCGGCGCCGACGATTACCTCGTCAAGCCGTATGCCTTGGGGGAGCTGGTCGCCCGCGTTCGGGCGCTGCTGCGCCGTCCGGACCACGCGGCACCAACACGCTTGCAGCTGGCCGACCTCGTGCTCGACCCGGCCACCCGGCACGCCTGGCGCGGTCCGCGTGAGATCAGCCTGACGACCAAGGAGTTCGCCGTCCTCGAAGTGCTCCTGCGCGCACCAGGACGGGTGCTCACGCGGGAGCACATCGGCGAACACGCGTGGGACGACAACTTCGATCCCATGAGCAACGTGATCGACGTGTACATCGCACGGCTGCGTCGCAAGATCGACGCGCCCGGCGACGAGCCCCTGCTCAACACCGTGCGCGGCGCTGGCTACCGTCTGGCGCCTCCCCGCGAGTGAGCCCGGTCGACGTCAGTCGTCCCGCGCATCCGCCTGCGCTTCACGGTGCTGTATGCGGCCACGCTGCTGCTGGTGCTGGTGAGCGCGGCCACGGTGCTGCGCTTCGCCCTGCGCGTAACACTGCAGCGCGAGTTCGAAGAATCGGTGCGCGCCTCCGCCGGGCTAGTGACGCAGTTCTTCAGCACCGAAGTGAATGAGTACCGCACCATCGAAGCCACGCTCACGCATATCAGCGGCGAGTTGGTCTTCGAAGATCGCATTATCCGGTATCGACATCCGGATGGCACGTTGTTCCGCAGTCGCGCGGCCGCCGCGCGCAGCGCGCCCATGCGCATTGCCACGCCCATGCAGTCGGTGCGTTTTCCGCTCAACGCCGATCTGGCGCCGGGGTGGCAGGTGGAAGTCGATGCCAGTCTCGCCAACATGCAGGCGCTGCAGGCGCGTATCGATCGCTGGTTTCTCTTTGGCATTCCACTATTGGTGCTGACGGCGGCCATCGCCGGTTGGTGGTTGACCGGGCGCACGTTGCAGCCGGTCGGCGACATGGCCGCTGCGGCGGCGCGTATCGCCCCGGCAAGTGGGGCCCGACTTCCCATCAGCGATCCGCAGGACGAACTGGGGCGACTCGGGACGCGCTTCAATGCCTTGCTCGACCGGCTCGACGGTGCGTTGTCGCAGCAACGGCAGTTTCTCGCCGACGCGGCGCACGAACTGCGTACGCCGATTGCCAGAATGCGTGCGCGCGTAGAGCTGGCCCTGCTGCAGTCGGCCGACAGCGCCTCGGTGGCCGAACGCAGCGAGATCTTGCACGCGCTCGACGGTGAACTGCGCGCCGTCACCCATCAGGTGGACGAGCTGCTGCAGCTGGCGCGCTGCCGATGCGGCGGGCGATGAGATCATGACGAACGCGACGCGACTCTTTCTCGACGATCTGGTTCGCCGACGAAATGCCGCGCTGGCAGCCGCAGGCCCAACAGCTGGGCGTGACGCTCGTGGTGGAGTCGCTCGAAGAAACACCGGTGCAGGGGGATGCGCTGCTGCTCTCGCGGCTCTGCGGTGTGCTGCTCGACAATGCCTTTCGCTACGGCGCTGCCGCCGGCACCGTGCGGCTATCCGTCCGCGCGCTCCACGGTCGGGCGGTACTCACCGTCGAAGACGACGGCCCGGGCGTCCCGCCGGATGACCGCGGCCGGGTGTTCGACCGCTTCTACCGTGGCGAAACGGCGCGCCATAAGCGCGCCGACGGCAGTGGACTCGGGTTGGCGATCGCGGCGTGGATTGTCCGCCGTCACGGGGGGACGATCACGGTGCACGACAGTGCCCTGGGAGGGGCGGAGTTCAGGGTGGGGATGCCGCTGGCCTTAGCTTGGAAAAACGGTTGTTGGTCCGGTGGTCCACCGGCTACGGCACTAGCCCTCAGGGGGAAGAACGCAAGAGCACAGGGGAAAGCGCGGTGCCGTCCACGACAAACACAACCGCAGTTCCCGGTGGACCAAACCGCGCTTTCCCCTCTGTCCTTACGGTCTTCCCCCTGAGGGCTAAATCCGTTCGCCGTGAACCGCCGGACCCGCCACCCGTAGTTCTCCGCCGTCAGAACTCAGCAAACCGGCAAATCCGCCCACGTCCGCGGTGTCCCGATCGGCATCTGTCCCGCACGACGCCACGCGTCGCGGAGGGTCCGCAGGCACTGCGCGGCGGCCATGAAGTCGCGGGTGTCCACGCACTCCTCGCACCACTCGTAGAGTGAGTCGAAGCTGCGCGATGCCGCCGATTCGAGATCCAGCGCGTCGCGCAGCACCGCGATCGCATTGCGAGCGGCACCGGGATCGAACGTTTCGCAGGCGCGGATGGCGCGGTCGTACGCGCGCACCAGCAGCGAGAGCGGATCAGGAGCCTGGCGATCGGAATCGATCACCGCATTGGTAAGCATAGGTGTTGGCACGGGCACGGCGGGGGGGAGCTCGAGAATGTTACGCGACGGAATGTGTCGCCTCACCCATTTCATCGGCTCGGCACCACCAGCACTTAAGCGGGTTTCCCGCTTTTGGTGTGACGAAATGCACAATCGGCCGTCCCTCCCTTTCGGCACAGCGCGGGGCTGTGACGGCCGCGCCCGTTGGGGAACGGCGGCGGTCTGACGTGCGAATTCACGAAGCATTCATGAAGGGGCCGTACATTGGCCTCATGGATGCTCTTCGCTCTGTGCCCGTGGTGGCACTCGTGCTGCTGCTCCTCGGCGCCGTGCCTCTGCGGGCGGCGCACGGACAGGACAGCCTCGACCTTTCGCAGGCCATCATGCGCGCCCGCGCGTCTGGACCGTTGCGCCGTATGACCGATGCCCAGGCGTCAGGTTGGACTGGGGCAAGTGGCCGAGGAGACGCAGTGGGCCAACCCCAGCCTCGAATGGCGCCGCGAGAATCTGGGGAGCCCCTTGTTGCCCGATATCTTCGCGACGGCGTACATCCCCTTCGACGTGTCGGGGCGGCGGTTGGCGCTGCGTCAGGCCGCGACCGCGGGCCGGCAACGGGTGACCGCCGACGCCAGCGCGGATCCAGCGCGATGGCGAACTCACGGTCGCCCGCGCCTGGCTGCGTGCGGCGGGAGCGCATGGCGCGCTCGACGTGGTGGCGCAGCAGTACGACGCCCTTGCGCGAAATCGCACGCGTCGATGCCGAACGGCTGCGCGAAGGATTGGTGAGCGAAGCCGTGGGCCTACGCACGTCGCTCGAGGCCGATCGCTCGCGAGTCGCGCTTGTCGCGGCGCGACACGAAGCCCGGCAGGCGCGCGTTGAACTCGCGCGGCTGCTCGGAGTTGATGAACCTTCGCTCCCTGGGCTGGCTTCACTGACTCCCCCGGCGTTGCCATCAGCCCCCGATTCGGCTGCCGCCACCGCGTCCGCCATGGCGCACCGCGTGGAAGTCCAGGCGCGTGAAGCCGCCGTCGAAGAAGCGCAGCGACGTGTCGCCGCCGAACGCCGAGGGGTACTCGGGGAAGTGCAACTGCAGGGGGGCACCAAGGAGACCGGTGGCTTCATGACCGGACAGCTCGGTGTGGCCATGCCGCTCCCCTTCTTCAATCGCAACACCGGCGCGCGGCAGCGCGCCGCCGGCATGCTGAACGAAGCGCGGGTCATGCGCGACGACGTCCGGCTGTCGGTGCGCGGCGGCGTCATGAGCGCCCTCGCGCACTACGACAATGTGCGCCGCGCCGCCAGCGATGCTGCCACGTTCAGCTGTCCCGCGGTCATGAAGTCGCGCGCATTGCGCGTCTGAGCTATCGCGAAGGCCACATCACCTTGACGGAACTGCTCGACGCCGAGCGCGCATCCGCCGACGCGATGCAAGGCGCAGCTGCGCTGGTCCGCCGACGCCTGGCTGGCCCGGCTCGAACTCGAACGCGCCATCGGCGCGCGGCTCAGTGCCGACAGCCCGCTCGATCTTCCTCTGTTGGTTCCGACTTCCTCCGGTCGCTGATCATGACTGTTGCTGGCATTCTCATTCCGACGTCCCAGGCCATGAACACCATGCGCCCGCACGTTCGCGCTCCGCTGCGTGGCGTTGGTATCATGGCGTCGCTGCTCGCCTGCCTGCGGTGGTACGCCCGAGACGAAGCCAGGTCCTGCCGCTGAGGCGCCCGCCGTCGTAGTCGATAGCGCGACGCTCTCCGCCGATGCCGTCAAGATCGCGGGGATCACCCTCGATACTGTGCGCATGACCTCGTGGCAGACGGCCGTCACGGTGCCGGGACGCATCCAGCTCGATCCGTCGAGTCTCGAAACGATCGGGTCGATTACCGAAGGACGCATCACGCATGTAGTCGTGCGCGTCGGTGATCGCGTCGCGGCCGGTCAGCCGCTCGTCATGATCCACAGTCACGAAGTCATGGACGCACGACGTGCCCTCACGGCCGGTACGGCGCGGGTCCATGCGATGGAGGCGGAGCGCGATCTGGCGATGTCGTCGGCGGAGCGCGCCAAGCGCCTCTTCGACAACAAAGCCATGTCGCGGGCGGAACTCGATCGCGCGGAGGTGTCGCGTCGCGTGGCGCAATCGAACTACGAAGAGGCGGTGGCCGACCGTGACCGCGCCCTGGCGCTGGTGGAGCATCTGGCAGGCACCGGGCCGCTGCCGCGCGACGCCGACGAGCACGACGTGATTATCCGCACCCCCATTGCTGGCGTGGTGACCTCGCGCGATGCGCAGCCCGGCACGGTGGTGTTGCCGGGAATGCCGCTGCTCACCGTGGGCAATCCCGACAAGCTGCAACTCGAGATGCATGTGCCGGAGCAGCAGGCGGTGGGCATTGCACCGGGGGCGACGGTGCGTTTCGCCCTCACGGAAGCGCCGGCCGAACGCTACGACGCGGTCGTGTCGCGCGTGGCGCCCACGGTCGACACGCTCACGCGCACTGTGCAGGTGGTGGCCCCCATTTCGCGCCGCATTGCGGGACGTGCGGAAACCTTCGTGCAAGCGGACATCAGCGGGCAGCATGGAACGCCGGCCCTGACGGTGCCGGTGGCCGCGATTCAGGCGCTTGAGGGCGACACCGTCGTGTTCGTGACGGAGGCGCGCGGGGAAGGGTTGTTCGTGCGCGCCACGCCGGTGCGCGTCGGACGCCGTTCGCGTGATCGGGCCGAAGTGCTGGCAGGACTCCCGGAGGGCACGTCGGTCGTGGCGCGCGGGGCCGCCATTGCCAAAGCCGAACTGCTCAAGCGACGGAATGCAGGCGGTGGAGCGTAGGCCATGAACGCACTCATCCACTTTGCGCTCAAGCGGCGCGGCGTGATTGTCGGTATCACGCTCGCGCTCATGGCCGCGGGGCTGTACGCACTGCAGCGCATCCCGTTCGATGCCTTCCCCGATCTCACCGGGACGCGTGTCGAAGTCATTACCGTGGCGCCCGGTATGGCGCCGGAGGAAGTCGAACGGCTCGTGACCTATCCCATCGAGTCGGGGCTGATGGGTGTGCCTGGAGCGCAGGGCGTTCGCTCCGTGTCCAAGTTCGGTCTGTCGCTGGTGACGGTGCCGTTCCCCGACGACATGGACGTGTACTTCGCCCGTCAGCTGGTGCAACAGCGCCTCTCCGATGCCAAGGGAGCCTTGCCCGCCGGGGTGGAGCCGGCGCTCGGGCCCGTCTCGACGCCCATGGGCGAACTGTATCAGTACGTGCTCACCAGCGACTCGCTCACACTGACGCAACTCAAGACGCTGCACGATTACGTGGTGCGTCCGCGTCTGCGGACCGTGCCCGGCGTGAGCGAAGTGAACTCGTGGGGCGGCCTTACGGAGCGCGTGGAAGTCGAAGTCGATCCGGTGCGCCTGGCCGGCTATCAGCACACGGTCGTCGATGTGCACGAGGCACTCGCCAACAACACGTTGGCCTTCGGCGGTAGCTACCTCGAGCAGGGGGGCGAGCGCTACACGCTCCGCGGCCTCGGTCGCGTGGAAACGGCCGCCGAAGTGGAACGGGTTGTGGTGGGGTCACACCGCGGGGCGCCGGTGCGTGTGGGTGATGTCGCCACCGTGCGTCTGGGCGCGCATCCGCGCAACGGCGCCGTCACCAAGGACGGACAGGGTGAAGTCGTGAGCGGCATGGTGCTCAAGCTCAAGGGCGCCGACTCACGCAAGGTCATTGCCGATGTGCGCGCGCGCATGGAAGAGATCAAGAAGTCACTCCCCGCGCATGTGAAGGTCGTGCCGTTCTACGATCAGACAGAACTGGTCTCGCGCACCACCTCCACCATCGTCAAGAATCTCATCGAGGGCGGTCTGCTGGTGATCGCCGTACTCTTTCTGTTTCTGCGCAATGTCCGCGCGGCGCTCATCGTGGCGTCGGTCATTCCCATCTCCATGCTTATCGCCTTCGTCGGCATGGCGCTGTTCGGCTACAGCGCCAACCTCATGAGTCTTGGGGCGCTCGACTTCGGACTCATCGTCGACGCGTCCGTCGTCATGGTGGAGAGCTTCATCCGGCGCATGGAAGTGCACCGCGGCACCAACAGGCAGGGGCTCTTCGAGAAGGCCGCCGTCGAAGTGGGCCGTCCCATTCTGTTCGGCATCGCCATCATCGTCGCCGTGTACATCCCCATCTTCACGCTCGACGGGATGGAAGGGCGCATGTTCAAGCCGATGGCGTTCACCGTCGTCTGCGCCGTGTTGGGGTCACTCTTCCTGGCACTCACCTATGTGCCTGCGGTGCTCCAGCTGGGCGCTGCGCGATGGCCACGGGGAACCGGCGCCGTGGATGCTCAAGCTTACCGAACGCTATCGCCGTACCCTCGACGGGGTGCTCAAGCGCCCACGCCCCATTGTGGTCGTCTCGGCCGTGCTGGTGGTGCTCGCCGTCGCATCGCTCACGCGCATCGGCACGGAGTTCATGCCCAAGCTCGATGAGGGCTCGATTCTCATCACCACGCGCCGCATGCCCAGCGTCGACCTCGCCGATGCCACGCGGTTGTCGCTCGCGGCCGAGCGAATCGTGAAGACCTTTCCGGAGGTGATCACGACGGTCACGAAGGAAGGACGCCCCGATCTCGCGACCGAAGCCATGGGACTCTTCGAGGGAGACATGTATGTCATCCTCAAGCCGCGCAACGAATGGACCTCGGCGGAAAACAGCGAAGAGCTGGTCACCAAATTCGACTCGGCGTTGCGCGTGGTTCCCGGGCTCGAGGTGTCGTTCACGCAGCCGCTCGCCATGCGCCTCGACGAAGCGGAGAGTGGCATCAAGACCGATTTGGGTATCAAGGTCGTGGGTCCCGATCTCGATCAGAATCAGGCCATCGCCGAACGGCTCATGCGCATCGTGGCCACCGTGCCCGGCAACGCCGACGTCGGCGTGGAGGTGGCGGAGGGGAGCGGGCAGGTCCGCATGCAGATTCGTCGCGAAGCCCTGGCACAGTACGGGCTGTCGGTCGCGGCGGTGCGCGATGCCATCGATATGGCCATGGGATCCAGGAAAGCGGCGGAGCTCATTGACGGATTCCGTCGCGTCGACATTGTCGGTGCGCACACCGGAAGCGTACCGCGTGGACTGCCGCGGCCATTGGGCGGCTCACCATTCGTGCGCCTGGCGGAGAGCTCTTGCCACTCACGGCCGTGGCCGATGTGCAAAGCACCACGGGCCCCTGAGCTCATCGGGCACGAAGATGCGCAGCGTCGTTCGCTGGTGCTGAGCAACTGTGCGTGGCCGTGACCTCGGGCAGTTTCGTGCAGGAAGTGCGGGCGCGTATTGCCCGTGAGGTCCCGTTGCCGCCGGGGGTGTTTCTCGAGTGGGGCGGGCAGTACGAAAATCAGCAGCGCGCCATGAATCGCCTCACGCTGGTGGTGCCCGGCGCACTCCTGCTCATCTTCGGGTTGCTGTATCTGTCATTCCGGTCGGTGCCGCAGGCGGTCCTCGTGCTCTCGAACGTGCCTTTCGCCCTGGTGGGCGGCATTGCGGCGCTGTGGTTGCGCGGGCTCAATCTCAGTCTCTCGGCGAGCATCGGCTTCATCGCGCTCTTCGGCATTGCCGTGCTCAATGGTGTTGTCATGGTGGAGCATCTCAATCACATGCGCTACAGCGAAGATCCGGCCGATGACACCGTGCTCAATCGGGTAAGTCGTGGCGCTGCCGATCGACTTCGGCCGGTGCTCATGACGGCGCTCGTGGCTAGCCTCGGCTTCATTCCCATGGCGCTCAGCACGAGCCCGGGCAGCGAAGTGCAGCGGCCGTTGGCAAGTGTCGTGATTGGCGGGCTGGTGACGAGCACGGTGCTGACGCTCTTCGTGCTTCCGGTGCTCTATGCGTGGCTCGAGGCCAGGTCGCCGCAGCGCCGTCTCGTTGAGGCACACGAACCCGCCCACGCAGAACCGGCGACCGCCTGAGGGACGCCCTCTGGCGATCGCCGGTTCGCGCGTGCGGCGTGGCTCAGTTCAGGAAGCGGTACAAGCCGATAAGTCCGATGCCAGGCCGAGCCGATCATGACGATCGTGCCAGCGTCATCACCGATGATGCCGCCCACGATGAGGCCGACGCCGCCAACGATCATCATGGCGCGATTGCTGGTCGTGTTCGCTCGCGGGGCCGGCGCCGGCAGTGGGGCGGGGGCGGTGCGGCCCTTGAGCGCGACCGCCTGGGTCTCCGCCACCGGACCGGCGGCCGGCGTTGCAGCGGTAGGAGTCGCTGCCGCAGCAGTCGCAGGCTGAAGAAGGGCCGCGACGCTGATCGCCGCTGGCCGAGGTTCCGGGGGGGCCACTGCGGTTTGTGCAGCCGCGAAGGCCGGGGCGAGCGAGAGCGCCGCCGATAGCAGCAAGGCAGGAACGGACGATTGCTTCATAATTCTCCCGGGAATGAGTACCTGTGTACCTCGTCTGGACGAGCATAAGCCGTGCCACGCGGCGATCGTGGCGCGATCCGCTGGCGCAACGGGCGTCTTTGCCCCAACTTGCACCGTTCCTTCGCCGGTCCCCTTGCCCCCCGAAGACGATGAGCCTCCAGCCTCCGAAGAAGCTGCGCAAGCAGTTTACCAACTCCACGCATCCGTTGATCGTGCTCAAGTTCGAGAGCGGTCACCAAATCAAGGTGTATCAGAACGAAGGCAAGGCCTTCGACGCGTACTCCGGTGAGACCATCAAGTTGCTCGCCGTGAATGACCCGACGTCGAGCGACTGGGAACTGGTCGAAAACCGCAAGGCCGACGCCTTCGACGACGCGCCCTGAATGGCGCATGCCGGACCGGTGCCGTGACGGATGGCGCCAGTGCCGACGTGGGTCTGCTCCTGAGCACAACAGACGCGGTGCACATCACGGGCATCACTGTTGCCCCGGTGTGCACCGCGCTGTAGTATCGACAGTGTGAGTGCTCACCCGTTGCACCCCAGGAGTACGGCAGCAATCGACGCCGCGCGCCAGCGTGGCGGCGCCTTGGTCGCCCTCGAAAGCTCGGTCTTCGCCCAGGGGCTTCTGCCCCCGTTCAACCGCGAGGCGGCTACGCGCATGATGCGCGCCGTTACCGACGCCGGCGCCACGCCGGTCATCACCGCCATCGTCTGCGGCGTCCCGGCGTTCGGACTCGATGATGACGCGCTCGAGCGCTTCCTCGCCCGCGACGGCGTCCGCAAGGTATCGGCCCGCGATCTTGGCATCGCGGTGGCCGACGGTGCCGATGGCGCCACGACCGTCGCCGCCACACTGGCTATGTGCGCGCTGGGTTCGCTCGAGGTCTTCGCCACCGGCGGGATCGGTGGGGTGCACCGTGATGCCGCGTTCGACGAATCGGCCGACCTCGTGGAGCTGGCGCGCACCCCCGTGATCGTCACCTGTGCGGGCGCCAAGTCCATTCTCGACCTGCCCGCCACCCTCGAACGCCTCGAAACGCTCGGCGTCCCGGTGGTGGGGTATGGAACCGACGAGCTCCCCGGATTCTTCTCGGTGAGCACGGGGCTCCGGCTCACGTCGCGCATCGACACCCCGGCGGGCATTGCCAGGGCGTGGCGTGCCCACCGCGCGCTGGGGCGCCAGAGTGCCATGCTCGTGGTGCAGCCACCCCCCGCCGAACACGCGGTGCCGGTGGAGGTGGTGGAAGCCGCGACGGCGGCGGCGCTCAGGGCCGCCCGTGATGCGGGGATTCGCGGCGCGGCGGTGACGCCGTTCCTCCTTGCCGATATTCAACAGCGTACCCAAGGACGCTCGGTGCAGGCCAATCTGGCGTTGCTCGAGAACAACGCCCGCCTCGCCGGTCAAATTGCCGTGGCGCTGCGGGCATGAGGGCAGTTCACTTTCACCGGTCGCGCCCACGCGGGATGCGAGCCGCGCAGCTGCAGCATTGAACGAAAGCCGTCGATCACGGTACTATCCGGTAACCCGCTCGATCCGGAGGCCAGTTTCGCCATGACCAACCCGTTCCTGAGTTCCGAGGAATACGACGAGCGCGCTCATGCCCTCTACAACGAGGGGCAGTACGACGAGGCGCTCCAGTTGCTGCGCGAAGGGCTCGCGCTGTATCCGCAGGCCGTGGAGCTGCACGTCGGCGTGGGCTACGCGCGTCTTGCCCGCGAAGAGTACATGTGGGCTCGCCGGAGTTTCGACGACGCGCTCACGCTCGACCCCGAGCACGAGGACGCGCTGGCCGGCCTCGGCGAAGTGCTGCTCAAATTCGGGCAGCACGATGCCGGACTGCAGGCGTTCGAAGCGGACCATCGAGCTGGGTTACGAAGACGACGTGGATCTCATGCTCCAGATCGGGCGTGCCCTGTTCCGCGAAGGGTTCGTGGAGCAGTCGCTGCAGTACTTCGATCGCGCGGTACACCAGGCCGAAGACTCGGCCGAAGCGGTGGCCTGCATCGGCTATGCGCAGCACCGCCTCGGCAACGATGTGGAAGCCATGGTGGCGCTGCGTCGTTCGCTGGTGCTCGACGAACAGTTTGCCGAAGGGCGCGTGTACCTCGCCAACCTGCTGTACGATGTGGGCGATGTGGACGGCGCACTGGCTGAAGTTCGAAAAGACGTCGCCCGAAGACCACTGGGACGAACTTGGCATCTGGCGTCTCATGGAGCTCAAGAAGACGGTGTACAAGCTCGCCGACGATGACGGCGAGCTGAAGCCGTGGGAAGCGCGTCTGGTCGAACTCGCAGGCGAGCCGGACGCCATCGACGAACTGCTGGCCGAAGTCGAACAGTCGATGCTCGAAGAAGAGCAGGCCGAGGGACAGCCGTCACAGGGACAGCTGGAAACACTGGGCACGCTGCTGACCGGGCTCGTCGGTCAGCAGCAGGCCGGTGAGTTGGGTGAGCAGGGGAGCACGTCGACCGACGTGCTCATGGCCGACAACGGGGTGCATCGCGTAGTTATGCGCGACGGCAGCACGTTCGAAGGCAGTTGGGAGGAGATCGTGCAGGCGCTGCGTGATGCGCGCGATGCCGGTCGTCCGCTCGACGAATACATGGCCATCGAGGCGCGTCGGTTTTACGGCGCGACGGGTCTGCGCGTGGCCTCGCACGCCCCGGAAGCGTTTCTACGGGGTGGTGCCGACGCAGGTATGCTTCGCATTGTGCGCTGATTTCGCCAATCCTCGCGCGGCGCTTGAAGCGGCGCGACTGGTCTTCACGAGCCCCACGGTCGCAACGGCGCCCGTCCTCTGGAGCGCGGCGCAGCAGGTCCTCCAGCTGGTCCTCGGTCGCCCTGAGCTCACCGGGCAGGCGCTCGTCGGTGAGGTGCGTCGCCACGGACTGATCTCGTTATCCGATGCGCATGCACTCGTCGGCCTGAGTGGCTGGGCCGATCGCAGCGCGGTCGCGGCCACCAACGAAGCCGAGCGCATGCTCGTGCGCGAAGCGTGGATGGCGCTCGATCACGCGGTACCCGAGTCGCCCTCGCCAGCAGCGTCGTTCGCGCCGCCGTCCGCCGGTGGAGGCGCGTCCGTGCCTCCTTTTGCGCCGCGATCGTCTGCGCCGCCATTGTCACCGCCTCCCGCCATGCCTTCGCAGGCTCCGTCGCCGGGGGCGTCGGCGTTCGACGCCGACATGCCGGTGGCACCGGCGCGTTCATCGCACCGGAAGCGTCTGTATACGGGACTTGGTGCGATGGGGGTGCTCGCCGCGCTGCTTGCCGGCGGGGCGTGGTGGTACGTCAGCGGTCGTGCCGACCGTCGCGTCGAAGCCGGTATCGATGCCTATGCGCGCGGCGCGCGCGAAACGGCGCGGGTGGCGTTCGTCGAGGCGGCGCAGGCCGATCCCACCGACGCGAGGCCGCTCATATACCTCGGGCGCATTTCCCGCGAAGAGGGCGACTTCGCACGCGCGCGCCGGTTCTTGACGAATGCCGTTCGTGTGGCGCCCTCCAGCAGCATCGCGGCCCGCGAGCTCGCATCGGTGATGCTCGCCGACGGTCAGCCGGAAATCGCGCGCCGCTTCTATGTGCGCGCCATCGAACTCGATCCCAACGATCGTACTGCGCAAGGCTTTCTCGGCTGCGCCCTGGTCCGCCTGCAGCGCCTCGACGAGGCGCGCCGGTGGACGGAGCGCGCCGGTCCCGGTGACTGGCAGCGGTGCGTTCCCCTTACGCCCATGCCCGGTGCGCCCACGGCGCCGCCGGGGTATGGGCCTGTGCCCCCGCCATGACCACTACGCTGCTGCGTCCCAGCGACGCGCTCGCCCTGCATCACGACACATATCGGGAAGTCCTGCCTAACGGTCTCACGCTGCTGGTGCGGCGTGATCCCTCGGCACCGGTGGTGTCGATCGTGACGTACGTGAAGGCGGGCTACTTCGACGAGTCCGATGATGTGGTGGGTATCGCGCACGTGCTCGAGCACATGTTCTTCAAGGGCACGCCAACGCGCGGGGTGGGGCAGATCGCGCGCGAGACGAAGGCCAATGGTGGCTATCTCAACGCGCACACCATTTACGACCACACGAGCTACTACACGGTGTTGCCGTCGTCGAGCTTCGTGGCGGGGCTCGAGATCCAGTTCGACGCGTATGCCCGCAGTGTGATCGACGGCGAAGAGCTCGCGCGCGAGCTCGAAGTCATCATTCAGGAAGCCAAACGCAAGCGCGATACGTCGTATGCGGTGGCCATCGAAACGCTGTACGCTGTGCTGCACGACCGGCATCGCATTCGTCGCTGGCGCATTGGCGACGAGACGCTGTTGCGCACGTTCTCGCGCGAGCAGCTGGTGGGCTTTTACCGGCAGTGGTACCGGCCCGACAACACGGTGTTGTGTATCGTGGGTGACGTGGGTATAGACGAGGTGCGTCGTGAAGTGGTGGCGCGCTATGGTGCGCTCGATGCCGGTGCGCCCGCGCGCGATCGCGGCCCGCAGGAATCGCAGCTGCCTGGCCTGCGCCGGAAGGAATGGAGCGGCGATATCGCGCAGCAGCATGTCGCGTTCGGCTGGCGTGTGCCGCCGCTTGGCCATGCCGATACGCCGGCGCTCGACCTCGCAGGCATTGCACTCGGCACGGGACGGGCGTCGCGTTTGTATCGGGCAGTGCGCGAAGAGCAGCTGGCGAGTGGCGTGACGGCGTGGAACTACACGGCGGGTGATGTGGGCGTGTTCGTGGCGCATACCGAAGGCGCGCCCGCGACGGCGCGCGAGGCGATGCGTGCCATGTGGAGAGAAGTGCAGGCCGCGCGCACCGACGGCTTCCGCCGCGGCGAAATCACGCGCGCCCAGCGCATTCTCGAAGCGCGTTGGTTGCGCCGTCTCGAGAGCATGGACGGCCAGGCGCAGTACCTCGCCGGCTGGGAAGCAGAAGGCGGCCTGGAGGTGGCCTCCCAGTATTATGACGCCTTGCTCACACTCGATGCGAAGGCCGTACAGGACGCTATGCAGCGACATCTCGACCCCACGCAGGTGGCGATAGTGTCGTATCGGCCCGAAGGGAGCGCCGAGCTCGTGTCGTCTGATGACGAGCTGCGTGCGCTTCTCGAGAGTGAGGGGAGCTTGGGCAGCGCGGTCATGCCGCCGCCGTCGACGCTCACGCCGCCCGTGTCGCACCTGGCCATCGAAGCTCCCGCGGTGCACACCGGCCTGGTACACGAGCAACAGGGGGACGTGCATGTGTATCACACGCCGTCGGGGGTTCCGGTGCTGGTGTTGCCACGTCCGGGATCACCGCTGGTGAATCTCGGTGTGTATCAGCGCGGCGGCGCGGCGGTCACCGATGTCGAGCACGAAGGAATCGCGCGCATTGCCATGCAGGCGACGCTCAAGGGCACGCGTTCACGCACCGGATCGCAGGTGGCGGAAGCGGCCGAAGAATTGGGGAGCAGCATTGGTGTGAGCGCGGGCTTGGAAAGCGTGGGGTGGAGCATGTCGGTGCCGGTGCGGCACTGTGCCGCAGCTGCCGAACTGCTGGCCGATGTCGTGCAGCATCCGTCGTTCGCCGCCGAGTCGGTGCATACCGAACGCACGTTGGCGCTCACGGAACTCTCGCGGCTGCGCGACGACATGTATCGCTGGCCCATGCGTCTCGCCACCTTGGCGGCGTACGGCGCACATCCGTACGCACGGTCGGTGTTGGGCAACGAGCAGTCGCTTGCGGCGCTCACGAACGATGATGCACGCGCCTTTCACGCAACGCGCATCATGCGCGGCGCGTCGGCAATTGCCATCGTGGGCGATGTGACACCAGACGACGTCGCGGCGATGCTCGCGCGTCACTTTTCCCAGTTGGCCTTTGCCGACGCGGTGGCGCTCCCCATGCACGAGTGGCCGGCGGAACGGCATCGGGCGATCGAGTCGCGCACCAAGCAGCAGACCGCAATCGCGATGCTCTTTCCGGGGCCGGCACGGTCGGCGCCCGATCGCTTTGCCGCGCGGGTGTTGTCGGCGATTGCGAGTGGCCTGGGCGGACGCTTTTTCGAACAGCTGCGCGACAAGCAATCGCTCGCGTACACGGTGCAGGCGTTCCCGCTGGAGCGGAATGCTGGCGGCGCGTTCGGCGCGTACATCGCCACCGATCCCACGCGCGAAGACGAGGCGCGTGAAGGGCTGTTGTCGGAGTTCGCGAAGTTCCGCGAGGCACCGCCGACGGCCGAGGAGCTGACCCGGGCGCAACGCTATCTCATTGGGACGCACGCGATCGCCCAGCAGTCAGGCGGCACGGTGTTGTCGGAGCTCGTGGATGCGTGGCTCTTTGGTGAAGGGTTGCAGGAGCGGCACGCGGTCGCGTCGCAGCTGGCGGCGGTCACGGCGGCGGATGTGCACGCGATGGCGCAGCGGTACTTCGATCCTTTGCGGATGGTGGAAGGGGTGGTGCGGGGCGGGGCCGCGACCGCGACGGGGACGGAGACAGGGACGGCTTAGCTCGTTGGTCTTGGTCGGGGTTGGGGGTGGTAGTCGGGGCACGGCCACCACAGTCGGGGCACAGCTACGACAGTCGGGGCACTGCCACGACGGTCGGGGTCTACACACAGTCGGGGTCCCGGTCGGGTCGTGCGCGGCGCTTCGCTGGCGCGTCGGGGGTGGGGTCTGGGTCGGGGTCGGGGCAGCCCCGACTCTTTATCCCCGACCCGGCAGAGACCCCGACTGTGTGTAGACCCCGACCGTCGTGGCAGTGCCCCGACCGTCGTAGCTGTACCCCGACCGTAGTGGCTGTACCCCGACTACTACCCCCAACCCCGACCAAGACCCCAAGCCTACCGCCCGCTCGCCCGCACCTCGCGCATTCCCCGCGCCGCAAGTCCAACCGCAGTAACTGCCTGCCGCTGCCGCCCATTCGCCGCCCGAAGCCCGAGCCACCCCTCGTAGTCGGCCGGTTCGCCAATAATCGCCGCCCCAATCCACGGTTGGCGTGATCCCCACGCCAGCGCGCGACGAATCGCGGCCGTTTGTGCCGCGTCACCATGCGCGTGCGGCAGTCCCCCCACATTCACCAGCCAGTGCGGCTGCGTCGCGCCAGCACGCGCGCGCGCCTGCGCATGCCACCGTTCGAGTGCGCGCAGCCGCGCGTCGACAGCGGGGAGCCCCGTAAAGCTCGGATAGATCGCGGCGCCCAACAGTTCGACCGGCGAGCCGGATTGCGCGGCCCAGTGGTAGACCGCGCTGTCGACGGCATCGAGGCGCGATCCACTCCAGCCGGTGATCGCGCGCGGCCGCACGCGCTCCACTTCGCGCGCCGCGCGCGTCATGATGCTGCGCCACCACTCGGCGGTGGGCGGCGTGGCGGCAAACCACCGCGGTAACGGATCGCCAATCGCGGGGAAGAGGACATCGGGACGCACGCGGGTCAGCACGCGTTCGATCGACGCGATCCGGTCGACATCGTCGATCGGTGTGGGGCGCCCTTCCACACGCAGCCCGATGGCAATGCGCACACTGTCGGCGCGCAGCGGCTCGAGCACGCGCGCCAGCGAGTCGAGCGCACTGCCGCGCGTCCCCTCGGCGTCGAGCAGCACCAGCACCACGTCGGGAGAGAACGCCGCCACCAGAGGCGCATCGGCTCTGACCGCCCGCGCCGGCGGAGCACCATCGAGCACCGGATACAGCCGAATGCCAATCACGAAGTCCCCCTGCGGGCGCGCCTGCATTGGTTCCGTGCGCGCCGTCTGGTAGCTGCGCACTGCGGCCACGCCACGCGGCCACTCAATCACCAGCAACGTCGTCAGCGCCGTGGCGGCCAGCACCAGCAGCGCACGCACGGCGCCCGAAAGGCGCCAGCGGGCCGGGTAGGCGGGCGCAATCATGGGCACGAGCGCCGTCAGCGGCGACACGAGTGCCGCGCGTCCTACGGTGATGCCCACGATGACGTCGCGCGCCGACAGCACCGCCTGCAGCGGCAGCGGAGCGCCCCCGGTTTGCGCCACCTGGTAGTCGCCAATCGCGATCGCGACGAGTACCAGGTCGTACAGCAGAATGGGGAGCCCGACGAGCACCGAAATGAGGCGCGCCACGAGCGCGTAGAGCACCTGCAGCGCCACCGCGATGGCGACGGCGGGAATGATCCACGTGATGCCGGAAATGGTGCGGGCGCCGGCCTCGGTGGCCGACGCGATGCTCACCACCAGCGACGGCACGACGAGCAAGCCGCAGAACGCCGCGAGTTGCGTGAACGCCTTGGGGGCTTCGCGCCGCGCCGCAATCCAGCCAGCGAGCGCGACGTCCCAAGCGAGCACGGCCGCAGCGATGCCGACGACCACCAACGGCAACGGATCTCTCAGGGCGTCTCGCAACATGATCTGTGACGATAACGGCCCCCGGGCATCGCTGGCACCCCGGTGGCCCGTTCGGGTACCTTACGACATCCCTATGGCCATGGAACGCTCGACCGCCGCGACGCGCATCGTCACGTTGCCGAACCTGGTGTCCACGTCGCGTGTGGCACTGGGCTTCGGCTTTCTCGTGGCCGATGCCGTGCCGGTGCGATTCGCACTCATTGCGATCGCGTCGCTCACCGATGTGCTCGACGGCTGGCTCGCGCGCCGCACACACGCGGCGTCGCGCATCGGCGCGCTCGTCGATCCGGTGGCCGATCGATTCTTCGCGCTGTGCGTGGTGGTGGGCTACGTGGCCGGCGGGTCGCTCAGTGCGTGGCAGGCGCTCGCACTCATGTTCCGCGACGTCATGTCGATTGTCGGATGGTTCGTCGCCCGCAACGTGAGCTGGCTTCGCCCCATCACCTTCAAGGCCCGACTGCTCGGCAAAGCCGTGACCGCGCTGCAGCTGGCGACGTTTCTCGTCGTGCTTTTCGCGCCCACGTGGACCGACGCGATGGTCTGGTTCGTGTTTCTGGTGGGCGCCGCGGCAACGATCGACTACACGCTGATGTTGTGGCGAGAGCGCGCGACGGAGCCGCGTTGACGCAGCGGGCGATCGCCTAGGGCACGAACAACAAACGCCCCCGGAGTCCGGGGGCGTTTGATTTGCATGCTACGTAACTCGTGCGTCGATATGTTCAGCGCGCTGCCGACCTAAACGGTCGCGGTTTCCTGCTTCTTGGTCGGCTGCGCAAAGCGCTCGCCAAGGGTGCGCAGTTCCGTGATTTCCGGAGCCTTGAGCTCGGGATACCGGTCCTGAATGTAGACCATCGTGGCGTCAAACCACTCCTTCTGGTCTTCGGGATGACACCCGATAACACCGCACTGCATGATCTGCTGGAACATCTCGTCACGGGCCTCCTGATACGGAGAAGGCGCCATGGAATCACGACGCGGACGAAGCTTGGGCTTAGCCATTTCCTCTGGGTAGTGCGTCGAACAGGCTGCCCGGCGTCTCCGGTGCAGCTTGGTAAAGCTAACCGATAAGGAACCCTATTGACAGGGGCGACAGGTACTCGCACCCCTCACCGGACTCTTCTCTTTCTCTACGCAAGCCACTCCCGTAACGCTGTGGTGAGCGCCTCCGGATCATCTTCCGAAACAAGCATCCCCGGGGCGCGGGTGGTGATCACGGGCACCACCGACGCGGCGGCCAGCAGCGCCTGCCAGGCCTTCACGCGCGGCGCCGCGGCCGCGCCGAGCTCGCCCCCGCCACACCAGAGCAGCACGTCGCCGGCAAACGACTCGAGCCCCGAGAGCGGACTCTCTTCGGCGCTGTCTTCGGTCAGACTGACCGCGCTGGCGAGCTGCAGCAGCTCCGACGCCCCGTTTCGACCAATCCAGGGCGCCAGATAGCGCAACACCAGTCGCTCCGGCATACGAGCCGGATCGCTCACGGAATCCTGCAGCAGCGGCTCCAATAACGGCCGCGCGCCGAACAGGCTGTTCGCGCTCAGCGCCGACAGCGCCGAGGTGCGCTGGAGGGCCCGAATGGCGGGGCCCGGCAGATCGTCGGGATCCAGCGGCTCCAGCAGCGCCAGTCGCTGCACGCGCCGCGGGTGGCGGGCGGCGAGTACCAGCGCCACCTCGGCCCCCGCATCCTGCCCCACCACCGACACCTCGCCGAGTCGCAGCGCCGTCAACGCCCGTTCCAGGTACTCGGCCTGCGCCGTGAGCCCGTAGGCGGCGCTGGCGGGGCGGTCGGACTCCCCGAATCCCAGCAGGTCGACGCAGACCACGGTGTAGCCGGCCGACGCCAGCACCGGGGCAACGGCACGCCAGCTGAAGGCGCACTGCCCGAACCCGTGCACCAGCACGACCGCCGGGCCGGCCCGGCCAAGCCGCTCCACGTGCAGGGCGCCCGCGCCCACAGGAATTCGCAGGTGTTCGGTGTACACGGTGGCAGGATAGCGCAGGGAACCACATGGCGCATAGCTTCCCTCTGCATTCGCGAGACGTGCTGTGCGCCTTCAACGCGGCAGCCGCGCTGCGCGGGACACGAAACCCTCCGGCACCGCGCCGGAACGACGAGGAGATCGAGTGGCAAAGGTGACGCCCAACAAGAAGTCGAACACCGGATTCCTGCTGGTGATCGGCGTGGTGCTGGTAGCTGGTGGTGGGGCCCTCTGGGCGACGATGCAGAACAAGCCCAAGCCCATGGAGTTGCCGGCGAACGCGCCGGCGATGAAGGCCGAGGGCTACCTGCGTGGCAATCCCGACGCCCCGGTCACGATCGTGGAGTTCGCGGACTTCGAGTGCCCGGGCTGCGGCCAGTTTGCGACGTTGCAGGGCCCGGACGTCAAGGCGCGCATCGTCGATGCCGGTCTCGCCAACTTCCGCTTCTACGACTTCCCGCTCACCTCCATCCACCAGAACACGCTCTTTGCGCACCTCGCGGCGGCATGCGCGAACGATCAGGGCAAGTTCTGGGAGATGCACGACCAGCTCTTTGCCAGCCAGACGGAGTGGAGCACGGCGGCCACGAGCAACCCGCGCAAGATCATCGACCCGCTCGCGACGAGCATCGGCCTCGACATGGCGAAGTACAACAGCTGCATGGATTCGCAGGCCCACCTCGCGCGCATTCAGGCCAACGCGGCCGAAGGCCAGCAACGAGGTGTGAACAGCACGCCGACGATCATCATCGGCAACCAAGTCTACGCTCGCCCCATGACCTTCGACCAAATCAAGGCGATTGTGGATTCGCTCGCGGCGGCCGCACCGGCGGCGCCTGCGGCGGTCGCGCCGGCAGCGGACACCACCAAGAAGTAATGGCACTCGCGGTCACTGCCGCCGAGGTGGCAGTGACCGCGCGCCTTTACGCCCGGCGGCGGCGCGCCGCGGCCTCGTCGAGACGAATGGCCGGCATGGGCACACTGTCGGCGCCACCTTCGGCCGTGACTGACGGCACGAGCGCTTCGCCCAGCGCGACCAACGCGCGCGTCGCGATGACACTCGCCAGCGGATCAGGGACGGCGAGCTCACGCACATAAATGTCGAGCGCGCGCTCGTACCCGACATCGGTCGCGAGCGTGTCGACGAACATGAGCGCATTGTCCACGTGCGTCTCAATGAGCGCTTCTTCCGCACGCGCCTGCGCCAGCCGCAGCCGCTGCTCGGCGTCGGCCGAGAGCTTGCGGGGGAACAGATTTTCCGGGAAGAGTTTGCTGAGCAGTGACATGGACGTTCAGAGCTTCTCGATGGTTCGCGGCGCCACGCATGGCAACCATTGGGGTGACACCTACCACAACGAAACTGACCCGTGGCGAGTTTCGCGCCACGGGTCAATCTACTAACGAGCAAGCCGGCAATCTGTAGCGCAGCGCACAGATTCCTGACGACCCCAACAGGTTCGCCTCAGCTTTCCTGCGCCTCGTACTGATCCTTGAGTCCCGCCACCACTGACGGATCGGCAAGGGTGGTCGTATCCCCAAGCGCCCGCCCTTCGGCAATGTCACGCAACAGGCGACGCATGATCTTGCCGCTGCGCGTCTTGGGCAAATCGGCGGAGAAGAGAATATCATCGGGGCGTGCCAACGCGCCGATCTTGAGCGCGACATGTTCGCGCAGTTCATCGCGCAATGAGCCGCTTTGCGTGAATCCGGCCCGCAATGTCACGAAGGCGGCAATCGCCTGGCCCTTGATCTCGTGGCTCTTGCCCACCACCGCGGCCTCGGCCACCGCGGGGTGATCGACGAGCGCGCTCTCGACCTCCATGGTGCCAATACGATGGCCGGCCACGTTGAGCACGTCGTCGACGCGCCCCAGAATCCACAAGAAGCCGTCGTCATCACGCTTGGCGCCATCACCTGGGAAATACAGATCGGGGCGTCCTTCCCACTTGGTGAAGTACGTGTCGACATAACGCTGATCGTCGCCCCAGATGGTGCGCAGCATGCTCGGCCACGGATGGGTAATCGCCAGCAGTCCACCACCCACGCCAATCTCGGTCGCCTGTGAATCGAGCAACGTCGCCTTGATGCCGGGGAACGGCGTCGTGGCCGACCCGGGCTTGGTGCTCGTCACACCGGGTAGCGGCGTGATCATGATGGATCCCGTTTCCGTCTGCCACCACGTGTCGACAATGGGGCAGCGCTCCTTGCCGATCACTTTGTGGTACCACATCCACGCTTCGGGATTAATGGGCTCACCCACCGAGCCCAGCACGCGCAGTTGCGACAAGTCGTGCTTCTCGACGTACGGCGCTCCCCACTTCATGAACGCACGAATGGCGGTCGGCGCCGTATAGAACACGGTCACGCCATAGCGCTCGCAGATCTGCCAGAAGCGATCTTTGTCGGGCCAATCGGGTGCGCCTTCGTACATCACGCACGTGGTGCCGTTCGCGAGCGGGCCGTACGTGAGATACGTGTGGCCGGTAATCCAGCCGATGTCGGCGGTGCACCAGTACACGTCTTCGTCCTTCAAGTCGAACACGTACTTGGTCGTCGCCGCTGCGCCGGTGAGATAGCCACCGGTGGTGTGGACGATGCCTTTGGGTTTGCCGGTGGTGCCGCTCGTGTAGAGAATGAACAACACGTCTTCGGCGTCCATGACTTCGGGCTCGCAATACTTGGGCACCTGCCGCTTGAGGCGGTGCCACCAGTGGTCGCGCCCTTCCTGCATTTCGGCAAACGTTTCGTCGCCCACGCCGCTACGGCGTCGCATCACCACGAGCACGTGCTCGATCGTGGGGCACTCCTTCAGTGCTTCGTCGGCGTTGCGCTTGAGCGGCACCGTCTGCCCGCGGCGATAGCCACCATCGGCGGTGATGAGCACCTTGCAGCCGCAGTCGTTGATGCGATCGCGCAGCGACTCGGGAGAGAAGCCACCGAACACCACGGTGTGAATGGCGCCAATGCGCGCGCACGCCAGCATGGCCACGACCGCCTCGGCGATCATGGGCATGTAGATCGCCACGCGATCGCCCTTGGTGACGCCGAGCTTCTTGAGCATGTTGGCCGCGAGATTCACTTCGCGGTACAGGTCCCAATAGGTCCAGGTGCGACGGTCGCCTGGTTCGCCTTCCCAGATGAGCGCGGCCTTGTTGCGGCGCGGGCCGTGAATGTGCCGGTCCACGCAATTCACCGATACGTTGAGCGAACCGCCCGTGAACCACTTGGCGCGCGGCGGGGTCCACTCGCAGACGGTGTCCCACGGCTTCATCCACTCCAGCGTCGCGGCCTCGCGCGCCCAAAAGGCGTGCGGGTCGGCGTCGGCGTCGGCGTGTAGCTGGCCGTCGTGCACGTGAGCCTTGGCCCGGAATTCGGGCGACGGCGGGAAGCTTCGGTTTTCCTGCAGCAGCACGTCGAGGTTGTTCATGAGCGGCTCATCCGGTGGGACCGGTCGTGAGGGAACAGCAAACTGTCCGGCAAGTACGGAAACAGGGGGCGCGCCCGGCGTGGGAACGGCGGACCGTCCATCGCGGGGCACGGCGCGTTCCGCTAATGTAGAGCGATGCCGATCCCTCACGAAACCGCTGCGGCCATAGTCGCCGGCGGTGCCGTTGCTCCCCCCGCGCGTACGCCTGCTGTCGAGGCCGACGGGCTGGTGCGGGCATTCGGGGGGCGGAAAGCGGTGAACGGCGTCTCGCTCACGCTGGGAGAAGGCGACTGCCTGGCGCTGTTTGGTCCCAACGGGGCCGGCAAGACCACGTTGCTGCGCCTGCTGGGCGGGCTGCTCAAGCCCACCAAGGGTACGACGCGGCTGCACGGGGTAACGCTCCCGGGGCCGGCCGATACGCGGCGGCTGGTGGGGCTCATTTCGCACCACTCCATGCTGTACCCCGCCATGACGGTGCGCGAGAATGTGCGCTTTGCCGCCGAGTGCCAGGGGGTCATCGAGGCCGATGCGGCCACGACGCAGGTGCTCACGCGGCTGAGGGTGCTGGACCGTGAACGTCAGCCCGTGCGCTTTTTGAGTCGTGGGTTGCAGCAGCGCGTGTCCATTGCGCGCGCGCTGGTACATGCGCCGCGGCTGGTGCTGCTCGACGAGCCGTATACGGGGCTCGACGAAGTGGGAGCGCTGGCGTTTACCGAGGCGTTGCGCGACCTCAAGGCGGGGGGCGCGACGCTGGTGCTGGTGACGCACAACCTCGTGGAGGGCATCGCGTTGGCCACGCGCGCGGTGATCATGCGCAACGGATCGTTCGTGTACGACGAGGCGACGCCGGCGGGCGGCTTCGACTTGCCGGCCTTTCAGGCGCTGTACCGCACGCTCGTGCACGAGGGCATCGCGTGAGCACGCCCGAGAGCCCCGTGCGGCACCGCGCGCCCGCCTTCTGGGCCGATACGCTGCGTATTGCGCGCAAGGATCTGCTCATCGAGTTCCGCACACGCAGCGCGTTCCTGGCCGCGACGGTGTTCGCGGTGCTGGCCGTGGTGATTTTCCGCTTTACGTGGGACCCGACGGCCATTCCCGCGTTCGATCTCGCGCCCGGTGTGCTCTGGGTGATTTTCACCTTTTCCGGACTGCTGGGGTTGAACCGGTCGTTCGGGCTCGAGCTCTCCGAGCGGGCGTACGACGGGTTGCTGGCCAGTCAGGTGAGTCGGGAGGCGATCTTCACGGGAAAGGTTCTGGCCAACCTCGCGTTTGTCTCCGGGGTACAGGCGTTGACGCTTCCGGCGGTGGCGTTGTTCTTCGATCTTCAGATCGGGAGCGCGTGGGGGGTGCTCATCGGCATCGTCTTCTGCGCGTCGTTGGGGCTGGCGGCGGTGGGAACGTTGTTCGCTGCGGTGGCCAGTAACACGCGCATGGCGGAGCTGCTGCTCCCCATGATGACGCTCCCGTTTTTTGTGCCGTTGGTCATTCCGGCGGCACAGACATCGGCGGTGATTCTGCGCGGGCAACCGCTCGCCGATGCGATGCCGTGGTTCAAGTTGTTGCTGGCGTTTGATCTGGTTTTCGTGACGGCGTGCATTGCCGTCTTTCCGTTCACGATCGAGGAGTAGTGCACATGGCGTCGGCTACGGCGACCAGTTCCGCCCCGGGAACCCTTCCCGAGGCCAAGGCTATCGACGGGTTTCTTGTTCTCTCGCTGCTCGCGGTCCTTGCTGTGTGCATACGCGCGATCTGGTTCACGCCGGTCGACGCCATGCTCGGCGCCGCGCAGAAGATTTTCTACATGCACGTGCCAGCTGCGATCGTGGGGCTGTATGTATCTTGCGGCCTGCTCGCGATCGCGAGCATTCTGTATTTGTGGATCAAGGACGAACGGCTGGACCGCTTGGCCGAATCGAGCGCGGAAATCGGGCTGCTCTTCATGGGGATCGTGCTAGTCACCGGGCCGGTGTGGGCGCGAACCAGCTGGGGGACGTGGTGGGTATGGGAAGCGCGCATTACCAGTACGCTCTTCCTCTGGTTGCTCGTGTTGGGCTACCTCGTTCTGCGCGGTGCCGTCGAAAGTCAGGAAAATCGCGCGCGCCTGTCGGCGGTGATGGGCTCATTGGCTGCGCTGCTGGTGCCCTTCATTCACCTTACCGTCAAGCTGTTCCGCGGCATGCATCCAGGTCCCGTGGTGCTCAAGCCGGAGAAGCCGTCGTTGCCACCGGAAATGCTGCTGACATTTCTGCTCGCGAACGTGGCGTATCTGATGCTCTTCTTCGCGCTGCTACGTGTCCGCATGCGATGGGCAGCCGTGCGTGACGCGCGCGCCGCCATGGAAGGCGCATGATGGACGCTGCCGTGCTGCTCCTCGCTGCAGCTCAGGACACAGTGGCCTACGTCGCCAAGACGAGCGGCCCGCCGGCTACGGAGATCTACATGTGGGCCGGGTACCTCATCACCATCGGCTCATTGGCCGCGTACGTCGTGCTCATGGTGCGACGCGTGTCGCAGAGCAAGCGGTCGTAACGTCGGCAGTGCCCGCACCAACACCCGCCCCACTCCCGCAGCTGCTCGCCGGTATCCGCATTGCGGTGACGCGCGCCGGCGAACGCGGGGCGCCGCTCGCCGACGCGCTCAGGCGCGTGGGGGCGATGGTGCACGAAATTCCGCTCACGCGCATCGAGACACTCGACCCGGCGCCGCTCTATGCCGCGGTCACGTCGCTCGCGCAGTACGACTGGGTGCTGCTCACCAGCGTGAATGCCGTCGAGCACATGGCGCGTGCGGTGACAGCCCTCGGCGCCGACGACGTGATGGCCACGCGCCGTCTGGCCGTGGTGGGCGCCGCCACGGCGCAGGCCTGCGACGCCCACGGTTGGCGCACGCCCACGGTGCAACCGGAAAAGATGCAGGCTGAAGGCATGGTCGATCTCATGGCGGAACGCTCCGACGTGGACGGCGCCCGCATGCTGTACCCAGCCGCCGCAGGGGCGCGCGATGTGCTCCCCGACGGACTGCGAACCTTGGGCGCCGTGGTGGACATGGTGCCGGTGTACCGCAGTGCGCCAGATCCTGATGGTCAAGCCAAAATCCGCGCCTTGGCCAAGGCCGGGGAAATCGACCTCGTCACCGTCGCCGCTCCCAGCGCCGTCGATTCGCTACTCGACGCGCTGCCCGCGGAGCATGCGAGCCGACTGCCGGTGGCCGCCATTGGCCCGGTAACCGCGCGGGCCGCCAAGGTGGCCGGCTTTCCGGTAAAGCTGGAGAGCAACGCCGCGACCATGGAGGGGTGGGTGCGGGCGATCGTGGCCGCCTACCGCCCATGACGCGCCCCATCGCTTAGCTTACCGGCATGACCGCTCCCCTTCGCATCGGAACCCGTAGCTCTGAACTGGCCCTCTTTCAGGCCCGCCAGGTCGCGTCACTGCTCGCGGCGCACGGCGTCGAGTCGGAGCTCGTGACTTACACCACCATCGGCGACCGCATTCTCGACAAGCCGCTGTCGGCCATTGGCGAGAAAGGCTTGTTCACCGCCGAACTCGAAGCCGACTTGCTCACCGGCAAGACCGACTGCGCGGTGCACTCGCTCAAGGACTTGCCCACGGCCGATCCAGCCGGGCTCTTTCTCGTGGCGCTGCTCGAACGTGAAGACCCGCGCGATGCCTTCGTCACGCGACCGGGGATCACCGCCACGAAGCTCGAGGAGCTGCCGGAAGGCGCGAAGGTGGGCACGAGCTCGCTCCGCCGCCGTGCGCAGCTGCGCGCGCTGCGTCCCGACCTCGAGGTGTGCGAACTCCGCGGCAACGTGGGCACCCGACTCCGCAAGATCGACGAAGGACAGGTCGATGCCGCGCTGCTCGCCGCCGCTGGCCTCCGTCGTCTGGGGTTGGGCCATCGCATCGTGAGCCTGCTCAACGCTCCCGATTGGCTCGGCGCACCGGGGCAGGGGTGCATTGCCGTGCAGGCGCGTGTGAATGACGACGCGATGGTACAGGTGCTGCAGAAGCTCGATCACGCGGCCACGCGGTTGTCGGTCACGGCGGAACGGTCGCTGCTCGCGAGTCTCGAAGGCGGTTGTCAGGTGCCCATTGGCGCGGCCACGCTCGATGAGCCCAAGTACGGGCTCATGCTGCACGCGATCATTGCGAGCGTCGACGGTGAGACGGCGGTGCGCGGCGGGTTGCCCATCGACTTGAACGACCCGGCCGCCAGTGGCCGCGAGCTTGCGCGTCAGCTGCATGCCTCGGGTGGCGCCGCCATTCTCGAAGAGCTGCGCGCGAATACGCCCAACGTGCTCAAGGACGCGGCCAAGTGAGTGCCGTCGACAAAACCGTTCGCTTGCGCCGTCTGCGCCGCACCGATGCGTTGCGTCGCGTCGTGCGTGAAACGCGACTCGACAGTGCGCAGTTCTTGTGGCCGCTCTTCGTGCGTTCGGGGCAGGGCATTCGCACGCCCATTGGCTCCATGCCGGGTGTCTTCCAAACGAGCGTCGACGAACTGCTCAAGGATGCGCAGCGCGCCGTTGATGCACGCATTGGCGGCATCTTGCTGTTCGGTATTCCCGACGACAAAGACGCGACGGGCTCGTCGGCGTGGGATCCGGATGGTCCCGTGGCCGAAGCGGTGCGCGCGGTCAAGCGCGAGTATCCGCAGCTTCTGGTCGTGACCGACGTGTGCATGTGTGAGTACACCGATCACGGCCACTGCGGCCTGCTCACGCCCGAGGGCGACGTGGACAACGATGCCACGCTCGATCTGCTCGCGCGCGAAGCGGTGGCCCACGCCGAGGCGGGGGCCGATATCATCGCGCCGAGCGACATGATGGATCATCGCATTGGCCATCTGCGGGCGGCGCTCGATGCAGCGGGCTATGCGCACATTCCCATCATGAGCTACGCGGCCAAATACGCGTCGGCGTTCTACGGGCCGTTCCGTGAGGCGGCCGAAAGCACGCCGTCGTTCGGCGACCGTCGCAGCTACCAGATGGACCCGGCCAATGCGCGTGAGGCGCTGCGCGAGGTCCGTCAGGATGTGCAGGAAGGTGCCGATATTCTCATGGTCAAGCCGGCGGGCACGTATCTCGATATCATCGCGGCCGTCAAGCAGGACACCGGACTTCCGCTCGCGGCGTATCAGGTGAGCGGCGAGTACTCGATGATCAAGGCGGCCGCCGAACGCGGATGGATCGATGGCGAACGCGCGATGATGGAATCGCTCGTGGCCATCGCGCGGGCCGGCGCCGACTTGATAATCACCTATTTCGCCCTCGAAGCGTCCGCCGTCCTGGCGCGTCGCTGATTTCTTCTGGAGTAGACTGGATGCTGCACAACCCTTGGCACGACATCGCCCCCGGCGTCAATCCGCCGGAGCAGGTCACGGCCATCATCGAAATTCCGTCGGGTTCGCGCAACAAGTACGAGCTCGACAAGGACACGGGGCACTTCAAGCTCGATCGCGTGCTGTACAGCGCCGTGCACTATCCGGGCGACTACGGCTTCATTCCGCGCACGCTGCACGAAGACGGCGATCCGCTCGACGTGCTGGTCAAGATCAACGAGCCGACGTTCCCCGGCTGTCAGATCAACGCGCGCCCGATTGGCGTGCTCATGATGCTCGACAAGGGTGAGCCGGACGACAAGATCCTCGCGGTGCCCGCGGACGATCCGTACTACTCGGACGTGTTCGACATTGCCGACTTGTCGCCGCACTACCTCAAGGAAGTGGAGCACTTCTTCCAGATCTATAAGGATCTCGAGGGCAAGCGCATGGAGATCATGGGGTGGCGCAAGAGCCAGGAAGCGATGGAGATCGTGCGCGAGTCGATCGTGCGCTACGCCGACAAGTACGGCACTCGCTGACCTCGGCCGTAGCCGAAGCGCCCCCCCCCCCCAAAGGGGTCAGAGTCAAAAAGGGGTCAGAGTCGAAAACGACTCTGACCCCTTTTTGACTCTGACCCCTTTGGGGGGGGGCGCGTACCGGAACGCGGTCAGTGCCGACGAAAGACCAGCGCTGAGTTGATTCCGCCAAAGCCGAACGAGTTCGACACCACTACGCGCGGCTGCACCTCGCGACCGGTGCCGGGAACGAAGTCGAGGTCGCACTCCAGGTCGGGCGTTTGCAGCCCTACCGTAGGCGGAATCCAGCCGCGCTGAATGGCAAGCGCGCAGATGGCGGCTTCGAAGGCGCCGCTCGCGCCGAGGGCGTGGCCGTAGTAACCCTTGGTGCTGGAGATGGGGATACGATAGGCGTGATCGCCGAAGACGCGCTTGATGGCGACCGTTTCGGTGGGGTCGTTGAGCGGCGTGCTGCTCCCGTGCGCGTTGATGTACTCCACGTCGGTGGGCGCCACGTTCGCGTCGGCAAGCGCCATCTGGACACAGCGCGCGGCTTGTGCCCCACCGGGGAGCGGCGCGGTCATGTGGTGCGCGTCGTTGGTCGTACCGTACCCACTCAGCTCGGCGTAGATGCGCGCCCCGCGCGCCTCGGCGTGCTCCCACGATTCGAGCAGCAACACCGCCGCCCCTTCGCCCATGACGAAGCCGTCGCGATCGGCATCGAACGGGCGCGACGCATTGGTGGGGTCGTCGTTGCGCGTACTCATGGCGCGAATGAGGGCGAACGCGCCGAAGCAGAGTGTCGCCAGCGGCGCTTCAGATCCGCCGGCGAGCATGACGTCGGCGTAGCCATCGCGGATTTGCCGGAACGCTTCGCCTATGGCCATCGAGCCCGACGCGCAGCTCATGGCGTTGGTGCTGTTGGGGCCACTCACGCCGAATTCGATGGCGATGTTGCAGCTGGCCGACCCGCCGAAGACGGCGAGTGCCAACGTCGCGTCGACGGCGCGCAGGCCATGCTGCGCAAACTTCGCTGCTTGTTCTTCGGCGTAGCCCACACCGCCCAGCGCAGTGCCCATCATGGCGCCCATACGTTCGCGATTGGTGCGGTCGAGATCGAGCGCGCCATCCTGCAGTGCCAGTATGGAACTCACCACCGCGAACTGGCTGAAGCGGTCGAGGCGCTTCACCCGCTTGGGGTCGATCCAGTCGGTAGGATCGAAGCCGTCTACCTGCGCCGCGCACCGCGACCGGTAAATACTCGAATCGAAACGGGTGGCCGCGCCAACGGCCGACTTCTCCGCGCGTAATCCGTTCCACAACGCGTCGACACCGGTGCCGATTGGCGTAACACAGCCGATGCCGGTAATGGCGACACGACGACGCGTATGCGTGTTCGTCGGCGCGCTCATGCGGCACCTCGCGTCACGCTACCGGCGGGCGATCGCTCGGCGGCCTTCGCCAGCCCCGCGAGCGTGCGCGACGCGATGCCGTGCACGAACACGGGCGCAATGATCTGCGTCGCAGCGAAGTCGCTGATGAGTGGCCACCCCGGTCCATTCCACACGTGCACGATGCGCGTGAGTGTGCCCCCGGACACCTCAGTGAAACTCCACTCCACATCCATGTGCGTGGTCACCCCACCGATGTGGCGAAAGCGCACCCACGGGACGTCGCGGTTCACGGCCATTTCCGAGAGCCACCAAGTGGGCCAGTTGAACAATCCGAAGGGACGATTGGC
The DNA here is from genome assembly GCA_023910675.1 of Gemmatimonas sp. Taxonomy (GTDB): domain Bacteria; phylum Gemmatimonadota; class Gemmatimonadetes; order Gemmatimonadales; family Gemmatimonadaceae; genus Gemmatimonas. The sequence continues at coordinate 115,978 of JAAVWC010000007.1, forward strand.
GGCCATCTCCACGATGCCGCCGCCGTCACGGCGCTGTTCGCGAAACCGCACATAGCGATAGTGCGTGAGGTATGCCGGCCAGTGCTCCACCGCCGCCGCGATGTCGAAGATGCGCTGCACCGGCGCGCGGACGAGCAATTCATCCACCGTCGTCACGAGGCGACCGGTGGGTGGCGGACCAAGGTCAAAGGGAGCAGCAGTCGACATCACAGGCATGAGTGCAGACGGGAAGCGGGAGGACGACAATGCAACAGGCGTAACGCGCGCAACCAGCGCTACGCCCCACGATAGCGCGGCGACCAGACGGCCGTAATGCGAAAACCCAAACGGTGCTTGACGCCGGCGGGACACCCGGTGGCGCCCTCGATGAGGCCGCGCAGTTCCGGCTTGGTGTACCCGCGAAGCACTGAGAGCATCCCATCATGGCGGCTGACGGGATGAAAGCCCAGCAGAAACGATGACGACCAGAGTCCGGCGACGGCGAGCCAACTCCGACGCAAATCGCCCACCACGACCCCCATGCGGGCGACGCGGGTGCACTCCTGCAGCAGGTGCGACGCTTCGGCGTCTTCGAAGTGATGCAGGACCTGCGAGATGGTGATGATGTCGATGCTGTTGTCGGCGAATGGCAGGCGCATGGCATCGGCTGCCAGTGCATTCGTGCAGCGCGTGGCGGCCGCGGCTGCCAGCATGGGCGCACGCTCGAGGCCGATGGTGCGCATGACGAGCCCGCGGCGGCCTGCCATCCGCGCGGCGGCCGCCGGGATATCGCCCAACCCCGTCCCGATGTCGAGCAACGTGACGGGCTCCTGCCCACCGGGATACAGGCGCAGCAGCGTCGCCACCTCGTGCACCACCGCGCGCTTGCCGCCGAAGAACCGATTGGCCAGCGCGATGTCACGAAGCGAGCGCAACGACAACGCGGCGTCCGCGCTGGGATCATCGAGGATCTCGCTACCGCGGCGCCGCGCTGGAGTGAACATGGAGGGAGTATACCCGCCGGTACGCCTTAACGTTCGAGCACGGCGTACCCGCCGCGATAATACAGCAGTGGTTTCCCCTCGAACGCTGCGGCGTCGACCACTTCGCCGACCACGATCACGTGGTCGCCCGCCGGATGCCGCGCCACGATGCGGCATTGCATGGAGGCGAGTACGTCGTCGAGCACCGGATCGCCGAGCTTGCCGTCGTGATAGCCTACGCCCGCAAACCGGTCATCCACCTTGCCGGCAAAGCGTCGCGAGACGGCCTCCTGCGTGGCGCTCAACACGTTCACCACGAACGAGTCCTTCGCCGCCAGCACCGGCGCCATGGTGGCATCGTTGCCCACGCACACCAGGACCAGCGGCGGGTCGAGACTGAGCGAAGAAAACGCACTCACGGTCATGCCGTGCGGTGTACCGTTGTCATCGGTGGTAGTGATGACGGTAATGCCGGAAGCAAAACGTCCAAGGACTGCACGAAACAGATCAGCGTCTATCATCAACAGAAGTTCGACAATGGTTGGGAGGAGGCAACACGCTCCAGCACTTCCGAGCGGTCACGAGAAAAACCGCAGCAGGGTGCGCGGACGCAGCACCGCCGAGGGCGGCACGAAATCACCCGTCACGCCAATGAGCAGATCGGCGAGATCACGGTCGCGCGACAGCACCCGCGCCGCATGGTTTAGCAACGGCGGTACGGACACCGCGAGCCCGATAAGCTGCTCCACGCGCCACTTGCCGCCGAACACGTCTTTGCGGGCCTGTCCGTAGCCACGCAGGGCGCGCAAATGCGCGTCGCGCGACGACGCGAGTACCGCCGCCTGCGCGTATTCCGCCAACAGCTCGCCGCCACGCAGCCCCGAGTAAATCCCTTCGCCCGTGAACGGGTCGTAAAAATCGGCGGCGTCGCCGGTGAGCATGGCGCCGGGCGCCCATGGACGCGACGCCCGCGACGCAAAGGGCCCGGTGGCGCGCACTGGCGTAACGCGTGTGGCACCAGCAAAGCGCGGCGCCAGCGACGGTTGCGCGGCGATCCACGCGTCGAGATACGCGGCAGCCCCATCGCGCATGGCCCCCGCACGCGACTTGGGCACCACGAGTGCGACGTTCACCAGCCCACCGCTCACCTGCGCGAGTCCTACGTAGCCGGTGCGCGTGACGTGCATTTCGCCGAGCGAGCCGATGCCTTGCACATCGCGATAATGCGCGACGAGCGCGACGCGGCGCGGCCAGCGCGACTGATGCGCCAACCCGAGGCGGCGCGACACCACGCTGCGCAGTCCGTCGGCGCCAATCACCAACGATGCCCGCATGACTTGCGTGCCTTCTTCGGTACGCACCACCGCACCGTTCACCGCACCGACATCATCGTGCGTGAGCGATTCGACCTTCGCCTCTTCGATTACCGTGACGCCGGCGTCCCGTGCACGCCGCAGCAGCACCGTGTCGAGGATTTCGCGACGCACGCCGAGGCCCTTGTCGCGAAAGCCACGGAAGCCGTGGCGGGCCACGAACTCGCCGTGAATGCGTTCCCCCGACGGTGCGTGCACCACCATGCCCGTCAGCTGCGCCGCCTGCGCCTCCAGCGTCTCCAGCGCCCCCATCGCGTGCAGCAGGCGCGACCCCTCGGGACTCACATACTCGGCGCACGGCTTCGCCCGCGGAAAGCGGGCGCGGTCCACCAGGCACACGTCGAGCCCCGCCATGGCACAATGCCATGCCGCCGAGCTCCCGGCGGGACCACCGCCAACGACGAGGACCTGAGGACGAATCACGAAGAGTTAACTCGGGAAGGGGATGAGGAGTTCGCGCTTTCCAACGCAACTACGGTTGGCTGGTCCGGCGGTCCACTAGCGCCGAATCGAGCCCTCAGGGAAAAGAACGCAAGGGCAGAGGGGAAAGCGCGGTTCGGTCCGCACCAACCTCAACTGCGGTTCCCAGTGGATCGACGCGCGCTTCCCCCTTTCCCCTTGCGTTCTTTTTCCTGAGGGCTAGCGACGAAAGTCAGTAAAGCGCCGGCATCAGACCCCGACCCCGGCCGCCGTTCAGGAGCCGCCACTACGCAAGAGTGCCCCCATTACCGCCGCTCCCGCCACGGTACAGAGCAGGTTGACCGCATCGTTCCCCAGCCATGATACCCCGCGATAGTGGACCGTGGTCGTCCCGCACCGGTGCCGGTGCTGCTCGGTTTCACGCTCGCAGGACGGGCACCAGCGCCGCGCCTGCCACCACGCACCGACGAGGGTGTCCACCACCGCGCCGGCGACGCCCGCAAGAGCAACGGGCGCGACGGCGGTCATCGGGATGAGCCCCACCCAGTGGGCCGAGAGCGCGAATCCCACCGAGGCCAGCACCATGCCCGCAGATCCCGGCGCGCTCACGGCGCCCGAACTCCCCGTAGGAACGACGCCGCCCGTACGCAGCGACCATGGGCGTCCTTTCGCCAGCGTTCCGGCTTCCGTGGCCAACGTATCGGCGCCGGCGGCCACCAAAGCGGCGGCGCCGAGCGTAGCGGCAACGGCCGCGAATTCAGGGCGGACCACTGCCACCAGGGCTGTCGCCGCGTACACACCGCCGTTGGCCAGCACCTGCAACGCGTCGCGCGGGCCGCCCTTGGCGACCACGTCGCCCGTGGCCGCTTCCTTGGCCCGCTGGCCCACTTTGGACGCCAGCGAGGCTGCGATGAACCAGAGCACCAGAAAACCGCCCCACGCCCGTCCTGCGGTCAGGCAGACCGTCCCCACGATCAGTGCCGCCGCCGCGCCGCTGCGCGACAGGCTGCCGGCCCGCCACGCCATCAGGGCCACGGTGCCCGACACGGCTACCGCCAACACGAGTTCCTGCACGGCAACCGGTGACACAGCGGCCGGACTCAGCCGGCCAGGAGGCGCGCCATCTTCGTCCGGAATTCGTCGCTGGGCCGCTCGTCGGTGGGTCCCCCGCGCGCCCCGCACTCACGCAGTCGACGACGCAAGGCACGAAGCTGCCCCTCGAGCCGCGCGCACCGCTCGCAGTGCGCCAGATGGCTCAAGATGACTTCGCGGAACGCCGCGCCGGGAATATCGGAGTCGAGCTCACCGTCCACGAAAGCGTGGAGATGGAGCCGACTGGTGAAACAGTCTGCAGCCAGGGGGAAAACCGACTTGAGGAGTGATGACGGGGCGTACGCTGGCGCTTCGAGGCGGAATCACCCGAGCGCTTCTCGCGCCAGATACTGACGCAACGCTCTCATACCCCCATTCTGTTCGCAACTCGCCGAAATAAAGCGTTCGCCATATACTCGCGCTTGTTCCCGTGACCCAGAACACGTTAGCATGGACGACTATGCAGCCACTGTCCATCGCCAACGACGGCCGAGCCCCCCGGGCCACCCCGCTAGCCTCCGAGACGGTCCTGCCGCTCCACGGCAGCCCGCTCGATGCGCGCCTGCCGTTGGCGCTGCTGGAGGCGGTCAAGGCGATCGATACCCCTGCGGCTGAGCTCGATACCGACTTCGTGCACGAGCTGCGCAACAAGCGGCTGGGGTTGAGCGAGACGGTGTTGCAGCAGATCCGTCGCTACAACGACGCCATTCGCGCGCGTCAGCGCATTGGCTACGAAGAAATTCTCGCGTTGGCGCGGCTCATCGGCCGTCGCCCCGATGCCGATCTCGCGTTCCGTGAAGCGGGTCGCCGGTGGGCGCAGGCGTTCGTGGATACCGTGAGCGGCCCGCGTCGCCGCGCGGCGCGTTCGCTGCCGGCGCTGATCGCGCGTCCCATGGCCCTCGGGGCGCTCCGCACCATTGCGCGTCGCTACATGAATGGCACCCTCGTGCGACAGGGGAGTACGCTCCTGCTCGAAGTCGAGTCGCCGGTGTCGGCCGACGCGGCGCCCAAGGGCGCCGGGTGCGGACTGTACGAAGCGGCGTTTCGCGAATCGCTGCAGCTGCTGGTCGACGCCGACGGTGCGGTCGACCACGTGATGTGCCGCACACGCGGCGACGCCCGGTGCCAATGGCGGGCCGAGTGGCGTCGTCGCTGATCCCTCTCTCCGATACCAGACCACATGCTCACGCCTGAGCTGCTGCCGCGTTTGCAGCAACTGCTCGCCGACGCCGATCTCGACGGCTGGCTGCTGTACGACTTCCGCGGAACGAATGCGATTGCGGCCGGCTTGCTTGGCTTCGGCGGGCTCTGTTCACGTCGCGTGTTCGCGTTCATTCCGCGTACCGGGCTGCCGATTGGCATTCAACACGCCATCGAACCCGGTCCGTGGGCCAAGTGGCCAAAGGCATGGCCGCTGCGCGTATACAGCGGATGGCGCGCGCTCGAAGACGAAGTGGCCTCGTTGGTGCAGGGGAAGCGCGTGGCCATGGAGTATTCTCCCGGCGACGCCATTCCGTATCTCGATCGCATCCCCGCCGGGGTGTTGGAGTTGGTGCGTGCGAGCGGCGCGACGGTGGTGAGCAGCGGAGAACTCGTGTCGCAGGTGTACGCCACGTGGACGCCGGCGCACCTCGCGGCGCACCAGCGTGCGGCGCAGCACATTGCGGCCATCGCGCGCGACACCATCGACCACGCCGGCGCCATGGTGGCGGCGGGGACGCCGGCTGCCGAACACGAACTACAGCAGCGCATTCTCGACGCGTTCGCCCGTGCCGGTCTCGAAACCGACCACGGCCCCGATGTGGCCGCGTCGGAGAATGCGGCCAACCCGCACTACGTACCGTCGGCATCGCGTCCACGGCTCGTGCAGCGCGGCGATGTGCTGCTCGTCGACTTGTGGGCGAAGGAGCCCAAGGGCATTTACGCCGATCAGACGTGGATGGCCTCGGTGGGTTCGCCCTCGGACAAGGTGGTGCAGGTCTGGGAAGCGGTGCGCGATGCCCGCGATGCGGCGCTTGCGCTGCTGCGCGATCGCATTGCCGCGGGCGAGGTGGTGCGCGGCGGGGAAGCCGACGATGCCGCGCGCGCGATCATCGACGCGCGCGGCTTCGGTCCGCACTTCTGGCATCGCACGGGGCACAGCATCGACTCTCGCGAGTTGCACGGCAGTGGCCCGCAAATCGACAACCTCGAGTCACGCGACGATCGCGTGCTCATTCCGGGCGTTGGCTTCTCCATCGAGCCCGGCGTGTATCTCGTGGGCGAGTTCGGCGTGCGCAGCGAAGTGAATGCGTATGTCGGCGACGATGCGTTGCTCGTGACACCCGACGTGGTGCAGCGCGACCTGTTCGTCGTCTGATTCGTCGTCTAAGTCCGCTGCGGAACGCGCGCGGGATGCCGCCGTCCCTCTGGCGCGTGGGCGCCGTGGCGCTGGCTGCGTGCCTGTGGGCTACGGCCTGCGGTGACGACAGTGCGCGCGCCACCGATACCGTGGGCGCACGCATCGCCGACGTGCCCGCAACAATGAGTGCGTCGGGTACGTCTGACGACGCCAGCGCCGATGCACCGATCGTCGACAGTGAAGTGGCGTCGCTCACGCGCGCCGCCGGTGGGCCGAGTGGTACGGAGTACACTGTGCGCACCGTGCCCACCCCAGGCGTGATCCTCGGACGGATCACGGGCGGTTCCCCGCGCGACACGGGCATCACGCCCACGCACGATCTCGCGGTGTGTCGGCCGTTCAGTCAGTCGATCGTGCCGAGCAGCGACGGTGGTGTCGGGAACGGCGTGGTGTGGCTCATTGGCGTGGCCTCCGGCCCGCGCGACGACGCGCCGCGTCGGGTGAAGCTCACGCTCGACGGCTGTCGCCTCGAGCCGCGCGTGCAGCGCGTGGCTGTGGGAAGCACGGTGCTGGTGAATGGTCGCGACGCGATGATGTCGCGGCTGCAGTTCACCGCCGCGGGTGAAACGCGGTCACGCACCACCGTGCTGCTGAGCGATGTGGGGCAGATCGTCCCCACCAGCGATGCGACGTCGGCGCCCGCCTTGGTGCAGGTAACCGACGACATGCACCCGTGGGTGCGTGCGTGGCTGGTGGTGGCGCCGCACCCGTATGTGGCGGTCACCGGTGCCGACGGGGAGTTCCACTTCGATAACGTGCCGCCGGGGCGCTACACACTCGTGGCGTGGCATGAGCGGCTGGGAGTGAAGCAGACGAAGGTGCGCGTTGAGGCGGCGGTGCAGACTCGCCTTGAAGTCGCGTTCTGAATACTTGCTGCTGGGTCGGGGTCTTGGTTGCGGGTGGGGGTCTGGGCACGGCCACTACAGTCGGGGCACAGCTACGACAGTCGGGGTACAGCCACCACGGTCGGGGTCGAATAACAGTCGGAGTCTCTGTCGGGTCTTGCGCTGCGCTTCGCTGGCGCGTCGGCGGTAGGGTCTGGGTCGGGGCAGCTCCGACATTTTTACCCCGACCCGGCGGAGACCCCGACTGTATATCGACCCCGACCGTAGTGGCTGTACCCCGACTGTCGTTGCTGTGCCCCGACTGTAGTGGCCGTGCCCAGACCCCCACCCGCGACCCCGACAACCGCAGTCTCAGTTATCCGCCAATCGCATAAAGGCGAGCGTATACCCCGTCTTCCCGCTCGAGCAATTCCTCGTGTGACCCCGTCTCGACAATGCGCCCCGCGTCGAGCACCATCACGCGATCGGCGCGACGCACCGTGCTGAGTCGGTGCGCGATGATGAGCGTCGTGCGCCCGTCGAGCAGCTCTTCGAGTGCTTCCTCGACGTGCCGTTCGCTTTCGGTGTCGAGGCTCGAGGTGGCCTCGTCGAGAATGACCACGGCGGGGTTCTTAAGGAACACACGCGCAATCGCAATGCGCTGACGCTGCCCGCCGGAGAGTTTCACGCCGCGTTCACCCACGCGTGTCTCGAAGCCCTCGGGCAGACGGTCGATGAACTCCCACGCATGCGCCGCCTTGGCCGCGCGCAGAATGTCTTCCTCCGTGGCGCGCGGATTGGCGTACGCGATGTTCTCGCGAATGGTGCCGCTGAAGAGTACCGGCTCCTGCGGGACAATGCCGATCGCGTTCCGCAGCGTGTCGAGCGTAAGTTCGCGCACGTCGATCCCGTCGAACGTGATACGCCCCTGCGTGACGTCCCAGAAGCGCGGCAGCAGACTCGCAATGGTCGTCTTGCCGGCGCCGCTTCGTCCCACCAGCGCAACCACTTCGCCGGGCGCCATGGCAAAGCTGATGTCACTCACCACGTCGGGCTGCGCCGGCATGTACCGGAACGACACCGTGTCGAAGCACACTGCGCCGCGCAATGGTGTCGGCAGCGACAGCGGGATTTGTGGATCGCTCACACTGGGAAGCGTATCGAGCAGCTCCCACACGCGCGTGGCGGCGCCCACCGCTTCCTGAAAGTTGCCAAAGATCGTGGCGAGCGAACCTACCGCCGCCGCAACAAACAATGCGTAAAAGAGAAACGCGACCAACGTACCGGCGGTGAGTCTGCCTTCCAGTACCTGCGTGCCACCCTGCCAGAGGACGGCCGCGACCGCACCGAACGCGACAAAGCCCACCACACTGAAGAACAGCGCACGCGTGCGGGCGCGGTACACCGCCACGCCCACCAGCTCGCGCAGTGACGCACTAAAGCGGCGCGTCTCTTCCGCTTCGCGCGTGAAGCTCTGCACCGTGCGAATTGCGCCGAACGATTCGTCGGCCATGCCCATGGCGTCGGCGATGCGGTCCTGCACCGAGGTGCTCGCCTTGCGCAGGGCGCGCCCAAAGAAGATCGCGGCGCCCACCACCAGCGGCACCACCGCGAGCGTCGTGAGCGTAAGCCGGACGTTCGTCACGAACATCATGACGGCGCCGCCAATCAGAAACAGCGACTGCCGCGACAGCTCCGAGACCCACGTCGAGAGCAGCGATTGCAGCAAGCCCAAATCGCTGCTCAAACGGCTGGTGAGTTCACCGGTGCGCCGTTCGGCAAAGAACGCCGGCGACAGGCGAATGAGATGCGCGAACGTTCTCGCGCGCAGGCCGGCGACAATGCGCTCGGTGCACGAACTCAGCAGGTACACCTGCACGAAGTTCGCGATGGCCTGGACCGCGAACACCGTCACCAGCCCGATGGCAATGCGATCGAGGGCGAGCTTGTTCTTCTGCTCGAAGGCGGCGTCGAGCAGGTAGCGCATGACCGCCGGGAAGACGAGCCCCGCGGCGGCGGCAATGAGCAGAAACACGAACGCCACGACCAGCCGAGAGGTATACGGCTTGACGAGTGGCAACAGGCGCGTCAGCGGTGCCGCTGAAAAGCGCGGGCGCGCCGATGACTCGGCGTCGCCCGCAGGTCCTTCGATGGTGCCGGCGCGTGCGGGAGTGCTACTCACCGCGCGAGTGCGCGATCCACGCCCATGGCTACGAAGAGCAGGGCCAGATAGAGCAACGAATACTTGTACACCCACCAGGCCGGCGCCGTCCACGGGGCACCGCGCACCGCGGCAATGCGCACCTTGAGCACGCCCCAGAGCAGCAGCGCGTTGAGCACGGTGGCGCTCGCCAGATAGAACAGCCCGAACGCTCCGTACAACACCGGCATGACCGTGAGCACGAGGAGAATCACGGTGTACCACACCATCTGGTTCATCGTTTCGCGCTCACCCCACACCAGCGGCGCCATTGGCACCTTGGCGCGGCCGTAGTCCACCTGCTTGAGCAGCGCGAGCGCCCAGAAGTGCGGCGGGGTCCAGTAGAACACGATGAGAAAGAGGCAGAGCGCCGTCACGTCGAGCGTGCCCGTCACCGCCGCCCAGCCCACGAGCGGCGGAAACGCACCGGCCGCGCCACCAATGACGATGTTCTGCGGCGAGGTGCGCTTGAGGATGCGCGTGTAGATGAAGACGTAAAAGTAGAACCCGGCGAGCGCGAGCCCGGCGGTAAGCACGTTCACGAAGTGCGCGAGCATCCACGTGGCCAGCGTCGCGCAGAACACGCCGAACGCGAGCACCTGCGTGGGCGACATGCGTCCGCTGGGAATGGGGCGCAGCCGCGTGCGCGCCATGACGTCGTCGATATCGCGGTCGATGTACATGTTGACCGCGTTCGCACCGCCCGCCATGAGATAGCCGCCCACCATCACCAGCAGCACCGTCCACAGACTCGGCGAGCCGGCGGCATACATCGGCGCCGCCGTGGTGACGAGCAACAGCGAAATGATGCGCGGCTTGGTCAGCGCGACCAGATCACGCGACAGCGGCGTGTCGGCCGGCGCCGGCACCTGCTGGTCACCGTTCGTGCCGCTCGTCATGGTCCCACCGATAGGAGAAACGCCCGTGGCCATATCAACCGGCCATGGCGCGCCAGGCACCATAGAAAAGAGCCACCAGTCCGCCGATGGGCAGAATGGCCTGAACGACTTCGGCCCACTGACGTGGTGCCGGGACCGCGCTGTTGGTGGGCGCGTCGGGAAGCGTGCGGAAGACCGCGCGCATGATATAGAGCTGGGCTACTGCACAGACGGCGACGGCGACCCAAAAAAAAGAGGTCGCGGCGGCCGGGGAGAGCCAGGAGTCAATAGGGAAGTTCATGACAAGTGAAAACTAGACAGTGTTCGGTGGTGGTGTACCCCCGTCCCTCGTACTACCATAGCCGCATGGCCAAGCCCCCTGTGTCTGCTTCCGCTGCCTCCGCCCCCGCTGAGCTCCCGCGCTCGCTCGGGCTCTGGAGCGCCATCGCCGTCCTCGTCGGTACGACCATCGGATCCGGGATTTTCCGCTCCCCGGCCGGTATCGCCGACAAACTCCCCGGGCCGCTGCCGCTCATGGCGGTCTGGGCGGTCGGCGGGCTCTTCGCCCTCTGTGGCGCGCTCACCCTCGCCGAGCTCGCGGGCGCCATGCCGCGCACCGGCGGCTATTTCGTGTATATCCGCGAGGCCTGGGGGCGGCTCCCGGCGTTCCTGTATGGATGGGCCGAGTTCACGCTCATTCGCGCGGCGGCGCTGGGGGGCATCTCGCTCACCTTTGCGCAGTATTTCCTGCGCGCGCTGGGCATCGACCCCAGCATCGCCCCCTACGACGCCTACGCGCACTACATCGCCGCCGGCGCGCTGATCCTCATGGCCACCATCAACGTGGTGGGGCTGCGCTGGGGCTCGCTGGTGCAGAATGTCACCACCGTGGCCAAGTACGGCGGGCTCGTCATCATCGTGCTGCTCGCGTTCACGCTAGGGCTCCCCAAGACCGGCGGCTACTTCACCCCCGCCGCGCCGCCGGGCAGCTTCTCGGTGTCGGCCTTCGGGCTGGCGCTGGTGTCGGTGCTCTGGGCCTTCGACGGCTGGGGTGACCTCGCCAAGGTTTCCGGCGAAGTGAAAGACCCGCAGAAGACGCTCCCCAAGGCCATCGTGCTGGGCACGCTCGCCATCATCGCCATCTACATTCTGGCCAACCTCGCGTATCTGTCGGTGCTCTCGGTCGACGAAATGCGCAAAGCCCCGCTGGTCGCCGCCGACGTCGCGCTCCGCCTCATCGGCCCCATCGGCGTGACGCTGGTCTCGCTCACGGTGCTGCTCTCGACCTTCGGCTCGGTGAACGGCTCGCTGCTCACGGGCCCGCGCATCTTCTTCGCCATGGCGGACGACGGCCTGTTCTTCAAGCAGGTCGCCAAGGTGCACCCCACCTTCAAGACGCCGTACGTCGCCATCATCATGACAGGCACGCTGGGCGTGGGCTTCGTGCTGCTGCGCAGCTTCGAACAGCTCGCCGACATCTTCGTGACCGCGAGCCTCGTGTTCTACATCATGAGCATCGGCGCGATCTTCAAGCTGCGTCAACGCCCCGACTGGAAGCCGCCCGTGAAGACGCCGCTGTACCCGTTCGTGCCGGCACTGTTCTGCCTCGCCGTCCTCTTCCTGCTCGGCAACGCGCTCATGGACCCGGCCCAGCGGATCCCGACGCTCGGCGTATTCGGGGTCATCCTGCTGGGCGTTCCGGTATTCTACGCTACTGTGGGTCGGAAACGCGGTTGAACGGCAACGGCGGTTCGGGTTTGAGCTGCTACTGCGGTTGATGGACTGCCACTGCGGTTCTGGACCGCCACCGCAGTTGAGGGCCACCGCAGTTCAGGTCCACAAGGAAGCGCCCGCCCGGCCATGCCGGGCGGGCGCGTTCTTTGGTGGTTGGACCTTTGCCGCCGCGGCATCGCGCGGACACACCGCAATCCCCCCACCGCCCATGTCCAACCACCAAAGGAACACGCCCGCCCCGGCAAAGCCGGGACGGGCGTTTCCATAGCAACCCAAACCGCAGTGTTCCTCAACCGCAGGTGCCGTCCAAAACCGCAGTAGCAGTCCAAAGACCGCCGTAGCAGTTCAAACCCGAACCGCAGTCAAGCAGTAACCGCAGCAAAAGGTTAGTTGAAGATATACCGCAACCCCAGCTGCATACGCCACACGTCGCTCGTGCCCGCCGTGCGCTCGAAGCTCTTGTCGAGCAACTGCGTCGGCGAAATGTTCGTGAAGCGGAACAGGGCGCGTCCCTGCGCGTCGGCACCACGGGCAACCAACGGACGATTGTTCACCGCACGCAGCCCCTGGCCCCAGTTGTCGTTCAGGAAGTTGCCGAAGTTCAGGATGTCGAGACGCAGCTGCAGCGAGTTCTTCTGACCGCCAAGGCGGGCGAAGAGGTCCTGCGTGATGCTCAGGTCCGCGTTGTACAGCATCGGCAGGAACACCGCGCCCCGCTCGGCGTACTGCCCGCGACGCGACGACAGGTATTTGTCCTGATTGATGAACGCTTCGAACGCGTCCTGCTGCTCCTGCACCGTGAACGTGCGCGCACCCGTGCCCGTCGACGTGAACTGCTCGAAGTTCATCTCCGAGCCATCCTTCGGCACGTAGATCAACTCGTTGTTCGCGATGCCGTCGCCGTTCAGGTCGCCCGAGATGGTGTAGCTCGTGTTTCCCGCGTTGCGGCCTTCGAAGAAGATCGAGATGCCCGTCTTGCCGAAGCCGAAGTACTGCTTCTGGTACGACGCTGTCACGAAGAAGCGGTGACCGGCGGCCGCACTCGAGATGCCCACGCCCGGGTTGTTCGCGTCGAACGTGATCGGGTTACCCGTGAAGCTGCCGCCGGCAATGGAGCCCGCGTCGACGGTGTTGCGCGCCATGCCGTAGTTGTAGGCGGCCTTGGCGAAGAAGCCGCCGGTGAACGCCTTCTCGAGCGAGAACGACGTGTTCCACGCCGAACCGACATCCTGATTCTTGAGGACGATCGCGTTCTGCACGTTGCAATTCAGGCGGACCTGCAAGCCTGCGGCCGGGCAGGCGTCGCTGTAGCGCGGGCGACGATCGGCGCCCGTGAACGCGCCCGTCGGGCCAGCCAGGTTCGCGTCGATATAGTACACACCGTTCACGTCCGTGCTGTACAGGAACTCGGCCGTCGCATTGAGGCCCCAGAAGATGCGGCGATCAACCGCGAGGTTCGAACGCCAGATCTGCGGGAACTTGAAGTCCGGGTCCGTCAGCGCGAGTTCGTACTGCGCCGCCGGCGCACCGGTCACCGTCGCCGGCTTGTACGCATCCGGGTTCGGGTTGAACGGACGGTTGCGCGTGTTGTCCACCGACTCGAAGCCCGTGAGCACACCGTTGTTGCCAATCTGGTTCGAAATCCAGACGTAGGCCGGACGGCCCGTGAAGATGCCCGTACCACCGCGGATCTGCGTCTTCTGGTCGTTGTTCACGTCCCAGTTGAAGCCGAGGCGCGGCGAGAAGAGCAGGTTGGCATCGGGGAGCTTCTGCGTCTGGAACTGCACGTCACGACGGTTCTCGTCGCGGAACGTGAGGCTGTTCGCCTGAGCATTGGTGAAGCCCGTCTTGCCGAACACCGGGACATCCACGCGGAGACCCGCCGTCACACGGAGGTTGTCGCGAACGCGGAACTCATCCTGCGCATACACGCCGCCATACATCACTTCGAGCGGCTGAACGGGCTTTTCCTGACCCGGGATGTTCGCCCAGCGCACCTGGAAACGGCGCGCCGTGATCGGCGACGTCGTGCGGTTCGGGTTGGCCAGGTAGTCGTTCGCGTCGGCGTAGAAGTCGGCGAGCGAATTGTACACGTACGAACTCTGCGAACCCGGGAAGAACACGTTCTCCGACTCGTAGCGCTCGAACGAGCCGCCGATCGTGAACTCATGGCGATCACGCGAGATCGTCAGGTTGTTCTGCAGCTGGAAGCTCTTGTAGCGCAGTTCGTTGTTCGGCGTGAACGGCTCGAAGCCGAATGACGTGTAGGCGGTGCCTTCCTGCAGGATGTCGACGAACGGGAAGACCGATCCGCGCGAGGCGCGGCTTTCATCCTGCGACGTGAAGCCGATGATGAAGTTGTTCGCCATACGGTCGCCGAACAGCGAGTTCCATTCACCCACGACGCTGCGGATGTTCTCCTTGATCTGGTAGTTCGAGTTCTGGAAGGAGAGGAACGTATTGTTGTTCGCGCGGCCGAAGCCGAGCGACGCCGACGTGGACAGATTGACGTCGGTGTTCGAGTTCAGGGCCGTGAAACGCACGCTGAACTTGTTCTTGTCATTCAGGTTGTAGTCGAGGCGCGTGAGGAAGCGCTGCGACGGCGTCTCGTTGTCGTAGCCCGAGTACGGGCCCGTCTCGTAGTTGAACTTGTCGCGCAGGAACGTCGACAGGTTCGTCAGGTCCGACGCCAGCACGCGTGTCGTGTTGCCCGTGACCGCCTCGCCCCCCGTGTTTGCGAGGCGAAGAATGCCTGGCTGCGTCTGCTGGTCTTCTTCGTAGCTCGTGAAGAAGAACAGCTTGTCCTTGATGATCGGGCCGCCGAGGCGGGCACCCACCTGCGCGTAGTTGAACGTGCCGGGGTTGAATGCGACCGCGCCGGCCTGACGACCGACGAGGTCTTCATTGCGCATGAAGTAGTAGGCCGAGCCGGTGAACTGGTTCGTACCCGAGCGCGTCACCGTGTTCACGCCGGCGCCCGTGAAGTTGCCCTGACGCACGTCGTACGGGGCGATGTTCACTTGGATCTGGTCGATCGCGTCGAGCGAAATTGGCGCCACACCCGTACGGTCACCCGGCTGGCCACCGAGGCCGAACGAGTTGTTGAAGTACGAGCCGTCAACCGTGATGTTGTTGAGGCGGTTGTCCTGGCCGGCGAAGCTCGAGCCGCTCGCCTGCGGCGTAAGGCGCGTGAAGTCGCCGATACGACGCGAAATGGTCGGCAGCGCTTCAATGGTCGCGCGGTTCACCGAGGTGGCGGCGCCGGTGCGCGTGGTGCTCAGCGCATTGGCGTCGGCCTGCGTGGTGAGCCCCTGCAGCTGCACGGCCGCCGTGGCAAGCTTGAAGCGCACGTCGGCGGTCACACCAAGCGTGAGGCCCGGGACTTCGCGGGTTTCCTTGCGATAGCCAAGGGCGCTGGCCGTGATCTGGTACGGCCCGCCGATACGCATACCGATGATGGCAAAGCCACCGTCAGCGCGGGTACCGGTGCTGTAGCGCGTCCCCGACGGCGCGTGTACCGCGTCGATCCGAACGTTTTCTATGGGCTTGCCGGTAGAATCGGTCACCGATCCGCGAATTGCGGATGTGGTGACCTGCGCCTCCACCGGGCGGGCACTGGCCATGGCAAGCATCGCCACGCCAACTGCCATCCAGCTGCGAACAGCACGCCGGACAAATTGCATCGAGAAACTCCTGAACTCTTGGAGGGGGGATGGTAACAGCAACACAGGGCAGACGATCCCTGCGTGGAATCGTGGGAACCGACCACGGCGAAATGTAACGAACCCAGATCCGGTCGGACTCGCCCAGCCGGGACCGTTCGAATGACCGTTACCGAGCTGTTGCGACCGGCCCCGCCTGATCAACCGATACTACCGGCATTTCGTTGCCGAACCCTTGGGTTCCCCTATCGCTTTCCACAAAAGGAAAGCGCCTCTGGTCGGTCAGGCTATCGGTCCGTCGGTCTACTGGCCGACGGCACTAGCCCTCAGGGAAAAGAACGTAAGGACAAAGGAAGAAGCGCGGTTCGGTCCACCGGGTACCACAGTTGTGGTTGCCCAGCGGATCAAACCGCGCTTCTTCCTTTGTCCTTGCTTTCTTTGCCCTGAGGGCTCGATCCGTCGGCCAGTGGACCGCCGGACCAGCCCCCCGTCGTTCAACCGCCGTCCAGTCTCAAAAGATCTTGAGATTGATGTACTTCCGCGGATTCGCCTTGATATCGATCAGCAGCGAATCCATCCGCGCCAGCAGCGTGTCCACCCGCGCGTACACCGCCGGGTCATTCATCAGTTTGCCCGCCGTGCCCGGCCCGCTGTTCACCTTCGTGATCAGCCCCTGCACTTGGCTGTTCGTTGCCGACAACTCCCTCGACAGCTGCTCGAAGCTCGCACTCGTGGCGCGCAGGTTCACGAGCGTCGAGTCGACTTTGGCGCTGTCCACCGACGACAGCGTCTTACGGAGCTGCAACTGGGTGAGCGTGAGCTGACGCGACTGCTCCGCCGTCACGCTGCTCAGCTGCGCCACGAGCTTGGTCAGATCGGCGATCATCTGGCGCGAATCCTTCACGCCGCCCCCTTCCACGAACTGCGTACGCGCTTCGTCGCTCAACGCGCGCACGTTCAGCGCGATCGAGTCACCCTTGGAAAGCAGCGCCGCCACCCCTGGCGAGCCCGTGCCGGTGGGAATCGTATCGCCCGACGCCATCTTGCCCTCGACGCCTTTCACCGGCGTCAGCGCGATCAGCATGTCCCCAAAAATGCCGTTCGCTTCGACCGTCGCCGTGGTGCCGGTGGGGATCTTGTATTCGTCCTGCACCTGATAGGTCACCACGATCGTGCCGTCAGGAATGAGCTCCACCTGCTGCACGAAGCCCACCTGCACGCCGGCCAGCAGCACCGGCTGCCCCTGCTTGAGCCCCGCGCCCCACGGGAAGCGCGAGTACATGGGATAGCCTTTGGACAGGCCGCCGCGGGCAATCCAGATGGTGCCGCCGAGGGCAATCACGATACCCACCAGCAGCAGAAGCCCCACCAGCAGTTCGTCGCGTCTCTTTGTCGTCATGATCGAAATAGGGGTGCAGGCGGTAGCCGAGCGGCCACTAGGCCTGGATGAACGGGGCGAGGACGGCTGCGACGATCGCGTCGAGCACGAGAATGGAGACCGAGGCAATCACGACTGCGAGCGCCGTCGAGCGACCCACGCCCTCCGCGCCCGCTTCCGTCACGTACCCTTCGTACGAGCAGACGAACGAGATGGCCGCGCCGAAGCAGAACGCCTTGATGAGCGAGTACACCACCTGAAAGGAGGTGAACGCGAGGCGCAGGCCGCTCAGGTAGTCCGCCGTGCGGACATCGGTGGCGAGTACCAGGGTGGCCCACGCACTGAAAATGGCCGTGGCGTTGGCGAGCACCGTGAGCACCGGCAGCATGACGAGGGCCGCCATGACGCGCGGTAGCGCCAGATACGCCACCGGATCGAAGCTCAGCGTTTCGAGAGCGTCAATCTGCTCAGTCACGCGCATCGTGCCGATTTCGGCGGTCATGCGAGCGCCCACGCGCCCCGTGAGCACCAGCGCCGTCAGCAGCGGGCCGAGCTCGAGCACGATGGACTGGCGCACGATGAGCCCCACCACCGACATCTGGACGCCGGGGAAGAGCTGGTACCGTGTCTGGAAGGCGGTTACCCCACCAAGAAAGGCCGCGACGATGACCGCCAGCGGCACCGAGTCGACGCCGATATTGCGCATCTGCCGGATGAACTCCGGCACCCACGTGCTGGGATCACGCAGGCCGCGCACGATGTCGCGCCCGTAGTAGGCGCGCTTCCCGAACGCGTGCAGCAAGCCGCCGATGCGTCCCTGGGCAAAACGCACCGCAATATCGATGGGCATCAGCTCGAGCAGGAGATGGAGAAGAGCAGGGGCGTCAGGTGCGCACCCTCGACATCAGAATAATGGCGAACGTCCCTACCAGCATGTTGGGGATCCACGCCGCCGTCTCCGGCGGAATGAGCCCCTTGCTCCCAATGGCCTTGGTGAGCTGAATGAGGACGAGGAAGAACACCGTCGTCGCCAGACTCACGGCAATGCCGTACGCCGCCCCGCCACGCTGCGAGCTCGTCGCCAGTGGCGCCCCGAACAGCGCAATGATCAGGCAGGTGACCGGAATGGCGATCTTCAGCATCCGCTCGACCTTGAGGTTGTTCACGTCGGCGCCCGAGCGCTCCAGCGCTTTGATATACGTGGACAGTTCGGCAAACCGCATCTCTTCCGGTTCGCGCGCGCTCGCGCGCAGCTCCCGCGGCGTTTCCTTGAGACGACGGTCCATCAGCGAATCGAAGCTGAACGCCAGGTCGGCCGTTTCGTTGGGAATGACGTGCACGACACCCGACTGCAGCCTCCACCCGCGCGTGTCGTTCCAGTCACCACGCTTCGCCGAAATGAGCAGCCCGGGGCGCTTCTCGCTCCCACGCTCTTCGATCTCGATGTCGTTGACGAACTTCTCGCGGACATTGAGCGTGTACACCCGGTACACCCGTCCCTGATCACTCGGGAAGACGAAGTTGTACCGGTCGTCTTCCGCACTCGGCGCCTTGCCCGCGAGCAGCTTGATGCGCTCCGCATTGGCCGGCGGCGCCACTTCACTGAACACCAGGTCGAGCCCCATCGCCAGCGAGGCCATGACGAGAATGGGCGCAATGAACCGGTAGAAACTGATGCCCGACGCCTTCGCCGCCGTAATCTCGGAATAGCGCGTGAAGGTGCCGATGGAGAAGACGGTCGCGAACAGCACCGCCGCCGGCAGGATCATGAACAGCGTATCGGGAACCCAATACAGGTAGCTGAGCGCCAGCGCCTGCGCGCCCAGCTTCTTCTCCTGATACTTGCGGAGGTTGTCGACCAGGTCGATCACGAAGACGAGCACGGGGAAGCCCATGATCGTCACCATGAAAATGCGCGTGAACTCGCCGGCGATATAGCGGTCGAGTGGTGTAATGAAGCGACGGCTCATACGGCGGCCGCCTTGTGCATCTGCTTGCGCGCCTTTCGGTCGGCCAGCCAGTCACGCAAGCCGCCACCGCGCGATGTGTCGGTGGTGGTCTCCACACGCCAGAGCAGGGCAATGCCTGCTATCGAGAAGACGACGTTGGCAATCCACATGGCCACGTACGCGGGCAGCTTCCCCTTGTCGGCCAGCGCTTCGCCGCCCATGAGGCAGACGTAGTACAACCCGAACACCACGATGCTCACCCCGATCGTGACCCCCACGCCGCCGCGCGGAAAGCGCAACGCGATGGGCGGGCCGAAGAGCACGAACACCAGACAGGCGAACGACAGCGCGAACTTCTTGTGAATCTCCACCGCGAGACCGTCGAGCACTTCACGCTCGGCCAGCAGCTGCTGTTGCGCCGCGTTCATCGCCGAGGCGAAGACCGTCATGGTGTCCTGCGTCACGACCGGCGGCACTGGAGGGGCGGGCGGTGGTACCACGCCTGCCGACGGGGCCGCCGCGGGCTGCGCCGCCGGCGTCACGGCAACGCCCCCGCTGTCCGGGACGGCGATCTGCGCGCCGCCCGTCTGCGGGACGACCCCCTGCGCTTTGGCCTTCTTGGGGAGCAGCACGCGCTCGAGACCGCCCAGGAGCGTTTCGCAATAGAACGTGGCCAGCACTTCCTTCTTGGGACGGTCGCGACTCACCTTCACCATGGCGCCCTTGCCCCGAATACGCGCGGCGTAGTTCATGAAATCGTTGCGCAGCCGCGCGAAATCGTTGGCCTTCTGCATGTACGTCTCATGCATCTGGCACACCGTCTGTTCGCGGTCACCGCGATAGCCGTCTTCTCTGGTCGCCTCGAACTGCTTGACGATGCCGCGTAATTGTACGGTCTGCGTTTTGAAGAAGCCGCGTTGCAGTTTGCGCGGATCACCGCGCACGAACTCCTGCGCGTAGCCGTCGTACAATTGCAGTTGCAAATTCTCCCCCGCTCCGTCCAGCAGAAAGAGTCCGCTGTCGGCGTATATCGTCTGACGCTCCGGCCCCTTCCGCAAATCGTAGATTGTGACATCGTACATGCGGTTGGTCGATGCGTTCACTCGCGCCACGCGCAAGAAGAATTGATCGGTGATGGGGTTCATCACCTGTTCCTTCAGCGCCAGTGTGGGTCGGGTCTTGGCGATATCGTTGTTGAGGATGCGCAGTTCATGATTCGTGCGTGGCAACAGCTGGTCGTTGAACCAGACCATGAACAGCGACAGCCCCAGGGCGCAGAGCAGCACGGGCACCATGAGCGAACGCACCCGTACGCCGCTCGCCTTGAAGGCGGTAATCTCATGCTCCGCCGCCATGCGGCCGAACGCGTAGAGCGTGGCCACCAGCACGGCCATGGGCAGCGTCATGGCAATGGTGAACGGCAGCGACAGCACGAAAAACTTGCCAATGGCGCCCCAGGGCAGGCCTTTGCCGGCAAGATTGGCGAGCTGGCGCGCGACGTACTGCAGCATGAGCAGCGACGTCAGGGCCGACAGGGCGAACACGAGGGGACCCACGTGCTCGCGGATGACATAGCGGGTAAGGAGCTTCACGACGTAAATTCCCAGTTCACCACCCGCTTTATCAAGGGCGCGACGCCTCGGATGTTGGCGTGACGGGCCCATTGTTCGAGACCGGAGGCTGGTCTCACGGGCAGATGCCCGGCGGGAATCCCGTTGTACCCCAGGGCCGGAGTTCGGTGCGCAGGTTGTTCAAGGCGGTGTGTCTGACCGCAGCGGTCATTGGAAGCCTGTACGGGTCCCCGCTGGCCGCCCAGGACACCATCCCCCGCTCACCCCTCCCCCCAGCGGCGCGGCTGCTGCGCGAGTCCCTCGTGCTGCGGGTCGGCAGGCGCCCAGGAGCCCTCGACCGCTCCCAGTCCATCCGCCCCGACCCGGTCGCGGTCGGCGATCGCGCCGTCATCGCCGCCACCCGCCTGCGCGTGCAGCGGCTCGCGGCCCGCTGGGAGCGGACCGTCGTGTCGGCCAACCTTGCGGCCCTCGCGCCGGCCGAGTCCACGGCGGCCATTCGCCCGGGGGCCCCGACCAACGCCGGCCCCACGCCGGGGGCGCTCGTCCCTTTGCTCCCGTCCCGGGATGCCGCCGGGGCCAATCCCGCCAGCGCCTCAGCGGGCGCCACGGGGGGCGCGAATGACTTCCTCGCCGATATCGGCAAACTCGGGATCTCGCTGCAGTCTCGCTTGGAGTCCAAGGTGCAGCGCAGTCGCAATGAACGCTGCACCACCGCACAGCTCACCATCGTCGGCAACAACTGCTCGGGCATTTTTCAGCCGGCCTTCGACTTCCAGTTCAACGTGCGCTCCGGTGGCGTCGTCGCCGACCGCGTGTTCGTGAATGTCGACTACGACTCCCAGCGCGAGTTCGACGCCTCCAACAATATCTCGGTCCGCTATCAGGGCAAGACCGACGAAGTGCTGCAGGCGCTCGAAGTGGGCAATGTCACCTTTCAGCCCCCCGCCTCACGCTTCCTCACTTCCGGCATTCCGTCGGGCAACTACGGCGTGCAGGCCACCGGACAGCTGGGGCCCATGCGCTTCACGTCCATTGTGGCGCAGCAGCGAGGCAACGTCTCCAAGGACAATGTCTTCACGGTGGGCGAACGCACGCAGCAGCAGGTCGATCGCGTCATCGAAGACATCCAGATCGAAACGCGGCGCTTCTTCTTCACCATCGATCCGCGCCAGCTGCCGGGCTATCCGAATGTCGATCTGCTCAACCGGCAGCAGATGCAGCAGCTAGCCGCCGCGCTCCCCGATTCCCTCCGGCCCGTGCGCCTGTATGTGTACCGGCAGCTGATCAACGCCGCCAACCAGAACCCGCGCGCGCCGCAGTTCTCCGTGCGCGGCGCCCGGAACAGCTCGCGGCAGATTTACGAAGTACTGCGGGAGAATGTTGACTACTACGTCGATCCCTCCATGCTCTGGATTGCACTCGTCCGGCCGCTCAACCTCAACAACGAACGGCTTGCCGTCGCCTACGCGGTGAACGTCAACGGGCAGGCGGGGCGCAATCCCAACACCGGCGGCACCCCGGATATCGAATTCACCCCGCAGCCGCAGTTCGCCAACCTGCTGTGGGAACCCGAGCTGCAGCCCGACAACCCCGCGTACTTCTTTCGCGAGATCAAGTCGGTCTACCGACTTGGCGGCGAAGATGTGCTGCGGCAGTCCATCGCCATGAAACTGGTCACGGGCACGTCGGGCGATCAGGAAAAGCCCATCGACCCGTCGCGCGGCGAAACCTATCTCCAGCTGTTCGGACTCGCGCAGCCCACCAACTCGGCGAGCTTCGACGTCGAAAATCGTGTATGGCCGCGCCCCAACGATCCCAACTTCCGCGCCAACTTTTCCGGCGGCGGACAGCAGAAGCTCATCCCCGACTATTTCGTCTTCTTCCCGTCGGTGCAGCCGTTTGCGCGCACCGGACTCGCACAGCCGGCCGCCAACCCGGCCAACGATACGCTCTACCGCTACCCCAACGAGTATCTCTACTCGGCGCAGCGCCCGCAGGCCATTTATCGGATGGCGGTGAGCTTCCAGTCGGAGGGCGGGGGGAACAGCCAATCCATTCGGCTCTCCACCATTCAAGTCCGTCCTAACTCCGAACGCGTCGTCGTCGAAGGGCTCTCGCTCGTGAAGGAGACGGACTACACGATCGACTACGACCTGGGGCTCATCACCTTCAATCGCCCCGACACGCTCTTCTCGCGTCCACGGCAGGTGTCGGTGCGCTACGAAGAAAATCCGCTCTTCGCCGCCGCGCCCACCACCATTCTCGGCTTCGCGTCGCAGTTCCCCCTCGAGAACGGACAGGTTGCCTTTACGGCCATTTCGCAGCAGCAACGCTCGTCGCTCAACCGGCCGCCGCTCGGTTTCGAACCGGTCGGCTCGCTGGTGGCGGGGGTGACCGCCAACATGCAGTGGGACGCCACGGCCATTAGTGCGCTGCTGCGCAAAATTCCCGGCATGCCCGCCACGTCGCGCTCACGCATTGCGGTGCAGGGCGAATTTGCGATGAGCAAACCGCAGCCCAATGCGGCCGGCCAGGCGTACATCGAAAGCTTCGAAGGCGAGGCCGAACGACAGCTCCCCATGTCGGAAGCGGCCTGGTACTACGGCTCGCGCCCTGCGCTCGGCAACACGCTCGCCAGCGTCGGCAGCAGCGTCTTTTCGCTCAATCGGGCCACCACGCTCGCGTTTCAGAACAACGGCGTCGACGTCGCCGGCAACTTCGTGCAGTTCAACATTCAGCAGATCGATCCGGCGGTGCGCATTGTGGGCGGCGGTGTGCTGCCGTCGGAGCAGCTGTTGTGGATGACCTTGTATCCGCTCAAGACCGGCGGCGTGTTCGATTTCACCCCAGGCACCTCCACCCGTCGCTTCGCATGGACCGTGGGCGACAACAGCCTGCTGGGCGCCACACCCAGCGGCCGTCGCTGGCGCTCCATGCGCACCGCCTTGAGCCCCAGCGGCGCCGATCTGTCGCGCATCGAGAACATTGAGTTCTTCGCGCTCGTGCGCAGCGAAGACGCCAAAGTGCGCCGCAATCCCACGCTCATCTTCGACTTCGGTGACATCAGCGAAAACAGCGTGGCCTTTGCGCCGGAAACCCTCACCATCAACGCGCCCATCCGTCCCGGTCTGCCGGTGGACAGCACCTATCGCGGCAAGCGGCTCGTGGGATACAACCGGCTCGACTCCGAACGGGATCCGCTCTCGCGTGCCTTCAACGCCGTGGAGAACGATCGCGGACTCGCCGGCGATGTGGCCGACACCCTCGTCGTGGTCAACCGCACAGGAGCCACCCCGGTCGTCACCACGCAGAACCGCGTGTCGATCTGTACGCAGTCGCTGCAAGTCGTCCAGGTGTTGGGCGACAGTCGCGCCAACTGCACCGTGCGAAACAATCGCCTCGACGAAGAAGACATCGATCTCGACGGGCAGCTCAATCTCGATGCGAATGCCGGTGAACAGGAACAGCTCAAACGTTTCGTCGTCGACTTGGGCGACAAACGGAACTGGACGCGCGTCGGCCGCTGCTATCAGCAGCGTGACTCCACGTCGGCGGGGGTCACCAGCGATTCCCTCTGCTGGGTGCAGGTAAAGCTCAACTGGCGCGCCCCGTCTGAAGAGATCAACAACCCCAACGACCGTCGTATGCGCGCGATGCGCCTCACGATGGTGTCGAGTGGCGCCGCGGCCGACGACGAATTCAGTCGCATCGCGCTGGCGCGCATGCGGCTGGTGGGCGCGCCGTGGCTCAAGCGCGGCGCGGAACCACTGTCTGGTGTCGCGGGTGACTCGTCGGGTACGCTGAATGGGTACGTGGTCGCCAGCGTGGTGGGGACACTCGACTCCACTGCGGCGGTCCCGTACACGGCGCCTCCCGGGGTCGCCGAAGCGCCGGAGAACCGGCAGTCGGGGTACGAAAACCAGCGCATTCAGGTGAACGAGCGGGCGCTGCGCCTGCAGACCGGTTTGCCGGGGCGACAGTTCCGCACCTTCGATCGCGCCGAAGCCTTTTTCCGCTTCCCCGAAGGCACCAAGACGTTCATGGGCTATCGCACGCTGCGCTTGTGGATGCGCGGTCGAGGCAACGGGTGGGGTGAGGCGGGGGAGCTCAACGGGTATGTGAAGATCGGCCGCGATGAGCACAACTTCTACATGTATCGCACACCGGTGAACGCCGGCCCCAGTCAGAGCAGTTGGCTCCCCGAAGTGAGTGTGGACCTCACCCGTTTCCAGGCGTTGCGAGCGCGGCTCGAAAATGCGTTCCTCACCGGCAGCGCCGACTCGGTGCAATGTTCCGGCGCCGACCTCGAACTCATCAAGCGCTCCGGGAAGCCGCGCGGGCTGGCGGTGCGGCGCTTTGCGGTCTGCGAAGACGGGTACATCGTGTACAGCGCCGACCCCGCCGTCACACCACCAAATCTCGCCGGTGTGCAGGAACTCGCGGTGGGCCTGGTGCGCGTCGATAGCGTGGCGCGTGGCGGCACCGGCATCATGAATGGCGACACGCTCGAACTGTGGGTGAACGATGTGCGGCTCACCGACGTGGTCGACGACATCGGCTTTGCCGGTGAAGTCGGCGTGAGCATGAACGCGGGTGAGCTCGCCGATTTCCGCCTGAATCTCAGTCGACGCGATCCAAACTTCCGACAGCTCAACGAAACGCCGTCGTTCCTCACGTCGAGCGGTGTGTCCATTGGCACGACACTGCATCTCGAGCGGATGTTGCCCGCGCGATTGGGCATCGCGCTGCCACTCACCGTCGACTACGCATCGAGCGGCGTGGAGCAGCTGTTCATCAACCGGACCGACGTGCGCGCCGACGGCATCAACGGTCTGCGCAATCCGCGTGACCGGCGCGTGAACTATTCACTGGCACTGCGGCGCATCGCGCCGCTGGAACGCGGATGGTACGCGCCGCTCGTGAACGGACTGGCCCTCAATGGCACCTGGTCGACGGCCGGTTCACAGAGTGCCTTCCAGGAGCTGAGCAGCAACGCCTACGCGTTGACCGGCGGCCTCAATCTGGCCAGCGACGTGCGAGAGGGGAGACTGCCACGTGTGGTCGATGCGCTTTTCCGTTTGCTTCCGGAACGATTGCGCCGCGCTGATGCCGTGCGCTCGTTCCGTGAGCAACGCATTCGCTGGGCCCCCACGGCCTTCCGCCTCAGCAGTTCGCTGGCGCGCAACTCCAACTCCACCACGTCCTTCACCAAGGCCGCGGCCTCGCTCACCGACACGGGGCAGGTCACGTCCGGGCTCACGCATTTCTGGCAGAACAATGCCGCCCTCGAGTTCCGCCCAACGCCCACGCTCTCCGGTAGCGTGCAGGCGCGCCAGTTGCTCGACTTACGTGACTATCGCACCGCCGACGCACGACCTGACAGCACCGACCGTGGACAAGCGGCCTTCGGCGAGCGTCTGTCGCTGCTGGGGAGCAACCTCGGTCTCGAGCGCGAACGCACACTCACGTCGGCGATCAACTTTGCGCCCGTCATGGCCGCGTGGCTGCGGCCGCGCATCGATTTCACGAGCAACTTCACGCTCAGCAAAGACCCCAATGCGCGGGCACTGCTGCGCGAGCAGGACACCACCGGCGCGTTCCGATTGCCCAAGCGACTGGGTGTTGCGCAATCGTTGAACCTCGGCACCACGCTCGACATTGGTCGTTTCGCCACCGCGCGCACACGCGAACGCTCGTTGATGCGACGCTTCGGTACGATCTTCGCACCCATTGACCTCCAGTGGCAGCAGAGCCTCACGTCCAACTACGACAACACCGCATTCATCCCCGGCTACGGGTACCAGTTCGGTCTTGGCGGCGTCGACATGTTCCGCGGTACCGACGGACGCCTCGCCACCACGGCGGGCCGACTGCGTCGCGGCACGCTCTCTGGCGCGCTCAACTTGCCCTTCTCCCTCACGGTGCAGTCACGCCTCGAGAACGGCACCACCGAAACGTGGACCCGTCGTACCCTCGACGGCTTCCAGGCGGTCATCACCAGTACCCAAATCACGCGCCCCGACTTCACCGTGCGCTGGAGCTGGCGACCCGTCCGTCTCAAGAAGATCATTTCGCTGCTTAACCTGAACGGGCGGTATGTCATTACCGAACAGGAAACCACGATCCCCAACGAGACCGGTGGTCTCGCCGATCGCAGCCGCCTCATCGCCCGCAGCCAGCCGATTTCGGGGACCATCACCTGGACGTTCCTCGGCAACTTGGCCACGAATGCCTCAGTCGACCGCACACGGCAGGAACAGCTGCGCCCCGGCGCCGTCACGTTGGGCGACACACGCCGCATGTCGTTCGATGTCGCCCGCACGTTCCGCCTCCCGAAGAAGTGGAACACGCGCAACGGCACCATGCGCTCCTCCATTTCCTATCAGAGCGAAGAAAACTCCACCATCGTGAATGGCACCTCGGTAGACGCGCCCGATGGGGACCCGCTCACGTCGCAATCGAGCGTGCTCACCAACAACGGCCGCCGCGCGTTCAACCTGAACGCCAACACCGACCTCACCGAACTCGTGAGCTTCACGCTCACCGGCAGCCGCGTGCTCAACTTCGATCGCAACTTCAACCGCCAAACCTCCAACATCATCTTCTCGGCGGTCCTGCAGCTGCGCTTCTTTGCCGGCGACATGCGATGACGTTTAGGCGGGTTGAATTGAACTGATCGCACGAAGGCAACCAAGGCAACCAAGGCATCCGAGATGTTCTCGGTTGCCTTGGTTGCCTCGGTTGCCTTCGTGCCATCGGTTCACCCACCTGGCCGAAGACGTGATGTCGCCGCGTCGCCATGACCCAACCGCCGTAATTGCGGTACCGCACCAAACGGCGAGGCGCACTATGCTGCGCCCATGGCCACCAAACAGGAACGCATCGCGCTGTCATTTCTCGCCGGGCTCGCCCTCACCGCGGTCGCGGTGCGCGCCGTTGGGGTGCAGCGGTTCGAGGCCGAGGTGGCCCAGGCCACCGGAACGGCCGCGCCGGTCGGGGTGGCCGATCGCGCACTGGCCGCCCAAATCGCCGCCGTCGATTCCGCGCGCAGGAATCCCAAAAAGCGGAAGGCCAAAGGGACTCCCCGGTCGTCAAGTCGAAAGGGACGATCGCCGACACTCACACAAGACGTGGCGCCGACGCCTCCCCTCCGCGTGGACGTGAACGCTGCGACCGCGCAGGAGCTCGAGCAGCTCCCCCGCGTCGGCCCCGCGCTCGCCAAGCGCATCGTGGAGTGGCGTGACCGTCACGGCCCCTTCAGCAGCCCCGACGACCTCCGTCACGTACGCGGCATCGGTCCGTCCACCGTTCGGTTGCTGGACTCGCTGGTGACGTTTTCAGGGCGGCACCGTCCAGTACACAGTGAGGGAGCCCCCTCGCTGGCATATCACCCCAAGCCCGTGTTCTGACGGAAATCAGGTCCTATGGCTGCTCCCGCTGCTCCGCTGTCCGGTCGCGCTGTTGAGCGCATCGGCGACCTTCTGCTGAAAGAAGGGTTGCTGACCAAAGAAACGCTCGCGAAGGCACTCCAGGAGCTGGCCAATAACCCCGGTCAGCGCCTCGGGCTGACCGTCGTCAAAATGGGTCTCGTTCCCGAGACCGACGTCGTGCGTATGCTCGCACGCCAATTCCGCATGCCCGCCGTCGACCTGTCTCGCTTCGAGGTGGATACCCGCCTCCTCAAGCTCATCCCGGCGGAGCTGGCGTCCAAGCACACCGTGTTGCCCCTCAAGCGCGATGGGCGGCAGCTCACGGTCGCCATCGCCGACCCGACGTCCATGTCGGTCGTCGACGATCTCAAGTTCATCACCCGCTACGACATCATCCCGGTCCTTGCCGGTGAGTACTCGATGCGTGCGGCTATTGAAAAGCACTACGAAGCCAATGAAATCCACATGCAGTCACTGCTGCAGGACATCGCAGCCCAAGACGAAGACGATGTGGAAATTCTCGAAAGTCAGGACGACAACACCGAAAGTGCGATGGCCGCGCAGATGGACGAAGCGCCGGTCGTCAAACTCATCAATGCCATTCTCGTCGACGCCGTGAATAAGGGGGCCTCCGACATACACTTCGAATGCTTCGAGCATGAATTGCGCGTGCGCTACCGTATTGACGGGGCGCTCGCTGAAGTGATGAAGCCGCCCCTGAAAATGCGTGCGGCGCTCATTTCGCGTTTCAAGATCATGGCGTCACTCAACATCGCCGAACGCCGCGTGCCGCAGGACGGTCGTATCAAGCTGAAAGTCGGCAAGAAGGTCATCGACTTCCGCGTGAGCACCCTCCCCACGCTCTTCGGCGAAAAGGTCGTGCTCCGAATTCTCGACAAGGGCAACCTCACGCTCGACCTCGAGAAGTTCGGTATCGAGCCGCGCGCCGAACGAGAGCTCATGGAGGCCATTTCGAACCCGTACGGCATGGTGCTCGTTACTGGCCCCACGGGCTCGGGAAAGACCACCACGCTCTACTCGGCGCTTTCCAAGATCAACACCGGCGATACCAACATCATGACCGCCGAAGATCCCGTGGAGTACAACCTCTACGGCATCAATCAGGTGTTGGTGCGCACCGAAATCGGCATGACCTTCGCCGCCGCGCTCAAAGCCTTCCTCCGGCAAGATCCCAACGTCATCATGCTCGGCGAAATCCGAGACCTTGAGACCGGCGGCATTGCCATCAAGGCCGCGCTCACGGGGCACATGGTGCTCAGTACGCTGCACACCAACTCGGCCCCGGAAACGATTGTCCGATTGCTGGACATGGGGCTCGAGCCGTTCAACGTGGCGTCGGCGCTCAACCTCATTCTGGCGCAACGTCTCGTTCGCCGCATTTGCAGCAAGTGCAAGGTGAAGTACGTGCCAGATATCGCGGAACTTGCCGGTGCCAAGGTCAAGCCCAATACCACGCTGCGCTCGCTCCGCTTTACCACAGAAGCGCTCGACAACGCCCGCGCGCGCGCGACGCCGGACGCGGTGCCGTTCCTCTCCAAGCTCACGCTCGACACCACCATCGAGGAGCTCCCCTTCTTCAAGGGACACGGCTGCGACGCCTGTGGCGGTACCGGGCTCAAGGGACGTCAGGGTCTCTACGAAGTCATGTTCATGACCCCGACGCTCAAGAAGCTCGTCATGCAGAACTCCGATGTGCAGGTCATCCGCGATTCGGCGATCGACGAAGGCATGCTCAGTCTGCGCATGGACGGCTGGCTCAAGGTCCTCAAGGGGGTCACCACGCTCGACCAGGTCATTCGTGAAACGTCCGTGTAGGAATCTGTAACACTGCCGTTTCCTGTCGCTCCCAGACTCGTCCAGCTTTCGGAATGCGAGTGCGTGCCACGCCATACCCTATGATCCCATGACCGCTCCCGCGCAATCACCTGTCTCACTCCGCACGCTGCTCGACGAAATGATCGAGCGGGATGCGTCCGACCTGCACGTGACGGCCGGTGATCGCCCCAAGCTGCGGGTGGACGGGGACATTGTGAACTCGTCGGTGGAGCATGTGCTCACGCCTCGCGATACCCTCCAGCTGGCGTACTCGGTGCTGACCGAGAACCAGAAAAAGCGCTTCGAAATGGAGGACGAGCTCGACTTCTCGTTCGGTATCGCGAACCTGTCGCGCTTTCGCGGTAATGTCTTCAAGCAGCGCGGCTGCGTGACGATGGTCATTCGTTGCATTCCGTTCCAGATCAAGACGTTCGCCGAGCTCCAGCTGCCAGCGGTGATCGCCAGCTTCGCCGAGCGTCCGCGTGGGCTGGTGCTGGTCACGGGCCCGACGGGCTCCGGCAAGAGCACCACACTCGCCGCCATGATCGACAAGATCAACACCGAGCGTCGCGGACATATCATCACGGTGGAAGACCCCATCGAGTTCATCCACCGTCATCGCAACTGCATCATCAACCAGCGCGAAGTGGGGGCCGACACCAAAAGTTTTGCGTCGGCGCTCAAGTACGCGTTGCGTGAAGATCCCGATGTCATCCTCATCGGCGAAATGCGCGACCTGGAGACCATTCAGGCGTCCCTTACCATTGCAGAAACGGGTCACTTGGTGTTTGCCACGCTGCACACCAACAGTGCGGCCGAAGCGATTAACCGTATCATCGACGTGTTTCCCAGCCATCAGCAGAGCCAGGTGCGGGCGCAACTCGCATTCGTGCTCGAGGGGATCATCACGCAGGTGCTGCTCCCCAAGGTGTCGGGGCGTGGCCGCGCGATGGCGGCTGAAGTGCTCGTGGTGACGCCGGCCATCCGCGCGCTCGTGCGCGACGACAAGGTGCACCAGATCTACTCGCTCATGCAGTCCGGCAAGAAGTTCGGCATGCAGACCATGAACGATGCGCTGTACCAGCTGTACGTGGCGCGTCAAGTTAGCGCCGACGAGTGCGTGCGTTCGTCGGGCGATCCCAACGAGTTCCTGCGCATGATCGGCAAGGGGCCCATGGATGACGGGCTCTCGGCGCCGGCGGCCGCCAACGGCTCGCAGAACAACCGCGCGACCGACCGCCCGCTGACTGGTGGCTTACGACGATAAGGTCGTAACGCTGATGCTGTAGCCGTTCCGCTCTACTGCTGTTCCTGCCGTCTGCACTCTGCCTCCTGCTTCCTGGTCAATCATGCCTACGTTCACCTATACCGCGCGCACGCAGAACGGCGATCTCAAGAACGCCACCATCGACGCGCCGAGCCGCGACGATGCCGTGGCGCAGCTGCGCCGTCAGCGGCTCACCATCCTCAAGGTGGACGAGTCGAAGGCCACGCCGACGAAGACCGGCGGGTCGGTCGGCATGCGCGACATCGTGATTTTCACGCGACAGTTCTCCACCATGATCAACGCCGGCCTGCCGCTCGTGCAGGCGCTCGACATTCTGGCGCGTCAGTCGGAGAACAAGCACCTCGCGGCGGTCGTGCGTCAGGTGGTGTTCGACGTGGAGTCGGGCAATACGGTGGCCGACGCCATGCGCAAGCATCCCAAGGCATTCTCCGATCTGTACACCAACATGGTGGCGGCCGGCGAGGCGGGCGGTATTCTCGATACCATCCTGAATCGCCTCGCGATCTTCATGGAAAAGAACGACGCGCTCGTCCGCAAGGTGAAGGGCGCGATGATCTATCCCACCGTCATCATGTGCGTGGCCGGCTTGTGCGTGATCATTCTCTTGTGGAAGGTGATTCCGGTATTCGCGAGCATGTTCGGCAGCGTGGGCATGGAGCTGCCGCTCCCCACGCAGATCGTCATCGGACTTTCCGGGTTCCTCAATGCGTACTGGTGGGCGCTGATCATCGGCGCCGTGGGCTCGGCGTTCTTCATCAAGCAGTATTACGCCACCAGCAACGGGCAGCTCATGATCGACAAGCTGCTGCTCAAGGTGCCGGTGTTGGGCGACGTGCTCCGCAAGTCGGCCGTGTCTCGCTTCACCCGTACGCTGGGTACGCTCATCTCGTCGGGTGTGAGCATTCTTGATGGTCTCGAAATCACGGCCCGCACGTCGGGTAATCGCGTGGTGCAGGACGCCATCATGCAGAGCCGGGCGAGCATCGCCGGCGGCGATACGATTGCCGGCCCGCTGCAGAAGAGCGAAGTGTTCCCGCCCATGGTGATCAGCATGATCGCCGTCGGCGAACAGACTGGTGGACTGGACGAAATGCTCACCAAGATCGCCGACTTCTACGATGACGAAGTCGACGCGGCCGTGAGCGCGTTGCTCAGCCTGCTCGAGCCCATCATGATCGTCTTCCTCGGCGTGGTGGTGGGCGGTATGATCGTCGCGATGTACCTGCCGATCTTCGACATGGTGAACGCGGTGCGGTAAGGCGGGTTTGTTGTGGGGGCTCATGTGGCGGCTCACGAGGTTTGGAGCGCCTGGGCGCCAGATATTTGGAGGAAAAGGCGCACGATAAATGGAGCGGGGCCGGTCGAGAGACCGGCCCCGCCTTTTTTTTGCAAGTTGCCGGCGGGGGTACTCGCGCGACGCGGAAAGGATTGTCAGACCACCCGAGCAGTCTTCTCTACGTTTAGCCGATCCCGCTTATCGAGCGCACAGTCTCTGCCGATGGACGGCGGCGCGGCGACCTAACTGTGTGGCGGGCGGGCGTACATCGGTGCATCTTCGGCTGGGCGTTCACTAACCCTTGACTCACTGTTCAACTAATTGGGTTTACTTGATGGCAGATGATGAACAGGAAGTCCCTGACGCATTGGGTTCAGGTGAAAAGAATCCAGACTTCCCGCTTGGGCTATTGGACTGGGCTGGGCACCGTAAGGGTGGCGTCCGCCGAATGTTCGCTTCTGTGGACGGGAGACCCTCCGGGCGCCTGATCAGGACCCCGTTGCTGGCGCGTCTGGGCGACTGGGCAAGACACATCGCTGCGGGGCGACCGGGGACTCCCCGTGTTGTGCTGCTTGTGGGCGGACCTGGTAACGGAAAGACGGAGGCGGTCGAAGAGGCGATCCGTGAGCTGGAAGACTCTCTCGCGATAGACGGACAGATTAGCGGACTGTTGGCGCCAGTTTTTAATCCGGTGGACGGGTCGACTGTTCCTAGGAGCGTGAGTGTTGACCTGACGAAGCTCGGCGTCGCGCGTGAATTGGAACTGACCTTGGTGCAGGATGCCTCGGTCGGAGAGGCGACGGGAGAGACGGCGGCGCAGTGCCTTGTAGCGGACCTTGTTCACGCGAATTCCGCGGGGAGCGGAAGCATTTATCTGGCATGCGTGAACCGAGGCATCCTCGATGATGCGTTGATCTGGGCCCAGACCTCAGGCAGTCCCGCCATGAAGCTGATCTCAGCAATTGTAGGAGCTCTGGCTTCGAGAGTCGGTGCTCCGTCCTGCTGGCCCCTTATCGGGTTCTCTGAAGTCGCGATCTGGCCGATGGATGTGGAATCGCTTTTTCTCACTGACGTTGACAGCGGAAGTGAGAGTCCCGCCCAGCAAGCGGTCACGCTCGCGACGGACGCCCGTCGGTGGCCGGACTACGGCAGCTGCCCAGCAGGAGACCGGTGCCCATTTTGCTTGAGTCGGCATCTGCTGGGACGCGACGCAAATCGCGCGGCATTCCTCTGGGTCCTCCGCGGCTACGAGCTCGCAACCGGCAAGCGCTGGAGCTTCCGCGACTTGCTGTCGCTGCTCTCGTACCTCCTCGCCGGCTCGCCACCCGAGGGAATGTCAAAGTCGACCGGACCGTGTGACTGGGCAGCCAGCCTCGCTTCCGGCGAGCTCGGAACTGGAGTCAAAGGCGAGTCGAGGCGACTGGTGGCACCGTTTCTTCTGGTCGCATCACAGTATCAGCACGCGCTTTTCGGAGCGTGGCCGTCTCTCGGCAGGCACGCGTTGCGGCGGGAGCTCCGCGAGGTGGGCTTGGAGCATGAGCCTACACTCCGTGGACTGGGGATCTTCCTGTCCGGCGCACAGTCCGTCTCCGTCCCACGCACGCTCCGCACGGAGCTCGCTGCGTTGAGTCTGGCGCTCGACCCGTCTAGTGCGGGTTCGGACCTCGATATAGACGTGAGCGGCAAGACGACGCTGAAGTTCCGTGAGATTGACGCGAGGTTCAGCCACTCCGTCCGGGACGGGTTGGATATGATGCGCCGATACCAGTCCCTTTCGGTGAATGAGATCGCATTGCTCAAGAAGCTTGCAGACGCGGACGAACAGCTCGGCGCACCAGAGGTGCGGAACCGTAAGCCGACGACGGCTGCCGCTCTGCAGGTCCTCGTGCGTGACTTCAGTTGCCGGCTGGTCCGCCGGAGCTTGGGTGTGCGCAACGGAGTGGTAAAGGACCACAACTATATCGAGGGATTCACGCGTCTCGTAGGGAATGACGAGAAGCTCGCGTACGGTGCGGCTAAGGGTGTCGAAGAGATGCTCAATAACAGGGACCGTTTCACCGTCACCTTGAACAACACGTTTGGCGAGCCGTCCCCTCCAGCTAACAAGCGCGTTGTGCTCGAGACATCGAAGCAAAAGGTGCGGCCCGCTAAGCCCGACACGCACGGGCGCCCGCGGTCCGACCTGCGCTTCCTCACCGTCGGTTCGCACACGTCCACGCAGCACGTGGCCTTGACCTATGAGCTGTTCCGTTCGGTGCAGGAGATGCAGGCGGGCATGCTATCCGCATCGCTGCCGCGTCCGGTCGTGGCCGCGCTCGATGCGGCCCGTGCAAGGCTCGCGGGACGGATCGTCCGGAACCGCGACGCGCTGGATGGCGCGGAGATCGTGATTGGTAGCCGAAGCGAGCGTATCGTGATCGATGACAACCTGTTCATTGTGCGGTCGGAGCACGACGAATGACACTAGCGGATTTTCAAGCTGCGCCGTGGAAGAAGTCCCACGCCGCGTACGACGGTGCAATCTTTGCGGTCGGGCGGTCACCGGAGTTCGCGACGGCGGAAGTCCTGCTCGCGTCCACGTACCGGTCCGCCGGCTTCGCCTCCCATAGGGAGAGTGAGGTGCCCGCGGCCGGTCGCGCGTTCGATAAGGCGTCGGCTAAACGACCGAGGCAGAGCTCGGGCCGGATCGGGGTTGAGACCTGGCGGACCGTGCTGCACGGGACCCTCCAGAGCCCGAAGCTGAAGCAGCAGTCCGCGAAAAGGTTCCTGCAGTTGAGTCCCGTGGTGCCTGACACGGCGCTCTACTCGGGCTCGGCGCGGCTCGCCGGACAGCCATGGAATCCGGGACAGCTGGTCGCAGGCATCATCGGCATCGGTGCCGCAGACCATCCGCAGGCGCTCCAGCTGTGGTCCGATCTCTTCGATGGCCTCAGCGTCACCGACTCGGATGACGTGTGGGCCCGATGGCTGCAGGCCGAGTTCGAGGCCAGACGTACTGTGAAGTGTGATTGGCAGCTAGCCCCGCTTGCCGAATCGTGTCACTTCACGACCGAGGAGCGCAGCGCGCTGGCGTATCCAGCGGAACAGTTCAACCGTGACCTTCGCGCCGTGCTGCAGGCCAAGGGGCTTATGACGAGGCGGCAATGGGTCAGCATCCTCGAGTCTGTCCTCCGTCTGGGGGCCGTAGCGCACATCCTTTGGGTGTGCGAGTCCCATGCGAGGCTTTGGAGCCTTATGAAAGAGGTGCTCGGAGGTGCGGAAGCTCCGGAACCCGTGGAGTGTGTCCAAAGGATTTTCAGCGGCCTCGGCCGGCCTCTCGTCTACGGCGCCCCTGCGCTGCCGATGATGCGCGAGATGGCTTCACATTACCTCCATGCTCGGCTGGGCATTAATCTCGTCCTTTGGCAGCTCGAGGACGCTGGGGTCCCAACCCGGTCGCTCAAGACGGGCCGCGCCGTGGCGGAGCTGTTGCGTACCGTGGCTGCCCGGCGGCGCACCCTCGCCGATGCGGGGACGATGGATCGCTTTGGGGAGCTCTGCGATCAGTACCCTCGTGAACTGAGCTGCAAGAAGGGCGTTGGAAACAACATGATCGAGTTCTGGCGCCACGCGCTTGGCCAACGGCAGACGGCGGATGAGACTCTCCGGGGCTATGACCAAGGCTACCAGCTGCGCAAGAAGGCGGAATACGCCTCCGCTCCGTGGATCGTATCGCTGGGTCCCGTCGCGCTGCTGGCCTTCACCCATTGCTGCCTGCTCGAAGCCGCTAGTCCGCGGTCAGTTTCGCGGCTCTGTGAGCACCTTGGCCGCTATGGCGTCGACATCGACCGTGATGACATCGCTGAGGGAGAGGTCGGCATGCAGTTGCGGATGCTGGGACTTGTACTCGACAGTCCGGATGCGGAGAGCGGCATGCTGCTGGTTCCCCCGTTCGAGATCGCCGCTGACGGCCAGAGGGCGTCATGAGCCGGTTGGTGGATGAAATCGCGGCGGCTGTCGTCCAGCGGATAAAGGAGTATGTGCGCTCGCTGAAGGACAGGGATGCCGAGCTGCGAAGTGTGTTCCACGGACCGCCAGTTCCGTACTTGCGCGAAGTGCTCCAGAAGCTCGCTGGCAGCGGCGGTCTGGAGGTGGAACTTCAGAGTGGTGAGAGCGTGGTCTGCCCGGTCCTCCTCCCCATTGATGGTGCGGCGGGCGGCTTGAGCGTCGGTGCCTCCGGTGAGTGTTCGCGCGACTACCTCGTTTCCCTGAGGAACACGCCCAACGGGAAGCGCTGGGTGGCGCTCATGGCGCCCGGCTCGCACGACGCCAAATCCGTCACGGGCGCGACGGACGAGTT
>JAAVWC010000008.1 GCA_023910675.1 Gemmatimonas sp.
GCATTTGTTTGCGTTGTCCTGGTAGGATGCATACCGCTCCCGCACGGCAGATCACTTTCAGAGCAGGAAATCGCCGGAAAGTCCGGCGATAGCATACTGATCGCCCGGAGCGGCGATGTTTGTCGAGTGTCGTCGAACGTATTCGAATCGCGCCGGGTTGGAGACTTTCACAGGTGCATCTGGGAGTCGGCGCAACAGGATGAGCGGACCGCGGGTGACCCACGACGTGCTGGAATGCAACGCCCCCCGGAGCGCCCGAGAGTCCCTCCCATTCGGTAGCCATCCTTACCGTGTCCGTGCCTGGGCTGTCCACAGGCACCGTTCCCGTCGACGAGTGACCACGGAGTTCACGCAAGGACGCCGAGCGAGGAATACTGGTTACCTTCCCCGCAAAAGCCCCAGCCACCGAGCAGCTCTGCCAGTGTGCCAGAGGAACACGGTGGCGCATCCGCCGCCCCCAGCCACGTCGTGGCAATCGCCAAAACTGTCGGACGGGGGTCCGCCGTGGGCGCGAGGTGTCGTACTACTTGCAGTTGCTTCGCCCCGGCCCACCGGCCGTGCACTTGCCCTGCGCATCAAGGGTTCCGCCAATGACCAACATCGCACCGGCCTGCCCGTGGTCGGTGCCCGCCCGCGCCGCTCTGCCGCATCGCGCGGTAGAACTCCGAGCAGGTGGGAATCACGACGTCGCCCAGCCGATTGCCAAGGTCGGCCACCAGCGCCTCCATGCTGTCACAAGAATCGCGAGTCGATTGGCAAGCTGCCCCTGCGCGCGCTATGATCGTGATGTGCGCGCCAGCGCTAACATCAGGGAACGAGTGGGCGCACAGGGGTTGCTCTGCCGCGGGGATAATCTCCAGCCTGTGGAGTCAAACGTGACACGATAGCCAAGTGGGAGTGCATTATTCCCACGACGCTGTGTTCACACGCGGTTCGTCGGGAAGGCCCTAGTCGCCCGGGGGCCTGTGGGCGGACTGTCCCGCCGACGCAAGTGTGTCCAAGCCGGTGCAAAACGATGACTTCGGAGCCGTTCCATGCGTCAGCGTAAGCCCATGCTCGTCTTGGTCATCGCGGTCATTACCAGCGCCGCCACCGGTGCGTCCGCGCAGACGCTCCCCAACCAGGGCGCCAACGCGCCGCGCGTACCGGTACGCGCGCCGACTACGCCGCCCGGGGGCGATACCACGGGCTACTGGCAGCAGCGCGCCGACTACCAGATCGTCGCCACGCTCGACGAAACGCGAGGTCTGCTGCGGGCCACGGGCACGTTGCACTATGTGAACGCGAGCCCCGACACGCTGCGTGAGCTGTGGCTGCACCAGCACCTCAACGCCTTTCGCCCAAATAGCCGGTGGAGCCAGCGTGATTCGGCGCTGGGGGTGAAAAGCTTCCAGTCGCTCGCGCCCGCCGATCAGGCATTCGAGCGCTTCACGGGGGCGCCTCGGGTGGGGCAACAGGCGTTGAAGGCGGAGTATCCGCTGTCGCCCGACAGTTCGGTGGTCCGGCTGCGCCTGCCGCGGCCACTCCTTCCCGGGAAGTCCATCAATGTGCAGATGGCGTGGGAGGCGCGCCCCAGTGCGCTCCCGCGGCGACAGGGGCGGCGCGGGCGGCACTACGACTTCGCACAGTGGTTTCCCAAGGTGGCCGTGTACGATCGACAGGGGTGGCACCCCAATGCCTTCGTGCGACAGGGGGAGCTGTACGGCGAGTTCGGCACCTTCGACGTGACCTTCGTACTGCCGCGTGACCAGGTCATTGCCCCATCGGGCGTACCCGTGAGCGGCGACCCGGGGTGGGCGCGCGTGCAGCTGCCGGGCAGCATGGCACCACGCATCCAGAGCGACTCGCCCGCAGCCTTGGCGGCACGCGCACCCGCGGCGCGGGTCCCCGCCACGCACCGCGCGGTGCGCTTCGTGGCGCAGCGGGTGCACCACTTCGGCTTCAGCGTTTCCCCAGACTACCGCTACGAGGGGAGCCATTGGGTACGCTCGCACACCGATGGTCGCGCTCCCGACACCGTGGCGCTGCACGTGCTCCACGAAAGCTGGGAGCCCGGGCGCACCATGGCCCATCTGCGCAGCGCCATGCAGTGGCTGGAGGGGCTGTACGGCGCGTACGCCTGGCCGCAACTCACCATTGCCCAGCGCATCGAGGAGAGCGGCACCGAGTTCCCCATGCTCGTCATGAACGGCGAAGAGGACCCGTCGCTGGTGGTGCACGAGGCCGGGCACCAGTTCACCTACGGGCTGCTTGCCAACAACGAGTGGCAGAGTGCCTGGCTCGACGAAGGGTTCACCACCTATTCGGAGTACTGGGCGCGTGGGGAAGCCCGTGTGCCGCTGGCGCTCGAACGGGCGGACAAGGGGCTCTTCGACCCGAACATCGTGACCGACAGCAGCCTTCGGCGCCGTCTGCGGGCAGTCGAGCAGTTCACCGAGGCCGTGGAGGCACCGGTGGCCTTGCCCGACGCGCCCCCAATTGGCCTGCGCGCCGATCTCTTTGCCAACAAGGACGCCTACGACGCCGTCGTCTACGACCGCGCCGCTGGCATGTACTCTGCACTCCACGACGTGCTCGGCGACGCTCCCTTCCGTGACCTGCTCCGGCGCTACTATGCGCGCTGGACGTTCAAGCACGTGGACCGGTGGGCGCTGCAGAAAAGCGCCGAGGATGTGACCGGCGCGTCGCTCGATTGGTTCTTTGGGCAGTGGATCGACCAGGTGGGGACGATCGACTATCGACTCGATTCTCTCACCGCCCAGCCCGACGCTGGCAGTACCGACGACCGGTATCTGGTGACAGTGCAGTTACAGCGCATGGGCGTGTATCGTCATCCCATGTCGGTCGGGGTGCAGACAGCTGGAGGGTGGACGGTGCTCCGTGGCGATCCTGCCCGTGATCGCCACACGCTGCAGTTCTCCGTGCGTGGTCGTCCGCTGCGCGTCTGGCTCGACCCGTTCGGCACCGTTGAAAGTCGCACCACCAGCGCCTCTCGTCTCACGGTGCCCCCCCGCTGAACAGACGGACGTCCCGGATGGTTCGCCGTCGTCATTTACCAATGAGGAGCTGCTGATGAGTGGTCGTGTTGACGTCCGTCATGTGCCCAAGCCCTGGGGGCATGAGACCATCTGGGCCCATACCGATCGCTATGTCGGCAAGATTCTGCACATCAAGGCCGGACAGGCGCTGTCGGTGCAGTATCACGAGCGGAAAGACGAAACGGTGTACCTGCTCAACGGCGAGATGAAGTATTGGGTACAGCTGCCGGGCGAAAGCGAGCTGCGCGATCAGGCGCTCAGTACGGGGCAGTCGTTCCGGATTACGCCGGGCACGGTGCACTACATGGAGGCCGTGACCGACTGCGACGTGCTCGAAGCGAGCACCCCGGAACTCGACGATGTCGTCCGGATCAAAGACCGCTACGGCCGCGAGGGCACGAGCGCGCCCTGACCGACGCACAAAACCCACGCTTTCAGACGGCGATGCCCTTCCCACGGAGCATCGCCGTTCTGCATTTTGCGGGGATTCGCACGTGACATGACCCAGTACTCTCCCACCCGGTACTCGCAATGAAGGTCATCATCCCGCTGGCGGGGAAGGGCACCCGGCTCCGGCCGCACACGCATGTCGTGCCCAAGCCCATGCTCAAGGTCGCCGGCCGCCCGGTTATGAGCTACGTCATGGATGACGTACAGGCACTGGGCAATGTCGAGCAGGTGGTGTACATCACCGGCCATCTCAAGGAGAAGGCCGAAGCCTTTGCCCGGTCGGCCTACAACATCCCGAGCATCTTCATCGAGCAGGATGTGCAGGACGGCACCGCCGGTGCCATTGCGCGGGCGCGCGACTACATCGACTCGCCGGTGCTCATCATTTTCGTCGACACCATCTTCGATGCCGACCTGAGCATTCTCAAGGACAGCACCGACGACGGCATCATCTGGACGAAGGAAGTCGAAGACTACCAGCGCTTTGGTGTGGTGGTCACCGACGAGAACGAGCACATGACGCGCATTGTGGAGAAGCCCAAGACGCCCATCTCCAAGCGGGCCAACATCGGCCTCTACTACATCCGCAACTGGCAGCTGCTGCTCGAAGGGGTGGCGCATGTGCTTACCACCGCGCCCAACAAGGGCGAGTGGTATCTCACCGACGCCTTCCAGTACATGATCGACAAGGGCGCCAAAATCAAAGTCGTCGATGTCGAAGGCTGGTACGACGCCGGCCAGCTCGAAACGCTGCTCGATACCAACCGCGTCATGCTCGAAAAGGGACGCGCGCGTACGCCGGCGCAGCTCGGCGAGGGCGCGACGATCATCGAGCCCGTGTACATCGAGGATGGGTGCGTCATCGAGCACGCCACTGTGGGCCCCAACGTCTCACTTGGCACCGGGAGCATCGTGCGTCAGAGTACCGTGCGCGACACGGTGGCCGGCGAACGCGTCACGATCACGAATGCGTCGTTGCATGACTGCATGATCGGCGACGACGTGCTCATCGAAGGGGTCGCGGGCAGTCTCAACATCGGTGACCATTCACAGCTGCGAGGCGAAGGATGAGCGACGCGCATTCCCCGTTGACTCGTCGGGAACTGCTGGCCGGTGCCGCCGCGGCGGCTGCGGCGGCAGTCACGGCCACGCCCGCCCGACTGCTGGCAAGCACCGACGACTGGCGTGTGGATCTCATGGCCCCCACCTGGAGCGGCAACGGCTCCATGCTGGGCATGCCCTTCGAGAAGCACGGCACGGTGCGGTTCGCCGTTGTGGGCACGGGGCTGCGCGGACGCAGCGTCATTGGCGAACTGCTCGCCATCGAAGGGGTGGAGATTGTCGCGGTGGCCGACATCGCCCCCGAAAAGGCACAGCGCGCGGTGGACATGTGCACCAAGGCGGGTCGCAAGGCGCCCGAGGTGTACACCAACGGCGAGCGTGACTACGAGCGCCTCGCCCAGCGCAACGATATCGACTTCGTGTATACCGCCACGCCGTGGCCGTTCCACACGCCCGTCATGCTCGCGGCCATGAAGGCCGGCAAGCATTGCGGCAGTGAAGTGCCCATTGCGCTCACCACCGAGCAGGCGTGGGAGCTCGTGGAAACGTCGGAGAAGACGAAGCGCCACTGCCTCATGATGGAGAACTGCTGCTACGGCAACAGCGAACTCACGGTGCTGCGCATGGTGCGCGAAGGGGTCTTCGGCACGTTGCTCCACGCGGAGGCGGCGTACCTGCACGACCTGCGCGCCATTCTGTTCGAGAATCGCGACGAAGGGCTCTGGCGCCGGTTCCCGCATACGCAGCACGATACCAATCTCTACCCCACACACGGGCTCGGCCCGGTCGCGCAGTACCTCGGTATCCATCGTGGCGACCGTTTCGACTACGTGGTCTCCATGTCGTCGCCGGAGGCCGGGCTCACCGAGTGGCGTGAGCAGACGGAGCCGAAAGACAGCGCCAAGTGGCGGGAAACGTACAAGACGGGCGACATGAACACGTCGCTCATCAAGACCGCCAAGGGGCGCACGATTCTGCTGCAACACGACGTGGTGAACCCGCGGCCGTATTCGCGGCTCAACAACC
Source organism: Gemmatimonas sp. (assembly GCA_023910675.1). Classification (GTDB taxonomy): domain Bacteria; phylum Gemmatimonadota; class Gemmatimonadetes; order Gemmatimonadales; family Gemmatimonadaceae; genus Gemmatimonas. The sequence continues at coordinate 5,577 of JAAVWC010000008.1, forward strand.
TGCAGGGCTCCAAGGCCGTCTTCAACGACTACCCGCCGCGGCTGTACATCGATGGCGCGCCGGGGGGCGAGCGGTGGACGCCGTTGGCAAACTTCAAGGGGAAGTACGAACATCCGCTCTGGACCGCGGTGGGCGACCTCGCCCGTAAGAACGGCGGACACGGCGGCATGGACTTCATCATGGCATACCGCCTCGTGCAGTGCATGCGTGAAGGCCTGGCGCCCGATTTCGATGTGTACGACGCGGCGGCGTGGAGTGTCCCGTATGCGCTGTGCGAACAGTCCATCCGCAAGGGCAGCGCTCCGGTGAAGTTCCCCGACTTCACGCGCGGTGCGTGGCGCACGAGCACGGCACCGCAGGGTCCCTCGATCGCGGCCGGCTGAGCGTTGCGCGTCCCGTTTCGTAGCCGTCCGCGCACCGGATGATCCGTACCGCCGTCATCATGGCCCGAGGGCTGGGGAGCCGCATGCGTCGTGAAGACGCTGCGGTCTCCCTCGACGCATCACGGGCGTCTGTTGCGGATGCAGGCGTGAAGGGGATGATCCCCATCAAGCGCCCGTTTCTCGAGTACGTCATCTCGGCGCTCGCCGACGCGGGGCTCGAAAAGATCGTACTCGTGGTTGGCCCGAAGAGCGACACGATTCGCACGCACTTCACGCATGAGGTCTCGCCTAAGCGCGTGCACATCGGCTTCGCAATCCAGGACGAACCCATCGGCACCGCGAACGCGGTAACGAGCGCGGCGGCGGTCGTCGGTGACGAGCCGTTTCTCGTCCTCAATGCCGACAACTACTATCCCGTCGAGGCGTACCGGGCGCTCGCCGCCGAGGAGAGCGCGGGCACGGTGGCGTTCGATCGTGACGCGCTCGTGCGGGACGGGAATATCGATCCCGATCGCGTGCGATCGTTCGCGGTGCTGCGCGTGGGGGACGATGGGATGCTCAAGGGTATCATCGAGAAGCCGGGCGACGCGCTCGACCCGACGAGCGACGAGGCGCGCTGGGTCGGCATGAATCTGTGGGCCGTGACCCCGGAGATCGTAAACGCCTGTCGCCACGTGCCGAAGTCGGCGCGTGGGGAATTCGAACTGCCTGAGGCTGTCGGCATGGCGGTGCAGGAGGGCGTATCGGTGCGCGCCGTTCGCATGGCGGCGCCGGTGCTCGATCTGTCGCAGCGTTCGGACATCGCCGCCGTGGTGGAGCGGTTGGGTCATCTCGAACCGCGACTCTGAGGTGAGCGCGCAGTTGGTGCAGCTTTCGCTAACCGACGCGTCGTTTCCGCCGCTCGTCGCTGATGCGTATCGGTCGCTGCTGCGTGACGCGCACCAGGCGCTCGACGAAGCCGAAGTGCCGACCAGCGACCGTCGCGCGTGGATCGTTCCGGGGCGCATCGAGGTGCTGGGCAAGCATGTGGATTACGCCGGTGGCCGTTCGCTGCTGTGCACCGTGGAACGCGCCATTGTCATCGTGGCGTGCGTACGAAACGACCGCAACGTCGTGCTGCGCGATGCGCGACGCCGCGAAGCGATTTCGCTGTCGCTCGATTCGCCGACGCGCGGCGCGGTGCCCTGGGCCATCTATCCGCGCACGGTGGTGACTCGCCTGGTGCGCAACTTCGGCATCGCGGTTGGCGGTGCCGACTTCGCACTCGCCAGCAACCTCCCCGCTGCGGCGGGTGTCTCCAGCTCGAGCGCGCTCACCGTTGGCCTCACGCTGGCGTTCACGGCGCTCTTCAACCTGTCGGCTCATCCGCTCTTTCAGCAGGCACTCTTCGATCGCCCTGCGCTGGCCGGCTACGTGGGTGCCATCGAGAACGGCATGGACTACGGGGTGCTCGGCGGCGAGAAGGGCGTGGGGACCATGGGCGGCGCTCAGGACCAAACGGCCATTCTGTGCAGCGAACGCGGACGCCTCGAAGTGTTCTCGTGGGCGCCGGTCACCTTCGAGCGCAGCGTCGCGTGGCCCGAGTCGCACACGTTCGTGGTTGGGGTGAGTGGTGTGGTGGCGGCCAAGACAGGCGCCGCCAAGGAGCGCTACAACAGAGCGGCGCGCACGGCACACCGGCTCGTCGATGCATGGAATGCCACGGGGGTACCGCGTGTGCAGATGCTGCGCGACGCGTTCCTGGCCGCAGGCGATATGCGTGTCCCTGGGGAAATCCCGCCGGCACTTGTTGCGGCGGCCGAAGCGGCGGCCGACCACGAGTTCTCGGCCGCGCATCTCATCGGTCGTCTTGAGCAGTTCTACGACGAAGCGTTCGTGATCGTGCCACAGGCAACCGATGCGTTGGCGCGCAACGACCTCGCGGAGTTCGGACGGCTGGTCGACAAGTCGCAAGCCGGTGCCGAGCGCGCGCTCGAGAATCAGATCGCCGAAACCGTACACCTGCACCGGTACGCGCGTGAACTTGGCGCGACAGCCGCGAGTGCTTTCGGGGCTGGCTTTGGCGGGGCGGTGTGGGCCATGGTGCCGACTGCCGACGCCGAGCGGTTCGCGTCTCGTTGGCGTGACCGTTATCTGCGTGTGCACCACAGTGCGTCGCATCGCTCGTTGTTCTTTACCACATCGCCCAGCCCGCCGGCCTTCGAGGTGCTCGACGGCTGATCCTCGCGCGTTACGACGCGAGCGCCATCACCACGCGCACGAGCCGTTCGAGTCCGCGCGCGCCGTGTGTGTCGTCGTACCATTCGCCGTCGGTGTGTGCGCCACCGCCGTCTCCGCCCGCGCCGAGGCAAATGGCGGGAATGCCACGCGAGAGGGGAATGTTGGCATCCGTAGAGGCGACGGCGGCGTGTGGGACAACGCCAATAGCTTCAGTGGCCCGTTGTGCGAGCTGCACCAGCGGGTGATCGCCGGCGAGCGCTCCGGCCGGACGATCGCCGAGTGCCGTGATCGTCACGCGAAGCGATGCGGGCGTGACGTCGTGCGCGAGGCGAACCAGTTGCTGACGAACACTCGCGATGCGGGTGGCCGACGTCCCGCGAACATCGACCTCCACCCACGCGTGTTGTGGAATGGCCGTGAGTGATTCACCGCCGCCCATGCGGGTAATGTGCACGACGACGTCGCGTCGCTGTGCATTCCCGAGTCGCGACGCGCGGGCAATGAAATCACCGAGGGCGTGGATGGGGTTATGTGCGTCCGCGTGGACCCACGAATGTCCGCCGGCGCCGTGCACCGCAACACGCAGGCGGTGTGCCCCGGCGGCCTGATGCACGATGCTCGTGTCGCCCGGACCATCGATGGCGATGGCGGCCACAGGGGTCACGCCAACGTTGGCCGAGTCGTCGAACCACGCGCGGGCGCCGCGCAGGTTGCCGTCACCTTCTTCGCCGACGGTGGCCACGAGGTGCACGCGGCGTGTGAGCAGGGGCAGCACGTCGGGTGCCTGCAGAATGGCGGCGAGCGTGAGCAGGCCGGCGAGCCCGCGGCTGTTATCGCCGATGCCGGGTGCGTGTACCAACGCGCCGTCACGCTGGACGGCGATGGGCGCGTCGAGCTGTGGCGACGTGGCGTAGACGGAATCGAGGTGCGCCATGCACACGAGCGGCGGCGTGTCGCCCGGGCCTACAGCGCACTCCACGTTGCCGGTCTCGTACATGGTGACCGGTGCGGTACCGCATTGTTGCAGTAGCTGTTGCACCATGCGAGCCCGGGTACTTTCGTTCCCCGTGGGCGCGGCGATCGCGGCCAGCGTGACTTGCTGGCGCAGCGTCCACGCCTGCTGGGCGCGCACGCGGGTGCAGAGCATGGCCATCTCCGCGTCATTCACCGTCGACGATGAAGAAAACGCCTCCTGTGACAGACGCGACACCGGACGACGGTCAAACCACATCGTGGCGCCCGCGCGGTAACGTGCTCGCGCTCGCCGCGGTGAGTTTTCTCACCGATGCGTCGAGCGAGATCATCGCGCCACTGTTGCCGCTTTTTCTGGTGGGAACGCTGGGCACGTCGGTCCGGATGGTGGGGCTCATCGAAGGCGCGGCCGAGGCCGTCGCGGCGCTGCTCAAACTCGCCAGTGGATGGTGGTCCGACAGGGTCGCACGGCGCAAGCCGTTGATTGTGGCGGGGTACACCATTGCGTCGGTGGTGCGCCCACTGGTGGCGTTGGCCCAGTCGGGGTCGCAGGTGCTCGCCATCCGGCTGGTGGACCGTGTGGGGAAGGGGATTCGTGGCGCACCACGCGATGCCCTACTCGCTGCATCGGTGCCTGTAGCGCAGCGTGGTCGGGCGTTCGGCTTTCATCGGGCTGCCGATCACGCGGGCGCCGTAGTGGGGCCGCTCATCGCTCTCGCCTGCCTGCAGGGGCTGGGCATGCCGGTGCGCCACGTCTTCTGGGTGGCGGCGGTGCCAGGGGCGTTGGCGGTGCTGGTGGCGGTCGTGTTCGTACGCGAGCGACGTGTCACACCGGCAGAGCTGAAACCCGTAGCGAGCCCCGAGCCGGTCGCCGCGCAGGCCACCGCGACGAAAGCGCCGTTACCCCGCACCTTCTGGAGCGGCATTGCTCCAATGGTGCTCTTCACGCTCGGCAATTCCACCGACGCGTTTTTGCTGTTGCGCGCCGCGCAGCTGGGAGTGGCCACCGCGCTCATTCCGCTGCTGTGGGTGGTGCTGCACCTCGTGAAGAGCGCTTCGAGCACCCCGGGCGGAGCCTTGTCCGACCGGTTGGGGCGTCGTCCGCTCATCGTCGCCGGCTGGGTGCTCTACGCGGCCGTCTACGCCGGTTTTGCGTTCGCGGAAGCCCAGTGGCAGGCGTGGGCGCTGTTCGCCGTGTACGGGGCCGTTTTCGGGCTCACGGAGGGATCGGAGAAGGCGCTGGTGGCCGACCTCGTGCCGGCCGCGCAGCGCGGGACCGCTTTTGGCTGGTACCACGCGCTGCTCGGCGTGGCGGCGCTCCCTGCCAGCGTGCTCTTCGGCTCCGTATGGGACGTGTGGTCGTCGCGCACTGCTTTCCTGGCGGGCGCTGGCATTGCGATTCTGGCCAGCGTGTGGATGGCACTGCAGATCCGGCCGCGATGGGTGGTCTGAGCGGCGTTGGGTGCGGTGGCGAGATCGGTAACTACTTTCCGCGGATCTTAACTGAACAAGCGGGGGAACACGGATCAAAAGCAAATGTTGTTCATCCGTGTTCCTCCGCTCGATCCGCTCGTATCTGTGGAAGGCAGTTGACGATCTGGCCACTTTGCGGTGAACGCATTCTCTGCAGAACGGATCCGTACACACCCCGGACGCCTACGAGGGCCAGTCACGGTGGAGTACCACCGGCGGCCCTCGCGTGGATCCACTCATGGATTGATCAGCGAAGAGTTTTACAGACGCATGCCGACGTTCAGGATGCTCCACATGAACCGACGGTTTGGATCACCTGGCCGATACACTTGTGCGGTGAAGTTGTGCAAGCGACTCTCGACAAAGACTGGCCGACCGCCAACGCTGGATCGGACGCCCAAGCCAACCGCGCCGTTAAGTCCGTTATCGCGTGGAGGATCGCCCCAATAGACGCCAGCTGAAGCACTGAGGTAAGGCTTAAGCCGGAGGCGTTCAGCGGAGAATAGCGCCCCAAGCGATGTGTTCCAAACGTTCGCCGCACCGGGTGTTTGGCGGCCAAGATCTGCACGTAGCGTCAGCCACTCCGGTCCGACGCGGCGTTCCGCACCAATCCCGAGGCTCAGCCCTGTTCGCTGGGCTTGCTGGACTTGCGTATTGCCCCACGACGCGCCCGTGGTGACGAAAAACGCGGTGCCTGCCGTCGACGATGTCTGCGCCGTCGCTCGGGCCGAGACGAATGGCACAAGAACGAAGAACGACAGAACGTATTTAGCGACACACCTCATGAGTTACCTCCAGCGCTCGGATTGGCGAGACCGTCATGGATTGGAGATCGTGGCAATTCCACCGTCCTGAGAGCCGTCGTTGTATATCGCCCCAAAGTTGTACGCTGTCGGCGGAAACGTTCGACTCCCGAAGAAGTCGTTCTGGTTCGGGCTCGCCGATCCTCCGTCCATCTCCCAGATCTGATGTGAGAACGATGCGCCGAAGAAGCCCGCACAACCCAAACTCACGTTGGGGAAATAGTCGCGGTTTGTTCGGATGCCTCCAACCGCGTAAGTCACACCTGTACCCGGAACACCGTTTACATCCAACTGCCGTCCTCTGAACTCCATTTCGTTGGCGCCGCCGAAGGGGCCGTCCCCTCGAAAAATTCGGAAATACGTGAGCCGTACGTCAGTGCTCGTTCCCGCGCAGGCGGATGTTGAACTGCTCTCCAAAGACGCGAGCAGAGCGACAGAACGGAGTGACCGCCTTTCTGCGGGATGAATGACAAGCATGTGCCCTAGCGACGGAATATCCTTCTCCATGACCTCGCGAGTCCGACCATTCGCGTCAATCACGGTTGCTCGCATGGCATCCGGATCCGACACCGTGACCACTGTGACGGGGCCACCTGCCCAAGAATCGACATGCCCGTCTATTGGGAAGTAGAGGTCCATCGAACCCAAACGCCCCAATAGCATGCGATCAGACTCCTCTAGGCGGTTAGCCGCCAGCACATCTCTTATCCGTTGTGGTCCATTCAGGAGGAACATGTGCAGGTCGAGCTTGTGCTCCTGAAACGATGACGTGCGGATTGCGTCTCTGAGAGCGGATCGGGCGGTCGCGTCCTCAAGTGCCACGGCAATGTGGCGTGCGATCTCCAATTGCGGCGTCATCTTCGAACTGCCGATCACGGCCGAAGACGCCCGAGATGGCTCCTCCGCTAAACCGGCAACGGCACTTCCGTCACGCTGACAGGCCGTCAGGCAAGCAGCAGCGAGCGTTGCCGCTATCGTTCGAACGACGGTTCGTCGCGGGAATGGCCGGCGGTTGTTGGAATCTGAAGACACATAGCTCCTCATAGGAAAGGTGTTAAATCCACACAATACGTGCGCTGGAAGACGATGGCAGCGTGCACCACTACGTCTCGCTCAGGCCAAGCGTCGCTGGCCTTGACCTCCTGTTGAGTTGGGGCGCGGCTTTCGCTCTGCCGGTCCGTCGTCTGAGCCTAGCGGCTGGCCCGGCGTGCTGTCCGCAGCGTGATTCGCAGAGGACCCATCATCGCCGCACTCAAGCCGGGCCGTTTGCTGATCCGGGCTACACGTAAGTGCTGAAGTCTGCGCCCATGTTTGTTGCCTCGATAAGCTCAGACGAGGGCGCGCGAACATCCAGCGCAAAACTGTCCCGATTCCTGCAGGAGAGTCCCACCGTCTTCGATTGTTTTCGTGCTCCGACTGGAACAGGTGCCCGCGGGCAGCGATGGAACATTAGGCGAGCCATCGAGAGTACAATCGACAAACGGCGGCGATTCGCGCCGAGAGCCAGCCACCCGCTCGACTTTGCCAGTTATTGAATATGATCCTGATCGTAGCCTCGTCCCGAGCCAGTACCACGCGTATCCGCGCCGCCCTGCCTGCTGGTATTGTTTCACAATGTGTCACGGAGTGGCATGCGGCATGTCAGGCGGCGCCGACCGCCGGGTGTATTGTACTGGAGTTGACAGTACCCGACGGGGCGATGTTTGTGGAGAAGGTGCGTTCATTGCGAAGCGTTGCCCCGGGTGTCGCGGTGGTGGCGGTGGCACCGTTGCATACCAGTGCCGTTCGGTATGCGATGGGAGCAGGCGTTGACGACTTTGTTTCATTCGAGACTCTGGAGGAGGAAGGCTGGCAGGTGATTCGCGAGGCGCGAGCCCGCGCACTCCGTCAACAGGTCATTAGCCTGGTGCGTTCAACGGGTCATCTTAGCGACGATCTGCGCGACGCCATGATCCGGGCGATTAATTCAGACAAGCTGCCACGCACGGCCGCCGCGCTCGCGCTGTTGTCGCGATTGAGTCGTACCGCGCTCTACCGCTCAACAGCGAGCGGATCATCCACTAAGAATGGGGGAAGTGTGGTGCGTGAGGTCCTCGACTGGATCGCGCTCGTGCATTGCGTCTCGAGAAAGCGGCGCGACTTGCCGTGGGAGGCGATCGTGCGTGAGGTAGGCATCGACCTACGTACGCTCCGAGCCATAGCGCGTCGACGCACAGGGCTTGCGCTGACGGAGCTACAGGAGCCGGGCAGTGCGAAGTTGGTGGACGAATGCCGAAAGTGGACAGCGGTGGCGAGCGCGTAAGCTGAGCAGGCCAAACCGGCTTTGTGTGAACGGCTTCGGCGCGCAGGCGAGATCGGTAACTGCTTTCCGCTCGTTTCCGTGGAAAGCCGTTAGCGACCACGTCCCAGCCTAGCGCGAGCCGGCGCGTCTACCGCTTCGCCTTGGTGCCGTTCGGCCCGATCGTGCGCTCGAACAACTCGTAAATGCGACGGTACTCGTCGGTCCATGAATCCGGGCGCACGAAGCCGTGGTCTTCCACCGGGTACACCGCCAACTCCCAGCCCGTCTTGCCCAGTTCGATGAGCCGCTGCGAGAGGCGCACGATATCCTGGAAGTGCACGTTCGTGTCGACCATGCCATGCGCCATGAGCAGCGGGTCTTCGAGGCCGCTCGCAAAGAAAATCGGCGACGAGCGGCCATACGCCAGCGAATCCCCCTGCGGCAGATTCAGAATGCCGCCGGTGTAGCCGTGGTTGTAGTGCGCCCAATCGGTCACGCTGCGCAGCGCGGCGCCCGCACCGAATGACTTGGGCGCGGTGAAGAGCGCCATGAGCGTCATGAAACCACCGTAGCTGCCGCCATACATCCCCACGCGCTCGGGATCGATGCCGTACTCCTTGGCCAGATACTTCGACGCATCCACCTGGTCCTGCAGATCGCGCCCACCCATGAAGCGGTAAATGGCCGTGCGCCAATCGCGACCGTAGCCGGCACTCGCCCGGTAGTCGACGTCGAGAACCACATAGCCCTTGCTCGCGAGATACTGGTTGAAGAGGTACTCGCGCGAATAGCTGCTCCAGAAGTCGTGCACGTTGTGCATATACCCGGCACCGTGCACGAAAATCACGGCGGCCCCATTGGGCTGCGCACCCATGTCCTGCGGCGTGTAAAGGCGCGCCGGCACCTGCACGCCATCACTCGCCGGGATCTTCACGATGGCAGGCTTGAGCCACGTGCGGGAGCGAAACGCCACCGACGTGCTGGTGGTCAATTGCGTGGCGGCGCTGCCGTTCGCCATCGCGACATACAACTCGGGCGGCGTGTTGCTCGTGCTGAACACATCGGCAAAGCGCGCCCCGTCGGGGCTCATGACCACCGTGTGCCCACCATGCTCGCGCGTGAGCTTGGTGCGCGCGCCACCCGCAATGCTCATGCGATACGCGTGGCGCACGAACGGCGACTCTTCGCTGGTGTGCAGCAAAAATGTACGGCCGTCGGGCGAGAGCTCCGCGCGCTCCACTTCCCACGTGCCACTGGTCATCGTCGTGCGCTCGCTACCATCGCGATTGGCGCTGTAGAGATGCGCGTAGCCACTCGCCTCACTCGCGAACCACACGCGACCATCGTTCAGCCACCCCATGCACGAGCCGCATGGACCACCCACCCACGCCGTGTCGTTGAGGGCTTCGAGCACACGGACACTACCTGTATCCTGCACGGTGGTGAGATAGCGCCACTTGAAGTCGGGCGTCGTGGCGGAAATGAGCGCCGCCGAGCCATCGTCACTCCACCCCATGGCGCGCACCTGCGCCGCCGCGCGCGTGCTGTCGCCGTTGATCACCCACAGCGGCGACATGGCGCCCGTGGCCAGCGAGACGCGATAGGCGCGGAAGCGCACCGTGCCGTCGCCGACCTTGGTGCGCGAGCCGATCTCCTCGGTGAAACCGCTCGCCGTGACGTAGTTGGGCACTTGCGTGAGTCGCGGCTGTCCCGGCGGATTGCTCGCGGTGAGCAGCACCGCCGACCGCAGCGACGGCGACACACTCAGTTGCGCCAGGCGCTCACCCATGGGCAGGTGCACCGAGGGCAGCGCGCGCGCGAGCGCCGCGTCGCGCTGCGCCTTGCGCACGGAGTCGGCGCGCTGCTGATCACGAATCACGCCGAACAGTTCACGCTGCTGCCGCTCGAGTGCGCCGCGCATGCCGGTGGCCCGCGCTGAGTCGCGGGGGGCAGGGCCGCTGCGAATGTCGGTCAGCTGCCGCACGGCGCCGGTGGCCAGCTCCAGCGCGAACGCATTGCCATCACGTACGAAGAGCAGATGCTGTTCATCGGCGCTGAAGCGCGGATCGTTCTCGAATGCCACCGTTTGCGTGAGACGACGCGCTGTTCCCGTCTTGGTGTTCACCAGGTACAGATCGCCGCCGGTCGCCACCGCGCGTCGCATCCGGTCGCGCGACAGCGGGCCATCGGCGATGAGCGCCGCCACAGTGTCCATGTGCGCATCGCTGACTTCCACGGGCGTCGCGCCCGCCACCGGTTGCACGCGATACGGGCGCAGTGGTGCGTCCCACGGGGCACCGGCGGGAGCCCACTGGAAGTACAGCCACTTGCCGTCCGCGCTCCACGACACATTCTGCGGTTCGCGGCCAACGTGCTCCGGGCCACGCATGATGTTCGGAATGCTGAAGTCGAAGCTGCTCTGCGCGTGAGCCGACGAAGGGGCCGCCACGAACAAAGCGACGAGCGTGCAGGTGGGCAGCGCTCGTCGGGAGAAAAATGAGATCATGTCAGTCAGGGCTGGTGGGTCAACAGCAACGCGAACCGGTGGCCTTGTAGCGGGCGGTCAGGCGGTCACGTTCGAACGTCTGCGGATCGAGCGGGGTGCACTCGGGATAATGCTGGCGCATGTGTGCCAGATAGGTGTCGTAGTCGGGCACACCGATCACGCGCCGCACCACCGCAGCCACCCGACGCGCCGCCGCCAGCCAGCGTCCCCACAAGGGGGACGCCGGGGACGACGAAGCGGCGGGGGCGTGGGCAGGACGAGCCATCATGTAAAGTTACGCCCCCGTCAACTGCGTGCGCACGAACGGCGTTTCGCTGCTCACCGCCGCCTTGCTGCCGTTGATCACCGACAGCCATTCCTTGATCGATGCGCTCAGAATGATCACAACCGATACCAGGAAGAACGCAGCCACGCCGGCGTCGAGCCGATCGTTGAAGATCATGCGCTGCGCCGCTGCCACCGACTTGATGTTGGCGGGCAACGCATTCGTCGCAATCTGCGACTGGATGAGTGCCGCGTGGCTCAAGAAACCCAGCTTGGGATCAGCGGAGAAAATCTTGGTGAGCCCCGCGGTCATCGTGACGATCACCAGCCACGACATGGGCAGCAGCGTGACGAACGCGTACTTCTTCTTGCCCATCTTGATGATCACCGTCGTGCCCACGCACAGCGCCACCGTGGCGAGCAGCTGATTGGAAATGCCGAACAGCGGCCACAGCGAGTTGATGCCGCCCAGGGGGTCGGTCACGCCCTGGTACAGGAAGTAGCCCCACATGCAGACGAAGAGCGCACTCGCAAAAATGCCCGCGGGATAGCTCGATACCTTGCCCAGCGGCTTCCAGATGTTGCCGAGCATGTCCTGCAGCATGAAGCGACCCACGCGCGTGCCGGCATCGAGCGTCGTGAGAATGAACAACGCTTCGAACATGATGGCGAAGTGATACCAGAGCGCCATCGTGGCCGCGCCGCCCAGCGCCTGCGAGAACAGGTGCGCCATGCCCACCGCGAGACTGGGGGCACCGCCGGTGCGCGACAACAGCGAGCTCTCACCCACCTGCTGCGCCAGCAGTTCCAGTTCGGCAGCCGTGATGGGCTTGAAGAGCGCCCAGCTGTTGATCGCATCAGCCGCCGCCGTCGCGGTCGTGCCAATCACACCGGCCGGCGAATTGATGGCGAAATACACGCCCGGCGTGAGCACACACGCCGCGATGAGCGCCATGATGGCGACCAGCGACTCGGTGAGCATCGAGCCGTACCCGATGAGCCGCGCATCAGACTCGCGCTTGAGGATCTTGGGGGTCGTGCCCGACGAGATGAGCGCGTGGAAGCCCGAGATCGCACCACAGGCAATCGTGACGAAGACGAACGGGAACAGCTTGCCCGCGAACACCGGTCCCGTGCCGTCGACGAACTTGGTCACCGCCGGCATTTCGAGCGGCGGCAGCACCCACAGAATGCCGAACGCCAGCGCCACCACGACGCCCACCTTCACGAACGCCGACAGATAGTCACGCGGCGCCAGCAGCAGCCACACCGGCAACACCGAGGCGGCAAAGCCATACGCCATGATGAGCAGCGACAGCGTGGTGCCGTCGAGCGTGAACACCGGGGCCCACGTCGCGGACTCCGATACCCACTTGCCGGCGAACAGCGCCACGCCCAGCAATACGAGTCCGATGGCCGTGCTCTCGAGCACCGCACCCGGGCGGAGGTAGCGCATGTAGAGTCCCATCAGCAGCGCGATGGGAATGGTGAGCCCGATGGTGACCGTACCCCAGGGGCTGTCGCGCAACGCGTTCACGACGACGAGTGCCAGCACCGAGATGAGGATGATCATGATCCCCAGCACGGCGACGAGCGCGGTCGTACCAGCCACGGTGCCGATTTCTTCCTTGGCCATCTGCCCGAGCGATTTACCGTCGCGTCGGACCGAGGCGCAGAGAATCACGAAGTCCTGAACCGCCCCACCCAGCACCACACCCACCAGAATCCAGATGGCGCCAGGGAGGAAGCCGAACTGGGCGGCGAGGGTGGGCCCAACCAGGGGGCCCGGGCCGGCAATTGCGGCGAAGTGGTGACCGAACACCACCCACTTGTTGGTGGGGACGAAATCGCGGCCGTCATCAAGCCGCTCGGCGGGGGTGGCCCGCTCGGGATCGAGCTTGAAGATATCGTGCGAGATGATGCGGCTATAGAAGCGGTAGCCGATCAGGTAGGTGCAGATCGCGGCCGTCAGGAGCCACGCGGCGCTGATCTGCTCGCCGCGGTTGATGGCCACGAAGGCCATGGCACCCGCGCCGACGGCGGCCACAGCCAGCCAGGGGAGGAGTTTCAGCAGTCGAGACACGCGGAGGGGAGAAAGGTGGGGACCACCGTGCCCATATGCGCTCCCGGGACGTGGCTTGTCAATGAACGCGCACCCCCTGATAGGCGTTGTCGGGACCGGAATGCCCTCGCCGATGCCCGAGCGCCGGTTCGGTGACTATGCTTCGAGATGGCCACTCCCGTGACTCTCATTCCCGGCGACGGCATCGGCCCGTCGATTGCCGAAGCCACTGTCCGCATCCTCGATGCTGCCGGCTGCGATATTGCCTGGGACCGACAGGTCGCAGGGATGGCCGGTGTGGCGCGCTGGAACGATCCCATCCCCGACGCCACCCTCGACTCCATCAAGCGGACCCGGGTCGCCCTCAAGGGGCCCCTCGAGACGCCGGTGGGCGACGGCTTCCGCTCCATCAACGTCGCCCTCCGCAAGACGTTCGACCTGTACGCGAACGTGCGCCCCGCCCGCACCATCGTGCCCGGCCGTTTCGAGAACATCGATATCACGCTGGTGCGCGAAAACACCGAAGGGTTGTACATCGGCGTGGAGCACTACATCCGCATTGGCGACGACCCGCGCGCCGCGGCCGAGTCGGTGGCGGTCATTACGCGCCAGGGGAGCGAGCGTATCGTCCGCTATGCCTTCGAGTATGCACTCGCCAATGGCCGCAAGAAGGTCACGCTCGTGCACAAGGCCAATATCCTCAAGTTCTCGCAGGGACTCTTCCTCGATGTCGGGCGCATGGTCGCACGCGAGTACGAAGGGCGCGTCCAGTTCGAAGAGCGCATCATCGACGCGATGGCCATGCACCTCGTCATGCGCCCCGAGCAGTTCGACGTGGTCGTCACCACGAATCTCTTCGGCGACATTCTGTCCGACGAAATCTCTGGACTCGTGGGCGGGCTGGGCTTGGCACCGGGCGCCAACATCGGCAAGGACACGGCCATCTTCGAAGCGGTGCACGGCACTGCGCCCGATATCGCCGGCAAGAATGTCGCGAACCCCGGCGCCCTCGTGCTGGCCGCCTGCATGATGCTCGAACATATCGGCGACGGGTCGAACGCTGCGCGCATCCGGAACGCCTTCGAGACCACCATCCGCGAGGGCAAGGTCCTCACGCGAGATCTTGGCGGCGAAGCCGGCACCGATGCCTTCACCGACGCCGTGATTGCCAAGCTGGGCTGACCCGGTGCGGGTGCTGCACCTCTCGGACATCCACTGCGGCCACCCCTTCGTGCAGGCGCACGTGGACGGGGCGCTCGCGTTGGCTCGGCAGTCCGCGTGGAACGCCATCGTCATCTCCGGCGATTTTTCGCAGCGCGCACGCCTTCATGAGTTCGAGGTGGCGCGTGAGCTGCTCGCGCAATTCCGCGAGTGTGCGCCGATCATCACGGTGCCGGGAAATCACGACACGGCATGGTGGCATGCGCCCTTCGGATTCGGCGATCTGTCACGGCTGCACGAGCGCTATCGCGCCTTTATTCACAGTGACACCGCACCAACCGTGCAGGTGCCGGGCCTGACCATGGTGGGGCTCAACTCGTCGTGGGGTACGTTTCCCGAGGCGCTGACGTGGTATCCGCGCGACTGGCGCGTGAAAGGCGGACTGACCGAGGCCCAACTGCGTGATGCCGCTGTACAGCTGTCACAGGCCCCAGCTGGTGATCTTCGTTTGCTGGTGGTGCATCACAACGTCGTGCGCGGCCGGCTCTCCAAGCGCTGGGGGCTCAAGCAGCCCTACCGCGTCCTCGATGCGCTCGCGGCCATGCCCGTCGATGTCGTCTGCGCGGGACACGATCACGAAGAGCGTGCCGAGGTCGTCGAGCGTCATGGCGGCCGTTTTCTGGTAAGCGCCGCGAACACGCTGTCGAGTCGTATGCGCGGACACCGGCCGAGCGCGCTCAACGTCATCGAAGCCACGCCCACCGAGATCACCGTGCGGGCGTGGACCTTCGACGAGACGACCGGGCAGTTCAACGCGGGACCGACAATGTCGTCCCTGTCGCGCTCGGGAGCACTCCCCGCTCCCCGCTGAAGAGGCGCTGCTGGGTGAGTTGCTGCTCGACCGACTTGAGCAGCCCGCCAAGCTCCTCGTAGGTCTCGCGCAACTCACCGCGGAAGAGCCACCGGTACCAGATGATGACCGCGGCCGAGCCCAGCACCGCCGCGCCGGCGGCGGCAATGAGGGGCGCGGCGCTCAGCACCGGGACCTTGAGCATGCTGCCGAGTTTGACCGCCGTGCTGACGCCGGCAATGAAGCTCACCGCGGCCATGATCCTGAGGTCGAGCATCACGTTCCGCGAGGTAGCGCATCGAAAACCACACCACACCATCGGTTTCGTCGGTGCGGTACACGTCGATGATGTGCGGATGCTCGAGCCTCGCGCTGGTGCGTGCTTCACGGAGAAAACGCTCGCGCTCCTCCGGTCCCGACTGGTCGGCGTGCAGCACCTTGAGCGCAACCAGACGGTCGAGAAAGCTGTCGCCCATGCCACCGGCGCCCAACGGCCGAACGGTATCGAAACTGGCGGCCAGACCGGCCGGCAGCGAAACAGGTGAGGGCGGCGTCATGCCCGAGAACTCATTCGCACGGGCAGCGCTTGCAAAGGCAAAGATTTCATAATAGCTTAGCACTAAGAGATAAGCCGCCTGCGGGCAGGAGCGCGTTCCATGAACACCAGCAATGCGGCCATTCTCGGCCTGCACCACGTCACCCTCGTGGCGAGCAATGCACAGCGCACCGTCGATTTCTATTCACGCCTCCTCGGGCTTCGCCTCGTCAAGACGACCGTCAATTTCGACGACCCCGGCAGTTACCACCTGTACTTCGCCAACGAGACCGGGGGCGCGGGCACCGTCGTCACCTTTTTCGAATGGCCCAACGCCCCGCGTGGCCGGACTGGCATTGGTGGGACGCACCATTTTGCACTGCGGGTGGCCGACCGCGACGCGCTTCTGCGTTGGAAGCGGCGGCTGACCGATCTCGGGCTGCGCGTCATCGGCCCGTACGACCGGCACTACTTCACGAGCGTCTACGTGCGCGATCCCGACGGACAGATCGTCGAGATCGCGACGGATGGACCGGGGCTCTGGTGGGACGAGCAGGCGGGCATCATCTCGCAACACACCGCGCCCACCGACAAGGTGCGCGGCGGGCGCGACGAGGCGGCACTGGCCGCGTTCACCTGGCCCGAGCCCGTGCCAACGATCGACGCCGCCATGGCGCTCACGCGTGGCATGCACCACATCACCGCCATGACGGCGAACATCGAGCGCAGCCACGCGTTTCTCGGTGAGACGCTGGGCATGTCACGCGTGAAGATGACGGAAAACTTCGACGACCCCGGCAGGCGCCACTGGTATTGGGGAACGGCCGATGCCCGTCCGGGCTCGCTGATCACGTACCTCGAGCGCCCGGCCACCGAGCGGCGGTCGCACATGGGCGTGGGGCAGGGGCACCACTACGCGTTGGCCGTCGCCGACGAAGACACGCAGCTCCTGTTTCGTGAACGTCTGCTCGAGGCCGGACAGCAGGTGTCGCCGGTGATGGATCGCGTGTACTTCAAGAGCATCTACACCAAGGACCCCGACGGACATATCGTGGAGCTGGCGACCATGGGCCCCGGATTTCTGGTCGACGAGCCTGTGGCGAGCACCGGTAGCGCGTTGCGACTGCCACCGTGGCTCGAAGCGCATCGCGATGAGATCGGTGCGCGTCTGCGGGATATCGACCGCCCTTCGTGGCCCTACGATGGCAGCGAGGGTGAAGTGGGCATGCGCGGCCATCCCGGTCGCCGCCTCGATGTTTCAGAGCAGGTGGAGAGCGTCTGATGCAACAGGAAAGCACTGTCCGTCGACCCCATGAGGGCCGAGCGCCCGTGGTGGCCGGCACGGACATCTCCGCGGCCTCATACGGGCTGGTGCTCGTGCACGGCCGTGGTGGTACGGCGGACGGTATGCTCCCGATCGCGCGCGCCGCGAAAGCCACGGGAGCCGCGCTTATCGCCCCCGTGGCCGAAGGCAACAGCTGGTATCCGTACCGCTTTCTCGCGCCGACGGCAGAGAACGAGCCATGGTTGTCGAGTGCCCTCGAAAGCATTGCCTCGGCGGTCGCGCTGCTTGCGGCCGGTGAAATCGCCGAAGAACGCATCATTCTCGTGGGGTTCTCGCAGGGGGCGTGTCTGACGCTGGAGTTCGCCGCGCGGGCAGCAGCGCGCGGCGCGCGCTTCGGCGGCGTCGTCGCCATGGCGGGGGCGCTCGTGGGGGATCCCGCCGTGCCACGGCACGACACGGGATCACTCAATGGCACGCCGGTCGTCCTCGCCTGTGGCGATGCCGATGCGCATATCCCGGAGGCGCTCGTACGTGCATCCGCCGAACACTTCGTGACCTTGGGGGCAACGGTCGATCTGCGCATCTCTCCGGGCGTGGGGCACGACATCACCGGCGATCAGATCGCCGCGCTCTCGGCACTCGTGGAAGCGTTGCGACCAGTTGCCCGCAGCGGCACGTCGCCCCAGTTTTGAGGCGTGTCCCTCTTCGACGACCTGCAGCTCGGATTCTTTGCGGCAGCGCCCACCCCGGCGCCAGCTGCCCCGTCGCCGTCGCCTGATCCGGACGAGCAGCGTTTCGCGCGAGGGCGTTCGGCGCTCCGCGCGCGTACCGCGGTGCTCTTCTCGCGGTTGCAGGACATGGGATTGCGCGGGGTGGAGCAGTTGGTGCTCATGCGCACGCGCACCGTCATGGTCTCGCTCATTGGCCGCACCTTGCGCGTGAACGAAGGGTACGCCGAGGCGCCGGAGTCGGTGCTGCGCGCGATCGTGGCGTTCGCCATCGCGCGGACCAAGGCCGAGCGGTTAGCCGCCCGCGAAGTCATTCTGGCGCACGATATCCAGCGCGTACCCATCGCTCGTCGCCAGGAGCCTGCGAAACCGGGTGATGTGGCGATGATCGCGCAGCTCACCGAGGCGCACCGGCAGCTCAATGCGCAGTGGTTCGGTGGCTCCTTGTCGGCTATTCCGCTACGCCTTTCCGGCCGCATGGCCACGCGACTTGGGCACTACGATCCGGGATCGCGTCACCTTGCACCCGAGATCGTGATGTCGCGCTCGCACATTGCCAAGCACGGATGGCGCGAGGCGATGCACACGTTGCTGCACGAAATGGTGCATCAGTGGCAACACGAAACGGGCCGGCCGGTCGATCATGGTCCGGAGTTTCGCAGCAAGGCGCGTGAGGTGGAGATTACTCCTGCCGCCCGCCGCGATGTCACCCCGCTCGAACGGCGTCGTCAACGCCAGGCCAGCGCGGGATAGCCACGAGAGTGCACGGCACTGGCGATTGAGACAGCGGGCGCCCGGAGTGATCTCCGGGCGCCCGTTGCGTGTCGGACCGCGGCGGGTCATCAGGGCGAGACTGTCCCCGTTCTTTCAGCCACACGGAACGAACCGTTCTCGGCAAAGCCAAGTGGGCCAGATCCGGTAAGCCCCGTTGTGCCGCCGGTCATGCTGATGGACCACTGAGTGCTGGCGTTGGCCATGCCCCACGCTGCGCTGAAGCCCGCGACGCCAGTGAAGTCGGGGAAGACAAGTGCCCACGTCGACGCCCCGGTGCCGACGTAGTTCCGCGACGCGTTGATGACCCAGCTGTTGGATCCGGTCGTCTCTTGCGTGAATTCAGCGCCGACCGACTCGCCATACTCTGCCTGCCACGTTCCCGTCGCGCTGAAGCGCACGTACGGCGAGGTGCCAAGCGACGTCACGGTGGGCGAGGAGAGCGTTGGGCCAAGCGTGAGCGTACGATTCACCAGGTCACGATTGAACTGCGCCATGATGCGCGTCGAGGTGACGAATCCGGTGCCTGTGAACGCCGCGACGAGCACCTGATGCCGGTCATTGGCGGTCGTCAGCGACGACGGGACACCGTACAGGCGCTGCGTCGTCCCAAGCCCGCTGGCCGTGGGAAAGCTGAAAACGCCAGCCGTGCCGTTTGCCGTGAGGAACGACATGGTGGCCACCACGGTCTCGCCGTTCGCATTGCCGATCGTGTAGTCGGCAGAGGCCACCGCAAACGATTCGCTCCCTGTGAAATCGAGGAGCGGAATGGCACTACCCGCTGCGTAGTTCACATTGCGACGCAGAATGCCGCGGTCCGGTACGATATCGAGCGTCGTGAGGTTGAGCGACATGCGAATGGCGGCGAGGTCGGCAAGACCGTCATCCACGTCTTCGACGGTGTACGTGGTCCCCGGGCCGACCACGCTTCCCAGTGCCCCACCAATGCCGATAAACGCCGCGCTGCCGGCCGGTACGTTGGCCACGGTTCCAGTATGCGTCTTGGTCGCGCGATTGGAAATGCACTCGGACGTGCCAGCCGACTCCAACTCGGCTTGCGAGAGGTACTGCACCGTCACATCCGCGCCGCCGCCAACGCGCGATATGGCGTAGGCCACACCGCCACGGGTATCAACGGTGAAGGTGTACACGCGCGTGGTCGTGCCGCTCGGCGTAATTCGCGTCCAGGCCCCGCTGGTGCCGTTCTGGACGGCGAACCAGACCGGGAAGCGCGCCGCTTCGCAGAAGGTCCAGTTGACGTTGCCGGATCCGCCGCCGCCACCGGGTGTAACCGTGAGCGTCAGCGTGGTGGTCGCATCGCTCACACCCGTTCCCTGCCCACGAATCGTGATGGTGTAGGTGCCCGCGGCTGTGCCGCTGCCGACATCGAGTCCCAACTGCGACTGTGTGCCAGTGGCCAGACTCGGCGTGAACGTCGCCACCGTGCCGCTCGGAACGCCCGTCGCTGTCAGCGTCACCGCGCCGGTGAAGCCGCCGGCCCTCGCGATATTCACGGTCGAGAGGCCGGTCTGCCCCTGGGCAACGGAGACGGTGGCGGGGACCGTGTTGATGACGAAGCTCCCCGTTGCGGCTGCCGTCATCGTCAGGCCGAACGACGTGGTGCCACTGACGCCGCCCGCGCCCGAGGCGCGCACGGTCAGCGTGTAGCTGCCGGGGGCCGCCGTCGCGGTTGCGCTGAGCGTCATCTGGCTGCTCGAACTGGTCGCTGGATTCGGCACGAAGGTGGCCGTTACGCCTGCCGGAGCTCCTTCAAGCGCCATCGTGAGGTCGCCGGTGAGCCCACCGGTGCGCGTCAGCACGAGCGGAATGGCGGTGGCCGACGACGTCCCCTGCGACAGCTGCTGCGCGCTGATGGCGGAAATGGTGACGCCTGGTGGCGCGGCGACCGTCACGGTAACCGCCGTGCTTTGCGCTCCAACACCGGTGCCCGTTCCGTTCACCGTGAGGGTGTAGGCACCCGGCGTAATCGTGGTCGTGGTGGCAATCGAGAGCGTGGCGGTGGTCGCATTCGCGGCCACCGTCGAGGGGGCGATGGTCGCGGTCATCCCCGCGGGCGCCCCGGCAACAGCGAGCGTCGCGTCACCGGTAAAGCCGCCACTCCGCGCAACGGTAATCGTGCTCGTGCCGTTCTGTCCGGCCGTGACCGACAACGCCGCCGGTGACGCACTCAGCGCAATGGCCGGTGTGCCGGCTGCGGTCACGGTCAACGAGACGGTCGTCGTGGCGTTGCTCACGCCCGTGCCTGCGGCGGTCACGGTGATGGGGTAAGTCCCGGGTGCCGTGGTGGAACTGACGGCGAGCACCAACGTGCTCGTCGTCGACCCCGCCGCGATGCTCGCGGGCGCAAAGGTGGCAGTGACGCCGGCTGGCGTCGTCGCGGACAGCGCAACGGCATCGGCATAGCCGTTCGTGCGGGTCACGGTGACAGGCACGTTGGCGGCCGCGCCTTGCACGGCGGTGGCGGTGGGAGCGCCAACCGCCACCGCGATCGCCGGCACCGGCACTGTCAGTGCGAACGACGCCGACGCGGCGCTGACGCCGCTGCCCGTCGCCGAGATGTCCACGTTGCTGCTGCCTGTCGCGGCCGTGGCACTCACCGTGATGGTCGCAATGCTGGTCGTGGTGCCCCCGCTGAGCGTACTTGGCGCGAAGGTGACGGTGATCCCGGCCGACAGTGTGCCGGTGCTCAGGGCGACCGTTCCCGTATAGCCGCCACCGCGCGCCACCGTCACCGTGGTCGTGGTGGTGGTGCCACGCGTCGCCGTGGCTGCGGCAGACGAAAGCGACACGGAAATGGTGGGGGTTGGAGGCGGTGTGACCGGAGGACTACCATCGCTGCCACCGGCGCAAGCGGTGAGCAGGAGTACAACCGACGCGAGTAGTCTACGCATGACGAGTTACGGAAAAGGGAAGGGAACGATGCCCCCCCCAATCATTGTGCGCCTGTCGCCAACTGCAACCAGTCTGAACCATGCGGTAGGTTTCATGGTGGAAGCCTTGCGGGTAGTCCCGCGCCGGGCACTCCCGCATTAGCCCGCCGTTCACTCGGTGGTGGTGCTGTTGCCGGCGCTGCCGCCCGCTACATTCCGCAAAGACATCCGTTCTTACCCTTTCGCCGCCGTCGCAATGGCACTCGATACCCTGATGGCGAGCGCGATCCCCGCGCTCCCTTCCGTAGAGCTCACCGCCCACCCGGGCGACCTGTTCAACATCGATGCCGCGCTCACTGAAGAGGAGCGCGCCATTCGCGACACCATTCGTCGCTTCGTCGATGCGCGCATTCTGCCCATCATCGGCGACTGCTATGTGCAGGGGCGCTTCCCGGATGAACTCATCCCCGAGCTCGCCGAACTCGGGGTGCTCGGCGCCAATCTCCCCGAGGAGTATGGGTGCGCGGGCCTCTCGAGCGTGGCCTATGGTCTCATCATGCAGGAGCTCGAGCGTGGCGACTCCGGCATCCGCTCGTTCGCGTCGGTGCAAGGCGCATTGGTCATGTATCCCATCTTCGCCTTCGGCAGCGAAGCGCAGAAGCGGGAACTGCTCCCCAAGCTCGCCAAGGCCGAACTGATTGGCTGCTTCGGTCTCACCGAACCCGACTTCGGCTCGAATCCGTCGGGGATGATCACACGCGCCCGTGAGCAGGCGGACGGCAGCTGGATCATCAACGGTGCCAAGATGTGGATCACCAACGGCTCCAAGGCCGACGTGGCGATCATCTGGGCCAAGACCGGGGACAGCACTGACGACAGCAGCATCCGCGGCTTCGTGGTCCCGACCGACACCCCCGGCTTCCAGGCGAAGGATCAGAAGGGCAAGCTGTCGCTGCGAGCCAGCGATACCTCAGAACTGGTGCTGGTCGACGTGCATGTGCCGGCCGATGCGATTCTCCCGTTGTCCAAGGGGCTCAAGAGCCCGCTCATGTGCCTCACGCAGGCCCGTTACGGTATCTCCTGGGGCGTGTTGGGCGCGGCCATGGCGTGCATGGAAGAAGCGGTGAGCTATGCCAAGACGCGTGTCATGTTCGATCGCCCCATTGGCGGGTTTCAGATTCAGCAGGTGCGCCTCGCCGACATGCTCACGGAGATCGTGAAGGGGCAGCTCGTGTCGCTGCACCTGGGTCGCCTCAAGGACGCCGGCAACTTCACGCCCACGCAGGTGTCGCTGGCCAAGCGCAACAACGTCGACATCGCGACGAACATTGCGCGCGAAACGCGCCGGCTGTTGGGTGGCAACGGCATCCTCGCGGAGTATGGCGCCATGCGACACATGGCCAATCTCGAAAGTGTGTATACCTACGAGGGCACGCACGATGTGCACTCGCTCATTCTCGGACAGGCACTCACCGGTCTGAACGCGTTCAAGTAAGCGGCAGACGTCGGCCGCATTCCAGCGCCCGAAAGAACGGCCCGGTTCCCACGAGGAACCGGGCCGTTCGGTTTCCTGGGCTGTCGCACCTGCGCCATTGCATGGTGCAGTGACGAAACACTGGACGGCGATGTTTGGGCACGTAGTTTCTGCCGCACAACGACGACCAGTGATTTCGTTACCTCACCTCTGGGAGAAAGATGCACATGCCGCACTCCGCCGTCCGCGATGTCGCGGCCAGGGCGCGCGCGCTCATGGCCGCGCTCGGGCTCGCTGCCATGAGTCTGGCGCCATGCGACGCTGTCATGGCACAAGCTGCCGGATCGATTGCCGGAACCATCGTCAACGGGAAGAACGGCTCCCCCATCGGCGATGCACAGGTCTCCGTCGAGGGACGCAATATCGGAACGACCTCCGACGCTGCGGGTCGCTTTCGTCTCGCCGGGCTGACTGGGAGCGGATCGGTACAGCTCACGGTGCGTCGGATCGGGTTCCAGCCCAAGACCATTGGCGCAACGATCGGCGATAGCGACGTGCGCATCGCCATCGCTGAACGGGCCATGGAGCTCACGTCGATGGTTGTTACGGGGACTGCGGGTGTCGCGGAAAAACGCGCCATTGGTAACGCCGTGTCCACGGTGAACGCGGCCGAAATCGTCGCCACGCAGCCGGTCAGTTCGTTGCAGGAACTACTGAATGGACGTGCCTCCGGTGTCAGCGTCGTGGCGAGCTCGGGCCAGGTAGGAACAGGCTCGCGCATTCGCGTACGCGGCGCCAGCTCGCTGTCGCTGTCCAACGATCCGTTGATCTACGTCGACGGCGTGCGGGTCGACAACACGCAGGCGTCGGGCCCGGCCAACCAGGGGTTTGGTTCGGCCTCCATCTCACGCTGGAACGACTTCAATCCCGACGACATCGAAAGTCTGGAAGTCATCAAGGGACCGGCAGCGGCGACGCTCTACGGCACCGAAGCGTCCAACGGCGTCATTCAGATCATCACCAAGAAGGGGGCCGCTGGTCGCCCGGTGTGGAATGTCACGGCGCGCGGCGGTTCGAGTTGGGTGCCCGATGTGTTGACACGCTTCGAAGACAACTACGGCACGGTGCCGCGCGCGGGCAGTGCGACGGCTCTCGATACCGTGAGCATCTCCACGCGGCAGTTGAATGATTCGCTGCAGCGGAAGTTCGGCAACGACATCTTCACCAACGGCACGCTGCAGGACATTCAGATGTCCGTGTCCGGTGGATCCAACGTCGTGCGCTACTACGTGGGCGGCGGGTACGAGGAGAATCAGGGGGCGGAGCGGGTCAATCGTCTGCGGCGCACGAATCTGCGCGTGAACCTTCAGGCGAATCCGTCCCCCACGGTCGACCTGCAGACGAGCCTCGGGTATACCACCGGCCGCACCTATCTGCCTTACGAATCCGGCGGCGGCGGCGCGGTGTGGGGGACGGTGTTCTCGTCGCCGAGTTTTCTGTATGGTGGTGTGAACGTCCCGTCCCGCAATCCCGATAATCCGCAACTCGGGTTTCGCTCGGGGCCGCCGAATGCGTACTACGAGGCGTACGACGTCTTCCAGGATGCCGACCGCTTCACCGGCAGCTTCCAGTTCACCAATCGTCCCACGAGCTGGCTCAATCACCGCTTGATTGTCGGCCTCGATCGGCTCGCCGAAAACAACGAAGATCGCACGCCACGCAACGACATCATTGGCGCGACGTACGCGTCGTTCGCTGGCAGTGGTCTGCCGACCGCAGGTTCGATCTCCACGTCGACACGCGACGTGACGCTCACGTCGTACGACTATGTGGCGAACGCCGATTTCCAGCTGTCCGGCGCCGTGAAGAGTGTGACCTCCGCTGGCGGACAGATCTACCTGCGTCAGTCGCGACTGCGCTCTATCAGCGGTTCGACGTTCCCGGCGGTAGGGCTCACGTCGATCGCTTCGGCGAGCATTCGCAACGTCAGCGGTGACGAGTTGGTCCAGAACAACACCGTGGGCGCATTCATCCAGCAGCAATTCGTGTGGAACGATCGCTTGTTTCTCACGGGGGCCATTCGCACCGACGACAACTCGGCATTCGGTACGAACTTCGACGCCGTCACGTACCCCAAGTTGAGCGCGTCGTGGGTCTTGAGTGAAGAGCCGTCGCTGCCGATTCCGGCGTTCTTCAATCAGCTGCGCGTGCGTTCGGCCTACGGCGCGAGCGGATTGCAGCCCGGCGCCTTCGATGCCATTCGCACGTACACCGCGTCCGGTGGGTTCCTCACGCCGTCGTCCGCCGGTAATCCGGATCTCGGACCAGAGCGCAGTACCGAACTGGAACTCGGCCTCGACGCCGGGATGTGGAATGACCGTCTCGGTCTCGAGCTCACCTATTTCGCGGGCTCAACGAAAGACGCGATCCTCTCGCGTCAGGCGCCGCCGTCGAACGGTTTCCCGGGGCTCCAGCTGTTCAACGCGGGACAGGTCGATCGCTCCGGACTCGAATGGTTGCTGCGCGGGACGCCCATTCGGCGCGACAATTTGTCGCTCGAACTCACGCTCAGCGGCTCAGTCAACAGCTACAACATCGCGTCGCTGGGTGGCACGACCGATTTTGTGTCGCTCAGTAGCAACGTGGCGCATAAGGTCGGCTACGCGCCCGGCGCGTGGTGGGACCGGCGCATTGTCAGTGCGGACTACGATGCGACCACCAAGCGTGCAACGAATCTGCTGTGCGACAACGGGAATGGCGGCACGGTTGGCTGTGCGACCGCTCCGCGTGTGTTTCTCGGGAATTCGGTGCCCACGCAGGAAGGATCGTTCTCCGCCGGCCTGACGCTGTTCCGCAATCTTCGCGTGAACGCCTTTGTGGACTGGCGCGGTGGCTACAAGAAGCTCGACGGCAACTATCGCGTGCGCTGCGGCGCGTTCGTGCTCTGCCGTGAGCTCTATTACCCCGACGACGTACAGGACAAGGCGTTGCTGGGTGCCGTGCAAGCCGGGACGGCCTACACGCACCATCTCATTTCCGACGCGAGCTTCGCCCGCTTCCGCGAACTCGCCGCGACCTACACGCTGCCGCCATCGTTTGCCAAGCGCCTTGGCGCCAGCCGTGCT
The DNA here is from genome assembly GCA_023910675.1 of Gemmatimonas sp. GTDB lineage: Bacteria > Gemmatimonadota > Gemmatimonadetes > Gemmatimonadales > Gemmatimonadaceae > Gemmatimonas. Next base: position 31,361 of record JAAVWC010000008.1, read on the forward strand.
TCCGTCACGGTGGCGGGACGGAACTTGGGCTTGTGGACGAATTTTCCAGGCATCGAACCGGAAGCGTCGTTCAATGGTGGAACCCGCGGCGGCGCTTTCGGCCAGTGGGAGCAGAGCGTCCTGCCGCAGCTCCGCCAGTTCGTCACCACCGTCAACTTCAACTTCTGATCATCATGCACAAGTCGATGAAGCTTTTGACCGCGGTGATCGTCCTCGGGTTTACCGCAGCCTGCGGGAACTTCGATCGCCTGCTCACGGTGCAGACGCCCAGCCGTCTGGCCGAATCATCGTATCTCGTCGCGGGCAATGCGGCGCTCATTTCTGCGAGTGCCGTCTCCGACTACGAGTGCGCACTTGGCGGCTACATCGTCGCCAGCGCCCTCGGCGCGGGTGAACTCGTAGATGCCACACAGACGGCGGCCCGGTGGAACTACGATCGCCGCAACGTCGAAGCGGTGGATGCGTTGTACTCCACCTCAGGGTGTGAAGGCATTGGCGTGTACACGCCGATCAGCACCGCTCGCTACACCAACGATCAGGCGGTGAGCAAGCTGGAAGGCTGGAGTGATACCGAAGTCCCCAACCGCCAGCGGCTCATGGCGTTGAACTCCGCGCTGGCCGGCTTCAGTCTGCTGTTGCTCGGTGAAGGGTTCTGCGAAGGCGTCATCAACCTCGGTGCCGCACTGACACCGGCGCAGCTCTTCGACTCGGCCGAGGTCCGCTTCACGCGCGCCATCACCGCTGCGACCGCAGCGGGGGACGCTTCCGTGCTCAACCTCGCCTACGTTGGGCGTGCACGGGCGCGCATCAACAAGGGCGCGAAGGTCGGTGCGGCCGAAGATGCCGCGCGCGTACCGGTGGGTTTCGTGTACAACGCCACCGCCGATGCCACGATCGGTCGCCGCAACAATCGCATCTTTCAACAGGTGAATCAGTCCAACAACACCTCCGTGGCGCCGGCGTATCGCACGCTGAACGATCCGCGGGTGTCGGTCACCGACATCAACCGGACGGCGGCCGACCAGGTCAATCGCCTGTGGAACCAGAACAAGTACGCGAGCCTCACGGCCTCGTATCCAATTGCGACGGGTATCGAGGCGCAGCTCATTCTGGCCGAGGCGCGCGGTGGCACGGACGGGGTGAATATCCTGAATACACTGCGGGCGCGTACTGGCGTGGCGCTGCCGGCACTCACCGCGCAGGAAACCGCGAGCGTCGACGCCGCCGTGGCGGAGGAGCGTCGGCGTGAACTCTTCCTGCAGGGGAACCGGTGGTTCGATATGAAGCGGTTCAACGTGGTGCAGGTGCCGGCCGCCGGCGCGCTGTATCCCAAGGGCGGTGTATACGGCACCCAGCGCTGCTGGCCGTTGCCGGACGTGGAAAAGCTGGCTAACCCCAATTTCCGGGGCTAGCGGTTACCACCGGGGCAGGCGCTGGATGCCGCCTGCCCCCACCTCCGAGCCTCCTGTCCCGCCTGTTACGGAAAACGCGACGCTGCCGTCGCGTTTTTTGTGTTTTAGGAGTGCCACCCGTGTTGCCCCGCGCATGGCCGGTCCCTAGCTTCCCCTCCGTAACGTCTCATTCCTACCTGACACTCGAACGGAGCGGCAGCGGTGAAGATCGCCGTGTGCATCAAGCGTGTCCCCGTCATGGAAACCAAGTTCGCGATCGCGGCCGATGGCACGCGTGTGGACGAGGCGGGGCTCAAGTACGACGTCAATGACTTCGACCTCTGGGCTATCGAGGCGGGTCTCCAGCTGAAGGAAAAGAACGGCAACGTGGGCGAAGTCGTCGCGGTGTGCCTTGGTCCCGACGCGGCCCAGGAGCAGATCCGCAAGGCGCTCGCGATGGGCGCCGACCGGGGTGTGCTCTTGCAGGCGGCGTCCGTTCCGGCCGACGGTCTCGCCATCGCGCGGGCGCTGGCGGCCGAGCTCAAGGACGGCGGCTACGACCTCATTCTCTTCGGTCGCATCGCCATCGACTCCATGAACCAGATGACGGGACCCATGGTGGCCGAGTTGCTCGACCTGCCGTGTGTCACGAACGTCTTCAAGCTGGAAATCGCCGGCGGCGCGGGTCGTGTCGAACGTGCGCTCGAAGGCGCGAGCGAAGTCGTGGAGTTTCCGCTCCCGGCCGTGCTCACCATCGATGACGGTCTTAACAAGGAACGCCTGCCCAGCCTCAAGGGCATCATGGCGGCCAAGAAGAAGCCGCTCGATGTGAAGCCGGCGCAGCTTGGCGACATCAAGGTGTCCGTCGCGAAGATGGCGCTGCCGCCCGAGCGTGCCGCCGGACGAATCCTCGGCGAGAATGCCGACGCGGTCCCCGAGTTGGTCCGCCTCCTCCAGACCGAAGCGAAGGTGCTCTGAGCCATGGCCAACGTTCTCGTTTTTGCCGAAGTGCGCGGTGGTGAGCTGCGCAAGGTTGCCTTCGAAGCGGTCACCGCTGCGCGTCAGCTAGCCGATCTGTCCGGTGGTGGCAGCGTGCATGCGGTGCTCGCCGGTGCGGCCGGTATTGGTAGCAAGGCTGGTGCGCTCGCCGAATACGGCGCCGACACGGTGCTCGTGCTCGAACACGCAGGCTTCACGCAGTACAACCCCGAAGCGATCGCGGCCACGCTGGCGCAGCGTTTGGGGAGCGGCACGTATGGCTACGGCGTGTTCAGCGCCACGGCGCAGGGGCGCGATCTCTCGCCCCGCGTGGCAGCCAAGTTGGGGAGCGGCCTCGCGCCCGACCTGACAGGCTTTACGGTGCAGGGTGATGCGGTGCACGGTCAGCATTTCAACATGAACGGCAAGACCATCGCCACGCTCGCGCTCTCCGGCGCGCCGGCGGTGTTGTCGGTGCGTCCGGCGGCGTTCCAGCCGGTCGCCAATGCCAAGCCGCTTGCCACTGAAGCCATCACGTCGGCCGCCGATCCGTCGGCGTCGCGCGTAAAGGTCGTGGAGCTCAAGCAGGGCAACACCGGAAAGCTCGACCTCAACGATGCGCCGGTGATCGTGGCGGGTGGTCGCGGACTCAAGGCCCCCGAAAACTTCAAGCTGTGCGATGACCTAGCCGACGCCTTCGGGAATGCCGCGGTCGGGGCCACGCGCGCGGTGACCGACGAAGGCTGGCGTCCGCACTCCGATCAGATCGGACAGACGGGAAGGAACGTCAGCCCCAATCTGTACATCGCGGTCGGTATCTCGGGCGCCATTCAGCACCTTGCCGGAATGCGCACCTCCAAGACGATCGTCGCGATCAACAAGGACAAGGACGCGCCCATTTTCAAGGTGGCCGACTACGGCATCGTGGGTGACGTGTTCGAAGTCATGCCGGCGTTTACCGCAGCCGTGAAGGCAGCGCGCGCGCAGGGCTGAGTTGTCGGTTCGTCCAGAGGGGCCCCATCTCCAGCTCGGTGATGGGGCCCTTCATGTTTTTGCCCCTCTCAGCTTGTCGCCCTCCCGTCCACGGTCTAGCTTCGCGCCATGACTCTGTCGAACATCGTTTTTGCGGTGATCCTCGCCGGCGCCCTCTGGCTGTTCTCGCAGCAGGCGCAACGGCTCGTGCGGTGGCTCAAGTTGGCCAAGGACGAAGTCCGGACCGACCACCCCGATATCCGCACCAAGAACTTCCTGCTCATCGGTCTCGCGCAAACGAAAATCCTGCGCGACCCGGTCGGCGGCATGATGCACGCCCTCGTCTTCTGGGGCTTCTGCGTGCTCGGTCTCGGCACCATCGAGATCATGATTCAGGGGCTGTATACGCCCTTCACGTGGGATGTGCTGCTGCCGCGACTGCTGTACGTGCCGTATGTCTTCTCGCAGGAGATCTTCGCGGTCTTCGTGCTGCTGCCCGTCGGATACCTGCTGTATCGCCGCCTCGTCATCCGCCCCAAACGTTTCACGGTGGATGCCGTTCACAGCGGCGAAGCAGTGCTCATTCTGAGCGTCATTGCCGGCCTCATGGTCACGCTGTTGCTGCTCTTCGTGGGCGACGCGAAGCAGCCGGGTGCCGACATGAGTGGTCGTGTCGTCACCTTCATGCTGCTGCCGCTGTTCAGCGGCATGTCGGCAGAGACGGCACACCTCATGGCGCGCGTTTCCTTCTGGATCCACGCGCTCGGCATTCTGTGGTTCCTCAACCACCTGCCCAAGTCGAAGCACCTGCACGTGCTGTCGTCGCTCATCAACGTCTGGTTCTCCAACACGAGCGGGCCGGGGCGCGTGGGGGCCATGCGTCCCATGGATCTCGAGGCCGAAGACGCCGAGCAGTTCGGCGCGAGTGACGTCGAGCACCTCACGTGGAAGAATCTTCTCGACGGCTACAGCTGCACGGAGTGTGGGCGCTGCACGGCAGCGTGCCCGGCCAACATCACCGGCAAGGCGTTGTCGCCGCGCATGATCGTGGTGAAGACCCGCGCACGGCTGACGGAAAAAGCCACCGCGCTCGACGCCATTACGGCGGGTGGCGGCACGGCGACGGTTGAACAGCAGGCGGTGCTCGACAAGAACCTGCTCGACGACTGGATCACCGAAGACGAGCTCTGGGCCTGCACGTCGTGCCGTGCCTGCGTGACCGAGTGCCCGGTGAGCATCGATCAGCTCGACATCATCAACGAGCTGCGTCGCGATCTTATGCTCATGGAGTCACGTTTTCCCGAGGAACTCCAGCCGGCACTCACGAGCCTCGAGCGCAACGGCAGCCCATGGGCGTTCAGCGCATCAGACCGTGAGCAATGGGCCGAAGGGATGAACATCCCCACCATGGCGGAGATGGCCGCGGCGAACGAAAAGCCCGATATCCTGTTCTGGGTGGGGTGCATGGGCTCGTTCGACGATCGCGCCAAGAAGATCACGGTGGCGTTCGCGCGCATCCTGCAGGCGGCCAACGTGAAGTTCGCCATTCTCGGTCAGGAAGAGACCTGCCACGGCGATCCCGCGCGTCGCATGGGCAACGAGTACCTGTACCAGATGCTGGCCAAGGGCGTCATCGAAACGCTCAATGGCTACGAGCTCAAGACCATCGTGACCTTCTGCCCGCACTGCTTCCACCAGATGGGCAAAGAGTTCCCCGATCTGGGCGGGCACTACGAAGTCATTCACCACACCGAGTACATCGAGCGACTGCTCAACGAAGGGCGCGTCCCGCTCGACACCGAGCATGGGCAGCGTCTCAAGGTCGCGTATCACGACTCGTGTTATCTGGGGCGCTACAACGAGATCTACGACGCGCCGCGTAACACGCTCAAGAAGGCACTGCCCATCGTGGAGCTGGTCGAACCGGCGCGTACCAAGAGCCGTGGACTGTGCTGTGGTGCCGGCGGCGGTCGCATGTGGATGGAAGAGAACGTGGGCAAGCGCGTCAACGTCGAGCGCAGCGAAGAGCTGCTCGCGACCGGCGCCGATCAGATTGCCGTCGCGTGCCCCTTCTGCATGACCATGATTACCGACGGCGTGACCGGCGCGGGCCGCGACGTGCCGGTGCTCGATATCTCCGAAGTGGTCGCGGCACGACTCAGCTGAGCGAAGTGGTTACGGCGTCGGTGACGGCACGACCACTTCGCGCCGCAGTCGGATCTCTCGGCTCGACGCACCAACCATAATGCGCCACGAATGCGCCACGTGCCGGGTTCCTCGATGAGGGTCAGCGACTCATCAAGGAACGGCAGCGGTAAGCGCTTCGCGTCGAAGGGCACGCGCTGCGTCGCGCCAGGCGCCAGCGTGATGCGCGCAAATGCCGCGAGCTCGGGAATGGGGCGCGCCACGCCCGCAAGCACATCACGCACATACAGCTGGGCGACTTCATCGCTCTGCCGCGTACCGCTGTTGCGCACGGTGAACGACACACGCAACGCCGCGACCGGGCGCGCTCAGCGTTCACTGTAAGTTCACCTGCGCATCCCGACGGTCGAGCGTCGGGATGCGCAGGTGAACGTGGCGTTGCCCCAGTACAGCCCGCGTAGTCCCACCAGAGAGTGGCCACGGCTGTCGTGTGAAAAATGACCTCGAGCTCGCGCCACAGCCGCAGACCGGCGTGCATGCGCACCACGGTGCCTCGCGGCGGCAGCGGTATTCGCTTCCGTGTGATGCAACACGATCGACCCGCCGGTGGCCGCCGCATCGGAAATGACGAACCCGTTGAAGCGCCACTCACTTTTGAGCACGTCGGTCAGTAGAGGGCGATTCTGCGATGTCGGCTGGCCAACTACCGAGTTGTCGACGCTCATGATGCTGCGCACACCGGCATCGAGCACCGCCGACTTGAACGGCGGTAAGATATCGCTCCCGCAACGGGCGCTCACCGAATTCGATGGAGTAACTGTCACGCCCTCCATCCCCACGGCTACTCCACCGCAGTTACCGACGCAGCTCCTGCTGAATCTCCAGATCCGCCTGCGCCGCGGCGAGCGCGGGGCCGCCAAAACGCACCAGCGCAAAGAGCACATACTTGCCGGCCGGAAGGGCCGGCATGTTCACCCGATACTTCTCCGTCTTGCCGGCACCGATGCGTTTCCCTTCGACGAAGGGGACGGCATCCACGACGTTCCCCTCAGCATCGCGAACCTGCAGCTCGCCAATGATTTCCGTGGCTACGCTGCCGATGTTCTTGTAGGTGATCTCGAGCTGTTTGCCCTTGAGCACCAGGTCCACGACTTCGCCGTCAACCGCCGGCGTCGTGGGACGTTCCGGGGCCGACTGCGCACGAAGCGACGCGCCCGGGTACAGTGCCAGCAGCGCCAGCACGAAAATCAGGACCACCACGAGCGGGGCGCGGAACGGAGAAGGGCGAAGAGGCTTCATGCCCACCCCTCCTGGAAGGATGATGCCAAGCGGTTCGTCCTCGAAACGCTCCGAAATCTGCCCTAATCGGACCGGTTGTGTTGCATCTACGCTACAGTCTGTGTCGGTGTCGTGCTACATCGTGCTGAATATCTCACTGTAGAGAGTCTGGACTCGATTCAGATTTTGGGAACGACTCACTACTCCGGAAGTTAGTCCTGATGTCCGGCGATGTGGCCGCTCGAATTATCAGCCCGAGGTCGTAAATGAGTCGCTCCGAAAAAAATGTGGTTGACACCACCGACACCACGCTGCTGTCGGCGATTGTCGATACCGCAGGCAGTGTGATACTGGGGCTCCGCCCGGATGGGCTGATTTTCGCCTGGAATCGCGCGGCGGAGCAGCTGTATCAGACGCCCAAGCAGGACGCACTGGGGACGTGCTACGTCGATCGCTTCATTGCGCCCGAGCATCGCGCGTTCGTCAAGGCGGACATTCAGGAGGTGCTCGCCGGCACGCGCACGCTCAACTTCGAAGATGAGTCCATCCTCCCGGACGGCACGCGTCGCACGCTGATCTGGAACGTCACGCGCGTCATGAGCGACGATGGACAGCCATCGGGGATCGTCGCGATCGGACAGGACATCACGGAGCGCAAAGAAGCCGAGGAGCGGTTCCGTGTCATCTTCGAGAACACACACGACGGATTACTCATTTCGGACGCCAGCGGCGTCATCGACTGTAATCCGGCCGCGCTGCAGATTCTAGGCCTCGACGACAAATCACAGTTGGTCGGAACGTGGCCCGCGGCGCTTTCCCCCGAAATGCAGCCCGATGGCCAGCACTCTGATGACGAGTCGCGTGCCCTCGGCGCCGTGACGCTCACGCAGGGCGCGCGCACCTTCGACTGGACGCATCATCGTCCGGACGGGACACTCGTGCCCGTCGAGGTCAGCGTGCGCCACGCCAACGCCAGCGGGCGTCGCGTCTCCGTGGTCGCATGGCGCGATCAGACCCATCGCGTGGAACTCGAACGCGAGCGGGCGTTCGCGCAGGAACGGCTCGATCTCGCACAGAAGATGGAGGCCGTCGGCCAGCTCGCCGGTGGGGTCGCGCACGACTTCAATAACCTGTTGGCCGCCATCCGGAACGCGGTGCAACTGGCGTTGTACGACATCCCGGCCGACTCGCCGGTGCGTCCCGATCTCGATGTCGCCATCCAGACGGCCGAACGTGCCGCCGGTCTGACGCAGCAGTTGCTGGCGTTCAGTCGGCAGCAGCCGCGTTCCGTCACCGCCATTGATTTGGCCGCTTTGGTGCGCGAGCTCATGCCATTGCTCCGGACGTCCATGCCGTCAAACGTGACGCTGCGACTAACATCGCAGCCTATCGACGGGCGCGTAGTGGCCGATCGCAGTCAGCTCGAACAGGTCATTCTGAATCTTGTGCTCAATGCGCGGGATGCCATGCCGAAGGGCGGGCAGATCAGCCTCGCCGTGTGGGTCGATCACATTCGGCAGCAGGTCATGTTCAGCGTGGCCGATACCGGCATGGGGATGGACGACGCCACGCGCCAGCGCATCTTCGAGCCGTTCTTTACGACGAAGCCCATGGGTTCCGGCACGGGGCTGGGCTTATCTGTGGTGTACGGCGTGGTCACGCAGGCCGGTGGCACGGTTCGCGTAGACAGCGAACCCGGACGCGGCACCACCATGCGCGTGGCACTCCCGTATGTCGCTGCCGAAGCCGCCAATGAGCCACAGGACCCTTCGCCGTCGCTTCAAAGCGCGCACGGCGTGCTGCTCGTCGATGATGAATCGGCGGTACGCACCACCACGCGACGGTTGCTTGAACGAAACGGCTGGACCGTGGTCGAGGCGAATAACGGGGAAGAAGGACTCGCGCTCTTCCAACGACACCGCAGTCAGTTGGCCATCGTGCTCACCGACGTGCGCATGCCCGTATTGGACGGTGTCGACCTCGCACGCCGAATCCGGGACGAAGTCCCGGGTTTCCCCGTGGTCTTCTTTTCAGGAGATGACAAGCTCGAGCCCCACGACGTCGCGGCGGTGTCCAACGTCCCGCTGCTCGCGAAGCCCTTTGCGTCGGCCGAACTGTTCAGTGTGCTGCGTCAGGCGCTTGCCGCCGAGTAGTGCGGGCGCCGGCGACGTCAGCGTGTGTGGCGCAGGTGCAGGAGTTGCACGCTTTGCTTGATGATTCCGTCTTCGTATGGCACGACATCGGTGTGAACGAGTTCGAGGCCAACCTCGGGCAGATGATCGCGAAACGCGGGTAGCGCCAGGCGCCCGGGATCGGCAATGATGGCCTCACCGTCGGGCGCCAGCGCGCGCTTGATGCACGCGCCCACCAACGTGGCGTACTCTTTTTCATAGAGGACATCCGCCGCGATCACGACATCGAACGTCCCGATGTCCTCGGGCCATGCACGCCAGTTTACCAGGCGCGCCTGCGGCTCACGGCCAAGATTGCGCGCCGCATTGCCGCGCGCCATGTGAATGGCGTCTTCGTAATAGTCGGTCGTGGTGACATCGAAGCCTGCGGCCATGGCGGCCGTCGTGTCGAGCCCCAGACCGCAACCCATCTCCAACAGCCGCCGCCCGTTGCCAGGGAGAGTGAGCAGCGCGCCGGCGAGCACGCGCGCCGACGGCCACAGATCGGCCCAGTAGGGCAGCCGTTCGTCCATCACGTAATCGGCTTCGCTGATCAGGTGATCAGCGTTGGCCGGCTTGAAGAGCGTGAACGGGCGCTGCGCATCCCCGGCGCCCACGGTAACCTCTTCGAATGCCGTACGGTACTTCTGCGAAAACGCGGCGTCGAGTGCGTCACCGTGCAGGTGGACGAGCGATCCGGTCGTCGGCGTCGGCGTCGGCGTCGAGGTCGCCTCGCTCACGTGGACCTCCCCGGCGTCCCCGCCACAAGCAGCGGCGCATCGGGGAGGAGAATCGCCTGCATCAGGCTGCCCGCTTCGACGCATTCCTGCGTGGCGGGGACTTCGAGCAAGGCATCGGCCATGGCCATCGTACGCAACAAGTTGGACCCCTGCGCGCCGGACAGGCGCGCCTCCAGCGAACCGTCCGCTCCAGCATGCAGCGAAACGCGAAGGAAGTAGGTGAGTGGTGCCGGTGTCTCGGCGCGATCCAGCATGCGAACCGGAACGCGGAGATGATGCACGGCGGCGTGCCCACCCAGAGTGCGGATGAACGGCCACGCAAAGAGCGCTCCGGTGACCATCGTCGACACCGGGTTGCCCGGCAGGCCAAGCCAAGGCACACCGCGCACTTCACCGGTGCCAATGGGGCCGCCCGGACGAATACGCGCGCGCCAGAACTGCTGCGCACCGCCCAGGGCGGCCAACGCGTCACGCGTGAAATCGTGCGCGCCAACCGACACACCGCCGGTGGTCACCAGCAGATCGCAGCCGGCATCGAGCGCATCGCGTAACGCCGACCGAAGCCCGTCGAGTGTGTCGGGCGCCAGTGGCGCCATCGTCACGTCGGCGCCCGCGCCTCGCAATAGTGCAGGCAGCGCGTAGCTGCTCGACGAAACGATACGGTGTCCGGCGAGAACGTCGTCGAATCGATCCAGCATGACCAGTTCGTCGCCGCTCGATACGACCGTGACGCGCGGTGCCCGGTACACCGATACCTCGGCCGCACCGATCGACGCGAGCGCGCCAAGATGCGACGAGCGCACCGTGGTCCCCTTGCCGAAGAGCACGGAACCGGCCGCGACATCTTCGCCGCGCGGACGCACGTTGCCACGACCGGCCGTGTCGCGATCGTTGCGTATCGATACTTGCGTCTCGCCGCCGTCGGTATCTTCAACGCGCACCACGGCGTCGGCACCGGGAGGGAGCGGCGCGCCCGTCATGATGCGGACGGCAGTGCCGCGCTGCACCCACGGCAGCGCCGTCGCATCGGCGCCGGCGACACTCGTGCCGATTACGGGAAACACTCGCGGCGAGGTCGCCGAAGCGCCAAGCACGTCGGCGCGCTGCACCGCGTAGCCATCCATGCCGGCGTTGTCCCAGGGCGGAAGCGCAATGCGACTGTATACATCCTGCGCCAACGCGCGCCCCAGTGCCGCAGTCAGCGGGACACGTTCGATCTGCTCGCGGTGTGCCGCATGGCGCTGCGCCTGCTGCACAATCGTGGTGAGCGCATCGTGAAAGGCGAGTCCGGTCGCCGGACCCATCCCGGCAGGCATCACCGGGCGCTGCTCACGGTGAGCGTCCCGCCCGCAATCATCGCCGCGAGCATGTCCTGCACGCGCTCTACCTCGCGTACCGGCACCGTGAAGTTGTTGGCGAGCATCGAGAAGAGCACGAGGCGCCCGTTCGCCGTGGTGACGTATCCGCTCAGCGATCGCGCCTTGTCGAGCGTCCCGGTCTTGGCCCGTACATTCCCCTGGGCTGGCGTATCGCGCATTCGGTTGCGAATGGTGCCGTCGACGCCGGCAATGGGCAGCGCGTCACGGAAGAGCGCGAAATGCGGCGACTGCCGCATGGTATCGAGCACCTTCACGAGTGCGCGCGGTGTCACGTAGTCATGTCGCGACAGCCCACTGCCGTCGCGGTATGAAGCATCCGCCGTTGAAATTCCCCACGTCGCCAGCGTTCGCGCGCCAACGGCCTGTGCACTGTCGGCACTACCGCTCCCCGTCTGCACGAACCCGACGGTGCGAAAGAACAACTCGGCCATCTGGTTTTGCGAAGGCTTCTCCATGCGCCGCAACACGTCGGCGAAGTCCGGAGACTCGATCACGTGCAACGTGTCGAGCGCGCGGCCCGCGGTATCACGCTTGGCAACGGCCTTGCCGCCGACCGCGATGCGCCGCGCCTGCAGTGACTCGTGCAACGCCGCCATGAAGGCATCGGCCGGATGACGATATGCAACGGTAAGCGTGGTGCTGTCCCCCTCCGCCAACGTGCCGGTCACGACGAGCGTGTGGCCAATGCTGTCGTATGCGGCCTCGAGGCGTGGGGCACGCGGCGTCCCCGCCACCGGCGTACGAGAACGCGAAATCGCCTCCACGCGAACGGCCGGATACCGAACGGTCGGTGAGGTCGTGACCTGTACGCGACTGCCTACCGCACCACCAGCCTTCACGTGCACGTACAGCTCGCCTTCGTTGAACATCAGTTCATCGATGGCCGCACTGTATGCCGCGTCGAAATCGTCGTACGCCCATCCATAGCCCGTCGTGAGTCCTGGCAGCGCATCACCCAACGGCAACACCCGCCCCGTAATCCGACGGATGCCCCGTGCTTCCAACGCCGCCAGAGCACCGTCGAACGCGCTGGCCGCCCGCCCGCCGCGCAATGTGTCGCTGATGCTCGGATCACCGCTCCCCAGCACGTACACATTGCCTGCGAACGTCGCGCCACGCTGTGTGCCATGCAGCAGAACCGGTGTCCGCCAGCGGAACGATGGCCCCAGCAGCTGTGTGGCGATCGCTCCGGTCAGCAGCTTCTGGTTCGAGGCCGGCATGAACAAGCGGTCCGCGTCGTGCTCCACGAGCGTATCACCGGAGAGGGGATCGACGACCAGAATCCCCAATCGGGCGTTCCGCCACATGGGTGATGCGACAACCGAGTCGACGGTGTGTTGCAGCAGTTGTCGCAGCGTCGGTGCCGGTACCTCGGCGACCGGCATCATCATCGGCGCGACCGGCTCAGAGCGGCGCGGTCCTACCGGCGCCTGCGTGGCGGGCGTTGCACACGCCGCGGCGGCGGCGAGCACGATGGCGGCGCGCACGGCCGCCGAAAGCGAACGTGTCCTCACGCATCGACCTCGTAGCTGCTGCTCAACGTGGCGTCCTCGGCCAGGTGAACCTTGATGACGCGCGCCGTCGTGTGCGCGAGCGCGGACTGCACCCGTTCGCAGATGAATCGCGCGAGATTCTCACCGGTCGGAATCATCTTTCCATCGGCGAACTCCGGAACGTCGAGATTGATATTCCGATGGTCAAACCGGTCGCGAACTTCGCGCTGCAGTACCTTGTCCAGAAACGCGAGGTCCACCAGAAATCCCGTCTCCTCGTCGACCGGCCCTGCCACTGTCACATCGCACACATACGTGTGCCCGTGGTAATTGGGGTGGGCACACGCGCCGAAGATTTCGGCGTTCTCCTGGTCGCTCCAGTCGGGCCTGCGGTAGCGGTGCGCCGCGGCGAACATCACGCGGCGGGTGAGTGACGTGCGCGGCACGAGGCGATTACCGGAACAGCGGTACGATTACGCCGGCCGACAACGACCAGTTGCCACGCCACGCTTCACGGTTGCGTGTATCGGTAAGAATCGCGGTGGTATCCGCTGCGCGTACGAAGTACCGATCGGGATACTGATACTGCCACAAGAAATTGGTCGCATCGATCCGGACCTGCGGGCCGCGCCTGGGCAGATAGCGCAGGCTGAAGCCGTAATTGAAGGCGAACTTCGTGCCGAAGCGGTACCCGCCCGTATCGGCCGCGGCAAAATCGCTCACCAGCCCCGCGCCGCCGCTCACCGAGGGCATCAGTTGACGCCACGTCTTGCGGCCGGTGAGCGAGATATCGAGCCCGGCGTCCATGAGGTGCGTCGTCGCTCCCGGTGTGCCGATCTGCCGAGTGGCTTTGGGGTTCGTGGGTACCAGCAGCCGGCGCTCGCTCGGCGAGGCCATGTAGCGCGCAAACAACGACGCCGGACCACCCACACCGATTTCGTAGCGCAGTCCCGCAGTCCACGATGCCTTGGGGGCGACGTCGGCGAGATCGCGCTTGACGGCCAGCCAACCCCCAAGCACCGAGAGCGACTGTCCAATCTTGAAATCTTCGTAGGGGCTGGCGGCGGGCAGATGACCCACCTGCGCCTGGGCTGCAACGGGAGATAACGTGACCACCGTGGCGGCGAACGCGACGGTGAAAGAGTTGGTGAAGAGAGCGCGCATCAGGACTGGATAGCGGATGTGCGGTCGCGCAGATCGCGACCGGTGATTTCGGGAGGCAGCGAGAGACCGAGCAGGGCCAAGGCGGTCGGCCCCACGTCGCAGAGGGCACCACCGGTCCGCAGCGGTACCGTTTCCTCAGGGTCGAGGACCACGAGCGGCACGGGGTTGGTGGTGTGCGCTGTATGCGGCTGATGCGTCACCGGATCGACCATCACATCGGCGTTGCCATGATCAGCCGTGATGATCAGCTTGGCGCCGCTCTGTGCGGCCGCATCGAGAATGCGGCCGAGGCAGGTGTCCACCGTTTCCGCCGCCGCGATGGCCGCGGGCAATGAGCCGGTGTGTCCCACCATGTCGGTATTGGCAAAATTGCACAGCATGAAGTCGTGCGTCCGGTTGGCCAGGGCGTCGCACAAGATGTCGCAGATACCGCCAGCGCTCATCTCGGGCTGCAAGTCGTAGGTGGCCACCTTGGGGCTCGGCACCATCTTGCGCTCTTCTCCCGGGAACGGATGCTCATGCCCGCCATTGAAGAAGAAGGTCACATGCGGATACTTCTCGGTCTCGGCCGTGCGCAGCTGCGTGAGCCCGGCGTTGGCAATCACTTCGCCAACGAGGTGGTGCATCGACTGTGGTGCGAAGGCAATCGGGAACGGAAACGTGTCGTCGTACTGCGTCATGGTGCTGATGTGTACCAGCGGACGCGGTCCCGTATCGAAGCCGGTGAAGTCCGGCAGCGCGAGCGCGCGCAACGACTGGCGCATGCGATCGCTCCGGAAGTTGAAGCAGATCAACGCATCACCGTCGCGCATCGGGGCGAGCGCGTGCCCGTCCGCATCGGCCATGACCCACGGCTTCACGAATTCGTCCTGCACGCCGGCATCGTACGAACGCTGCAGTGCCGCCACGGCGTCCGTCTCCACCGGGGCATTGCCGCGCACCGCCGCCTCATACCACAACCCCGTGCGCTCCCACCGGTTGTCGCGATCCATGCCATAGTAGCGGCCGCTCACGCTGGCCAGCTGCGCCTTGCCGGCCATGCGCGACAGGGTGGTCCGCAGGAAGGCCATGCCGCTGGTGGGCGGTGTATCGCGCCCATCGAGCATGGCGTGCAGCACGACGCGTGGGACCTGTTGCTGCGCGGCCAGCTCCACCAGCGCAAATAGATGTTCGTCGAGCGCGTGGACCCCGCCGTCTCCGAGCAGTCCCAGAAGATGGAGTGTGCCATTGTTGAAGCGAACATGCTCGCACGCGGCCACCAGCGTGGGGTTCGCGAAGAAGCCACCGTCGTCGATGGCGCTGCCGATGCGCACCAGGTCCTGCATCACCACACGCCCGGCACCGAGATTGAGGTGCCCTACCTCACTGTTCCCCATCTGGCCTTCGGGCAAGCCTACTGCCTTGCCCGATGCCGTGAGTAATGTGCGTGAGGGATGGGACCAGATACGGTCCCAGTTGGGCGTATTGGCCAGACAGATCGCGTTGGCCTCGCAATCTTCGCGATAGCCCCAACCGTCCAGAATGATCAGGGCAACGGCGCGGTCTACACGTGCAGACATCGGTCTCCGGGGTATGCTTCTGATGCGAGCGTCTCTCTGGGAACGCAGCCGCTGCAATCTAAACCCCGCTTACCCATGCGTGTTCGGCGTCGTACCGTGCTGTTGACACTGCTGTTGGTGGCCTTGGTGGCCCTCGATGGTTTGCTGCTGGTCCGCCAGGGGCGGTATCGCGCGGAAACGGCGCGTCTCCGCGCCGGCATGACCGACCTCGAACGCACCAGGAACGACGCCATTCTGGCGGCCGACGCCGCCCGGGCGGTGCTCATGATCGAGGTCATGCGGCGGCAGGCCCAAGGCGACGACGCCATCCATCTGGCTGTGAACACCGATTCGGGATTTGTGGCGCTCGACCGCGGCGGCGCCCGGCTCCGCACCATGCCGGCGCAGATCGGGCCGGAACGTCGGGTCGGCACCCCCCCTGACACGCTCCGGGCCGTCGTGCCCCGAGGCGTTCGTGCCATCGAGCGCCTGCTGACCGCCGCCGATGCCTACCCGCTGCCGCCTTGGCTCTGGGCTGACCGCGGACTGCCGGTACCGACCTCGCTCGCCGAGCCCGGCTGGACCGGCAACGACGCCATCGTGACGACTGGCGGCACCTTGCTCTACTCGATGCCGTCGGTCGGTCCGCTGGCGGACAACGGCTACGTGATGCCGGGCGCCATCCGGCTCGCGGCGGCCGATCTCAAGGCCGTGCGCAAGAATCTTTCGACCGGAACCCGGGTCTACTTCTACTAATGCCCTCCCGTGGATCGCCCTTGCCCGCCGCGTCGTCGACGGCCCGGTCCCCCCGCCTCCAGCGCCGTGGCTGGCGTGGGGCGCCGTTGTGGCTCCTCGCGCTCACGACCCTCGTGGCGCTGCATACGGCCTGGGTGGGCTATCACACGGTGCGCACCCGCTTCGAGCGCGACGTGGCCCGACTGGTATTCAACGACAACTCCGAAGCCATCGAAGCGGCGGTACTGCAGGCGGCGAAAGGGAATGACCGGCTGCGCGCCGAGCTCTCGGCGTCGCCGCCCCCACCGCCAGCCGACTCGTCGTACCTCGTCGTCTCGATCACCGACCGCCGAGTCTGGTACAAGCGCGGGGACAGTGTGCTTTTCACCGCTCCGGTGGCCACGGGGTCCGGCAAGCAGCTCGTGGTGAACGGCGGGGCCAAGGTCCTTCGGTTCGAGACGCCGCGCGGTCGCCTCGTGGTGCAGCGCCGCGACTCGGCGCCGGCATGGATTCCCCCCGACTGGCACTACCAGGAACAGGCCAACAAGCGGCGGCTCGGGCTGACCCAGCTGGTCCGCGGTAAACCCATTCCCCTGCGCGATGGCGGCCAGCTCACCGTCCGGGGGAACGACGTGGTGCGGGTGGACCGTGACGGGACGGTGCGCGCCCTGAGCGCCGCCGACGGGCGCGAGATCGTCGCCGACGGCAAAATCATCATTCCTCCATATGGAACGAACCAGCGAAAGTACGGGGGGGTGCTCGGGAGCTTTCGGCTGTACTTGGGAGACGGCTACGCGCTCCATGGCACGAACAACCCCAAATCGGTGGGGCAGGCGGTGAGCCACGGATGCGTGCGATTGCGGAACGAAGACATCGCGGAGCTGTACCACCGCGTAGTCGTCGGCACTCCAGTTTTCATCTACTGATCTGACAATCAGTTACCGATGAGATTTGCCTGAGCCGCTCATCACCGTCGGGTGAGCGCACGAGTCCGAGTTGGCTATATTTCCAGAACGGGCGTTTGGTCGTCTGACTTGGGGGGCGCCGGGAACCTGCGGCCCCGGGTTCCGCTGCCTCTTGGCGTGCGACCGATTGCCACACCCGACATCGTGACCCAGACCCCTTCTGGCGCTTCGGCGTCTTCTTCGCGCATTGCGCGCCCAACTCGCACCCGTCGTGCCCGCCGCCGCGCCAGCGTCGTCGCGGGCTTCGTCGTGGTCGCGGGTCTCGTGGCGTTTGTTCGCCCGGCCGGTACGATTGCGGCCTCGCCCGCGTTCGGCCGTACCTCGCGCGCCGTGACCACGGCCGCAACGGGTTCCGTTCCCGTCCCGTTTCCGGGGCTCGATTCCCTGCGTGGTGTCAGCCGCAAGCTCCGCGCGCGTTTTCTGGCGCCGCAGCGTGCGGCGGCCGTGCCCGTGCTTCGCGAGTATTTCGGCGACTCGGCGGCCACCCGCGCCGGTGTGTACGCGGCTGACGACTCTGCGGGCGCCTTCCACTTCATCACCATGCGCCCGTTCGCCGACAAGGTGAAGGGACGTATCGGGAGCTACCGGATCGGGTTCTTCCCGGCCGAACACCGCGGCGCGCGGAGCGCCTCGTACAGGAACCCCGAAGGCTTTCTCGAGGTGACGGCCAACAACGCCGATACGCCCATCTCCGAGCATTTCCGCCTGCGCGATTTCCTGACGAAGGACCAGGGCACCGTGTGGCCCAAGTATCTCGTGCTGCGTGAACCGCTCATCGACAAGCTCGAGCTGGTGTTGTCCGAACTGCAGCAAACGGGCGTCGCGGCGTCTCGCCTCCGCGTCATGTCGGGCTTCCGCACGCCGCAGTACAACGCGCAGGGCGTAGGCGCCGGTGGTCGTGTTCAGGACAGCCGCCATCAGTATGGCGACGCCGCCGATGTGTACGTCGTGAGTGGCGCGCGTGATTGGATGACCGATCTCAATCGCGACGGGCGAGTGGATACCGGTGATGCCCGGGTGCTGGCGGCGGTTGCCGCGCGCGTCGAGCAGCGTCATCCGGAACTCGTCGGCGGTATCGGCGTGTATCCAGCCACCGGGGCGCATGGCCCGTTCGTACACATTGACGTGCGCGGGACGCGTGCGCGGTGGGGACCGCTGTGAGCGTGCGCCCATGATGCAACGTCGAACCGCCCTGCTGCTCAGCGGGCTCGTTGCGATTACGGCGGCGCTCATCTACCAGCCACCCGGGGAGTTGCTCGCCGGGTCGTCGGCCGACAGCTATCGCCGCGCGGTGCCGCGTGTCGCCGCCGCGACTTCGCTCAAGGGGAGTAGCGGCGAAGTCCGCATGCACTTCGTGCGTGCCGGCGAACGCGTCGCCTTCCCGCTCGAGATCCGTGGTGTCTCCGGCACGTTGGGGGTGCGCTATCAGTGGGTGCAGGTCGGCAGCGGGGAATCGGTCGACGTCATGCGACCGCTCGATGGTGACACCCTACTCGCGCCCCTCACGCCGGGCTTCTACGAACTCTCGATCGTCGGCAACGGTGTCACGCAGCGTATCGACGAGCCGCGGCTGGCTGTCATCCTCCCCTTCGAACTCAAGTTGGGGAGCACGCTCAACGGGTATCAGATCGGTCGCTATCCCGGCGAATGGTCGCGCGATGAACAGGCCGAGCGCCCGTCGGGCTTTGCCGAAGTGCGCGAAGAACATCTCGATCTGCCGCTCACCAAGCACCTCAAGGTGCGCGACTTCATCACGCACGATCGCCAGACCATCTGGCCCAAGTACGTGGCCGTCGACCCTCGCGTGCTCGACAAGATCGAATTGGTGTTGCGTGAACTCGCACGGCGCCGCGGGGAAGAGCAGGCCTCGTTTACGCTCGAAGTGCACAGCGGATTCCGGACGCCGCTGCACAACGCGGGGGTCGAAGGCTCAGCACGCGATTCCCGCCACTTGTACGGCGATGCGGCGGACGTCGCGATCGATGCCGACGGCGACGGACAGCTCACATTGTTCGACGCGTACCGGGTGGAGCAGGCCGTCGATTGGGTGGAGCGGTTGCATCCCGAGCTCGCCGGCGGGCTTGGTGTCTACAGCAGCCGCCGTTTCGCGACCCCGTATTGCCATATCGACGCGCGCGGTGAACGGAAACGTTGGCGTGGTTGATCCCGTAGGGCGTGCCAGGAGGAGCCTACCATGAATCCGTACGTCCGCGATCGTATCAACCGCAAGCTCGAGACGCTTTCCGATGAGCGTCTCTATCAGATCCTCGACTACGTCGAGTTTCTCGAATCGAAGTACGGCGAGAAGCCGGCGCCGGTCACCAACGTTTTTCAGAAGTTCACCGATGGCGTGGAAGACACGCTGCGCGCCGGTGGACTTGCGGCGGGCACGGTGGTGGAAGCCGTCGGCTTCCTCAACAAAGCTATGGGCGTCCTGAACAACGTCGCCCAGACTACAAAGACCGTTGCCACGGATGTGGTGAGCACGGCGCGTACGGTTGCCGACCAGATCGGCGCACCACCGCCGGGCACGCAACCTGCGCCGCAGGCGAGTACTCCGGTGCCGCCGGCGGACCCGTCGACGGGTCAGCCGCCCGCAGGGCAGCCCCCAGCGTCACCACCGCCAAGTTCCCCTGCCTGAGACTCCTCGCATGCGCCGGTCCGCCCGCCTGTCCAACGACTCTGCATCAGAGGCTGCCCCCCGACGAGGGCCACGCACCGGGATGAAACGGTCGGTGCTCCATGTCATTCGGCAGATCCCGTCGTACCTGCGGCTGCTCGTGGGGCTCATTGGCGACGGACGCGTCTCGCGCATCGACCGGTTACTCGTCGTCGGCGCGTTGGCCTATATCGTCTCGCCGCTCGACTTCATCCCCGACATCATTCCGTTCCTCGGGCAGGTCGACGACGTCTTCCTGCTCATGATGGCCATCCAGCGACTCATCGAGAACGCCGGAACTCCGGTGTTGCTCGATCACTGGCGCGGCGATCCAGACGATATCGAAGATCTCAACGTCTCGCGGGTCGTATCGGCGGCCGCGTTCTTTTTGCCGCCGCAAATGCGCCGCCGATTGCGCCGCATGGCCGGCGGGCGGTCCGCCACCAGCCGGCGAGAGTAACGGGAGTAACGGGAGTAACGGGAGCGACATCGGGGAAGAGTCGCCCGAGCCGCCCCCGCTGGTATCCCTTCCCGCAACACGGTAGTTTTCGAGATGGCACCCTCATCTCGCGCCTCGCGCATTCGTGAAGACGTCGCGCTCACATTCGACGACGTCCTGCTGGCCCCTCGGCACTCCCTCACGCACCCGCGTGAGGTGAGCCTGGCTTCCCGCTTTACCCGCGGGATTACGCTCAATGTGCCGCTCGCGTCGGCCGCGATGGATACGGTCACCGAAAGCGAAATGGCTGTCGCCATGGCCCGTTATGGCGCGATTGGCGTGCTGCACAAGAACATGTCCATCGACCGGCAGGCGGCCGAGGTCGATCGGGTGAAGCGCAGCGAGAGCGGCATGATCCTCAACCCGATCACGCTCTCCCCCACCGGTTCTCTCCGCGAAGCCGTGGCGCTCATGATGCGCTTCAAGATCTCCGGCGTCCCCATCGTCGACGCCAACGGCAAGCTGGTGGGCATTCTCACCAACCGCGACCTGCAGTTCGAACGCAATCTCGATCGCCCGCTGTCCGACGCCATGACGAGCGAAGATCTCGTCACCGCGCCAGTGGGTACGACGCTCGATGAGGCCGAGAAGATCCTCGCCAAGCACCGCATCGAAAAACTCCCCGTGACGGACGAGCATGGCATCCTCAAGGGGCTCATTACCGTCAAGGACATTCACAAGCGTCGCCAGTACCCGGACGCGAACAAAGATCAGTATGGTCGCCTGCGTGTCGCGGCGGCCATCGGTGCCGGCGGTGACTATCTCGATCGCGCGCGCGCACTCATCCAAGCCGGTGTCGACGTCATCATCATCGATACCGCCCACGGCCACAGCGAGGGCGTGCTAGTCGCGACCGCGAAGGTCCGCGAAGCGTTCCCCGACGTGCAGCTCATTGCTGGCAACGTCGCCACCAAGGCTGGCGCCGCAGCGCTGGTGGCCCGTGGCGTCGATGCCGTGAAGGTCGGCGTCGGTCCCGGCTCCATCTGCACCACGCGTGTCGTCACCGGCGTGGGCGTTCCGCAGATCGCCGCCATCATGGACGCGGTCGAAGGGGCAGGGGACATCCCGGTCATCGCCGACGGCGGCATCAAGTACTCGGGCGATATCGTCAAGGCGCTCGCGGCCGGCGCGTCGAGCGTCATGATGGGATCGATGCTTGCTGGCACGGAAGAGAGCCCGGGCGAGTCGTTCCTCCTCGAGGGGCGCCGCTTCAAGATGATCCGCGGCATGGGCTCGCTCTCCGCCATGCAGGACGGGTCGGCCGACCGGTACTTCCAGGACGGCGAGATGTCGCCCAAGAAGCTGGTCCCGGAAGGCATCGAGGGACGGGTGCCCTACAAGGGCCCCGTGGGCGACGTGCTTTTCCAGATGATTGGCGGGCTGCGCAGCGGCATGGGCTATGTGGGCTGCGGCACCATCGAGGCGCTGCGCACCGAGGCGGAGTTTGTGCGGATCACCACCGCCGGCCTCCGCGAGTCGCACCCGCACGACGTGACGATCACCCGCGAAGCCCCCAATTACTCGCTGTAACCGCTCCTAATCGCGCCGCGGGGGGCCGTTTCGCAGAACCCGCCGTTGCGTGAATTGCAACCGGCACCGAGTTTGGTGGGTCTACTGTTGGAACGCCGAGCGGGCGGCCACATTAGCCCCCGAGTCTGGCTGTCACCCCGCTCGGACTCCGTCGTACTTGCGCGTGGCCGCTTCCTGCCACGCGCTTCACTCAGACCACACGGCTGATGGGAATCTGGTCCAAGAAATCGATCACAGCGCTGCGCGCTGAGGCCGACAGCTCCGAAGGTGGCCTCAAGCGTACGCTTGGTGCCCTCAACCTGACGATGCTCGGCATCGGCGCCATCATCGGCGCCGGTATCTTCGTACTCACCGGCACGGCCGCCGCCAACTTCGCCGGCCCCGGTGTCTCGCTCTCCTTCGTGCTGGCCGGCCTCGCCTGTCTGTTCGCGGGCCTCTGCTACGCCGAATTCGCGTCGATGATTCCAATCGCCGGGTCCGCGTACACCTACAGCTACGCCACCATGGGTGAAGGCGTGGCGTGGTTCATCGGTTGGAACCTGGTGCTCGAGTACCTCTTCGCCGCTTCCACGGTGGCGGTGGGCTGGTCGGGCTACTTCAGCGCCATGCTGAACGAAGCCGGCGTGCACATTCCGGCCGCCTTTGCCTCGGCGCCGCTCACTGTAGTCAATGGACACGAGGTCGTCCGCGCCTTCACCTGCGTCGACGCGACCGGCACCACCGTCCTCGATCAGGTCACCAAGGCTGCCTTCACCGTGCGCGAAGCGTGTACGGCGGCCGGCGGGTCACCGGTCGAAGGACTCATCAACCTGCCCGCGGTGTTGCTCATTCTTGCGCTCACCTTCCTGCTCGTGCGCGGTGTGCAGGAGTCGGCGACGTTCAACAACATCGTCGTGGCCATCAAGATGGTCATCGTGTTGCTGGTGATCGGCTTCGGCTTCATGTACGTGAATACCGACAACTGGTCGCCGTTCATCCCCGAGATGGTCACCAACCCCGACGGCAGCACCAAGTACGGGATGGCCGGTGTGCTGCGCGCGGCCCCGGTGGTGTTCTTCTCGTACATCGGCTTCGACGCCGTCTCCACGGCCGCGCAGGAAGCAAAAAACCCGCAGCGGGACCTGCCCATCGGCATGATTGCGTCGCTGCTCATCTGCACCGTGCTGTACATCCTGATGTCGCTGGTCATGACCGGTCTGGCGCCCTACACGGCGCTTGGCGTGCCGCACCCGGTGTCGGCCGCGCTCGAAGCGGTCCCGCAGCTCAAGTGGCTCGAGTACCTCGTGAACATCGGCGCCGTGGCGGGTCTGTCGTCGGTCGTGCTCGTGATGCTCATGGGCCAGCCGCGCATCTTCTACACGATGTCGCGCGATGGCCTCCTCCCGAGGATCTTCGCCAAGGTGCACCCGGTGTATCAGACGCCGGCTGCCTCCACGTGGATCGTCGGCATCATCGCCATCATCATCGCCGGTTTCTTCCCGCTCGGCCTCCTCGGTGAGCTCGTGTCGGGTGGAACGCTCGCCGCGTTCGCCACGGTGTGCATTGGGGTGTGGGTGTTGCGTGTGCGCTCGCCGGAGCTCGAGCGTCCGTTCCGTACGCCGCTGGTGCCGCTCGTGCCGTTGCTTGGCGCTGGCGCCACGCTGTACATGATGTACCAGCTCCCGAAGCTCACCTGGCAGCTGCTCGGCGTGTGGACCGCAATCGGCATGACGACGTACTTCGTGTACGGCATGCGCAACTCGACGATCGGCAAGCAGGAAGCTGGTAAGCGATGAGCGGTGCTGTGGCAGACGGGCTGCTTCAGGCAACCGAGGCGCGGCAGGCGGCAATCCACGAATGGTTTGCCGCCCTGCGCCCGGGCACGACGGTAGCCCTCTCCACACATATCAATGCCGACGGTGACGGATGCGGCAGCGAAACGGCGCTTGCGCGATTACTCGCGCAGCGCGGCATTCGCTGCCGCATCGTCAATCCCACGCCATGGCCCGCGATGTTCGGGTTCCTGCTGGGAGACGACATCGAAGAAGCGAGCGCGCAGGGGGCATCTGCACTCGACGATGTCGACGCGTTGATTGTGCTGGACATCAATGACGTACGCCGGCTGGGCAACCTCGCCGACCGTGTGCGTTCGCTGACGGTGCCCATTTCCGTTATCGACCACCACGTGGCCGGCGACGAGCCGGTCGGTACGTTGGCCGTGGCCGACACGGCGGCCTGTGCGACCGCAGAGCTGGTGTACGACATCGGCGTGACATTGGGGCTCGACATCACCCCAGCCATCGCGCAGTCACTGTACGCCGCCATTCTCACGGATACCGGCAGCTTCCGCTTCAGCAACACCTCGCCGCGCGCGCACGGTATTGCCGCCGCGTTGCTCGCCGCCGGCGTGAATCCCGAGGAGATGTACCGGCGCATTTACGCGCAGGTCAGCCTGGGGCGCTTACAGCTGCTGCGCGAAGCGCTCGCCACGTTGCACAGCGAGCCGAAAATCGGCTTGTCGTACATCTCGGTGAACGCCGATGTGCTCGACCGGTTCGACGTCACCAGTGAAGAGCTCGACGGCATCGTCGAGCATCCGCGCAGCATTACCGGGACGCGCATGGCGCTGTTCTTCCGCGACCTCGGGTATGGCAAGGTGAAGGTGAGCCTCCGCAGCACCGGCGATGTGGACGTACAGCAGTTCGCGCGGCGCTACGGCGGTGGTGGTCACCGCAAGGCGTCGGGTGCCATGCTCACCGGCTCGTTGGCGGCGGTGGAAGAACAGATTTTGGCCGACGCGCGGTTGTATTTGCGCGGGGAGTTGCCGGCCGCTTGATACTCCGGGGCTGACGGAACCCCATCTCCGTCAGCACCCGGGTGGTGTCAGCGGTATCGGCCCATACGCGAAGTTTTTGCGTGGCGTCAGTCGATAATCCATAGACACGCCCGTTGATGTAGAACGCGCGATCTTCGGGTGGTTCGGGCCACGATCCGATGTACTTGCCGTTCTGCAGGTACAGATCGAAAACGCCGCTTTTCATGAGCGAGCCGGCGAAGTGAACAATGATGGTATCGCCACGTCGCGAGCCACCAAGCGCCGCGTTATCGCCTTTGTCGAGATATGTCGCGGTTCCGCCGTTACTCATGCGCTCTCGGCGGAACGTCGGCATCGCTACCTCCTCAGTAAAGGGGAAGCGGAACAGAGCCCCCTTGACGTCAACGCTGAATACACCGAAACCGAACGTCGTGCCATAGACACAACGATCCGGGCTGCCGCCGCGGATGATATTGACGCTGTGGAGGAAGTCGTTGGCGCCATCATTCACCGGCCACGGAAACTTGTACTTCGCCAACTCCTTTCCCTGCGCGTTCACGCGCACGAGTTTCGACTCGTATTTGTAGGTCGAGAGCAACGCCGATCCGTCTGTGAGAAAGCAGAGCGTGTTGGCCAGCGACGCACTTGGCGTGACAATGCTCCGCAGGTAGCGACCGCCTGTGTCGAAAATGGTGACACGTCCGTTCCCCGGATCCAGCACGCCCACTTCCCGCTGCGGTGTGAGCGCAATATCTACCGGTCGCGCGAGCTGCCCGGGCCCGCTCCCCTTGGAGCCTGTGCTCCAGGCGTACCGGGAGTTCTGCGCGTCGAACGCATGCACCTGCAGTGTACCGGCGTCGAGGATGTACACATGCTTGTCGTTTGCTACATGTTCGCGCACCCATCCGAATAGGGTGTCGTCGGCGCTGCCGCCAACCCGCCAAATGGGCACCCACTTCTTGGCAAGCATACGGCGCCCGCCCGTCGGCTCTTGGGCATGGAGCGCGGAACTGCACAACAACGCCGCCGCCAGAACGGCAACCGTGACATTACGCCGGGAAGGCATGACCAACATCGTGAGATTCCGCATCAGTGAGAAGGATCGTCAGTTACGAGGTGTGTGATCGCACGGCCAAGCGCGACCCGGGCAACCGGATCGGCGTCAACGTGACTCGCAATGCGCAGGCGCGATTCGTGATCGAACAGCAGCAGCACTGGAGTGGCGTGGTGTCCGATATCATGCAGCCATGACTGCTCTTCACGACGAAGCAACCGAAGAGGACTGTTGCGGAGCGCGAACGGCAATTCGAGCCGGAGTCCCATGGTGTCGCGTGAACTGCCTTGAATGATCAGCTCTGGCGGTGCGGTCTTCTTCCGAGCGGGTCCGGTGGCGACCACGTTCGCGAGCGATAGGTTGCCATTGCAATCGGCACGCTGGGCAACAAAGATAGCGCGGAAGCGCAAATCGTCAGACGTCGCTTGATGGCTCACGCTTGGCAGGATCGCACGGCGTTGCGTAGCGGAAAACCGATGTGGCATCGCTGCCAACACCCGCCGCACGTCGAGACTCAAGGACGCGAGAATCGCCAGCAGCGTGGCGCTCGCCATCAGTAGAAGCGACCGCCGGCGCCGGTGCCGGGAAGCCTGGCGGGCTTCCCGGCGTGCAGCAATCAGCACGACTCCTCGCCCTGCACTTCGGGCATGTACTCTTCATCGTCCTTTGATCGTGTGGCATCTGCAGGAAACTTCTGCGTCTGCACGCACACGCCACTGGCTTTCTTGCGTTCGAAGTCCTTGAAGATGGATACCGAGCCGTGCTCCTTGCACGAGCCGAACGAGATGCTGAATCCCCACAGGCCCGCAGTGGGCGTGACCGAGAAACCGAAACTGCAGGTGATCTGCGCGGGCTTGTGACCACATACAGTAGCTTGACCGGCTCCGCACTCGGTGGTGACAAGTTCTGTTGTCGTCGCCTGCGCCCCCACCGGCGTGAACGCCAACCCGGCGCTCAACGCGATGACCGTCGCCACGACCTTGAACAGTGTGTTGTGTGACATTCGAAACCTCCAAATCCATCTATCGGTGAATGACCCGCGGCCCCATGCCGCCGGCCGTCCGGGGAGTCGCCACTCGGCGCCCCGCCCGCGACGGAGCCATCATACCACCGCCCCGTCATTCCCCTGTCACCAGAATCCTGCGCATTGGGCCATTCCAACGCGTCCCACGGGGGCCTAACTTTGCAATGTCTTAAATCCGAGCCAGTTACTTCCCTATGCAGCCTCTCATGGAACGGATCACCGGTGTCCTCGCCGGTGTCCGAAACCCCCGCACCGGCGCCGATGTCATGGCTGCCGAACAAGTGCGCGATATCGCCACCACCGTCGAGGGCAAAGTGCGGCTCACGCTGCTCCTCGCTCCCGACGACGATGCCACGCTTGTCCGTGATGTCCGCCAGGCCATCGAAGCGCTCGAGGGCGTGAGTGATGTGCGCGTCGACGTCCGCGACCCTGCACAGTCCGAACCCACACCGGCGCGCCGCGCGCCAGCCCCCGCCATGAATCAGCCGAAGGCTCCCGCCACCGGGGGCATGGGCCGAGCCCTCCCCGTCATGGACGCCGCACCCCAGAAGGCGCCGCCCAAGGTCCCGGATCCCGTCCTCTATCCGAACCTCGGTCGCATCATTGCCATCTCGTCAGGCAAGGGCGGCGTGGGCAAGAGCACGGTGGCGGTGAACCTCGCTATCGCCCTCGCCAAAGCCGGCAAGCGCGTAGGCATCATGGACGCCGACATCTACGGCCCCAACCTGCCGCTCATGCTCGGCGTCGATGCCGCTCCCGCGGTGCGCGACGAAAAAATCATCCCGCTCGAAGCGTATGGCATCAAGGTCATTTCCCTCGGCTTCCTCATCGAGAAGGAACAGCCGGCGATCTGGCGCGGCCCCATCGTCATGAAAATCATCACGCAGTTCCTGCGTGACGTGGCGTGGGGACAGCTCGACTACTTCCTCG
This sequence comes from Gemmatimonas sp., assembly GCA_023910675.1. Classification (GTDB taxonomy): domain Bacteria; phylum Gemmatimonadota; class Gemmatimonadetes; order Gemmatimonadales; family Gemmatimonadaceae; genus Gemmatimonas. The sequence continues at coordinate 58,800 of JAAVWC010000008.1, forward strand.
TGGACATGCCACCGGGCACCGGCGACGCGCAGCTGTCGCTTGTACAAGCCACGCAGGTGCATGGTGCCGTCATCGTGACCACGCCGCAGCAGGTCGCCGTGGGTGACGCGCTGCGCGGTGTGAAGATGTTCGAGCGCACCGCCGTGCCGGTTCTCGGTATCGTGGAGAACATGTCGTACTTCGAAAACCCGGAGACGGGCAAGCCCATCGCGCTCTTCGGTAGCGGCGGTGGTGAACGTCTCGCGAAGGAATGCGATCTCCCGTTGCTCGGGCAGGTGCCCATCGATCCGCGCATTCAGGAAGGCGGTGACACCGGTCGCCCCATCGTGGCCGCGGAGCCCGACTCGAAGGCGGCCAAGGCGATCAGCGCCATTGCCGAACGGGTGATGCAGCGCGTTGTCGAACGTTACGGCTGATCACGCAGCGCCTGATGCACCACGCGGCGAACTCGTCGGCGAACCCCTTTCGCTGACGATTCGCCGCGTGGCGCTTCCCGCCGTCATCGCGAACCTGCTGATGACGGCGTTTCACAATGTCGACACGTTCTGGATTGGTCGCTCGCTTGGCGCCGACGCGCTGGCGGCGGTCACGGGCGCGATCTTCTGGGTGTGGCTGGTCATCTCCATTGGCGAGATGGTGAGCATCGGGCTCGATGCCGTGGCTGCGCGCCGTCATGGGGAACGACGCCCGCAAGATGCCGCGCGCACCGTCAGCGATGGATTCATGCTCGCGCTGTTGCTCGGAGCGGCCATCGCCATCGCGACGCCATTTCTGATGTCATGGCTGTTCACGATGCTCGGCACGAACGCCTCCGTCAGCACGATCGGTCGCGAGTACCTGGGGACGTATTTCCTTGGCATGCCGCTCATCTTCGGCTTCTTCGCCGTCGATGCCGCCTTCCGCGCCAAGGGAGACACGCGCACGCCATTGTGGATTCTCGCCGTCACCACGATCCTCGCGCTCGTCCTCGACCCGCTGCTCATTCGCGGATGGGGGCCGTTCCCAGCCATGGGTGTGCGCGGCGCCGCCATGGCCACCCTCGTGCCACGAGGACTTGGCTGTCTGGCCGGCGTGTTGATCCTCAAGCGACGCGGCATGATTGCCTGGACGCTCCCGCGCTGGAGTGTACTGGCCACGATACTGCGCGTCGGAGCACCGGCTGCGGCCACCGGTATCGTCTTCAGTTTCATCTACGTGCTGCTCACGCGCATCACCACGCAGTTCGGGACGCCGGCGCTCGCCGCGCTTGGCCTCGGCTTCCGCATGGAAAGCGTGATCTACGTGGCCAGTGTGGGTATGGGCGCTGCGGTGGCGGCGATCGTGGGGCAGAGTCTTGGGGCAGGGGATAGTGCCCGTGCCGCGCGCGCGGGGTGGCTGTCGACGGCGGTCGTCAGCGTGCTGGGCGTCGTGATTGCCGTGGCCAGCCTGCTCTTTGCCGAAGAGTTCGCCGGCATCTTCTCGAACGATCCCGCGGTGATCGCTGAGGCGGCCAGGTACCTGCGCATCTCCGCGTTCTCGCAGCTGTTTCTTGGTGCCGAGGTCGTGTTGGAAAGTGCGATGGCGGGCGCAGGTTGGACGTTCGTGCCCATGCTGCTCAGTACCGGGATCACCGCCCTGCGATTGCCCATTGGTGCGTGGGCCGCCGCAACATGGGGCACTACGGGGCTCTGGTGGACGCTCGCCGTCACCGCTGCCGCACGCGGCGTGCTCATGGTGCTCCTGTGGGCGTGGGGGCGGTGGCGCACAGCGCGTGTTTAGGACACGTTAGGCACATGCCTCCTGCTGCCATTACGCTGCTCACCGATTTCGGCACCGCCGACGGCTATGTCGCCGAGCTGAAGGGCGTGCTCGTGTCGTTGGCACCGGGCGCACCCCTTGTCGATCTGTCGCACGACATACCGCCGCAGGACATTGCCATGGCGCGCTTGACCGTCGCGCGCTACTGGCGGCGCTTTCCGGTTGGCACCGTGCATGTGGTGGTGGTCGATCCGGGAGTCGGTACCACGCGGGCGGCGATTGCAATTGCGAGCGAAGGGCGCTTGCTGGTGGGTCCCGATAACGGGGTGTTGTCGCCAGCGTTGTTCTCGATCGACGCGCGCGTGGTACAGCTCCCCATCGACGACACGGCGTCGGCCACCTTTCACGGTCGCGACGTGTTTGCGCCGGTGGCGGCGCGACTCGCGTGCGGTGCGCCGCTCGAGCAGATCGGTGAGCCCTACGCCGGCGCCGTCCGGTTACGCACACCGCCGCCACGGCGCGATGCGCACGGATTGCTGCATGGCGAAGTCCTGACACTCGATCGCTTCGGCAACATCATCACCAATCTCATGACCCGCGACGTGTCGGGGATGGTGAAAATCTGCGGACGGGCCGCGCGACTGGTGCGCACCTACGGCGAAGCGTCACCAGGCGAGCTCGTGGCGCTGGTGGGGTCGAGCGGTTTTGTGGAGATCGCAGTGCGCGAAGGAAGCGCGGCGCAGCTACTTGGGGTCGAACGCGGCGCCGTGGTGGTGCTCTCGGGCGCGCCGTAAATCAGCGCGGCGCGTCGGGACGGTGCGTCGACGATGACGCATCCGTGGGGCGCGGGGCCGCCACGACGCCCTGAATGGGGGTCGGCGTCTGCCAGCTGACCGGCACCTGGACTTCGTTTACCCCGGTGCTGCTCGATGCCGCCCAGTTGCCGGGGAAGCCGCCCATTTTCGCGCCGCCAAAGCGGCCGAACTGCATGCTGATCCGCGACACGCCAATACGGCTCTTGACCACCGCACCCAACCCCACTGTGGCCACGGCCCACGTGAACGCCACCGCCGCCAACCGGGCAATCGCTCCCACAAGTGGCGTGCCCGACGCGAGCGCCGCGCCGAACCACACGAGGCTCAGCACCAAGAGCCCCACCGTGAGTCCGCGAAGTGCCGCGCTGCGTTCGGTGCTTCCGGCCCCGCGGCCAGCGATGGCACGGCCAATGACCATGGACACGGCCAGGACCCCGAGGGTGACAGCACCCGCCAGCGCGAGCGCCCACGCGAGCGCCGCGATGGGAATGGCCAGGATGCCAATGATCGTGACGGCGCAGGCAATAAGCAGAATGACGAGAGCGGGGACGGCGAGCAATTGCGCCAGCACGCCGGCCCAAAAGCTTCCGCTCACGTCGCGGGCAGCGCTCTTGGCTACGGCGAGTAGCGCTTCTTCCGCGGTCATGAGCACCACGATCCCGATGATCATACCGATGCCGAAGGTTCCGGCCACAGCCATGAGCGTGGTGGCAAGCATGGGTCAGTGCCTCAGCGGGCGGATTGCGATGACGTGGCCAGCGCGCGGATACCCACCACGCCCATGCCGGCGACCGCGACGAACCCGCCAAGCGCCAGCGCCATGACTTCGGGGCTGCTGCCACGCAGCGCCTCGAGGCCCGGCTGCCCAACCACCGTCGTGAGCAGGTCGCTGCCAGCGGCAACCACCTGCTCACGGAACGACTCGAGGCCGAGTTGCGCGAGCACGAAGCCCATGTCTGCGCGGGCCACGGCCCACGTGGCACCGGCTGTCGCCAGGCCGGCGGTGACCGCCGCGCCGAGGCCGGCCGCCAGACGGGCCGAGCGGGTGGCCGGCACGAACTGCTCAACTGCGCGGGTCGCCGCCACATGCCACGGCTCGAACACCTGCACCTGACTCATGACGCGATCGGCAAACGCCGGAGACGGCGCAAAATCAGGGAGCGTGTCGAGCGCAAACATGAGCTCCCGGGCACTCTCCAGCTCCGCTTGGCACTCCATGCACGAACGGGCGTGTGCCCGCAACGGGGCCACGCCAAAGCCTTCTTCTCCGTCGAGAAGCAGCTCGATTTCGTCTGGTCTGAGGTGTCGATCGGTGCTCATAATGGTGCCTCCATGAGGGGACTACGCGGAGGAGTATGACTGGGTTTCAGGGAAGTTGCAGCGAATACGCGGGTGTGTCCGCTGAAGTTCTGTTCATGCAGACGAGTGGGGCCGGGAGCGTAACGATTCATTCCCGAATCGGCTCCAGCGCCTTGCGCAGCTCGTGCCGCGCCCGGTGGATATACGTCTTGACTGTCCCCAGCGGCAGGTCCAGTGTGGCGGCGATTTCCTCGTACGAGCGCCCTTCCACGTGACGAAGCATGATGCACGCCCGATACTCCGGCCGCAGCGCCGCGATGGCCCGCTCGATGGCCGACCCGAGCTCCTTGGCCTCGAGCTCGTCGAGCGCGCTCTCCTGCCCGTCGCCAAGTTCCAGTGTGGACGCCTCCACCTCCGCCGCCGTCGTGGCGTTCGGGCTGCCGTCCATGCTGATCGTGTCGATCCGTCGGCGGCGCAAATGGTCGATCGCGACGTTGTTGGCGATCTTGAACAGCCAGCTCGAAAACTTGAACTCGGGGCTGTACTTGTCGATGTGATTCAGGACCTTGATGAACGCATCCTGCGCCAGATCTTCGGCCGTTTCGCGGTCGCGCACCATGCGGAAGACGAGCGAAAACACCGGCCGCTCGTAGCGGCGCACGAGTTCGCGAAACGCGAGCTCGCGCCCCTGCTGGGCGAGGCGGACGACATCGGCATCAGGGAGGGTTCCCAGCTCGTCTTGAATAGGCATGCGCAGCGGGCAAAGCTAGTCCAGCGGCCGCGGGGGGACCAGCCATGCGGCCATGATTCCGGACTGGCCTATGTGTGGCCCCTCTGTGAAAAGCCTCGAAACGCCGCTTGCTCGGCTCGCCCCGTCCCTTGATGTTTCGGGATGCCAAGTACGATGGACGCCCCTCGCAATACGCCCGGTTCGCCGGCCGACGACCTGCATGTCGCCGCGAACGCTGCCCAAGGGGAAGGGAAGCGCGAATACGTACAGCAGATGTTCTCCGACATCGCACCGCGCTACGATCTGCTCAACCACGTCCTCTCGCTGAACATCGACAAACGGTGGCGTCAGCGGGCGTTGCGACTGCTCGGGTGGACCAACCGTCCTGCCGGCACCTATCTCGACCTCTGCGCCGGCACGCTCGACGTGGGCGCAATGCTGGTCAAGCAGGCGGGTTTCACGGGGTTCGTCGCGGGTGCCGATTTCGCCGTGCCCATGCTGCAATACGGCAAGGGCAAAGCCTCGCGTGACGTCCTGGCGCCCGTCGGCGCCGACGCACTGCAACTCCCCTTTGGCAACGCCTGTCTGGATGGCGCGATTGTCGCCTTCGGCATTCGCAACGTGGCCGATCTCGATGCCGGACTGCGCGAAGTGCGTCGTGTGCTCAAGCCCGGTGCGCGCTTTGTCATTCTCGAATTCTCCACGCCGCGTTTTGCACTCGTGCGCGCGGCGTATCTCGCCTATTTCCATCACGTGCTGCCGTTCGTCGGTCGCCTCGTGAGCGGACACAAGTCGGCATACACGTACCTGCCACTTTCCGTGGCCCAGTTCCCCACCGAAGAAGCGCTGGCCGAGCGCATGCGCCGCGCCGGCTTCTCCACCGTCGTGTGGGAACGTCTCACGCTCGGCATCGCCGCCATCCATACGGGCACTGTCTGACCGGCGCCCTCGACAACGCATGACACTCGATACCCTCTCCCAATTCATCGACGCAATCGACCGCATCGGCGAGCTGCACCGCATCACCCAGCCGGTGAAGGTGCATCTCGAACTCACCGAGATCGCCGACCGGGTCTCCAAGATGCCGGGCGGCGGCAAGGCGCTGCTCTTCGAAAAGCCTGTGCTGCGCGACGGGACCATTTCGCAGTATCCGGTGGCGATCAACCTCTTCGGCTCCATGAAGCGCATGTCGCTGGCGCTCGGGGTGGAGCGCCTCGACGAGATCGGCGCGCGCATCACGCAGCTCATGGATCTCAAGGTGCCCGACGGATTTTTGGGCAAGTTGTCGCTGCTGCCGCGACTGTTGGAGATCTCCAAGTTCCCGCCGCGCACCTCCCGCGTGCATCCGAGCTGCCAGGAGGTGGTGTGGCAGGGTGACGAGATCGACCTCGACCGCATCCCCGTGCTGCACTGCTGGCCCGAGGACGGCGGCCCGTACATCACCATGACCGCCGTCATTTCCAAGGACCCGGTACGCGGCATCCGCAATGTGGGCATGTACCGCGTGCAGCAGCTGGGCAAGAAGCACGTGGGCATGCACTGGCAGCGCCACAAGACGGGCGCGGAGCACATGCGCCAGATGGCGGAGCGTGGCGAGAAGATGCCGGTGTGCATCGTGGTGGGGAGCGATCCCGCCAGCATGTTCAGCGCCAGCGCGCCGCTCCCGCCCAACATCGACGAGTTCCTCTTCGCCGGCTTCCTGCGGCGAAAGCCGGTTGCGCTCACCAAGGCAGTGACCAACGATCTCGAAGTGCCGGCCGATGCGGAGTTCGTGATCGAGGGGTACATCGACCCGGCCGAAGAGCTGATCGTGGAAGGGCCGTTCGGCGACCACACGGGCTTCTACAGCGAGGCCGACCTGTATCCGCGCGTGCACGTGACGGCGGTGACGATGCGGCGCAACGCGGTGTACTCCACGACCATCGTGGGGCGCCCGCCCATGGAAGACTTCTATCTCGGACACGCCACCGAGCGCATCTTCCTGCCGCTGCTCAAGCTCACGACACCGGAGATCGTGGATTACCACATGCCGGCCGAGGGCGGGTTCCACAACCTCGTGTTCGTGAGCATCGACAAGAAGTATCCCGGCCACGCCGACAAGGTGATGCACGCCTTGTGGGGGCAGGGGCTCATGTCGCTCGCCAAGGTGCTCGTGGTGGTCGACAAGGAGATCAACGTGCGCAACCCGGTAGAGGCGTGGTGGGTGGCGCTCAACAACATGGACCCGCAGCGCGACGTGCGCTTCACCATGGGGCCGGTGGACGTGCTCGACCACGCGAGTCGTGCGTTCACCTACGGCAGCAAGATGGGCATTGATGCAACGCGCAAATGGCCGGAGGAAGGCTTCACGCGTGCGTGGCCCAAGGTGATCGATATGGACGAAGCCACGAAAAAGGCGGTCGACGCCAAGTGGGCCAGTCTGGGACTGCCCTCCTTCGGACAGCCGTGACCAACGCCAGCGGTATCGTGCCGCCCAAGGGGGCTCGCGACGGGCAGTTGCTGCGCGGGCAATCCTTGCCCGTGCGCCTCGCCAACTTCGTGAAGTTGCCGCACACCGTGTTCGCGATGCCCTTCTCGTTGGTGGGCGTGATCTTCGCGAGTACGATCGCGCCGGTCACGCCAGCCATGGTGGGGTGGGTGCTGCTCGCGTTCACGAGTGCGCGTTTTGCGGCAATGGCGTTCAATCGCCTCGTCGACCGTGATGTCGATGCGATCAACCCCCGGACGGCCATGCGCGAACTGCCGGCGGGCACACTAACAGTGGGTCAGGCGAAGCTCAGCATTGCGGTGACCAGCGTGCTCTTCGTGTTTGCCAGCGGCATGCTCAACTCGCTCTGTCTGGCGCTCTCCCCCATCGCGCTCCTTTGGGTGCTAGGATACAGCTACACCAAGCGCTTCACCCGCTGGTCGCATTTGTGGCTTGGGCTCGGTCTCGCCATTGCCCCGGTTGGTGGCTATCTCGCCATTACCGGCGCGTGGAGCACCCCGTGGTGGCTGCTTATCGTCTTCGCGCTGGCGGTGGTGTGCTGGAGCGGGGGCTTCGACATGATCTACGCGCTGCAGGATGCGGAGTTCGACGCACGTCATGGGTTGCACAGCGTGCCCAGCAAGTTCGGGGTGCGCAAGGCGATCGGCATTGCGCGCACGCTGCACGTTCTCGCCGTGGTCTGTTTCTCGGTGGTGGTGGCTGCCCAGCCGCTCGGTGATGTGTCGGCGCTGGTGAACGGGATTCTGTGGGCCGCTGTCGCCGGTATTGCCGGCATGTTGCTCTGGGAGCATCGATTGGTGCGCGCCGACGACCTTTCACGCATCGACGCGGCCTTCTTCACCATGAACGGACTGATCTCCTTGGGCTTCTTTGCGTCGGTGCTGACGGCCCGCGTCCTTATGCTGCGGGGCGCCTGATGACCATCGTCCAGTCTCACGTCACGCGCCACCCCGTGGTGCTCGCCATTACCGGCGCATCGGGCGCGCCGTATGCGGTGCGTCTGCTGCAACTGCTGGTGGAATTGCAGGTGCCGACGTGGCTCATCGTGTCGGGACATGGGTGGCGTCTGCTGAGCACCGAGAGTGATATCGTCGACTTGGCGGCGTTGCGCGCGCATGTCGGGGCGTCCGCATTCGACGCGTGCGTCAAAGTCTTCGACGACAACGACCGCGGCGCGGCTCCCGCCAGTGGCTCGGCGCGCACGAGCGGCATGGTCGTGTGCCCGTGCAGCATGGGAACGGTAAGCGCCATTGCGCACGGCACCTCGCGCTCGCTGGTGGAGCGTGCCGCCGACGTGGCGCTCAAGGAACGGCGCAAGCTCATTCTCGTGCCACGTGAAACGCCGTTCTCGCTCGTGCATCTCGAGAACCTCACTGCCGTGACGCGGGCGGGCGCTACGGTCATTCCGGCGGCGCCGGGCTTTTATCACCAGCCACAGAGCATTGCCGACCTGGTAGACTTCATGGTGGCGCGTGTGCTCGACCATCTCGACATCGAGCATCGCATCGGGAAGCGCTGGGGCGAGGCCGAATAGGCGGTGACGCTCGATCCGGTCCTTCTCGCGCGGCAGGTCCAGCGCCAGCAGCGAAAAGAGCGCGTTCGCATCGGACTGCTGTTTGGGTATTACTGGGTCGCCTGCACGCTGGTCAGTTTTGTCTTCGCATCGCTGTACCGGCTGCCATTTCCCCAGCGCTTCTTCGTCGCCGGAAGCGGCGGACTCATCGGCAGCACCGTGATCATGGTCGCCGTGCGCGTGGTGCAGGGGATGATGGGACGCGGGGCGTTGGCAGTGCTCGAGCCCGGCGGCCGCGGTCGGGAGAAGGCGGTGTATTCGCACGCCGAAGCGCTCGCCGTAACCGGTAACCTCGAGGCTGCTGGCAAGGCGTTCGAGCAGGCGCGGGTCGAACACGGTGAGCGGGCATCGCTATTGCGGGCCGAGGCCGATGTGTATCTGCGCGCCGACGGCGACCCGGCACGGGCCCGTGAGTTGCTCATGCGCCTGCGACGATCGAGCGACGCGAGTCGCGCTGACGAGCTCTATGCCACACATCGGCTCGTCGATCTGTATCTTGGTCCTTTGCGCGACGAAGCGCGGGCCATGGCGGAGTTACGGCGCCTGGCTGAGCGGTTTCCCGGCACGCCTGACGCGCGTGGCGCCCTCGAGGCGCTCGCGCGCCACCGCGCCTCCATGAAGGACGAATCCGAACCACGATGAAATCACAGGCGACAGTTATCGGACTCATTTCCGATACGCACGGTCTCGTGCGCCCCGAAGTGTTCGAGGCGCTGCAGGGCGTGTCGCAGATTCTGCACGCCGGCGATGTCGGGCCGGCGGAGGTGCTGGCCGAGCTCAGCGCGATTGCTCCGGTTCGCGCGGTCTACGGCAACACCGACGCGCCCGGGCGCGCGGATCTTCTCGAGCGCATCGAAGATGTGATCGATGGGGTTCGCATTGTGGTCACGCACGGCCACGACCTGGGGAGCCCGACGCCGCCGAAGCTTGTGGGCGCCTATCCCAAGGCTGATGTCATCGTGTATGGGCATACCCATCAGCAGCTCATTACGAAGGCGGCGCGTCGCATCGTGATCAACCCGGGTGCTGCCGGGCCGCGTCGGTTCAAATTGCAGCCCTGTGTGGCGCGCCTGTACATCTGGCAGGGGAAGGCCGATGTCGAACTCGTCCCGTTGGGGATCGAAGCGGAGTAGCGCGCGCTACGGTTGCTGCAACGTGCGCACGTGGGCCGCGAGCTGCTCGAGCGCCCCCACTACGGTGTCGGCCACCAGCGCGCCTTCACCGTTGCGCCCGCGGAACCACGATTCCACGAGCAGCAACTCGTCGAGCTGGTCGACCATCGCACCCGTCGGCGGTTGTACGGGACGCGCCTCGATGGCCTGCATGGCGTTCACCGCATCAGGGTCACTGCAGCGCGCTTCGGCCATGACACGCCCGTGACGCACGAAATAGAGCCGGTCGTCGGCATCGCGGCCGGGCACGGCATACACGAAGCTGGGGCGCGTGAGTGCCTGACGGACACGCCCCAGTTGCCCTTCGAGCTCCTGCAACGCCGTCAGGCGGTCGCGCAGCCACCCGGCGCGTTCATACGAGAGGGCCGCGCTCGCCACCGCCATTTCGCGTACCAGCTGCTGCTGTGGTGTATCGTCGCGCCCTTCGAGTACCGCTTTGGCGCGCACTAGTTGCGCGCGGTACTCGTATTCGCTGGGCGCACCCACGCAGGGGCCGAGGCAACGGCGCGTTTCGAAGCGATGACAACCGGGGGTGCGTTGCATGGCCGGGTGCATGTCATCGAAAAGCCCGGCCACGTCGCGCATGTGCATTGGCACGCGGTCGGTGCAGTCGCGGAGGCCGAGGGCGTCGTTGAGCACGCGCAGCGCGTCCTGCAACGGCCGGCGCGATGCGAACGGCCCCACCATTTGCGCGATGTCGCGCGAGCGCGCGGCGGCGCTGGCGCGCTGAATGCGCAATCGCGGCGCGGGTCCTTTGGCGATGGTGATGACCCACCATTTGTCGAGCGGGCGCGCCGATCGCACGTTGTAGCGAGGCAGATGCGCGCGAATGAGGCGGACTTCGCGTAGCAGCGCGGCAAACTCGCTGGGATGTGCTTCCCACTCGATGCGCGTGGTTTCGCGCAGCAGGCGCGCGTGACGGTGCTCGGGCCACGGCAACCGGAAGTAGGAGAGCAGCCGTGTTCGCACCTGCGTGCTTTTGCCCACGTACAGCACTTCACCGTGCGCGCCGCGCATGAGGTACACGCCCGGTTCGTTGCGGGCGCTCTCGCGCACCTGCGCCTTGAGCCGCGCCACGTCGGCGTCGGGTGAGGTAACCGCGAGATCGAGCTGGGTGGCCAACGCCGGCTTTCGCTTGCCGCGCACTTTCGGGAGTGCCGATTTGAGCCCCCCGTAGAGCTCAGTACTGACACCCCGCGCAGAAGACCGTGCTGCGTCCGTCCACGGCATGGGTGCCGACCAGGCGCCGGCCGCATCGGAGGCAGGGCTCACCGGCGCGGCCGTAGGCGGCCAGCTGCTCGACGAAGGAGCCGCGCTCACCGCGCGCATCCCGATAATCGCGGAAGCTGGTACCGCGCGCCGCGATGCTGGCCGTGAGTACCGTCTGCAGCTCCCGCCGAAGCACCGCCAGTTCCTCGGCCGAGAGCGAGCGGGCCTCCCGGGATGGATCGATTCCAGCGCGCCACAGGGCCTCGTTCGCGTAAATGTTGCCAACGCCAGCGAGTCGCTTCTGGTCCATCAGGGCAATCTTGATGGCCTGTCGTGACTCCCGAACACAACCCGAAAATGCAGCATCGTCGAGGGTTGGGTCAAGGGGTTCGGCACCAAGAGCGCCGGATATGGTGCGCGCCGACGAAGTAGTGAACCCGCCGCGTCGGCGCCCCGACAGACAGCCATACGCGGTACTTCTGCCCCTTTATCACGGCGCGCACCACCGTTTCGTACAGGTCGCGGGCGATATACTCGGTTTCAGCAAGTTCGTGCATGAATACAGACCGTTCTCGTGCAGATGAAGAAATGTCGTGACGGTGAATGTTTTGGGCGGTGATTGAGGAATAGTTCTGGCGGACTCGGCCGCAGATACTGTTCACTGTCGCGATGGTGTGCGATCTACTCGTGCAAACGGTTGTGTTCGTGTCGTTGCCATTGAGTTCGCCCCTCCCGTCGGGCTGCGCAGGGCCACCACTGTGTGGGAACGACTTACCTCGGTCCCCCATGCCTCGCTCACGCCCTTCCAGTTCGCCTTCGTCTGCAGCTGTTCTCTTCCAGGAGTCCGATACCCCGGTGGGGCGCCTCCGGTGTTCCCAACGTCAGACGTACTGGGAACTGCATGCCCGCCTCCTTCTTGGCGAGGAGCTCTCGGGGGCGGAGCGTCTCCAGTTCGTGATGCTGGCGCCTATCGTGCGCGGCAGGTGTTCTCTGTGTGACGCCCGCGATTAAAACGCAGGCTCGGCGCCAGAGCCCCCCTATTTCGGTTCCGGAGCGGCCTTCAGATACTCCCGGCACCACCGCTCCAGTTGCTTCATCGCAGCGGTCTCGGCCGCGCCGGCAGACCTGGTGCCTGACACCTCGATCTTGATGTGCTGCTCCGCAATACCGGCGCCTGAGATAGCGCACACCACCTCGTGTCCGTCGAAGGTGGAGGTCTTCTTCTCCCGTATGGAGATAACGCGTGAGCGGGCCGGGAAGCTCATTTGTGGTTTCATCGTTGGATTGAGGTAGCGGCCTGGTCTTCAAGACCTAACCGATTGCACGCTGCCGGGGCGGCGTTCATGGCGTCAGGACGACAATCTTCTCGAGAATCGTCACCACGTGCGCGTGGCGGACGCCTCGACACCTGCCTTCAGGAGTGTTCCAGACCGCCGCGGTGGTAGCCGGGTCGGCGTCTCCCGTGTGAAGGTGCGCCACGGGGCCGCGAGGGCCGAACACACCGATGGCGGCGCGTTGGAGAAGCAGTACGCGGCGCCTAGGCGCGTTCGGAAGGACCACGCCACCACGACCGATGGGACGTGGCGACGTGGTCTCTTCTGAAAAACGGGAGTCCTCAACACGCACGGGAAGCGAGAGGCTCCAGGTGAGCGTCGAGCGGACGCCCACACTGGAACCCTTGTTTACTTCACGGTCCAGCGATGCCGCAGGCTGAACGCTGCGTAGCAGATACATCCGACGAAGGCCACGACCAACAGTCGCTTCTCCCACCACTCGTTAGCCATCGCCGCGCCCGCCATCACCGCCGCCAGCCCGGCGACGAATAGCCAGTGGGGGGGGCTCGATATAGTGCGCGGTAGTCGTCGCGTCACGTACCCAAAGCGAACGCTTGCGAGGAAGACGAGGAGCCACAGGAAAAAGCCGATGCGGTTATTCATGGTGTCCACTAATCGCAGATGGTGTCTGAGTCCAGATACTCCCACGTCTGACCGTCATCGTACGAGATCTCCCAGACGATCTCACGACAATTGGACGGCCCGGTGCCCCCGCCGCCGCTGCCACCGCCACCGCCACCTGGGGGCGCAGTAGTAGTGGAATCAGGTTTTTTCTTGCAGCGCGCGGCTAAGCAGTCGGCAAGTGCCGCGCCTTCGTACATGACAGCCCCCGCCGCCACTACCAACATCTGAAACGCCGGCGGAACTGACACGCATGTCAGAGGCAAAGCAATGCACGCCTCTAAGGCGATGAGATACTGAACTTGCCCCGTTTCAGTAGAGCCGGGATGGTTGGGATTTTAAGCCGCGATTGATGGTACGGTGTGCAGGTGCTCAAACGCTAGTGGCGAGCGTTGACCGAGTGCCGAGTGTCGACGATGGGGGTTGTACCAGCCTTCGATGTAGCGGAAGAGGATGAGACGTGCGTGCGCATGCGACGTGAAGCGATGCTTCGCGAGACACTCGCATTCGAGGGTCGAGAAAAAGCTTTCGGCCATGGCGTTATCGTAAGCATCGCCACGCGAGCCCATCGACGGTCGCACGCCGAGCAGCTGGCACCGCTGTCCGAAGGCAAACGATCCGTATTGACTGCCTTGGTCGGAGTGGTGAATGACGTGTGCCGCGCGCCGCTGCGTCGCCGCCATGTCGAGGGCATCGAGGACGACGGTCGTGTGCAGCGTATCACGCATGGACCAGCCCACGATGCGTCGGCTGAACACATCGAGCACCACGGCGAGATAGAGAAAACCCGCAGCCGTCGGCACGTACGTGATGTCGGCGACCCAGAGCTGATTCGGCGCGGTCGCCCGGAAGTCGCGCTGGACGAGATCCGGCGCCAAGGGCGCCTCCGGTATCGCCCGACGCGGCCGCGCCGGTCCACGACGCTTGGAGACGCCGCAGAGACCATCCGTGCGCATCAAGCGCGCGACCCGCTTCTGACCGATCCGATAGCCGGCCTCCCGAAGATCTTCGAGGATGCGTGGCGCGCCGTAGGTCGCATCCGAGCGTGCGTGCGACGCACGAATCGCCACGCGGACCTCTGTATCACGCTGAGCGCGACGGGATGGCGCTCGCTGCCGCCACGCATAGTACCCACTCTCCGACACGCCGAGGACACGACACATCGTCGCCACCGGCAGGGTGGCCTGATTCGCACTCACGAAGCGGAAGAGTCGGGCGGTATCGTCCCCGACTCCCGTGCGAACCAGGCCGCGGCTTTTCCCAGGATGTCGCGCTCCACCTTGAGCTGCCGATTCTCGCGACGGAGTCGACTCAGCTCCTCGCGCTCATCCGTCGTGAGGACGCTCGGGCGTTCGCCGCGATCCGCCTCCGCCTGAAAGATCCAATTCCGGATCGTCTGCTCGGACGGCTCGAACTCCTGCGCTAACTCTTTGGATGACCGACCGGCACGCGCCAACGCGATGATCTGCTCACGATAGGCGGGCGGGTAGGCCGCGGGACGACGGGGCATCAGGGACTCCTCCTCTCACACAGAGATGAAGGCTCCACCGAAGCGGGTCAAGTTCATACTGCGTTGATGCTGCAGTCTGGGCTAACGCGGCAAGGGCCAGTTTGCCGGCAGCCGCCCAGCACGACCCGCCTTCTGCGACCGCCTGCTCTTCCGACTCTTCAAAACACGACTCGTCCACCGTGGCCGGGGCGGCGTGTGCGACCCTCGGAAGGATCGCCTGCTGGATTGCTACGGTCGCGAGGCCGAGAAGCGCTCGCATACGCTGCGGAACGCTAAGGGTGCCGACCTGCGTCGGTGTGGCGGTGGCGTCGGTCACTAGCACCACGCGGCCTTTTGCATCCAACACGTACCCTGTCGAGCTTACGAGCTGGTTCTTACGAAGCCCACTCCCAAACACCAACGTGCCGATCTCCGTAGCGCGCCCATCGATCTCCGTGATCATGGTGGTGCGCCGACCACTCCGGTTATCCTGCTGCGCGATCTGGAGCGAAACCCTTTTCCCTTTCACGACGCCCAACGGAAGGCTTCTCGCTCCTTTCAGCTTCGGCCGAACGGGGCGGGAAAGGGAGAGTGCCGCGCCCGGGCTTTGCGGTGCAACCCGTCCCGGCGCCATCGCATCGGCGATGGCGGCTCCAATCAGCGCGTCTTCAAGTTCATGCTTCCGCTTGAGACTAGCAGCAGAAGGGAGGGGGGGACGCGGTACTGATAGGTCTGTCGGCGCGATCCCATCCTGTGAGACATACTGCAGCTCTCCACCGTGGACCTTCCACACCGTCACCTGAAGGTTCTGCGTCGGTGAATGATCGACACCCTCTGGTGCTATTGTGGAATCCGCTTGGCACGCCGACAACGCGCCCGCCGCCAGTAGCCACGCTACTGGGCGAAGAAACAACGCACGCACTTTCATACAAACCTCATCTTCAAGAGTGAATTGTGTGGCAGACTGTGCCAGCAACAACCTGCGCAGTTTCGCATTCGCGTTACCGCACGCCGACGGTAGGACCGACCTCGCGACTTGTCAACAGTGTCCAATGAGCGCTTTGTCCCTCATCGTGCGGAACGTGGCGCTGACTTTCGCTTGAAGACTGCAGGCGAGGATGCGGCGGTCGGGAACGGCTGGAGGCGTATGCGTTCCGTATAGATAGATCGACGCGTCATCTCGCCGTCATCTCCTGCGGCCAGATTCCTCACGACGTGTGCGACGCGCCAGTCGCGCGGGCGGCTTATGATGGTCGTAGGCTGATGTACCCATTATACGTTTGGTGTGACGTCCTTTCCGGGCTGAAGAGGCGTGGCGAGGGGGAAAATACAGACGAGGCAAGCACCGGCCTCGGTCCTAGTTATGGTTCAAATGCAGTAGTTGCAGGCCAGCGCGCGGCGGCCCAATCGCCTCCGCTTCACACGCTGTCTCACGCCTCACAATGCCTTGCCATGTCGCGCAACAACCACTTCGAGCGGTTCGAGTCGCACACGCAGTTGAAGCACTTCCTGCTAAACGCGTACCTCAGGCAATGGGCGCATATCCTCGTCCAGGATCGGGGCCGTGCCCACCGTCGTCCGCGGCGTATTTGGTTCATTGATGCCTTCGCTGGGTGCGGCAGGGATGGCGTCGGGGCTCCAGGCTCTCCTGTCATTGCGGCGGACGTGGCGCGGGAGATCGCAGCCGAATACTTCGGCGCGCCGAAGGGGACGGCACTCCTCCCCGACCGGGGCATGCGGGTAATCGCGGTGGAGGCCAACGCGAAACGCGCTCGCAGGCTCAAAGGAAACATGCAGCCGTATGCCAGGGAAGAACCGCGCGTTGCGAGTGTGTACACGGGCGTCTTGCAGGAATTCCTCGGCGACTTGCAGCCGCGAGTCCGCCACGATCCGGTGTTGTACTTCTTCGATCCGTTCGGCGTGGACGGGCTCGACGCCGAGGTGCTCAATCAGGTATTCGATGGCCCGCGCCGAGAGGTGCTGTTGCTCTTCTCAGACACGGGGGCCGTCCGGCTCGCGGGGCACGCCGTAGCGCAAGCGCCAAATCGCGAGCAGCTGTTGGCGGAGCGAACGCGGACGAAGTCGCTCTTCGGGCAGGATGACGATGCGACGCTCGAGCAGGCTGACCTGACGTTCGTCGAGCAACGGCTTGGCGGCTACAGGGGCAAGCAGCAGTCGTACGACAAAATGACGCGGGCCTTCGGCACAGCCGCGTGGGTGGAGATCTTCCTGAACACGCCGCCCGCACTCCGCCGCGAACGCCTGCTGGACCTATACGGCGAAACCTTGCGGAAGGCGGGCGCCAAGTACGTCTTGCGGTTTCAGGTGACGACCAGCGCCGGCGAACACAAGTACACACTTCTGCATGCTGCCACGCACTCTGCCGCGTTCGCGGCGATGAAGAAGGCCATGCACAGCGCCCGGCGGACGATACCGCGCCTGGCCGAGCAGCCGGTGTTGTTCTCCCTCGACGACACCAAGTCGGCCGAGACCGATAGCCGGCGGCACAATGCGCCGGCCGTGGAGACGGTGGCCTCGGAAGAAGTGCGACACCTACACGATGCCGTGGAGCAGATTGCCCGACGCTTTGCCGGTCAGGCCGAGGTCCGCTGGATAGATGGGAGAGCTGGCCGCGTCGGCGTGAAGCACTATGCCCTGCATGACACGCCTCTACTCGTGCACCAATTCGACGACTTGAAGGGCGTGCTGGCCCGGCGTGGGTACCTCAAGACGGCCCGCCCTCTGACGTATGCGTTCCCGCAGGTGGCGGAGGACGGGCTGTCGAAGGCCAGCTAGCGCAGGGCGCCGGCGCGCGCGCGGCCAACCGGTCGCGCCGTCGCCTTCTTTCGGCGGGTGTCAATGGGGGGAGCCGGCAGCGCGACCGGGTACTCCTCCCACGTGCGACCTTCGAGGTCGCGGCCACCCGCCTTGGGGGTCCGGCCACCCCATTGCTTCCAGAAGAACGCCACGCCGGCCTCAAGGCACAGATCGCGCAACCCAGTGGCCCACGCCGGTTCCACAGGGCGATATCCGTTGCCGCTCTCGCCGCCCCCGATCACCCAGTGGATACCCGTGATGTCCAGCGCGGCCATCGTGCCATCTTCCGACCCATGCAACGGCCCCAATAGGGGCTCGGCGCTGATGAAGCGCACGGCGGCGGGTACGCGCCGGAGGGCGTCGACCCGGGCGGCAACGCGCATGTCCTCCACCGACGTGCCCAGCCACACGTTCTCCGGCCACGGCAGCTGATCGGCGAGTCGGAGCGCCCGCTCGGGCCGCTTCGTCAGCACTTGGAACTGATGCCAGTGGGCGCTGGCCATCACGTCGAAAACCTCTTTGATCTGCGCCACGGTGAAATGCGCGTGGAAGACATCGGACATCGAGTTCACGAACACGCGACGGGGTCGGCGCCAGCTTAGGGGTTGCTCGAGTCGTTCCGCCCACCAGCGGGGCGCGAACGGGTCCTCGCGGTGCTTCGCCGTGTCTCGCACCGGCGGCTGCGCGAGATAGATCTCGCGCGTTTTGGTCTGCGCGACGGTGGCCGCATAGCAGTGATCACACCCCGCGCTGATCTTCGTGCACCCTGTCATGGGGTTCCAAGTGGCGTCGGTCCACTCGATGCCGGTATGCGTGCTGCTCATCGGGGCTCCACTCCAAGGGGACGCGCGTTGCGTGGCCAATTCGCCCGCACGAGCGAAGCGTAGCGCATCGGAAGCGTCTGTGCCGCTCGCGCTACCGATGCTCAGCGTGTGTGCATGCGCGAAACTCGCTGAACGGGACAAAGCGCATGGGATGGCCCATCAGCGTGAACCGCTCGACGGGGGGTGAGCGACGCGAGGGGCACCGTGAACCACTCGTTCAACGGCACGTGGATGCCGAACCGTTCTGCAAAGGCCTTTCGTGCGGTGGCCACCTCCTTGACGTCGGCGCCAAAGAGGTGATCGCTCTCGGTGGAGAGCCGCCCTCGGGCCGTCTCGATGTCAGGGTCGTTCAGGTGACGCGCGTACGCCAAGGCAGCGTTACCGACCAGCGTGCCGAGGCCACGCCTGCGCTGACCGTTACGAAAAGGATCCGTGCCCTGCTCGGTGGTACCGTCGATGCCTTGGATGCGGTAGGCGTAGTGGCGGACCTCGGCCGTCAGGTTTACCTGCCACTCCCCGATCTTCGCGCTGAAGGTGAAGTAGCGGAGATCTCCATCATGGATATCAACGATCCACACCGCGCACTGATCGTTCGACCAGCAGTACCGGGAGGGTGGTGTACGCATTGCTCAACGACTCTGAAGGGCCAACGCTGGACGCCGGCACGGCGCCATATGCATGCTCGTGAATGACGGCCAAACATACCCAGCACGGGCTGAATGAGCGGGGGGCGGAGCAGCTCCTGGAGGTGCCTGCGGGCGCGGCGCGCACGGCCGTGTTCGGGGCGACCGTGCCGCCCGCCTCAGCGTTCGCGCTAGCTCAGCGCCTCAACGCACACATGGATTCACTCACCTACCAGCAGCGGCTCGGCGCGCTCGCGGACTTGAGTGAGGCAGCCCCTGTTTTCGCCTGCGTGCTCGCGGTGGGGCTGATGTGGCGCAAGGCGCCTGCCTCGGAGCTGGTCACCGTCGCTGATTGGACGCGCCGGGCTGTCCGCAAGACGAGCGGCCTCGCCGTGGCCCAACTGCTGCACCATGAACCTGGCCTCTCGAGGTACCTCCAGGCCGTTCTTGAGAGGAGGGTGGGGGCGACGCAGACAGAATGTCGCCCTCACCCGGCAGCCCGGCGTGCAGATCAGACGGCCGTCAAAATCCTTCATCCTCGATTTGTAAAGATCCTTAGCCGACAACCGTCAGCGAATTCTCCGAAACGGCACAGCGCTGCCGTAATGCAAAAGTCTTCTGACAGTGGACTGAGAATGTTTCTGACAAAACCCGCCACGAAAGGATTCTGACAGAATCAGCCGTGTCCGCCAGGATGCCCCTTTTCGCACGACACGGCGAATGCGCGAAGGGCCTCCTCGGCTCGGCGACCCACCTCTCCCCCAGCCCAGGCCGCAGCGGCGGGGGGCGTGCCGAGCGCCGGATGGTAGGTGTGCAGGTAGGTCGAGGCCCCATGGGGGCCGAACAGGATTGCCGCAGCCCGCTGGAGAAGGAGCACGCGGCGCTCTTGGGCGGTGGAGAGGCGCATACGTGACGATAGATCGACGCGTCATCTCTCCGTCATCGTCCCGCGGGACGTCAGTGCACCTCTCGAGGCGGCGGGGCTGAGCTCTCCGGCAGCGTCGGGCGATCCTCGGGCCGAAGATCGGGGAGGTCCTCGGGCGCGATCCAGTGCACTTTACCCTCACGCCATACCACCCATGGCACGCCCATCGCCTTGTGAACAGCCATCTCTCGGCGAAGCGCCTGGTTCACATAGAAGAGTGCGTCCTCAATGCGCTCAGGCCGTGGTGCATCGTTTGGCTCACTCATCGGGTGTGCTGCCTCACCATCGGGGGTGCTGCCGTGCGGCACGGCGCTACACGTGGTCGTCTTCCGGAGCATGGGCCGTACAGGCGGCGATCCACGCATCGCCCCACGGATGCCAGCGCGCAGCCGCGCTACAGCGATGGCACGTCAGTGTGCCCGCCGCCTCCAGTGCCCTGTTGGGCGCGATGGTCGCCGGCGGATCTACCTCATCGGTCGTCGTGCGGTCTTGATTCATCAGGGTAATCTCCCCGTCCAAACCCGTTTGCGAAAGCTGCACGGCGGCGCGTTGGAGGAGCAGGACGCACCGTTCGGCAGGCGTAGGCAAGCGCATAACCGACGTTAGGCGCGTGCGTCAGCAGCGCGTCATCTCGCACCAGCGCTGATGCCGCTAGCCGTCTATCAGGACTCCGCGAACACCAAGATGAAATGCACATGGCCCGCCCAGCGGACAAGCAGCAGCTCGGCTTCGTGCGGGGAGAGCGGCACCACGAGTGAATGGGCCACCTCGTTCAAGACGGCCCATGTTCCCTCTATGAGGTCTCGATCCTTGCTGAGTGCGAGGGCGTAGCCGGGGGAACTGTTTCGCGTGAGGTATGCGAGCCGTGCCTTGCGAGAGATTTCTTTTGTGGTGGCGACGTAGAGGGGGACACCGGACTGCGGTGTGTGCCACGTGCGCACCGCGTCGTCCGGCGCGACCGCACGGAGCAGATGCGTCAGTAGTTCACGGGCCGAGATCACCATGTGGCGGATACAGTCCGGCCCCTGCTGCTTGAAAGCGTGCACGGCCCCCAGGAACGTGTCGCCGGCGCCAAGCAGGAGTGCCTCAAGGCGACTCGCCAAGGCGGGTCCGGTCGTTAGCCACCGCGCCACCTGCGCATCAGCGTCCGCATCCGCGAGGGCCGAAACCAACGCCGAGGTATCGCGGTCATCCTGAGCGAGCCGAGAGAGCACGACCGACGTGCTGCGGGTTCCCGTCAGCAACTGGACGGCCGGGGCCATCATGATCGGGGCAGGCGGACGCTCCGACGACTCCCGTGGCTCCGCCCCGTGCCCCCAGAGTTGGCCCACGGCGCGATCCAACCGCCCAAGCGCCCGAAGCAAGCGGTGCTCTCCACCGGCCATCCCGTCGGGTGCCTGCCGTCGCATGTCTGGGTGCTTGGCGACGAAGAACTCCATGGCGGCGCGCACGGACGTCGTGTGCTCCATCAACCCCATCAGGCCTTGCAGATCACCCGACCACGATCCGAAGGGACGATGCCCCATCGCGGGCATGGCCAGCTGGGCAAACGCTGAGCCCCATGGAATCCCTCGCATCCTCATGAGTCGCTCGTGTTCGGCCACGGCGAGTGCGCGGAGTCCTCCCGCGCCAATCCCGAAGCCAACCTCGACGCTGGCGCGCTGGATGGCATCGACGTGGTGCCACGTTTCGATGGCTGCCTTCCAGTCGTCGCGCCAGAGCTTCGAGAGGCGCTCTGTCTCACGATGCGCGGCCATCGTGGCGGACCACGAGGCCAGTATGCTTGGCGTCAGCCCTCCGAGCAGGGCCTCTCGTTCGGCGCGCTCCCGTTCAAAGGCCCGGTACATCTCTTGCGCTTCAATGGCGCGTCGCCACGCGGTGTGCTCGAAGGTATTCATGTCGGTCGAGGTGATGTGTTCCTGCTGCGTGGCGGTGCGGTGGACGGTCCCGCGATGACTCACGTGGCCGGGTCGACCGCGCGAGGCATTTTGTTGGCGTCAACAAAAAGGTCGGTTCGCTCCCACCTTAGCCGTTCGCGGCCTCGTTCGACCGGTCGTCGGTGGTGTCAGGGACTTCACGCCATCGCCCTTGGGCTGGCACGCCGCGATCCGGGCGCACGAGGGTGGCGCGGATGCGCGTGAGGCGGACGGCCGCGCGGCCGGGCCCCACCCCCTGGCGGCGCCAGTGCGCCCGCCGAAAGTGCGGGGCCACTGTCTGCCCCCCGCCTAGCGCCTCGTCGCGGTCGTCGGCGTCGTCGAGCGGCGGCAGCATACGGAGCGGCAGGTACCCCGCCTCAAGCAGCCGCCCCACCGCGGTGCGACGCTTTTTGCGTCCCGGTGCCCCCTCGGGCAGGCTGGTGAGCGCCCTCAATAGCGGCGGTGGCGTATCGGCAGGCCACGTCGGCTCGGTCAGGCCCGTGGCCGACGGGGTGGCCAGCTGCAGCGACGACATGTAGACCAAGGCGTTCAGCACCAGCCGTAGGAGGCGCTGGGAGGTCGGCCAGCCGTCGTGGAGCTGTCTCAGGTATGTGCGTCGAGGGCGCTCACTTGTGTGGTCCGTCGGTTCATCGACCGGGTTGAGCTGGCTTTCAATGCGGGCGGTCTCGTCACGGAGAAAGCGCTGCAGATAGGTGTCGAGCGCGTCCTCGCCGGGGGGAAGGTCCAACTCAAAATAGACGTCCTGTTGTGGCTCTTGGTGCCGCGCCCAGTCGAGTGGGTCCTCTGGGCGCGCCTCCATGCGGTGGGTCACGAACGTCACCGACAGGTAGGCCGGCGTCTCTCCTCGTGCCTCGGCGTGGAAGACGTACGCGCCCGTCACCTGATTCGGTACCCCTGGAAGGCTTACGGCGAGCGCGTTGCCAAAGTGGACAAAAAAGGCGGGGAACGGCATGGCGACATCGCCGAACCGCACGTCGCCGAGATCGGTCTGATCGAGCGCGGCCACCAGGGCTGCGGGCATCGCAAAGATCTGGCGACCAGACGCCATAAACTGCGCGTACGCTGTGATGGTCGTAAAGGTGGCGCTGGTGAGCCCAACCCCCGCCTCGTGCCCCTGCAGATTGGCTGGTAGGTGTCTCCTGATCTCTCCGTACACCTTGATCACGGCTTCGGCGCCATGGCGCATCGCTTCATGGTCGTAGGCGTGCGTCGGCCCCATGCTGGCGGCGAGGTCTGCAATGATGCGGGCGGCAAAGGGCCGCGCCCGAAGAAAGGCGACGGGATGCATCTGCGTACTTACCGGTGGCTCGTGCGCACCCGCGGTATCCTTGGGCATTGAGGGCACCTCGGCGAAAGGGGACACGGCGAGCCACAGAGGGAAGGATAGCGGTGCAACGCGTCCGTGGCGGCGATGGTTTTGGACCGCTCTTGAGCAATCGTTGGCGAGGCGCTTTCCACTGCAGTAGTCACCGCTGCGATGGCGGCGATACGGGCCGCTGCCGCGTCAGTGCGCCGCCTTGATCGCCGGCTCGGTTGGCGTGGCGGTCGCGATCTCGAGACAGGCCTCGAAGAGTAGGCGACGCAGCACGCGCTTTTCGGAATCATTCAGCATCACCCCTAGCATCTGTCGGGCATTGCCAAACAACTTACGGTCGACCATCCCCGGCACCCTCCCCGGGATCGGGGAGTCCGTCACCGCGGTCCGATCCGCCGAATCGAGTTGGACCGCAACGGCCACGGCGACCTCCTTGAGCAACTCAGGAGCCACGGGGCCCGACGTCGTGGTGGGCGTCGGCGCGGAAACGGGGGTGGGTACGCTGGTCTCCGTCGGCGTGAGAGGCTGGTTTTGTGGCGAACCAACAGTCTGGGTCGACGCGAAGTCGACCGTCCGGGGCGTGTGCCGGAGGAAGCGCTCGACGTCAGCGAGCTCCCACTGATGACAGCAATCCGCTTCTTGGCGAAGCTGCGGCGCCTGATTTCCACGCGACGCCCCGACGCCGAGTAGGTGCACCTGCGCGCCGTGCTCCTGGGCTTGGGTCACACCCACTACGAGGTCCCCGTCCCCCGCCA
The DNA here is from genome assembly GCA_023910675.1 of Gemmatimonas sp. Taxonomy (GTDB): domain Bacteria; phylum Gemmatimonadota; class Gemmatimonadetes; order Gemmatimonadales; family Gemmatimonadaceae; genus Gemmatimonas. The sequence goes on from JAAVWC010000008.1 coordinate 82,463, forward strand.
AGAGCAACATGTCGTCACACGCGCGATTACGCGCGAGGGTGATCATGTCCGTGATGATGAGCGGGTCGACGCCCTTCTGCTGACGCTCGGAGTTGAGATAGCCCAAGCGCAGCTTGATGAGCGGCGCCTCGGCGATTTGCCGATGTTGCGGTGTCGGGCCGGTGACCGGGGCTGCATCGTACCAGTAGATGCGCAGGAGCGGCTTGCTCGAGAACGTCGCGATGGTTGCGGTGATCTGAGCCGCAAACGCCTCCAAGTTCACCGCGAGCTCGCGCTGCGGCGCGCCGGTCCCGCCTACGAGTAGCTGACTTCCGGCCTTGAAGAGATATCCGGCGTCGACAAGAACAGCGATTCGGCTCATTGCTTGCTCAGTTGGTTCGTGCGACAGGTCATTTCTTCGACCTGTTCCCGAGGGCAAATAAAAAGGGCCCGCGCACGGGCCCTCTCAAATGTGCCGTTGGGAATTATGGTCCAGCGCCCCGACAACACCCCCACAACGTACAGGACGCGTTATCTCTCCGCAAGTCACTGTTGCCGGAAGCCCGGTCGCCTGACGGGCGGCCTCCACCAGGTGCCAGCCGGCCAACCGCAGCGGTTTGGCGTTCTTCGCCCGTAGCCGCCTGTTGGACCCGGCCGCGCAATGCTTCATCGGCCCGGCGCGCCACCTCTCCCCCGTTCCACGCCGCGGCCGCCGGGGTGGTGCCGCTGGCGGCATCGAAGGTGTGGAGGTACGCCATGGAGCCTCGGGGGCCGAACAAGCGGACGGGGGCGTGTTCCAGCAAGAGGACGCGGCGCTCGGCGGCGTTCGCGATGCGGATGACGTACAGCATGCAATGGTTGCGTCATCCCACACGCCCCAACGAACGCCGAGGGCCTTGTGAATCGCGATCTCGCGGCGGCGGCGCTGATCGGCGTAGCGCACGGCCGTCTCTATGCCGGCGGTCAGCGTCGAGTATTCGGGCGAGGCCGACATGATCAGCGGCGGAGATCGGCCTTCTTGCTGGGCGGCGCCGAGCCGTCTGGGAACGTCGGACGATCCTCCAGCGGCAGATCGGAAAACTCCTCAGGAGGGATCCAGCGCACCGTGCCCTTCTCGCCCCCGCGCGCCTCGTGGATCGCCGTCGCGCGGTAGAGCGCGCGGTTGGCGTATTGAAGCGTCAGGTCCACCGACGTTGGCGACGGGGCGGCGAGACGCACGTCCTTGTTGGAGGCATCCCGAACACTATCGTGTCGCAGGAACTCATCCGATAAGCCGTCCAATGGACTGCTATCAGTGGCCCCGGCGGTTCACTGCACGCCCGGATCGTCTGCAAGCTGCCTAGTGACGCGACGGGCTCTGTCGGCGATAACCGCATTCGATCTCAAGTGCAATAACAAACTCAGAGAACGGTTGAAGCTGTGCCGCTCGTTTGAGGTGAGGGGCCGCCAAATCACATCGACCGGCTGAAACCAGCAGATAGGCAGTCAATGCCCGCGCCTCCATGTTGTTCGGCGCGACCGCAACTGCGCGCTCAAGGTCGCGCAGCGAAGAGAGGGAGCCGATGATGCGCAGGGCACGAATCTCTTGCGCAACACTTAGCAGGGTGATGAAAAAGTCGCCGTAAAAACCTGGCGTATGGCGCGCCGTGTTGTATAGTGGGCGCGACTCTTTCCCGAGGCGTTACCGATGCGTGGTGCCGATCAGCCGCAGTCGACGATGTTCAGCTACGTGTCCATTGAGGACCGGATCCCGGCCGATCATCCGCTGCGCGCGATGCACGCGCTGGTGCAGCCGATCCTGCGGGCGCTCTCCCCGCGCTTCACGGATCTGTATTCGGCGATGGGCCGCCCGTCGATTCCGCCCGAGCGCCTCCTGCGCGCGCTGCTCTTGCAGGCGCTGTACACGATCCGCAGCGAGCGCCAGTTGATGGAGCAGCTCGACTACAATCTCCTGTTCCGCTGGTTCGTCGGTCTCAATCCGGATGATCCCATCTGGGTGCCGACGGTCTTCAGCAAGAATCGCGAGCGCTTGATGGACGGCGGGATTGCCGACGCGTTTTTGCAGGAAGTGTTGCGGGTCGCCGAGTCGCATGGCCTGCTCTCGCATGAGCACTTCACCGTCGATGGCACCCTGCTCGACGCGTGGGCCAGTCAGAAGCGTGTGCAACCGAAGGATCCCGCGGCCCGGACGCCGCGCGACGATGGCGACCCGAAGAATCCGACCGTCAACTTCCGGCAGCAGCGTCGCACGAACGAGACGCACCAGTCGACGACGGACCCCGACGCGCGGTTGGCGCGGAAGAGTAGTGGCACCGCGTCCATCGTGGGCTATCTCGGCAGTGTGTTGATGGATAATCGCCACGGGCTGATCGTCGCCACGGATGTGCGCGCGCCAGGCTACGAGAGTGAGCGAGACGCGGCACTCGAGATGCTGACGACACTGGATCCCCGGGCCCGGCGGCGCACGCTCGGCGCGGACAAAGGCTACGATACCCCGGCCTTTGTGGAGGGCGTGCGCGCCGCCGGCGCCACGCCGCACGTGGCGCAGAACCTTCACGCCCGCAAACCGCGCAGCGCCGTGGATGACCGCACCACGCGGCACGACGGCTACGCGGTCAGTCAACAAAAGCGAAAGCTGGTGGAGGAGAGCTTCGGCTGGGGCAAGGTGGTGGGCGGACTGCGTAAACTGCGTCACCGCGGCCAACGCCGCGTCGACTTCGTGTTTCGCTTCGTGCACGCGGCGTACAACCTGGTGCGGATTCGCACGCTCATTCGTCGGCCAGCGGCGACGTGACGCGCGTCGCGCGCCGATAGAGCGGCCGCGCGATGGCCAAATGAGCGCCACCGCGCGCTGAACCACCGCGCCACACGCGAATCATCTCGCCAAAAGCGCTGAAACCGTCCGCACCACAAGAAAATCGCGTCCGTTCACCTTTTTTTCAGCACCCTGTTAGAGTCAAGAGCAACGAGAGCCCGAGGCTCGCTCCCCAAAATACTTGCCATATCCATGGCCTTTTCTGTTGGGGGGAGAGTGGCGCAGGCCCCTCGTGAGACGCCGCTTCGCCGAAGACGAGCCCGAGTAACGTCGCGCAGATCAGGACCGTTGGGGCCACGCGCAGCACCGAGTCGAATACCCCAAGCAAGACCGTGGTAAACACGCACCCGACGAGGAGCGCCCCGCCACGTCTCACTCGCGGATCGGGCGTTAACCGTCGTCGGAAGCCTTCCTGCGCCAAGGACACGAACCCCCAGAGCACCGGGACGGAGCCGATCAGTCCCCATTCCGCTAGCAACGCGAGTATGTCGTTTCGCGGGATCTGCGGGCCTGGGTAATACGCGCCCGGCACGACGGACGGATCGCCAGCTTCAGCATAGGCCGGGTAAACAACTGACCAGTTCCCAACCCCCACTCCGACGAGTGGATGAGCACGGACCATTTCAAGCGAGGTGGAGGCCTGTATAACTCGGCCGCGCCCCGTTCCTGACTGATACTCTCCGATCCGGCGAACAGACGCACGTAGTTCGGATGCTGTCCACCCCATGCGGTTGGGAAGGGTCAGCGCGGCGCTCGATCCCACGGCGAACGCGAGGGCCCAGGCGAAGAGTGCGGGAGCGCGTACGTGGCATGGCGTTCCGCGGCTGAGCCACCAGGTGACCGCTGGTAGCAGGACGAACAAACCAAGGCTGACGGCGATAGCGCTCCGGGAGCGAGACAAGGCGAGCAAGCAGACGAAGAGCGCCGTCACGACCGTCACGACCGTCATGCCCGCGTGGACGCGGCGTCGGTGCGACTCGATCAATCGATCCCACGCCAAGAGAAGCCCAAAGCACGTGAGACGCGCCGCGAGATTTCTGTTCCCTAGCGTCGCCCCTGGCCGACGGCCTGGGGCCGAAAAGAACGGAAGCCCGCCGTATGCCTCCAGCAACACGAGGCCCGCCATGATTCCGAGGAGAATGAGCAGCGCCCAGTACCATGCCTGAGCATGGCGATATTGCCCCAGCTCACGTGCTACAAAAAACACCGAAACGGCCGCCGCGGCAGCGCCGAGTGTGCGCCACGACGCCACGGTGTTCGGAGCAATGACTGGCGCGAAGACGGCCCCCCACGCCAAGCTGCCGACCAGGAGCAGGTTCAGCTTCTCATGCGGGCGGGATCGCCGTGGAGAGAGGAGGTAAAGGCTGCATCCGACACCAAGGAGGCCAAGGGAAAGCTCCTTGGGTAGGTCGAACTGCTCAAGGCGGTGCGGCGGGCCATAGAGGAACGCGAACATGCTGCTCGCCAGTCCGGCGAGCAGCATGGTGCTCAACCATCGGTCTCCAACACTCCGCGCGCTGCCGCCCACCAGAATACGACGGCCTACCGCTCGACAGCCTGTGCCATGCGAGCTATGACCTGGATGACAGGCCGGTGCGCACGAACCGCCACGCCCCCGCGCCCGCTCTCGCCAGATGGACCTGTGTGGAGATGGTGGACATGAACGCCCGCTTGCCGCTTCCCTTTGCGGCGGACACGAAATGCAGCCAAACGATGGCGTTCGTGTCGCTCATCGAAACGGGCGCGAGATGGACATAGGTCGAACCGATCAGCTTGGTGCACTCACCAACACCGGCCTGATTGCAGCCTTCAAGGAGCTCTTTGGATCCGGCGTTCACGCTGCGTCGAAAACCCAGCGTGGCAAGCGGCGTGGCATCGTCGTTCGCACCGAACGCGGCCATGGTGCGCTGGCGATCAAAGCGAAGCGTGCGCTCTTCGATTGCCGTCAAGCGGATGAACTCTGGGGTCAGCACGCCGTCAAGCGCCGCGTCGGCCATCTGCGCGACGGATTTGGAGGACGCACGGAAGTCCTGAGCAGGGAGGGCGTTCGCAACCAACATCAAGGCCGTAGCACAGCTTCTGAGGAAGAACAGCAAAGAGGTTTTCATCGACGAGTTCTCCTCACGCCTGTGGGTTAAGGCACTGGTCCTGCATCGACCGAGCCGCGTTCTCTGTGAATCCCCCGAGCTGGTGGACCTCCTCGTGGGCGATGAGGCCACCGGTAGCCCCCGGATCTGTGAACCCAGATGTCCAGAAGTTGGCGTGAACATTAATGTACTTGTCTGCTGGGTAGAGGCTGCCGGGGAACGTCGTGTACACGCTCATGTGGTTCTGTGCATCAGCCGGCTTCCCGCGGAATCCTTCACCTGACCCCGTCGGTGCCCAATACCGGTTGTGGGCGTTCGTGCCCATGGTCCTGCACATCGGATTGGCATGCTCTTTCAAATACGAAATGCCTGCGCTGATGATTGAGCATTGACTAGGCGTCAGCTGACAGTCCATGGAGACAAGTTCCTGGCGTGGTCGACTGTCATCGGGCGCTATCGAGCGCTCCGTTGCGCTACACGCGGAAACAAAGCAGGCGCCCATCATAAGGAGGCACAGCTTGGACACGTTCATCCGGCATCTCCTGTTGCTGTGAAAGCTCTTGATTTGACTGTGTGCCCTTGCGACAACACAGTTCATTGCACGTTGCGCGATTTGGCCGATGTTGGTGGAGTTTCAGGCGGGCTCCCCTACTCGTGGACACCGCGCACTGCGAAGTCTTCACCTCATCGAACCGTCGTCGCATACGCCGCCTGATGTGGCGGCCCGTCGCACCTTCCGCCAGGCGGCCCTGCTAGCGGCACACGCAATGTGACGCCAGCGCCTTGTGTATACTTGCCGGCCGAATCAGCGTTGTTTCGGCGCCCTTCTGTGCAGTTGGGCCAGTTGGGCCAGTTGGACCAACGCAGCCGCCCCTAAAAGACACCCAAGCAAGACGCTCGCTTGGGGTCCGAACAACAAGGGCTCGGGACGAGCGGCGGATACAAACGCTGCACTGGAAAAGGAAAGCGTCGCCAGTAGTCGTCCGATCCGACTTCGCAGCGCCAGAAGGATGATCGCTCCGCTTGCCACGCTGGCGGCTGTCGCAAAATCGATTATGCTGACACCCATGCGCGACCTCTGAAGGCAACCGGCGTAGAGAAGGGCGCTGTCATCGCGCCGCGCCGCGCCGCGCCCCACGATGCGGGGTGCTGATTATTGCCGGCAGGCCCCTGCTTGCACTCGTTGTAAGCAGATATGGCCGCCATTGTTCCGACAACCGATCCCGCCGCCCCTGTGAGAAGGGCGCCGACGGCAAACTTGCTCATCGGCTCGGGAGACACCATTGCCGCAATGGAGCCGAGACCGAAACTAATCGCCATGAGCCCGGCGCCGATGGCTGCGTACTTCAGAGGGCCACAGTTCGGACCGGACGATGACGTCAGAAACGTCCCGACCGCCTTGCATGCGCCCGTCATGCCAACAAGGCCGGAAGAGCTATTGTCTGCCTCAAGCTGCGCGACAATTGCTTCAAGCTCGGCAACCATGGCCCCAATCGCCGTCGCCGCGGCGATTCGCTCTTCGTCACTGGCGGGCGCCCCCCAATAGGGATGATTGGGATCTGACTCCGGATACATGACCTCGGGAACATCGTCTGCAAGGGAGGCGGGACGTATCCAGCGCGAGGAAGACCTCGGATCGTTCAGGGTGGTGACGCGGCGAGTGGAGAACTTGCGTGCCGCCATCCCTCGCATCACATCCTGTCCCTTGTACGTCATCACGTAGCCGGCGAGCGCGGGATGCGAGGCCTCCCCGGGGCTCTCCTCGAAGCGCATCGTCACTCCGAGCTCACGTGCGAGACGCGGGAGGGTATTCAGCTGTCTTTCGTTGAGCAGCAGGGAAACCGGATGGCGTTGAGGAAGCGTGATGGTCTTTAGGTCGTTTACCAGTTTCGCACGCGTGCTGTCCAGCTCACGGAGACTCTTGCTGGCGGCCGGCCCCCTCGTCGTTGTCGAGGCACCCTCTGCCAGTGCTGCGATCCGGGGCAACAGGAGGGTCGGGACGGTTGCCGAAGCAGGCGGTGCAGACTTTTCGCTGAGCGACTGGGCAGACGGCACCCAGCTTTCGACGCTGGTGATTCGCTCGCCGGTGGCAGCGCCGTCGCAACCCGATATGGCTCCCAGCGCCAACAGGGTGGGAACGAACCAAAATACGGCCAACTTCATGGTGACCTCACTGGGTATGGGTATTACAATAAGACTTGCGCGTCGATTTCGACGGGCGCCGCCAAAATACGGCGCCTGTCCCCTGTGTCAAGATCATTTGAATCGGCAACACTGTGGAGAAAGGTTCTGCAAAAGGGGATGGCCTCCGCAGGGGTGGTGCGCCGTCAAAGATGTCGCGTCCGCACCGTTGCAGAGGGCGAGCGACCACAACGGGTGACTCGCCCGCTTGGGCACCTGTTCCCCGATCCAGCCGCCGCGGCCGGCGTAGTGACCAGCGTCGGGTCGTGGGTGTGCAGGTAGATCACGGAGCCACCGGGGCCGAACAGGCAGGCGGCGGCGCGCTGGAGGAGGAGCGCGCGGCGCTTGAGGGCGGAGTGGAGGCACATGCCGCACGATACCGGGCGGGCGTCACCGCGCCGTCATCTTGCTGCTATTCGTTCGGATGCACCGCATACCCATTGAGGTTCCCCGTGCTGTTCACCGCATGGTACGCGGCCGAACCGGGCACCACTGCGAGGAGGCGCCAGCCATGGTCCTTGCGCCAGCGCCATAGTGATCCGTCATCTCATGTGAGGTCGGTGTACGCGCCTTCTTGGCAATACATCCCGCCGACCCTACGTGTGCCCGGTAGAACCGGCTGGGTCTCTGATAACGACGATGTCGGCATAGGCATAAGACATGGGTTGCGGGCAGCGGTGCCGTGGTCGGACTGTCGATCAATCTCAAAGATAGCCGCCCATGCCCGAACATTCCCTCCGCCCCATCGACGTCAGCGAGCGCCGTATCCTCCGGTGCGCTGCGCTCCACGCGCTCAACGATGCCGCCAACGGGTCGCCCGCCGCGTGCGTCGATGTGACCGATCTTGCCATCTGTCTCAAGGCGAATCGTGACGATGTCCTAGTACAGCTCTTCGTGCCAGAAGGGCTCGGCTTCGCCTTTGTTGTCGACGCCAGAGGCGCGAGGATCACCGCGCGCGGCGTCCTCCATGCTGAACGAATCCTGACTGGCGAGAGGATGGGCGAGAGGTTCTCTGTCTTGAGGTAGTGGCCGGCCTAGGGAACGCAGCTGCCTGCCGGCGCGTCTCCCTGGCCGCGTGGTGCCCTGACAGACCGCCCCCTCACGTTCCGTCACCCCCTGCCGTACCTTGCCCTTCGCAGCAACCTTGCAGCCGCCTCTAGGTGGCGCCAACGACGAGCAAGGGACTACCGTGAATGCAATGACATCCCCCAGTGCCACCAGTCCGGAGATAACCCTCCGAGCGCTGCGCGACCGATGGGCCGACACCAAGGCCGCCGAGCGGGCGAACGCCCAGTCGTACCTCCGGGAGCTCTGTGAGGCGCTCGGGGTCCCGACCCCCCAGCCGGCAGGGTCGGGCTACGAGTTCGAGCTCCCCGTGAAGTTGATTACGCGCGACGGGACCGAGGCCAATGGCTTCATCGACTGCTACAAGGCGGGCCACTTCATCCTCGAGGCGAAAGACGTCGCCGGCGGGGCGTCGGATGTCGCGTTGCGCCGCGCCTATGGGCAGGCGCGGCAGTATGCGGCGCATGACCCGTCGGGGAGCGCCCCGCCGTACCTGCTCGTGCTGGATGTGGCCAAGACGTTGCTCGTCTACCATCGCTGGGGCGGCACTTACCAGGGGTTCGCGGCGGGGCATCGTATTGATCTCGCATCTCTCGATCAGCGCCGCGCAGACATCGACTTGCTGCGGGACATCTGGACCGCGCCGGCGAAGCGGGACCCGCGTCAGCACGCGCAGGCGGTGACGCAGGAGATCGCCACCAAGCTGGCCGCGCTAGCCGCCGCTCTTGAAGGGCGCGGGTTTGAGCCAGAACGGGTCGCGCGCTTTCTCATGCGCGTGGTGTTCTCCTGCTTCGCGGAGGATGTCGACCTGCTGCCGCGCGATGCCTTTCGGCAGACGGTGCAGCGTGCCGGCGTGGAAGGGGACCCCGTCAAGTTCCAGCGGGCCCTCGAAACGCTGTGGCACGCGATGGATGAAGGCGGGATGTTCGGGTTCGAGAGCCTGCTGCGCTTCAACGGCCACTTCTTCAAGGACGCCGAGGCGCTGCCGCTAGAGAAGGCCGATATCGTCTTGGTGTTGGAGGCCGCCAAAGCCGACTGGAAAGACGTGGAGCCGACGATCTTCGGCACGCTGCTGACCCGCGCCCTCGACCCCGTCGAGCGCCACCGCCTCGGCGCGGAGTACACGCCGCGCGCGTTCATCGAGCGCCTCGTACGCCCCACGGTCGAGGAGCCAGTCCGCGAACGCTGGACCGCCGTGCAGGTCGAGGTGCTGCAGCTACGCGAGACGGGTAAGCCGAAGGATCGCGCGGCGGCCGAACAGCGGTTACGTGACTTCCTTGGGTGGATGCAGGGACTGCGCGTCCTCGACCCCGCCTGTGGATCGGGGAACTTCCTCTACGTCACCATGCACGTGCTCAAGGACATCGAGTATGAGGTGGTGCGTGAGTTGGAGGCGTTAACGGGACACCAAGAACTCCGCATGCAGGAGATCGGGCCGGCCAACTTCTTCGGGATAGAGGTAAAACCCTGGGCGCGCGAGATCGCCGAACTCACGCTGTGGATCGGCTTCCACCAATACTGGAAGCAGCACCACGCGGTGCAGCCGCCGGAGCCCGTCTTGGCGGACACGGGGACGCTGGAGCTGCGCGATGCGGTTTTGGCGTGGGACGAGGCCGCGGTGGACCCCAGTCGGAGCACCCTCGACCCGACCCCTCGTCTCGTTCACCCCGTCACGGGCGAGCTCGTCCCTGATCCCACCGCGCGGCGCCCGTATGTCGCCTATCATGGCGCGACGCCGGCGACATGGCCTGACGCCGAGTTCATCGTGGGAAACCCGCCGTACCTTGGGGCGAAGCGCATGCGCGACGCACTCGGTGACGGGTATGTCGAAGCCCTCCGCGCGGCCTATCCCACGGTCGCCGACACCACCGACTTTGTCGGGTACTGGTGGCGAACCGCCGCACAGGCCGTGGCGCGCGGAACCGCGATGCGTGCCGGCCTGATCACGACGAACTCGATCACCCAAGTGCATCAACGCGCGGTGATTACCGAAGCACGGGAAGCAGGAGCTTAGGTAGTCTGGGCGGCCCCCGATCATCCGTGGGTGGACGAGAAGGATGGCGCCGCCGTCCGCGTGGCACTTACGGTGCTGGCCGCGACCGCAACGGCCGCCCGCTGGGTCGCCGTCGATGAGACAGGGGCGGTGCGGTCGACGTTGCGCGTGCCGCGCCTCAACGACGACTTGACCCCGCATGCGGACGTGGCTGGGGCGGTGCGCGTTCCGTTGATGGCCAACAAGGGACTCGCCTCGATGGGGTTCGCGCTACACGGGCACGGCTTTGTCGTGCAGGGCGACGAAGCGCGTCACATCCTCGCGCGTTCGCCGGCCACGGCGACGGTGTTGAAGCCGTATCGAGCCGGACGGGATATGACCACGCGGCCACGCGACACCTACGTCATCGACTTCGCGTACATGGAGGAAGCCGAGGCCCGCGCGTTTCCTCTGGTGTTTGACATCGTTCGTGATCGGGTGAAACCTGAGCGAGACGCCAACCGCCGTGACGTGTTACAGAAGTTCTGGTGGCGCTTCGGGTGGCCGCGTCGTGAAATGCGCGAGGCCCTGCAGGGGCTCACGCGCTATATCGTCACTACTGAGACCACGAAGTACCGGGCCTTCCATTTCCTTGACGCGGGCGTCGCCGCCGATCATGGCATCGTGTGCATCGCGAGCGATGCGTCATGGGTGCTCGGCGTGTTGTCGTCGCAGATCCACGTGCAGTGGTCGCTCGCGGCGGGCAGCCGCCTCGGCGTCGGCAACGATCCTCGGTATACGAAGACCGCCTGCTTCGACCCCTTCCCGTTCCCCGAGGCGACACCAGAGCAACGGCAGAAGATCGGCGCGCTTGGCGACCAGGTGGTGGCGCACCGCAGCGCCGCCTTGCAGGCGAGCGACAAGGTCACGATCACGAAGCTGTACAACGTGATCGAGAAGCTCCGGACCGATGCGCCACTGACGGCCGCTGACCTCGAGATCCATCGCCTCGCCGCCTGCGGCAGTCTGCGCGACCTGCATGATGCCTTGGATGTCGCCGTCGCCGAGGCCTACGGCTGGTCGTGGCCCGAGCCCCCCGCGCTCATCCTCGAGCGCCTCGTCGCGCTGCACGACCGTCGGGTTGAGGAGGAAGCGGCCGGCACCGTACGCTGGCTGCGACCAGACTACCAGCGCCCCCGGTTCAACGGCGCCGGCGAGGCAGCGGCCACGGCCCCCACGCTGGACCTGACCGATGCGCCGAGTGTGGTCCTAGCCGCGGCCACCCCATGGCCAGCCGACGCCATCGGTCAGATCACGGTGCTGCGGTCCATGGCGGCCATAACCCCGGTCTCCATCGAGGAGGCGGTACAGCGCTTGGTTGGGGCCAAGCGGGAGATCGTCGGGCGCCACCTCGAGACGCTGGCTATGCTCGGCGAAGTCCGCGACGTGGGCGGTGGGCGGTACGCGGTGGCGGCGGGAGTATAGTCGCCTCGGTCGACGCGCGGGTGACATCGCGGCTCACATGTTGTCGATGCCCTGTACGTTTATGGTCACCACGCCACGGTGAACCACATCGAACTCACAGTAGCGGTGTTGCCCAAGCTGGTATGTGTGGTGCTCACAATCGTCGGCATGCAGGCACGGCACGATCCCAACCACCTCGCACGCGACACCGCCCACCTTCGCGAGGCGGGTCAGCACCGGGCGAAGCTCGGGCAGGAGTGGCCCGGTACGCTCCCGCGCGCCGCTGACGATGGTGGCCACCCGGTTGTCGTTCACGGTGACCGAGACAGCGGTGAGCCATTCAGCAGTGGGATCGAACTGGCGGAAGGCCGCGAGCTGGAGCACCAGAAGACGCGGGTTTGTGACGTCGGGTATCCAGCCGATGCCGAGGACACCACGCGCGGCGAGCTCCGTCGTGTCTTGGTGCGCGATGCTCGAGAGCCACACCAGCGCATTGTGGGCGGCGCTGAGCGCCTGAAAGCGCCCAAACACCTCGGATGCTGTACACGCCCACGTTCCATCAAGAGCGGCCAGTACATCGTCGCGAATCTGATAGTCGTTGTGCCCGACGAGGTTGCGCAGCCTACTCGAGTAAGCGTGGACGAGCAGGCTTCGGAGTGCGGGAAAGTCCTTGAACCCCGACGAGATGTGCGTGACCATCATGCCCTTTTTCAGGCGGCCGGACTTGTCGCGAAACCGGCGCAATGATGGGTCGCGGGTGCCGGTCTCGTAGAGATCCCGCAACCAGACCAACACCCGGAGAGGGCGCTCGACTTCGTATTTGCGCACGTAGGCCCCCAACGTCTCGTGAGACAAGCCACCCCAGTGTGGGTTCGGCGTGAAGAGGTTCGCCCACTGCTGGTGAAAGTGCGTGTCGTCCGGCTCGTCCATCCTCAGCGGGCCGCCGACACCGCCCGGCACGCGCCGTTCAATGTCCGCCACAAGACGCTGGAGTTCATCGAGCACCAGCGCATGGCCATCGAACGAGAGGATTGCCGCGGCCAAGAAGTCCCGGTAGGCGATATAGGCGGCTTCGCCTTCGTGCGCGATCTCGTGGCTTCCAGGCACTGGCCAATCGTACGCATCAAGATTGAGGCGGCCTAATTGAAACCATGTTTCATGACGCGCCCACGCGTTCATGAGCGCCCGCACACGCGCAGCATCAATGGGACAATCGTGCAGCAGTTTCAGGTCAACCATAAGGGCGCGTGAGCGATGTCGGACACATGAACGGTGCGCGCCACCACTGACGCTGGCGCCCAATACAAGGATACCTGCGCCATAGCACCATCCGCTGTGTCTTCGGCCATCGGCGAGGCGGCGGCGCATGATCCGCGTCTTCAAAACCGTGTCTCCGTATGCTGCACCGTCCGTGACTGCTTGTCCTCGACGGCGCCGGTTACGCCATGGCGGGAGGCGCGAGGATCACGGGGGCGCGTGTTGGGTGGAGCGTCAGCACCCGCGCGTTCGCCTCTCCTTCGCCACCGAGCGGTTCCCGCTCTACCCAGCGTTCAGCGACCAAGAGCGCGGCGGCGTGAAGGAGGGTGTCCTCCTCGACCCCCATGCGCACGGCGGCGCTTTCCCAATGCATGATGATTGAGCGGAACCCTACCTCCCCCGCGATGAGAAGGAGGAGCAACATAGCCTCCGGTCCATGCGGCCGTGTCGCGAGCTGCGCGTACGACGGCGTCATGGGCAGTGAGGACCGCACGCCGACGAGTCGCGGCATCCAGTGTTCGTGCTCGTCCGCGATCACGACCGCTTCCCAGAGCGTCAACAGTGCCGGCCCATCGCGGCCAACGCGCCAGCGTCGCACGTCGGCAGCGACCTGGGTGTAGCGCGCGGTGTCGCCATGGAGTTGCCGTACCGCATCAGAGGCAGCCGCCGCGTTCATTCTGCGCGTCCACTGCAGCTGCACCAGCATCATGTGTGGCAACAGGAGTCGCTCTGCCGGAGACGCAACGAACGCGTCCCACCATGCCGTACGAAGTGCGGACTGTACCTGCGTGTCGGTCACCATGCGTGGACTCTCACCGGGTGGGGATCGTTGGCGCCGTGGACCGGGCGCGATGCCGCAAAGGCTAGCGGATCGGGAGGGTCATGTCGGCGTCGCAGGGCAGCGGAGCCGTGGTGCGCGCCGCCGCATGCAACACCTCAAGCATCTGCCGGGCTTCCACGGCAGCGGCGTGGAGCGTGGTGTCATCCCACACGCCGTTGGCCGAACGCACGACGGCTCGTATCGCGCGCCTCGCGTGAACAATCCGCAGATCGCCGGGAGGCTGCGCTGTGCGCGTCCACCGCGTGTGGAGCGCGCGAATGGTGGCGACCAAGAGCCCCCCGATGGCGTGGTTGCGTAGCGTGGCGTCCTTGCTGGTGTGCGTGCGTTCGGGTTGGGCTCGCTGGACGAGCAGTTCCCACGGGGTCAGCGCAAGCGCGGTATTCGCTTTCCGGCGTGGCCGTGTGTCGACGACGGTGAAGGTTTGGCGGGCAAGCACGTTCGCCCCGATCAACACGAGGGCAGTCGCGTGGGCGTAGCGGCCATGCCAGATCGCCTCGTACAACGGCGTTTCGCCGCTGGCGTTCACCATGTCCACCAGATCCAGGTCGGCGGCGCGGAGCTCCGTGATCCGGTGCTGCCCTTCGGCGTACCGGCGACCGGTGTTTGCGGCCCACAGATCCACCGGAACGATCCCAAGCAGTGGCTCCGCTTCCCCTCGCCGCAGGGCCTCGCTCAGCGCGTGGCGCCTCGACGGATCGGTGAGCGGGCGCGCGGCCGTGACGCCACGTGGGAGGGCTTCCCCGTGGCGCCCGCGAGGACGCCGTTTGGGAACAGGAAGGAGGGTCGCGACCGCCTCGTCGGTGGCAGGGGGCACGTCTTCTAGCGGCCGCGGCGCCATGATCCAGTCTTTCGGCAGCCGGTAGATCGTCGAAAACACCGCGATCTCCGCCGACGTGATCCGCCGGCGTGCGGTTTCGCACTTGGCAACGAAGGCTTGGGTTGGCGCCGCGTCACCGGTGATCGCTGCCCACGCGCGGGTCGCCTGCACCTGTGTCATGCCGCGGGCGCGACGGGCCGCACGCAAACGCCGCCCCACGGCGTAGGGCGTCGTGCGTATCAGCCGCGCGCCCTCACCGGACGCCGTCGGGAGAGACATCGTCGTCGCGCCGTTAGTCGCCGGTGTAGAGCCGCTCAAGATCAACGATCTCGACGTCTGAACGCCCGTGTGCCTCGTGTCGCAACGTGGCCTCCACCGCACTCCCGAAGAGGAAGAGCTTGGCGTGCGCGGCGCGTGCACCAAGTCGGGCGCGCGCGGTCTCCAGCCGACGCAGGTGCCGGATGGTGAGCGTTTCGCCCACCTTGGCCTCGCCGACCGCGTTGATCTCTCGGTCTTCCGGCGTGTCTGCTCCGCTCACGTCGGTGGCGGCGATCACGTCGATTTGCATTTCGGCCTCCGTGTTGGTGGCGGGTACGGTGGTGGAGCCGATGTGCGTCGGTTGTCCCCCCACCGTGGTTTCACTGGCCATGTACATGATCCACTCGCGCGCCATGCCCTCGAAACACGGACCGAGCACCAGCGACCGAAATGTCGGTATCAGCGTGTGCCATGCCTCGCGCGTGTCCGTGGTGATGCGGGCCAGCTTGGGGTTCCGGCGAATCACGGCGTAGTGAAAGCGCAGAAAGGGATCAAGCGGTTGGTAGAGTGGTCGGTAATTGCGCACCGGATCGTCGATCCGTGCGATCAGTTCCGACGCGAGGAGCGTGTCCAGAATCCCTTGCAGCGACGACCCTCCGATGCCCACCCTGCTGGTGATGCTATTCCACGCGTGGTGCCCCAGCGCCACGGACGCCAGCGTCGCGTGGTAGAGGTTGGGTTTCCGCGCCTTGGCCGTTTCGGGATCTTCGCTCAACAGGAGTGCCATTTCCCCGAGGAGCGGGCGTCCCGGCGCCAGCACGCGGCTCACGATCCAGTCGTTGAACTCGTCGAGCGAACGAGGAAGGGCATAGTCCACCATTTCGCGCGCGTAGGCGGCGACGCCCCCGATCACGGCGTAGGTGTGCACCGCCGTCAGGAGATCGTCGATCCCGTGGAGCGCGCGCGCGACACGGAAGTCGAAGGGGCTAATACGCAGGTCCAGGCCCGAGCGCCCGCGAAGGGGTGCGGTCCCCGACAACAAATTGCGCATCATGCTGATGGACGATCCGCAGAGGAGTAGCCGGGCCCGACTCCGGTTGCGTACGGCATTCTCCGGCGCGTACAGCGCTTGAATGACCGAATCCACCGCAGGGCTGTGCTCCAAGATGTATGGAAACTCGTCCAGCACGACCGGCATGGCGCGGTCTTGCGCGAGGTCCAGCAACGCTTCCAAGGCGTCGGGCCACCCGGTCAGCACGGGAGGCCGGTACTGGAGGTGTTCGCCAATGTCGGCGGCCAGGGCGTCGAGTCCCTCCTTCGCCGTGCCTCGTATCGCGTGGTGATAGAACCCGCCTTGCTCACGCACGAGCGCCTGCAGCAACGCCGACTTCCCAACGCGTCGACGTCCCCAGACGATGCCGAGGGTCGCGTGGGGCGTCGGGGTTGAAGCGAACTCGGCGAGGCGTCGCTGCTCGTGTTCCCGGCCGATGAGGGTGAACGGGGCGGTCGAGGTCATGGGATTAGCCGATGGGTTCGGAGCGGACTAGACACAGTGTGGGCGGGTATGGTACGGTACAATATAGTACGGTATGTAGTACTACGCTATAACGTAGCGATGTGTCTTACTGTAAATCGTAGACCGCTCAAGAATCCGCGCGCTACGGCCCAGGCACGTGGCACAATGAACAACTCCTCATCCAAATAGCCTAAAAATATTCCAAACAGACGGCCCGTTTGGGGGGCCTCGCCCAAAAACGCCCTACGCTGCCCGGCTGAACCGCGATGTGGGGCGGAGCGACGCCAGGACCCCGAGTCTCCTGTCACCGGCTGAAGGCGTCGCCGGTACCACGAGATCGAGTCCCCGTCACCATCACGACTCCCCCCACATCGCCCAGCGGCGGCCGGTGCCCGCCACCGCACCCGCGGCTTGCCGAACCCCCGCTCCCCCGAATGGAGCGGCATCGATCTGAGGCGACATCTATGTCCCATGCTGTGGTTGGATACCTCGAAGGACCCGTGGTCCCCCTCGGACAGGTCACCCCGTCCCAACGCTTCCACGCCACCGCGGTCACCGAGCGCCAGTGGGCCGCGGCCCGTGCGCGATTCCTCGTGGCCAGATATGCGGCGCACCTGCCGCCCTCCTTCTTTATGGCGCGAGGCTTCGGCAGGTCGCCGACGCGAAGACGGCCGCCGTCGCTCGAGGGTCCCGCGGCGCGTCATGCATCCCGACCTCCAATCGGCCATCGATCAAGCGGCGGCGGCCGGATCGCCTGCGAGCCCCGCCGAGCTGCATCACCAGCTGAAGGCCCTCGCGACCCGCTTGGGCACCCAACACGGCACGACGCCGTGGGTCCCGTCCAAGGACACCTTGCGCATCCTGCTCGGCCGCGGCCGGACCCTGCAGCGGAGTGCGGCCCAGCATGGCGCCGCGGCGGCGGAGATCGATGCGATCCCGCACTCGACGGTGCCCGCGGTGCTCCCGCACGACGTGTGGACGCTCGACGAGTTCATGAGCCGCCGGTGGTGCGGGCTCTATGGCCTCCACCATCCGGACGGTCCCCGGTGGGTGTCGTATCGACCCGAGGTCGTCGTGATCATCGACAACGCCACCCGCGTGATCACCGGCTACTGGGTGGTGGACCCCGCGGGCCGCACCCAGCCAGACGGCCCAACCCCGTTGTCCGGATTCGCCGACGACGATGTCCTCGCGGCTTTGCTCGCCGCGGCCATCCCGTCGCTCGGGACAGCGGCGACGCGCCCGTTCTCGGGGCACCTGCCGCACGGCCAGCTGCGCTGGGACAACGCGAAGGCGCACGCCGCGCTCACCGCGAGACTCAAGGAGATCGGGATCGAGCCTCCCCATTTGCCGGCGTACCGTCCGATCAACCGCGGCATCGTCGAACGGCTGATCGGCACCCTCAAGCAGTGGGAGGAGGGCACCCTTGGACACGAGGACGCCTTCGTGCCAGCAGATCGGGTGCAACAGGAGGAGGCCGAGGCACAAGCCGCCGCGGCCGCCACCACCGCACGCCGGCGTCAGCGAACGGTGATCGAGCCCATCGACCTCCCCCGCATTGAGGAGTTTCGCCGCGAGGTCGAGCGGCTGGTCTACCGCTACAACTACGAACACCGGCATCGTGGGCTGCAGGGGCGGACCCCGGCCGAAGCCTACCAGGCCCTCTATCCGCGTCGACATTCTCAGGATGCGACGCGGATGCGCCGGGGGGCCGACCTGCTTGCCCTCCTCCCGGCGCACACCACCGTGGTGACCCGCGAAGGCGTCGTGCATCGCGGCGAGCGCTTCGCGTTCACGACGGACCGCCGGATGCTGATGGTCGGGACGCCCCTCACGTACCGGGCCGATCCCGGTCGTCGTGGCCTCCTCCTGGAGGAGCCGCACGGACTCACGCTCCTCCCGCCGCTGCACTACTGGGCCAAGGGGCAGAACCCGGACCAGATCGCCGAGACCCAGGCGGGGGCGTCAGAGCACGCGGCGGCCCAGGCGCGCGCGGCCCGGGCCGACCGCGAGGCGCTGCTCGTGGGACACCACCTGCTCGAACGGGCGGCGGCCGATGCCGCCGCGGCACGGGCTACGGCTCAGGCCACGGCGAACGCGCCAGAGGCCGAGGCCGCGCCCGTCGCACCGGATGAGGCCCACGGTCGTGCGCCCGCTCGTCGCCGGGGGCGCACCCCGGCGGCGGCGGCCCCGACGGACTTCGATCCTTTCGCGATTGATCTGGAAGCGCCCGAAGCCCCCACGCCGGAGGTCCGCCATGCATGATACACCGCGTGGTCCGCACGGGCATGACGAGCCGCGCGGTGGGGAAGCGCCGGGCGACGATGACGCCCAGCGCCTCGACCCGTTGGGGGCCGACGACGGCGAGCACCTCTCGCTCCGCTTCTTCGACGGGGCGCCCGATGACCTCGCCGAACACTTAGCACTCCCGCTGGTCGACGGGCTCGACCTCGATGGGCGGGTGCGCAACGCGCTCGATCACGCTGTGACCACCCGCCGCGGGGCGGTGGTCATCGGCGCGAAGGGCTGCGGCAAGTCTGTGGCGCTCGCTCGGGCCGTGGCGTGGCTCGAACATCAGGAGTACCAGCGCGAACAGCGCAACGATGCGTATGCGCGTCGCGCGGTCCACTACGTCCCCAGCTTCGCGGCCCGGCGCTATCACGAAGGCCTGACGGTGCTGTGCCGCCAGATTCTTGGGGTCAGTTTCCACCCCAGTGTGCGCGGGGGCCGGAAACAGGAGGACGACCTGCGGACCGAACTGCTGCTCGCGTGTCGCGATCAGAACATTGTCGCGCTCGTCATCGATGAAGGGGAGCGCGTCGCGCCGGAGGGGCTGCGGTTGCTGCGCGACCTGATGGCCGAGGCCGAGTGGCATGGCGCCCACGGCGCCGCGGTGGCCGGCGCTAAGCGCGCCGTGGGCCTCGGCGTGCTCTTGGTCGGGACGCCGACGCTTCGGGCGCCCATCATGGCCACCAACGAGGCGGCGCAGCGCTGGAGTCTGCTGATCGACGTGGACCGCCTGTTCGTCCACGAGGCGACCGATATTCTCCTCGCCTGGTTTCCCGCGTGGCGGGCAGGCGTTGCGCGTGACGCGCTGTCGGGGCTGATCGAGCGCTGGCTGGTGGAAGCGGGCGGGGTTCCGTGGCGCACTCTCGAAAACGTCGCGCGGCTGTATTTCCGGTACGTCCAACGCAATCACCGCGCGGCGGCGCGGTTCACGCGCGAAACGACACCCTGGAACGAGCGGTTGTTCGTCTACGTCGCGCAGCAGGTCCGCTGGAAGCCCTCGGATCCGAACGGCGACGCCGGAGGGGCGCGATGACGCCCCCATCGGGCGCCGCCCCGCGCCGAAGCGGCTCGACATCGCTGCGCCATGGCAGTCCGTTTCGCAGCGGGTCCCGAGCAGCGTCGGTCTATCAGGTGCTCGAGGCGGAGTGCGAACGGCTCGGACGGACCATCACCAAGCGGGAGTGGTGGTTGGCTGTGGACGCGACCCCGACGGAGCGGCCGCTGCATTTGAATCATTTCTACGGGGTCGTCAAGCTGTTGGTCGCTAGGCGGTTGGTGGTGGGCACCGCCGTACCCGGGACTGTCACCACCTACCGTCCGCTCGGGAGCGTCGTGGCACATGCCGGGCTGGTGGAAGATCCCACGATTCAGGCGCTACTTGAGGTGGTGAGGCGTCTCTCGTCGGAACGGGGCCGGGCCGTCAGCACCAGGGAAATCAACGCCGCGATGCGCACGGCGGGCGTGGTCATGAACGGCAACGTCACCACGCCGAGACTGACCGCTCTCGCAGACGTCACCGGCCGTGTTCATGCCCCACGGGTCCGGTGTGTCCCGGTGTTTGCGCCGGGTCGCCTCACCCCGACGTACTACTGGCAGCCGTGGGACACGGCGCTGCCAACCCCGGAGATTCCGCTCGATCCGAGCAGTGTGGTTCGCGTGGCCGTCTGGCACGCCGAAGTCGTTCTGGGCCGTCCGGTCAAGCTGGAAGAGGTGCGGCGGTGGGCGCAGGTGCACGACACGGACGTCGCGCGGGCGTTTCGGGCCCTGCGGCGGACCAAGCAATACTTCGAGCATTTCGCGATGCACGGGGCGGTGCGGGCGCCGGGCCGTCGGTCGTCCGAACAATCCGAGGCCCTTCGCACACCGTGGACCTGTGCGGGCGGCGCGGCGCAGCACTATTCCGCGATATCCTTGGGGACAGGGCTGACGAGCACTGCGGTCGCGGAGGGGTCGGCGACGGCCGAACCCATCGACGTTGGCATCCCGGAGTCCTGTGAGCGTCTGGGGGCGGTCTACGCTTCCGCCCTTGCGGTAGCGGTCGATGCGCACCGGACGTGGCAAGATCTCGCACACAAGGCGACGCGCCCCACGCCGGCTGGCGCGGGCGATCATCGTGCGCTCCTGCTCCAAGCGACCGCCATTCTCCAACTGTTCGACGATGGTGAGCGCCATATGCGGGAACGCGGGGCGCTTTTTGCCAGCGGGCACGACGCACACCGCCACGACCTGGCGCATACCGCGACGTTCGAGGGGGCGGTGGCGCGAGCGCACAGCGCGATGGCCATCTATCGGCAGTGGGTCGAGCACGCGAAAGAGACGGGGCGCAACGTGGAGACCAAGCGCTTCGAGCTGCGATGGCAGCACGACGCGCTGGCCGCCTTGGTCCCGCTGCGCACCCTCTGCCAGCGCCTCGTCGCTGACGCGCCGTCGTCCGATGCGCGTCTGGTTCGCCTCCAAACGGTCGGGGCCCACAGCGGGGTGGTCGTGCGCGCCGCCCTGCCGGCGCTCGTGGCGGCGCGCCGGCTACTTGGAGAGACAGGGACCACCCTCGAACGGCGCGCATACCATGCTTTGGACACGGTGCGCCGCGTCCCGGGCATGACGCCGAAAACGGGCACCACCACCCGCGCGTTCTACGCCGCGGGTGCGCTGGATCGGGTGGATGCCGTGCGAACCGCCTTTGGCCAGCTGCCGTTGCCACGGGCGGCCGCCATCCTTGCCTCCGCGGCCGCGTGGCTGGGGCCTGTCGTTCGCGATATCGCTGTTGTGCGCGACCAGCTGGATCGCACACCGGGTGGCCACGCGTCGCATCGCCGGGCGGCGGTGGTGGCGCTCGGCCTCTTGGGGGACCCTGAGGTCGCGACCCATCCAGCCATAAGGCTCGACGATCCGCTGGACGTCGCCGCCGCGGCCCTCGCCCTCGTATGTGCGAGCGTCATGCCCCCCATGGGGATCGACGCGTGGACGTACGACCACAGCGGACGCCACGCGATACGACACGAGGCGATGCTGGACGCCATCCGCGGCCTTGAAACCCGGATCAGCGAGTCGACCACCGGGGAGCGGGCCGCGGCGCTTCACGTAGCGGGCGTCGCGGTCCAGCGCATTCGGACGGAGCGGTGGTTTGAGGTGGTGGACTAACGAGGAACTCGCCGCGTTTTTGCGGAAGAAGCGGCAAAGTCGTTCGTCCCCGAAGCGGAGGACAGGGCCGCTGTTTGGACGACCAGCCTCACGTCGCCTCCCAAACCGCCTGCGGGCAGGCTCACCGCCCCCCTGACCGCGCGACATCGTAACGTGGTCGCCAGTACCAGATCCAATACGCTTACATAGGGCGAAAAACCGAACAGCCCGGCCCTTTTGCGGGGGGCCGGGCTGCATCGGGGTCCTGAGCGGCACCGCCAAAGGCGATGTGGGCACAGGCGCACTCCCTACATTACGCCTATCCGCCCCCTTTCGCAACTTGTTCGGGGCGCACTCCCGGCGGTCGGCCCCACGATTCGGATGGCGAGGTCGCCACCTCAGGACGGGGCCTCCGTGCCTTCGTGCTGGACGAGGATCGAAAAGAGGAAATCGGTCATCGGCCAACCGGCGCGGATTTCTGCGGCGAGGTCACGCCCCCATCCGGGACGCGTCGATCCGTGCTCGGGCTCGAAGACGGTCCCCCGCACCTCCAGCGGCGCAATGTTCGGGGTGAGCGTCGCGGCCGGGAGGACCTCGAGATCCAGCAGTTGCACATCCTCCGGAAGATGCCGCCGAATCATGGCGTCGATGGCCTGCAGTTGCCGCAGCGACAACGCGGGGCGGTCAAGATCAGGATGACGAAAGGCAGACATCGCACTATCCTCGAGTGTCAGGTGGATCGACAACATTGAAGGGGAATCGCGGGCATTCGCCCGCACCCTGCGTGTGAACTAACACCGCGCCCATGTGAGAAGACAATGGCAAAACGACGGACGATTTCCAAACGCACCCGCTTTGACGTGTTCAAGCGCGACAAGTTTCGCTGCCAATACTGCGGGAAGGAGGCGCCGAGCGTCGTGCTGTCGTTGCGCGAAATTCCACCCGACGCAGACGCCGAGGACGTTCGCGCCGATGGTCTGCATGTTGACCATGTCGTGCCCCGCGCCGCCGGCGGCGAAGACACCATCACGAACTACGTGACGGCCTGCGTCGACTGTAATCTCGGGAAGGGACCGATCCCGCTTGACGATGATGCGGCGGTGCGGAAGCAGCGCGCGCAAATGGAGGATGTCGCCGCCCGCCGCGAGCAGGTCGAGATGATGGCGCAGTGGCAGCGCGACCTCGCAGCGCTCGACGCATCGGGAGTGGATGTGGCGGTCTCCTTGTGGGAGTCGCTCGTCCCCGGCACCACCCTGAACGTGGTGGGGCAGGACAACGTCGCGAAGGCGCTTCGACGGTTCGGGCCCGAGGCCGTCCTCGACGCCATGCGCACGGCCATTCAGAGCTATGCGCAACGGGGGCAGGATGGCGCCTGGGACAACGGGTCGCTCAGTCACGCGCTGAACAAGATCGCCGGGATCTGCGTAAATCGGCGCAAACAGGAAACGCTGCCAGAGCTCCCACAGCTCTACTACATCCGTGGGATCTTGAAGAACCGCTTTCCAGAGCGTTGGGACAACGCGGAGGTGATGCGTCTGCTCCAACGGGCCGTGCGGGCGGGCATGTCCGTCGAGGCGCTGCAGGACTGTCCTGGTTCAGCGTGAATGTGACGGGTGGGTGGTACTACAATGGAATCGTGGGTGTGTGATGACTCGAGATTACGCTGCCGCAGCGTGATGCGCGAGGGCGCGAGTAGCGCGGGCGGCTTCGAGGCGTGCATCGCGTGTCGCCCAGATCTGCGCGGACCGGCCCGCCAAGCGGTCGGCTGGCGTGATGTACCCGATCGCGCTGTGCAGTCGCTGCTCGTTGTAGTGCGTGACGAAGGCGGTAACGTGACGCCGCGCGTCCTCGATCGACGACGGCGCCGCCGGGCGAATCGTGGTGACCTTGAGCGTCTGGTTCCAGCGTTCCAGTTTGCCGTTCGACTGCGGATAGTACGGGGCGGGGCGGACGTGCGTCATGCCGGCGAGCCGGATGAAATCGCGGAAGTCGCGGGCGATGAACTGTGGCCCGTTATCCGAGATGATCCGCGGCTGCGCGTCCGGAAACGTTTCTTTGGCGCGTTGCACGATGGTGGTGACGTCGCGCGTCGTCATCGACTCGCGCAGTTCCCAGTGCACCAAGTAGCGCGACCAGCCATCGAGGATCGCGCAGAGATAGTAGAACGTGCCGGCGATGTTGACGTACGTGAAATCGATGTGCCAGTGGGCGTGCGCGTGCGTCGGCTGATCGAAGCCCGTGCCCTTCTTGGAGGGCGTGCGGGTCCAGCGATCCAGCCGCCCTGCACTCTTCAAGACGCGATACACGGAGGACGGACTGACCGCGACCTCGCCGTGATCGAGCAGCATGTACGACAGCCGGCGATACCCTTCGAGCGGATAGCGGTCATGAAACTGCAGGATGCCATCGCGCTCCGCTGGGGTCAGCCAATGCTCGCGCGGCACCGGCCCGTGCGGCGTGGGCACCGCCCCGTACGAGGCCGTCCAGCGCGCATATTTGGCGCGCGCAATGCCGAGCCGCTCCAGCATCGAGCGGATCGGCAAGTCCGTGCGCGTGCTCAGTGACGTGACGCAATCCACGACCTCGTCGCGCCGATCGGGCGGGACCCAGCGCCCGGTCATGGGGCCCCACGCTTTTTTTCATGTCGAGATACTCTTCCGAGACTTCGGCGATGATGCGGTCCTTCTTGGCAATCGTGGCTTCGAGCTCGGCGATGCGCGCGCGATCGGCCTGGGCCGTCTGCGTCTCGCCGCGCTGCGTGCGTCCATCCTGCAACGCGGCGGCCAAGTGCTCCAACGCCTGCCGCTGCCACAGGTACAGCAAGCTGGGCGCAATCTGGTACTCGTCACACAGGTCCGAGACCGGGACCTTATCGCCGAGATGCCGACGCAGGATTGTGGCCTTCTGCTCAGGCGTGAAGACCCGACGCGAGCGCTGGACAGCTTCCTTTGAGGGACTCATGACAACCTCCGTTGCTCCATAGTGTGGAGCGGGTGGTGTCACATTTCAACTGGAGCAGGACACTCGACTGTTCGATCAACAGAACGTCGGCTGGGATCTTGGCTCCAGAGAGGATACCGCGCAGACTATCTGCTTCATCAAGCTTCTCGAGACCAATCACAATTTTCCCGCTTTGCTCATCTAAATCGAGCGAAGAGAATGCGGGAAACGTCGACACGGTTGCAAGAATGTCGTCCCTCCATTTGAGCAGCTGCGCGAGCGACGGCCCCTTGCCTGTACGACGCACAGCAAGCTTCACCTTGGCCCGGTCGATCTCCATCATGCCATTAAGGCGTGCCTGTTCGACGAGCCAACCTTGAGCCGCATCGAGTTCTTCGACTCCGGCCGACGGTAGAAGCTCGACAACAAAAGCGTCGGCGCCGTCAAAAAAGAAGTGAACCGCCCCGGGATTGGAGGAGGCTCCCAGCTTTGTGAGATTTGGGAGCATGACGAAAGACAAAGGGACGGGCAAGCGTCCGGCGAAGCCGTTCTCGCCCGAGGTCCGGGAGCGGGCGGTGCGCTTGGTGCAGGAGCAACAGGGCGCGCATGCGACGCAGTGGGCCGCCATCCGGTCGATTGCCGACAAGATCGGTTGTTCGCCGGAGACGTTGCGGCTCTGGCTCCGGCGGACCGAGCGCGATGCGGGCCAGCGGCCTGGCGTAAAGACCGACGAGCGAGAGCGGGTACTCGCCTTGGAGCGGGAGAATCGCGAGCTGAAACGCGCGAATGAAATTCTGCGGAAGGCCAGCGCGTTTTTCGCCGCGGCGGAGCTCGACCGCGACACGAAGTAACCCACGCTGTGATGTACGCGTTTATCGACGCCCATCACGCGGACTACGGTGTCGAGCCGATCTGCTGTGTGCTGGAGATCGCACCGTCGGGCTATTATCGCTATCGCCAGCAGCAGGCCGACGCCACGTGCCGGTCCGCGCGGGCGCAGCGCGATGCGATGCTGCTGGAGGAGATCCGTCGCGTCTTTCGGCAGCATCACGAGGTGTACGGGGTGCGCAAGATCTGGCATCAGCTGCAGCGAGAGGGCATCGCGGTGGCACGCTGCACCGTCGAGCGTTTGATGCGCGCGGCGGGGTTACAGGGCGTCGTGCGTGGGCAGCGCCGTATCACGACGCGTCCCGATACGGCGGCGCCCTGTGCCGAGGATCTTGTACAGCGGCAGTTCTCCGCAGAGCGACCCAATCCGTTATGGGTCGCGGACTTTACGTACGTGGCGACGTGGCGCGGCTTCGTCTACGTCGCGTTCGTCATCGACGTGTTCTCGCGGCGCATCGTCGGCTGGCGAGCACACACGACGATGCGGACCGATCTCGTGCTCGATGCGCTTGAACAAGCCCTGCATGACCGCGAGCTCGATGGGCAGCTCATTGTGCACTCGGATCGTGGGTCGCAATACGTCGCGATGCGGTACACGACGCGCTTGGCCGATGCGGGCGCCGCGCCGTCAGTGGGCAGCGCGGGGGATGCCTACGACAACGCCCTGGCCGAGTCGATCATTGGGTTGTACAAGACCGAGGTGATCCATCGTCGTGGGCCGTGGCGCGGCTTCGAGGACGTCGAGTACGCGACGCTGGAATGGGTTGCGTGGTTCAACACGCAGCGCATCTTGGAGCCGCTGGGCTATGTTTCTCCCGCGGAGTTCGAGGAGCAGTTCCACCGCATTCAAGCGGCTCCTGCGGAGCGCTTGACACTCAATTAACCGAGTCTCCTCTAAACCCGGGGCGGTTCAGCGGTGATATCGCGATGATTGAACAGACAGTTTCGAAAGATTGGATAGCCGAACCCGATGCAGGAGGTACTGTCAAAAAGTGTGGAAATGAACGGCAGACGGTGGCCCCTTCTCGGGTGAGCCCATCACCCCCGGGAGAATCCCGGCCACGAAAAGGAGCCACCGCCCGTGAGGAAGATCGACATCCCATCGTCCACGTTACGCCCGACGTGGCGCACGCTCGACACGGTCATTCGTGAGCAAGGGCAGACCTGTCTCCAGCGCGTCTTGGAAGAAGACGTGGACGCCCGGTTGGGGCGAGGCCGCCATGAACGCCGCGCGGCGGAGGCGGTGGGCGATCGTAATGGGTACGGGAAGCCACGCCACGGTGCGCTGATGAACGGCACGATCACCGTGCGGCGGCCACGGGTGCGCGGGCGCGATGCGCGCTGTGCGAGCCGCCTCCTGCCGCTGTGCCAGCGCCGCCCCCCGGAGGTGGCGACGCGGCTCCCGGAGCTCTACCTGCACGGGCTCTCGAGTGGCGACTTCACCCTGGCGTTGCGCGGGCTGCGCGGGGAGGGCGCGCCGCTGAGCGCGAGCCGCGTCCAGCGCCTGACGGAAGACTGGCCACGGGATTCCGTGCGGTGGCGCCGCGAGGACCTCACGCCGCTCGAGCCGGTGTCCGGGTGGGCGGACGGGATCTACGTGAAGGCCGGTTTGGCGTCGACGAACGCGGCGGTACGCGTGCTGATCGCGGCGCTCGCGGACGGGAGCAAGGTGGTGCTGGCGGTCGAGAGCGGGCATCGGGCATCGACCGAACGCTGGGCCGAGCTCCTGCGCGACCTGACGGCGCGCGGGCTCCGGGCCCCGGCGTGTGTCATCGGCGACGGCGCGTTGGGCCTCTGGAACACCGTCGGTCAGGGGTGGCCGCAGGCGGCAGCGCAACGCGGCTGGAATCACCAGCTCCGGAACGTCGTCGATGCCGTCCCGCTCAAGCCGCAAGCCGACGTCCAGGCGGCCGTGCAACGCATCGCCGCCGCCGAATCGGTCGCGACGGCCGAGGAGGAACGCCAGTGCTTCCCTCGCGCCTATCGCCGGCGTTTTCCGAAGGCCTGCGACCGCTTGGACCGGGACTGGGCGCGTATGCTGACCTACTACCAGTTTCCGAAGGAGCCCTGGCGCCATCTCCGCCCCACGAACGTCGTCGAGTCCCCATTTGCGGCGGTGCGGTTACGTACCAGCGCCGGGAAGCGCTTCAAGACAGTCGAGCGCGCGGAAGCGATTATCTGGCGGCGGCTGCGTGTGGCGGAGCAGCGCTTTCGGAAGCTCAACAGCCGGAACAGTACCGCGATGTCTTCGATGGCCATCGTTACGTCGATGGGGGCGAAGTGTCCACCGAGTCATCCACCCAGAAGGCCGCCGCCTGACGTGCGTTTACACACTTCTTGACGAGACCTCTACAGCCGGTGACCGTATATAGGAGCAGCAGTCAACCCATGCGCTCGGCCGAATCGCGCGATGCCCGCTGCGCGTTGCCGAAATTGTCCGCGACTGCTGCCATAGCAACGACATATCCACCACTGGTCAAGAGGTCACCACCAATACCGCACCACTGGCCCGTGTGAAAATTGCGATAGTCGACGCTGTCGGGAGTGCCGATTTGAGCCCCCCGTAGAGCTCAGTACTGACACCCCGCGCAGAAGACCGTGCTGCGTCCGTCCACGGCATGGGTGCCGACCAGGCGCCGGCCGCATCGGAGGCAGGGCTCACCGGCGCGGCCGTAGGCGGCCAGCTGCTCGACGAAGGAGCCGCGCTCACCGCGCGCATCCCGATAATCGCGGAAGCTGGTACCGCGCGCCGCGATGCTGGCCGTGAGTACCGTCTGCAGCTCCCGCCGAAGCACCGCCAGTTCCTCGGCCGAGAGCGAGCGGGCCTCCCGGGATGGATCGATTCCAGCGCGCCACAGGGCCTCGTTCGCGTAAATGTTGCCAACGCCAGCGAGTCGCTTCTGGTCCATCAGGGCAATCTTGATGGCCTGTCGTGACTCCCGAACACAACCCGAAAATGCAGCATCGTCGAGGGTTGGGTCAAGGGGTTCGGCACCAAGCGCGTCGGAGTATTCCGCAAATCGCGCCGGCGCCATCAGCGCGACGGTGCCCAACCGTCGCACATCGCGGTAGTGCAGGGCGCGTCCGTCACGCAGCGACAGGGTGACGCACACATAGGCGCGCTCCGCGTCGTCCAGCGAGCCGTCGTCGACCACCATGCCACCCGTAAAGCGCGGCTGCACCACAACCCGCCACGCCGGCTCGAGCGACGCCAGCTCGGGGCGTGCGTCGATGTCGAGCACGATGAGCTTGGCGCGTCGCCATACTCGGCGGATGGGCGTTCCGACCAAAGCGCTGCTGAACTCGTCGTCGGTCGCGTCACGGAGCACGTCCGGCCGAGCGACGCGTACACCTGTGATGACGGCGCCCACGACCATCTCGTGCAGATCGCGGGCAATCGTTTCCGTTTCTGGCAGTTCGGGCATACCGGCGGCGTGTGGCGGGCGCGTCAGCGGCGCCGTGCCAGCTCCTTACGAAACTCGGGCGGCTTCGCGCCAGCCGATGTCACGACGATAGATCGCCCCTTCGAACTCGACGCGACCAGCGGCTTCGCGCGAGGCCTGTTGCGCCGAGGCAAAGTCGTCGGCGAGCGCGGTCACGGCGAACACGCGACCACCACTCGTCAGCAGCTCACTACCGCTACGCTTCGTGCCGGCGTGAAATACGCGGATGTCGTCGCTGAAGCTGGGGAGGTGCACCGGATAGCCCGTGACAGGCGCATCGGGATATCCGCCGCTTGCCACCACCGTGGTCACACTCGCCCCGCGGCGCCACGTGAACGGCGACATGCTACCAATGCGCGCACCACGTGCTACCGCCAGCATGGGGTCGAGCAAACTGCTCGTGAGCATCGGCAGAATGGCCTGCGTTTCCGGATCGCCAAAGCGGCAGTTGAACTCTACCACCTTGGGGCCATCGGGCGTGAGCATCAGCCCCGCGTACAGCAGGCCGGTGAACGGCGTGCCACGCTTGCGCAGCGCATGCAGCGTAGGAAGAAACACTCGCTCCGTCACTTCGTCGACGAGCGCCGGCGTGCTGAATGACACCGGCGTGTAAGCACCCATCCCGCCGGTGTTCGGTCCCTCGTCGCCGTCGAGCAGGCGCTTGTGGTCCTGCGCGCCGATCATGGGAAGAACATCGTAGCCGTCAGCGATCGCGAACAGCGACAGTTCTTCGCCGGTCATGAACGACTCCACCAGACACTCGGCGCCTGCTTCGCCAAACACGCGATCATCGAGAATGCGGTCGATGGCGTCGAAGGCTTCTTTCTCGGTGTGACACACGATGACACCCTTTCCGGCCGCGAGTCCGCTCGCCTTGATCACGACGGGCGCCCCGAAGCGCGCGCGCACCGCGTCCTTGGCGTCGCGTGCTACACGATGGGTTTCCGCATGCGCGGTAGGAATGCCCGCCGCCATCATGAGCGCCTTGGTATCGGCCTTGCTCGTCTCTACGGTTGCCGCGCCCATGGTGGGGCCGAACGCCGGTATGCCTCGCTGCTGCAGATAGTCCACCACACCCGCGGCGAGTGGCGCTTCGGGGCCGACCACCACGAGTCCCACTTGCTCCTGCTCGGCCAATGCCGCCACTTCGTGCGGATCGTTCGCGTTGATGGCCACGGTACGTGCCAGTTCCGCGATGCCAGGGTTGCCCGGCGCCGCGATCAGTTCGACCGGGGTATTCTCACGCGAGAGCGCATCTGCGAGGGCATGTTCACGGCCGCCCGAGCCGAGGAGGAGGATCTTCATGCGCCGAAATCTAGCGGAGTGCTCGTACCTGACCGGAGGAGCCGAGAAGCCGATGGGCCGCGAAGGCGACTCGACCGCTCAAAAAACAAGGAAGGCACTGTGTCTTGCAAGCGCACCGTGCCCTCCTCACCTCCGCAGCTCTACGGCTCCTTCGATCAGGCCCTACGGACCTGCCGGTCTTTCCGGTGCCGACGGCTCAGGAGAAGGCGGCGGCGCCGCCGGTCCGGTATCGCCCATACTGGCTGCCGCCTTGAACGCATCGCGGAACGCATCAGCAGCGCGATTGATCACGCCACCTACCGCGTCGGCCGCTTCCTTGGCGCGCTCCTTGTAATACTCCGACGCGTCGTGCAGGTCGTCGCGGAACGGCCGCTCGGCTTCACTGCCGCGACGAACATAGTCGCCGCCAAGGATGGCGCCGTAGGCGCCGGACTGCTGCCAGCGATTGAGTTCGCCGGCGCGCACCGTGTGGAAGGGATGCTCGCGCAGCGCAGTGTTGAGTGCCTTGAGCACGCTGTCCCACGCGCTGCCACCCATCTCGTAATCTTCGGCTTGCGCGAGATAGGCGTCGAGGTCGATCGCATCGCCGTCGGCCTTGCCTCCCGCCAGCTTGAGGAAGGTCATGAGGCTGGCGCGCGGGTCCTGGGTGCCGAGCATACCGGCGCGATCGGCGCTGAGCTCGGACTTGCGGTACCACTCGAGCAAGGCGAGCTGGAAGGGGAGCAAGGCAATGCTCGCCAACAACGGCAGCGCGCTCATGCCGAAGAAGAGCACGATGAGCGCAATGGTGCGATACGTCGTACGCCCGGTCATGATGTGGCCAAGCTGCTGCGCGATCACGAAGCGCTGTTCTTCGGGTGAAAGCAGTTCGAGCGTGCCCGAGCTGATCACGATGAACGGTTGGTCGAAGCCGACGGCGCCCGCGTTGGCGATAGGTGTTTGCGCCACGTACAGCTGCGGCGCCGGCTGGCCGGCGGCTGGCCAATCGAGCGCATGCAGCACTTCCTGGTAGCGCGCATGCAGGGCAGGGCGCTGCGTGGGCCCCACCAGCACGGCGTCGCCGAGGAAGAGGTTCCGGACCCCCCGCTCGCCAAAGGCGCCGGCGATCTTGCGGACGACCTCGTCGAAGCCGGGGAGCGCGCGAAGCGCCCGGAGGGCAGCCCGGTCGGCAGGGTGCTCCCACGAAACGGAGCTGATTTGCGTGAGTTGGATGGCCATGGGACTCCGTACGGCAGCCAAGCCGGAAAGGTTGCAGAAACCGAGAACTCTGAGCCCAAGCCCAAAACCCGAAACTGATCAGTTTCGGGTTTTGGGCTTGGGCTCTGGGTTAGCGGTCAACCGCGTGTCAAATCCCCACCAACGCCTGCTGCAGGTCCGCTACCAGGTCCTCGGCGTCTTCGATGCCGCAGCTCAAACGGACCATCCCCTCGGTGAGGCCCATCGCGTCCTTCACCTCGGCGGGGACGGAGCCGTGCGTCATGGTGTACGGGTGATTCGTGAGGCTTTCCACCCCGCCCAGCGACTCGGCGAGGCTGAAGACCTTCACCCGCTCGAGGAACTGGCGCGCGTTGTCCTTCGAGCCCAGTTCGAGGGTCATCATGCCGCCAAAGGCCGACATCTGCCGTTTGGCCAGTTCGTGGTGCGGATGGCTGGGGAGCCCCGGATAAATGACGCGCTCGTGGCCAAGCCGGCCGGCGAGGAAATCGGCGACCTGTCGGCCGTTGAGGTCGTGCTGCTTCATGCGCAGCGGCAGCGTCTTGGTCCCGCGAAGGGCGAGCCACGCGTCGAATGGCCCGGGGACAGCCCCAGCGGCATTCAGAATGAACTGCAGTCGGTCGGCGAGATCATCCTCAAGAACGACCGCAAGCCCGCCGATCATATCAGAGTGACCGTTGATGTACTTCGTGGTCGAGTGCCAGACGATGTCCGCTCCCAGTTCGAGCGGGCGCTGGTAGATCGGCGTGGCGAAGGTGTTGTCGACGATCAGCAGCGCCTGATGGCGCTTGGCGATTTCGCTCATGGCTCGCAAGTCGGTGAGCCGCATGAGTGGGTTGGTCGGCGTCTCCACCAGCAGGGCGCGCGTGGTCGGCGTCATCGCTTCGTCGACACGCTGCGGGTCGCTGGTATCCACATACGTGAAGGACAGCCCCATATGCTTCAGAATTCGATCGAACAGCCGGAAGGTGCCGCCGTACACATTTTCGGCGCACACGATGTGGTCGCCGGCACGGAACAGCTTCATGATCGAGTCGAGGCATCCCATGCCGCTGCCGAACGCGAAGCCGTGCGTGCCGCCCTCGAGGACGGCGACGTTGCGCTCGAGCGCCTGCCGTGTGGGGTTCTTGCCCCGAGCGTATTCGTACCCTTTGTTGACGCCGATGCTTTCCTGCACGTAGGTGGACGTGAGGTAGAGCGGCGTCATGATGGCGCCCGACACGGGGTCGGGGCGTTGGCCGGCGTGAATGGCACGGGTGGCAAAGCCACCGGTGAGGTCTTCGTCGTAAATGCGAGTCATGGGCTCCGGATCATCCGTGGGGAGATGCAGCGGGAAGCTAGCGTAGCTTCGGCACGCGGGCGAGTCGCGCTGCTGGCCGGACCGGTGCGCCGCGCGCCCCGCATTGCTGCGGCCGTGCAGCCGCCGGTCGTGCAGTGGCCGGAATTGCCTCGCGATCCCAAGCCGGCCGCCTGATATGCGTTTGCTGCACGCGCTCGGCGGCGATGCCCGCCGCTGCCTCATCGTGGACGACGACCCCGCCATGCGGACCGTCCTGCGGCGCCTTATGGCGGCCGAGGGCTTTGCGTGTGCTGAAGCGGGCTCCGGTACCGAAGCGGTGGCGGTTCTCGAGCGCGAGAGCTTTCCGCTGGTGCTGTCGGATTTTCACATGCCCGAGCTGAATGGCGCCGAACTGCTGGCGATCATCCGGCAGCGGTGGCCCCGCACGGCGGTGCTGATGATTACGGCCGTGTCCGATGTAAATCTGGCGGTACGCTGCCTCGAAGGCGGTGCCCTCGACTATCTGACGAAGCCGTTCACCACCGAAGAAGTGCGCGCGCGGGTGCTGCAGGCGCTCGAAAAGCGACGGTTGTTGCTCGACAACGAAGCCTATCGCACCACGCTCGAGGAACGCGTAGCGCAGCAGTCGCACAAGTACGAAGAGCTGTTCGTGGCCGCGCTGCAATCGCTGGCCGACGCGCTCGAAGTCAAAGACAGCTATACGTGGGGGCACTCCACGCGTGTCTCGCGCTACGCCATGGCCATTGCCCGTGAACTGCGGCTCGAACCGGAGCTGCTGGATCAGTTGGAGTTCGGCAGTCGCTTGCACGACATCGGCAAAATCGGGGTGCGTGAGTCGGTGCTCAACAAAAACGGTCCGCTCACGGAAGCGGAGTATGCGCACGTGATGGAGCATCCGGTTATCGGATGGCGACTGCTGGCGCCGCTAATGCGCGACATGCCGGTGGCCTTGGCCGTCGTGCGATCGCACCATGAGCGGTTCGATGGGCATGGCACCCCAGACGGTTTGTCCGGGACGGACATTCCGCTGGCGGCGCGCATCACCGCCGTGGCCGACTCGTTCGACGCCATGACCAGCGGTCGGCCCTATCGCGACGGCATGGCGGTCGAAGATGCGGTGGCCGAACTGAAGCGCTGTGCGGGTACGCAGTTCGACCCGTATTGCGTGCGCGCCTTCGAGCAGGCACTGGCGAGCAGCGCCGTCCCGCAGCCGGACTGGCGCGTGCAGCGGAAGGTAACGCTGCAGATCGTGGCCTGACGGTACGCGCCTCAGCGCTGCAGATCGTACTCCGTGGCCAACGCACTCGTGCTGTCCCTGGCCACACACACCACCCGCTTGAGTGCGGAGTGCGCGAGCGGTGCCCCGCGGATACCGAGCGCGAGATCGCCGAGCGTTGAAGCCGTACCAACGAGCATGGTGACGTCGTCGTGCTCGATCAGCGTTCGGCACTGAGGGGTCGTGAGCTGCTCGCGTAGATGCAGCAGGCCGCCGGCGAGCAGCGGCGCCACCAACCCGTGAATGACGGCGGACGGCGTAGCGAAGGGCGTCATCGTCAGGGTGCGGTCCACCGGCGTGTAGGCGTACATGGCCATGGCCGTTCGCGCGGCCGCCAGCGCGTCGCGGTGCGATAGCGATGTCGCCGATAGGGGGAAGTGCAGGCACGGCTCGTTGCTGCCCTCCACGCCCGTGTCGCCGATAAGGTCGAGTCCGTAGTGGCTGCCCAGGTCGACGGTCTGTTCGCGATCAGCCAGTATCACATAGGCTGTGGCAGGGGCATCGTCGAGGAGGACCCGCGTGACGAGGCCAGGAAGGCGCGAGGAGAGTGTCCGCGTGGTGAAGACTGCCCCGATGCCAAGGGTGTGGCACTGCGCGGCGAGTTCCTCGCCCGAACTGGCGATATCGAGTACGACCGCCTCCCGTCCGTCGCTGGCTGCCAGGGCCAATAGCCACGCTGGGACATTGGGGAGCAGGATACCCGCCCTACGCCCTGCCAGCGCTCGCACCAGCGGCGCCGACCGCTGGAGGAGGGTTGTCCCCGCCGCCACCAGCTGTGAGGCGGCCAGGGGGCCAATACGGCCGCCACCGGCGGCGATCGCGAAAGGGAGCAGAGCCAGCGGATCCATGGCTGGAGCATAATGCTCCGGCAGCGTTCGTGCGCCCGCGGGCCACGGCCGTAACGCCACGGCGCGAGACTCGTCCTATCGATGAATTTGCAGGTACTGGGATAGCGGGCTCGTGGGTGACCGTGCGTCACCAGGCGTTGGTTCCCGTGGTGTAACACGTCTAGCTTACCGGCAGCGCAGGACAGTCGTCGCGGCAGGGCACGACCCCGCCCGGATCTCTCGAGGAGTCACATGGTTTTTGACGGGTTGATGGTGAGCGTGTCCGGCGTACGCGGACGCGTGGGTGCAGCGCTGACCCCGGAGGTCATTGCGACCTACGCGGCCGCCTTTGGCGCGTGGGCATCGCGGAACGGCAACCGGCGCATCGTCGTGGGCCGTGACAGTCGCGTCTCCGGACCCATGTTCACCCGCATTGTGCACGGGGCGCTCGAGTCGGTCGGCTGCACCGTCATCGATATCGGCATGGCGCCAACGCCCACCATTCAGCTGGCGGTGGAACATCACCATGCCGCCGGTGGCTTGGGCATCACAGCCAGTCACAACCCCATAGAGTGGAACGCGCTCAAGTTCATCGGCGCCTCCGGCTTGTTCCTGTCGGCAGCCGAAGGCGCCGAGATGCGCGCCCTGCTGGAAACCGGCATTCCGCGCGCCACCTGGGACGAACTCGGACACATCGAACAGGATGACGACGCGGTAGCGCGACACCTGGAGCAGCTGTTGGCGCTCCCGTGGCTCGACGTCGACGCCATTCGCGCCGCCCGCTTCCGCGTGGCGCTCGATTGCTGTCATGGGGCAGGCAGCGTGATCATGCCGCAACTGCTCACCGAGCTGGGCTGTGAGGTGTATGCCATCAACATGGAACCCGATGGCAAGTTCCATCGCCCGCCCGAGCCTGTCGCCGAGAATCTTGGTGAACTCGCAGCGCTCGTGAAGGCGACGCAGGCACACATCGGCTTGGCCACCGATCCCGACGTCGACCGTTTGGCGCTCGTTCTCGACGATGGCGTCGCCCCGGGCGAGGACTACACGCTCGCGTTCGCGGCACGCACCGTGCTCAAGCATCGTCCTGGGCCGGTGGTCACCAACCTCTCCACCAGTAAAGTGGTCTCCGACGTCGCGGCCGAATTTGGCGTACCGTTTCAATTTGCCAAGGTTGGCGAAGTGAACGTGGCCATTGCAATGCGCGACGCTGGCGCGACCATTGGCGGCGAGGGCAACGGCGGCGTGATTCTTCCCGAAATGCACTTGGGTCGCGATGCCCCCGTGGGTGCCGCCCTGATGCTGCAGTTGATGGTCGAAGAAGGACGTCCGTTGTCAGCGTTGGTGGCGTCCAAGCCGCGGTATGTCATCGTCAAGGACAAGCTCGATCGCCCCGATGCGCCGCTCGATGCGGTGTACGAGGCGTTGCGCACGGCATTCCCGGATGCCGTTGCCGATACGCAGGACGGTTTACGCCTCGATTGGGCCGATCGGTGGGTGCACCTGCGCCCGTCCGGTACCGAACCCATCGTCCGCGTGATTGCCGAGGCGCCGTCTGACGCAGACGCACGCCTGCTGATTGCCCAGGCTCGCGAGCCGCTCGCGGCCCTCGTCTGAGTCTGCGCGTTTTACCCTGACCTGAACTCTCATGTGTGGAATCGTAGGGTACGTTGGCAACCGTGTCGCCACGCCGATGCTGATCGAGGGGCTCAAGCGCCTCGAGTATCGCGGTTACGACTCGGCCGGTGTGGCCATCATGAACGGCAAGGGTGTCGAAACCCGTCGCGCCGCGGGCAAGATCTCGCGGCTTGAATCCGCTATTGCCGCCAATCCGCCCATGGGTACCATGGGCATTGCCCACACGCGCTGGGCAACGCACGGGCCGCCAACCGAAGCGAATGCGCACCCGCACGTCAGCCAGAACGGCAAGATCGCGGTGGTGCACAACGGCATCATTGAAAACGCGACGGCGCTCAAGGCCGGTCTCGAAGCACGTGGCTACGTGTTCAAGTCGGACACCGATACCGAAGTGCTCGCGCACCTTATCGAGGCCGCCTACGCGGGCAATCTCGAAGCCGCGGTGATTGAGGCACTGAGTCAGGTGGACGGCACGTACGGCATGGCTGTCATCTCGAGCGACGAAAAGGACAAGATCATCGCCGCCCGCAAAGGCAGCCCGCTGCTGGTGGGCATCGGCGAAGGCGAGTACTTCATCGCCTCCGATGCGTCGGCCATTCTCGCGCACACGCGCCACGTCGTGTATCTCGACGATGGGGACATTGCCGTGGTGACCTGCGATGGCTATAAGGTGCTCGATCTCGACGCGATCATCCACGAGAAGCCGGTCACGCGCATCGAGTGGGACCTCGCGCAGATCGAACGCGGCGGGTACCCGCACTTCATGCTCAAGGAAATCTTCGAGCAGCCCACCACCGTGGAGAACACCATGCGTGGGCGCCTTATTCTCGAGGAAGGGTTCTCGAAGCTGGGCGGCTTGAATATCTCGAAGGAAGACCTGCTCAACGTCGACAACATCATCATCACGGCGTGCGGTACCAGCTGGCACTCCGCGCTCATCGGCGAGATGATGATCGAAGAGTTGTGCCGCATTCCGGTCGAAGTGGAGTACGCGTCGGAGTTCCGGTATCGCAATCCGATCGTCACGCCACGCACGCTGTGCATTGTGATTTCGCAGTCGGGTGAAACGGCCGACACGCTCGCCGCGATGCGCGAAGCCAAGCGCCGTGGTGCCCGCACGCTCGGTCTGGTCAATGTGGTCGGCTCGACCATTGCCCGCGAAGACGACGGCGGCATTTATCTGCACGCCGGACCGGAAATCGGGGTGGCGTCGACCAAGGCCTTTACCAGCCAGGTCGTGGCATTGGCGTTGTTCACGCTCAAGCTGGCCCGTTTGCGCGACCTCAGTGTGGCGCGCGGTCGGGAAATCGCGCAGGCGCTCGCGAACCTGCCGGGCCAGATCCAGAGCATTCTCGATCGCGCCGACGAAATCGAAGCGCTGGCCGAAGAATTCAAGCGCGCGTCGAATTTCCTGTATCTCGGTCGCGGCTACAACTTCCCGGCCGCACTCGAAGGCGCGCTCAAGCTCAAGGAAATATCGTACATCCACGCCGAGGGCTATCCCGCGGCCGAGATGAAGCACGGTCCCATCGCCCTCATCGACGAGATGATGCCGGTGGTGTGTATCGCGCCGCACGATTCGGTGTTCGACAAGATCACGTCGAACATTCAGGAGGTGAAGGCACGCAAGGGCAAGGTCATCGCGATCACCACGCGTGAGGAGCCGAGCCTGGTCGGCAAGATCGACTACGAGTTCCGCATTCCGGAGACCGTCGATCTGCTCACGCCCATTCTGGCGAGCGTACCGCTGCAGCTGCTGGCGTATTACATCGCGGTCAAGCGCGCCTGCAACGTGGACCAGCCGCGCAACCTCGCGAAGTCGGTGACGGTGGAGTAGCCACTGTCCCGGCCTGCTGTCCCACAGGCGATCCTGCTACCTTTGGGAATGTCCGAAAGTACGCCAGAACTCGATACGGCCCCGGCGCCGCTGGACCACTCCCGCCTCGAACGGGAGATCAAGCGGCGTCGCACGTTTGCCATTATTTCGCACCCCGACGCCGGCAAGACGACGCTCACCGAAAAGCTCCTGCTGTACGGGGGCGCCATTCACCTGGCCGGCTCCGTCAAGGCGCGTCGTGCCACCCGCCACGCCACTTCCGACTGGATGAAGCTGGAGCAGGAGCGTGGCATCTCCGTCACCAGCTCGGTGCTGCAGTTCGAGTTTCTGGGCTATCAGCTCAACCTGCTGGACACGCCGGGCCACGAAGACTTCTCCGAAGACACCTATCGCACGCTCGTGGCGGCCGACAGCGCCATCATGCTGCTCGACAACCGTCGCGGCGTCGAAGAGCGCACGCGGCAGCTGTTCGATGTCTGCAAAATGAAGCGTACGCCGATCTTCACGCTCGTGAACAAGTGCGACCGGCACGGCGAAGATCCGCTCAAGCTCATCCAGGACGTCGAGTCCGACCTCGGCATCGATTGCTACGCGGCCACCTGGCCGGTGTTCGAGAACGACATCTTCGTGGGCGTGTACGACCGCCTCAAGCGCGAGGTCCACCTCTTTGAACGCAGCGGTGACCGCGGGGCCACCCGTGCCGACGACACGATTGTCAGCATCGATGATCCCAAACTCATCGACGCGATGGGCGAGAGCGCCTTCGCTCGTCTCATGACGGATATCGAGCTCCTCGACGCCGCCGGCCACGAGTACGATCATCAGCGGGTCATCGACGGCGCGCTGACGCCGGTGTTCTTCGGGTCGGCACTCACGAACTTCGGCATCGAGCCGTTCCTGCGCGAGTTCCTCGAACTCGCTCCATCGCCCGGACCGCGCGAGTCGAGCACCGGTCCTGTCGATCCTGCCCGCGAAGACTTCACTGGCTTCGTGTTCAAGATTCAGGCGAACATGGACCCCAAACACCGTGATCGCGTGGCGTTTCTGCGTGTGGTGTCGGGGCATTTCGAGGCCAACATGCAGGTCGTGCATCAGCGCACGGGGAAGCCCATTCGCCTCGCCGCACCGCAGCAGTTCATGGCGCGTGATCGTGTGGCCATCGAAGAAGCGTGGCCTGGTGACGTCATTGGCGTGATGGACCGCGGCAACCTGCGCATTGGCGACACGCTCGGCGGCGACGGCAAGATGGAGTTCCAGGGCATTCCGCGCTTCGCCCCCGAGCACTTTGCGCGCGCGATGCCCGCCGACCCGATGAAGCGCAAGCAGTTCGATCAGGGGCTGCGTCAGCTCACCGAAGAAGGAGCGGCGCAGGTGTTCTACGCCGAAACCAGCGCCGGTTCACAGCCGATCGTGGGCGCCGTTGGGCAGCTGCAGTTCGATGTCATGGCCTTTCGCCTCGAATACGAGTATTCAGCGCCATGCAAGTTCGAAAAGATGAGCTATCGCTGGCCGCGCTGGGTCACGGGCCCCAAGGCCGACGTTGAACGCGTGGCGACCGGACTGAGCCGCCTCAAGGTATACGATCACAAGGGGGCCGTGGTCGTGCTCTTTCAGGATCAGTGGGCGCTGCGCCGCGCGCTGCAGCACGAGACGAGCGTGCAGTTCCACGAGACGGCGCCGTAGGCGGTTCAACCCACTACTCAAAACGTGAACCCACGACCCGAAACTGATCAGTTCCGAGTCGTGGGTTCAGGTTTTGGATCCAAAGGTTTTCGGCGCTACGTCCGCCGTTACTTACCCAGGACGTCGATCTGGCGGCCGACGTGGCCGATGACGAACCCGCCGTCTTCGGTGCTGGCGAAGTAGATGCGCAGGCACGTGACGGGGTTACTCCCCTTCCGTAGCTGATCGCCACACTCCACCTCGCGATCACCCTCACGGAAGACATACGGCGTCTTGCGCGTGGCATCGGTGGGTCCCGGCGAGTAATCGACGCCGAGGTCAGCGAACACTTCGCCGAGCGGACGGCCAAGCGCGCGATCCTGGCGACGTCGGCCGACTTCACCGAGCGCCTTGAGATACGACCACGCGGTATCCGGATCGGGGAATTCCGATTCCTTGGCCGATGCGTACGCCGACGGAAGAATGCGGAGTGCATCGCTGTAGAGCGCCTGCGCCCGTTCGACTGCTTCGAGCACCGACTGCGGAGCGTCGCTGGCGGGCTTGGAGATGGGCTGCCGCTCCTTGTGGGCGGCGAGCGTGGTGCGTAGGGCGCGAGCCGACGCCTTTTCGGCTTCGAGGGCCTGACGGGACTCGACGAGGCGTTCGCGGGTGCGCGAGAGCTCCCCTTCGGCGGCGCGGACGGCTTCTTCGAGCTGGCGAACGAGGGCGATCATCTGCCCCTTGTCCATCTCGACGCCCGATTCGGCGGCCGCGAGTGCTTCGCTGGCGTCGGGGCGCTGGCTGTACGCGTCCGACCGCTTATCGCGCAGGGTATCGACGATGGCCGGGTCGGAGAACGGACGCGCCACCGACACTTCGGCCAGTCGCTGCACGAGGCGGCGACGTTCACCGGGCAGGGCGAGGGCACGGGCCAGCACCAGCGGATGCTGGAACGGGTCGGCTTCGAGCGTGAAGCCCGGGAGATAGGCGCGGGCGGAGCCGAGGAATACCGAGCGAGCGTGGCCACCGACGGCGTCGGACAGGGCGAACGTATCGGAGTGACGCAGCTGGAAGCAGAGCCCCAATCCGAACATCTCGGCCGCGAACTGCTCTGGGGGCAGCACGTAGCCGCCGTCGGGCAATTCGGTGAGCAGCAACACCGGCATCGTGCGGGCCGGATCGCAGAGCACAAAGCGCACAAAGGCGTCGAGCGTGCCGGCTTCGAGCTGCGTGGGGGTGCGCTGGAGCGGTCCGTCGTTGGAGGTCAGCGTGAACGCCGCGTCGAGTTCCGACAGGAGCCGTGGCGGTCGCACTGGCGGCGGCGCGCCATTGGCGGCGCCCCCATCGGTGCTCACACGAATGTTCACCTGCCGGTGCTGGGCACCGGCCGCGTTGGTCGTTACGACGTAGGTGACGTGCGTGGACCATTGCAGCGAACGGTCGAGCGGATCGGGCGCGTGCACGACGATGTCGGCGAGCGCCGATCTCTCGTGACGGTATGGCGCCCAGCGGAGAATGCGTCCGCCGTCGAGCGTGTGATTGGAGGGCGCATCCCAGCTCAGCGGCTGGCCCTGGTCCAGCCCAAGCCACGCCACACATGCGGCGAGGAAGGCGGAATCGGCGTCCGTCGCTGCAGTGCGCGGCGTCAGATCGAAGTGTAACGCAAGGCGTGGTTGCACGGTTCTGATGATTGCATTAGCCCCCCCGATCCCTGGCCATAAGCGCAGGCTACGCTTACGTCAGGCGATGACAGAGCCAATCTTTGAAGCTATGCGAATACTACTCCAACGCGTAAAACGTGCTGAAGTCCGCATTCGAGAGGAATCGGACGAAGGGCCCATTGAACGGGTCTCCGGACGAATCCATGGCGGATACGTACTCCTCGTAGGCTTCACTCATTCCGATACGCTGCAGGAAGTCGAGTGGATGGCCGACAAGGTGATCGGACTACGCCTGTTTCCAGACGAGGCCCAGAAACTGAACTGCGATCTGGTGGAACAGGGTGGAGCACTCCTCGTGGTATCCCAATTCACGCTCTATGCCGACGCCCGAAAAGGCCGTCGTCCCAGCTTCATCGACGCAGCGAAGCCGGAAATTGCGATACCGTTATATAACCAATTCGTGATGTACTTGCGACAGCAGGGGCTTCAGGTCGAGACTGGCGAATTCGGCGCCACTATGGACGTCGAACTCGTAAATGATGGCCCCGTCACAATTTGGTTGGAACGTGGAACGCCACCATCAACATAACGCGCCCCTCGGACCTTTCGCTGGCATCTGCGGAAGAAAAACGTACCGAAAAAGGTGCCCGGCAAACAGTCCGCATAAATCCCCCAACCGTTTTCCAATAAAGAGAATACTCGACCTCCTCAGGTGGCGCCGAGGGCGTGCTCGAGGT
Organism: Gemmatimonas sp.; assembly: GCA_023910675.1. GTDB lineage: Bacteria > Gemmatimonadota > Gemmatimonadetes > Gemmatimonadales > Gemmatimonadaceae > Gemmatimonas. The sequence continues at coordinate 124,853 of JAAVWC010000008.1, forward strand.
CGGCGATGATGTCGGCCACATGTTCGAGCCCGACGCTCACTCGGATCAGGCCGTCCGAGATGGCCACCGCCTCCCGTTCGGCGGGGGTCAGCTTGCTGTGGGTCGTCGAGGCCGGGTGGGTCACGATGGTGCGCGTGTCCCCGAGATTGGCGGAGTGCGAGACCATCTGCACGCGATCGAGGAATCGCCGGCCCGCTTCGAGACCGCCCTTGAGCACGAGCACGACGATGCCGCCGCCCTGGGACATCTGCCGCTTGGCGAGCTCATGGTGCGGGTGGGACGCGAGGAACGGGTAGCGCACGGACTCCAGCGCCGGGTGCCCCTCGAAGTGCGTGGCAATCGCCAACGCGTTGCTGCAATGACGGTCCATGCGCACCGCGAGCGTTTCGAGCGACTTGGAGAGCAGCCACGCGTTGAATGCACTCATGGCGGGGCCCGTGTGCCGGGCAAAAAAGCGGCAGTCCGCCATGTACTCGCGGGTACCCACGATGGCACCACCCAGGGCACGCCCCTGTCCGTCGATGTACTTGGTGGCGGAGTGGATGACCACCGATGCCCCCAGCGCGAGCGGGCGCTGCAGATAGGGCGTCGCAAAACAGTTGTCGACCACGAGCGGGATGCCGCGCGACTGCGCGAGCGCTCCAAGCCAGGCGAGATCAATCAGTTCGAGCCCCGGATTGGACGGAGTCTCGATGAAGATGAGCTTCGTCTCCGGACGAATCAGGCGCTCCCAGCTGGCCGGGTCGCCGACGTCGGCGTAGTCGCTCGTCACCCCCCACTTGGGAAGAATGCGCGTGAACAGCTGGTGCGTGCTGCCAAACAGCGCCCGCGACGCGAGCACATGATCACCACTCGAGACGCGCGCGGCGATGGCACAGAAGACGGCCGACATCCCCGACGACGTGGCGATACCATCTCCACCGCCTTCGAGCAGGCACAGCTTGCGCACGAATTCGTCGGTGTTCGGATTCGCGTAGCGGCTGTAGATGTTGCCCGCCACTTCCTCGGAGAACAAGGCGCGCGCATGCTCGGCGTCGTCGAAGCGGAAACTTGACGTGAGATACAACGGCACCGAGTGTTCCCGCTCCGGCGACACGGGTGCCTGTGCCCGAATGGCCAGTGTTTCGAAGTGGGTGTCGATCGGGTCGAAGGCGTCAGTGGACATGATGCGCGCAGCAGGGTCGGGTAAACACGGGCGGTGCCATCGGCAGCCGTTGCCCCGTAAACTTACCGCATGAACGCCACAACCAAGACGCCCGTTCGGATCATCCTTGCTTCGCAGTCTCCGCGCCGTCGCGAGCTCCTTGCGCAGATCGGTCTCGCCCACGAAGTCCGGCCGGCCGACATTGATGAATCGGTGCACCCGGGCGAGGAGCCTGTGCCGCACTGCGAGCGGCTGGCGCGCGACAAGGCACATACCTTGGCGCTGGTGCACCCCGACGCGGTCGTCATTGGCTCGGACACGATCGTCGTGATTGACGGCGCCATCCTGGGCAAACCACGCGATGCCGCCGATGCGGTGACGATGCTCGAGCGGCTCTCCGGGCGTGAGCATACGGTGTACACCGCGGTTGCCGTGGCACAGGGAGGGCGCACCCTCTCCGCCGTCGAGGCCGTGCGCGTGCAGTTTCGTGCCCTTACGCGCGAACAGATCGACGCGTACGTGAACACGGACGAACCCATGGACAAAGCCGGCGCCTACGGCATCCAGGGGTTCGGGGCCACCATCGTGCAGCGCATCGACGGCGACTACTTCGCCGTGATGGGACTCCCGCTGGGCAAACTGGTCGAGCTGCTGGTCGGTCTGGGCTATCAGTACGCGTTCGGAGCGCTCACCGCGTAAGGCCGCGGTCGCGCAGCGCTTGCAACCGGGCGGGCGCATAGGCGCGCTGCCACTGCACCAGCTTCTCGGCCACGTGTTGCACCGTAATGCGCGGCAGTCGTCCTTCGCGGTACACCATGTCCAACGGATAGTCTTCGCCGGGATCGCCGTACGCGTCGATCATGAGGTCGTGCGCAAAGTCGTATGGGCCGACGCGCTTGGGATTCGTATAGCCAAGCAGTGATATCACCGGCGTTCGCAGGGCGATGGCCAGGTGCAAGGGTCCCGTGTCGGGCGACAAGGCGACCGCCGCGCCGTCGAGGATCGCCGACAGTTTACGCAGTCCACTCCCCAGCGCGGAGTGCGCCATGGGCGCGTCGCGCATGATGACGGCTTCAGCCGCCAGCTCGCGCTCCGAACGCCCGCCCACCAGCACCGGCTGCAGCCCGTAGTCATTCCACAGGATATGGCACACCTGCGCCCACCGTTCCGGCATCCAGTCCTTCGCCGCCTTGCTCGTGGCGACGACAATCGGCGCGATCGGGCGGTCGAACTGCGCCAGGAAACTGCGCTGCCACTCGCGCTCCTCAGCGTTCCATGGGCCGAGCGTCCACTGCGGCGCATCATGCGGCACGGAGAGCGCATCGAGGAATTCAAAGTACTGGTCCTGCACATGCTGCCCGACATGCGGCGCAATGCGATGGGTCGTGAAGAGCCAGTTGGCATCACGGGCACGGGCTGTATCAAAGCCAAGCTTGACCGGCGCCTGCGTAAAGCCCGTGATGAGCCCCGCCTTGAAGTACACCTGCAGGCCGAGCACCACATCGAACTGTCGCGTGGCCAGTTCCGCGCGCGTCTCCAGAAAGCCGCGCCATCCTTTGGAGCGATCGAACAGCACGATGTCATCCACCAGCGGATGGCCACGCACGAGCGTTGCCGGTCCCGGTTGCAACACCCAGCTCACATGACAACGCGGCGCGTGCGCCTTGAGGGCGTGAATGATGGGCATGACGTGCACGGCGTCGCCGACGGCACTCATCATGACGAGGCCCACGCGCTCGAGGCGGAGCGGGGGCAGCGGGGGCGAGGTGGTCACGTCAGTGCGGGCCGTGCTCACAAGGCGCTCCCTGATGCCGCCGCTGGAACACGGGCGAGCGCCGCTTTGGCGAAGGCGGCAATGCGCGCGTCGGCCATGTCGCACCCGAACTGCCGGTTCCATTTGTGCAGCGAACGCTCCAGTCGCGCCACATTTCGCTCCATGGCGCGAACAGGCGAGACGCCGCCTACGGTCGCGACATCCACATCGATCACCAGTGCGGATGGCGGCGCGTCGGGAGGCGTATGCAACAGAATATTTTTCACGTTCAGATCGGGATGGACCACGCCGTGCCGTGCCAGCCGCTCGAGAAGCGTCTGTGTCGCCGCGAGCGCGGCGTCGCACTCAATGGAGGGGGCGAAGTTGGCGAGGACCATGCCCAGATCCGCCGTGTGTTCGACGTAGCGCGAAACGACGTCGACGCGTACCAGGCCGAAGGCCGCGTGGTACAGCGCGTACCCCAGCACTTCCGTCGTGGGGATCCCCAACTCCAACAGCGTCCGCGAGTGATCGAACTCCAGCGGCGCTCGCGTTGGTCGCCGGAACACGTCGCGCGTGAGCGGCGCCAGCAGGCCACCATGCCATGAATGACGCACGACGACTGCGGTGCGCGTCGTGGGGAGTGCGGCGACGTACACGGGTGCCCGCCCGCGCAACGCGCGCGGCTGCGGCTGCGACGACGCCCAATCATACAGCGTGCCGTAATCCCGGATGATGGTGCTCAAGTCGTCGAGGTACGAGGCGTAGCCGAACACCGTGGCCTGTTCGAGCGGCCGCGAGTCGAGCGCTCTCGCGTGAGCCACCTGCGTAGTCGTCATTCGCCGCGCTCGACTTGCCACACGAAACGTTCTTCGCTGTTGCGGCGCAGTACGCGCAGCTCTTCGCGGGAGCGATACGACACGGGCACGGTGCGAGAGGCCACGACCGCCTCGACGATACGCTCACTCACCAGCACTTCGTCGGCTTGGGCCAGGCTGCACAGGCGACTTGCCACGTTGACGGTATCACCAATGAGCGTGAATTCGAGGCGGCGCGGGGAGCCGATGTTCCCCACGAAGGCTTCGCCCTGATGAATGCCAATGCCGGCGTGCAGCTCGGGCCGTCCTTCGTGTCGCCAGCGGGTGTTGAGTTCCGCGAGTGCCACCTGCATGTCGAACGCCGCCGAGACCGCGCAGTCGACGTCGTTCTTCTGGGTCTCCGGCGCGCCCCAATAGGCCATGATTGCGTCGCCGATGAACTTGTCGAGGGCGCCGCCATGACGGAACACGCATTCTACCATCGCGGTGAAGTACTCGTTCAGCTGGGTCGCCATCTCCGTCGCCGGCAGCGACTCGGCAATTGCGGTAAAGCCGCGGATGTCGCTGAACAGCACCACCACCTGCTGCCGTGTCCCGCCGGGTTGCACGCGCGTCGTGGTGAGCGCAATGCGCTCGGCCAACTGCGGCGTGAAATACCGCTCGAAGTTTTCGCGCACACGGGCGGCCCGCAGCAACTGTGCTGCCGCCGTTTCGCGTTCGACCGCGGCGGCCGCAATGCCGGCAAAGGCGACGAGCAAGGCCAGGTCGTCATCATCGAAGACGGACCCGTCGCGCAGATGGTCGACGTAGAGCACGCCCAGTGTGGCGCGCTGCTCTCCGAGCAAGGGGGCGGCGATGGCCGACTTTACCGCCTGTTTGAGGACCGACTCGCCGGCGGTGCGCTCGTCGCTGCCGGCATCGTTGGTGAGGAGCGCGACCTGTCGTTCGGCCACGCCATTGGCGATCGCGCGGGGCACGGGTCGCGAAATATTGCCGCGACGGTCGCGTGACACGCGGGTGTCGAGGACGCCGTCGGGAGTCGCCAGCAGAATGGCCACCCGGTCGGCGTCGAAGGTGCTGAACAAGTCTTCGGTCATCGCGTCCAACAGCCCGTCGAGATCGCCGAAGGAACCAAGGCGCTGCGCGATGCGCACCAGCTGTGTGAGTCGCTGCGTTGCCTGCGCATTGCCCGCGGTGGCGTTGGCGACGTCGGCCAAGGCCTGATCGGGCGACGGTACCACGCGTTCGCGCAGCAGCGTGGCGGCTGGATCGCTCGAAGCGCTTACCGGCGTCGGACGCATCGGCGCGGATGGCGCCGTGCGCAGCGTAAAGGCGACGGTACCAAAGGCGATGCTATCGCCAGCGCGCGCCACACCGTGTGACACGCGCGCGTTGTTGATCCACGTGCCGTTGCGCGAGCCGAAGTCGATCACGTGCACCACGACTTCACGCTCGTCCACGCGCAACTCGGCGTGTCGACGCGAGACGGCAGGGTGCAGGATGGGAAGATCACTGATGGGGTCGCGACCCACGATCAGGGATGCCTTACCTGTCAGCGAAAACCGACGATCGCCGGCCGTGGACTCCAGCACGAAGGGCAATGCTCAGTGCCCCGCGGCCGCGCGGGCGCGACCGATGGCGGTGAGCATGGCCCGCGCCTTGTTGTTCGTTTCTTCCCACTCGTTCTCGGGCACGGAGTCGTGCACGATACCGCCGCCAGCCTGGACCGATGCGACACCGTCGGCAATCACACAGGTGCGGATGGTGATCGCGAGGTCCATGCGCGTGTCGCCGGCGCCAATGACGCCGAGCGCCCCGGCGTAGGCACCGCGACGCTCGGGTTCGAGCTCGTCGATGATTTCCATGGCGCGTACCTTGGGGGCGCCGGTCATCGTGCCAGCCGGGAACACCGCGCGGAACGCATCGAGCGCACTCGCACCGTCGGGGAGCTGTCCCTCGACTTGGCTCACGATGTGAAAGACGTGCGAGTACTTCTCGATGACCATGAGGTCCGTCACTTCGACGGTGCCATACTTGGCCAGTCGCCCCACGTCGTTGCGGCCGAGGTCCACGAGCATGACGTGTTCGGCACGCTCTTTTTCATCGTTGATGAGTTCCTCCGCGAGCGCTTCGTCTTCGGCGTCCGTGCGACCGCGCGGACGTGTCCCGGCTATGGGGCGCACCGTCACCTTGCCGTTCTCCACGCGCAGCATCATCTCGGGCGAACTGCCGACAAGCTCGAGGCCGTCGAGCTGTAGATGGAACATGTACGGGCTCGGATTGAGGGCGCGCAGCATGCGGTAGAGCGTGGTGCTGTCGAAGTCGAACGGCACTTCCATGCGACGCGCAAGCAGCGCCTGAAAGACGTCGCCCGAGAGGATGTACTCCTTGATGCGGTCGACATCGCGCAGGAAGTCTTCGCGCGCGAACGTCGAGTGCGCCACGGCGGGCGCGGCATCTTCGTGCATGGAGAGTGGCGGGAGTACTTCGGGGCCCTGCAGCCGCGCAATCGTATCGTCGAGCGTCGCGGTTGCCCGCGTGTGCAGCGCGACCAGCGTCTCGTCGCTGGCGCTGGCCGGCACCGGCACCGACACGATGACTCGGGCCTGCCCGCGCCAGTTGTCGATGACGACGAGTGCGTCGGTAAAGACAAAACAGGCGTCGGGGTAGGTGAGCGCGCGTGGCGGCGCCTTGGGGAGGCGCTCGATGTGGCGTACGGTGTCGTACGAGAAGAAGCCGAACGCGCCACTCCACAGTGTCCCGAGCTCCGGGGCATCCACCGGCCGCATATCGCGCACGAGGTCGCGCAGATCCCCAATGGGGTCCGACGGGGTACGCGCCCCGTGCCAGCCGGTATCGGGCGCCCAGTCTTCCACCACGCCGTCCATGAGGCGCCACGCGCCACGGGGGGCGCTGCCGAGATAGGTGTAGCGCGACCATGCCTGTCCGCGGGTGACCGCGGATTCCAGCAGGAACGCAAACGGCCCGCTCCGCAGCTTGGCGAAGGCGGAGACGGGGGTACAGAGGTCGAGCAGGCAGTCGCGCCACACGGGCACGAGGCCACCGGCCGCGCGGCACGACTCGGCGCGGGCGCGGAAATCAGCAAAGGTGGTCATCACCGGAAAGTTCGCCGCCCCGCTCGCCGTGAGGCAAGCGACGATCTAGCATTCGCTCATGCGCTTCGACGATACCCATTTGACCAGTACCCGCGTAGACGTGCGTGTGGTGGACGTAGTCGTATTGGCGCCGGCACCGGCGGGGAGTGCCGACCGGTGGCGGGTGCTGGTCATGCGGCGCGCCGCAGGGACTCGCTGTACGGGCGCCTGGGAGATCGTGCACGGCCGCATTGAGCGGGGAGAGCGTCCCGGCCAGGCGGCGCGACGCGAGGTTCAGGAGGAGACCGGACTGACACCGGAGCGCCTGTACAGCATTACCGTGAACCCGTTCTATCTGCACCGTTTTGACAGCGTGCAACTCGCCGTGGTGTTCGCGGCGATTGTCGATGGTTCAGTCCCCATTACGACGGGCGCTGAGCACGATGCGTGGGAGTGGGTTAGCCCCGCGGCCGCCATGGACCGCCTCGCCTGGCCGCGGGAGCATCAGGCGTTGCAGTACACCCTGCATCTGTTGCGACACGGCGATGCTGGCCCGGTCGAGGATGTGCTGCTGGTGCCGTAAGGCTCATCGTACTCTGTTCAGCGCTTGCCGGCCGCGCGCGAACGTACCAGCGCGCGCTCACGCTCGATACGCTGCAGCACACTGTTCCAGTCGGTCACGCTCGTCGTGGTTTCGAGCTGCGCGGTGACCGGCTGATTGAGGTCGATCTGCCCGTCGAACACCAGGAGCGCCGACTGCACTTCGCGCTGCTTGAGACGGTATTCGCCGAATCCCGGAGTGAGCGGCACCATGTCCAGCGGGCGGAAATCGCGCCCGGTGTTGCTGATGATGAACTCCTGGGGCGAAAACCGCGTCTCGCCCTGCTCGAGGGCGAAGAAGCTCACGTACCACACGGAGTACGATGGCAGCCGGCTGCGCTCTTTCACCGCGAGCAGCTGCTGCTCCTTGCTCGCCTGCAGGTCGCGCAGGGCGCGATAGGAGTCGGGAGAAAGCAGGCGAATGATCCGCTCATCGAGCGGCACCGCGCGCACCTGCAGCCCGTTGGCCGGCGAGGTCTTGAGCGCAATGTCGTCCTGCCGGAGCGTCCCGAAACCGGCAGGCACCCAATTGGGGTCGAGGGTGTCTCCACTGACGCTGGTTTGGCCGGCGGGCGGCGGCACCTGCGCCACGACCTGACTGGCGGTACCGCACGCCGCCGCCAGCGAGGTGAGGGCGAGCAGGAGCAGCTGCTGAGCACGGGAGATCATGGCGCGGGGATCCTCCAGTCGGGCAAGGCAAGCAGGTCCATGAGCGCCGACGCGAGTTCATCGCGTCCGGCGCCGGTGGTCGAACTGAACGGCACGATCTGGTCCGCGTCGAGGCGCAACTGCGTCGCCAGGGCTTCGACCCGCGGCGCCACCTCGATCTTCTTGAGCTTGTCGACCTTGGTGACGGCAAAGATCGTCGGTACGCCCAACGTTGCCAGAAAGTCGAGCATGACCATGTCGTCGGCCGTCGGATCGTGTCGCACGTCGAGCAACTGCACGACGCCCCACAGTTTGGGGCTGTCGCTCAGATACCCCTCGATGAGCGGACGCCACTCGGCGCGACGCTCCTTGCTGATGCGTGCGTAGCCGTAGCCCGGCAAGTCGGCGAGGACGAATTGCCGGTTCACGTCGAAGAAGTGAATCTCGCGCGTGCGCCCGGGCGTGTTGCTCACGCGCGCGAAGGCTTTGCGCTTCATGAGCTTGTTGAGCAGCGACGACTTGCCCACGTTCGATCGCCCCACAAAGGCGATTTCCGGATGCGTCACATCGGGACGCCAGCCGCCACGCTGGGACATCGGCCCCAGATACTCGAGATACCGAATGACCAGCGGGTCGGGCGCCGATGTATCGGTTTTGGGTTTGTCGGTGCGAACGGTTTTGCTCATGACGGCCTCACGTCACCATGCCCGGTGCATCGGACAGTACGATGCACTCGTCACGCAACGTCGGTACGGCACCGCGCAACGCCATCGCCAGCACCTCGTCCATGGTGCGGGCCACGTGCCAGGTGACGCCGGCGCGCACGTCATCGGGCAGTTCGTTGAGATCCTTCATGTTCGCGGCAGGCACGATCACGTGCGCAATGCGATGCCGGTGTGCGGCCACGCCTTTCTCGCGCAAACCGCCAATGGGCAACACGCGACCACGCAACGTGACTTCACCCGTCATGGCCACATCGCCGCGCACCGGGATGCCGGTGAGTGCACTGATCAGCGCCGTGGCCAGTGCAATGCCCGCTGACGGGCCGTCTTTGGGCGTGGCACCGGCAGGCAAGTGTACGTGAATGTCCCGCGTACGATGGAAGTCGGGCGAGAGACCCAGTGCCGACGCGCGCGCACGGACGAAGCTCAACGCGGCGGCCGCCGACTCTTTGATGACATCCCCCAGCGTGCCGGTAAGTTGCAGACGTCCGCGTCCTGGCACCACGCTCACTTCGATTTCCAGCAGTTCACCACCGGTGCTCGTGTACGCGAGTCCGTTGGCGACGCCCACCTGATCCTCGAGGTTAAGCTCATCTTCGGGGTGCGGAGCGGTGCCGAGCATCGCCTGCAAGTCGTCGGTGCTGACCGTGTGCGTGTTCTTCTCGGTCCATGGGCGGCGCGCGAGTTTCCGCGACAGTCGCGCGATGCGGCGTTCCAGATCCCGCACGCCTGCTTCGCGCGTGTAGTTGCGAATGATGGCCGGTAGCACATCGTCGGCGAGCGTGACGCGGTCGGCAGGAACGCCGTTCGCCACGAGCTGCTTGGGCACGAGGAAGCGGCGTGCAATCGCGAGCTTTTCCTGCTCCAGATAGCCGGGCAGGCGAATGATTTCCATGCGGTCGCGCAGCGCTTCCGGAATGGTGCTCAGCGAGTTGGCCGTGGTCACGAACAACACCTGCGACAAGTCGTAATCGACTTCGAGGTAGTGATCGTTGAACGCGCTGTTCTGCTCGGGGTCGAGCACTTCGAGCAATGCCGCGGCCGGGTCGCCGCGGAAGTCGGCGCCCAGCTTGTCGATTTCGTCGAGCAGAATGACCGGGTTCACGCTCTCCGCACGGCGCATCGCCTGCAGAATGCGTCCCGGCATCGCGCCGATGTAGGTGCGACGATGGCCACGGATTTCCGCTTCGTCGCGCACACCGCCGAGGGCCATGCGCACGAACTTGCGATCGAGTGCATGGGCAATGGAGCGGCCTAACGACGTCTTGCCCACGCCCGGCGGTCCGACCAGGCAGAGAATGGGCCCGGGGAGCTTCCCCACGCGCGCGAGCACGGCAATGTGGTCGAGGATGCGTTCCTTGACCTCGGCCAGCCCGTAGTGATCGCCTTCGAGCGCCGTGCGCGCGACGTCCAGGTCGGTGGTGTCGACCGTACGCGCCGTCCATGGAAGGGCGAGCACCCAGTCGAGCCATCCGCGTGAGACGGCGGCGTCGGGGCTGGTGGGCGAACTGCGCTTGAGACGGCGCAGCTCTCGATGGGCGCGCGTTTCGACCGCCTCCGGCAATCCATGTGCGGCGATCTGTTTGGCCATCTCCTCGAACTCGTCGCCGTCTTCCTGGCCGAGCTCGCGGTGAATGGCGCGCAGCTGTTCTTGCAGAAAGAACTCGCGCTGATTCTGAAAGAGCGACCCACGGACCTGATCGTCGATCTTGCGCTCGAGCTTGAGCAGTTCGAGCTCGGCCCCAAGAATGTTGACCAGCTGCGTGGAGAGATCCGCGAGCGAGGCGGCGCCAAGCAGTGCCTGACGCTGTTCGAGGGGAATTTGCAAATGCGCGGCGATGCCGAAGGCAATACGCTCTTCGTCGTCGAGCCCCTGCAGCAGTCCGATGACTTCGGGGGGCAACCGGCGTTGCAATCCGCTGTAGTCCTCAAACAAGGAGAGGGCGTGGCGGATGCGCGCGTGCGTGGTGTCGCTCCCCTGCGGGCCGCCCGCGCGTGCGCGCCTGAAGGGCAGGGGATCGACGCGCGCTTCGATGAGCGTACCGGCTTTGGCACCCTTGGTGGCCTGCAGCGCTTTGGCGGTAGTGAAGCGTGAGACCTGCACACGCTCCAGCCCGTCGACCAGCACTTTGGTGGTGCCGTTCGAGACGCGGGTCGCCTGCTGCAGGCGCGCACGCACGCCGATGCGATACAGGTCGGTCCCGGTGGGGACGTTCACATCGGCATTGCGCTGCGTGACGAGCAGAATTTCCCTATTGCCGTCGAGGGCTGCGGTCACGGCCGCCAGCGACGCGTCCCGCCCGATGAGGAGGGGCATGGCGACGTGGGGGAACAGCACCACGTCCCGAAGCGGAAGGACCGGCAGCTTTAGGCTGCCGGTCCTCGAAGTCCGTTGCGTGCTCAGGCTTCCTTCTTCTGCCGCTTGGGCGCGATCTCGAGGAGCGGGGGGCCGCCGTGCTGCACCGCAGCCTCGGTCACCCGAACCTCCACCACATCGTCGCGGGTCGGCAGTTCGAACATGGTATCGAGGAGCGTCTCCTCAAGGATGGCGCGCAAGCCGCGCGCCCCGGTGCCACGCCTGAGGGCCTTGGCGGCGACAGCGCGGAGCGCCGATTCCTCGAACGTGATTTTGACTTCTTCGAGATTGAAGAGGCGTTGGTATTGCTTGGTCAGCGCGTTCTTCGGCTCTTTGAGAATGCTGACGAGCGTGTCTTCGTCGAGGGCTTCGAGCGGAACACAGACCGGAAGACGGCCCACGAGTTCAGGGATGATGCCGAAGCGGAGCAGGTCGTCCGGTTCGACTTCCACGAACGGGGTCTTGGGGGTGGTCTGCTTGATGGAGACGACCTTGCTGTCTCCCTTCTTCGCATCGAAGCCAAGTTGACGCTTGCCGGTACGGGCCTCGATGATCTTCTCGAGGCCGTCGAAGGCGCCACCGCAGATGAACAGGATGTCCTTGGTGTTGATCTGGATGTACTCCTGCTGCGGGTGCTTGCGGCCGCCCTGGGGCGGTACGCTGGCCACCGTGCCCTCGAGAATCTTGAGGAGCGCCTGCTGCACGCCTTCGCCGGAGACATCGCGCGTGATGCTCGGGTTTTCCGACTTGCGCGCGATCTTGTCGATTTCGTCGATATACACGATGCCACGCTCACATTCGGCGACATTGAAGTCACCGGCCTGCAGCAGCCGCACCAGGATGTTTTCGACGTCTTCGCCCACGTAGCCCGCTTCCGTGAGCGTGGTGGCGTCGGCGATCGTGAACGGCACATCGAGGATGCGGGCGAGCGTCTGCGCGAGCAGCGTCTTGCCGGTACCCGTGGGGCCGATCAGCAGGATGTTGGACTTGTCGAGCTCGACATCGTCCTCGCGGGCCGTGCCGGCCGCGTTGATGCGCTTGTAGTGGTTGTACACCGCCACCGAGAGCGCCTTCTTGGCATGTTCCTGCCCGATGACGTACGAGTCGAGGATGTTCTTGATCTCACGCGGGGTAGGCACCTGCGTGATCGATTCCGCGACCTCGCGCTCCTCGTCCTCCGCCAGAATTTCATTGCAGAGGGCAATGCACTCGTTGCAGATATAGACCGAGGGCCCCGAAATGAACTTCCGGACGGCGTCCTTGGACTTTCCGCAAAAAGAGCAGCGCAGATGCTTGTCGTGGGACATGGCGATCCGGTACGGTGGGCAGCCCGGGGACCAGAAGTCCCCGCACAGCATTGGAACGAGCAGCACGACACGGCTGCACGGATGGTAGAGTTAACCCCGTAAGCTACGCAGGGTCAAGCGAATCAGCATGGATGGGAGTGTCGGCACCCTGCCGGAAAAACCGCACCCGGACCAAGTTGGTGTCAGGAACTTCACCGTGGCGTTCCGGCGGCGGTCTCTCCAGTTTGGCTTGTCTCCCCGTCATACCCCGCTCTCCGTCACAGGATACCCAAAGTCCGTATGTGGCCCTTTGAAGGTTTTCTCTTCGTCCACATCACCACCGGCGCGGTGGGGCTGCTCCTGTTCTGGATCCCCGTGCTGGGGAAAAAGGGGAGTGCCACCCATCGCAAGGTCGGGACGTGGTACAGCCGGCTCATGCTCGTGACCGCCAGCATGGCCATCGGTATGGCGAGCACGACGCTGCTGGCCCCCATTGCCACCCACCCCAAGCAGGTGGCCCTCAATTGGCCGCAGTCGCGCATCGAGGGGATTTTCGGCTGGATGATGCTCTATCTGGCCATCATGACCATCCATCTGGTCTGGCACGGCGTGGCGACCATCCGCAACAAGAAGCAGCATCTGGCGAATCGTCACTGGGCGAACGTGGGGCTCAACCTCTTCACGATCTTTGCGGCACTGGTCTGCGCGTATCGCGGGTGGCTGATCAACGAGACGCTCATGATGGGCTTTTCCGTCGTGGGCGTGGCGTCGGGGCTCACCAATCTCTGGTTCATCTACACCGACGAACCCAGCCGCATCATGTACCAGCTCGAGCACGTAAAGAGCATCGTTGGGTCCGGTATTTCCGTGTACACCGCCTTCATGGCCTTCGGGTTCGTCCGCCTCAATCCCGGGCACGCGCTCAACCCCAAGATGTGGTCCATCCCGCTGGCGGTGGGGCTCGTGATCATCATTTACCAACAGATGCGTATCCGGCTTGCCTTCTGGCGGAGCCGTGCAGCGGCCTCCCGCGTCCCGAGCAAGGCCTGAGGTCGTGACCGCCCCCTCCCAGCCCGCAATACCCGCGTCAGGCCCCCTGTGGCGCCCGCCCGCCCCCGTGCCGCGCCCGCCTGTCCCTTCGCTGCTGCGCCTCATGTGGCGGCGCGAGAAAGACCTGCTGAGCCTCCTCCCCGATCTCGCCTACCGCGAGATGATCACGCCCCTCGGCTACACGCGCCGCGGCATTCTGCTGGTGAACGACCCGGTGTGGGTCAATCGGATTCTCACCGATCACGACACGTTCCCCAAGAACGACCTGTTCGTGGAGGCGCTGGAGGATCTGGTCGGCAACTCGATGTTCGTCACCAGCGGCGACACCTGGCGCCGGCAGCGCAAGATGGTGGATCCGGCGTTCTCGCACATGCGCATCAACCGCGCCTTCGAGTTCATGGTGGCCGCCGTAGACGACTACGAGCGGCAACTCGCCGCAGACGCCGCAACGGCCACCGTCTTCTCGCTCGACGCGGCCATGAGCCACCTCACGGCCGACGTCATTACGCGCACCATCTTTTCGGTGCCGTTGGGCGGCGAGACATCGCACGAGGTGTTCGAAGACTTCATGCGCTTTGAACGCCAGGTGGGGAGCATTGACATCAAGCGCA